>CAWJDZ010000022.1:0-367616 GCA_963841765.1 uncultured Alphaproteobacteria bacterium
TGGGCAGCAACTCCGACACGGTCGGATGGATATGCACTGCCCGCTGCATCACCGTATACGGCGCCTTGGCGTACATCGGGTCCATGATGCAATGGATCGCTTCGTCGCCGCCCATGCCCAGATCGCGGCACCGAGGAACGGCTGGGTCTCCCGATCGATCGGGACCTTCATGAATCCCTGCGTTCGCCTTTTTCATCCGCGCGGCCGACATCTTCCATCGCCATCGGCACAAAGAGCCGGCTTTCCGGTGGCGTACCTCGTCTTCGGTCATCCGACGCGGCCGAGCGGTGGATCCATAAAGAGGCCGTAGGCCACGATCCGGTCACTCACCCTGCGTTTCTCGCTGTCTAGAAGATTGTCGGCGACGATCTCGAAGTCGTTGTAGGAGGTGTGGGTGAAGGCGCCCATGCCGTTGCAGTCGCCGAGCGCCCAGATGCCCGGCACATTGGTGCGCAGCTCGTCGTCGACCGTGATATAGCCGCTCGCGTCGGTGGCGATGCCGGCCTTGTCGAGGCCGAGGTCGTCGGTATTGGGACGCGCGCCCGACCGCCAGCAGCAGGTGGCGCCCGCGACTTCGGGCGCTCCTTCCGCGCAATCGACGACGGCGATGTCGTCGCCGCGCTTCGCCACCGAAATGCATTGCGCCTTCAAGGCGCACCGCGATGCCTTCGCGCTCAAGAATATCGGCAATCGCCGCCGAGACATCCTCATCCTCGCGCGGCACAGGCGCTGCGCCATTTCGATGACCGTCACCTGGCTGCCGAAGCGGCGGAACATCTGGGCGAACTCGAGCCCGATATAGCTGCCGCCGACGATGACGAGATGCTCGGCAGAGAAATCCCTTTGAGCAGCGTGCTGTTGGTGAAATCGGCACCTGTCGAGCCCCGGCATGTCGGGCACCGCGCGCGTCCACCGACATTGATGAAGATCCTCTCGGCGCCGAGCACGTCGCTGCCGACGGCGACCTCGCGCGGGCGAAACGAAGCGCGCATGATCGTGATAGACGGTGCAGCGCTCGGTCTTGCGCAGCGAGCGCTCGACGCCCTTGGTCGAGGGGCTGACGATGCGCCATGCGATCTTTCACGCGCCTCATGTCGATGCGCGCCTTGCCCCGACCATCACGCCGAAGTCGGCGGCGCGGGCCGCCATATGCGCGGCATAGGCGCTCGCCACCAGCGCCTTGGTCGGCGTGCAGCCGGTATTGACGCACGTCCCGCCGAAGAGCTTGCGCTCGATGATCGCGACGGTCAGCCCGGCGCCCGCGAGGCGCTTGGCCAGCGAAGGCCCTGACTGTCCGGTGCCGATGACGATCGCGTCGTAATGCTGCATGGGAGACCTCCGGGAAACGCTCGTCTAGTGTGCTGAACGCGAAGTTCCTGATATCTAGCCGATATACCGACAGGAACTTCGTATTCAAAAGCACACTAGAATTGTCAGATTTTCTAGTGTCCTTTCGATCCGAAGTTCGCTCGGAAGACGCTGCGAGGTGATGCGAACTTCGGATTCGGGACACTAGATGAGTTTCGGGTTCTCGAAGCCCGGGCTCCGGGGGTATTCTCAACATCCTTCGAACGACTGAGCAGGATGCTGACAATGGAGCAACAGCAGATCCGCTTCAATGACGGTGCTGCCTATGAGCAGATGATGGGCGTCTGGAGCCGCTATGCCGGCGAGGTGTTCCTCGACTGGCTGGCGCCTCGGCAAGGCTTGCGCTGGATCGACGTCGGCTGCGGCAACGGCGCTTCACAACGCTCCTCGCGAGCGCTGCGCGCCCAAAAGAGATTCAGGGCATCGATCCCTCGGAAGGACAGCTCGCCTTTGCCCGCACGCGCCCGGTTGCGCGCCTGGCGCAATTCCAGATCGGCGACGCGATGGCGCTTCCCTTCCCGCCCGACCGGTTCGATGCCGCCATCATGGCCTTGGTCCTCGTCTTCGTAGCGAAGCCCGCCAAGGCGGTTGCCGAAATGGTCCGGGTGGTGCGTCCGGGGGCATCGTCGCCACCTACATGTGGGACATGCTGGGCGGCGGCTTTCCCCTGACGCCGATCGTCGAGGAAGTCCGCGCCGCGGGCCTTGACCCCCGCGCCCGCCGCAGCTCGAGGCCTCTCGCATGGATAGCCTGCGCGACCTGTGGTCGGCGGCGGGGCTCGAGGCGGTCGAGAGCGCGAGATCGCCGTCCAGCGGACCTTCGCCGATTTCGATGATCTATGGACCATCAGCATGAAGGCTCCGACCCTTGCCGCCACGGTCGCCCAACTGCCCGCGCCCGATATGGAGGCTGTCAAAGCCCGCCTGCGTGCACGCCTCCCGGCAGACAAGGATGGACGGATCACCTATGCGGCGCGCGCCAATGCCATCAAGGGGCGCAAGCCGGCGGCGATGTGAAGTTCCGAGATTGAAAGAGCGGGCGCCTGCGGGAACGCGCCTTGTCAGAGAAGCCTCCATATGGCAGGCTCCTGTGAGGCTTTGGACGGGCGGGGACCGGGGGTGACGGAAGTCACGCCGGAAAACAACTAGCTTCACAACTCGTGGACCGATTTCAGGGCCGTGATCCGGAAGGAGCGGTGCCGTAAAAACGCGTTTCATCTGCACGATCGGGCCGAAGACTGCCGATCAGGCGTCGCTGGCGCGTCTCCACGCCGCCGGCATGAACATCGCGCGCGTCAATGGCGCGCATGGCTCGCTCGACGATGTCAGAGACATGATCTTGCGCCTCAAGCGCGACCTGCCGCCAGGCGTCGAAATCCTTCTCGATCTGGGGCATACAAGATCCGCACCGACAATATCGCCGAGCCCATCCCGTTGGGGCCCGGCCAGGAATTCGTCCTCAAGCCCGACAACCTCACCTACCGCCCGCTCTACAAGAGCCTGAAGACGGGCGACATGATCTCGGCCGCCGACGGCACCATCCGCCTCGAGGTGGTGGGCATAGATGGCGAGGACATCAGGACAAGTCGGCGAGATCAGCGCCGGCATCGTCCTCGGCCCCTCGGTCATGGGCGCGCTGCACTGGGGCCCCTATGATCTCTTCCTGTTCGACGAATTCGTCGGCCACAAGGTGCTGCTCAACGCGTTCTATTGGCTCGGGCTCTGCATGCTGATGTTCACCTCGGGATCCCACATCCAGCGCAAGATGCCCAAGGATGAGAATCGCGACATCATCCTGCTGGTGATCATCACCAGCACCATACCTTTCGCGCTCGGCTGGTGGGCGGTATCCTTCATCCCGGTCGAGCAATATATGCAGCACACCGGCCATCTCCTGGCGTTCAAGATCGTCTTCGCGGTCTCCGTTACGGTGACGTCCATTCCCGTCATCTCCAAGATCTTCTCCGATCTCGGCCTCATTCAGACCAAGTTCGCCAAGGTCGTGATCGCGACCGCGACGCTGCACGACATCGTGCTGTGGACCGCGATCGCGGTGGCGACCACGGTTCAGAGCAGCGGCGATGTCCATGTCCTCGAGCTCATCGGCGCCGCCCTCCTCTGTCTCGCCTTCATCGCCTTCTTCCTGGCGCTCGGGCCCCGCATCATTGCTCTCATCATTCGCCTGGCGCCGCGGTTCTCGAGCGTCTACCCCGTGGGCTATCTGCTCATCGTATGCCTGGCGCTGGCGGCACTTGCCTCCTATATCGACGTCGGCGCGGTGTTCGGCGCACTGATCGCCGGCATGCTCTTCGGCTCGCTCCAGCAGCGCGAATTCCAGGAGGCGCGCGAGACGATCAGGACATTCGCCATGTCCTTCTTCGTTCCGATCTATTTCGCCATGGTGGGCTTGCAGATCAACTTCGCCGGCAACATGGATGTCGGCCTGACGCTCGAATATTTCATCTTCTCGAGCGCCGTCGTCCTCCTGACGGTGTGGCCTTCCATGCGCATCGCCGGCCATTCCGGCATGACCTCCTGGAACTTCAGCGTCGCCATGACGACCAGGGGCGGCCCCGGCATCGTGCTGGCGAGCCTCGCCTACAGCGTCGGCATCATCAACCAGATCTTCTTCATCACGCTCATCCTGACCGCGCTGGTGACGAGCCTCCTCTGCGGCGCCTGGTTCCGCTTCGTGATCGACCGGCGGCTCGAGCTCTATGAGGGTGCGCCCGCGCCCCTGATTCCGGACAAGAGCCTCCCCGTTGCAGGCCACGTAGCGCCGGCCTTGAAGGATCCCGTGTCATGAACACCAGAATTTCGTACCTTGCACCGGGAGTTCGCCAGATGAATGGCAAGCACATCTTGTTCGGCCTTCTCCTCGCTCTATGCCTCATCGCAACGTCGCTCGCGCTGCCCCGCATCGGGTACGCCCAGGAGGACGAGAGAGTGGCCAAATCCATGGAGCTCCTGATGGCGACGACCGCCAAACTGGGTGCGCCCAAGCTCGAAGGGAAAGAGGCCGTCGAGGGGACCGACGCCCCTGCTCTCTATTTCGGCGCGACCAAGGTCAACAACAGCTTCGACATCGTCGATACGATCGGAAAGCAGGATGGCAGCGGGATGACGGCGACCCTCTTTGCCAGGAACGGCGATGAATATGTCCGCGTCTCGACCAGCGTGCCCAAGCCCGACGGCAGCCGCGCCATGGGCACCCTTCTCGAGGGGCCGGCGCTCGAATCGATCAGGACGGGCAAGGCCTTCTATGGCCAGGTGCCCATTCTGGGCAGGCCCTATATCACCGGCTACGAACCGATCAGGGATGAGACGGGAACCCAGATCGGCATCTATTATGTGGGCTATTTCGCCTGCTGGTATTGTCAGCGCTAGCAAGCCAATGCGCAAAACAAAGGGATTGAGCGCCGCGGCGATTCCATGAGAACTTCCGGGCTCAAACGATCAACAGTCGCCATTCGATCAGAGAGGGATCAGTCACATGCCATTCATTCCGGACCTAGAGGCCTTCAAGAAAAGCATTGCAGCACTCCCGGTCATCGCTTTCGACCCCGGAGAAACCATCCTGTACGCAGGCTCGACGACCGGACAGCTGTTCATCCTGCGCCACGGCGAGGTCGAGGTCCTGCGCGACGGCCAGCAGATCGCCACGGTCTCCCAGCCGGGCGCCATTTTCGGTGAGCTCGCCCTCATTCTGGACAAGCCTCACACGGCTGACGTGCGCGCCGTCGAGCGGGCGGAATTCCACTTCGCCGAGGCATCGACGCTTCTCAAGGAGAACGTGGCCGCCCTGCTCTATGTCACGGCAACGCTGGCGCACCGCCTCGACGCCGCGAACGATATCATCGTCGACATCAAGCGCGATCTCGACTCCGGCAAATCTCCGAGCATGATGCAGAAGGCGCTGAAAAAGCTCGAGGAGCTTCTGGTGCCCACAGGCCCCATACCGGAATATTACTACTACCCCTATTGAACTTTGTCGGACGTGCTTGAGACGCGCTCGCAGCTGGCGTCATTCGACGCCGTCGGCGTCTCACGTAAGTCAGAGCAAATGATTCCACTTCGCCGGGATGCGCGCTAGTTCACTTGCGAGAACGGGAGTGCGCCGCCAAAGTTGCTGAAAAAGTAATACTCGTTCTCCTTCGCCCGGCTGCCGCCGGGATTACGGTATACCTGCGTGCACCATTCGTTTGCCGGGTAGACGACACAAAAGGTCTCGTTCCTGATGGAGGCTTTGCCCGGGCCTTTGTCCCAGCGGCCGAAGCCCGTTACGAGCCCATCTTCCGCCAGGATAAACATCCCATAGTCCTTTCCCTCCCCCTGGGTTCGGCCATGGACCCGATGGCCGAAAAGGAGCATCCTGATTTCATCGCCGTTCAGCCGCTGCTTCGCATCGTTCAAATAAATGGGAATGTTCAAAGGAGCGAGTCCCTGAGTCAGGCGGTCCTGTTGCGGCGGCACGATATCCATCGGACGCGGGACTAGGCCTGGAAACGTTAGTTCTTGCATCACGAAGGGCACACCGCCTGCCTTCACGCGCGCCGCGTTATAGGCGGCGACGGCTTCGAGAGCTTCGCTCTTGCGCCCGTTCTTGCCAAAGGCCGAAGCGAGAAACAGGCCGACCCATGGCGCCTGCGGGTTGAGCCGGAACGCCTCCTCGAAGGCTTTTGCCGCCTCGTCATTGCGGTCTTGCGAGAAGAGTGCGAGCCCACGATAGAAGATGAAGATCGGAGGATAGCTCGGGTCGAGACGGATGGCGGTCTCGATCTCCTTCTGTGCGTCGGCGGGCCTGCCCGCCGCGATCAAGGCGAAGGCAAGATCCGCGTAGCTCCAGGGATTGTTGGGTTCGAGAGCGATTGCCGCGGCAAATTCCTTTAAGGCGTCATCATACCAGCCGCGTTCGCGCGACATGATGGGAAAGCGCGCTCGGCCGCGTCCGCGAGAGCTGCAGGTGATCGCGCGCCTTGCGATAGGCATCGTCCGCCGTCATTCCGAGTACGCCGGGCCAGCGCTGATCGTAGCTGCGGAAATAGACCATCGCGAGGGCGGCATGCGCCCGACCATAGGCCGGATCGAGCGCGATCGCCTTCTCGAAATAAGGTATGGAGCTCAGGAAATCTGCGGGCGTCGTGCGCTGATAGTGCTGCCAGCCGCGCAGAAACGCGTCATAGGCTTCCGGGACTTGAGTTCTCTCGCGGTGCGATCTCGGCCTGTTCGCCGGGCGTGAGCTTCAAAGCGAGCGCCGCGACAACTGCCGTCGTCACCTGGTCCTGCAAGGCAAAGATATCGGCTTGCGAACCCTCATAGCGCTCGGCCCATTCATGGCCGCCGCTGGCCGCATCGATCAATTGCACATTGATGCGCAGTTTGTCTCCCGCGCGCCGGACGCTGCCCTCGAGCACGTGTCTGACCCCAAGCTCGCGCCCGACCTGGCGCAGATCCACCGACTTGCTTTTGTAGGCGAATGTCGAATTGCGCGAGGCCACGAATAGACCGGAGATCCGCGAAAGGTCCGTCATCAGGTCTTCGGCGACGCCATCGGCAAAATAACCTTGCTGTGGATCATCGCTCAGGTTTGCGAAGGGAAGTACCGCGATCGAAGGCCCTCCGGCCAGGGCGGGAGCTGATGCCTCGCCTTGCCATCGCAGGAAACCGTATATCCCTGCGATCGCCAGCAGGAGTCCGGCCAGGCCGGCAACGAGAAGGCGAGCCCGGTGGGAGCGGACGCGGGATACGGCGGCAGCTCGCGATCCTGTTTTCCCGTCAAGTCTCACGCGATAGACAGGGATGGGCTCGACTATATTCTTGACCTTCTGCTCGCCCATTGGCTCGAAGTCGAAAGCGAGCTTCTTTGCCACCTCATTCGCGACTTTGCCCGAGACATATACATCCCCGGCTTCGGCCAGCTGCTCAAGTCTGGTGGCGATATTCACTCCCTCGCCGTAGCGATCATCTCCCTCGACAATCACCTCGCCGAGATTGACTCCAATGCGCACCTCAATGTGCTCGGACTCCGGCACCGAAAGATTGCGCTCGGCCAGGCCGCGCTGGAGCGAAACCGCGCATTCGACAGCATCGACGACGCTCGCAAACTCGGCGAGCAACCCATCGCCCATCAGTTTGAAGACGCGCCCATGGTGGCGCTCGATTTCAGGCTCGAACAGTTCCTTGCGGCCCGCCCTGAGACGCGCAAAAGTCCCTGCCTCATCGCGCTCCATCAGCGCCGAATAGCCGACCACATCAGCGGCGAGGATCGCAGCCAAGCGGCGTTCCATGACTGGTCTCTCCCTCTTTGCAAGACTACCTCACAAAGCCGGGAAACTCCATGTATCGGCGGAACGAGCGTCACCCAGGCGGCGCGGCTAGGTTCAGCAAGGGAAATCAAAGACTTGAGAGCCTTGTTGATTTCACCAGTTCTCACTCCTTCTCTCCCGCATCTCTTGCCGCAAGCGAACCGATCGCCGACCAGTCGAGGTCCTCGCCGCCCTGCGCGAGCAAGGCCAACAAGCGGTCGCGCAGCAGGCTCGCGATCGGCAATGGCACGCGCAACTCTTCCGCAGCCGCGAGGGTGAGCCTGATGTCCTTCTGGCCGAGCGGGGCCGCAAATCCGGCGGGCTCGAACTTGCCGCCCGCGATCAGACTGCCATAGGTCTTGTAGACGGGCGCTGAGAACAGCGTCGAGGTCAGTATGTCGAGATACTGGTGCCGGTCGATGCCGCCCTTGCTCACCAGCGCCATCGCCTCGCCCAGCGACTCGATCACCGAGGCGATCAGGAAATTGCCCGAGAGTTTTACGAGATTGGCAGCCTTGGGCGTCTCCGAGACGACGAAGGTCTTCTGCCCCACCGCATCGAAGATCGGCATTGCCGCAGTGACGGCCTTGGGCTCGCCCGCGGCAACGACGAAGAGCTTGGCCTCAGCCGCCGCCTCGGGCCGGCCGAAGACCGGGCCAGCGACGAAACCTTGGCCTGCCGCCCCATGACTTCTCGCTCAGCCGCGCCGCCAAAGCGACGCTGATCGTGCTGCAGGAGATATGCGTTCCCCCTTTGGCAAGGTGGACCAGAACGCCCTCGCCGCCATAGACCACGGCTTCGACCGCCTCATCGTTGGCGAGCATCGTGACGACGGCATCGCCGCGGCACGCTTCCTCCACCGTCCTGGCGGAGCGGGCGCCCATCTCGACGAGTTCCCGGTCTTTGCCGCTGGTGCGGTTGTGGACGCTGACCTCATGCCCCGCCTTCACGAGATTGGCGGCCATTCCGGAGCCCATGCGCCCAAGTCCGATGAAACCGATCTTCATTTTGCTCTACTCCTTGCTGGCCTTGACGAAAGGACCTCATGCCGCCATCGGTTCCATATTCAGCCAGGCGCAGTTCGGGGCAAAGCGCAATTGCGTTCTTCGTTATTGCGGGCCTGCCCTAGCCCAGGCTTGTGTCAGGCTGCACGTATCGGTGACAATCTCCCGCATGCGACGTGAGAACGCCGATGATCGAACCGGTTGAGCCGCGAGGGTCGCCCGCGCAGACCTTCGTCCTGGTCCATGGTGCCTGCCATGGCGGCTGGTGCTGGACGCGGGTTGCCACACGGCTTCGCGATGCTGGCCATCACGTCCTGACACCGACGCTGACCGGCCATGGCGATCGCGTCCATTTGCTTTCACCCGATACCGGCCTGAATACCTTCATTGAAGACATCGTCGCCACTCTCGAAATGGAGGAGGTGAGCGATGCCGTTCTGGTCGGCCACAGTTTCGCCGGCGGACCGATCACCGGCGCAGCCGATCGGGTGCCGGAGCGCATCGCGCATCTGGTATATCTCGATGCATTTCTGCCACAGGATGGCGAGAGCGTGTTCAGCTTTCTCGCGCCGGAGCTCGTGGCCGCGCGGCGCAGATTGGCCAAGGAGACGAGCGGCGGACTGACCTATCCGGCGGCGCCTCCCGGCAGTTTCGGCGTCACCGCACCGGAAGACGTGGCGTGGCTGGAGGGCCGCCTCAGGCCCGAGCCTCTGCGGGGCTACGAAGATGTCCTGAGCCTCACCCACCCCTTCGGCAACGGGCGCAAGATCACCTATATCGCGTGCGTCATGCCCCCTTACCCGGCAATGGCGGCGATGCACGCCCGTGCCCGCGGCCAGAGCGCCTGGCAGTATCTGGAGCTCGCCACCGGCCATGACGCCATGGTGCTGGCGCCTCTCGAGCTCTCCCAAATGCTGCTGCGCATGGCGGCATGAGCACTCCCCGGGTTTCGACGGCGTAGCGCCGCCCTCACTGCGCCTGCGCGGCGCTTTGATCCACGGAGCGGGCGGCTTTTTCGATGACGCGGGCGATGGCGCGCGGTTGCGAGATATAGACCAGATGGCTGCCCCTGATCTCCGTCACATGGGCGCCCGAGCGCTTGTACATGAAGCGCGCGAGCTTGGGATTGAGCGCGCGGTCCTGCGTCGCGACGATCGCGTAGCTCGGCTTGTCGCGCCATGCGGCGACCGTCACCGGCGCATCGAAGGCCGCCGCTGCCACCGGCATTTGCGCATGCGCCATGAATTGCGCCTGGGCCTTCGGCACATCGGCCGCGACGTCGGCTGCAAACTTGGCCGGGTCGACGAAGATGAAGCTGTCCTTGGTGGCTTTGAGGTCACTCGCCGGAATGGCGCCTGGCATGGAAGCCGCGAGCTTGCTCGTCGTCTCGCCCTTGTCCGGCTGGAGCGCCGCGACATAGACCAGCGCCTTCACCTTGGGATCCGCACCCGCCACGGTGATGATGGTGCCGCCATAGGAGTGGCCGACGAGCACGACCGGCCCATCCTGCAGATCGATCACGCGCTGCGTCGCTGCGACATCATCGGCAAGCCCGGTCAGCGGCTGCTGCACGACGCTCACATGAAAGCCGACCCTGGTGAGAATGTCATAGACTTGGCGCCAGCCCGAACCGTCGGTATTGGCGCCATGGACGAGCACGATGTTCTTGACCGGCGCGGCCGCCGCCGGCGTGAGGCCGCCGGGACCGACAGCGAGCAGAAGAGCCGCCAGGGCAAAGCGCAACATATTCGTCATGGTCGTCTGGCGGCTCCTTGATTTGGCTGAAGCTCAGTCATGAGCCTTGCAGCAGGATGCGACGGCCGCCGCTCCTTCCGCAAGGGGTGCGGGCTCATAGCGATCGTGGTGGCGCACCCATTCCATCTTGTGGTCCACGTTCCTTTCGCTGCGGCCCTTGGGCGTCAGGTCGAGCATATTATAGGTGCCCATCATGACCTCGACGCCCCGCGCATAAGTCGAATAGCTGTGGAAGACCTGTCCGGCCTCGTCCTTCACGAACACGCTGATGCCCGGCAACTCCTCATATGAATGGGGCGATGTGCCAAAATTATAACCGACCTCGCCTTTCTTCACCTGCTCCGGTGTGAAGCTCACGCCGAAATCATGGTTGAAGTCGCTGCCACGCGACGACACCCAGGTGAACTGCCAGCCCATGCGCCGGCGGAAGCGCTCGATTTCGGCGAGCGGAGCGCGTGAGTCGGCGATGAGCGTCGTGTCGCGATTGGCCAGATGGACCATCATGCCGTCGCTGTGGTCGGCCATATAGGAGCAGCTGGCGCAGCCCTCCTCCCAGCCGGGGCCCAGCATGAAATGCTGCACCACGAGCTGGCCGCGGCCGTCGAACAGGTCTGCGAGCGTGCGCCGTCCCTCGGGCGTGTCGAAGACGTAAGACTTGTCGATGCGCACCCAGGGCAGCGCCCGGCGCTCGGCGGCGATCTCGTCGCGTTGACGCGTCAGCTCCCTTTCGCGCGTCAGGAGCTTCTTGCGCTCCTTCACCCATTCGTCTCGCGATACGATGCGGCGGGCCTCGCCCTTTACGGCGGAAGTGGCGGTCGTGCCGGTGATGTCTGCGGTCATTTCGATGACTCCTTCCATTCGTCTGACGCGAATCTAGGCGCCGATCCTGCAAGGGTGGGAGTGACAAATGTGACGGGATTCGGTTGCCGGAGAACTGTGCCTGGTTCATAAGTGTCGAAAGGTCCCTAATCCAATCCAGGTGAATGAGCATGTTGGAAAAGCCTCTTTCGCCTTCCCACTGGCTCAGCGCCGCCGTGGCCGTGGCGTTCGGACTGGGGCTTGCCCTCCTCTGCGGCATGGCCTTGGCCAAGCAGGACAAATACGCCCTGAAAGTGCCGGGCGGGCTCGCCTTTTCCGAGTTCAACGGATACGAAGCCTGGCAGGTTGTGTCCATCAGTCACAGCGACAGGCTGATGGATGTGATCCTCGCCAATCCGGTCATGATCAAGGCCTATGTCGCCGGCATTCCGGGCAGCGGGAAGCCTTTCCCGGACGGCGCCAAGATGGCGAAGGTCCATTGGGTGCCGAAGAAGAACCAGTATTTTCCGAACACCTCGGTGCCGGGCGCCCAGCACGACGTGGGCTTCATGGTGAAGGACAGCAAGAGATTCGCCGACAGCGGCGGATGGGGGTGGGCCGCGTTCAAATATGATGCGGAGGCCGGCACCTTCGCGCCCGGCACCCGGAACGACATGCCGCCCCAGGCGAATGACGCCAAATGCGGCTTCGCCTGCCACACGAAAGTGAAAACGAGGGACTACGTCTTCACGGACTACGCTGGGCGGTGACGGGCTCGGCGCTCCGTCCAGTCAAGCCACCGAAGCGGTGGTGAAGATGCAGCGCAGGATGATGCCGGAGCCCTGATCGACCGCAATATGGCCCTTGTAGCCGAAGTACCCAGGAGCGCTCCTGCGCTCACACTGCCTCGAAGGGATTGAAGGTGGGGACACGCAATCTCTTGAAATCGCGGACATTGCGCGTGACAACTGTCAGATTATGGACGGTCGCGGTTGCTGCGAACATCGCGTCTTCCAGGATCTCGTCCGATCTGCGGTGCACCAGCTTCGCCCAGATCCGGAAAGCGGGGGCATCCATGGGGAGGATATTGAAAGTCTGGGCAATCTGTTCCAGCCAGCCTTCGATCGCATGCGCCTTGGCTGGATCCTGCTCGCGCGTGAGCTCGATTCCGGCCTGGATCTCGCCGATCGTGACCGCAGAGAGGTGGAGATCAGTGTCATCGACGCTTTCAAGCCAAGTGACGACCGCCCCATGCGGTCGCAGTCGTCGCAGCTCGGAGACGACGTTCGTGTCGAGCAGATACTCGATCGTCAGGCGGCTTCGCCCGGCAGTCGCCGGCGCAGCCCTCCTCGCTTCGGCAAATGCAGCTCGGCGCGCACGACGTCCGTCAACAGAAGTTCCTTCAACGTGGGCTTTGCGGAACGCTGCAGCTGGAGCCAGGTCTTCAGCGGAACGAGAACAGCCGCTTCGGCACCTCGTTTCGTGACGATTTGCGGTCCTTCTTTCAGGCAAGTATCCAGTAATTCACTGAACCGCGCCTTGGCGTCCTGAACTGGCCAGCTCTTCACTCGGCCCTCCACCGGAAGTGTGTCTAGTCAGACAACTAGTCTTTTTAGCCGTTCTTCGCAAAGTCCTCCGCTATGAAAATGGGGCTGGGCGGCCCAAGTCGGCTGGCGGATGGGTCGCAACAAAAGCGGTGCTTCGCTGCAGTATGATCACGCCTCGGGCGGCAGGATCACCACCTTCGCGCCGAGCTCGACCTGGTCATAGAGATGGATGATGTCGATATTGAGCAGGCTGATGCAGCCCGCCGTCGTCTTCTTGCCGATGAGCGAGGGCTTCACCGCGCCATGGATGCGGATCACCGTGTCGACCTCGCCCTGATAGAGATAGAGGGCGCGCGCGCCCATCGGATTGTCGCGCCCGCCCGGCATGCCGTGAATATATTTGGCCATTTGCGGGAATTCGGCGAGATGCTCAGGTGTCGGCACCCAAACCGGCCATTTCTCCTTGCGCCCGATCTCGGCTTCGCCATACCAGCTCCGCCCGGCCTTGCCGACGCCAACCCCAAAGCGCGTCGCCTGGCCGTTGCCCAGCACATGATAGAGGAAGCGCTCGCCGGTATTGACGATGAGGGTCCCCGGCGGTTCGTTGGTCGGATAGTCGACGCTGCGCCGGCGGTACTTGAACGGGATCTCCTGCGCATCGGAGGCGAAGACCGGAAACGGCTCGCCCGTCAGCGCCAGCGCATCATGGCCGGGGACCAGTCCCCAGCCCAGCATGGACGCCATCAGCGTGCGGCGAGAAATCCCCATGAACATCCCCCTTCCGAAGAGCCCATTTCTAAACCAGATGCAGCCGGATTTGAAGACCGTAAACACAGCAGTCCCTCCGCATGGCGATCGTCGAAGCCATGGCCTACCCTTCCTCGTCAGCGCGCACCGGATGTGTCATCATCGGGCGGGGCGCGAAGGAGACATCCATGCATGGAAGTTCGGGCACGGGCCGGCGTTTTCGCGATGTGGTCACCTGCGAAGACGAGCTCAGGGCGGTCGTCGGCCATCCGCCGCATCACTCAATGGCGAAGGTCGTGCACGTCATCGACGATCACAGCCGCCGCTTCATAGCGCACTCACCCTTCGTGTTTGTGGCCTCGGCGGCAGCGGACGGCAGAGTCGATGTCTCGCCCAAGGGTGACGTCGCCGGCTTCGTGAAGGTGCTCGACGAGCGCACCCTTGCCATTCCCGACCGGCCGGGCAACCGCCGTATCGACACGTTCCGCAACGTGTTGCGGAATCCCAATGTCGGGCTCATCTTCGTCGTCCCGGGCATCCCCTACACGTTGCGCGTGAGCGGCAAGGCGATGATCGTGCGCGATGCGGATTTGCGCCAGTCGATGGCGGTCCAGGGCAAGCTTCCCGAACATGTTCTGGTGGTCGATGTCGATCATGTGCTCGGCCATTGCCCGAAATGCATGATTCGCTCGGGCCTATGGGAGCCCGCGGCCTGGCCCGACACTTCGGGCGTGCCGGTCTTCGCCGAGATGTTGCGTGCGCATGCCAATCTCACCCAGTCGGTCGAGGACGTGCAGGCGATCATCGACAAGGGCAATCGCGAGCGGCTGTATTAGCCTTGATGAGTTCAGAAGCGATCGCCTCTCGACATCCCTCACGCCGAGGCGCCCGGCATAGCCGGGCCTCGAAGCGTCCGTCAGGATCTGCTGCATCAACGCTTCGTTCCCCTGGCTCAAGGCCGGAGTCGCACATCAGCTGGGGGTACTGGTTCGATTAGGAACCTGTTTGCTCACGCCGTCGTTGCCGAACATTGCGGAGCGCAGCCGCGCCGTCTTGGCCTCGTCGCACTAGATGGAGGAACTCGATTGACTTCAGCACAGGAATAGGTGGAGATCCTTCTCAACCATCGCGCCGAAGCCTGCCGGGAGAAGAACATCGACCGGCTCATGTCGCTCTATTCCCCCGACATCGTCTATTTCGATGTCGTGCCGCCGCTCCAGGGCTTCGTCGGACATGATGCGGTGAGACGCAATTTCCTGCGCTGGTTCAAGGAATATGACGGCCCGATCGGGCTTGAGACGCGCGATCTCGACATCGCGGTCGACGGCGATGTCGCCTTTGCCCATATGCTCCATATCGACAAGGGCAACAGACACTTTGCCAAGGCCGGGCTCACGGAAGCCTGGGTGCGTTCGACCGTCTGCTGGCGGCGGTCGTCCGATGGCGAATGGCTCATCACCCATGAGCACATTTCCTGGCCCTTCGAATTCAACAAGGAAGGCGGCAAGTTGGTGATGACCCCTGCCCCTTAGATCCATCGCCAGGACGAAGAACTCGGCGCTGAGCTCTTCGATCACGCCATCATAGAGCGCGCGCGACTGCGGCCAGCCGTGGAGCAACAGCAGTGCCGGCCGGCCGGGCTCGCCGGCAGTACTCGCCGTCACGGCACATTCGAAGGCATCGAACGTTATGGATCTCGTCATGCTTTCAAGCCGGGCGTGGTTCGATCCTGACGCCATATTTGGCACAGATGGCGATGATCTTCGCAAAATCCGGCACGCCCGCGGCGGTCGCTTCATCGAGCTCGCCGAACATCTGATCGAGGCCGACACTGGGCGCGCTCAGGATGAGAAGGCGCGCCGGCCTGTCGCCGCGGTTGCGGAAGGCGTGACGGCGGCCGCGCGCGCCGAAGAAGAAGCCGCCCGCGCCGAGCCGGCGGGGTGCCTCTTGGCCTTCGAATTCGAAATCGAGCTCGCCTTCCAAGATGCAGAAGGCTTCATCCTCGCGCGTATGGGTGTGGGGCGGCGGGCCTTCGCCCGGCGGTATCACCGCCTCCCACAGCGATAAGGATCCGCCCGTTTCTGCGGCCGTCGCTTTATATGTATGAGTGACGCCCAGGACATTGAGCGTCGCGCCCGCTCCCGGCTCGCGGATGAACGGCTTGGCTTCGCTGACTTTGGCATTCATCGTCGCACTCCTTCCAGTGAACCTTTGGCTGAAGCCATTGTTCCTGGCCCACGCTCTCAGGTGCCAAACCGGCGGAAATCGGGCAAAAAGCCTGACGGAGCACGTTGTAGCCTCTGCCTACCGCTCCCTGAGGGTCGACAGCGGAACGGCGATGTAGCCGGGCGGTGGCGAGGCCTCGTTGCCGGGCATGACGAGAATGGGCGGCGGCACCGATTCATCGATCTTTGCCGGGCCGATACGCTCCCAGTCGTAGTCGAACAGCGTCTCGAAGAATTTGGCGATATCACGGTCGTAGAATATCAGGCTGGCATCGCGGTTGAAGTTCGTGCCGGCGGTCGTCCAGTTGTGACTGCCCATCAGCACCGCTTCGCCGTCGATGACGATGCCCTTGGTGTGGCAGTTCTTCTGCTTGCGGATCCGCTTGGTTTCGAAGCCGAAGTCCTTGGCGTTGCTGATGACGTCGCGATCGTCCGCGCCGCCAAAGCTGCGGAATATGATGCGCAGGTCGACGCCTTCCTTTTGCTTGACGAGCAAGGCGTCGAGGAGCTCGCGATAGCGCCCGCCAATGGTCTTTGTGCCAAAACTCTGGTTCTGGAAGCAGATCGTCCGCCTGGCGGTCTTGATGAAGTCGACGACGACGTCGATGTAATTGTCGGGCGTCAGGATCGGCTGCACGTCGATTTCGCGTTTGTCGATCAGGGGTTCGAAATAGCGCGGCTTTGCAGCGGCTTCGAGTGCCTCGACTTCCATGTCGGCCGGCACCAGGACCAGCGGCTCGGCCAATGGCGGCGCCTCGGGCACGGCCCTGGCGTCGGCGAGGTCGCGCAATATGTGCGCCTCGAAGAGCTTGCTGAGACCGGCATCCTCCAGGATGGCGTGCCACTCGCGATTGTAGAGCCGCAATGCCGAAGCGTCTTCGGCTTTGGTTAATGGCGCGACATTCGGCTGATTGGAGATCTGCCAGTTGCCGCTCGACAGCCACATGGCCGCGTGGTCGCGTACGGCAACCTTGATATGGTAGGCCGAATCGAAAATGCCGGTCTTGCCGACACTGGCGGGCGCGAAATCGAACTTCGACTTCTTGGCGCGGCGAAGCTTGTCGACAACCTCGGAATCGCTGAAGTCCTCTTTATGGACCTTGCCGCCCATCTGCAGCACCATCGAGACGGTCTCGGTCTTGCCCTTCACGGCGTCGAGCAACCCCTCGACGACGTTGACGGCGCCCACGTCATACATGGCGATGACCAGCGACTTCTTGGTCTTGGCGAAGAAATCGCCGAGCTGCGGCCAGCCGGCGTCCGGGCTGCTGTGGACGATGAAGCGGGCCTTCGTCTTGCGGCGCTTGAGCGGCAGGTCGGGACGATTGACGTAGTTGGTGTGCCAGCTCGGCGTGAAGGCCTCCGTCATGGCATCGAGGCCAAGGAGGTCGGCGGTGGAAGCGACGGTGACGTCGGTCCGCACGCCGTCGATGTAGTCGGGCAGAGGCACGACGCCGCGCGATTCGAGCGCGCCTTTCTCGACCTTGCGGCGGACGGCAATGACGATCGCGCGCTGATCGGTGATTTCGCCGTTTTCGAAGCGATAGCCCGGCTTGACGGCGACGACATCCTCGCGATTGGCGAGCTGGGCGCGGGCCGTTCGTACCGCCGCCTGGACCTGCTCCTGGGTTGGGGACGCGACGGGTGCTGCGGCAGAGACAACCGCCGCCCCTGCCGCTGCTGCAACCGGCGCGGCCGCGGATGCTGCAAGGACCACTGGCTGCCTTTGCGTGCCGCCGATCTCGACGGTAATCCGCAACGGAACAGTGAAAGTGACGCCGCCGCCGACGCCCGGAACACCCGCGCCGCCGCCCAGGGAGCCGGTTCCATCCTTGTTAGGGTCGTTCATGACTGTCCTCTGATTTGTCTCGAGCAGCCCTCTTGCGCGCGTCAGGCATCGTCTGAGCTGGGCTACGGGAACCGCATCGTTCTCGATGAACTCGATACCGCGGTAGTGGAGCCCCATCACCTTGCCGGTGCCGATATCGATGACCGGCGAGCCGGAATTGCCGCCGAGCGTGGAGCAGGAATGGGTGATGCAATCATCGCCGATGCCCAGCAGGTTGCCGACCGCGATCCGCTTCTTGTCGAAGATATCGCCGAAGATTTTGCGGGCCAGCGCCTAGTCCGAAAAACGCTGATCGCTCATGGGATAGCCGACGACGGCGACCGGAAGCTTTGGCCGCGGCGTCTCGTCGGCGAGGTCGAGCTTGACGCGCCCGACCGCCGAGGCTTTCGGCTCCAGCTTCAGGAAAGCAACATCCGGACCCTGATCTGGCGCGACCCAGACGATTCTCTCCACTTTCACATAGTCAGTGACCTGACTGCCGAACTCCTTGAGGAAATCGACCTTCACACCCACCTCGTTGCGCGCATCGAAGCCAAGCTTGAACTTGAAGCCGACGCCGCTCGCCTCGGCAAACAGGCTGGCGACGTGGCGGTTTGTCACCACCAGGCCATCATCGATCACCCATGCCGTGCCGATAAAGTCCTGGCCGAAATTGTCGACGTCGACGCGCCCGATCGATATCATCATGCCGTTGAGCGCCGCCGCATTGCTGGCGAGCATGCGTTTCCAGGCCGCCGCTTCGGCGCGGCCGCTGTTGAGATCGATCGCATTCCCCTTCACCAGGAAGACGGGCGTTCCGAGCGCAAACACGATGGTCTCGTCGATGCCTATTGGCGGCGCCGCGGCAGCTTCGAGCGATGCCGGCGCTGGACCGCGGCTCGGCTTTGCCGCCCTGATGCCGCCATAGCGCGCCTGCATGGCGCGGGCTGCGTCACTCGCCCAGGCTGGGGGCTTGGATTTGCGTTTCAGGCTGTCGATTTCAGCCTGCACCTCGGGAGAGCTGGCGTCGATGATGCGCTGCGCCACGGCGCGCAGACGCTGGGTGTCTTCGATTGTCATTTCCTTCTCCGTCGGTCAGCGGAGAACCACATTCAAACCCGGCACCTGGATTGCTTCGCCGTCGTCAGAGGGCATTGAGCAGCGCCTCATATCCCGCTTGCCTATGACAAAGATAAGTCAGACTCGGCAAAACAACCTTGCCCGGCTCAAAGTGACCCGGTTGCGATTGTCAAACGACGCTGGAGTTAGAAAAGCTGGTTTCTGTCAGCAATTTTGTATGAGCAAGTTATCCCAAACACTTTCCCAGCGTCAAGAGACGTTCGGATCTCCTGGTCTCGTCCGTCCGAATGGCGGTCTCCTCAGTGTTCACCCCGGATACCACACCCGCCGCGGATCGTTCGGCGCGCGCTGATAGTCGAAAGCCGCATCGATAAGCCTTCGCGTGTCATAGGTCGGCCGCCAGCCGAGCTCGGCCTTGGCGCGGTTGTTGTCCATCCAGTTGCTGACGAATTCTGAGCGGATCGGCTTCGCCGGAAGCCCGCGCGTCTGCGCCAGATGATCGGCGACCACCTGATAGTCGACGGGCTCATCCATCGAGATGTTGTAGAGACGCTGCCGCGCCGCTTTGGCGGTAAGTGCCGGCACGATCGCCTCCACGAGGTCGTCGACATGGACGAAGTTGCGCTTGAGCGGTGTCCCGTCCAAGTCCTGAAGCAGCGGCACCGCGCCATTGGCGCGGCAGGCTTCCGCCTCCTCCGGCGTCACCATCGTCTTCCACTCGGGACCGCCGAACACATCATCGCCGAAGGAGAGCGTGTAGCGAAAATCGTCCTTCTCCATGATCCACGGCGCCCTCAGGCAGCACCAGTCGATGCCGTACTGGATGCCATATTGCTGAAGCATCACTTCTTCCAGCACCTTCGACAGCGCGTAGCAGCCGGGATAGGCCATATGCGGCGCCGCCTCGGTCATCGGCACTTCATGGCGGTGGAAGAAATGGCCGACCGCCGCGTCGCCGCCGATCAGCACGAAGCGCTCAGCCGCCGGGCTGGCGCGGAATTCCTCGAGCAGCCAGAACAGGCCCTTGACGGTGACGTCCATCACATCTTCCGGCGTCTCCTTGCAGGTGGCGAGGTGGACGACATGGGTGACGCCCGCGATCGCGGCGCGGCAGAATTCGCGCTCGGCGATCGATCCCTTCATCACCGACAGCATCTCCGTCTCGGGTAGCACGCGGTTGTGGCACAGCGCGCGTATCTTCATCCGGGGCGCGGCCTGCGCCCGCGACAGCCGCGCAATGAGCGCCTGCCCGACCTTGCCGGTGGCCCCGGTCACCAGAAGCAGCATTTTCTTATCCCTCCCCAACTCAAGCCCAGTTATCCTATCAGACCATGGAGGAAATTGAGCCATGACGATTGCGATCAGGACGGCCACGTGCCGCTGCGGACAGCTCAGGGCTGAATGCGAGGGCGAGCCGGTGCGGGTTTCGGTGTGCCACTGCCTCGAATGCCAGAAGCGCAGCGGCAGCGCCTTTGCCGCGCAGGCGCGCTGGCCGGAGGACCAGGTCAAGGTCACGGGCGAGGCCAGGACCTGGGAGCGCGTCGCCGACAGCGGTCATCGCGCCACCTATCGCTTCTGCCCTTATTGCGGATCGACCGTCGCCTATGTGATCGAAGGCTGGCCGGGCGTCATCGCCGTGCCCGTTGGCGCCTTTGCCGATCCGGATTTCCCAAGACCGCGCTTTTCCGTCTATGAGCATCGCAAGCACGGCTGGGTCGCGATATTGGGCGATGACGTCGAGCATTCATCGACGGCCAGCGCGGTGAGGATGCCGGGAAGCACCGGCGCGCGCTAAGCATCGGCCCGAAAAGCTCGTGGCCGGGTTAAACCCGGCCATCCCGCGGTTTTCGGGCAAGCCGATGCGCAAAAACAAAGAGGTAAGCGTCGGACCGATTCCAAAAGAAGGCCCGGCGCTCTAGGATCATCGGCTTAGAACATCGGCCGGCCATCATGTGTCGGCGCCACGATACAAGCGCGGTTCCCACCAGATCGTGAAAAAAGGCGTCGGCCCCCGGAACGGCTTCTGGCGGTTTTGGTTGTCATCGTTGAAGGAGGACTCCAATGGCAAAGAACAAGTATCGGGTACCCAAGCGGATCGCTGGGGTCAAAGTCCCAAAGACCCTTCGCAGCACGGCCAAGGACATGTTTGCCAACCCCATCGCACGGGAACTGCTTGCAGCAGCGCTCGTGCACGCGGCTGCGACCATCGTGCAGAATCAGTCTGCCAAGGGTTCGACGACCAGGCAGATGTTTAGTGACCTGGGTGATGCGGGCATGGAAGCCGGCAAACTTGGCAGTGTCACCATAGGACAGGCTGTGGATTCGATGCTGGGTTATTGGAACAGAACCCGGTCGGGGAGCGAGCCGGTCGCAAGGCGGAAGAAAAAACCCAGGATATCTGCGAAGGCGGCGGGACAGCAAAAAGCGCCAAAGAAAAATCGCAGGAATGGCACCATTGGGGCCACCGCTGTCCACTAGTTGAGGTGCAGCACCATGAGACACAGGCGGATGAGACAGGCGAAATTCGTTTGGAAGGATGGCGAAAAAAGCGCACAGGCAAGTTTCACCATCCCTCTCGTCGGCGAGGTCAGTCTGGAGGTCGAGGCGGACTTGCCGGCAACCGGCGGGAAACAGACCAGCGAACAACGGAAAGCTCTCGCGATGCGGCACGCACGCCTGCTGGTCCGCAATCTGGTGCACGAGCTGGATCGGCAGCCATTGTAGCGGCAGCATCGACCGAGGCCGCCGCTCGAGGCTTACTCGTGAGATCTTGCAACCGCCGCGATTGCGGATCGACCGTCGCCTATGTGATCGAGGGCTGGCGGCGCGTCATCGCCGTGGCGTTCCTTCGCCCGTCTCCTATTTCCGCAGCGTCTTCCACGGCGCATCATTCGCAACATCGATAAGCTCATAGCCGATCGGGCCGACGCAGGGGCCAAGGATGGCGATAATCTTCGCCTGGCTCTCGCCGACATTGAAGGAGGCATGCACGACATCGGCGGGAATGAAGGCCGAGTTGCCCGGGCCAAGGACTTCGGCTTTCGCGGTCGACCCATTGCTCGACCTTTCCGACGACGACGAGGTTCACCTCCTCCTGATCGGGGTGCTTGTGAAAATTGTGGCCCTTGCCGGGAGCGAGGCCGACATCGATCACGGTGAGCTGGCCGGCACCCGTGCCGGGCGGATTGCTGAGCCAGCGCAGCGTGCCCCAGTCCTCGACCTGGTTCTCGACCTCTTTGGCGATGACGAATTTCCCCGGCATTAGGCCCTCCAAACGTTGCTTCTGCGAGGGAAGCCTAACCGATCCTGCAGCCCTTCTTGAAGCACCATGCCCCATGCGCCCTTCTGATGGCAAACCAACCTGATCCAAGCGGCGTCGGAGCCATGTCCGCTTATCCGTCGGAAATCAGCCAGCGCAGAATCCCGCACTGACCGCAGGGCTATCGCATTTGAGAATGTTCAGTGGGTACTGCTGCAAGCTTCCCTTCTCCCGCTTGCGGGAGAAGGTGGCGCGAAGCGCCGGATGAGGGTGTCCTCTTGCCCATGCCTTCACAGAGCTCTCAAGCTTGATAAGGCCGATGAGCGCTGCTGTTTGCCCTCCAATAGAAGCTGTCGCGGTTGGACCAACACCCTCATCCGCCCTATCGGGCACCTTCTCCCGCAAGCGGGAGAAGGGAAAATGATGGAGGCAGTGTCGCGCTCCAAGCGCCTTGGCGACTTCATAGGCAATAGCCCTGCACTGACCGGAACACTCGCAAGAGAACTATCCGGTGGCGTCTCGGGCAGTTCACCAATTTGGATCGCGCCCTTCGAGATCATTCTCCGGAATGACCGGCGGCTGGCGCTGGAGGCTGGTATAGGGCTCCACATAGGCCAGATTGAGTGCGTCGCCAAAAAGCCGGGCGATTGCGGCAAGCGATGCGCCTATGCCGATTGTCGGCAAGTCTGGCCGTCGCAGGCGCGAGCAGCAGATGGAGATCGGGGCGGGGGAAATGATATCGGTCATGGCATTCTCCTGTCAGCATGAGAATGACACCGCTTCCCACTCAGGTCCTTGGCTCGGGCCTGAAAAGTCCTGAAAGGTCCTGAAGTTCGCCTGGCGCGGGATGCGAAAAAGTGGATGCCGGTTTTTCGCGAGAACCCCGCGCTAAAATATTAGAATTGATCACGTTTATGAGTTTGGATCGATTCGATCCAAACTCATCGTGATCTTGACCGACTTGCGTTATGCTACCTTCAGGGAACGGGGTTCTCGGCAAATGGACTTGGAGTTTGCGAGCTATCGCCTGAAGCGCGGCGAACGACTGCTGCTGGGGCCCAAGGGGCCGGTGGAGCTTTCGGCGCGATCCTTCGACATCCTCACCATGTTGCTGGAACGCCCGGACGAGGTGATCGGCAAAACTCAACTCTTCAATGCCGTCTGGCCCGGCATAGTTGTGGAGGAGAACACGCTGCAGGTGCATATATCGGCGCTGCGCAAGGCGCTCGGCACCGGCATGATCATGACGGTGCACGGCCGCGGCTACAAATATGCCGGCCCGAGGCCGGTCCTGGCGCAGGCTGCAGATGCTGCGGGCGAACCGGCGAGCCAGGCGGCAAGCGAGAAGCCAATGCCGCCCAAACCATCCATAGCTGTCCTGCCCTTCGACAACATGAGCGGCGATGCGGAGCAGGATTATTTCAGCGACGGGATCACCGAAGACATCATCGCCGAGCTCGGCAGGTTCAGGGAGTTTCTGGTCATTGCGCGGAACTCGTCCTTCCAGTTCCGCGGCAAGGCGAATGACGTGGCCGAGGTGGCGAAGAAGCTTGGCGTCCAGTATGTCGTCGAAGGCAGCGTGCGCAAGATCGCCAACCGGGTCCGCGTCACGGTGCAGCTGATCGACGCATCCTCGACGGCCCATGTCTGGGGTGAGCACTACGACCGCGAACTCACCGACATCTTCGCCATCCAGGACGAAATCACCCAGATGATTGCCGCGCGCCTAGCCCGGCAGGCCAGAACCGCGATCGCCTCGCACGCCAGGGCTCGACCGACCGACAACATGTCGGCCTATGACTTTTACCTCAGGGCGCTGCAACTGGCCGCCACCTATGACACGGTGCGCAAAGCGGAGCCCTTTCTGCGTCAGGCGGTGAAGCTCGATCCGCGGTTTGCCGCTGCCCACGCCATGCTCAGCTTTGTCGAGTCCATCAAGTCCTACTGGGTCTACTACAATCCGAAGCAGCTTCATGATCATCTTCATGCCGGATTGGAGATGGCAAAAACCGCGTTGCAGCTCGACCCTGACGAGGCCTATGGACATCTCGCCACCGGTTTTGCTCTCTTGTACTTGCGTCGATTTAGGCAGGCTGAAATCAGTCTTGACCGTGCGGTCGCCCTGAACCCGAACGACCCGTTCATTCTAAGCATCCGTGCTCTTCTGCTCAATTACACGAGCAGGCCGGAAGAGGGGCTTCGTGAAATAGACGAAGCCCAGCGCCGCGACCCGTTCGCCGTGGGCTGGTACGAGGATTTTCGCGGCATCATACTGACGACGGCTGGACGATATCGCGAGGCAGCAGCCTGCTACGCGAAAATGGAAACCGTGACATCGTGGTCGCTCGTTCATCTCACCGTCTCTCATTTCGAGTTGGGCGAAATCAGGCAGGCGCAAGACACCCTGGGAAAGCTCAGGGCACACTGGCCCGGACTACTTCTCGACGAGATCGCTGACAATGAAGTAGATTTCTTCGAGGACCCGGCAATCTGCGCCCGCTACCGGGCGATCTTGAAGCGCGTCGAAAAGGCAGAATAGGCTTCACGACAGCGGCGGTGCACCTTTCGGTCCTCAAGGCGTGAAGATCCGGCACGACTTGGACCCGCTATTGTCGCCGGCAATCCTTCGCTCACCGAGGTAAGGGGGACTTGTTACCCGTGCGGCCCTTGGCACGAATGCGAAAGAGCCTGGCGCGCTGTTGGTAAGACGATCACCGTGGGGCGTCACCGTCACTGTCCGAGCCTTCGGGCGGTAGCTTAGCCGACCCGCGGACGGGGCCAACTCCGATAGCGCCTCACTCAGCCCTTGCGTCGAGTTCCAATCGAACGCAATGTACTTCCCGCGGACTGCCTTTTTGGAGGGGAAGACATGGAAGGATTTGGCTGGATCATGTCCATCATCATTGGCGCGCTTGCCGGTTGGATCGCGGAAAAGGTGATGAAATTCGACACTGGCTTACTGATGAACATCGTGCTTGGGATCGTCGGTGCCATCGTCGGCAATTTGTTGCTTGGTGCGTTAGGGATGAGTTTCGGTGGATTTTTCGGCCAGTTGATCGTTGCCATTGTCGGCGCCTGCATCCTTATCTACGTCTATCGTCTGATTAAGGGGAACCAACCCGCTTAAGATTTTCCACCTGGCGATTGAGACCGGTAAGCAGACGGGGTAGTCGTGTCCGGGCGTTTTCGCGCCGCAAGAACCTCGTCGAGCGTCGTCATATCTTCGCAAATATCACCTGCTTCGGTCCCTGAAGGTCATGTAGCTTCCAGGTCTGCTGAAGTAACTGGCAGGCCGCTTGGACTTCCCCCTCGCCCAGTTCTCTCCCCAATTTCGTCACCCCGAGAAAGTCGGGGCCCATTGAACAGGTCAAGACGGGCGGTGCTTCCGGTCGTGCACAGATGCGCGACGCCGCCCGCTTGCTCTTATTCAGGGGGTGCCGGCTTTCGCCGGCATGACGGATGAGAGGGGCGCTCGGGGATAGGATGTGTGAATCCGATAGCGGCGAAAGCCGGGACCCCCTAAATTCTTTCCGCGGGCAGCGCTCGCCAGAATGCACCGATTCAGTGGATCCCGACTTTCGTCGGGATGACGGACTGTGGGACAGCGCAAAGCGTCATGTTACATTCGTCGCCGAGTCATATTTCTGCGATAGCGAGCACTAGATGCCGCTGCGGCAGACTCCGATTGGCTTGCCGGTCGACAACACGGTGACTTAAGCTGCCAACGGTCCCGGGTCATAGATCGACTGGAGAGCGAAGGCGCCCACTTCGACGGCGGGGCGCCTCCCCGGAATTTGACCGCGCTCGATCAGGGAATGGAACAACCCATCGCGGCCGCTGGCCACAATAATGCTGCAACTGACTGCTATCAGAGTGACTGTACGGTGGCGCCGCGGCCGACTGCTCTTTTCGGGCTTGGCAACGCGTCTGGGACGGTCACGAAAGAGGAGCCTCCATGTCGAGCCTTCTCACGAGCGCATTCTTGGGCTCGGCGATAATCGCCGGGTCGCTATCAGGTGTCGCCCTCGCCCAGGATTCGACAACCAAGATGAAGCCTTGCCTTGGCGAATTGTGCCCGCCGAAATCTCCAAGGGAAGATATGCCGAAGCAGATGATGGAAGGCGCTATTCAGGCTGAGCAGATGCAAGGCCAGGATCAGTCTTCCAGTCAGGTGAAGCCGCGCAAGAAGAAACAGGCGAGCTTCCATCGCAACCGGCTTCAGAAGTCTTCTGCCCAGGTGATGCCGCGCAAAAAGAAACAGGCGAGCTTCCGTCGCAACCGGCATCAGCAACAGCCGAGCAAAAAGGCCGCGTCACAGTCCACTTTTTGGGACCGGTTGTTCTAGCGCGCATCCCCGGCGAACTGGAACCGCTTCGCCGATAGGGCGCCAAATCAATATGTTGGAGCAAATATAGATCACGATCACTTCAGATCGTTCGATCTGAAGTGACGAACGTGATCGAAATCCCAAGCTGGCGCGTGATCGGACGGAAAACCGGAAATCACGCGCCTCGCCAAAAGCTTGCCCCGGACCTAGTCCGGGGCAGGCGGGACAGAGCGGGGCAGAGCGGGGCAGATACACGCATGGTGTTTTGCATCGTGGAGTCTGCTAATAGGGCCTTGCCGTTCGCCCTGTAACAATCCGAACGGAAGCGGGATTTGTTTCAGATGATGGGGGATCCACTTTTCTGGCTGCTTGTTCTTCCGGGCCTGCTGCTTGGCGCCTATGCGCAATCCAGGATCAAGTACAATGTCACGAAGTATACGAGGATGCCCACCAGCGGTGGTCTGACGGGCGGCGAGGTGGCACGCCGGATTCTTGACGCCGCGGGACTGCAGTCTGTCGCGATCGAATCCACGCCCGGCATGCTCAGCGATCACTATGACCCACGTACCAAGAAGCTTCGGCTGAGTGAGGGCGTCTATTTTGCGCCAACGGTGGCAGCCGCCGGCATAGCTGCCCACGAGGCTGGCCATGCGATACAGGACGCCGAGGACTACTTCCCGCTGGAAGCGCGCACATACATAGTACCCCTGGTGCAGCTCAGTTCCCAGATCGCCCCTTGGCTGTTCATCGGCGGCCTGTTGCTGAACAGCGTCAGCGTTACCTGGATCGGCATTATTCTCTTCGGCACGTCTTCGCTGTTTGCCCTGATCACGCTCCCCGTGGAGTTCAATGCGAGCGCACGCGCGCAGAAGCAACTGGTTAGTCATGGAATCATCACGCACGAGGAGCAGGTCGAGGGCGTGAAAAGGGTCCTGAGCGCCGCCGCCTGGACTTATGTCGCGGCTGCCGTTTCTGCACTTGGAAGCTGGCTTTTTTATCTCATACTGATGCTTGGCTCTCGCGACAGGCGCGCGATCTGAGATGAAAGAGGAATCCGAATAGCCAGCCTTGGAGATGCATTTTTCAGCCGAGGGTGTACGATCGCCGGAAGGGGCGCTTCCCGGCAAAGCTGCTCGACATTTGGCGATAGGGAAGCGCTCCAGGCGCAGGCTATCGGCTGCAGGAAACGGACCGCCACATGTCCAGCTTCGTGCTCATGACAGTCATCATCATGCTGGTGCTGGGCCTCGTAGCATATGTTTCCAGCAAGCGCGCAGATCGCAGCGCGGACGCTTCCGCGCTATCGCTGCTGCCGGGAGACATCAAGTATGAGAGCCCGAACAGGAAATTCGTCTTCCACTTTCCCATCATGACGTCGATCGTCATCTCTGTCGTCCTCAGCCTGGTCTTTTATTTCCTGCGATAGTGCGAAGCGGATTCGGAGCGTCGCGGCAGCTAGCGCGCATCCCGGCGAAGTGCAGGGCGATCGCATCTGAGAGTTTCGGCCGGCACTGCCACAAACCTTCCCCTTCTCCCGCACGCGGGAGAAAGGGCATGATGGAGAGCGCTGGAGCACTCCCAGTGCCTCAGCATCTCATATGCGATAGTCCTACGGCGAAGTGATTCCACTTCGCCGGGATGCGCGCTAGTCAGACTCGCCGACACTTGACCAGACACTATCCAGACAGGCTCCTAGACGAAATTCAGCAGCCACCACCAGGCCGGCAGCGTCAGGAATGAGAGCGGAACTCCGACGCCGACCATCAGCGTGAGGAGCGGCGGGTCGAGGTCATGGTCCATGGCCACGATGCTTGCCGAGATCATCGGCGCCATCGCGGCTTCGAACACGGTCACCCGCATGACCTGTCCCTCGGCGCCGAAAAGACCCGCGAAGAGGAGAAGAATCAGCGCCGGGCCGAGCGCGAGCTTGAAGACGAGGCCGGTGGCAAGCGGCGCCGCCTTGCCCCGCACCTGGCTGAGCCGGATCTGGTAGCCGACCGAAACGAGGGCGAGCGGGACCAGCGTCGCGCCGACGCGCCTCAGAAGATCGTCGAGCCAGTCCGGATACTCGACCGGCGTCAGGAGCGCTACCACGAAGGCCTGGAACGGCACGAAGAGAGCGATCTTGCGGGCCACCGCGGTCGCATTGATGGCCTGACCGGACGAGTAGATCGAGGCGACGAGGATGCCGAGCGTCGAGAGCACGAAAAAGGACCCGACCTGATCGATCAGTATGCCGAGGCCGAGAAACTCCTCGCCGTAGAAGGTCTCGATCATCGGCAGGCCGATGAAGGAAGTGGCGGCGAGCCCGCCCGTCAGCATCAGCCCGCCGGTGGTGGCCCGCGGGAAGCCGAAGGTCCGTCCCGCCAGCCAGAAGAAGGCGCAGCCGATGCCGAACATGATCCAGGCCATCAGCGCCGGAAGGATCAGGCTGTTGTCGAGCTTGAGGCCATGCACATAGCTGAGGGTCAGCGCCGGCAGCGATATCTGGACGATGAAGCCGTTCAGCGCGGCCGCGGCATTGTCGGGCAGCCGCCCGGAGCGGCGGAGCGCCATTCCAAGCAGGAAGCAAACCGCCAAGAGAAGGTAGTTGTTCATCCGCCTGCACCCGCGACGCCTGAAGGTGAGAGAGTATATGACCGCAGGATGGTGCGAAACGCGAATTGATACGAAGGCGGTCCTGGCGGTAGTCTGTGCCCATGAGCGTGACCGACCTCGACACGGCAATCGCCGGCTTTCGTACCGGCTCCGCGGCATCCGGCGACCAACTGTCGCTGGCCAACTGGAACGATGAGAATTGGCGGGAGCTGTTCGGCTTCACCAGCGTCCGTCGAATAAAGGCCGGAGACATGCTGATCCGGCGCGGCGACCCCGACCGGACGCTCTATTTCATCCTCGCTGGCGTCCTCGAGGTCGTGGTCCATTCCGGTGACGGCATGAGCATGGGCCCGCTCACCCGGATCGGCGCGGGATCTGTGCTCGGAGAGCAGTCCTTTTTCGACGGCAGCCCACGCTCGGCCAGTGTCTGGGCGACCGACCAGTGCAAAGTCGCGGCGATGAGCCCCGAGCAGTATAGGGCCTATGAGGTCGCGAGCCCCACCCGCGCCCGTGAGTTGATTTTCGCCCTTGCCCGGGTTCTTGCGGTCCGGCTCCGCCGGACGACGGCAAAAGTCCTCGTATAAGGCGGACGTCTTTTCGATCAGCGGGCGGCGCTCTCGTGCCAGTCGCGCACCCTATGTAATTGCAATTGCGGGTCATCGCACATCAATTCGCCGTGGGAGAGCCTGCTTCCTCGTTCGGCCATCGGTACAGCCCCGGTTGTCGGCCTGCGCGACACACTTGTTCAGCCGGCGTTAGCAGAGATTTTGGGTCACGACGCGCTTAAAGCCTTCGCCGTTGGCTTCACGGTCATCGGCCTTTGCCGGGTACTGTCGGTGTTCTTTCTCGCCTATGCCAACCAAAGCAGCTTTTTATTCGATCCGCTCTGGATGATGATTGCTGCTTGCCTAGAGCAATCCCGCCAAAGTTGAAGACTTTGGCGGGGCGCGTGATCAGGAAAAGTGGACACCGGTTTCTCGTCCGATCACGCGCCAACATGAGATTTCGATCCCGTTTATCACTTCAGATCGAAGCGATTTGAAGTGATCGTGATCTGTATTTGCTCCAGCATATTGATTTGGCGCGAATCCTTATCGGCGAAGTGATTCCACTTCGCCGGGATGCGCGCTAGCCTGATCCCAGCGGTCGACCTGCTCTATTTGTCAGGCACTATTTCACGTTCGCACGGGCGTTTGGAGCGGATCATTTTGACCCGGCGTATCGCGTCATGCCGTGCGAGGCAGCTGTCACGGCCGGACCATCCCATTAGCGGACATGTTGTAAGCGTGTTGCCCTAAGGTCCAACTATCAATTGCGACGGAAAACATCCCACAATCGGAGACCGCGCCATCCGTACATGGAGGGAGAAAATGTAGCCAACTTCCCGAACGTTGCTCTTGCCTCGAAGCTTTTCGCGAACATGGTTGCTGGGTTGTTTGCCGCACCCCCTAGCGTTCGATACTCGATTGTGCAGGATCTGCCTCCTGCCACCTGATCCAACTAAGTATCGTAGCTATCAGAACCTCGAATGGCCGGTATGTTCCGTCGAACCGAAATCCGAGCCGTTTTGCTACTGCGGTTTGCAGTTGCATGGCTTGGCGCCTGTTTGGCGCCTTGGCCTGCGTTTGCTGCGGAAGCTTTGCCACGATCCATTCTGGTCCTGGAACAGTCCGACTTAAAGAGTCCGTTCTATGCGGCCATCTATACCGGACTGCAGTCCGCGGTGAACGCCAGTCCCACTTCGCCGGTCATCGTTTACGTCGAGAATCTAGACCTCAGCCGCTTCCCTGGCCCCGATTATGAGCAAAGCCTGAGGACGCATCTGAAAGTAAAATATAGAAATACGCCACTTGGCGTCGTTGTGACCGTTGGACCGGTTGCCCTCAAATACGCTCTTCAACATCGTGCCGAACTCTGGCCCGGTATCCCCATCGTCTTTGCTTTTGCCGACGAGACGACCATCGCTGGGGAGAAACTTCCCGCCGACGTAACCGGACGGATCACCCGCCTAAGGCTTGAGGACATGGTGTCGGTAGCTCGCGTCGCCGTAAAAGGCCTCAAGCGAGTGGCGATCGTCGGTGACCGTTTCGAGACCCAGCCGGTCTTCCGGCATTTTAAGGATGAACTTCCCACTGTCGCCGCTAAGCTGGAGGTCATCGATCTGACGGGTCTACCAATGGCGGATCTGCGGAAGCGTGTCGCGGCTCTCCCCAACGATTCTGCCATCCTTTACACGGCGCTGTTTTCAGAGGGGGCCAAGGTCTTTCGTCGTCCAGTCGATGCGCTGGAGATGCTTGCCGAGGTGGCAAATCGGCCAATCGTGATCGCGATTGAGACGTATCTCGAGCGCGCCGGCATCGGCGGGTATTTCACAATTCCCGCTGTCATCGGCAAAGAAGCCGGAGAGCAGGTGCTGCGCATCCTCGACGGCGAAAGCCCGGCGAGCTTGCCTATCACGACCGGAGATTCCCTTCGGCCCATTTTCGACTGGCGACAGATGCAGCGATGGGGCGTCAGCGAGGGCGATCTGCCTCCCGGCAGCGAAATTCGAAATCGCGTTCTGAACATCTGGGAAGCATATCCGTTGGAGATTGCGGTGATAGCGGCCATGGTGCTCTTGCAAAGCGGTCTCATCGGCACACTGCTCTATGAGCGCCGTCGTCGCCGCAGGGCGGAAGTCGAAGAGCGGCAGCGGATGGCTGAGCTGGTGCACATGCACCGGGAAGCGCGCGAGAGCGAGCTGCGATACCGCGAGGCTCAGATGGAGCTGGCACATGCCAATCGCGTCACGACAATGGGGCAGCTGTCGGCTACGATTGCCCATGAGGTCAGCCAGCCAATTGCAGCGACAGTGATCAATGGCGGTGCCGCACTGCGCTGGCTGGACTCCCAGCCGCCGAATCTCGAGGAGGTTCGGCAGGCGCTCGGTCGCGTCCTCGAAAGCAGCAACCGAGCCGTCGACGTCATGGGCCGGATCCGTGCCCTCATGAAGCGGGCGCCGCCACGCAATGATGGCTTGGAGATCAACGAGGCGATTCTCCAGGTCATTGATCTGACCAGAGGCGAAGTGGTGGAGAACCGCGTCACAGTGCGGACGCAACTCGCGGCGGGCTTGCCGCTCCTTCAAGGAGATCGAGTGCAACTGCAGCAAGTGATCCTCAACCTGATCGTCAACGCCGTCGAGGCGATGAAGGGCGTCAGTGAGGACTCGCGAGAACTGCTGATCAGTACCGGTCAAGCCGAACCGGACGGCGTGCTGGTTGCGGTTCAGGATACAGGCCCGGTGCTGGCTCAGGCAAACCTGGAGCGCGTTTTCGAGGCTTTCTATACGACCAAGCCCGGTGGCCTGGGGATGGGCTTATCGATCTGTCATTCGATCATCGAAGCTCACGGAGGGCGATTGTGGGTGTCCGCGAACGTATCCCAGGGGGCCACTTTTCAATTCACATTGCCGGCGCGCCCAGACAATGCTTCGTCACGGTCGCTCAGCGGAGAACCAGAAGCGGCTTAGGTTGCTTACAGACAGCTTTGTCTCCTTCTGACCCTTCGCGTCATTTCGCTATGGCGCAGCATTTGGCTGCTATCCGGCATAGCGGACTCTGGCGAGCCGTCCGCGAAATTCGCCAAGCGCTAGCGCGCATCTCGACGAAGTGGAATCACTTCGTCGAGAAGGATTTGCGCCAAATCAATACATTGGAGCAAATCCTTATCGCCAAAGTCTTCAACTTTGGCGGGATTTGCTCTATTGTCGATAAAGCAGCCTGTCCGTCCAGCCGCCTGCCGGAACGTCTCCAACAATCCCTTACAAAACTTTACAATGGAGAGAAGCCCGCGAAAGGAGCGTCTCCTAGTGTGCTGAACGCGACGTTCCTGATACAAACCCCGCGCCGATACCCACAGCGATGGAAGGAGACCGCTCATGACTGACCAGACCAATCTCCCGGTGGGGTCAACGGCCCGCTTGCTGCCCCTCAGCCCGGGGCTTCGTCGGTTGCATTGTTGCCGGCTGCGTGACACACTTACCTCGTCCACCCGGCCCGATTGGTCCACCCGGGAGCGGCTGTTCACAGGGGGCGCGGCGAAGTCCCGTTAGGAGGATCGCATGTCGAACCACTTCACCGGCCTGCGGCTTGGACCGCCAGCCGAAGATCCGCGCCTCGACCTCACCGACCTCTTTGCCTTTCAGGCACCGGCGGACCCGACGAGGACAGTGCTGATCCTCAACGCCAACACATTCGAGATAGCGCCAGCGTTTCACCACGACGCCGTCTACCGCATCAACATCGACAACGACGGGGACGCCCACACCGACATCGCCTTCAGCGTGGTGTTCAGCGAGCCCAAGGGCGGCCGGCAGCGAGCAACGGTCTACATGGCAACGGGACAGGAGGCTCGCGAGGCCGAAGCTGTAGGGAAGCCGATCGTGCGCGATGCAGAGGTGTCCTTCGGAGCGGAGCCAAATGTTGTCAAGTCCGGGCCCTATACCTTTTTCGCCGGCTCCCGCAGCGACCCGTTCTTCGTCGACTTCGCCGGATTGCTGACGGCTTTCAACTGGCAGAGGGGCAGGAATTTCACCGAGCTCAAGGAGCTCGATCCGTTTCCCTGGACCGGGCAGGACACCCTTGCCCCCTACAACGCCTTCGGGATCGTGCTGGAGCTGCCGACGAGCGAGCTCGGCGCCAACCCGACGCTCGGCATCTGGGGGAGGGTCAGCGTGCGGAGGAACGGCAAGCTCGACCATGTCGATCGCGCCGGCCACCCGACGATCGCCAGCTTCTTCAACACCGACGAGACCAAGGAGGAGTACAACCGGACCGAGCCGGCTCAGGACCGCGAGCGTTTCCTCCACCAGGCCATCGAGATCCTGGAGCACAACGGGGGCTACTCGGCGGAAGAGGCCGAGGCAGTGATCGACGAGGCAGGCCTATTGCCAGACATGCTGCGCTACGACCCCGGCAAGGTGGCCGAGTACCCGAACGGGCGGGCGCTGATCGATCACGTCGTCGCGGCCCGCCTGGCGTTGATCTCGAACAACGGCATCCCGAGCGACGGGCTCGGTCCCCACGACGACCTGCTCGAGGTGTTTCCTTACCTCGGCCCGCCGCACCCGAACCCTCCGCCACCGCCGCCGCCACCGGTGAGTTAGCCCGGCGACGGTCACTGCGCCTTGGAGATCTGGGGATGCGAGGCGAGGCTGGCCTCTCCCCGAGATAAGGACTTCAGCTCGGGCGGCGCGGCCCCCTTTTCCTCGAGCATCCCGAGCGCCAATGCGGCCTCCGTCCGCACGCTCGGATCCTTGTCGCTCTCCAACCGGCGAAGGGGAGTGATGGCTTGAACGATGTCGGGAAAGGCTGGACCGAGGCGGCCGAGATGCCACGCCGCCAGGCTTCGGACGAAAGCGAGATCATCCTCCAGCTCCGTTATGAGGAGGACGATCGACTCGCTGCGCGAGGGCGCCACCCGGGCGAGGGATGACGCCGCCCAGACGCGTACGAACGCGACCGGATCCTCAAGTGCCGCGGCGAGCGCAGGAACGGCCTCGCGCGCAGCGGGGCCGATCTCGCCTAGGGCATATGCCCCCAGCCGGCGCCGAAGCGGGTCGCGGCTCGAAAGCGCCCCCAGCCAGTCGGCGACGGAAGTTCCCAGGTAAGTGGTCTGCGCGCTCATGGTCCCGACCTTACATCCTTTCGCCCAGTCGACGATCCAGGTTGAAAGCAGCACTGATCAGCCCGATGTGTGTGAATGCCTGCGGAAAGTTGCCTAGCGCTTCGCCACGCGGGCCTGTCTCCTCGGCATAGAGTCCGAGGTGATTTGAGTAGCTCAGCATCTTCTCGAAGATGAAGCGGGCCTCTTCGGCGCGCCCCGCCCGGGCCAATGCCTCCACCAGCCAGAACGTACACATGTTGAATGTGCCTTCGGTCCCGGTGAGGCCGTCGCCAGCCCCTTTGCCGATCTCGTAGCGGTAGACTAGGCTATCTGACACGAGTTCAGCCATGGTTCGGTCGAGTGTCCCGCGCATGCGCGGGTCGGTCGGCGATAGGAAGAAAACGAGCGGCATGATCAGGTTGGACGCATCCACTGCGTCGGTGCCGAAGTATTGCACGAAGGTCTGCCGCCCTCTGTCCCAGCCGCGTGTCATGACCGCCTCATAGATGCGGTCGCGTTCAACAGCCAAACGGACGCGGTCCAGCGGCAGGCTCCGCTTTTGCGCCAGTCGGATTGCTCGGTCGAGCGCCACCCAGCACTGCACCTTGGAGTAGACAAACTGCTGCTGCCCGCCACGCACCTCCCAGATGCCATCGTCCGCTCGCTCCCAGTTTTCCGCTACCCAGTCAAGCATCTTGCGAAGGTGGCACCAGAAGTCATAGGCGATCGGCGTCGCATGCTTGTCGTACAGGTAGACTGAGTCCATCAGCTCGCCATAGATATCCAGCTGCAGCTGCCCGGCAGCGGCGTTGCCGACTCGCACGGGGCGCGAGCCTAAATAGCCGTCGAGATGGCCGAGGATCTCCTCGGGCAGGTCGTGCCCGCCGTCGATGCGATACATGGTCTGCAGCGGGCCGCCGCGGGCGCCCTCGACCGCCCGTTGCTCCAGCCAGCCCATGAATTGCTCGGCCTCCGACGTCAGCCCCAGGCGGAGAAAGGCGTAAATGGTGAAGGCGGCGTCGCGGACCCAGGTGTAGCGGTAATCCCAATTGCGCACCCCGCCAATCTCCTCCGGCAGCCCGCAGGTCGGCGCCGCAACGATCGCGCCGGTCGGCGCGAACGTCAGCAGCTTCAGCACCAGCGCTGAGCGGTGGACCATCTCACGCCACCGGCCGGAGTACTTGCACTTCCTCAGCCACTGCCGCCAGAAGGCTTGGGTCTGTGTCAAGGCCTCCGTGCCGTCCAGCCGCGCCTCAAGCAGGACGCCGTCGCGTACGCTGTCGTGGCCGTTCTCCTCCACTTGGCGAAGGATGAATGTGGTCGTCTCACCAGGGTTCAGGACGAACTCAGTGGCGACGCCGTCGCCTTGCTGGGCGAGCGGAAAACGGCTGATCAAAGCGACTTTGATGCCGGGCGCCTCGAAGACCGCGCCTCGACCATCCAGGACGACCTTATGGGGCCGACGCGCGAAATCGAACGCTGGCCGGCAATCGAGGCGGAACCGGACTGACCCGCGCACCGCCCGCACGACCCGGACGATCTGGTGGATCTTCCTGAGCTCACGCGGACTCTGGATCGGCATGAAGTCCACGACCTCGCCCACGCCCTGGTTGCTCAGAGAGCGCGTCACCAGGACGTTGCTGTCGGGCATGTACATCTGTTTGTGCTGCGCCTCATACAGGCTCGCGATGCGAAATGAGCCGCCCTTCTGGTCGTCAAGAATCGCCGCGAACAAGCTGGGCGAGTCGAAGTGCGGAAGGCAGCACCAGTCGATAGATCCGTCGATCCCGACCAGGGCGATGGTGTGCAGGTCACCAATGATGCCGTAGGACTCTATCGGCTTGTAGCTCATGACCCAGGTTCCTCCGCTCGCGCCTTCCTTCGTCCGTGCCAACTGCTGGACCTTGCCGCATCAACCCACGACGGTGACCTTGTAGACGAACAAGGGATGAGAGTCGCGACAGCGATGGCAGTCGATACCCGATAGAGACTGGCGAAATAGCACATGATCGTCAACGCAAGCGAGGTTGTCTTCGAGTGCGCGCGGACGGCTCGGTGTCGCTTACAAAACTTTACAATGGAGAGAAGCCCGCGAAACGATCGTCTCCTAGAGTATCGTCAGCGCAAACCCCGCGCCGATATCCGTTTAAGTGTGAAGGAGACCGCTCATGACTGACCAGACCAATCTGCCCGTGCCGGTCAACGGCCCGGTTGCGCCCCCTCAGCGCCGCAGCGCCCGTGGGCTGTTGCTCACCCTCTTCATCGTGCTCGCCGCCGGCCTCACCGGCGCCGTCGTCACCCAGGCCATGAGCGAGGAATCCGGCTGGGGCCCCGGCTTCGGGCTGGGCGGAGGGCAGCACGGTGGATTGATGGGCGGTCCGGTTGATCCAGCGCAGATCGAACAGCGGGTCGACCGTGGGATCCGGCATCTCGCCATCGAGATCGATGCCACGCCGGAACAGCAGGACAAGCTTCGCGCCATCGTGAAGGATGCCATCAAGGACCTTCTGCCGCTCATCGATGAGAGGCAGGCGGCGCATGAGCGGGCGCGTGAGCTCCTCACCCGGCCGACGATCGACCGCGCCGAGCTCGAAAGATTCCGCGCCGAGCACATGGCGATGTGGGACAAAGCGAGCAAACGGATCGTCCAGGCTTTCACCGCCGCGGCCGAGGCCCTGACGCCGGCGCAGCGGCAGAAGATTGGTGAGTTCCTGTCCGAGCGCAAAGGCTTCTGGCACGGCTGGCATCGGGGATAGCATCGGCCCGAAAAGTGCGAAGCGGTTTTCGGAGAAGCCGATGCGCAAAATCAAAGAGAGGTAGAGCGCTGAGGCGATTCCATCGGAATGCCCAGCGCTTTAGAATGAACCCGTGGCCGACCGTATTCTCCTAATAGAGGATGACCCGCGCCTCGCCGAGATGGTGAAAACCTATCTCGGCGGGGCGGGCTTCGCCGTGACGATTGCCGCAAAGGGATCCGCCGGCATCGCGGCTCAGGCGCATGGGGCATTCGACGCGCTCATCCTTGATCTGATGCTTCCCGACATGGATGGGCTCGAGGTCTGCCGCCGCATCCGGGCGGAGGCCGACACGCCGATCCTGATGCTGACCGCGCGCGGCGAGGCCATGGACCGCGTGGTGGGGCTCGAGCTTGGCGCCGACGATTATTTGCCGAAGCCGTTCGAGCCGCGCGAGCTCTTGGCGCGCCTCAGATCCATACTGCGCCGCGCCAGGAGCGGCGGGAAATCGGAGATCCTGCGCTTTGGCCGCCTCGAGATCGATGTCGATGCGCGCGAGATCCGCCTCGAGGGCGAGAGCTGCGCCTTGACCAGCCATCAGTTCGAGCTGCTGCTGGCGCTCGCCCGGCATGCCGGCCGGGTGCTCACGCGCGACGCGATCATGGACTTGCTGAAGAACCAGCGGCTGGAGGCGTTCGACCGCTCCATCGACGTGCATATTTCGCGCATTCGCGCCTTGATCGAGGACGATCCGAAGAAGCCGCGCCGGGTGATCACCGTGCGCGGGGCGGGCTACGTGTTCGCCAAGGCACAGGACTGACTAGTATTCGGAATCACTGAAGACTGTTCCATGCGAAATCTCCAACCAACCCAATTTCGTCATCCCGGCGAAAGCCGGGACCTCCTAAATTCTTTCCACGCGGGCAGCGTTCGCCAGAATGCACCTACTCAGTGGATCCCGACTTTCGTCGGGATGACGGACTGTGGGACAGCGCAAAGCGTCATGGCTACATTCGGGACGCTAGCGTGAGACGCCTCTTTCATAAAATCTATCTCACCATCATCGCGACCCTTCTCGTGGTGGCAGTCGTCGCGGGCGCCGGCTGGCATTTGGGACCGGATGGCTCACCCGCTATGCAGGCTTTCGAGCTTGCGGGGAAGATTGCGGCCGCGGCCTTGCCGCCCGCCGGCGCTACTCCCGAAGTCCAACAGGATTCCCTCCGCCAGCTGGCCGAGCGGCTCGATGCCGATCTCGCTCTGTTCGATGCGGCGGAGCGCCTGGTTGCGTCTGCCGGAGACCCCGTGCCCGCGCCCGCCCCTTGGCGCGGTCATGAGAAAGGCGGCTGGGTTCGCGGTGCGGGCGGTCCCGCCTGAGTCACTCCTTCTGCCGGACAAGCGCTGGCTGGTCGTGCGCCCGCTCGAGCGGCGCCGGCCCTCGGCAGTCGGGCTCATCGTGTTTCTCGGCGCCATCGCCTTGCTGGTGGCGCTCTGTGCCTATCCCTTCGTGCGCGGCCTGACCCGGCGGCTGGAACGGCTGCAGGCGGGCGTCGAAACATTGGGCGCCGGCAATCTCTCCGCGCGCGTGAAGGTCGAAGGCCGCGACGAGGTGGCGCGGCTCGCGGCAAGCTTCAACCGCGCCGCCGAGCGCATCGAAAACCTGGTGAGCGCCCATCGCCTGCTGCTCGCCAATGCCTCGCATGAGCTGCGCACTCCCTTGTCGCGCATTCGATTGGGCATCGAGCTCTATCGCGAAACAGGTGAGGCCAGGCACAAGTCCGACCTCGAGCGCGACATCGCCGAGCTCGACCTTCTGATCGATGAAATCCTGCTCGCCAGCCGTCTCGATTCGGTCGGCGCCTTGCAGCGAACCGAGGAGATCGACCTGCTCGCCCTCGCCGCCGAAGAGGCGGCGCGCTACGATGACTGCGCGGCCGAGGGCGAGCCGGTCATCATCCGCGGCGAGGCCTATCTCCTGCGCCGCCTCATCCGCAACCTGCTGGAGAACGCCAGCCGTCACGGCAAGCCGCCCATCCGGGTGGAGGTGCGCAGGCAAGGAGCGAACGCCGTTCTGGAGGTGGTGGATCGAGGCGTTGGCATCGCCGAAGCCGAACGCGAAGACATCTTCGTGCCCTTCCATCGGCTGAAGGCGGACGCGAAGGGCACTGGCCTCGGGCTTTCGCTCGTGCGCCAGATCGCGCGCCTGCATGGGGGCGATGCGGTTGTAGCACCACGGCCCGGAGAACCGAGCTGCTTCAAGGTGACGCTGCCGGCCTTGGGTGCTTAGCGGGCGATGAGTTTAGGTCTACCCGATGTCCTCATACCTTCCTACTCGTCATGGCCGGGCTTCGACCCGGCCATCCAGCCTCGACGTCAGACAGGGGTTGCACGGGAGCGCAGGGACGGCCATGACGAGGTGGTAGCGGCTACCGCAGCATCTGGCGCGTCGAGAGATGATCCTTCCTAAACTCATGGTGCGCAAGTTCACTCCATCTTGAGCACGACGCGAAAGCGGGCCTTGCCGCTCATCATCCGGTCGTACGCCGCCTGCGCATCGGCGAACGGATAGATTTCGTTCATCGCCTTGATGCCGTTCAGTTCGCTGAAGCGCAGCGTGTCCTCGGAATCGGCTGACACGCCCGAATACCAGCCCCTCACGCCCGCACTCTTCATCAGCAGCTCAATCGGATTGATCATGATCGGCCCGGTCGCGCCGATCAGCATCATGGTGCCGCGAACACCCAGCCCGCCGACGATCGCCTGCATCGCCTCGGCATTGGTCACGGTGGCGATGATCGCCCGCGCCCCGCCCATGGACTGGAGCGCCTGCGCGGGGTCGGCCGCGGCACTGTCGATGTAGTCATGCGCGCCCAGCGACCGGGCGAGCTTTTCCTTGTCGCGACCGCGATTGACCGCAACGGTCCGGAAGCCGAGCCGCGCCGCAAACTGGATGCCGAGATGGCCGAGCCCGCCGATCCCCTGCACGGCGACGAGGTCTCCCGCCCTGGCGCCCGAATGGCGGAGCGCATTGAAGGTCGTGATGCCGGCGCAGAGAAGCGGCGCCGATTCGACCGAATCGAGCAAGTCCGGCACGCCCGCCAGGGCCGACGCATCGGCGATCATGTGGGTCGCATAGCCGCCGTCGCGCGAAACGCCGGTCGCACCATGAACGTTCTCGCAGGCGAAAGCCTCGCCGCGCCGGCAACGGCCGCAATAGCCGCACGAACCGGGAGACCAGCCCACGCCCACCCGCGTCCCGGCACGCCAGCCATCGACGTCGGGGCCGACCGCTTCGATCGCGCCGATCACTTCATGTCCGGGCACGCGCGGATATTCGATGCCCGGAAACAACCCTTCGACGGTAACCGTGTCGCTGTGGCAGACGCCGCAGGCATGGACCTTGATCAGCACTTCGTGCCGGCCCGGTTGGGGAATCTCGCGTTCCACCAGTTCGAAGGGAGCTTTAGCCCGGGGCACAGTCATCGCGCGCATCTTCGGCATCGCTTTGTCTCCGTCATATTGCTTGGGCCCGTCTTAGCACGTTTCCGGCGTGGTCTTAATGGCTGATCCCTCACATGGCTCCCACTCGCCTGCCATTTTGCCGGGGGGCACGGTTAGTCCCACGTTGTCGCGCCCTTCGGAAACCCTCCGCGCTGCACCCGCACGACGCAGAAGCGTTGGCCGGTAGGTGCGCGCATCACGACCCAGCGCTCCATGCGCTTGTCGATGGTTGCGCCCAGCTTCTCGAGGCGGGCGACTTCGGCGGGAATGTCGTCGGTCTCGATGTCGATATGCACGCGGCTTTCATGCTCGACGCACTGGATCTGCACGCTGATCTCGTCCTCTGGCGTCTCGAGCATGACATAATTGCCGCGCGTGCCGGGATGGTCCGGATCGATGCGCCGCCCCAGCGCCTCGGCCCAGAAGCGCGCGGCTGCCTGGATATCGTCGGTGTTGCAGTCGATGAGCATTCCGTTGATACGCGATCGATGCATGTCAGTATCTCCCTGTCCAGAGCAAATCCCGCCAAAGTTGAAGACTTTGGCGACGAGGATTTGCTCCAAGATATTGATTTGGCGCGAATCCTTTTCGGCGAAGTGATTCCACTTCGCCGGGATGCGCGCTAGAGTGAATGGGACGCGTCGCTCAGAGTCAATCGTCCCCGGCGGCTTGGACGTAATGTCATAGACCACGCGGTTGATGCCCCGGACCTCGTTGATGATGCGGGTGCGGCTTGCGGCCGATGGCGCTGAAGACCGCGCCCGAAAAGTATAGAAGTCCGGCCTGTCGAGGAGCGCAACTATGCGGGTGAAATCCGCATCTTTCGCCAACTTGCTTCGATGCTCCCCGCCCGGACACGCTCCAGTGAATGTTTGTTGAACTCCGCATATGTCGAGCCGCCGTGCACCAGCTCCAGATGCGCGCATCTCTATGTCGGCCAGGCCCAGATCGTGAAACGTGTTGGCAAGCCTGCGCTCCCAGTTCTGCTCGCTGCCCCGCTTATGGAACGCAGCCCATGCGCAGTTCATCACCGAACGGAATGCCTGCGCAAGCTCCTGATCGGCAATCGGGATCGCCCGGTCGACCACAGGGTCGAAATCCTCGATGAACAGCCAGCCTCCGAGCTTCAGCGCGCTTATCAGCCGCGCGAGACACTTACACGTCCCGCGCAGGGCAAAACAAAGCCGTCGCCGGCAAGGCGATAAGCGCCCAAATGCTGCTGTAATCAAAGGCCGGATCAACGGCCGGCGCGGTAAGCGACGGTCGTATGGTAGCGGCAATAGGGCACGCCTTCGAGCGTGTCATGGCCGCAAAACCGAAAACCGCCCTCCTGCGAATCACCGAACGGCCATTTGCAAGTATGCTGCGTCAGCGCCGCAATGGTCAGCATCTTTGCGACCGGCACCGCCACGGGTTCGAAAATCCTGGCGTCGCGCTCCGGCACCGTCTTCGGCTCCGCCCTCAGTGCAGCGCTTCCGATGGTCGCCAGCCTGTACTCTCGGGGTCCGGCCGGCCGCGGCTGGTGCTTCACGTTCGACCTGGGCTGTCCGCGGCCGCATAGCCCCAGTCGATGAATTTTGCCCATGACGGCACTGCGGCTTATGCCGTCGCCCAACTCGGCAGCTATCAGGGCCGCGCTGGATTCCTCAAGCCATAGTTTCTGCAAGAGCTCGACGCGTTCTTTGGTCCAGGATACCATGGCGACCTCCGTTTGACCTCTCGAGCTGGTTGCCGCTCTTCAACCAGCCTCCGGATCGACAGCTTTGGAAACGATGCGGAGCCGGCGCTCCTTCACGCGCAGGCGAGCCTTCCTCGCTTCCTCGTAGCGCCTTCTGACCTCCGGCTCGGCTTGAAGGCGATCCTGCATGAAATGCTCCAGGGCCTCGGCAACGATCCGGTATTCAGGCGCACCGAAGTAGCCCTCGCGAAAATCCTGCACGCGGTCGATGAGCTCCTCATCCAACCCCAGGAGCTTGAGGCGTGATCCCTTGGAGGGTCTCGACATCACGCACGAAAGAGGCTGCTGTACATTTAGGTATTTTTAGGTACCTTATGCCGCAGAGTCAAATCGAATTACAAGAGCGCGATGCGAAAAAGTGGGCACCGGTTTTTCGCAAGAATCGCGCTCTAAAATATTGGAATCGATCACGTTTATGAGTTTGGATTGACTTAATCCAAACTCATTGTGATCTAGGGACCCCCCACGCCTCTGCGTTGAAGCGAGCCCCGGCGAAGGGCGTCGATCCCGGGCTTCCATACTCCGATCAGCTGCGACCAGCCTGTCGGGAACTCCGTCTGGTCGGGGAGGTCGGCAAGAGGCGGAGTTGATTGGGGCGGAGACCGTGGCCAACTCGCCTGCCAGAAAACCTGCACGGGTCAAGGAACGCGCGGCGCCACAGATTCGATGAAGTGCGCGTGAAGCGCGCGCGCGGCTCGGGCGACGTCAGCGTCGGGCACCATCCACGTGATGCGGAACGACGAGGTCGAAATCCCGCTGCACGGGATATCTGCACGGCGCAGCACCGACAACCCCGCACGCACGTTCGCGTAGGTGGCGTTGATGCCGGCGCCGATCGCGCTCACCGCGCCGAGGCCGCTGATGAACGTGACGCGATCGCCGAAGCGTGCGTGCATGGCCCGCTGCACGCCCTCGGCGTCGTGGAGGTTCTCGCGCGAGACGACCAGCGCGGCGTGGGCAGTATTGCTAGGCACGTGCAGCTGCTTGCCAGCCACGTGATGCTCGTCGAGGGCGGTGAGCAGGCTCTCGGCGCCCGCATCAGATTCGACCACGAGCACGTCTCGCTCGCTCGCGACGCCGACAACGGTGCCCGGCATCCGAGGCGGATTCTTTCGGACAACAGTGCCATCGGCGGACGGATCGGCGCCCGGCAAGGGACCGCTCGTCGCGCGGGCGTAGATCGCGATGCCTCGCTCCTTGGCGAATTCGACGGCCTGGGCGTTCAGGACCTTCGCTCCCGACTCGGCCATCTCCTGCGTTTCCTCGTAGGAGAGCGTGCCGATGCGCCGTGCCTCCGGTACGACCCGAGGGTCGGCGGAGTAGACGCCGTCGACGTCCGAGCAGATCTCGCAATACTCCGCGTCGAGCGCGGCGGCCATCGCGACCGCGGTCGTATCGCTGCCGCCCCGGCCGAGCGTCGTCACCTCTCTCCGGTACGACACGCCCTGAAAACCCGCGACGACGACGATCTTGCCGCGTGCCAGCTCGTCCTGGACGCGATACGGCCTCACTTCGATGATGCGCGCGTCCACGTGCCGATCGTTGGTGATGATGCCCGACTGGCTGCCGGTAAAGCTGATGGCGTTGCCGCCCAGCTCGCGGATGGCCATCGAGAGCAGCGCCATCGAGATGCGCTCGCCCGCGGTCAGCAGCATGTCGAGCTCGCGACGATCGGGGGCAGCGGAAATCTGCTTGGCCATGCCGAGCAGCTCGTCGGTCGTATCGCCCATCGCCGACACCACCACGACGACGTCGTGCCCCGCCTGCTTCGTGCGCACGACACGCTCGCCGACGAGGCGCAATTTCTGCAAGTCAGCGACGCTGCTTCCACCGTACTTCTGGACGACAATGGCCATGGCCATCAGCCTAACGCAAACGAACGACGAACAAAATGGAATACACGCGTTTCTATGCCGACATCGTAGCGCGGGATGCATTTGCCGATCCGGGTGCGACGATGAGAACGTGGTTCGGCTCTGTGGCAGCGGCGAGACGAACAGGCGCGAGACTCTGACATCAACGGCGAAGTTCCCGCCTTCCTTGCAAGCTTATTCAAAAGAGGGCTGGCAGCCGGCTATGGTGAGCAGGATATGACCGCACTCATCAAAGTATTGCGAGCGTGAAGACCCCAAGAGGTAAGGTGGGCCCCGCCTTGTTCCATGTCCGAGTATGGCCCATCGCGCGAATTCGCTGCGCTGCGGGATTTGGCTGCTATCTGGCCATAGGGGAGTCTGGCGAGCCGTCCGCCCGACGGATTTATGGGTTCGCGCCCTGGCGCGTATCCCGGCGAAGCACACGACGGCAATCTCAGCCCTTCGTATCCAACTCTTTCGTGGAGGAAATATGCGGGGAATTGGGCGGGTATCCGAGGGTCGTCTTGGCGTAGCCGGCGTAAACATAGGAGGCCATCGCAGCCAAGGTAGCCGTTCCCGCGACGGCTGGTACGGCAAAGACGGCGCCTTGCCACAATGCTGGTTGCCATGAGTTGTAAAAGGGCCCGTACCATGTCGACAGGATTTGGTGGACGTACTGCAGGGCGAGTTGGAATATGACAATTGGCAGGAGGCCAAAAACCACTGCAGCGAGAATGCGAAGCAGATCATATCTTGAAACGTTCAGCGCATTGCGAAATCCCGCACCTTCCGCGTCGACCGCGATTGCCGGAAACAGCGCCATTGTTGCGGCAAAGAAAGCATAGACCAGCACGCTGACCGCAAATCGAATTGGAGCAAACACTGATGGAAGAGGCTCATCGCGATTGTAGCTCATGGTCTCTTCCAGTATTGTCTGCAACTTTGGAATGGTCAGGATGAGCGCAAGCAAGCTCGCGTAAGTTGCGAAGCGTTTGTAACGGTGCACGTTGATCTGCAATGGTCGAGTATTGAAAACTTCGCCCAGCAGGACGAACCGGTGAACGGCGATGGCCAGGGGCATCAGTATGAGAGCTTGAATGACAGCATATGCAATGACCACGGCGGAGGCAGCCGAAACGACGTAACTCGTCTGAAACGGCAAGGACTGCGCGATTTCGTGCACGAGCAGGAGTTGGGCGGCTGCAAGGATTGTCGTCAAGATTGCGGTGAGCAGGAAAAGGGCTTTCATCTTTCGCAACGCGGCGAACGCGCTTCGCCACGATGCCAAAGCAACCGGCACGATCCTAATGGTTCTCACTTTTCCCAATTGCCGCCCCCAACTGACATCCACCGGACGGTCGCCAATGGGGACCGAGCTTTGCGCAAACTGGCATTAGGTGCAAGACCGGACCTTGGCAAATGGAGTCTTACAATTCGCCAGAGTCGTGATGTCTCTTTCGATGATAGCGCGCGCGGTAGTGTGAAGCCGGTCTCGATTGGTTGCACGTACCCCTCGACCTGCTCGTCGGGCCTTTAGGTCCCCGCCTCTAGCTCACCGCCATCCCTTTTTCCGCCAGCTCCTTTTTCGCGCTTTCATTTTTGGTCAATTGCGTCAGGCCCATGCCGCGCAGAACGTTCGGAGCCTTGGTGAACTGGATATTGTCGTAGCCCACGATCTCGATGCGATTGCCCCAGGGGTCGCGAGGGGTCGCGGAAATCCAGAAACGGACCGCCGATCGGCTTGATCCCCGCCGCCATGAGGGCGGCGCGCGCCGCCTCCCTGTCAGCGACAACGAGACCGACATGCCGGCCGTCATCGGCGGGCTGTTTGCGTCCCGCCTGCAACGCGATGAATTGGTCGCCGAGATCGATGAAGGCCATCGTCTTGTTCTTGCCGCGCAATTGAAACTCGAAGATGCGGCCATAGAATGCCAGCGCTTCCTCTATATCGCCGACTTCCAGCGCTATGGTGTAAGCCGACGGCGCGCGGCTTTGCGGAGCTGACCATTCAATCCTCCTCTTGAAATAAGTGAATAGCGTTCACAACCTCGAGCACAATATTGTTGATGCAAGCCGATTTCAAAGGCATTTGGACCGCGCCGGAAGGACTTGGCTCACGCCTTGGCGACGCACACCAAGGGACCCGTCGCGCCAATACAGAAATTTGCGCTTTTGATTCCAAAAGGAAATTCCGGCGATCCAGCTATATCTTGTCCGCTCGGAAACCCCGTAAGTTTTGCGGCGTTATTCGCAGACGTCGATGGGAATTCTCAAATGTCCGACTATGACCTCTACTACTGGTCCGTGCCGTTCCGAGGTCAGTTCGTGCGAGCTGTCCTGGCCTATGCCGGAAAAACCTGGACCGAAGGCGGCGACGCCGCGATCTCAAAGCTGATGGACGGGCCGGTGAAACACATGCCGGTCCCTTTCATGGGGCCGCCCATGTTGATTGACAAGAAGGCGGACTTCGCCATTGCCGAGATGCCGGCCATCATCCTTTATCTTGGCGAGACCCTGGATCTCATGCCTGCCACCGCGGCGCTCCGCGCCATGACCATGAAGGTTGTCAATGACGCCAACGACGTGATCGACGAGATCACGCTGGATGGCGGCCGGCAGATGTGGACAAAAAAACGCTGGCAGGCCTTCCGCCCTCGCCTGAAGAAGTGGATGTCGCTCTGGGAAGAGACCAGTGATCGCCACGGTCTGAAAGCGGACGCCGGATTTCTGCTCGGCGGCGAGAAACCCGGCATCGCCGACATCGTGACCGCCACGCTGTGGTCGACGATGGCCGAGCGCTTCAGCCGGATCGAGGCGATGCTCGAGAAGAATGCGCCCAAGACCGCGGGCCTGACGCAGCGGGTTGCCGATCTGCCGTTGCTCGCAAAGCTCGCCGCCAAGGCCCGGCAAGATTATGGCGACGCCTATTGCGGCGGCCAGATCGAAGCTTCGCTGCGCAAGGTTCTGGGCGGTTAGCGCTTACCTCACTCCCGCTCAATCGTCCCCGGCGGCGTTCGACGTAATGTCATAGTGTCCTGAGACGGTATTCACCTGACAGTTTGGGCCACCAGGAGGGCGCGCGACCGTAAGGGTCGAGCGCGTCCGGAACTGGTGTGGCCATGCCCGTAATTTCGGTGACAGTGCATTTAATTATCGAGTGCTCGTGCATTTGCCTTGGCCTTGGCCTTGGCCTGGGCCCGCGCCCTTGCTGACCATGAGATTTCGTTCACAGTTAGGTGCACTGTCACCGAAATGCAGAAGGCCCGCCGCATCACATTGGCCGCAGGTCTTTCTTGAAGGCGGCCGCCTCGGCGCGTGGCGGCTTCACCCTCAGGGCGGCGAGCGCGAGGCCGGCGACGATGAAGGCCGCGCCGGCGAGGTCGTAGCCATGCAGGCTCTCGCCGAGAAACAGATAGGCGAGGAGTGCTACGAAGACGCTCTGCAGGTAGAGCATCATGCCGGCGCGGCCGGCGCCCAGCGCCTCGACGCTGCGGTTGTAGATGTAATACATGAGCGCGCCGCCGGGTGCTGCCATATAGGCGAGCGCCAGGAGCCCGGTCGCCTCCAGTGCCAAATGCTTGCCGGAAGCGAGTTCCCATAAGGAGAGAGGCAGGGCGCCCAGCGCCCCTGCCCCAAGCAGGAGGACGACCGTCGGCAAGAGCTCCATGCCGAATTTGGCCCGGCGCAGCAGCACCGTATAGACGGCCCAGCACAGCGCGGCGCCGACGATCCACAATTCACCGATATTGAACTGGAACCCGCGCAGCGCGGCCAGGTCGCCATGTGCCACGATCACCAGCATCCCGATGAGGGCGATGAGTGCGCCCAGGGTTTTCCACAGGCCGAGCGGCTCGCCGAGCACGAAATGGGCCAGTACCACCGTCATGACGGGCGACAGCGCCATGACGATGCCGGCGGTAGTGGCATCGGTGTAGTTGAGGCCGACATAGATCGTGCCCTGGCAGAAGGCCAGGCCGATGGCGCCGATGATGAGCACCTCGACCGCCCGCGACCGCAGCAAGGCGATCATCTTCCCGTGATGCGGGCGCACGACCGGCAGAAGGATGATGCAGGCGAGCGCCAGCCGCGAGAAGCAGAGCGTCCAGGGCGGCATCTCGGGGCCGGCCCATTTCGCGGCGATATAGACTCCGGCCGACAGCAGCCAGCCAAACACCGCTACTGCGTAAGCGAGCGGTGTCGCCGACTCCGCCTTGGGCGCCGTTTCGTCCGGATGTGCTATGGGCAGAGATTGAATGGCCGTCCCTCCCTTATCCCGGCGACATTATCGCCAAGTCTGCGTCCTGGCCAGCCAAGGCGGTGTGGCGGCTTAGATCACGATGACTTTTGACGGACCCGTCAAAAGTCTGAACGTGATCGTCGCATTGAAAACTGGAGCATAATGTTTATCGCCGAGTTCGATCGAATCTGCATCGAAATGAGATCATTTGGGAGTGAAGGCGGCCGGCAACGCAGCGCGCGCTCGGCCTCCCCTTGCATGCCGCCGATCCGTGTGTTACATACTGAACCATATGGTTCAGTATTCCCAGGCCCGCTTCGATGCCTCGTTCGCCGCGCTCTCGGACGCGACAAGACGCGGCGTTCTGGAGCAGCTCGGGCGCACAGACGCTTCGATCACGGACTTGGCCCAGAAGTTCCACATGACCCTCACGGGCATGAAGAAGCATGTCGGCGTTTTGGAGAAGGCGGGACTCGTCACCACGGAAAAGGTCGGGCGCGTGCGGACCTGCACGCTCGGCCTGCGCCGACTGGATGAAGAAGCGGCATGGATCGAGAGGTACCGCCAGCTCTGGGGCGCACGCTTCGACGAGCTGGACAAGGTTGTCGAGGAATTGACACGGAAGGAAAAACTTGATGGTCGAAAGAAGAGAAAGTGAGCCCATCCCCATGACGAACCGCACGACGGTGGAACGGAAGTCCGAGCGTGAGCTGGTCATTACGCGGAGCTTTAACGGCCCGGCGCGCATCGTGTTCGAGGCGTGGACCAAGCCAGAGCTGTTCAAGCGGTGGTGGGCACCGAAGTCGGCAGGCGTGCCCCTGCTTTCCTGCGAGATGGATGTTCGTGTCGGAGGCAGGTACCGTGTCGAGTTTGGCCACGATGCCTCAGAGTCCATGGCGTTCGTCGGCAGGTACATCGAAGTGATCCCGAACTCGCGCCTCGTCTGGACGAATGAGGAAAGTGATGATGGCGCGGTCACCACGGTGACCTTCGAGGAAAAAGGCGGCAAGACGCTGCTGGTCCTGCACGAACTCTATCCCTCGAAGGAAGCTCTCGACCGGTCCATCGAAGGGATGGAGGGTGGGATGCCCGAGCAGTTCGAGCAGCTGGACGAGCTTCTCGTCACCCTGGGTGCCAGCGCAAGACGGTCATGAAGTTCCGCAGCGTGTCGTACTGACGTCCTAATCGCGATGGGTCGGCATTTCCTTGAGCTGATCCTTCGTCCAGGACGTTACGGCATGGACGTCTCCGTCCTCGTCGCGCATGAAGTCCAACTGGCTCGCAGCGACCGCTACAGGCTTGGCGCCGATGCCGAGAAATCCGCCGACATCGATGACAACTTGGCCGCTATGCAGATGGTCGACAGAGCCGATTTTCTCGTCCTTGGGTCCGTAGATCGTAGCGCCCTCAAGGATTTCCGGAGTGAGTTCGGCGCTTGTCAGGCGTACATGTTTTGTGTGGTCCATAGATCGCATCTCCGCTTGAGTGTGATGCTTGTTCAACCAGCCAACCGACCAACTGTTCCAACCGAAACCGTAGTCGCCGGCGCAGGACTTAGACGGGCAGACGGAAGTCGCGACGCCTCGCGCAAGCGCCGCCTTCGATGCCTGGGTCAACTCGTGTTTTGGGGCAGCAGGGGTTGATTAAGAGCGTCACCAGTGTGCTGAACGCGACCGCTATACCGACAGGAGCTTCGCGCTCAAAAGCACACTGGAATTATTGGATTTTCTAGTGTCCTTTCGAATCCGAAGTTCGCTCGGAAAAACCACACGTTTGATGCCCCGCACCTCGTTGATGATGCCCGTCGCCGTGCGCGCCGTGTTAAGAACAGAATTGCTGTTCAACCCTACTGCTTGAAGCAGTGCTCGCGGTGCCACTGCAGAAAATGTGGATGTGGCCGGTCCGAACTCCGCGTAGGCGGCAAGGCATATCCCGATTGGTTGATAAACGCCCGGACCGCATCAGAATCATTCGCCTGTCGAGAGACAAGGATCAGCAGATCATCGGCCAAGCTGATCAGCCCGCGGTCGAACATCCAATGTGTTGTCCCCGAGAGTGCAATCCCATTATTTACAATGTCAGGACCACTCGCCTCAACTGGACGAATATGAGCTGCGGCGACTTCCGCCCGACCGCCGCCGTTAATTAGCTTCAGGCCGCTAATCGCGCACCGCCGATCATAGGCACGCAATACAACTTCCCGGAAAACGCGGTCTCGCATAATTCTCGACACGGTAAAGCTCATACGCTCGCGTTGCTCATCGAATTGAAACGGCGTCTGATCCTCCACAAATCCAGAAGTGGCAGACTCACCGCCAAGGCGCGGCAACAGCTGAGTGCTATCATCCAGGCCAAGCCCAACGATCCGTCTAAAATCGTCTGGCGAAAGTGGCCGCACCGCCGATTGAGCCCGGCCAGAAATCCGACCTTGTTCATTCAATACGCCACGTTCGACGGGACCACTGGCGTTGCTAAACTGTACTGGATTGGCGAAGTCGAGATAGCTCCCGGGCTCAATCAAAGCCAAGTACATGCCATTCGCGGTCGGATCAGGAATGACACGCTCAACTTTCGCAACCGCGAAATAACCTCGCGTTTCCGCTACCTTTCTAGGTTCGTAATAGACAATCCAGTCCCCTACACAACCCTCAACACGAGCTAGATACTGACTGGGAAACTGGTAACGCTCAGCCGGGCTGTCATCATAAATCGAATCCAAGCGATGAATGAAAACCCCAAATCCCATGAGTATTATTTAGCGCCTCGTGATTGGAATTTCCGCCGGTCTCAGCACCGTACTCCTACTCCCACTCGATCGTCCCCGGCGGCTTCGACGTGATGTCGTAGACCACCCGATTGATGCCCTTGACCTCGTTGACAATGCGGGTGGCGGTGCGCAACTGAAAGTCTTGTGCATATGGTCGTAATACCATCCTGCCTCAACGGATCGCGCAACCAGATCGGCCTTGGTACCATGCGCATTCACAATCATCATCGCAGTCGAGCAAGTTGTATGGCGTCCCTATAGGCTGAGCCCGCATTTGCTTCGAGTGCAGGCATCCACCGCGCAACCATGACGTCACGACGTATGACATTGTTGTGCGTGAAAATAGTTGTCTGATGTTGCGTCAGTCGTTCACCAGCGTACGTGAACCCGCTCGTTGCGGCGTTGCCAAACATTCCGTCTCGCGCAAGGTTGACAACTCTGGCCCACTCTGCCCACTCATCATTCGGCGCGATTTCATTGATGACGTGACCAACTTTGCCGTTCAAACTCGTGAAATCGAGATTTTCATTCAATATTGCCCCAGTCAGAATCATCGTGTCGAACAGAATGGGCGGTCGATCGAACCCCATGATATAGTTCATCGCTACGTAGGTCCCAAATGAATGCGCCAGAACCGACACGGATGTCGCATCAGTAATCGTTCTTACGTTGGACAGGAAGTCTCGAAACTTATCTACGATTTTTCGCCGCGCATCCCGATCTACGAAGACTGTAGGCTGGACAAAACCGTAGTGAAAAGGCGCCACAATCCAACCATTCGCACTTGCAATGAGCGTGACCTCTGCATTCCACTCGGCGTGCGATCTGATCCCGTGAAGGGTAACAAGCACCTTCTCACGTCGAACAGTGTCAACATACCTTCTGCCGAGATATACCCTCTTTACGATCTCAAAGGTGTTTTCATCAGGCTCCCAATCTACTTCCCAATACGACCGGGAACTATCTCGAAGCAAAATGTCTATGACACCAACGGATTCTCCGGACAGCGTGTTAGAAAACAGCTTGTAAAAACTCTTAATAGTATCTTTCTGATCTTTAGACGCAAAGAATATGTCTACTCGCTTCGTATCAAAATCGAGCCCATCGCGGACTGCGGGGATCTGTCCCTCTACGCGAAAAATAATTACACAATCAAAATCCCCGGGATCGGGCTTGTCGGTTATGAATGATCCCCCTACCAATATCGAGTCAGCACCTGAACTTGCGGCGTAGTTAATGATGTTTCGAAGTGCGTCTTTAAAACCAACTCTGTGCGGACCTTCCGCAAATCGCGACAAGAATTCTTCGCCCGTACATAGGTGGACGCCAACAGGCAACAGACCCCGATGATCAAACTCCGGAATCATTTTCTGCTCATCTGATCTACTCCCACTCAATCGTCCCCGGCGGCTTCGAGGTGATGTCATAGACCACGCGGTTGATGCCCTTGACCTCGTTGATGATGCGCGTCGCAGTGCGCGACAGGAAATCGTGGTCGAAGTGGATAGTAATCGGCGGTCATGCCGTCGGTCGAGGTGACGGCGCGGAGCGCGCACACGTAATCATAGGTGCGGCCGTCGCCCATGACGCCGACCGTCTGCACCGGCAAAAGGACGGCGAAAGCCTGCCAGATCGCGTCATAGAGGCCGGCCTTCCGGATCTCGTCCAGATAGACGACATCGGCCTTGCGCAATATGTCGAGCTTCTCGCGCGTGATTGCGCCCGGCACGCGAATGGCAAGCCCCGGCCCCGGGAAAGGATGGCGGCTGACGAAATGTGCAGGCAGTCCGAGCTCCTTGCCCAGCGCCCGCACCTCGTCCTTGAACAGCTCGCGCAAGGGCTCGATGAGCTTCATGTTCATGCGCTCAGGCAGGCCGCCGACATTGTGATGCGACTTGATCGTGACCGAGGGCCCGCCGGTGAAGGAGACGCTCTCGATCACATCGGGATAGAGCGTGCCCTGCGCCAGGAAGGCGGCACCGCCCACCTTCTTCGCCTCCGCCTCGAACACATCGATGAACAGCTTGCCGATCGTCTTGCGCTTGACCTCGGGATCGCTGACACCGTCGAGCGCGGATAAGAAGGTCTTCGATGCATCGACATGGATGAGCGGGATGTTGTAGGCCTTGCGGAAAAGCCGCACCACCTCTTCCGCCTCGCCCGCCCGCATCAGCCCGTGATCGACGAAGATGCAGGTGAGCTGCTCGCCGATCGCCTCATGGATGAGCACGGCTGTCACCGCCGAATCGACGCCGCCCGAAAGCCCGCAGATCACGCGCTCGAAGCCCACCTTCTTCTTGATGCGGTGAATGGCGTCGTCCTTGAAGGAGGCCATCGACCAGTCGCCGCGGCAGCCGCAGATGTCGACGACGAAATTGCGATAGAGTTTTGCGCCGTCCGGCGTGTGCACCACCTCGGGATGGAACTGCACCGCATAGAACTGGCGCTTCTCATCGGCGATCGCGGCAAAGGGCGCCCCCTCCGATGTGCCGACGACGCGGAAGCCCGGCGGAATGGCGGTGATGCGGTCGCCATGGCTCATCCAAACCTGGTGGCTTTCGCCCTCCTCCCACACGCCCTCGAAGAGCGCATTGTCGCTCCGCACTTTGAGGAAGGCGCGGCCGAATTCGCGGTGATCGGAGGTTTCGACCTTGCCGCCGAGCTGCGCGCAGATCGCCTGCTCGCCATAGCAGATGCCGAGCACTGGAAGCCCCAGCTTGAAGACTTTCTCGGGCGTCCGGGGGCTCATCCCCTCGGTCACGCTGGCCGGCCCGCCTGAAAGGATGATGCCCTTGAGACCTTCCCAGGAAAGCGCCTTTTCCGCCAACTGGAAAGGCACGATTTCCGAATAGACGCCGGCCTCGCGCACGCGCCTGGCGATGAGCTGCGTGACCTGCGACCCGAAATCGATGATGAGAATGCGGTCTGTCATGGCGAGCAGTTAAGGGATCAGCCTTGAGTCCGCAAGGCGGTTCAAAAGACGGTGTGTGGCCGTCGATTGCAGGGCCTCAAAGCCGGAAAATCTCACGCTGACAGTGGGATATCGCCGATAGTTCCATTTTTAGTTGATTTGGAACGGCATACTTAACGCTGCGTTAACTCACCATCGCAGGCCCGCCCTGCACCAAATTCTGGAGGTACGTCAATGCGTAAGCTAACCCTTGTGCTGGCCTTATCGTGCGTAACTTTCGGATTTTCCGGGATGGCGTCGGCAGAGCGCATAGATGCCGCGAGTTGTCGTCCGCTGACCTCAGACAATGTTCGGGCCTGTTGTTCAGCGGCGAATTGGAAAAGCCTCATCCGAGCCAGTGATGAGGATATTTGCCTTAGCCGCCTGGACCAGCCTTTTGCGGCGACCCCACCCGTCGCAGTGGGCACGCCACCTGTCGACACAAATCCGCCCGACGACACAAATCCGCCTGACACCGGTGCTCTCGGAGTCAACAACGGCTTCGGCAACGGCGACCAGACCGCTCCCGGCACCTCCCTACCCAACAACAACGCCGAGAATGACGTTGGTGGACGCGCCAACCCAAGCGGCTCCCCGAACTCGGCGGACTAACGCCAAAGCACCCCGATGAAGTTTTGGTGACACCGCTTCGATCGGCAAGCCCGGCAACGAGTCCGGCATCAATGGTCGCGAGCGAGAAGTCGCCAAGGCTGGCGAGAACTCGCCCAAAGGCAATGGCGGCGGCTTTGGCGACAGCGTTGCGAAAGGCAACAGACGTTTGAGCTCGCGCCCGTCCTCTTGACTTTTCGACAAAAACGTGCGAGTTGGGAAATATCAGAATTGAAACATGCGCCCGGAGCAACAGCTGCCGGGCGCTTTGCTTTGCAGCTGAGCTTTCCGCTCACCGTGAGCTTTCCACTAACTGTCCGAGACTCTCACCCTGCCTTTAGGTTTCCCCCTCTCCCGCCCTGCGTGAAAGGTCAGCTAAGCCAGGCGCAACTCTCTCCGAAACTTCCCCCCTCTTCCGCCTGCATGAAAGGTCAGCTGAAGCGATCCTCTCTCCGAAACTTTCCCCTCTCCCGCCCTTTCTCTAGGTCCCCCCTCTCCCGCAGGGCGGGAGAGGGGGGAGTGTAGGGTTGAGTTGCGCGCCCCTCCCCACGCAAGCGGGAGAAGGGGAAAATCCTGCACAGCTTTCCCCCTTTCCCGCAGGGCGGGAGAGGGGGAAATTCCCGAGGAAACTGTCACCCCAGCGCCAGATCCCACATCATCTTCACATTGAGTCCGATGATGATGAGGGCGATCACGGCGGAGACGAAAGTGAGCCACGAAGGCGAGGTCAGCGCGCCCATCTTTTCGCGCTCGCGCGTGAACATCACGAGCGGCACGATGGCGAAAGGCAATTGGAAAGCCAGGATCACCTGGCTCAGGATGAGAAGCGACCCCGTCCCCGCATCGCCATAGGCAATGGTGACGCCTGCCGCCGGGATGATGGCGAACATGCGCGTCACGAGCCTTCTCAGCCATGCGGGCAGGCGGATGCGCAGGAAGCCTTCCATCACGATCTGCCCGGCCAAGGTCGCGGTCACCGTCGAATTGAGGCCGCAGCACAAAAGCGCCACGGCAAAGAGTTTTGGCGCCATCATCGATCCGAGCAACGGCGCCAGCATCGCATGGGCATCGCCCAAATCGGCGACGCCCGCATGGCCGCTGCGGTTGAAGGTCGCCGCCGCGAGGATCAGGATCGAGGCGTTGACCAGCAGCGCGAACATCAAGGCGACGGTCGAGTTGATGGTGGCGAAAGTCAAAGCCTCGCGCTTCGCCTTGTCCGACCGGCCATAGGCCCTGGTCTGCACCACGCCCGAATGGAGATAGAGATTATGCGGCATCACCGTGGCGCCGATGATACCGAGCGCCAGATAGAGCATCTGCGGATTGGTGATGATCTCGGTCGTCGGCGCAAAGCCCTTGATGACCGCTCCCCATTCGGGATCGGCCATGGCGATCTGCACCGCGAAGCACAGCGCGATCACGCCGAGCAGCGTGATGATGAAGGCCTCGATCCAGCGGAAGCCGAGCTTCTGCAGATAGAGGATGAGGAAAACGTCAAGCGCGGTGATGAGGACGCCGATCTCGAGCGGAATGGCGAAGAGAAGATTGAGGCCGATGGCGGTCCCCACCACCTCGGCGATGTCGGTCGCGATGATGGCGATCTCGGCGAAGAGCCAGAGCACCCAGGCGACGGGCTTCGGAAAGGCATCGCGGCAGGCCTGCGCCAGGTCGCGCCCGGTCGCGATGGCAAGCCTGGCGCACAGCGACTGCAGGATGATCGCCATGATGTTCGACATGAGCGCGATGACGAGCAGCGTATAGCCGAACTGCGCGCCGCCCGCGATCGAGGTCGCCCAGTTGCCGGGATCCATGTAGCCGACGGAGACGAGATAGCCGGGGCCGACGAAAGCCAGCGCGCGGCGCCAGACGGAGGCATCGGGCTTGACCTCAATGCTGCGATGGACGTCCGAGAGCGAGGCTTCGCCGCGGTCGCGGCGCCATCCCATCATCCGGTCCAATGCGGTCGCGGCCTGGTCGTCCATTGCGCTGATATAGCATCGGCTATATTTATTACAATGGACTAACCGGGCGGCGGTTCGCGGACCGGCGCATGGGACGCGTCAGGCCTCAGTCGGAGGAAGAAAATCCAGTTGGGTTAATTCCCTGCCATCGTGCCGGATATTCCCTGCTCCGATGCGTTTGGGGCAACTAACTCTTTGATATTGCTAATGGCGAGCATTTGGCTGGCAATGGATTCCCTGCAAATTCCCTGTAATTCCCTGTAATTCCCTGAACCTCCAGCGGCGGAAGCATCGTCCTCGAGGTTTCGGCGCAGGAGAAAATATTCTCCTTCTCCAAGAAGGATGATATAATTGTGCGACGCGTTGGCACGACAATGGGATGATCCGTTCCAAGGGATTTCAGCCATGAGCGATACCGAAGACCTCAACGACAACGGGCTGCCGGCAACCGAAGCGCGGCCGCCCAGAGTTACCTCGAACGCCACGGTGCCCTATGGCACGGAAGTGCGCATCGCCAGCATGGAGGCGCATGTCGATCACATGCGCGACGACCTTGGCGACATGCGCCGCGATTATCGCGATCTGACCAAGTCCATGGTCGGCACCGGCAATGATGTGCGCGCACTTGACGACCGCATCGGCAATCTGCCCGGTAAGGGCTGGATGTTCACGGCCTTGCTGCTGTTCACGCTGATCACCTGCGCGGTGATGATCTATCTCGAGCAGATTCGCGACTATCTGGGCGTCATGCTCCCGACCTCGACGGCGCCGTGACATAGCAATCCCCACAATGACCGTCATCCCGGCGAAAGCCGGGACCCCCTGAATAAGTGAAAGCGAGCGGTATTGGGGAATCAATGCGAGAAGACAAGGTTCCCGCTGTCTACATGCTCGCGAGTTGGGCTACGCGACAACAAAGATCGTCACCCCGGCGAAAGCCGGGGCCCCCTGAGTAGCACCGAACGGGAAGTGCCGCCGCGTTGGAGACTCTGGCAGATCTCCCAACCGGCTTTTGGATGAAGAGTTCTCCTATTCAATCCACCTGCCACAGGCCTCTTCAAACAAGTCCCGCCAAGTCGGATTGAGTTTTTCGATTAGTTCAATCTTCCAACCGCGGCGCCACTCCTTCAGCTGCTTTTCGCGCTTAATGGCCTCTTCCATCGAGTCAGAAAGCTCATACCAGACGAGCATCTTCACTGAATATTTCTGAGTGAAGCCGGCGATCATCCCATGCTTGTGTTCTGCAATCCGGTTGCACAGATCGCTGGTCACGCCAATATAGAGCGTTCCATGCCGTTTGCTGGCGAGAATATAGACAGCAGGAACTTTGTCTTCTCGCATTCTTCCCCTACAGCACCCGCATCTATTTATTCAGGGGGCCCCGGCTTTCGCCGGGGTGACGATCTGGTCGATCGAACGCCATGCCGGCGCCGCCTACCCTGTTTGTAAATTGTTCTCGCGTCCAATCAACCGTCACCCCGGCGAAAGCCAGAGCCCATTAAGTTCTCTCAACCTGAGCAGTGCCGCCCGGTGATTCTATTCAGGGGCTGACCGGCTTTTCGCCGGCATGACTACTATTTCGCAATCCCCCATGCTTCCCCCAAGCGGGAAGGGAATAGCTACCGGCTTTCGCCGGAGTGACGATTTGGTCGATCGAACGCCATGCCGGCGCCGCCTACCCTCTTGGTAGATTGTTCTCGCGTCCAATCAACCGTCATCCCGGCGAAAGCCGGGGCCTCAGTTTGGGCGACGCAACACAACAATCACCGCCAGTCTCGTTTTCATGACTGTCCCCGCCATTCAGTAGCCCCCCGAACTTGACGTAGCATAAGTTCGGCTGGATTACATCCACTAGGTTCCAGCGTCTTGCGCGAGTTCTTGCGCAGCAAGGCGATGAAGAACCCGTCGGTCGCATGCCGTCAGCGGCGTCAGAAGCAGCGTGTCCTTCCCCTGTCCCGCCGAGGCGGGCGGTTCGGTGCCGATCGCCGAGCGCCACTGGTCGCGATAGGGAATGGCGGCAAATTCAGGATGCGCTGACAGGAACGCCTGGACCTGGTCGTCATTCTCTTCCGGCAGCACCGAGCAGGTGATGTAGAGGATGCGGCCGCCGGGCTTCACCAGCGCTGCGCACCGCGCGCGAGCACCGCCTCTCTGCTCGGCGAGGCGCTGAGCCAGCTGCTTTTCGGTGAGCCGCCATTTGGCATCCGGATTGCGCCGCCACGCGCCCGAGCCCGAACAGGGCGCATCGATGACGACACAATCGATTTTTCCCGTGAGCCCATCAAGTCTTGCGCCCTCATCCGCACCCAGAACCTGAACATTGCGCGCCCCCGCTCTCTGCAGGCGCTCGAAGATCGGGCGCAGGCGATGCTTGTCGGCATCATAGGCATGGATCTGGCCCTTGTTGCCCATGAGGGCGGCGAGCGCCAGGGTCTTGCCGCCGGCGCCCGCACAGATATCGGCCACTTGCTCGCCGGGTTTTGCGCCCGACATCAGTGCGGCCACTTGCGAGCCCGCATCCTGCACCTCGAACCAGCCCTTGCCATGAGCGGGCTCAGCCTCGACATGCGGGTTGCGCCTGTCGGGACCTGGAGCCTCGATGCGCACGCACCAGGGCGAGAGGGGTCCTGCGAATGCGTTGAATTTCGCGAGCGCCTTCAATAGGCGCGGGCGATCGGCTTTGAGGATATTGACCCTGAGATCGACGGGAGCGCGCTCGGCGAGCGCCCTTCCCTCTTCTGCCGCGTTCTCGGCAAAGGCCCGCGCGAAAGAGCCTTGGAGCCATTCGGGATAGTCGCCCGCCACATGAGCCGGCGCATCGCCTTGGCCCTCGCGCGCGAGCGCGCTGCTTTCTTCCGCCCTCAGCGCGCCCGGCCCGTGCTCCTCTTCGACCGCGCGCGCGATGACATCGGGCGATCGCTTCCAGATATCGCGCAAGGCGCCGAGCACACAGCGCGCGGGGATTCGCGCTGTCCCATCGCGATGCGCCGAGTGAGTTCTTCCGGCGCAGCACGTCATAGACGAGCGTCCCGATCGCATGGCGGTCGCCCGCGCCCGCGAAGCGATGCGCCTTGCCCCAGTCCTTGAGCGCTTCCGAGGCCGGGCGATGGCGGCCGAAAATCTCGTCCAGCACCTCGATCGCCGCCGCTATGCGTCCGCCTTCACGCATGGCCCCAGATTGTCATCCCGGCGAAAGCCGGGACCCCCTGAATAAGTGCAATTTGGGCGGCGCTGCCCAATGCCACGAATTTAATGGGCCCCGGCTTTCGCCGGGGTGACGGATAGTGGACGCTCCCATCACTCCTGCCTCTGATAGTTCGGCGCTTCGCGCGTCACCATCACGTCATGCGGGTGGCTCTCGCGCAGGCCGGCATTGGTGATGCGGATGAATTCCGCCTTCTTCTGAAGATTCGGGAATGGTCGCGGCCCCGACATAGCCCATGGCGGCGCGCAAGCCGCCGACCAGCTGATGCAGCACGGCCGCCACCGCTCCCTTATGCGGCACCTGGCCTTCGATGCCCTCCGGCACGAGCTTGAGCTGGTCCTTCACTTCCTGCTGGAAGTAGCGATCCGCCGAGCCCCGCGCCATGGCGCCGACCGAGCCCATGCCGCGATAGCTCTTGTAGCTCCGGCCCTGATAGAGGAACACTTCGCCCGGACTCTCATCGGTGCCGGCCAGAAGCGAGCCGATCATCGCGACGCCGGCACCCGCGGCCAGCGCCTTGGCGAGATCGCCCGAATATTTGATGCCGCCATCGGCGATCACCGGCACGCCCGATTTCGCCGCGGCCTCGGCGCACTCCATGATGGCCGAAAGTTGCGGCACGCCGACGCCCGCGACGACGCGGGTCGTGCAGATCGAGCCCGGGCCGATGCCGATCTTGACCGCATCGGCGCCGGCATCGATCAGCGCTTCCGTCGCTTCCGCCGTCGCCACATTGCCGGCGATGATCTGCACCTTGTTGGAGAGCTTCTTGATGCGCTTCACCTGGTCGATGACATGGACCGAATGGCCATGGGCGGTATCGACAACCACGAGATCGACGCCGGCATCGACCAGAAGCTCGGCGCGCGCAAAACCCTTGTCGCCCGTGCCGGTCGCTGCGGCGACGCGCAAGCGGCCATGCTCGTCCTTCGCCGCATGAGGATGATGCGCCGCCTTCTCCATGTCGGTGACGGTGATGAGGCCCACGCATTTATAGTCGTGATCGACGACGATGAGCTTCTCGATCTTGTATTTGTTGAGGAGCCGCCTCGCCTCCTCGCGGTCGACGCCCTCGCGCACGGTGACGAGATTGTCCTTGGTCATGAGCTCGGCCACCTTGATCTTGGGATCGGTGGCGAAGCGCACGTCGCGATTGGTGACGATGCCGACCAGCGTGGCATTGCCGTCGACGACCGGTATGCCGGAAATATGATGCTGTTCCTTGAGGCGCATGAGATCGCCCAGCGTCGCCTCGGGCGCGATGGTGATCGGGTTGATCACCATGCCCGCTTTCGAAGCGCTTCACCTGGCGAACATGCTCGGCCTGGTCTTGCGGCTCGAGATTCTTGTGGATGACGCCGAGGCCGCCTGCCTGCGCCATGGCGATGGCGAGGCGCGACTCCGTCACGGTGTCCATGGCGGCCGAAATGATCGGGATCGAGAGCTGGATGTCGCGGCGTGATATGGGTGCTGGGTCGAGACATCGGCGGGAAGAACGGAGGACGCGCCGGGCTTCATCAGCACGTCATCGAAGGTCAAATATTCCGGGATCTGGCGCTTGGCCATCGGCCAACCTCCGTAACAGCACTGGTCCAGTGCCAAGGGACTCAATCAGGGTTGGCGAGGGCTCATAACATTGCGCCGCGCTCTTGAGCAAGCGGCAAAGCGGCTGACGTTATCTGCCTGTTTTATCGTCGGATTCTGGACCTTTCCGACCCGCGACGGAATGAGCGGCGGTCTTCGTCTCTTATATATCTGCGGCATCCGGGGGCAATCGGGGCTGTGTGAACACGGGCCGGTTCCGCGACTGGCATCGCGAACCATTGACGGAACGAAATGCGGCGGTGCGCATTATTCAATCGCCGCGACACGAAGGAGTTTTTGCAATGAAATACAAGCCTCTTGCAGTGGCAGCGGCCGCCCTGACGGCCGGATTTCTGAGCTTCGGCAGCGCTCAGGCAGCGAATGTAATGTCCGGAAGCAGCACCCCGGCCGGCGTGGCCACGATGCAGGATGACAACATCCAGCAGGTAAACCACCGCCGCTGGCGGCGTAATCGTTCTGGGGTATTTCTCGGGCTTGGCTTCTTACCGTTCCTCGGCGGCGGCTATGGCTATGGCGGCGGCTATGGCTACGGTTACCCTTATGGCGGCGGCTATGGCTATGGTTACCCTTATGGCGGCGGCTATGGCTCCGGCTATGGTTACCCGTATGGCTCTGGTTATGGCTATCGCCGATCCTATTACGCGGCCGGCGGCGGCGGCCATGTGCGATTTTGCATGAATCGCTATCGCACCTATGACCTGCGCAGCAACACGTTCATCGGTTACGATGGCTATCGCCATCGGTGCAGAAGCCCGTACCGCTACTGATGGCAGTTGCGGTTTTGTGAAAGCGGGGCCAGCCGGCCCCGTTTTCATTTTATTATTCCCTCCCCCTTATGGGTAGGGGAATAGCTACCGGCTGGGATGACGCTCGTTGTGCTTCCCTCTTTCGCGGGGATGACGCTTTTCTAGCCCTTGAACCCCAGGGCCAGAACGAAGAGCTCGGCAGAATCCTCGCGGCTCGCTTTCGGCTTCACATGCTGCACCGTCGCGAAACGCTGCTTCATCGCCTTCAACATCTCGCCCTCGGTGCCGCCGCGCAGCACCTTGGCGAGAAAGGTGCCGCCGGGCTTCAGCACATCCTGGGCGAAGTCGAAGGCCGCTTCCGCCAGCGCCATGATCTTCAGATGATCGGTCTGGCGATGGCCGGTCGCATGCGCCGCCATGTCGGACATGACCACATCGGCCTTCTCGCCGCCCAAAGCCTCGATCAGCAGCTGCCGGCGCATCGTCGTCGAGGAAGTCCTTGTGGAAGATGGTGACGCCCGGGATGGCGTCCATGCCATGCATGTCGATGGCGATGATCCGGCCGCTGCCCTCCTTCGCCTTGACCCGCTCGACCGCCACTTGCGACCAGCCACCGGGCGCTGCACCGAGATCGACCACGCGGCCGCCCGGTTTGAGGAAATGGTACTTGTCGTCGATCTCGCTCGAGCTTGAAGGCGGCGCGCGAGCGATAGCCCAGGCGCTTCGCCTCAGCGACATAGGGATCGTTGAGCTGGCGCTCGAGCCAGGCCTTCTGCGACACGGTGCGGCCCTTGCCGGTCTTCACTCGCACTTTGAGACGCCGCGCATTCTTGATCGATGCGCCGCCGGGGCGCGTCATGGAGCGCTTCCGATAAGTGCCATTGGTCTTCATCATCAAGGTGAGGATGCCTTCACGCAGGCCCCGGTCGGCGACGCGGATGCGCGTCAGCCGGGAAGGCGGCGCAGATTTCTTCGAGAATGGCGCAGCCCGCGAGCACCAGGTCGGCGCGGTCGCGCCCGATGCAGGCATTGTCCATGCGCTCGCTCATAGCTCATGGCGAGAAGCGTCTGCACAGTACCTGGCCGATCGCCTCGCTGGGTCAGCCAGCAGCCATCGACGCGAGACCGGTCATAGCGGCGCAAGCCCAAGCTGCACGCCGGCGATCGTCGTCACCGTTCCCGAAGTGCCGAGGAGATGAACCGGGCAGCGCCTCGCTGCCGGTCGAGCTCTTCACCCGCTGCGCGAATTCGGCGAGCAGCGGCCGCAGATAGTCGCGCATCGCGCGGATACTTGGCGTTGTCGACATCGACGCCGCCGAAGCGCTCCGACACGGTGACCACGCCGGCCGCGAGCGAGATCCAGGCCAGGATCTCATGCCGGTCGGTCGCGCCGCTCGAGCCACATGAGCTCGGTCGAGCCGCCGCCGATATCGAAGACAAGGGCGCTGTGCGGCGCCCTTTTCGATCAAGGGCTCGGCACCGATGGCGGCAAGCTGCGCCTCCGTCTCGCGGCCGATGATCTCGAGTTCGAGGCCCGTCTCGTCCTTGACCCGGGCGATGAATGCTTCGCCCATTCGCCGCCATCCGGCAGGCTTCGGTCGCAACCAGCCGGCGGCGTCCGACCCTGTGCCAGGCGAGCTTGTTGGCGCAGACCCGCAAGGCATCGATGGTGCGTTTCATCGCCGCCTCGCTCAAGCGCCCGGTCTCGGTCAGGCCCTTCGCCCAGGCGCACGATGCGCGAAAAGGCATCGACGACCGTAAAGCCCGAAGCTGCGGCGGGCGGCGATCAGCAGCCGGCAGTTGTTCGTGCCGAGATCGAGCGCGCCATAATAGGCGTCTCCCGACTCGGGCCTCTGTCTAAGGGGGCACGCGGATCGGCCCTTGAGAGCGCGCTCGCTCCCGCGCCGGGACCTCGTGCTCGCCGGGCGCGGGCCTCGCCCGCGCCGCTTCTCGCGTCCACTTTTCAAACCTTTCGCGGCGCCGAGGCGGTCTCGGAGACGGGCCTCCGCCCGGAGCCGCCGTCGCCGGCAAATCATTATGTTGGGCCAGACATTAACAGCTTGGAAAGGCCTGTCCAAGATGGTCCGCAAAGCGATAAAGCGCAACTATTCTGTTAACGCCAAATTATCGGTTCGCCCCCTATTATTCAGCGCTTTAGAGGGCAATCGGTTCATGCGTACATTTGGCCCAACGCTGGTTCAAGGATGGCTCGCTGATGGCGGAGTTCTCCGACCATTTCGGCCAGGCCATCACCCGCCAGAAGCAGACCATGGCGCTCAACGCCGCCAAGGTCGAGGCGGAACTCGCCTCCAAGGCCAAGTCCGAATTCATCGCCAATATGAGCCATGAGCTGCGCACCCCGCTCAATGCCATCATCGGCTTTTCCGACATGCTGGGCACGCTCAAGATCATCGGAGCCGGCACGCGTCAACCAGTATTCGGGCTACATCCAGCAGGCCGCCGAGCATCTGCTCGCGCTGATCAACGGCATCCTCGATGTCTCCAAGATCCAGGCCGGCAAACTGATCGATCGAGCTGCAGCCCGTGGACATCGCCCCCATCCTCGAATCCTGCCTCCTCATCATCGAAGCCAAGGCCAAGGAAAAGGACATCATGGTCGCGAGCGAGATCACGCCGCAACATGCCCCAGCTCTATCGCCGATCCGCTGCGCCTCAAGCAGATCCTCATCAACCTCCTGGGCAACGCCGTGAAATTCACCCCGCCACGGGCCGCGTCGCCTTCGATGCCGGCCCTCGCCAGCGAAGGCTTCGTCACGCATCAGCATCACCGACACCGGCGTGGGCATGTCGCTCACCGAGATCGAAACCGCCATGCGCCCCTTCGGCCAGGTCGATGCGGGCTTCAACAAGACGCCATGAAGGCACGGGCCTTGGCCTGCCGATATCGGCTATGCCCTCGCCCGGCTCCATGGCGGCAACCTCACTATCGAATCCGAGAAGGGCAGCGGCACGCGCGTCACCGTCTTCCTGCCCGTCCATGACTCGACCCAGCACCACGACGCCGCAGAAGCGCTTCATTGACCGGCGAGACGGACGATCGATGCAAGCGTCTCAGACTTCAATGCAGTACAGGACGAAGCGCCGCCAGTCCCGAAAGCGTCGCAGCGGATCGGGCGCATCGTGGCGGTGACCGGCGCCCATGCCATCATCCTGCTCGACATCGACGGACGGCCAGGACCAACGCGCGCTCGCAAGAGCCCGGAAATCGGCACCCTGCTCAAGGTCGATACCGCGCACATCCATCACCCTGGCGCTGGTTTCGGCCCTGAGTTCGCCGATGCCGTCGCATGCCCAGAGCGAGCAGGAACTGCGCATCGTCGAGGTCGAATTCATCGGCGAACTGCCCAAGGACGAGCATGGCCGGCCGAAAGCCTTCCGGCGCGGCATTTCGAGCTATCCCTCGCTCGGCAATATCGTGTTCCGGGCCAGCCAGGAGCGAACTGTCCAAGGCCTATGCCTGCGACACCGAAACCTCCATCCGCATCGGCCATATCCAGCAGGACGCCTCGATCCCGGCGATGGTCAAGATCGACGAACTGCTGGGCAAGCATTTCGCCGTGCTCGGCACCACCGGCACCGGCAAGTCCTGCTCCGTGGCGCTCATCCTGCGCCGCATTCTCGAAAAGAATCCGCAGGCCCATATCCTGCTGCTCGATGTGCATCGCGAATATGCCCAGTCCTTCAAGGAATGGTCGGAAGTCATCACGCCCGACAACATGAACCTGCCCTTCTGGCTGCTCAATTTCGAGGAGATCGTCGAAATCCTGATCGGCAACGCAGCCCAACCGCGAGACCGATGTCGAAATCCTGCGCGAGCTCATCCCGATCGCCAAGCAGCGCTACATGAACAATCAGCGCAAGGACAAGAGCGCAATGCGCTGCGGCACGCGCGATCCGATCGGAATTCACCAATATCGGCGTCGATACGCCGCTGCCCTATCGCGCCTCCGATCTCATCGGCGCTTCTCGAGGAATACATCGGCAAGCTCGAACTGCGCGGCGAACTTGCGCCCTACAAGCGGCTGAAGGCGCGCATCGAGACGATCTCGCGCGATCCGCGCTATGCCTTCATGTTCGGCAGCCTCACGGTCCAGGACACGATGGCGCAGGTTCTCGTCGCGCATCTTCCGCATTCCGGTCAACGGCAAGCCGATCGCCATCCTCGAACTCGGCGGCCTGCCTTCCGAGATCATCAATGTCGTGGTCTCGGTGCTGGCCCGGCTCGCCTTCGATTTCGGCGTGTGGAGCGGCGGCCGCATCCCGATCACCTTCGTGTGCGAAGAGGCGCATCGCTACGTGCCGATCGACAAGCACGCCTCGGCTTCGAGCCGACCAAGCGAGCGATTTCGCGCATCGCCAAGGAAGGCCGCAAATACGGCGTGTCGCTCTGCATCGTCACCCAGCGCCCGGCCGAACTCGATCCGACCATCCTGTCCCAGTGCAATACGATCTTCTCCTTCCGCCTCACCAACGAGCGCGACCAGGACATCCTGCGGGCCGGCATTTCGGATGCCGCGCGCAAGCCTTCTCGAATTCATGTCGACCATGGGCACCGGCGATGCCATCACCTTCGGCGAAGGCGTGGCGCTGCCGACCCGCATCAAGTTCGACATGCTGCCGCCCGAACGCCTGCCCAAGAGCAACACCGCTTCCTTCACCGAGAACTGGGCGCGCGAGGCGCCGACGAGAACTTCCTGCAGGATGTGGTCAAGCGCTGGCGCCAGCAGTCCTTCGGCTCCATCAGTGTCGAACCCGACCTGCCGCAACAGCCGCAAACCCAGCCCCAGCCCGGAGCCCGTCCGGCAGCGGGGGCCGGGACGCTGCAGCGCCAGCCCGCGGCAGCCGCGCCGCGCATGCCCGTGACGCCGGCGCCGATGCCTGATCTCCAGGGCCTGAGCCGGTTGAGACGCACGCTGCCGCCTTTGCCGCAGGGCGACGTACCTTCCGCCGCCGCGCAGGCGACCCCGGTTGAGGCCGGAACGGGCGGCGCGCAGCCAAGCCTCTCGAGCCTCCTCAAGCAGTTCCGGGCGTAAAGCGGAGGAGTTTCTAACGTTTTCCGGGCTCCGCCGCGCGGACTTGCACAAGGCCGTAGAGGCGTCTATCTAGGCGCTGGCCCTGCGCCATAAGCGCTTGGGGAATTGTCTAACGGTAGGACAGCGGACTCTGACTCCGCCAGTCTAGGTTCAAATCCTAGTTCCCCAGCCACTTGATTTCCTTAGGTTTTTCTATCCTAAAATTTCCCGAAAAGATGCCGCCAGCATTGCCACGACGATCAGGTGACATGAAACCATGGTCCGGCCCATTCCATAACCGGCCCTACGGCGGCCGAAGCCACGGCCATATTTGTCGCACCAGAAGGGCAACTTGCCATAGACGTTGTAGTGGTTGAGGCAGTCGTCACTCCACCGGCATTGGGCTCGCCAGCCCGGGGCGCGCTGAAGTTTTATTCTTCACCCCCGACGCCGGTTTCTTCTGGACGGTCTTCTTCTTTTTCTTTTTCACCGTCTCCACTGCTTCGGCCTTGTCGGTGGTGATGACCGGCGTGACAGCGGGCAAAAAGCTCACCAGTGTCGCTGCAATGATCAGATGTCGCAGAGCCATAATCCCTCTTTCAAATGGGCTTTTTTTCTCGTGCCGCAAGGAAAGCCGCAGGAACAGTAGCTTTAAGCTGGGTCACATCGCCAAGTCTCTCGGTTCGAACTGTATTCAAGAAGGCCAGCCAATTTCAGGCGCCCTCAAAGCAACTCTGAAATCCGCCGCGATCTCTTCGCACCGTCGTCGTTCCCTCAGCCCTCGCTCCCATTGTTTCAACACGCACCAGGCCGGCACGCGCGAGGACGGGCGCTCAATTCAGCTTCGATGCTCTGAAAGTTTGGCCCTCATGGGTCGCGGCCTGTTTGCCTCGGACTACGAGCAGAATGGGGCGGCGTCCGCTACCTTGGCGAACCGGCGAGCTGCCAGACCGCAACCCATATCGAGCGAAACCACACGCCACAAGAGAGTAGCGGCGCAGAAGCCCCTTATGGCAAGGTGCGCGCGTGACTGCTTCGCCCGACCCATCGCTTGCAGCCCGCGCGCTCGATCTCGCGCGCCGCGGCCTCACGCGCCGGGGCGCTCCCGCTGAGCTGCCCGGGCGGCTGCTCGTGATCGACACCGAACGCCAGCTTGCCGTCTGGCTGGAAGACGGAAAGGCCACCGGTGCATGGCCGGTCTCGACGGCGCGTGCTGGGATCGGCGGCGCGGAGAGTTCCTTTCGCACCCCGCCGGGCTGGCACCAAATCAGAGCGCGGATCGGCGAGGATGCCGCACCCGGTACCGTGTTCGTATCCCGTGAGCCGACCGGAGAGACGTGGCGCGGAGAGGTGCAAGAGGACGATCTGATCCTGACACGCATTCTCACTCTCGAGGGGCTCGAGGATGGCGTCAATCGCGGGCCGGGCTGCGACTCGCTCGCACGCTACATCTATTTGCACGGCACAAACCACGAGAGCATGCTTGGCCGGCCCGTGTCGCATGGCTGCGTGCGCTTCTCGAATGCGGACGTGTGTGATCTTTTTGTCCGCCTGCACGAAGGCGATCTCGTATTCGTCGCTGCGCCCGATACGCGATCCATCCCTGACCCGCGCGGCGAAGGCCGCTTCCACTACGCGGGGCTCGGCGGCTCCGGCATGAGCGCGCTCGCCCAGTTCCAGTTGATGACCGGCGGCAAGGCGAGCGGCAGTGACCGCGCCTTCGACCGCGGCGAGCGAGCGGCCTTGCGCGCCCAGCTCGAGCGGCTCGGCATGCGAGGTGCTGCCGCAGGACGGGAGCGGCCTCGGTCCCGATTGCGCCGCGCTCGTCGTCTCGACGGCCGTCGAAAATCAGGTGGCCGACGTCGTCGCGGCCCGCACGCTCGACATCCCCATCATTCATCGCTCGGAGCTGCTCGCGCATTTTGTCGCCGCCTATCGCTCGATCGCCGTGACCGGGACCAGCGGCAAATCGACCGTGACGGCGATGATCTTCGCCATCCTGAGCGGCGCGGGCCGTGATCCGTCGGTGATCGCGGGCGGCGATCTGCCTGAATTGTCAGCGCGAGGTCTGCCTGGCAATGCGTGGGCGGGATCATCGGATCTGCTCGTGGTCGAGGCGGACGAGAGCGACGGCTCGCTGGTGCGTTACGCGCCCGCCATCGGCGTGATCCTCAATCTTCAGCGCGACCACAAGGAGATGGCAGAGGTCGCGGCGATGTTCGCCACGTTGCGAGCCCGCGCGCGTGAGACGCTGGCGCTGGGCGATGCCGAGAACCTCGATCAGTTCGCGGGTGGCGCGCTGCGTTTCGGCTTCGGCCCACGCGCCGATATTCGCGGCGAGGACGTCGAACTTGGGCCCGGCTCCAGCCGCTTCCGTGTAAGCGGACACGCAATTCGGGCTGCCGGTGCCCGGCGCGCACAATGTTGCAAATGCGCTTGCCGCGATCGCCGCCTGTCGCGTGCTCGAAGTCGGCGCTCGAAGACATGGCGGCGCCGCTCGCGAAGTTTACAGGCATCGGCCGGCGTTTCCAAAGCCTTGGCAGGGCGCGCGGCGTCGAAGTGATCGACGATTTCGCCCATAATGCGGAAAAGATCGCTGCCGCCATCAGAACGGCGAAGCTTCGCGCCCGGCGCGTGCTCGCCATCTATCAGCCGCACGGCTACGGTCCAACCCGTTTCCTGCGCCGCGACTTCGTTGCGACTTTCTCGCGCGAGCTCGGGCCAGACGACTGTCTGTTCATGCTGGAGGTCTTTTACGTCGGCGGCAGCGCGACACGCGATTTCTCGTCAGCCGACATCGTGGCGGAGATCGCGGCGCTAGGCACGAAAGCCGAATTCGCACCCTCACGTGAATGGCTCGTCAGCCGGGTCGCACAGGAAGCAAGGCCGGGCGATCTTGTTCTGGTCATGGGCGCACGCGATCCGACGCTCAGCGAGCTTGCTCGTGCGATGCTGGCCCGTATCGAATTGCCGCAGGGGGCTGCCGCGCCGGCGTTATGACGCGAAGCAGCCTCGCTGCCGAATTAGCCCGGTATATGCGGTGGTATCATCCTGAACTGAACCGATCGGTCCAACCTGCATCTCCTATATGACGCGGACAACGGACAGTGTCAGGCAGCCAGTCTGGCCAGACTAAAGCGTGATAAGTTTAGGTCTAGCCGATGCTTCGCCCCTTCCTGCTCGTCATGGCCGGGCTTCGACCCGGCCATCCAGCCTTGACGTCAGACAGGGGTTGCACGGGAGCGCTGGATGGCCGCCTCAGGGGCGGCCATGACGAGGTGGGTAGCGGCCACCGCAGCATGAGGCGCCTCGAGAGATGATCCTTCCTAGGCTCATCAGGCTTTAGACCGGCCAGGACCTGAAATGCTTTGCGAGCGCAACGCCTTGACCCTGATAATTGGAGCGCATCTCCGCGCCATATACTCGGTCCGGTACTCCCCCTGCGATCTCGCTATAACGCAGCCAGCCGACATGTTGGCCGTGTTCAAGTATGAAGGGCACGCCATGAGCTCGAACCTCCAAGACTGCTTTGCTGCCGCTCGCGCGACCGTCTTGCCAGCCAAAGCCGGGGTCGAAGAATCCCGCATAATGGATTTCGGAATTCCCCAGAATTCGGGTCAAAGGGGACCATCTCTGCCGCTAGTTGGGGTGGAACGCCAACGTCTTCCCGAGTTGCAAGCACATAAAAGTCGCCTTTATCGAGATAAATACGGCCCCCGTCGCTTTCGATCTTTTCCCAGTACTCCCTCGGGTCGTAAAAGCCCACCTTGTCGAGGTCAATGGTGTTCGTGCCGTGCTTGGCCTTGTATCCGATAACCGATCCTTTTCCCGCACCAATCAAATCTATAGTCACTGGAACGTACCCATTCCTTCCTAAGGGCAGACGCTCCGTATCGGTTCGGATCAGGCGACCGGCATCGTAGTCTCTCTGAATTCTTACAATTGGCGCCGTGGCACGTTTCCCGCGTGAGAATCTCAGTTGGTTCAGCCGGGACCCTCTGCGGACTACAATGCTAAATGTCAGGGGCGCAATCTCAATGTAGAGCGGGCCCTTGTGGCCAGATTCTACCCGATCGAACGCTGTCGCCCGATCTGTAATAAGGCGAGTAAGGACATCAAGGCGACCGGTGGAGCTTTTTGGATTGGCTGCCCCCTCCACATCACTGTTCAGTCCCACGCTCTCAAGCAGCTTCGCTACATAGACCACGCCGCGCTCGAATACTGCGCCTGTTGAAAGGTCAATGGTTGATCCCCCCAACTCTCGGACCCGCTCCATCACTGTTGAATCAGGGCCAGGTAAAAAGCTGGCCCGTACGCGATAGGCCTCAGCCCCTAAGCGCAAATCGAGGCTCGCAGGCTGGATCTGGTCGGACGATATAGGCTCGGTCAGTCCAACAACGCTGTGATCGTCGATCATTCCTTGAATTTGATGGGACGGCAGGATGCCGGTCCCACGCAACGGCACTACATTTGGGCCAGGCTCATCATCCATAGTGAACAACTCTGGCACACCGCTAGTGTCTGTCACAATCCCCACTCCCCGGCCTTGCGTCCTCTAGATCACGATGAGTTGGATCGGATCGATCCAAACTTATAAACGCGATCGATTCTGACATTTTAGCGCGGGATTCCCGCGCTATGCGCAACCTACCCACAACGCCCGTGCCACAAAAACGAAACTTATCCACCCCCTGTGGATATGAGAGGAGTGGCTTGATTTGCCTAGAAATATTCGGCAGCACCGCCAGCAGGTTCAAAATTGGCTGGGGCTTCATATCAGGAGCACGCGGCAAAACGGTCGATCCGCATCTTGTCCAAAGGTTCCCGAAAGTCGGATGGCGGAACAAGACACCGCAAACAGTGAGCCCGCCCTATTTTCTCGGGGCGTGGCTAAGCGGCTCCCATCCTCGGCATGTCGAAGCGGTTCGGAATCTCGATGTCGACCTCGAGCGTCGAGACCGGGTCGCCGCGCTCCATGCTGATGCGCACCTTGTCCGGATCGAGAGAAATGTGCCTGGCGACGACGGAGAGGATCTCCTCGCGCAGCACATTGAGCAAATCGGACTGGCCCGATGCCTTGCGCTCATGGGCGAGCAGGATCTGCAGGCGCTCGCGCGCGACGGGTGCCGATCCCCCTCTGCGAAAGAAGTTGAACACGTTCATGCGGCCCTCCGCCCGAAGAGTTTGTCGAACAGCCCCCGTCTCTGCCGCGGAATGGTCACGGAGACGCTTTCGCCCTGGAGCCGCTTCGCCGCTTCCATATAGGCGCGGCCGGGGCCGCTCAGCCGGTTGTTGAGCGTGACCGGCGTGCCGACATTGGATGCGCGAAGGACCTCTTCGCTTTCCGGGATGATGCCGAGAAGCGGGATCGAGAGGATCTCGAGCACATCGTCGATCGAGATCATCTCGCCGCGGCTCGCGCGCCCCGAGTCATAGCGCGTGATGAGCAGGTGCTTGTCGATGCGGTCGCCGTTCTCGGCGCGATTGGTCTTCGAATCGAGCATGCCGATGATGCGGTCGGAGTCGCGGACCGACGACACTTCCGGATTGGTGACGATGATGGCGGCATCGGCAAATTTCATCGCCATGATGGCGCCCCGCTCGATGCCGGCCGGGCTGTCGCAGATCACCCAATCGTATTTCTCGCGGAGCTCGCTGATGACCTGCTTCACCCCCTCCTCGGTCAGCGCGTCCTTGTCGCGCGTCTGCGAGGCGGGCAGCAGCCAGAGCGTCTCGAGCCGCTTGTCGCGGATGAGCGCCTGCGAAAGCTTGGCGACACCCTGGATGACATTGATCAGGTCGAAGACAACGCGCCGTTCGGCGCCCATAACCAGGTCGAGATTGCGAAGCCCGACGTCGAAATCGACAACGACGACCGTCTCACCTGCCTGCGCCAGTGCGGCGCCGAGCGCGGCTGTCGTCGTGGTCTTGCCGACGCCCCCCTTGCCAGATGTCACGACCAGAACTTTTCCCATTCTCACATCCTCCTTTCACGGTCAATTCAGAGCCGTGATCATCATCACATTGTCGTTCAGCCACGCCTGCATCGGTCGTCCGCGATACGACGCGTCGATTTCCTCAGCCGTCCGGTAGTAGCCATTGATCGCCAGAAGCTCGGCTTCGATCTTCTGGCAGAAAATTCGCGCGCGGGAGTTGCCCATATGGCCCGCCATGGCGCGGCCGCGGAGCGTCCCATAGATGTGGATCGAGCCGCCCGCCACGATCTCGGCGCCCGAACCGACCGAGCCCAACACGCTCACATCCCCTTCCGGAAAGACGATGGATTGGCCGGAGCGCACTGGGCGGTCGATCAACAGAGACGCCGGCTGCTTCGGCGCGGCCACCGGCGGCAGCGGCTCGGCGCGCGACAGCGCGATGATCTCCTGGGAGTTGACCGGGCGTCCGGACATGAGCGGCGGCAGGTCAGGCCCGAGTTGCTCTACATCGGCGCCTTCGAGGCCGATCACGCGGATGCTGCGCTCCACCAGGCAGGACAGCAGGTGGATTATGCCCGGCTTGTGAAGCTTCACGCTGGCGAGGTCGAGCACCACCGCCCGGCCGGCAAAGAAACCCGGCGAACGCGCCAGCCAGCTGTCGAGTTGCGCCAGCCACTCGATGATGGGGCCTTCCGGCGTCAGAACGAAAGCCATATACGATCGCCCAAGAAAGCGCATCGTGCGTTGGCTTGCGATCGGCATGATTGGCCCCGTTGCTGCGTCGTTTAAACTTTAATTAACCTGTAGCCTTAAAGTTAATGGATGATTAACGGACGCGATTTTCTGCGCGGTCCAGCTCAAAAGCGCGGGTTACGTCGAAATCAGCTGATCAATCCGCCGGCAATCGCCGCGCCAGATCTTCCTGCATGCGGCGCATCTCCTCGATCGCCTCCTTGATCTGGCGCTGGTGCGGGATGCTGACCGAAACATGGCGGCCGGCGAGCGTCACGCCGTCCGCAGAGGCGGCCGCGCTCAGTCCGTTCAGGCGATAGCAGGCCACCGGCCGCGCGAAGCCTTTGGGCGTGATTTCGCCCATTGCTGTCACATCGGCCATATCCTTGATGAGGAGCCGGGTGGAGTCGGCGATCAGTATGGTGCCGGGTTCGGCCGTGGTCTCGAGCCGTGCGGCGAGATTAACCGCGCCGCCGAGCACCGTATATTCGATACGATGCTCGGATCCGAAATTGCCGACCGTGCAGTAGCCGGTCGTGATGCCCATGCGCGCGCGCAGCGTCTTCGAAATGCCGTTCTCCTGCCAGGTCCTGTCCAGCTCGCGCACCCGGTCCTGCATGCGCAGCGCCATCCGGGCGCAGCGCAGCGCGTCGTTGCGGTCGCCCTCGGTCTCGGGATCGCCGAAAAAGATCAGGATGGCGTCGCCGATAAACTTGTCGATGGTGCCGCCATGTTCGATGGCGATCTTCGACATCTCGCTGAGATAGGTGTTGATGAAGAAGGACAGCCGCTCGGGCTCCATGCCGTCGCTGATCTCGGTGAAGCCCGCTATGTCGGAGAAGAAGATGGTCAGGTTCTTGCGGGCGAGGGAGCCGGTCGCCTCGCCCTTGGCCGAGAAGATCGAGTTGTAGATCTGCGGCGACAGGTACTTGGCCAGACGATTGGCGACCTTCTGCAGCTCACTGGTGCGCTCCGCCACCAGCCGGTCGAGGGTCTGGGTGCGGGTCTGGACCTCGCCCGCCATGCGCGTGAAGGTGCGGGCAAGCTCGCCGAGCTCGTCGGTGCGCTTGCGCACGGAGGCCAGGCTTTCGGGGTCAAAGCGCTGCTCCTCGAAGGCCGCTGCCGCATCGGTGATGCGCACCACCGGCGCCGTGACCTGCCGGGCCACATAGCCCCAGCCGATCAGCAGGGCGCCCAGGATGCTCAATCCGTTGAGCAACAGAAGCAGTGTGCTGCCGATATCGATCGCGCGGTTGGAGGCGGTGACCGCCGCGGTGGTCCGGGCGCCAACGCCGGCGACAAGCCGGTCGACATCGCCGGTCAGCCGGCCGGCGATATCTCTCGCCTGGCTGGTCAGGCCTGCCGCCGCCTGCAGTTCGACCAGGAGGGCCTGTCGCGGCGCAAAAATCCCGTTGTCCCCTCCACCGAGGGCGACGAGACCGTCGGCGATGACGCGCAGGACCTCCGCATCATCGCCGGTGACGGCGCCAAGCGCCGTCCGGAACCGATCCGCCGCTGCGTCGAATCGCTCGCGCAAAGGAGGCAGGAGATTGGCGTCGGGAACGTTCGACGCTTCGGCCAGCAGACCACCGATCAGGTTGCCTTCGGCGCCGAGCTGCGCGATCGCCGCATAGTCGAGCAACGCCTCGTCCGAGAGACGCACATCCGGGGGACGGGCGCCGCATCGTCGATCTTGCGATACCCGGTTACCAGATACATCGTCGCATCATCGAGAAGCGGCGTCAGTTTCTCGATCAGACGGCGATGCAGCTCGACGGCCCGGTCGCGGCGCTCGGCAAGCTCGGCTCTCAGCGAAAGCTGGTGTCCGACGGACTGATCCAGACGGTCGAGGGCGGTCGAGAGCTCGCCGGTCGCTTGCCTGATCCCGACGATGAGCTGTTTCGGATTACCGCGATCGGTGGCATTGGCGCTCTGCTTTTCGAGATCGTCGATCAATGCGACGATCACGTCCTGATGGGCGCGAACCGCGCTCATCAGACGCCGCCGTTCGAGCTCGTCCGTGGCCGAGACGAGCGCAGGCGCGGTCGCCGCGATGAGCGCGCTCTGATGCGCGAGCCTGAGCGAGTCGGTGATCGAGGGAATATGCTCGCGCGTGATGCGCCGTTGCAGCTGTCCGAGCTCGACGAAGGAGATCCAGGCGACGAGACTCGCCGCCAGGATGAGCGCCACCGCACCCGCGATTGCCGCATAGAGCTTGACGGAAAGGCCGAGACGGGGCCGGCGGCGTGGGTTCGCAGGACCGGCAGAAGTCGGGCTCATGGCGTGAGCCGCTCGACCGGAACGATCTCGCCGTTGCGGATCGCCGTCAGGAACACCTGGTCGGAGCCTTGGTTGTCGCCCGGCCCATAGCGGAGCGTGAAGCCTCCGATGTCGAAGGTGCCGATACTGGTGAGTGCTGCAAGGAAGCTCCCGCGCGTCGGAACATCTCCCGCTTCGGCGAGAACAGTGGCCGTCAGCCGGCCCGCAATGTAGCCTTCGAGCGACCCGAAGGACGGCTGTGCTCGCACGTCATTGGCGGTGAGGGCTTTGCGGTATTCGCCGAGGAGCGGTATCGTGTCGCCGCCCGGAAACGGCACGACCTGTGAAATGTAGACGCCGTCGCCCGCCGGCCCCAATGCCGCGGCAAGCGCGTCGCTGCCGACAAACGAGACGTTCCAGATCAGCGCCTTGATGCCGAGCTTGCGGGCCCATTGAGTGAAGACGGCGCTCGGCTGATAGGCGCCGATGATGACGATCGCCTCCGGATTGCGCTGGCGGAGGCCAAGAAGTGCCGTCTTGACCGCGGTCGAGTTGCGCATATAGGTGCCCGCCCCAACCAGCTCGATGCCGCGCCGCTCGAGCGCCCGGCGCACGCCGGTGAGGCCGGTCCGTCCATAAGTATCGTCCTGATAGAGGACGCCGATGCGCGAGATGCCGAGATCGCCGATCAGCCGGTCGACGATCGTCTCGGTCTCCTGGAAATAGGAGGCGCGGACATTGACGACGTCGCTCAGCGCCGGATCGCGCAGGAATTGCGCCCCGGTGAAGGGCGCGATGAACGGGACGCCGGCAGCACGCGCAATAGGCTCGCTCGCCGCCGATGTCGATGTCCCGACGGCGCCGATCAGCGCGAAAACGCTGTCATTGTTGATGAGCTTGAGGGTGTTTGCGATCGCCTGCTCGGGCTCGTAGCGGTCGTCATAGGCGCGCAGTTCCAGGCGGCGGCCGCCGACGCCGCCCGCCCGGTTCACTTCCGCGAAGGCCGCGAGGATGCCGCGGCGCATTTCGGTGCCGAGATCGGCAGCCGGCCCGCCGAGCGCCGCCGACTGCCCGAAGAGGATGCGATCAGCCGTGACGCCGGCGGTCTGCGCGCCCGCCGCCGTCGCGACCAGCCACAGCATCGCCGCAAGGACGATTGTCCGGCACTTTCCCATCGCACCGCCCCACAACACCTGTGTCACACTTCCGAGAGAAAACGATTTTCTAGCGTACAACGCGGCCCGATTCGGGAAAATGGCACTCGATATAGACCCTTGCCAACAGGTTAACCCTGAAAGAGCGGCAACGCCAAGTTGCCGATGAACCCGCCCCCACCCGCATGGTCCGGCCAAGTTCCACGCACCAATGGTCGGGCTGCGGCAGATCTGAGCTCCAAACCCTACGAAACTGGCCGTTCATCGGCGATCACCTTGCCGTCATTGGGGAGGCTGCCCACCGGCACGAGTTCTATGTCGCATCTGACGTGGGCAATGCTCGCCGCCGTTTCCAGGAGCGCTTTTTTCAGGTCTTCGGACGGAGTACCCGTTTCGGCCTTGAGAAGGGCCGTATCCTGCTCGGCCTCGCGCGCGATCACCAAGCGCAGGCAACTCACCTCGCGATGGCGCCTGGCGATCTCGGCGATCTGGTCCGGGCGCACGAACATCCCACGCACCTTGGCGGTCTGGTCGGCGCGCCCCATCCAGCCCTTGATGCGCTGGTTGCTGCGACCGCAGGCGCTGACACCGTTAAGCAGCGCCGTCATGTCGCCCAGCGCGAAACGGATGAGCGGGCGGTGGCGGTCGATGAGCGTCACCGCGATCTCGCCGACCTCGCCCTCGGCCACATGGTCGCCTGTCCCCGGTCGCAGGATTTCGAGGATGATATCCTCATTGAGCACAAGGCCTTGGCGCGCCTGCGTCTCATAGGCGATGCCGCCGAGATCGGCCGTGGCATAGGCCTGATAGGCGTCGATCCCGCGCGCCTTGATCTCGGCCTGGAGGCTCGGCGGAAAGGCGGCGCCGGAGACCGAGGCCTTTCTGAGCGACGACACGTCGCGGCCGAACTCTTGCGCCTTGTCGAGGATGATCTTGAGCAAGTCCGGCGTGCCGCAATAGGCATCTGGCCGCAAATGCGCGATGATCTCGACGATCTGCTCGCTGTTGCCGGGACCTGCGGGAATGACCGGACACCCCAGCGTCCGGGCTCCCGAATCAAGGATGAAGCCGCCGGGCGTCATATGATAGCTGAAGCAATTAAGCACAATATCGCCCGGCCTGATGCCGGCGGCGAAAAGGATGCGGGCATAGCGCCATTCATCGCCATAGGCCATCTCAGCTTCGTAAATCGGACCAGGCGATGTGAAGAGCCGGCCGAGTTGCGGCGTCGGAACGAGGGAGAAGCCGCCAAAGGGAGGCGCTTGCTTCTGGAGCGCGGGCAGCGAGGATTTGCGCAGGACCGGCAGACCGGCCAGCGCTCTCCGCGAGGTGATGCTCTTGGGATCTATTGCGCCCAGATGCGCGCGCCAGGCGGGTGCTGCAAGCGCCGCTGCAATGACATCCGGCAGCTGCTTGAACAGCTCACGCTCGCGCTCGCCGGGATCGGCCGTCTCGCGGCCGTCGTAGTGATCGCTCATGCGAGCCATCTTTTGCGCCGCTTGTAGCTTTTCACCGCCCGGAAGGAGCGCCGCCCTTCCCCGCCGACACCCAGATAGAACTCCTTCACGTCCTCATTCTCCTTGAGCTCGCTTGCCTTGCCGTCGAGCACGATGCGTCCGGATTCGAGGATATAGCCGTGGGTCGCGTAGTTGAGAGCGATGTTGGTGTTCTGTTCGGCGAGCAGAAAGGACACGCCTTCCTTCTGGTTGAGCCCGCGGACGATGACGAAGATCTCTTCGACGAGCTGCGGCGCAAGTCCCATCGAAGGCTCATCCAGCAGGATCATGTCGGGTCTGGACATCAAGGCGCGGCCGATCGCCGTCATCTGCTGCTCGCCGCCCGAAACGTAGCCCGCTTGCGACCGCGAACGTTCCTTGAGCCGCGGGAAATAGGCATAGACAAGATCGAGGTCGCGCCTCACCGCGGCGTTCCCGTCCTTGCGCGTGAAGGCGCCGGTCAGGAGATTCTCCTCGACCGAGAGATGGGCGAAGCAATGGCGGCCTTCCATCACCTGGATGCAGCCACGCCGCACCAGCTCATTGGGCGAAAGCCTCTGCACTTCCTTGCCCTTGAACAGGATCGTGCCCTTGGTCACCTCGCCGCGCTCGGCCCGCAACAGGTTCGAGATCGCCTTGAGCGTCGTCGTCTTGCCCGCGCCATTGGCGCCGAGCAACGCGACGATGCCGTGGCTCGGCACGGCGAGCGAAACGCCCTTCAGGACCAATATCACGTGATCATAGATGACCTCGATATTGTTCACGACCAGGATGGGGTCCGGCGTGGCGGTGTTCATGCGTCTCGACCCCTACAAGAGCTTTCCCTTCTCCCGCGCGCAGCGTGGGAGAAGGTGGCCGAAGGCCGGATGAGGGCTCTTTCGGGCAATTTGCAATGATCTCAACGCGTATTCCCTGCTGAGACAAGGAGCCCTCACCCGCCCTTCGGGCACCCTCTCCCATTGCTTTGCAACGGGAGAGGGGAATAGTTGGATAGCCCTCGCCCGCATCATCAATTCGCGCAAGGCTCGCTGCGCGTGGGCCATGGCTTGTTTGCTTCCGTATAGGACTTGGATGCGGCGAGCAGCATCGGGTTCACCACATCCGACATCGGGTCGAACCAGTCGGAGACCTTCTCCCATTTCTCGCCGGTCCAGCGCTGGACATACATCTCGTGATGGCCGGAATGATTGTCGCAGGTGACCTTGACCGGCGCGATGAAGCCCTTGGCGCCGAGCGCGTCGATACGGGCGTCGTCGATGTTCAGATTCTCGATGCCTACCCGCATGTCTTCCGAGGTGATGACCTTCTTGCCGGTCTTCTCCTGGGCGGCCTTGATCGCTTCGGCGATATAGAGCGAATTGACGACACCGCGATTATAGAGATTCTCACCGAACTTGGCAGGGTCGACCTTGCTCTTGCCGGCATCGACGACGTGCTTCCTGATGTCCTGCATCAGCGGAAAATCCGTGCCCACGGCATGGAAATTGAGCGTCGTGTATCCCTTCGCCTGGGCGCCGCCGCCGCGTGCATCGTCCTCGCCGCCCGACCACCATATGCCGATGAACCTGTCCATCGGGAAACGGATCTTGGTCGCCTCCTTGACGGCCGTCGGGTTCATCGCGCCCCAGCCCCACATCACCATATAGTCAGGCTTGTCGCGCCGTATGTTCAGCCATTGCGACGACTGGTTCTGCATCTCCTTGCCGGGCACCGGATACTTGAGCAGCGTGTAGCCATATTTCGCGGCGAACTGCTCGAAGAGCGGTATCGGCTCCTTGCCGTAGCCGGCATCGAGATAGATGAAGCCGATCTTCTTGCCCTTGAGCTTCTCCATCCCGCCTTCCTGCTCGGCGACATGTTTGATGACGCCCGAGGCACCGTCCCAATAGGTCAGCGGCGGATTGAACACCCAGGGGAACGCCTTGCCGTCGGCCGACGCCGATAGACCATAGGCCATGGACAGGATCGGCATCTTGTCGACCGAGGCCTTGGGGATCACCGCCAAAGTGATGCCGGTCGAATATGGATTGAAGACGAGCGATTTCTTCGCCTTCGCCTGCTCGTAGCATTCGACGCCCTTTTGGGTGTCGTAGCCGGTCTCACATTCCTCGATAACGATCTTGACGCCATTGATGCCGCCGTCGCGCTCATTGAGCATGGTGAGATAGTCCGCCATGCCATTGGCGATCGGGATGCCGGAGCCCGCATAAGGTCCGGTGCGATAAGTCGACAGCTGCACATAGACCGTGTCCGCGGCCACGGCGGGCAGTGCCGCGGCGCAGGCCAGGATCGTTCCCGCAATCAAAGCTTTGAGTTTCATCCTTACCTCCCAAAACCGGCCAAAGGCCTCAAGTTGAACTTCAGTCGCCGTCACGCGTAAGGAAACGGCCAGACGCGCAATTTCTCCTTCGCCACCTGCCATAGCCGCGCCAGGCCATGCGGCTCCCAGATCAGGAACAGGATGATCAAGACACCAACGATCATCGAGGTCAAATGAACGATGTTCTCCGCCCCGACATCGATGCCGATCATCGGCAGCCCGGTGCGCAGGAAGACAGGCAGGATCCACAGGAAGGCGGCACCGAAATAGCAGCCGATCAAACTGCCGAGCCCGCCGATGATCGCCATGAACAGGATCTGGAAGGATAGAGTGATGGAGAAGGCCGCGGGCTCGACCGAGCCCAGATAGAAGAACACGAACATGGCGCCGGCGACCCCGCAGATATAGGACGACACCGCGAAGGCCGACAGCTTGGCGATGAGCGGGCGGATGCCCATGAGCTCGGCCGCGATGTCCATGTCGCGGATCATCATCCACGAGCGGCCGATGCGGCCGCGGACCAGGTTCTTGACCAGCACCGTGACGCCCAGAACGATGGCGAGCACGGCGAGATAGCGCGTGACCGGGCTCGCATTGGGACCCGTCAGCGCCACGCCGAACATGCTGCGCTCAGGTGAATCGATGGCGCCCGAGACATTGTAGTTGTAGAGCCAGCCGATGCGGATGAAGCACCATTCGAGGAAGAACTGGGCGGCCAGTGTGGCGACCGCGAGATAAAGCCCCTTGATGCGCAAGGACGGCAGGCCGAAGACGAGGCCGATCGCCGCGGCGAAGAAGCCCGACAGCAGGATCATGAGGATGATGTTGGCATCCGGAAAGGACGTGGTCAGCTTGTAGCAGGCATAGGCCCCAGCCCCCATGAAGCCGCCAGTGCCGAGCGACAATTGTCCGGCGTAGCCGGTCAGCACATTGAGCCCGATCGTCGCCAGGGCCAGGATCAGGAATGGGATCACGATCGCTTCCAGGGTGAAATCGCTGGCGATAAAGGGAACGATCGCCACGGCAATGACCAGGATGACGGCAATGCCGATGCGGTCCTGGGCGAGCGGGAAGACCGCCTGATCCGCCTCATAGCTCGCTTTATACTGGCCGGCCTCGCGATAGAGCATCCTACACCCGTTCGATGATCCTTTCGCCGAAAAGGCCCTGCGGCCGGAACAAGAGGAAGATCAGGGCGATCATGTAGGCGAGCCACGATTCGATGCCGCCGCCGAGCAGCGGACCCCAATAGATTTCGCCGATCTTCTCGCCGATGCCGATGATCAGTCCGCCGGCAATGGCGCCTGGGACCGAGGTGAAGCCGCCGAGGATGAGGACCGGCAGGGCGCGGAGCGCGATGATCTCGAGCGCAAAGGAGACATCGGAGCGCGCTCCCCACATGATGCCCGTCGCCAGCGCCACGATCCCTGCGGCGAACCACACGATCGCCCAGATCTGGTTGAGTGAAATGCCGACGGAAAGGGCTGCCTGGTGGTCATCGGCGACGGCGCGCAGGCCCCGGCCGATGCGTGTGCGGCTGAAGAACAAAGCGAGCGCCGCCACCATGATGAGGGCGATCGCCGCAGCCGCGATGTCGATATGCTGGAGTATCACCACCCCTTGCTCGCCAAAGGGGATCTCGGTCGAGCCGGTGGGCAGGCCCAGCTCCTCGGTGATCATCTGCTTGGGTTCGCCACCGAAGACGAATTCCCCGAGTCCGACCAGAAAGTAAGTAAGCCCGATCGTCGCCATCAGCAGGATGATCTCGGGCTGGTTGACCAGCGGGCGCATGATGAGGCGCTCGACCGCGAGCGCCAGCACGCCCATGACCGCGATCGTGAGCATGAGCGCCAGGATGGCGGGAACTCCCTTCTGATAGAGACCCACCAGGGTCAGCGCCGCGAAGACCACCATGATGCCCTGCGCGAAATTGAACACGCCCGAGGCCTTGAAGATCAGCACGAAGCCCAGAGCGATGAGCGCATAGAGCACGCCCGACACGAAGCCCTCCCACAAGACCTGGGCCAGGAAATCGCGCGACGTCGCCATCTGCACGAAAGGCGCCACGAAGATCTGGTTCAGGAGGTCCATCGCTCACACTTCCGGATGGGCCACGACGCCCAGATAGGCATCGATCACATCCTGGTTGGACTTCACCTCATGGGGCGTGCCGTCAGCGATCTTGCGGCCATAATCGAGGACCACAACGCGGTCCGACAGGTCCATGACCACCCCCATATCATGCTCGATGAGAGCGATGGTGGTGCCGAACTCGTTGTTCACATCGAGGATGAAGCGGCTCATATCCTCCTTCTCCTCGAGATTCATGCCGGCCATCGGCTCATCGAGGAGCAGCAGCTCGGGCTCCATCGCCAGCGCCCGGCCGAGCTCGACCCTTTTCTGCAGGCCGTAAGGCAGCTTACCGACGGGAACCCTCCTGATGTGCTGGATCTCGAGGAAGTCGATGATCTCCTCCACCTTCCTTCTGTGCGCGATCTCCTCGCGCTGTGCCGGCCCTAGATAGACGAGCTGCCACAGGAAGTTCTCATGCATCTTCAGCGAGCGGCCCGACATGATGTTGTCGAGGGTCGACATGCCGCGGAACAGCGCCACATTCTGGAAGGTGCGGGCGATGCCCGATCGCGCCGCCTCATGCGGCCTCATCCTGGCGCGCACTTTGCCCTTGAAGGCGACCGTGCCCTTCTGAGGGTGATAGAAGCCGTTGATGACGTTGAGCATCGACGTCTTGCCGGCGCCATTGGGGCCGATGATGGCGCGGATCTCGCCTTTCCGGATGTCGAAGGAGATGTCGGTGATAGCCTTCACCCCGCCGAAGGCGAGAGAGACATTCTCGACATTGAGCATGATCTCTTGCGAGCGGATGCGGGTCATGCCGCCTTCTCCAGACGGGGCACGGTTCCGACCGCCACGTCGCGGATCACGATCTCGGCCTCGATCCGGCCCTTGCGGCCGTCCTCGAATGTAACCTCGACATCGAGATGCGCCTTGGGCGATCCGTCATAGAGCGCTTTCAGCAGCGCTGCATAGCGCTCGGTGATGAAGCCGCGCCTGACCTTCTGGGTGCGGGTGAGCTCGCCGTCATCGGCGTCGAGCTCCTTGGGCAAAATGAGGAAGCGGGCGATCTGGGCGCCTTCCATCTGCGGCTCCGAGGCGAGCAGCCGGTTCACCTCCTCTACATGTTCAGCGATCATGTCATAGACGCGCGGGTCGGCAGCGAGGTCCTGATAGGAGGCATGGGCGATGCTGTTGCGCTCGGCCCAATTGCCGACCGCCACCGGATCGATGTTGATGAAACAGGCGGCGTGGTCCCGCCGGTCGCCGAAAGCGACCGCCTCCTTGATGTTCGGATAGAATTTGAGCTTGTTCTCGATGTATTTGGGCGGAAACAGGCCACCATGGTTGAGGCGGCCGACATCGTTGGCGCGGTCGATGATCTTGAGATGGCCATGCGCATCGAAAAAGCCGACATCCCCCGTGCGGACATAGCCGTCCTTCGTCTTGACCTCGCCGGTCCGCTCCGGGTCCTTGTAATAGCCCAGGAAGACGCCCGGACCTGAGAACTCGACCTCGCCCGAGGGGCTGAGCCTGATATCGACGGAGGGTGCGGGCTTGCCCACGGTATCCGGCCTGATCTCGCCATCGGGCTGCAAGGTGACATAGACCGAGGCCTCGGTCTGGCCGTAGAGCTGCTTGAGATTGACGCCGATCGAGCGATAGAAACTGAAGATCTCCGAGCCTATGGCCTCGCCCGCGGTGTAGCCGACTTTCACCCGCGAGAGGCCAAAGCGGTTGCGCAACGGCGCATAGACCACGAGGTTTCCTGCAGCGTAGTGCAATCTCGCCAGGAGCGGCACCTTGCCGCCGCTCAGGATCGTGTCGCCCCATTGGCGCGCGACGTCCAGAAAATGCTCGAACATCCAGCGCTTCAGTCTGCCGGCATCCTCCATGCGCACCATGGTGAGGGTGAGCAGGTTCTCGAAGACGCGCGGGGGCGCAAAGATGTAGGTGGGCCCGATCTCGCGCCGGTCCTGGACGATCGTATCGGGCTTCTCCGGACAGTTTACGCAATAGCCCGCCATGATAGCCTGGCCATAGGAGAAGACGTGATCGCCGACCCAGGCCATGGGCAAGTAGGCGATGATCTCGTCCTTCTCGCTCAGTCCATCAAAGGCGATGCCGATGCGCGCGCTGGCCAGGAGATTGTCATAGGTGAGCATCACGCCCTTCGGGCGCCCGGTGGTGCCCGACGTATAGAGAATGACGGCTATGTCGCTGCCTTTGCCCCGGGCGATGGCATCATCGAGCCTCGCCGAGACTTGCGGGTCGCCGAGCGCCGCGCGGCCCTTGGCAATGATGTTCGCCAGCGCATGGAGCTTCGTGTGGTCATAATCGCGAAGCCCGCGCTTTTCGTCGTAAAGGATCCCTCTCAGCAAGGGCAGCCGGCTCGCCACCTGGATGATCTTGTCGACCTGCTCCTGATTCTCGACCACGGCGAAGCGGATCTCCGCATGTTCGAGGACGAAGGCCATCTCATCGGCGACCGCATCGGCATAGATGGGCACGGGCACTGCGCCGAGGCTCTGGGTGGCGGCGATCGACCAATAGAGATGAGGCCGGTTGGAGCCGATGATCGCGATCTTGTCGCCACGGTCCGCGCCGAGCGCCGAAAGTCCCGCCGCCATGGCGCGCATGATCGCATGCGCTTCAGCCCAGCTCCAGGATTGCCAGATGCCGAAATCCTTGTGTCGCATTGCGACGCGTCCGCCGCGCGCCCTGGCGTTGAACTGAAGCAGCTTGGGGAATGTATCGTCTGGTGCCCGGCCAAGCTCAGACAAACCCTAACCTCCCAGTCTTGTCGGGCTCACCCGCCCGAAGCAGCCGGCGCGTCTTCTTTATCTTGGAGCGAATCCTTGTCGCCAAAGTCTCCGCTGTCTATGCCGCGCAATGCATCGTGCGGCTTTTTCCCGTGGGGTCAACCCCTCGGCCAATAGACTTTAGAAGGAAGGCAAAACAATGCCGCCCGGATAGATAAGTCCGGGCGGCATGATCTTGTGCTGAAACGAGACGCGCCGTGATCGACCGGCAATCCCGCAGGGAAGCGGTGAAGAATTACCTTTGTGGCCGTGTGGGAGGTCTACGGTGGCGCAGACGCAGCGCCAGCAACTCATCGCGCTTGCGCTTTGTTTCGGCCTTCACCGCACCAAGAAGAACTTCCTCATAGTCGTATTCGAACCACTCCTCAAAGACAGGCATGACATCCACCACTGACAAAAAATCGTAGCCGCGGCAAAACGGTAGCATTCCGGAGGGCCAAAACCAGCCCCGAAAAACGCGACAAAATGGGCCGAAAAACCTGCGAATTTCGTGCATTTTGATAGGAAAATCGATGGCCAACCCGGCATGAAAACGGGCCTTGACACGGCAAATCCGCGAAACCCGGCAGCCTGCCCGAGGCGACCAATCCTAGCTAGGAATATTCTTACTCAGATAGCGGACGGTCTTGCCGGAGCTGGACATGAGCTGCCGGCCGACCTCGATAAAGCCCAGGGCGGCGTGGAAGGCGTCGGAACCCGGGTTCGGGGGGTCCAAATTGATCTCGCAGACCACCCTTTTATGACCCTGGAGAGCGGCTTTTTCGAACAGATCCTGATAGAGCGCCCGGGCATAGCCCTTTCCACGGGCATTGGCACCGGTGATGATGCGGTCGACATAGACGAAATCGGAATACCTCGCCTGGAACCACGCGAAATTGGGGCTGTCGTAGCGGGCCCGCTGGTCGAAGACGATCAGAAAGGCGTCGACATCGCCAATGCGGGTGGCCAGGAAGGCTTCATCCAGCATGCTCCTGAGCCGCGCTTCATCAAGCAATGAGGTCTCCGCAGCATGCGCATTGTTGAGAGCGAGAATGCGCGCCTGCTCTGCCTCGCCAATCGCAACGATGTGGCTCATGCGAAATGAGACTCTCCCAGTTCCGCCTACTCCCTCATCCACTGCTCGCGCAGCTTCTCCCCGATCATGCAGTCGACCCGCGGTTCCACCTTGACCTTGCTCGCCCTGACGAACTTTGCCGGCCGGGCGGCGATCTCCAGCACCAGCTTGCGGCGGATCGCCGAAGCGAGCTTGTGGATATCGGTTACCGTCAGGAGGAAAGCACCGGTGCCGCCAATGACACAATCCTCATAATACATATCGAGATTCTCGATCGAGGCAAAACCGCCGGGCCGCTTGATCATGATCGGCAGGCCGTTGATGGTGACGCCGCTCGCGATCAGGGGATCGCGGGCCGTGATCACCGGCATGCCCATATTGTTGGGCCCATCGCCCGACACATCGATCACGCGGCGCTCGCCCGCGATGCCGTTGCCCTCGAAGCTCGGCCCCACATAGATGAGGCCGTTCGCGATCGATGTGCCATGCTCGCGCGTCATGGGCGCGGCGGCAACACGGTCGGCAAAGGCATGAGCCGCCGCCCTGCCATCGATGATCGTCCACGGCACGAGCGTCCGCTGGAAGGCCGGCCCTGCCCATTCGACATAGCTGACCGCGATGCGGCCGTTCGCACCGGAAGCGATGGCATCTATGACATCCTTATGGCGGAACGCCGCGACATAGCCGTTGCGCTGAAGCGCCTGTTCATCGGCGTCCATCGAGCGCGAGACATCGACAGCCAGCACAAGTTCGAGATCGACCGGCGTGTCGGCTGCCGCCGCCGCAAACGAGGAAAACGCGACGACGATCAGCGCCGCGAGCAATTTCAGGGCGGTCTTGAGCATGGCAAGGCCTCTTTGCCCCGCAGTCCCGTCGATCAGACTAGGCAACACGGGCAAAGCGTCAAGAATTTGACGCCTCGCCGCCGATCACATTGCGGTGCGTGGGTAACATGGAGTTATGTGGAGCCGCCCACCTGCCGCCTCTGGATTCAAGGCATAGGGCAGGTGTCCCGCAACATAACCGGCACGCATTTCTTGGCGGGGCGATACCAAGGCATGGTCCATGCGCCAATAGGCGCATTGGCGCCGGTCGCTTGCAACCTCGCCGACTGAGTTACGTTCGGACGCTATTGGCCAGACGCCTCAAATCCGCAACGAGGCGGACCAGGGCCATCGTCTTAGACGTGATGGGCCTCGACGATCATGAATTCACTCCAGGACTTTCCGTCGTCGGACTTTTGACCGCGCCAGGTGAAATGCGTCCTGGAAATGTTCGTGTATGTGGCGCGCGTGTAAGCGTGCTTGGCCATCGGCTCTCTAAAGGCGTAGATGACGGATTGGCCGTCGAACGTGACGCCGTCGAACTCCGCTGATCCGAGGTCCATCCAGGTTCCGGCGAGCGCGTTGAGCCATTTCATGCTCCAGCCCTGCTTAGCCGAATCGTAGGTGCGAAAATTCATGCCGAGCACGATCAGTTCTCCGGAGGCGTCGGTCATCTTGTATTCGTCTGCGATGGCGTAGCCATCGAGAATGTAGCGGCCGAGCCATGTCGCCTGGAAAGATTGCCACTCACCGTTGTCCGAGCGCACTTTCGCTTCGCACCGCCATCTGCCAATGAGAAACGCGAATCGAGCGAGTTCGGCCGGCGCCCGCGGGTTTAACGCGCCAAGCTCGTTATGGACCTCGTCCATGCATCCTCCGCTGGGACCTCTTCATGCAATTACCGGAAGTCTCGATAACAGCCCGCCTTGGCCTATGCGCCAATCACCTGCTCCTCGGTTCGCTTTGGCTTGGTTGATAGCAGAATTCATTCGCGTCCCCACTGGCACCTCCAGGCCACAAGACGCCCCGATCTACCGGAACGCACCCGGCTGGACGAGGGTTCCAAGCTCCGCAGTTGGCCGGAGATGAAGATGCAAGTGCGGCTCAGACGTCCTTTTCCATAAGATACCGTCTCCTCTCTATGAGCTCTTGAAGCTCAATGCGTTGTGAGCAAATTGGTCTGGCGACGGGTCACCGACCAGCATTTGCCTCCATGTCCAAGAATATCATGAGCAGTCGCAGCCGCTTTGGTGATGCTCGCGGCGGCAACCGCGGAACGACGGCGATGTTATCAGAGCCGCCGCAGCGGAGATGTAGTTATCAGTTTTGTTAACGCTGGCGCGCCACTGTTCTGCGCGATTTCCATACCTTGCCGCGGGCAAATGCCGCTTCAGGCTGCAGATAGGCGCACGTGGACCTTGCTGCCGGTTGCCTCGGCATAGCGCAGCAACGTCTTCGTGCTCGGTAGCGTTTGGCCGCTTTCGAGCCGGGCGATTGTGGACTGGCTGGTCCCCATCCGGGCAGCAAGTTCGGCTTGCGAGAGACCCGCCCGCAGGCGAGCCCTGAGCAACTCGGCAGCAATCTCGAACTCTGGAGCAAGCGCGTCGTACTCCGCCTTGACCTTCGGATTGGCCAGGAGTCGGGCTTTGAGCCTTTCGAACGGAATTGTCATGTGATCTCCTTTGCTCTCCGTAGTGCGAGTTCGATCTCGGCGCGTGGCGTCTTCTGCGTCTTCTTTATGAACGCGCGCAACACGACAACTCTTCGGCCGATCGCGGTCACGTAAAGGGCGCGGGCAATTCCGTCGCGGCCTGTCAGCCGCAACTCGCATAGCATCCCTTCCAAGGGCGGCGATTTCCACAGCGACCATTTCGTTGAGGATTTCTACCCGCCAAGCCACGAATGCTTATATCTCATTTTTGAGATATAAGCAAGGCTGACGCCATCGCATCTCATCGTAGCGCCACCGCGAACGAGTAGTGCCCATCTTCATCAGTTTCGTGAGTGCTGGGCGCCGTCGCTCCGCAGCGCATTTTTTCCTCGCTCAGCGCACAGAGCCACTCAGCGTGCCAGCATGTGATCTGCCAGACTGTAGCAGTGGCTCGCCTGGTAGGCGTTCCGGCCCCGGTTCATGTGCGTCAGGTTGAAAGCCCGGATGGCGCGCAACACCCGGCGGACGCCAAGGAATTTGCCGATCGAGGAGAAGCCACGGACCTTGATGCCGAAGATGTCCTCACCATGCGGGAAGAAATAGCCGACGTCTTCCGGTGTTGCGACGCAGTGTTCGAGAAAAGATACGTTCACATGGCCCTGCGCGGGTGAATAGTCCGTGGTGAAATCCGAAAGATGCACCAGGAAGTTCGCGCGGATGCCGTCGCCCTCCGCATACAGCGCGAAAAGCTCCATCCAGCTCGCATTCACGCGGACGAGCGCCTTGCCCGGGGTCGACGGCAGGCAGGAGACCGACCAGTAGTGCCGTTCGGTCCTGCGCGGGATCGGGATGCAGTCGCGGCCGTAGCGCCGGAGAATCTCCAGGGCCTCTTGCGCCTGCGGCCGGCGCAGCAGGTTCTCAAACCGCGCAACGTATTTGAGACGCAGTTCCAAGGATTCCGTGCGCTCGTTGGCGTCGCGCAGGATCGTCTTGCCCTGCATCCAATCGCGCTGCCGCTGGAGATCGAGGAATTGACTGAGGCCGGTAGTGCTCCGGCGACGACTAGCATTCACGTCGGGTACCATGCCCCCGCCCTGCAACTCTGTAAACAGGGCGTAGATCGACGGACGTTCAGTTGGTAATCGTCGCGGCGCTCTATCTTTTCGCGGCTGTCGCGTCGGCCAAAAAGCGATGACGTCTCCCGCCCGACTTGGCAAGCCAACGGCAGAATAGCCGTTCGTCAGACGATGACGTCCCGTCACGGCGCTCTACCTTCAAATGGCGCCAGATACGTAACTATGCCATCGACTATTTTGCCGTTCTCGTGAAAAACGAATGTCTCAGAGACATGATCATTCCGATGGTTCCTGTAGAGTATCGTGAGGGCATTGCTCCCGATGCCAACGTTCGTAATCTCGAAGCGGATCTCCTTCGCAGCATCCAAAGCCTTGCGCCAATAGTCGCGAAGGTCCCTGATGCCAACCACGGACCCCTGAGGCTTTCCCAGCACCACCGATATGCGAGGGGAGCGGAATACAATATCGGGCGAGTAGTGGCTGAGCAACGCATCAAGGTCTTTTGCGTGCCAGTTCGCCGCCCACTCGCGGGCGAATCGTTCCGCCCATTGTCGATCGATCATGTTTCGTCCCCAAAGTGACATCGATCATGCATGCACACTCGCATGCAGGCTACACTCGGCACAAAGCTCATGCGCGCTCGGGAAAGGCCGCGGCAATGGCTGTCTTGTCTGCCCTGACGACACCGCGCTCGGTGATAAGACCCGTTACATATTTTGCGGGCGTGACGTCGAAGGCGTAGTTCGCGACCGGCGATCCGGGCGCCACGACATCGACCGATTCGATGCGGCCATCCTTGGTGATGCCGGTGAGCCGAGTCACCTCATCGCCCGAGCGCTGCTCGATCGGTATCTGCCGCAAGCCATCATCGATGGTGAAGTCGATCGTGGGCGACGGCAGCGCCACATAGAAAGGCACGTCGTTGTCATGAGCGGCGAGCGCCTTGAGATACGTGCCGATCTTGTTCGCCACATCGCCCGCGGCGGTGGTGCGGTCGGTGCCGACGATGCAAAGGTCGACGAGGCCGTGCTGCATCAGATGGCCGCCCGTATTGTCGGGGATAACCGTGTGCTTGACGCCGTGGTGGCCGAGCTCCCAGGCGGTGAGCGAGGCGCCCTGGTTGCGCGGGCGCGTCTCGTCGACCCAGACATGAATGGGAATGCCGCCGTCATGCGCCATATAGATGGGCGCGGTCGCGGTGCCCCAGTCGACGGTCGCGAGCCAGCCGGCATTGCAGTGGGTGAGCACATTGACGGGCTCGCCCGGCTTCTTATGTGCCGCGATCTTCTTGATGAGCTCGAGGCCGTGGCGGCCGATCGCCTGGTTGATTGCGACATCCTCCTCGCAGATCTCGGCGGCGCGCTTATAGGCACGCTCGGCCCTTTCGGCCGCCGGAAAGTTCCGCAGCGCCTTCATCATCTCATCGAGCGCCCATTTGAGATTGATCGCGGTGGGGCGGGTCGCATGCAGGCGCTCATAGGCTTTCAAGAGCGCGTCATCGGAGGGATCGACACGCGCCTGAAGCGCCATGCCATAGGCGGCCGTGGCGCCAATGAGAGGCGCTCCCCTGACCAGCATGTCCTTGATGGCGTGAGCTGCATCCGCGACGGTGCGCAGCGTCACCGTCTCGAATCGATGCGGGAACTTCGTCTGGTCGATGATTTCGACCGACCAGCCATCCGGGTTGAGCCAGATCGTCCGGTACGGCTTACCATCGACTTTCATCTTTGCTTTCCATGCCTTTGGCGTCGCGGCGACCGTGCGCGACGGCCGCGGCCCTGTCAACAATAGAGCATCAATGGAGCATCTTCCCTCGTCCTGAGGTGCCCCGCCGTAGGCGGGGCCTCGAAAGGACATGCTGCAAATGGCACACTCTATCCTTAGGGACGCTTCGAGGCTCGCTTCGCAAGCACCTCAGCGCGAGGTGTTGGAACAGTTAGACGGCCGCCGTGGCGGCCATCCTTTCGTTACACTCGACTCGGTGATGAGGCCCGACATATATGAGTTGCGCTTGACGATGAAGTCCTTGAGGCGCTGGGCGTAGTCGCGCGCGACAGCGCACTTGACCGACGGACGCTCCGTCAGCGCCTGGCGCCAGCGAGCGACTTTCGGCTTGCCCTCGAGGATGCCGAAATCCTCTATCGCATCGAACACGTCGAAATAGCGGAAGACCGGACCGAAGGCCGCATCGACCAGATGGAAGGCCGCTCCGTCGAACCACGGTTCCGCCACAAGCCGCTCTTCGAGACGGGCGAAACGCTGGACGAGGTCCTGACGCTTCCTCTCGAAGGCTTCGCGATCGGACACGTTATAGAAGGCCCAGATGTCGGAAAGGACGACCCCGGCGAATTCGATCCAGGCGCGATGATCGGCGCGCCTCACGGGATCCACCGGATGCAGCGCCGGCGGCACCGTGTCCTCAAGATATTCAGCGATGACCGCCGATTCGAAGATCACATCGTCGCCCACCTTGAGAAGCGGAACCTTGCTCAAGGGTGAGATCTTCAGGAACCAGTCCGGCTTGTTGGCGAGATCGACGTCGATCCTCTCGAAATCGACGCCTTTCTCCTTGAGCGCGATCACCGCTCTTTGCACATAGGGGCACAGAACATGGCTGATGAGGCTCAGCTTCGTCATGGCGTTCTCCTTAAGGATCAGGCGGCGAGGAGGCCTTCCGCCTTGAGCGCCTCCTGGACTTTGGGACGGGCGGCGACCCGATCCATGAAGGCCTGGAGATTTGGGAATGTCTTGAGGTCGAGGCCTAGGAAATTCGCCCAGTTGATGATGGTGAAGGCATAGGCGTCGGCAGCAGAGAAGTTCTTGCCGAGGAGGAAGTCATTGCTCTTGAAATGGCTGTCGAGCTCGGCGAAGCGCTTGTTGAGCTTGTCCTTGACAGTGGTCTTGGTTTCGCCGGGCGTTTCCTTGCTAAAGAGCCAGGAGAAGTTCTTGTGGAGTTCGGTTGCGATGAAGGCAAGCCACTGCTGGGCGCGGTAGCGCTCAGGCGTCCCCGCCTTCGGCATCAGGCCCGCATCCGGCTTCTGGTCGGCGAGATACTGCACCACGATGTTGGCTTCCGTCAGTACCGGCTCGCCATCCTTGAAGCGCAGAGCGGGAACATAACCGCGCGGATTGACGCCATAATAATCGGCGCCGTCAGCAAGCTTGTGGGTCGCAAGATCGACCTTCTGAAGATCGACGGAAACGCCCGCCTCGCGCGCTACGATATGGGGGGCCAGCGAACAGGCGCCGGGCGAATAATAGAGCTTCATGCTAATCTCCGTTGGATTCGGGGTTTCATGCAAGTGCATTGACATTAATGCAGCTGCATCTATATGTCAAGCTTGATGCAGATGCATGAATAACTAGAATGGCCGCGATGGCCGACGAACAGCGAATCGACAAGGTTCTGCAGGTGTGGGTGAGGCTCATCCGCGCCCGGGACAGGATCGTGCGCGAGGTCGAGGCTACCGCGAAAGCCAAGGGCTTCCCGCCGATCGCCTGGTATGACGTGCTCCTCGAACTGTCGCGCGAGGGCGGGCGGAAGCTCCGTCCGGTGGAGCTCGAGAAGGAGCTGCTCGTCGCCCAATATAATCTCTCACGCCTGCTCGATCGCATGGAAGCGGCGGGGCTCATCGAGCGCATCGCCTGTCCGGGCGACGGCCGCGGCCAGATGATCGCGCTCACCCCTGAGGGGCGCGCGATGCAGAAGCGCATGTGGCCCACTTTGCGCGCCGCCGTCGAACAGCATGTGGCGCCCAAACTTTCGGACCTCGACCTGGAGCAGCTCGTTCGAACTCCTGGGCGCGATCGGCGGCAGCTTGAGGCCCGAAGCAGGCGGCGAGTCCGCCGGCTGCGATGCCGCCTGATCACAGTGTCACCCCACTCGATCGGCGACATTAAGACTCCGTAAAGAACCCTTTGAAGGTCCACATGAATTCGTGGGCTCGGGGAAATTTTTTTCTTGAATGCGACGGCAGAATCCATCATATGCCGATTGCCCAAAGTCGCACGTGCCTGTGGGCGTCCCCCGGATCCTCAAGAAGGTATCCGGGCCGGTACTAGGGACATGATCCCTAGCGGTCGAAACTCAAGACCGCGGACGCCTTGAAGCAACGACGGTGCGGGCTTTTTTGGTCTCGGACTGGCTGGTCCAACAGTCAGCGTTACTGAAGAGGCACCACTTTCCTTGCCAGCAGTGCGGAAGGGATAAACCCCTCCAAGCCAAGGCAGACAAACCGCGGTGAATGCGAGGCGCAACGCGCCCGGACAATCATCGCACTCGACGGCCCGAAAGTCGGCCGGCCCGATTCCCGTCTCCATCGCGGGGGGCGAGCCTCAGCCAACTCCAAGGCCATCCACTGCGCCCTGATGGGGGAGTAACGCCTATGGCTACGCAACGCATGATCGACTTCCTCGCCGACCGACGACCCGAGGGCCCCTGCCTTGTCGTCGACCTCGAGGTCATCCGTGACAATTATCTCCGCTTCGCCCGCGCGATGCCGGCCACCCGCATCTTCTATGCGGTGAAAGCCAATCCGGCGCCCGAAGTGCTGTCGCTGCTCGCCGCTCTCGGCTCGTGCTTCGACACGGCTTCGGTGCCCGAAATCGAAATGGCGCTCGCCGCCGGCGCTACGCCCGACCGCATTTCTTTCGGCAACACGATCAAGAAGGAGCGTGATGTCGCGCGCGCCCATCACCTCGGCGTCTCGCTCTATGCCGTCGACTCTATCGAGGAAGTCGAGAAGGTCGCCCGGGCCGCCCCTGGCGCCCGTGTCTTCTGCCGCATCCTGACCGACGGCGACGGCGCCGACTGGCCCTTGTCGCGCAAATTCGGCTGCGCCGCCGAAATGGCGGTCGACGTGCTCGACCGCGCCCATCGGCTCGGCCTCAATGCCTATGGCGTCTCCTTCCATGTCGGCTCGCAGCAGACCAAGACGGACGGCTGGGATTCGCGCTTCGGCGCAGTCGGCGCAGATCTTCCGCACGCTCGCAGAGCGCGGCATCACGCTGTCGATGGTCAATCTCGGCGGCGGCTTTCCGACCCGTTACCTCAAGCAGGTCCCGGCTGTCGGCGCCTATGCCCAGGGCATCGAGCAGTCGCTCGCCAGGCATTTCGGCAACGCCATCCCGGAGACGATCATCGAGCCGGGCCGCGGCATGGTCGGCAATGCCGGCGTGATCAAGGCCGAGGTCGTGCTCGTGTCGAAAAAGCATGCCAAGGACGAGACAGCGCTGGGTCTATCTCGACATCGGCAAGTTCGGCGGTCTGGCCGAGACGATGGAAGAGGCGATCCGCTATCCGATCCTGTCGGCGCGCGACGGCGAGGCGATGGGTCCCTGCATCATTGCCGGCCCCACCTGCGACAGCGCCGACGTGCTCTACGAGAAGACGCCTTACAAGCTGCCGCTCACGCTGACGATTGGTGACGAAGTTCTGATCGACAATACGGGCGCCTATACGACCACCTATTCCACGGTCGCCTTCAACGGCTTCCCGCCGCTTCAGACCCACATCATCTAACCCATCCACTCACTTGACCCGAGGTGTCCGCCGGAAAGGCGGACACCGGAGGTGTAATGGAGGCCACAATGGTCACCATCACGCCTGAAATTGCGGCCGATGTTCCGGCCCGCGAAGCGCTCCTCGACCGCGTCTTCGGCAGGCGCCAGCGCCGGCGCAAGACATCCGAGCGCTTGCGCGACGGCCGCCTGCCTTCGGAAGGCCTGGCTTTCACCGCGCGCAATCGCAGAGGCCGGCTCGTCGGCACAGTGCGACTGTGGGACATCACCGCAGGCTCGGCCGGTCCGGCTTTGCTCCTCGGACCGATTGCCGTCGACTGCGGCCATCAGAAGTGCGGCATTGGTGCTGCGCTGATGCGCCATGCGCTCAGCGAAGCGAACAGGCTCGGCCACAAGGCCGTGCTGCTTGTCGGCGATGCGCCCTATTACGGCCGTTTCGGCTTTTCGCGTGAAGCTGCCCAAGGCCTGAGCCTGCCCGGTCCGGTCGAACTCGAGCGCTTCCTTGGCCTCGAACTCGAAGCGGGAGCCTTGAAGGATGCGAAAGGAATGATCTCAGCGGCCGGGCGAGCGATCCCGGCTGATGAGATCGAAGCAGCGCGCCAAACGGCTTAGCGCAGCATCGCACCTCTCATCCATCCGTCACCGCGGCGAAAGCCGGGGCCTATTAGATTGGTGAAGCGCGACAAGCGCCGCCCGGTTGAATTCATTCAGTGGGTCCCGGTTTTCGCCGGGATGACGACAATGGAGGAGAGCGAGAACACTAATCGCCTCTCTCCAGAAACTCGGTCACCTTCTCGTCTTCGAGCACGAAGAGCCGGTCCTTGTCGTTCCTGACAAAGCCCAGGCGTTCGTAGAACCGCTCCGCGCCCGCGTTGGTGCGATCGACCTCGAGCTTGATGAAGCGGGCACCTTTGGCGCGGCCGCGGCGCGCCGCCTCGCGCAAGAGCATGAGGCCGACGCCGCCATTGCGCGCGCGGGGGTCGACGAACAGATCCACCACATAAAGTCCCTTGGCATCGCGCCAGGTGGAATAGGTCAGGAGCGTGAGGCAGGCGCCGAGCATCCCCTTTTCGTCCTCGGCTATGGTGACGTCGATCAGATCGCGGCTGGCGATGAGGTTTTCCGGCGTGAGCCTAGGCACGATTTCGGCGCCCGTGTCGCGCGCCAGGCCTTTGACCATCTCAGCCACGGGCGGCGCATCCCCATCGTGCATCGGGCGGATCGTGATTGTCATGTCATGAGTTCCTGCGAGCAGCGAAGCGAGATTGCCGCCGAGGCTCGGCGAGGGATAGCCGCCCTCCTGTACCACCAGCATGGGCAGGTTCAGCGTGGCGATATCGCGCCCGATGGTGGCGAAATCCCCGGTCTCGATGGCAAAGCCCTGGAACGGATCGTCGATCGAGATATCGAGCCCCGCGGCAATGACGAGCATAGCCGGGTGGAACTCTCCGATGCGCCGAAACGCCTTGGCGAGAGCTGCACGGTAGTCATCGATCTTCGTGCCGCGGGAGAGCGGCAGGTTGAGATTGAAGCCTTCGCCCTCGCCTCGCCCGGTCTCCTCGGCATAGCCCCAGAAGAACGGATAGAAGCGCCTGGTATCGGCATGGAGCGAGATGGTGAGGATGTCGGCGCGGTCGTAGAACATGGCCTCGGTGCCATTGCCGTGATGGACATCGATGTCGAGGATGGCGACGCGCACGCCAGCGCGGGTCAGTATCTCGGCGGCAAGCGCCGAATTGTTGATATAGCAGAAGCCGGCGGCGACGTCGGCGGCCGCGTGATGGCCAGGCGGACGGCACATCGCATAGACCATGCGCTCGCCGTTGAGCATGAGGGATGCCGCATGGGCCGCGGTCGCCGCACTCGCGCGCGCCGCCTCCCAAGTTTTGTCCATGATCGGGCAGGAGCCGTCGCCCAGATGATAGCCACATTGACCGACCACCGAGTTGGGATAGCCGACCGGCGCCAGACTCGGCCGACCGAGGGCATGGATGTTCGCCACAGGATATTCGGCGGCATCGGGCAGACGCTGCCAGCGCTCCCACAAAGTGTCCATGAAGGCGAGGTAGCGCGCGTCATGCACCAATGACAAAGTCTCGTTGCCGATCGGGGCCGGCGCGACGATCGTGCCTCCCGACCGCTTTACGCCCTCGAGCATCATGTCGATGCGTTCGGGCCGCTCCGGTATGGGCTGGCGCTTGCCGGCGACGATGAAGCTCGGCGGATTGTGCAGACGTTGCATGTCGTCGAAGACGGTGATCATGATTTGCCCTGACAGTAAGGCCTCTGCTAGTAGCTCAGTCCCGGCAATGACGCCAGATCATGGACTTAGCGAATGACGAAGCAGCCACTTCCCCAGAGCATCACCACGGCCGGGGCCAACCTGCCCAAGGCCAAATGGGCGAAGGGCAGCTATATCCATGATGCGGAGGGCAAGCGCTATATCGATGGCTCGAGCGGCCCTGCCGTCTATTGCATCGGCCACGGCAATGAAGAGGTCAATGCGGCGATCGCCGATCAGCTTTCACGCATCGCCCACGGCTATCGCTACAATTTCACCACCGATGCACTCGAGGAGCTGACCCAGATCGTTGCGCAAAAGTGCGGCGGCAGCCTCAAGCATATGGTGTTCGTCACCGGAGGCTCGGAAGCGGTCGAAAGCTGCCTCAAGCTCGCGCTTCAATATCATGCCGCAAGAGGCGAGATGAGCCGGCGTCGCTTCATCGCGCGTGAACGCTCCTGGCACGGCAACACGATCGGCGCGCTCTCGGTCTCGGGCTTCTTCGAAAGGCGGGCGGCCTTCGAGGGCGCCCTCGTTCCCGCCTCGCTCCTTTCACCCGCCAATGCCTATCGCCCGCCCGCCGGCGCGACGCCCGAAACCACCGCCGAAGTCTGCGCCAGGGAGCTCGGAGACGAGATCCGGCGGCTCGGTGCCAAGAATGTCGCGGCCTTCATCTTCGAGCCGGTCGTCGGTGCGGCCGGCGCCTGCGTCCCCGCACCTCCGGGCTATGCCAATATGGTGCGCGAGATCTGTGACCGGCATGGCGTGCTTCTCATCGCCGATGAAGTCATGTCGGGCGCCGGACGCTGCGGGCCGTGGCGAGCGCTCGCCCATGACGGGGTCGAGCCCGATATCATGTCGGTCGCCAAGGGCTTGGCGGCGGGCTATTTGCCGCTGGGCGCCGCCGTCTATTCGCAGAAGCTCGCCGACGCTTTCGCGCCCGTCCATGGCGGACCGCAAACCGGCCATACTTTCACCGGCCACACGGCTTGTTGTGCCGCGGGCGTCGCCGTCCAGAAGATCATCACCCGCGAGAAGCTCGTCGAGCGGGTGATGGAATGGGGGCCGAAGCTCGCGAAGCTGATGGCGGACGCCACTTCCGACATCGACGCGGTCGGTGACATCCGCGGCCGTGGTTTCTTCCAGGCGGTCGAACTGGTCAGGGACCGCAAAACCAAGGCACCGTTCCCCGCCGAGCTCAAGCTTTACTTGCGTATCCGCCAGCAAGCTCTTGAAAATGGGCTCATTTGCTATCCGGTCGGCGGCAATGTCGATGGCATTGCCGGCGACTGTGTCATCATCGCCCCGCCCTACAATGCGTCGGAAGACGAGCTCAACGAGATCGTCGACAAGATGGCGAAATCAATCCGCCAAGTGCTGGCAGGCGTGCGCTAGTATGCTGCCGAATGCTCACCAACCTTTTGGGTGTCGCTGCCTATCTGATTCTTCCACGCATCGGGACTGTCGTGAGCTACTCAGGCTCGCCATTGCCAGAGAGAACCAAGGCCGAGCCCCACAAGGCATTGCGAAACGCATCGTCGAAACTGACGTCCTTGATCTTCCAGTCATGGATATTCTTGGCGTCAAGGAGCTTCCATTCCGCCACCCAGCCGGGCGCGCCCTTTTTCCAGACGAGGCTGCCAATGAGAACGAGATCGGCGCCCATGCCCCTGGTTACCGTCGTCAGTCTAGTCGGCTCGATCTTGGCCAAAGCATCGGCCGTGAGCCCCTCTTTCGCAAGGTCGGCCTCGCTCGGCAAAGTGACCGGCATGCCCACTTGCCAGGATGCCGCGGCGAGCGATTCCCGCTGATCCTGGCCGAAGGCGCCGTCGCCCGACAGGACATATGTTTTCGCGCTGTTATTGATAACAAGGAACAGCGCCAGATTCGGACGAGTTGTCGTCCAGGGCGTGCGGCCCAAAGTCTTGAGTGCCGCTTCCACTCTTTGTGGATCGAAAGTCACGGTCATGACATAGGGGCGGTCGCGCGTGCCTTGCTCATCATGAATTTGGCGCAGCGCATAGCGGTCGCGATAGCTGTATTCGGTCGCGTGAAATGTGGCGGTGTCGGCCACTTCCTTGGCGCGGGGATCGCGAAGGAGCCTTACATCGCCCGACACCTTGGCCAGAACATCGAGAAAGCAGATGGGGACTGCGGGGATGCGCGTTTCATCCTTTATGCCAGTGACGATCGTGCGCCCGCGATAGAGGTCGCTCGGCTCAGCCGCCAGGGCGGCGCCGCTTGCGATCAAGACGAGAACCAGCGCAGAGATGATGCGACTCACGAGCGGACCTCCTAGGTGAACGGTGTCCAGATCACCTGATCGATATGCGTCGCATGGGTCGCCAGCATGACCAGGCGGTCAAGACCGAGCGCCACGCCTGAAGCTTCCGGCATTTGCTGCAAAGCTTCAAGGAAAGATTCATCGATTGGATAGCGCTCGCCATAGAGCTTCTGCTTCAGCGCCATGCCGGCTTCGAAGCGGCGGCGCTGCTCGACGACATCGGTCAGTTCGCCAAAGCCGTTGGCGAGTTCGACGCCCGCGGCATAGAGCTCGAAACGCTCTGCGACCCGCAAGTCGCGCGGGCTTAACCGCGCCAAGGCTGCTTCCACCGCCGGATATTCGAAGAGGATGGTGGGCCGCCCCTGCCCCAGCTTCGGCTCGACCCGCTCGACCAGGATACGGCTGAAAATATCGGACCAGCTGTCATCGGCGGCAAAGGCAATGCCCTGCTTCAGCGCCTGGGCCGCCAGAGCCTCGCGATCGGCGCCCTTCGGCTCGAGCGTCGCCAGGAGGTCGATGCCGGCATGGCGCGAGAAGGCCTCCGCCACGCTTAGAACTTCGGGCTCGCTATCGGGATCGCAGAGCTTGCCGCGCCAGATGAGCGCATTTCCGCTTGCCCGGGCAGCTACCCGCAAGAGCGCTGTCGTATCGGCTATGATCCGCTCATAGGGTTCATTCGCCCGGTACCATTCGAGCATGGTGAATTCGGGGGCATGAAGGGGCGTGCGCTCCCGGTTGCGGAAGCAATGGACCATGCTGAAGATGCGCGTCTCGCCCGCTGCGAGGAGCTTCTTGCAGGCGAATTCGGGGGACGTATGGAGATAGCGGGCCGCGCGAGAGCCATCTGGTTTGACGAGCGCCGTCTCGAAGGCATGGAGATGGGTCTCGTTGCCGGGCGATACCTGGAGAGCCCCGCAGTCGACTTCGACGAAGCCTTCCTGCGCGAACCACGCGCGGATCGCGGTCACGATGCGTCCGCGGCCCAGAAGTAAAGGCCGCCTGTCGGCATGGATGTCGGCGCGCCACCAGGGCTGATCAGGGGTCAAAGGCAGAACTCCGGCGGGGCTTGGCTTATGGCGGGCCGGCTGCTAATACCGCGCCCAACCTACCGATCCATTATTCAATAGAGAAATTTCGTGGCCAAGATCATCGCAAGCGCCGTGCGTAAAGGCAATGTCATCGAACATGAGGATGGCAAGCTCTATGTCGTGCTGAAAGCCGAAAGCTTCCATCCCGGCAAGGGAACTCCCACTACCTCCATCGACATGCGCCGCATCTCCGACGGGGTGAAGACCGTCGTGCGCTACAAGACCACCGACCAGGTCGAGCGCGCTTTCGTCGAGACGCTCGCCTTCAACTATCTCTATCAGGACGGCGATCAGTATGTGTTCATGAATCCGGAGAACTTCGAGCAGATCCACCTGCCCGCCGATCTCATCGGCGACGGCGCCGCTTATCTCCAGGAAAACATGGAATGCAAGATCGCGCTGTTCAACGGCGTGCCGATCTCGATCGAACTGCCGCAGCGCGTGACACTCGAGATCGTCGAGACCGAGCCTGTCATCAAGAACCAGACCGCGGCCTCATCCTTCAAGCCGGCGCTGCTGTCGAACGGCGTCGCACCGCGGTGCCGCCCCATGTCGCCACCGGCACCCGCGTCGTGATCTCGACCGACGATGGCTCCTATGTCGAGCGCGCGAAGGACTAAGAGCCGCTTGCAGGTTTTCTCTTTTCCCGCTTGCGGGAGAAGAGAAACTCGTGACCGAAGATTCTCATTTGCGACACCATTGTCTTATCATACGCCGTTCCGGCGAACTCAGCGTTTGAAAAGGGCAACCGTCTCGACATGGGCGGTGAAAGCGAATTGATCGATAGGCGTTGCGCGTACCAGGCGATAGCCGCCTGCGATCAGGATGCGCGCATCCCGGGCGAAACTTGCTGGATCGCATGAGACGGCGGTGACCTTCTCTACCTCCGATTTCGCCAGTTGTTTTGCTTGCGCCTCGGCACCGGCCCGCGGCGGATCGAAGACGACCGCATCGAATGCGTTGAGCTCGCGCGCCATCAAGGGCTCACGGAAAAGATCGCGGGCCTTGGCCTCGACGGGCTTGAGGCCCGGCGTGCGGCGGTGAGCTTCCGCCAAAGCCCCGATCGCGGCCTTGTCGCTGTCAGCGGCATAGACTTGTGACACTGCGGCGAAACGAAGGGCGAAGACGCCGACGCCCGAGAACAGATCGGCGACTTTCTTGGCCTTGCCCAGATTTTCGATAACCAGCGCCGCCAATGTCTCCTCGCCGGCCTTGGTCGCCTGCAGGAAGGCGCCCGCGGGCAGGCGCACTCGCGCTTTGCCAATGGCAACTTCCGGGGAAATGCGCGTCACTAAAGGCTCCCCGTTGAGCGACAAGCGGGACAGGTTCTCGGAATGGACGAGATTCGCAAGTTCGCGCGGTGGCTTGCGTCTCGTTGCAATATCGACATCGATGCCATTGTCGGCGGCGGTGAACGCCGCATCGCAATCGCCGATGATTTCGCCGATACGCCTCGCGATGCGGGGCGCCGGCGCCAGCGCCGGCGCCAGGATGGGACAATGGTCGAGCGGATGGATGTCATGACTGCGCGCCGCATTGAACCCGGCCACAACGGCATCTTGCCGTTTTCTGACGTGCAAGGTAGCGCGCCGCCGGCCATCGCCTTGCGCGTCGAGCAAAGCATCGACCTCGGCCGTGATGTTCTGGTTCCTGAGCGCCGTCACCAGGAGATTGCGCTTCCATTCGCGATAGGCTGCCCTCTGCCAGTGCTGGATCTGGCAGCCGCCGCATTGGCCGAAATGTGGGCAGAACGGCGCGACACGTTCGGCGCTCGGCTTTAGGATTTCGCGCAATTGCGCATGAGCGCCTGAGATTTCGGCCTCGACCACCTCGCCCGGCAAGCCATAGGCCACATAGACGGCATGGCCGCCGGCCTCGCCGACGGCCTCGCCATGGCGGCCCATTTCCTTGAGCGACAGTCTCGTCAACCCGCGCTCTCGGGGTAAGCGAGAGCAACCGCATAGCCCTGGCTCAGGCGAACCGTCACCGGACCTGTGGCCACATTGGACACGGTGAGGCTCGAGCCCAAGGGAACGGAACGGTTGGTCAGCGGCCATTTCACTCCTTCGAGGTCGAGGCCGGCGAGGTCGGTGAATGGGATGACGCTGAAGCGCGTACCGCGCGGCAGATCGAAATGATGCGTGCCGTTGAGGATCGGATAGGCTTCTTCCTCTCCGCTGGTGAGGAAGGCCGCGACACGTCTTCGTCCAAGCTTGAGGATCAGGCCGAAATGAGCGAGCGCATGGTCGACCTGGCCGCCCAGGCCGCCGACCAGCACGATCTCGCGGGCGCCGAGCCTCACCGCCTCATCGACCGCGATCTCACCATCGGTCTTATCCTTCTCCGCGGGAAAGGCGTGGCGGGCGACATGACGGTACCGTTCGGCCAGTTCGTCCGAGGTCGAATCGAAATCGCCGACCCACAGCTCGGGCGAAAGGTCGAGCGCCTCGGCATGCGCCATGCCGCCATTGGCGGCGATGACGCGCGTCTTCTGCACCTGCGATTTCAGGCGCCGGGTCACCGTCAAATCGCCACCCATGAGAATAACGAAGCGGGTCATGGCCTTAGAAATAACAGAAGCCGCTTGCCAGTGCACCCCTCAATGCCTATCTTCGCCTTTGCTCTCAACGGGGTGCTCAAATCTTGAGCTGAGAGGCCTGAAAGGCCAACCCGCTGAACCTGATCCGGATCATGCCGGCGGAGGGATTGCGAGCGGGTCTGTCACCCCTTCCTCCTTCACCCGGTGTAGGGCGCTTCCCGCCAAAGTTGCTCGGCTTTGGCGATAAGGAAGCGCTCCACATTCAAGTTTTCGAGCCTTCTTGTCCCGTTCGGATCGAAGCGATCCGAACGGGGAAGGCTCTATGGAGGATTTAATGAAAAAGCTTCTTTTCACCCTCTTGGCTCTTTGCGCGCTGCCTTTGACCGCATCGGCCAAGGAAACGCTCACCGTCTATACCTATGAGAGTTTCGTCGCCGAATGGGGTCCTGGCCCCAAGGTGAAAGAGGCGTTCGAGAAAGAATGCGGCTGCACGCTGAATTGGGTCTCGGTCACCGACGGCGTCGCCATGCTCAACCGCCTCAAGCTTGAAGGCTCAGCCACGCAGGCGGATGTCGTCCTGGGTCTCGACACCAACCTGACGGCCGAAGCCAAGGCGACCGGCCTCTTCGCGCCGCATGAACAGGATACGTCCAAGCTCAGCCTGCCCATCGCCTGGACCGACGACACGTTCCTTCCTTACGACTACGCGCATTTCGCGGTGATCTACGACACCGAGAAACTCCCCGCGGCCAAGGCCTATAAGAGCCTGAAGGAGCTTGTCGAGGGCGCGCCCGATGAGAAGATCATCCTCGAAGATCCGCGTACTTCGACGCCGGGCCTGGGCTTCCTCCTGTGGGTGAAGGCCGTCTATGGCGACAAGGCCGCGGAAGCCTGGACAAAGCTCAAGCCGCGTATCCTCACCACGACGCCCGGCTGGTCGGAAGCCTATGGCCTCTTCACCAAGGGCGAGGCGCCAATGGTGCTCTCCTATACGACGTCGCCCGCCTATCATATCATCGCGGAAAAGACCGAGCGCTATCAGGCGATGAAATTCGCGGAAGGCCACTATCTGCAAATCGAGGTCGCCGGTATCATCGCAAATTCGCCCGAGAAAGCGCTGGCGCAGAAGTTCCTCAGCTTCATGGAGGGGCCCGGCTTCCAGGACGCGATTCCCGAGAACAACTGGATGTTTCCGGTGGGCAAGACTTCCGCCGCCTCGCCCGCGACATTCGATCAGCTCGTCAAGCCCAGCAGGACCTTACTGTTCACGCCCGAGGAGGTGGCCTCGAACCGCCGGGCCTGGATCGATGAGTGGCTCAATGCCATGAGCAGATGACGCTCTCCTCATCCAGCGGATCGAAACTGGCCGCGGGTTTCGCACTCGCGGCCATCATCCTCGGCGTCGCGGTCGGCCTTGCGCCCGTTGCGTCGATCGGCATCGGCGAAGGCCTCATCGTGGGCCAGGTCATCGATGCCTATGTGCTGCGTATCTTCTGGTTTACCTTGCTGCAGGCCGGGCTTTCAACTCTCCTCTCGGTCGCGCTTGCGCTTCCCGTGGCGCTTGCCTTGGCGCGCGTCGATTTCCCGGGCCGCGGCCTCCTCCTCCGCCTCTTCGCTTTGCCGTTGGCGCTACCGGCCATCGTCGTCATCCTAGGCATCGTCGCCGTCTATGGCCGCACCGGCTGGCTGAGCCATCTCCTCGGGCAACCTCTCAACATCTATGGACTGACCGGCATCCTGCTTGCCCATGTGTTCTTCAACCTTCCGCTCTCCACCAGGCTCATCTTGCAGCAGCTCGAAGGCATTGCGCCTGAAAGCTTCAGGCTCGCAGCCCAGCTCGACTTCACCGCCATGGCGCGGTTCCGCCTCATCGAATGGCCGCAGATCAAAAGCAGCCTTCCCGGCATAGCGAGCCTGATATTCCTCATCTGTGCCGCAAGCTTCGCCGTCGTGCTCACCCTGGGTGGGGGACCTTCGGCCACGACACTTGAAGTCGGCATCTACCAGGCGCTGCGCTTCGACTATGATCCGGCGCGCGCCACCGTTCTCTCCCTGCTGCAGCTCGTGCTCTGCGGACTTTTCGTGCTGCTCGCCGGACACTATGCCAAGGCGATGCAGAGCTGGCCAGCGCTGCGGCGCGCGGCGCAGCGCCATGAGACGCGCTCAACCGGCGCTTCGCTGGCTCTGGGGCTCATCATTGCGCTCGCCGCCGGCTTTGTCGGCATTCCCATTCTGGCGATCGTGATATCAGGCGTTCTGGCGCAGTTCGATTGGGCGGTGCTCGCCGGCGCGACCTTCACCAGCATCCTCATCGCCATTCCGGCGGCGGTCCTGAGCATCGTGCTTGCCTGGCCCATCGCCCTGGCCTCGGCCCGCGCCGGCAATCGCTCCTGGCGGTCGCTGCTCAATCTCTCAGCCCTCCTCACTTTGATCGTGCCGCCCGCCGTGCTGGCGACCGGCTGGTTCATCGCGGCAAGCCGCGCCGGACTCGCCTTCACCGCCGCACCCTTCCTCGTCATCGCCATGAATGGGCTGATGGCGCTGCCCTTCGCGCTCGGCACACTGCAGTCCGTCCGTGCAGCAGGTGATGGCGCAGCATGACCGTCTATGCGCCAGTCTTGACATCACGGGCTTGCGGCGCCTGCTTCTCATCGACCTGCCGGTCCTGCGCCGTCCGCTCGGCCTCGCGGCCGCCATGGCCTTCGTCCTCTCGCTCGGCGATCTCACCGCCATCACCTTGTTCGGCTCGCAGTCACTCATGACCTTGCCTGCTCTCATCTATGCGCAAATGGGCAGCTACCGTATCGAAGCGGCGGCAGGCTCGGCGCTCGTCCTGGCGCTGTTCTCGATGGCCGTCATCACGCTCCTCGACAAATGGAGTGCCCGGGCATGATCAGGCTCGAAGCCGTCCGCTATTTTTCGGAAGCCTTCAGCGCCGATTTCAATTTCGACGTGGCGCGCGGCGAGTTCGTCGCGGTGATCGGTCCCTCGGGTGCCGGCAAGTCGACGCTTCTCTCGGTCATTGCCGGCTTCGACACGCCGCAATCGGGCCATATCCTGCTCGACGGCAAGGACATGACCGGGACCTCGCCCTCGGAGCGCCCAGTGACGATGGTGTTTCAAGATCACAACACCTTCGCCCATCTCGATCTATGGACGAACGTGGCGCTCGGCATCTCGCCGTCCCTCGAGCTAGACGCTGCGCAAAACCAGGCCGTCGATGATGCCTTGGCGCGAACGGGACTCGCGGCCCTCGCGCGGCGCAAGCCCGGTGAAGTTTCCGGCGGCGAGCGCCAGCGCGTGGCAATCGCCCGCGCCTTGTTGCGTGATGAGCCGATCCTGTTGCTCGACGAGCCCTTTGCGGCGCTCGGCCCGGCGCTCAGGCGCGAGATGCTCGATCTCGTGAAGGAATTGCAGAAGGAAAAGGACTACACCGTCATGCTGGTGTCGCACCATCCGGACGATGCGCTCTATGCGGCGACCCGGACGGCCTTTCTGAGCAACGGGCAGATCATCGCTTTCGAGCCGACGCGGCAATTGTTCAAGCGGCGCGACCTGCCCGAGCTCGTGGACTATATCGGCTAACCCTCACCACCCCGATCCGCCACCACCACCACCGCCGCCGCCAGACGATCCGCCGCCGCCGGAGAAGCCGCCGCCCGAGCTCGAGCTGCTCCCGGGCGGAGTCGATGCCGCGGAAGCGGCGGTGGCGAGGCTCGATCCGACGCTGTTGGTGAAGCTCCCCATATCGCCGGTGTTCCAGTTGGAGCCTAAGTACCAGGATGGCGTCGTGGCGAGGCCGGCGGCAGCGGCGGCGGCGAGCACAGAAGCGAATTTCGCGTTCCATTCATTCTCGCAATCGAGCGCCAGCGCATAGGGCAAATAGCGCTCGAAGAGTTCCGGCGTCTTCTCCGGCGGATGCAGCACCTTGAGGCGCTCTTCCTCAGCCGTCGTCATATACATGCGGAAGCCTTCAACCTGATCGAGAAGCTTGCGGCCTGAAAGTGTGGGCGCACGCAGCAATCGATGGAAGATGAAGCCCATGATGACAAGAACAAGGGCGCCGCCAGCAAAGGCGTAAAGCCCCGGCGACGAGGCGTTGAGGAAGATGACCACCGGCGCAAAGCCACCGACGATGAAGAACGGCAAGAGAAAACCCAAGCGAGAAAATCGATGCTGATCTTCGCCAGCACGCCGCGCGCCGCGATGACGCCCTTGACCAGGCCCCAGCTCAGAACCAGGAGGACACCCCACCAGACGCCGCTCCAGACGGAGAGGAAGAGGCCGGCCGCCGCATCGTCCGGCGGCAAGAGCAGCACGCCCATCAGCAAGGGCCAGGACGGAGACCGCCACGCCACCCCAGAACCATTTGAGGTTGCGGACAAAGGCGACACCCTCATGTTCCTTCTCCAGCCTGTCCTCGACCGCGCTCTTCATAGCGCTGACCTTCGCATGATTGGCCTGCTCGAGCTCGGTCGTGCCCCGCGGCGATCGCCCGGTAGAGCGCGGCTTCGACCCGCGTCAAAGGCTGAGCCTTGATCCTCCTTGCGCTCGACCGAGAAACTTTTGCCGTCTTCGACGATCCGGGCGCGTCCTTTGACCGCGAGGCCGACGAGCGATGCGGCAAATCCCTTGTCGTCGAACGTCTGCTTCCACACATAGCGCATGCTAGCCGGGCCCGAGTCCCGTCGGCGGCGCAAAGAGCGGTATGATGGTTCCCTTGGGCGGGTCGCGCCCGACGCGGAACCAGGCGAAGAGATAGTAAAGGAGCGACAGGAGGACGCCACCAAGGATGGCGAAGAGGCCGAGATTGTCCTTGATCGCATCTTCAGCCTTGTCGATCCAGGTGGGCGCGGCCACGAAGCCTTTGGGCCAGCCGACGGCGACGGTGAAGCCCTCGCCTGGTGCAAGAGTGCGCGTCGTGTGCGCCTGATAGCGATCGCCGGCCGCCTCGATCACTTCCGCATCATGGCCGCTGGCGCCTTGCCGCCCGGTATATTCGGCATGCTGCTTGATCGTGGCGCCCGGCGGCAGTTGGATGACCGCTTCCGCTCTCTCGATCGGGAAGGTCCAGGAATTGCCCGTCACATTCCAGTAGAGCTCGTCATAGTCCTCGAAATAGCCGAGCTGGCGCGTCGTGCGATAGCTGATCTCATAGACATGCGGCCCATTGTTCAGGAAGACCTCCGCGCTGCCGATGCGGATGCGCTTGCCATTGTCGATCGAGAGCACGCGTATAGGGCTCGTCGCGCCCGTCACGCTTGACACTCAAGACATCGAAACCAACGACATAGGCAAGGCCGTTGCGGTCGCGTGTATCTCGTCGGGAAGTCGCGATTGATGCCGCGCCTGATCTCGTTGCCTTCCGAGACGATGGCGATCGTCTCCTTCACGCTCAGAGCCGAGAATCGGCCCCGATCGCGACTTCGCTCGTGAAATGAGCGTGATGCGCTCTGCGGCAGAAGCTTCGCCCGGCGACGCGACGAGCAGCGCCAAGCCAAGCAGCAGCGCGCGCATGGGACTATGAGCGCATGCCTTGTTGAATTCCACCTTCGGCACCTGGCGCGCCGCCTGGTCGCCGATCTCGAAGAAGTCGGCCTTGGTGAACTGGAAGAAGCTCGCGATGATATTGGTCGGGAAGGATTCGATCATGGTGTTGAAGATTGCGCACCGCGCCATTGTAGTAGCGCCGCGACAGTTGGATTTCGTCCTCGGTCACCGCAGAGCTTGTCCTGGAGATCGCGGAAATTCGCGTCGGCCTTGAGCTCGGGATAGGCCTCGGCAATGGCAAAGAGCCGGCCGAGCATGCCGGTCATCGCCTGGCTCACTTGCGACTGCTCGGCTGACCGTCCCGCCCTGCGATGCTCTTGGCGCGCAGTTCGGCGATGTCGCGGAAAAGCTTGTCCTCATGCGCGGCATAGCCCTTCACCGTCTCGACCAGATTGGGGATGAGATCGGCGCGGCGGCGCAATTGCACATCGATGCCGCTCCAGCCCTCGGCGACCAGGTTCTTGTTCTTGACGAGAGCATTGTAGGCATAGATCAGGTAGCCGCCGATGCCGCAATGGCAGCCAAGAATAATGTAGCTGAGCGACATTGGCCCCTCCCCTATGTCGGTCGCGGGAGTATCGGCCGAGCGGGACAAGGCGATCAAGGCAAATAAAATGGCGGCCCCCCAGCGCGCCTTCATGAGTGGAGAGGGCGAATTTGAGTCTAAGACGGCAGACTGAAGATACCAGTTGGCGAGCAGGACAACGATCAGCCCGCCGCCAAAGCGAGATAGGGCAGCATGCCCGCCTTCCGCTCGACCGATATCGCCGTCCTTGAGGCCGAGATCGGCCAGCGCTCGGGCGGGAAACTTTCCGCCATCCTGGACATAATGCCGGAAGGCGAAGACCGGAATGATCAATGCCGCAAAGATGAAGCCGACCCAGAGCGCGTTGTCGAATAGCCCCACACTTTCGCGCCCGCGCCCAGGAACAGCGCGTTGACGAAGGCCAGCACCGTGTTGAGGCCGATCAGCCAGGTCGGCGCTTTCCACGGCCGCTCGATGTGACCGGAATCGATCCGGTGGATCCAGCCGGCATTGAGGTTGAGGAAGTTGAAGATCATGTAGCCGACATTGGAGACCGCCAGCACCCAGAAATAGCCGGCGATGTCGGATGCGATGGCCAGCAGGAACAGGTTGAAGGCGAAATCCGTCCACATCGCGCGCGTCGGCGCGCCATGCGCGTTGACATGAGCTCAGATAGCGCGGCAGCCAGCCGTCCTTCGAGCCCTGATAGAGCGTGCGCGACGAACCGGCCATCGCCGTCATGATGGCGAGGAACAAGGCCAGGATCATCAGGATCACGAGGATCTGCGTGACCACCTTGCCGCCGCCGACCATGAGGCGAGCGCTTCGCCGATGCCGGTGCCGTCGACGATACCGGGCGCCAGCATGCCGGCATGGCCGAGCACACCCTGGAAGGTGAAGGGAATGACGAAATAGAAGAACATGCAGAGCAGGCCCGAATAGAAGATGGCCTGGAACGTATCGGTCTTCGGATTCTTGCAATTCGCGCGTGTAGCAGACCGCCGTCTCGAAGGCGTAAGTCGACCAGGCGGCAATGAAGAGGCCGCCGAGGAACAGCGTCCAGCCGCCGATCGTTCCATGTGCCGTCGACGCCGGAATAGGCGGCGGTCGGCGGCACGAGGCCGGTCACATTCGTCATGTCGATCTTGCCGGTGAGGATCGGCACAAGACCGATGAGCGACGAGCGGCACCAGCACGATGATGGCGAGCCATTTCTGCGCGCCTGCCGTCGAGGCGATGCCGCGATGCTGGATGGCGAAGATGATCAGCATCAAGATCGCGCCGATGACGAAGGTCGCATTGATGTTGGCCTGCGCCAGACCGGGAATCGGGAAGCTGAACAGCGACCAGGTGCGGATCGCCGGCGTCAGCGCGGCGACGCCGTCCTGGTCAGGAGTGCGGTGATCGCATCCTGCGCCGTCTTGCCGGCATTGGCGGCGAGCCACTCCGCCACGCGCGGCGAGTCGGCGGCGAGCGATGCGGCGTTGGCCGTGACCCAGTCGAGCACGGCTTGGAATCGGCTGCCGGAATCGGGAACAGCGCATTGAGGATGTAGCCCGCCGCAATGGCGCAGCCGAGCGACAGCACCGGCGACCAGGCAAACCAATTGCACCACACCGACAGCGGCGCGATGAATTTGCGAATAGCGCAGCCAGGCGGTCGCGCCATAAACGGAGGCGCCGCCCGACTTGTTGCCGAACATGCCGGCGATTTCGGCATAGGTGAAGGATTGCAGGAAGCCCATGATCATGGAGATGATCCAGACCAGGAAGGCGAGCTTGCCCGTGGTCCCGGCGATGCCGCCGATCGAGAAGAGCACCAGCGGCGGAACACCCGCCGCCACCCAGAAGGCGCCGCGCCAATCGATGGCCCGGTGCAGTTCGCCGGTCTCGGTGGTAACCAAGCTCGGCGAAACCGTCGTCGCGCTGGAAGCCATGCCAGCGCCCTGCTTCGTCGTCATAAGCGACATCTCCATATGTTGAAGTGACACACTGAGGGCGATTACATCCCCTAACAATTCAGCACATTTTTCTGTGAAAAACCTTGTCACAGCCTTGCTTTAGGCCTCAGTCATGCTAACAATTTGCAACATCGGGTAACAGTGCAGAACATAGCGTTTCTGTTACCCAGGGGTAACACGAAAAGGACCATGACTATGGCAAAGCTACTCACCCTCGCCGCGATCCAACGCCTCAAGCCGCACCCCATCAAGCGCCGCGAGATCGCCGACGCTGCGGCGAATGGGCTCTATCTAGTGATACAGCCTGAGCCCACTGGGGCGAAAACCTGGGCTTATCGATACAGGCTCAACGGCAAGTCGGCGAAGCTCACGCTCGGCGCTGTGATCACCCTTCCCGATGGCGAGAAGGAGCCTGCAGCCAGATAAGGTGAAGCGCTCACCCTGGTCGGCGCTCGTGAGCTGGCGCGCAAGGCAGCGACCGATATCGCGCGCGGTATCAGCCCCAAGCAGGACGCAGCACGATAAAGGCCGCGACCTGTTCAAGACCGTTGCCGCGATTTTCTCAGGAAGCACTGCGCTGGCAAGCGCACCGCCCGCAACATCGAGCGAATTATCAAGGTCTATGTGCTGCCCCATTGGGGCGAGCGCTCAATCCAGAGCATCACCAAGCGCGACGCGATTGAGCTTCTCGACCGCGTGAGCGAGAGGGCCATAGCAGCGCGGCGGCAAGGGCGTGATGGCAAATCGTGTGTTCTCGGTCATCCGCAAGCTGTTTGGCTGGGCCGTTGATCGCGACGTGCTCCAGGCATCGCCTTGTGTCGGCGTCGAGGCACCTGTGACGGAGTTTAGGCGCGACCGAGTATTGAGCGACAATGAGTTGCGCGCGTTCTGGAAGGCTTGCGATGAGATGGGGTATCCATTCGGGCCGCTGTTCCAGCTTTTGCTTCTGACTGGTACGCGGCTCCGCGAAGTCAGCGAAATGACCCAGGGCGAGCTCAACCTGGCGGATCGGCTGTGGACGATCCCACGCGAGCGGGCAAAGAACAATCAGGTGCACATCGTGCCGCTGAGTGATGCGGCGATGGAGATCATCGAGGCCTTGCCGCAAATCGTGAGCAAGCCTGGCTACCTGTTCACGACAACTGGCACGAGGTTGAGCAGCTTCTCCAGGGCGAAGATGATGCTTGACCAGCGCATGCGCAAGATTGCGCCAGAGGTAGAGGTTACCGAATGGCACCTGCACGATTTGCGCAGGACATGCGCCACTGGTTTGCAGCGGCTCGGCATCAGGTTTGAAGTCACTGAGGCTGTGCTCAATCACCTGAGCGGCTCGAAGGGCGGCGTTGCTGGCATCTATCAAAGGCATGATTGGAAGGCCGAGAAGGCCGCCGCGTTGCAGGCCTGGGGCCGTTTTGTGATGGCACTGGTCAGCGATCAGCCAGCAACAAATGTTGCGGTATTGCGCCCAGTGGCGTGACCGTGGCCAGGTTCCGCGCCGCTCTTCCGCCTGGCTGGCGGACCTATGAGGAATACAAGCGAGCTTGGGAAGCAGCGCGCCCGCACAAGCCGCGCTTCCTTGAAATTCCTGAGACGCCTTACCCGCAACTGGTCCGCGACCTTCGCCTGCTTCACAGGCTGTACGACGACCCACGATTTCTCGCCGCCTTGCAGGCCATTGATGACCGTCGCATTATCGTTCTCGACCGTCATGGCAGGCAGCGATGGGGGCGGCATGAGCTCTTCGGCGAGCTTATCGATATCAAGTGCTACAAGCAGGCCGAAGAATATCACCGCCGCCACCGCCAGGCTGGCGTGTCGGAGCGCCAGGCCTATGCGCGTGTCGTGGCTGAGTACATCTACACGGAGCGCGTGGAGCGCGATGATGGGAGGCTAGAGCTCAGGCAGCAAGGCGAGCCTGGCCTGCGCGGAGGACCTTCGAGAGCTGCATCAAGCGCTTGAAGCGATGCCGCGACGGTTGGACAAATGGCACCCATCATTTGTCCCCATGAGACAAACGGCACCTATCATTTGTCTTATGACAAAGGCGAAAAAGTGTGAATATTAGGTAGCCGCATCCCTTCTCAATGGAGCGGCTGAAATGTCCACAGCACAACGCCAGCTGATACCGCGCGCAAAACTTCCGAAGCGCTACAGCAAAACTGCAATGACAATACATCGGTGGGAGCGTGACCCCGCGCTCGCCTTCCCAGTGCCAATCATCATCAACGGCCTGCGCTACTATGACCTGGCTGAGCTAGAGGCCTGGGAGGAAGCTCGGCGCGAACCCGACGCCTCGAACGAGACGGAGGCCGCGTGATCGATCATGAACACAAAAGCATCGAGGCCCGCCAGGATGGGACCTGGCAAGGCCTCTGAAAAAACGTTCGCTGGGCAGCGCAACGGTTCACCCAATAGATCAACCCCTCATCTTGCGCAAGCCGATAACCTCCCCGACGGTATCTGGTCTGATGATAATACCCTGATCGCCCAGGTGAGGGCGGCAGCATGACTGACTTCACCAAGCGCCAGTTGGATTGGGTGCGGCACATCACGACCGACAAGGCCCTTAGCCATCTCTCGGTCCGTATCGGCAGCCTACTGGCACTCCAGTTCCTGAGCCGCGCAAAAGGTTATGCTTGGCCCGCGCTGTCAACGTTGGCGGCGATGCTTTCATGCAATGAAAAAAGCATCCGTCGCGGAATTCTGGAGTTGGTTTCGCGCGGCTATCTGAAGGCAACGCGATCAGGCAAAGGCAAGACAAATCGCTATGAACTTGACTGGACATATATGTCCGATCAAGGCGGGCCTAGAGTGGACACAGGTGTCCAATCATCACTGCCTTTGACACCCCTTGATCGGACACCTGTGTCCGGTGTGATCGGACACCCATGTCCAATCCATAGTAACCATCTGAATGAACCATCTGAAAAGTATATAGATCAAAACTCAGTTTCGGCATCGAAGAAGCAAAAATCAAAAATCGTTGAAGATCAGTTCGCTGAATTCTGGCAGCACTATCCGCGCAAGGCTTCCAAAGGCTCGGCTCGCAAGGCCTTCACCGCAGCACTGAAGAAAGCGAGCGGCACTGACCTCATCGCTGGTGCCACGCGATATTCCGCCGAACGTGAAGGGCAAGACCCAAAATTCACCAAATACGCATCGACTTGGCTGAATGGCGAATGCTGGCTGGATGAAACACCAGCAGCAACAGCCGCAACCGATGCCGACAAGCGCAAGCAAGAAGATGCCTTGCGCTTCCTGGCCGAACACAGAGCGAAGCACAGCAATGGTTGAACCAGTTAGAGGCGTGGACAAGGAGAACTATGCCACCTTGGGCAAGGCCTTCATCATCGCCAACGAAGGCACAGGGTTTTTTATTGTCCGCGACGCCATATGGGCGACGAGTGAATTCCCCCACACGCCGCGCGAATGGGGCGCATGGATGGAATATCTCGACAGCAAGCGCATCAGCCGACGCGTATTCTACGCGAAAGGCCAGGGCACTGTGCCAGCACAATGGCCGCATCAGTTTGACGCCGACTGGCTGCCTGGCAATGACGAGCAAGCTGCAGATATCTTTGAGGCAAAGCTGGCGCGCGAAAATCGGGCGGCATCAATCAAGGCAACGGCGAAAGGCATCCCCTATGAACCGAAAGCCCGCACCCAATTCATCCCCGAACCCGACAAGCAGCCATCGCTCATTGACAAAGACCTGCTGTTCGAATGCCACAGCATCGATGTGGCTAAACTGAAACAGACGGCAAATGGGTTGACTGATGACAAGGGCAAGGCTTCCGAACCGCCGACCGAGTGAGCACCTGACCTTTGAGCATGACGGTATTATGGCGACTGTGACAGTGGGCTTTCGCTTGCCAGACTTTGAGCCTGCTGAAATCTTTCTTCATGCCTCAAAAGCGGGCTCGATGGTGGAAGCTGAGGCGCGCGATGCTGCCATCGTCAGCTCACTTGCCCTGCAATTCGGTGCGACCCTTGATGAGCTCCGTCATAGCCTGACAAAGACTGATGACGGGAAGCCTGCCAGCATTTTGGGCGCTGCCCTGATGAAGTTGCACGATGACAGGTGATGACGACGACGACATTGAGCGCCAGGCGACCCACAAAAGGCAGGGGGGCATACTTCAGGATTTTTCCCATTTCACCTGGACCATCGTGGGAAGTCGTATTTTAGAAACCGCAGTTGGGGAGAATTTATATGGGCATCACCGCCCGCCAAATGGTCTTGCAGACTGATGACCTGGAGCTCTTCCAGGCATCAGAAGAGATCAAAAAGCGGGCGATAAGGCGCTTAGGTGAGCTGCTGCAATCAATCCCGCCAGGCACAGGGAAAAAATCAGGGGAAGAGCAAGAAGGGGCTTAGCCCACCTCTTGATCGGAAGCAGGCCGCTGGGTTGGAGCCCTGGGGCTCCGCGCTCTGATCATCGGTGAGCGCGCACCTCTTCCATGATATGTTCAACGGGATTGGAGCTGACGTAAGCTCCAACAGCAATACTTACCTTTTTTCGATGCCGCTTAACTTCGTCGCGGTTCTTTTTCCGTTGGTCCACTGCTGCCGCTTCAGGATCATCCGCGCTCGCCAGCCTCATGATTTTTTCTGCGTCTTTCCGACGGGGCTGGAGCGGTAACCGCTCCATTTTTACGGCATGACAACGCCCAGAACCTCGCGGCACTCGACAAGGCAAACACATCGGCGTATCATTTGCGCTGCCGCGGAAATCTGGACCGGCCCAGCAAGCCCGCACGGGCCCCAAATTTCCCGAGCAATTCATGGCGAGCCTGCCTGGTCCCTCAAGCGTTCGGGAGTAAAACGCGCAAAGACCTGAGCATTGATGCGGCGCTAAGATAGCGCCCTGCTCGCCGCGCGTTTCCGCACGCACCTTCGCGGGAAATATTCACATGCAATCCGATCAGTCTGGGCTTTGGCGCTCGGTCGATAAACGGCTCGATCATATCAAAGGCCTGCTCATCCATGCCGAAAGGCAACAGCGTCACCAGCCCCACAAGGGCTTGCGACCGAGAGATGTTCTGGTCCGCGCCGCCACCGCCGAGCTGCTGCGCCAGCCCAGCGGCAAGGGCATGTCCGAGAGTGTCGATAGCTCGATTTCGCGCATCTACGGCGGCTGTGTGGCGACAGAATTTTACACCCGCGCAGCGGTTAACCCAGCCGCCACCACAGTTGCAGGCTGGGCAGCTGAACTTGTGAACACCGCGACTATTGATTTCGTCGCCAACGAGATGGCGCAGCAGTCAGGCTTTGCGCAGTTGGCAGCTCGCGCGCTGACAGTGTCGCTTGAGCCTGGCGTCGGCGTCATCAAGATACCGAGCAGAGCCTCGCCGCTGACCTTGATGGGCGCGTGGATTGGCGAAGGTGGAGCCAAGCCAGTTTTTTCTGGAGGGCTGACCACGACGAATTTGTCGCCGTACAAGTTGAGCGCAATGTCGACCTACACCGAAGAAATGCTGGCCAGCTCGATGATCGAGCAGATCGTGCGCGAAGTCTTGTCGCATGATTTGACCGCGCTGCTCGACACCGCGCTGTTTGATGCGACTGCGGCAAGCGCGGTCAGACCTGCAGGCCTGTTCAATGGAGCCACCGCAGTGACGGCATCGGCACTGACGCCAGCAAACGAAGCGATGATTGCCGACTTGAAGGGGCTGGCGGCGGCGGTTGCTGGGAGCGGCAACCCAGATGCCCGCGTGGTCTATGTCGTCAACCCTGCACAGGCGGTGCGGATTGGCATCCTTGCGCCCAACTACGAGAACCTGATCACGAGCGGCTACATGCCAGCTGGGTCGGTCGGCGCAGTCGATGCCTCAGCCGTTGCGATGATCATCAGCACACCAGTGTTTGCGGTTAGCAGAGATGCCGCCTTGCACATGGACACCGCAGCAGCGGCGTTATCGGCGACTGGCACGCCGAACACGGTCTCGGCACCGATGAGCTCACTGTATCAGCAAGACCTTGTCGGCTTGAGATGCGTCCTGAAGGCGGGCTGGGTGAAACGGAGAGCCACTGCGACTGCGCTGGCGTCAGCGGTCATCTGGTGAGGTGATGCCATGATGACCGTCACCGAGATCGACACCATAAAAGCCTCGATCACTTCGCCCCGACTGTTGGAGGTTGCCTTCATGGACCTCATTCAAGCTGTGGCGCAGCACATGCTAGTAGTGCGCACCATCGAAGACAGCATTTTGACACTCGACCGTTTGCGCCAAGCAATCGAGAAGGCGAACCAGCCATGACTGACGATGACCTTGAACGTTATGCCTTCAGTGAGGCCGAGCGTGAAGCGAGCGAGCGCGAAATGGCTGAGCGTGCAGCTGCAGCCAGGAGTGCCGAGATGCGGGCATGGGCCGAGCGCCGCGCAGTTGATCGCCCTGAGCCAGCTGTGCAGGCACCGCCGCCCGACTTCACCGCCGAATGGCAGAGCTACATCACCAACAAGGTGGCGCGGTCCGAAGAGCGCATGCTCAAGGCTTGCATGACGGCAGTCGGCAAGGCACTGGTCGAGCAGCGCAAGGAGCTCAAGGCCGAGTTTGATGCCGAATTGATGAAGCTACGCGCCGAATTCCTGCAGGCCCAACTGGATCAGGAGCGCGCAAAGCGGGTGCGGACAGTGCCGCCCGCCAAGCTCCGTTCAATTGTTGCGTGATGGCCTGATCGTCGCTGGTTTGGCCAGGAGAAGCGTCAAGGGATCGGCATCATCCTGATCAGGCGCTGTCAGCCTGGTCCGCGCTAAGGGCGACAAGCCGAGAGCCATGCCGCATAGGTGCATCTCTTCTGCCGCCTGCCGCCTCACTCCCAGCAAGGGATTTCGCACTGGCTCGCCATTCTGGCCCTTGGTGAGCAGGCCGCTTTTGTTGATTGCCGCACAGGCCTGGCGGAAGACTGCCCATGCCACTGCCATGCGCTCTAACACTTGCTCATCCGCTCGCGATAGCAATTCTGCTGGCAATGATTGACGATGGCCTGCCAGCAATCAAGCTGCTCGGTGGTGAGATGCGCTGGCGGCTCGGGATGGCCAGTCGTCGTGAGCTCGTTGGGAATAGGCCGCCTGCCAGGATTTCCTTCAAGCCGCCTGATCGCTGCTGGTTTTCGTGGGTTCGACAAATTATAGCTCCTTCCGCGCGCTTCGCCATGCAGGGAGCTGCTATGACGAATGCGCTCCAGCTGTCATAGCGCAACTCAGGATTAGCACAGCGCGCGCCCTGTGGCGATCTGACAACCGATAGCTCCTGTGGGAAGGGTCGGCGGAAATCCTAGGCCGCTCTCGTATCTGGAGATTTTTTATTCTGGGTGAAATCAGGCCTGACCCACTGCTCATCTACTGGCAAAGCCTGTGTTTTTGAAATCTGTATGCGCCGCACAAGGGCAGCAAGTGGAGTGATCTCATTCATTGATCGCCGACGCCTGCAATCAAGTCTTGCTTGATGGATGAAGGGCCGGAGGATTGGGATCACTCCGGCCCTTCCGCTCGCCGGTGAACCGCTTCGCCGGCGATGCGCGCCATCATACCAACAGGATCAATCTTCTTGTCCCCGCCACCGGCCCGCATGATGGCGGGACGTTGGCAGTTGCGAATGCACAAACTCGCCCTAGAGCTTGTTACTTTTGACTTCTAGTCTTCGCCAGCTACAGAGGTCGCCAGCGATACTTTGCAGGCATCGCTAACATCGGCGACTTTAGTTTTTATGCAGGCCTCAATGCGGCCCTCGCCAGGCTCGATGCCTGCGCAATGTTTTTTCACGTCATCCGCACAGGCCTTGGCTACTACAGCCTTGAGCACCACTGTCTGGCAGGGCTCGGACAGGCCCTTGAGGTTCGTCTTGAGGCACTCCCTGATCTTGCCTCCCCCAGCCTCCACCCCTGGGCACAGCTTCTTGGCATCACTCAGGCAAGCGCCGGTTACTTCTGCCGACGCCATGGAACATGGGAGCAACAACATGGCGATGACAAGAAAAGGAGAGCTAGTGATAGCAATACGTGTGGTCATGTGAACCTCCTGTTTGAAGCCGCCGTTTCAATGATCCAACAAATTAAGGTAATTCGCTACTGGACCTTGGATCAGCATCGCTATACTCATGGCGCGGAAAAAAACCGAAAGGGCGATGCGCACCGCCACCATAGCGCAGAATGACCCACAGCGCGCGGCCTGTGGCGGTCCGGCAACGGCGGGCTCTTCGGCGTGGCCGTTTGGACAGCTTTCGCAAATATTGATCTCATTTTTAAACCTGATGAGCCATTTTGGGACCTAGTACGTTTGCGAGGTAGGTGGATGAAATATTACGAGCGGTTGCCGAACGCCCTTTAGGCCTCAAGGCACAAGCCCAGCGGCTTTCCAGAGCCGATTGAGAGGCCATCAAGGCTAGCTTGATTTTCTGCTTGCTCGAAGGCTGTGAAGTTTGTCAGCCTCCGCAACCTATGAGAGACTTGTTCCAGACAGAGAATTACCGAGCTTTGTTGGCCAACCTACAGGGCCGTCTTGATCCGTCCTGTGGTATGCTGATTGGCATAGAGGGGCGAATGAACGCAGGGAAATCAACCTTGGCGAAGCAGCTTGCAAAGGACTTAGGACGGGACCAGGTCGCTGTTCACGTGGATGACTATCGCCGAAGGCCTGTTCCTGACCTTCCCTATTTGCAAACGCTGGACCTCCCTGAATTAGCCGCACACCTGGATGACATTCGACAGGACTGTCCCACGAGGCCAGTGATCATCGAGGGCATTTGCCTACGCGAAGTGCTGTACAAAATTTCCCGCAAACTTGACCTTGCTATCTACGTGGAGAAGTTAAGCCAAGCAGGTCTCAGGCACACGCAATTCGATCTGGAAGACTTTGAAAACGACCCGCGCCAAAATGTACCCAAGATTTTATATGACGACGAGATGCGCTACCACAGAGCCTATCGGCCACACGTGATTGCCGATCTATATTTTGAGCGGCAAGAGTAAGGCTTAGGAGCGCGGCCTGTGGCGAATTGCAACGGCTGATTTCCGCGCCACGAGCATCAGTGCTAAGGTCAACGCCCATGAGCACCCCCGTCTCATGGCGAGATCACCTGCTCCACGCGACCGAAGTTGCCCGCCTCGTGCCATTTGTCGCCGAAAAGATTGCCGACCCTGAGACCAAAGCAGTGCTTTTGACGGCGTCGAAGGAGATTGGCCAACACATTGAGCGTGCCATTGCCAAGGCTGAGCTCCAAATGGATGCACTCGACCCCGTAAATCCGCCCTGGGACCGCTAGCGTCACCGTCACTGCCGAACCCGTTTCAGGATTTTTACATCAGGCCTATCGCTGTAGTGCTCGCCCCAATCGGGCCTCCAGCCGCATCGACACACGGACATGCCTCCCGCCGATTTGCTCCAGAAATATCGGAACCCGTTCACCCCGTTGCGGGTATTCTTACCGTGCGCGATTTGGTTGTGGCAAAGCACCCAACCCTTGGGACGCCGCAGACCCCTTGCGACATAGATCACGTCTGCGGCGGTTTTTGCTTTGTTGATCTTCACGCCGATCAGGAGAACATTGAGGGGTGTCGCGATCAAGGTTGCCTTGATGGTTTTCCCAGCTATTCACAGGGCAAGAATTCCTCATGGCTCAGCCTGGTGCCTGGCGCAGCCTGATCAAATCGAGACGACCACGGTCAAAAAGTCGCGGCGCACAAGGCTGGAAAAGTCGATCAACCCGCTTTGGAGGGAGTTTTCTCTCGTGGTAGCATCGGAACCAGAAGCTGCCGATGGCGCAGCTTCCGAGGGTTTCCGCTACCATCCTTCGGTCTTTGGGTCAGACGGGGTGTGAGATGATTGCAGTCAGTCTCACACCCCTCCATCGCGACGGCAATACTGGTGATCAACCAAACCTGTCTTCCGATCCACTGCGGATCGACAATTATCCCCGACAAATATGTTCCGTTTCGTCTCGTCGAGACACCCTCCCCGCATGAAGTGGCTTCCGCGCCCGCCAGTGTGCGTCATCGACTGGGCCAAGCCTGGCCTTGTCCGCCAGGTGACGAGCCTTGAGGCGGCGGCCGTCGAGTTGTTGGGGCTTTCGGACCTATATCAACGGTCGTTCGAACTAAGCCAAGGTCCAGTTTGATGGCCATCCGCAGCTCGATATGGTCCATGCGGCTAACGGCAATCTCCGTTAGCAATCCCGACCATATGGGAGGGAAACCCCGCTTGGGTTCTCCCCTCGGCGGGGTTTTCTCTTTCTGGTGATCGCCCAAGTGACATCGCGCGGCTTTATCGAGGGCTATGACCCTAAGGTCCAGCTATGCGCCTCGTGAAATCGACTTATGCTTCAGCCCGTCCGACAGCGACGGACCCTCCATGACCTTGAAGCCCCGTTGCCCAGCGGGGCCTTTTTTTATCACGATCCAGATCACAGCAACGGCAACGGCTAGAGGCGGCAGCGAAGGAGGCCAAGGTCTGGCTGCCATATCGAGGGCCATGACCCTAAGGTCCAACTATACGCCCCGTGAAATCGGCCTATGCTTGGCCTGGTCCGCAAGTTACCGCCGAAACGGGCAAGCGGACTGGGGAAAGCCCGCCCACCTCCGTAGGCGGGTTTTCTCGTGCAGGCTGGGGCCGGAAGAGGCCCGCGTGTGGCTGCCCATATCGAGGGCCATGAGCCTGCAGCAATCCCTTCGAGAAGGCAGACCTGGCAACCCATCGGCGGGGCCCTGAGCTCGCCAGTGGCCGTTTCGCTCTGGCATATGTCCACAGCCTTCAGGCTGTTACCCATGATGTTACCCAGAGAGATTTTGCCATATGGGCTTTACGTCTAATTCTTTGATTTACTTGCTGAAATATGATGTGATTGGGGTAACTGCCTTATGATGAAGTGACACACGCCGCCCAGCGCCGAGAGCGCCTCATTCGGACGGCCGTGACCAGGACAATGGGAGAGAGGCCGGCGAAGCGCCGAAGCGCCTTCCTTCCTTGATGACCACCCCAATCCGGATCTCGGTCCGGTTTTGAGCATGAGCGTTCCCACCATTCGCCCCTTCGGGCCGCCGCTTCGGCGCGGCTTGGGAAATGGTAAAATGGTATGCTTTTGGTTGCAAGTGGTGATAATTGGGCTAGTCCGCGACAAAGTGATAGTCGCCATGCCAGAATAGCAGCGGCCGCCCCCTCGGGTCTTGATCGAAGTTGAGAACCTCGCCGACAAAAATCACGTGGTCACCGCCTTGATAAGTATAAGCCATCTGGCATTCGAAGACGGCGAGGGCATTGGGCAGAATCGGGCAGCCGGTGTCCCAGGTCTCGAAATCGAGCCCCACCCATTTGTCGTCGAGCGAGCGCGAGAAGCGGCGTGATATATCCTCCTGCCCTTCACGAAGGATGTTCACCGCGAAATGATCTGACGAAAGGTAAGATTTGAAACTATAAGCGCGCTTGCCGAAGCTCCATAAGACCAGCGGCGGGTCGAGCGACAGGGCGCTGAAGGAGTTGACCGTGTTGCCGATGGGCTCGCCCTTTGGCCCGCGCGTCGTGACGACCGTGACCCCGGTGGCAAAGGCCCCGAGGGCGGTGCGAAAGGCGCGGGCATCTAGCGGCGCATTCATTCAAACACTCTCCCCTCCAACTCGCGCGTTGGAGCAAATCCCGCCAAAGTTGAAGACTTTGGCGATAAGGATTTGCGCCAACATGTTGATTTGGCGCGCATCCTCATCGGCGAAGCGATTCTACTTCGCCGGGATGCGCGCTAATAGCGCGTCTCGGTAAATAATAATGAGCCCTTTTTGCTCTGCACCATTGGAGGCCAATTTGGCCCAATTTCATACCATTGCTTTCGCTTCCTCTTAGCGTTAGCCTCGGTCCGATGAACAGGTTCGACAAAAGCTTTCCGGACTCGCAGAACGCCGGTGCGGCGCCGCGTCCGAGCATCGTCTATCGGCCAGGCCTGCCAACTCTGCCTAAAGGAACGGAGCGTTATAAAGTAGCGGGCGGCGGCTCGCTGATTCTCGAAATCAAGGCAGGCGACCGTCTGACCGTCACAGACCTCGAAGGCGGCCAGGCTTGCGAGATCGCCGCCGTCGGTCCTGACGGAAGGAGCGATCCCGCTCTCCTCGGGGGCACGGATGTAACCGAGCTCAAAGGCCTCAAGGCGATATTGGCGAGCGATGAAGAATCGGCCGGGCGCGTGCGCAAGGCCCTCGCCCGGCGCGGCATCGATCTAGGCCACGCCCGGGCCATCCGGCTTTTCGGAAGCCTGTCGCCAGCCGGAAGCAAACAGAGCTTCACGGCCACGCGCGATGGCGTTGCGATTATCGGCGCGCCGGGCGGGAAAATGAACCTCGAAGCACAGGATACCGCGACCCCTCTCGAAGTGCGCGTGGAGCGGGCAACGCTCCCTCGGTCGAACGAGCTTTTCCCCCTGCCCGAGCCTTTGGCCGATCCATTGCAGGAAATCCGCATCGACGCCGCGACCGCCAGGGCCTATGTCGTCAGCGCCGGCGAATTTATCCAGATCATCGATGTCGCCGGCCGGCAGATGACGGATTTCCAGTGCTTTTCGCGCCGCAAGCTCGACAAGGGCGTGGAAAACGCGCTCGATGCGACGGTGACGCGCACCTTACCGGGCGCAGCCTATCCGACTCCCGGCCTGCCTATCAAAGGTGTTCGGCTTCGATTTCGAGCCCTTGGTCGAGATCGTCCAGGATACGGTGGGACGCCACGATTTCTTCGCCACCGCCTGCAGCAGCCGCTATTACGACGATGTCGGCTATCCCGGGCACGTGAATTGCACCGACAATTTCAATGCGCGCGCTCGAGCCCTATGGCGTTGCGCGGCGCAAGGGTTGGGAAGCGATCAACTTTTTCTACAACACCGCGATCGACGCCCAGAACCAGGTGATATTCGACGAAGCCTGGTCGAGGCCCGGCGACTATGTGCTGCTCAAGCGCGCTGACCGATATGGTGTGCGTTTCCTCGGCCTGCCCCGATGACATCGATCCCGGCAATGGCTGGAATCCGACCGACATCCATGTCCGCACCTATTCGGACAAAGAGAAATTCTCCCGAGCGGTGGCCTATCCGCATGACCCCGACGCCGAACCCCAACTGACGCGCGAAACCGCATTTCATCCGCGCTTTTCCGCGCTCACGCGCAACTACACCGAATATCGCGGCTTCTGGCTGCCGCAGCGCTTCAACAACGACGGCGCGGTCGAGGAATATTGGGCGTGCCGCGAGCGCGTCGCGGTGATGGACCTGTCGCCGTTGCGCAAATTCGAAGTGACGGGACCCGATGCCGAGGCCCTGCTGCAATATTGCGTGACCCGCGACATGCGGAAGCTTGTCCCCGGGCCAAGTCGTCTATACCGCGATGTGCTACGAGCATGGCGGCATGATCGATGACGGCACCGTGTTCCGCCTCGGCGCAGAACAACTTCCGCTGGATCGGCGGCGACGAATTCTGGCGGCATTTGGCTGCGCCAGCAGGCCGAGAAGATGGGCTTCAAGGCGTGGGTGCGATCGTCAACCGACCAATTGCACAATATTGCGGTGCAGGGTCCGAAGTCGCGCGACCTGCTCAAGGAAATCATCTGGACGGCGCCGGCGCAGCCGCGAATCGGCGAGCTTGAATGGTTCCGCTTCGCAGTCGGGCGCATCGGCCATTTCGAGGGCGTGCCGCTCGTCATATCGCGCACCGGCTATACGGGCGAACTCGGCTACGAGATTTTCTGTCATCCCAAGGATGCGCTCGCAGTCTTCGACGCGGTGTGGGAAGCAGGTCAGAAGCACGGGATATCGCCCTTGGGCCTCGAAGCGCTCGACATGCTGCGCATCGAGGCGGGTCTCATCTTCGCCAACTACGAGTTCACCGACCAGACCGATCCGTTCGAGGCCGGGATCGGCTTCACCGTGCCGCTCAAGACGAAGGGCGACGACTTCATCGGCAAGGCGGCGCTGGTCGAACGCAAGGACCATCCGCGCCACAAGCTCGTCGGCCTCGACATCGACGCCAATGACGCGGTGGGCCATGGCGATTGCGTCCATATCGGGCGCGCCCAGATCGGCGTCGTGACGAGCGGCACGCCGCTCGCCGATTCTCAAGAAGAACATCGCTCTGGCCCGCGTCGATGTCACACATGCGGCGCTCGGCACCGACGTCGAGATCGGCAAGCTCGACGGCCATCAAAAGCGCCTGCCGGCCCGCATCGTGCGTTTCCCGCATTTCGATCCGGAGAAGACGCGGGCGAGATCGTAAGCCTTCTCTAAGACCCTCACGCTGAGGTGCGCGCGAAGCGAGCCTCGAAGCGTCCTTCAGGATTGAGCTCTGGGCTTGCCGCCGCGCCGGCTCGACAACTTTTGTACCGGGGCCCAGTCACCCTTGGTGAGAGCTTCCTTCTTGGCCCGCGACCATCCCTTGATCTTGTGCTCAGCAAAGATCGCATCGGACACCAGATCGAAACACTCGGAATAGACTAATCGGACGGGAAGCCGTGATGCTGTATAAGCACTTGGCGAAAGTTTCATTTGATGCTCGGACAAACGCTGATCAGGCTCTTCGCCCCGTGTCATGCCCGTATAGTAGCTTCCATCCGCGCATTGTAGAATGTACACCTATGCCATTTCTTATCTATCCTGATGAACGCTTCGAGGCTCGCTTCGCTCGCACCTCAGCGTGAGGGGTGGGGTTAGAGACTGTAACCGGCACATCCTTGACTGTCGATCCATCCCATGAAGCATCGCGTCCTCATCACCCTTTTTTTCGCCGTTGCTCTGCTCTATGGGCTCCTTGCCTATGTCATATTGCCTTTTGCCTGGTCGCATTATGAGCATCAGAGGGGCTTGGAGCACCTGCCGATGGTGACGCGCACGGCGCAAGGTATCCCGGGCGATCCGCTCAATTTCGGGCTGGTCGGTTCACGCGAGGATATCGCCTTCGCCATGCAAGCGATCGGCTGGTCGCCGGCGGATCGCCTCACCTTGCGCAGCAGCATCGACATTGTCGGCAGCGTCGTGCTCGATCGCCCCTATAAGGATGCGCCTGTGAGTCCGCTCTTCCTCGCAGGTCGCCGCGAGGACCTCGCCTATGAGAAAGAGGCCGGCGCCAGCGCCGATCGGCGTCATCATGTGCGGCTATGGCAGGTTCTCGAGAAAGGCGCGGAAGAACGGCCGGTCTGGCTGGGCGACGCCACTTTCGATATCGGCGTGGGCCTGAGCCATTATACCGGCCAAGTTACCCATCGTATCGCTGCCGATATCGACGCGGAGCGTGACTTTCTGGGCGGCGAACTCATCAAAGCGGGCATGGTCACGACAACCTACAACGTGACGGGCGTCGGCCTGACCTTGTTCGGGCGCAATGGCGAAGGCGACAGATATTACACCGACGGCGAGATCCATGTCCTGGTCCTGACCGAACGCGGTGCGGTCAATCCCAAGCCGCCGGCCGAGCTTCCGGATCCCCCGTTCGTGGCGTTCAAGGACGACCTGTGGCACCGCACACGCGAGGTAACAGGCTTTGGCTGCTCGAGTGATCTCAGCCAGTGCCAGTAATTGTCGATTTTCTGAGAATCTGACACAGTCCGCCATGAGATAACAAATAGGACGGCCAATCGCCATGATGGTTGCGGTCTTTGCTTCCATGCTTCTTGCCTTCGTCTTTGGCTGGTTCGGGCCACGGTGGATGGCCGTCCTGATGTGCATCGCCTGCCTGATCCTGTCGATCGGCCTGTTCCTTTTTGAGGTCTACAGCCCAGAATATGGTTTCCGCATGCCCTGGATACAGACCGAACTCGACCTTGCGCCGATGACCGAGCAAGGGAGCTAGATCATGCAGGCCGGTGCCAGCCGCATTCTCGCTGGCCTCAATTATCTCTATCTTGTCGCCATGATGGCGGTGATCGCCGCCATTCTCACGGCCGCCATGACAATGCAATATGCCTATGGCGAGCTTCCGTGCCCGCTGTGCCTGCTGCAGCGCGTCGCGCTGTTCGGCGTCTGCTTGGGGATCATGTTGAATTTCAGGAACGGATTTTCTTATCAGAATACCGGTTTTAGCCTGCTGTTCGTGATCTTCCTCCTGATTGTCTCCGTCCGACAGAGCCTTCTCGACATCTATCCGCGCCCCGGTCATGAATATATCGGCAGCGCCTTATTCGGCATCCACATGCCAGTCTGGTCCATCATCATCGCGCTCGCCATGCTGATCGCCTATGCACTCAAGCTCGCCCTGGTCGGGGGCGATGATTATTTGCGCGAAACGGATGTACGAACGTTTCCCGTCATTGATCGGCTTGCGAGAATCTTGAGTGTGTATGTCATCGCGCTTTGCCTGATCAATCTGGTCTCAGTTGTCATTCAGTGTGGCTTCGCCCAGTGCCACACCTTCGACTATCAGCTGCTGCAGTAACCAACGACAGCTGCACGGTGCCGACCGTCACCAAATAGAAAGGTGTCAGGCGAGCCACTTCACCCAGCGGCCATGCGGATCCCCGAGCGCGAGGAGATGATCCTCGCCTGGCCAAACCTTCAGTCGTAGCGAGAAGGCCTTGTCGATTTCGGAATCGATCTCGAATCGAAGCCACGCGAGCGGTGAATCGCGCGTGGCCGCCGCTCCTGCTCGCTCCATATGCGCCGCGATGCGCTCCTGAGTATCCTTCGGGAAATACTGAAAAGCGATCGAATGGAACAGGACGCGCTGCTCGCCCCAGGCGTTGGTCGCTGCGATCCTGCGCTCGACCCACGGAGCGGCATCGCTGCGCTCGATCCTGACCGGATGACGGGCGGCAATGGCAAGGGCGGCGGTCAAGCGCTTCACGCGCGGCGTCTGGTCCGGCCAGACATAAGCCAGGAGCCGCTCACGATCCTTAAGTGATGTGGCATCGAGCGGCGAGAGATCGCAGCCCATGCGGCCGACCACTCGCGGACTGACATTGGGCGGCGTGCCGCCTTCCCATTCGGGTGTCAGGAACAGTGCCGCGCCCATCGCGCCATAAACATCCTCGCCGAAACGATAGGCATAGCGATCGAGATTGATATTGAGGCCGGCGCTCGCCCCCACTTCATAGAGATGGATCGGCAAGGGATAGTGGGCCCATAGCCAGCACAGGCCCGCGAAAAGAATGGAGGAGCGACCGACCTCATTGGTTTGCGGCGCCAGATCGAGCCAGGGCGCGATTTTCGCCTCGGCCGCCGCTAGCGCTTCTGCAACCTTCGGCCACAGGATCTCGCCATCGGGCAGCGGATTGGGCGGATAGAGCCGCGCCAGTTCGGGCAGCAATCCCTTGCGCACCAGACCGTTCAAGGCACCGGCAAAACGCAAGGGCACGGAATCCGCCTTGGAATCCGGACTGCCTGGCCAATCAAGGATGGTCTCGCCAATGGCGGTCGAACGGTCGAGCCGCTCGGCCGCGAGCGCGCACAGCAGGCCCGTAAAAGGCGAGCCGAGATTGCGGCACCACTCCGCCTGCAGGCGGAAGGCCTGGCGGACTTGCGCCTCCTTGTCCTCGCTACTCGGCTGCTTCTTTTCGTCCCGTTTTGCCATCACCCAGATAGCACTCCATGGAATCATCCATGGCGTCAACCCAGGGGGTATGGTGCGTCGGCGACATGTTGCCGGTCATTAGCGAGCGATAGGCGTTGTTGCGGAAGCCCATGATGTTCTCGACCTTGTGGTGCTCCCAGTCCATGAAGGTCTTGTTGGTCGCCTCGATGTCGAACTTCGGATAATCGACTTCTTCCAGAAGCTCCTTCACATAGTCGCCCTGGAACCAAATCATCTGCTCGGCATTCTCGAGCTTCTCCTCGCGCTTGCGCCACGCCTTGCTGTGCTTCGTCATCTTGTCCTTGGGCGGGAGCTTGATGCGGCCCATGATGACGTCGCGCGCGTACCAAGCCTGCGCATCGAACATGTTGAAGGTGTAGAACTGGTCCTGCATGCCGATATAGAAGAGCTTCGGATTGTCCTCCCACGCCACGCCCTTGTAAAGGCCGAGGGGCCACAGGCGGTTCGCCGTCTTGAGACGCAGATCGTCGGGCAGGAAGGGGAAGTGATGCAGATAGCCCGTGCACAGGATGATGGCATCGACCTCCTTCGATGAACCGTCCTTGAAATAGGCGGTCTTGTTCTCGAGCCGCTGCAGCAGCGGACGCTCGGTGAAATTCGCCGGCCAGTTGAAGCCCATGGGCTTCGAGCGATAGCTGGCGGTGACCGACTTGGCGCCGTATTTCCAGCATTGCGAGCCGATATCCTCGGCGGAGTAGCTGCGCCCGACGATCAAAATATCCTTACTCTTGAATTCGAGCGCGTCCCTGAAATCATGTGAGTGCATCACGCGGCCGTTGAACGTCCTTATGCCCTCGAAATAGGGCACGTTCGGCGTCGAGAAGTGACCGGTGGCGACGACCACATAGTCGAACTCCTCAGAATAAATCCGGTCTTTCTTGAGGTCATGCGCGGTGACGGTGAATTTCTTCGTCCGCTTGTTGTAGGTCACCATGCGAACCGGGGTCGAGAAGCGCACCCATTTGCGCACACCCGCTTTCTCGACGCGACCCTTGATATAATCCCACAGCACGGCGCGCGGCGGATAAGACGCGATCGGCTTGCCGAAATGCTCCTCGAATGTGTAGTCGGCGAATTCAAGGCATTCCTTGGGTCCGTTCGACCACAGGTAGCGATACATGCTGCCATGGACCGGCTCGCCATGTTCATCGAGGCCGGTGCGCCAGGTGTAATTCCACAGCCCGCCCCAATCCTCCTGTTTCTCGAAGCAGACCACCTCCGGGATCTTGGCCTTCTTCTTCCGGGCCGATTGAAACGCCCGCAACTGGGCCAAGCCGGACGGACCTGCACCGATCACCGCAACTCTTGTCATGTCCCGAGCTCTCCTCCATTTCGCTTATTCCTGCGCCCCTTGGCAGGACGGCTTTATTTTTGACTTGCCGACCAATTCTAACCACTATTAGGCCAATTCTGAACCAATTTTGCAATAGAAAGAAGCATACGAGATTGGTCCAAAACTGGACGGGTTAAGGAATGAAACGACTGTCCAACAGCGAACTCAAGAACAGTTTTATCGCCTGGCAATGCCGACTGCGGCAAATGGCGATGCGCGACCATGGCGGGGCGCCGATGCCGGGCTTCCGGCCCCAGGTCGCGGGCCTCAAGGGTGATGTCATCCTGCCGGAAATGACCATCCTCCTGGTTCCCATCAATCCCGAAGAGAGCACAGCCTTCTTCAAGTTCCAGCTGCAGAAGACCAATGACCATCGCCAGGCCTTCGAGGCCGGCATCAAATATCTGGCGGCCGACTACTACCAGTTGCCGGAACTCTTCTCCGACGAGATCACCGCTGTCTTCGCCAAGGGCTCGCCGACCGCCGAGCGCCTCGTCAAACTCAAAGCCGTGCTCCTCGATTTCGAGCAATATGCGCAGCGCTACCGGCTGTCCTGCGCCGTCAAGCGTCTGCCGCCCAAGAACATCGCCCGGGAGGCGAGCCTCTGGCACAACCGGCTGTTCAATCCCAATCTCGGCAATGACGCCGAGGTCCTGAGCTTCCTTCCCAACTGGAAGAACGCCATGGCCGAGCCGTGGCCCGGCTGATCACCAGGTGAGCCAGCGGCGGCCGGCGAGATAGCCGACCAGGGTCACGAGAGCAATGGCGAGTGTGTACCAGACAATGACGAAGAGAGGGCTGTCATTGGGGCAATGGATGACAAAGATCGCGGCGGCGATTCCGCCGGACGCAAGGCCCGCGAGTGCTCCTGCAAGACCCGGACTGGCCGGCGCGCCATATCTGAGAGCGGCAAGAAATGCCACCAAAGGTCCGATGGAAAGCAGAAAGATCATGACAAGGCAGAAGACCGGCGTGATGCCGATCATGCCCGGCATCCATGTGGCCTGCGGCATGACAACGAGTTCGGCGATCGTCGCGGCGGCAAGCGTGGCGGGGGCCACGGCAATCAGGCCAAGCCGGCGGCCCGATGCTGCTTCCGGCCGGGCAAAATCCAGGGCGAGGTAAATTGCGCTTGCCGCGAGGGTCAAAGCGAGGACGACCTTGAGTAGGAACCGATGGGTTCCCGCCGCTTGCACGATATCCGGGCGCACGTGGAGAGCGAGCATGAAGACAATGCCCGCAGCGACCGCACCGGCAATCAGGGCCAAAGCTATGGCGGAACGCGGCTTCGGGGACCGCGTCACTCGATCCTCCACCAGGGCTTCAATAAGGTCGTCGGTCTTCACTTGTCGCGCCCCCGATAGATCACGGCGAGCGCCTTCACCGCGCGATGCAAGGTCACGCGAATGGCGCCTTCCGTCATGTTCAAGCGTTCTGCCGTCTGGCGCACCGAAGCACCCTCGATGGCCAAGGCACGTACCACATTGCGCTGCTTTTCGTTCAAATTTTCCAACATGCGATGGACCTCATAGGTTTCGAGCGACGAGCCCGTCTCTTCCGCCGCGAGTCCTGGCGTCACATCCTCGATCGGCACCTGGATGGCACGTCCGCGACGGCGCATCAGGTCGATGAGCTTGTTGCGGGCGATGGCCGCTATCCAGGGACCGATGGGGCGGTCCTGGTCCCAGGTCCGGCGCTTGAGATGGATGGCGAGCAGCGTGTCCTGGACGACATCTTCCGCATCGGCCGTGGCAAGTCTGTAACGCGCCAGGTTGCGGCGGGCGGCGGCGCGAATCGAGGGCGTGATTGCCGTCAGGAAGGCCCTGTAGGCGGCCTCATCGCCCATCATGGCGGCACGCATCAACACGGCCCATTCCTCTTCATCAGCACCCATAACTGCCCGCTCTTCCTCCCTTCGCCGACCAAGGCCCTTTCGTTACATGTTACCGGAACTATCACACCGGCGTGACCGGAGGCAGAAATTTCACCTCCCCCGTAATGCGACCCGCCTTTCCATCGAATACCCCTCTGTGGGCCAACCAAGGCTCATCTTCATAAGGAGGAGAAATATGGATCGTCGCACCTTGAGCCTTGCTTTGGCGGGCTCGCTTGCTTCCGCCATGGCCCTTCTCGCTGTCCCGGCACAAGCCCAGGAAACCGAGAAATGTTATGGCGTCGCCCTCAAGGGCCAGAATGACTGCAAGGCCGGCATGCACGACTGCAAGGGTCATTCGACCGTGGACTATGATGGTAAATCCTTCAAGCTGGTGCCGAAGGGCACCTGCACCTCGATGACGACACCCAAAGGCAAGGGCACTCTGGAGCCGATGAAGGGATAATGGCTACTGTTTCCAAAGCCGTTCTTGCGGCGTCATTCGCGACCGCAGTGTCTCTCCTCAGCCTGCCCCAGGCTTCGGCCGATGAGGCGAAGGAGAAATGCTACGGCGTGGCCCTCAAGGGCCAGAATGACTGTGCCGCCGGGCCCGGCACCACCTGTGCCGGAACGTCAAGGGTGGACTATCAGGGCAATGCCTGGAAACTCGTGTCGAAAGGCACCTGCGTGACAATGCAGACGCCCCTCGGGCCGGGCTCGCTCACGCCCATCACACGCCCGTCATAACAATACTGCGGGGGCGTAGCCTGGCTTCGCCCCGCGAACTTCCCATGGAGATTTCGTCATGAAGCGCACGCATCTGCCTCGCCAAGCCGGCGTCGGCTTCAAGCCTGAGCACTTCCAGGCAATCAGGGAAAGCCGGCAGCCGATCGGCTTTTTCGAGGTCCATGCCGAGAACTATATGGGCGACGGCGGACCACCGCATGCCCAGCTTACTTTTCTCCGGGAGAATTACGCGCTGTCGCTGCATGGCGTCGGCCTGTCGATCGGATCAATGCAGGATCTCGACCACGACCATCTCGCGCGGCTCAAGGCGCTGTGCGACCGTTACCAGCCCGAAAGCTTCTCCGAGCATCTCGCCTGGTCGAGCCATGACACGGTGTTCCTCAACGATCTCCTGCCGCTTCCCTACACGCCTGAGACGCTCACGCGCATCCTAGAGCATGTCGATCAGGTGCAATCGACCTTGCGTCGGCAGATACTGCTTGAAAATCCGGCGACGTATTTGCTTTTCGCCGAGAGCACGATCCCCGAAACCGAATTCCTGTCCGAGATCGCGCGGCGCACCGGTTGCGGCCTGCTGCTCGATGTCAACAATGTCTTCGTCTCGGCGACCAATCACCGGCTCGATGCGGCGGCCTATCTCGCTTCCTTCCCGCTCGAGCATGTGGGTGAAATCCATCTGAGCGGCCACGCCAGGACCCAGGATGAAGCCGGCACTCCTCTCCTTATCGACACCCATGACACGAAGGTGGCCGACCCGGTCTGGTCACTCTATGAAAGTGTCATCACCAGGATCGGCCCCATCGCCAGTCTCGTCGAATGGGACGACAAGATCCCGGCCTGGCCGGTACTGCGGGCTGAGGCAGAAGCCGCCCAAGCCATTCTAAAGCGCGCCGGCGCGCGCGAAGCCGCGTGAGGCGCTATGAGCAGCGTGACACAGACCGCCTTTGCCGAAGCCCTGCTCGACCGGGCGAAGCCTCTGCCGCATGGGCTTCAGTCCTGGACAGGGATGACGCCGACGAAACGCTATGGCGTCTACCGCAACAATGTCGTGACCGGATTGGCGCGAGCGCTGGCAGTGCGCTTTCCGGTGACTGAAAAGATCGTCGGGGAGGAATTCTTCACCGCCATGGCGCGCGAGTTCGTACTCGGTTCGCCACCGTCTTCCCCCGTGCTTTTGCGTTACGGCAAGGATTTCTCCGACTTCGTCGCCGCATTTCCACCCGCTGCGGACCTGCCTTACCTCGCCGATATCGTGCGGTTGGAAAATGCCCAGGTGAAGGCCTATCACGCGCGTGACGTCACGCCGATCGGTCCGCAGGCGCTCGCGCGCATTTCACCGGCAAGAGTGAGCGGACTGACCTTCGTTTGCCATCCCGCCGCGGCAGTCCTCACCTCGACCCATCCGATTGTCACTATCTGGGCAATGAATTCGGGGGCGCAGGCGCTGGGTCCGATCGAAGACCGGCGCGCGCAAAACGCCCTCATTACCCGTCCTGAACTTACCGTTCTCACGCGCGAGATCGTGCTAAGCAGCGCCCGGTTCCTGCTCGCCTTGATGCAAGGGGCGAGTCTCGGCGAAGCCTATGGAGCCACAGTGGACATGGATCCGGAATTCGATCTCGGCCAGAACCTGGCAGATCTGCTGCGCTCGGGCGCCGTCAGCGACATCGTCGCCGAGCCCTCTCTGGAGGCATGAATGGCCCTCGTGGAGAGAATGATCGGCCTTTTCGAGAGCATCCCTTATGCGCTCATCGCCTTCATCGCGCGCGTGGCACCTGCCGCGGTCTTCTGGCAATCCGGCCAGACCAAGCTCGAGGGCTGGCATGTTTCCGACAATGCGTTCTTTCTCTTCCGTGAGGAATACCGCCTGCCGCTGATCGATCCCGTGATCGCGGCGCATCTCGCCGCCTTTGCCGAGCATTTCTTCCCCATACTGCTGGTACTGGGGCTCGCCACCCGATTTGCCGCTCTGGCGCTTCTCGGCATGACGCTCATCATCGAGATCTTCGTCTATCCCGATGCGTGGCCGACACATGGCACCTGGGCGGCCTGCTTCCTTCTGCTCATGGCGCAGGGTGGTGGCGCCTGGTCTCTCGATCACCTCATCAAGCAGCGCCGGCTGCGCTATGGCTTATGACCGCATGCCCATTGCGAGGGCGGAGGAACCTTCCTAGCGTGACAGCGTAGACTAAGCCAGGAACCCGTTGCATGCGCCGTTATGCGATCATCGAGGCTCCTTCGGTGCTCGGCTTGTGGCCGTCGGGCCTGCAAGAGGCACCGCGAGTGCTGCTGGAGCTGGGCCTCGGTGCCGGACTCGGCATCGAAAAGACGATGCGCCTCGAGGCGCCGCCCTATGATCCGCGCCGTGATGCTGAAACACATATGCTCAATCCGGTCGCGCTCCTTGCCTATACGCAAGAGCTGGGGCGCGAGGTCTGGAACATGCTCGAGGACAAGCATTTGCCGCTCCTTCTCGGCGGCGACTGCAGCATCCTCCTCGGTCCCGCTCTGGCACTCAAGGAGCGCGGCCGCTACGGACTTCTTTTCGTCGACGGGCACATGGATTACTGGGACGCCAAGCTCGAACCCCATGGCGAAGCCGCCTCGATGGATCTGGCCCTGGTGACCGGAAACGGACCGGCGCTGCTCTCCAATATCGACGGGCTTGGCCCCTATTTCCGCCCTGAAGACTGTGTCGCCTATGGCACGCGCGATCATCTACGGGATCAGGATTTCGTCGAAACGCCCTATCCGCGGGAGCTCGCGCGGATCGATGCGGAAGAAGCGCATGCGCTCGGCTCAGGAGGTGTCGAGCGGACGCTGGCACGGGTGACGAAAGATGAGCTCGAAGGCTTCTGGATCCATCTCGACGTCGATGTGCTCGACGATGCGCTCATGCCGGCGGTCGACTATCGCATGAAAGACGGCCTGTCCTTTGAGGAACTGAGCCGCCTGCTCGGCGCAGCTTTTGCCACGGGCAAGGTCATGGGGATGACACTTACCATCTACAACCCCAATCTCGACCCGCAACGTTCCATCGCTCGCAAGCTCGTGGCGGAGTTGCTCCAGATATTGCGAAGCTGATGCACATCTTGCTGCGGAAGTGCGCGCTTGCACCCAAATGCAAAGCGTGGGTATTGGCTAATCGGGCGGCTCCTGGGGATATTGCAGAGCGACTTCGGGTATGATGACACCGTTGAGCTTGCGCGAGGTCCAGATATGAATGGCGTTCGTCATGTCGACCGGGTCGTCGAGCGAGCCGGCTTTGATCGTCATTGTATCTGAAATCCCTTTGCGCTCATGCCAGAGGCGCGATCCGCAATCGCGGCAGAAGGCGCATCTGACCTCCCGCCCACTGTCGGCGCGGCGCGTCCAGAAATCCGGCCGGCCTTGCGTTACACGAAAGCCAGAGCGCTGAACCACGAGCGACATGCCGAAGGCCGATGCCGATTGCTTGCGGCATTCGGCGCAATGACAGACATAGAGCGCCTTGGGCTCGCCCGTGCTCTCAAAGCGTATCGCGCCGCATTGGCATCCGCCGGTCCGCATCATATCGGCATATATGGTCCGCTCTCGGCCCCAATCCAACGGCGCGTCGGAAACCCGGCCTTTCAGACCTTCCGATAGGCCTTGTTCAACTGCACCATGGGATGGTTCGGCGACATCTGGAACTTGATCAGCAGTTCGCGCGCCATCATGTCGCGATCCTGCTGGTTGTCCGGCAGCTTCACCTTCTTCGGGATGCGCACCCAGCCGTTGCAATTGCGGTCGAAGATGGCGGGCTCGCCCTCTTCATAGCCCATATGGACATCCTCGAGCCAATTGAGGTCGTCCCAGCCCATGAACTCCATATAGCCCTTGAGAAAAGGCGTGATGCGCGTGTAGTCGGGGAGCAGGTTGACATCATAGCGATAGCCGATATGCTGGCCGATCTCCTTCTCGCGCGCGGAGGAAAGGCCAGCCTTGTCCTTGATGAACTGATCGACCGACTTGATTTCCGAGCCTTTGTAGCTTGTGCCTGCCATCGCTTGTCTCCTTGAAGTTGCCTCGCCTGCCCTCTCCCCACCGGAAGAGGGCTAAGGGGTCAGTAGCTGTGGTAGTCGCCGCCTTCCATGCCGACCGTGTAGTTGGTGCCGGCAAGCGGCACCTTGCACATGGCGGAGGCTTCCATGGTGAGGGCCGCGAGGTCCTCGGGCTCGAGCGAATGGATGTTCGTCTTGCCGCAGGCACGAGCCAGCAACTGGGCTTCCATCGTCAGCGTGTGGAGGAAGTTGTAGACGCGCTCGGCCGCCTTGTCGGGGTCGAGGCGCTGCCGCAGCACCGGATCCTGCGTGGCGACGCCGACCGGGCAGCGGCCGGTATGGCAGTGATAGCAATAGCCGGCTTCGACGCCGATCTCCGCCGGATAGTCGGTGACGCCCTCGATATGCTTGTTGCAGTTGAGCGCCATCAGCACAGAATGGCCGATAGCGATCGCATCGGCGCCGAGCGCCAGAGCCTTGGCGACGTCGCCGCCATTCCGGATGCCGCCGGCATAGACGAGCGAAATCTCGCCCTTCTTGCCAAGTTCGTCGATGGCGCGCCTGGCCTCACGAATCGCGGCAATGCCGGGAACACCGGTATCCTCGGTGGCGATATGGGGGCCGGCGCCAGTGCCGCCTTCCATGGCATCGATATAGATCGAATCCGGATCGCACTTCACCGCCATGCGCACGTCGTCATAGACGCGAGCGGCGCCGAGCTTGAGCTGGATCGGGATCTCCCAATTGGTCGCCTCGCGGATCTCCTGAATCTTGAGCGCGAGATCGTCGGGCCCGAGCCAGTCGGGATGGCGGGCGGGCGAACGCTGGTCGATGCCGGCCGGCAGCGAGCGCATCTCGGCCACCTGGTCGGTCACCTTCTGGCCCATCAAATGGCCGCCAAGGCCGACCTTGCAGCCCTGCCCGATGAAGAACTCGCAGGCATCGGCCAGACGCAAGTGATGCGGGTTGAAGCCATAGCGCGACTGGATGCACTGATAGAACCACTTCACCGAATAGCGCCGCTCGTCGGGGATCATGCCGCCTTCGCCCGAGCAGGTGGCGGAGCCCGCCATGGTGGCGCCGCGGGCGAGCGCGATCTTGGCTTCATAGGACAAGGCGCCGAAGGACATGCCGGTCACATAGACCGGGATGTCGAGCACCATCGGGCGCTTGGCGCGCGGACCGATGATCGTCTTGGTCTCGCATTTCTCGCGATAGCCTTCGATGACGAAGCGGGTGAGCGTGCCCGGAAGGAAGGTCAGATCGTCCCAATGCGGAATCTTCTTGAACAGCGAGAAGCCGCGCATGCGGTAGCGGCCGAGCTCCGACTTGATGTGGATGTCGTTCATGACCTCGGGCGTGAAGATCTTGGACGACCCAAGTATGTATTTCTTGCTTTCCGCCGGAGCGCGCGACAGGGCGGCAAGCCCCGTCGCCGTGCGCTGGACACCGCCGTTGCCATTCGCCGGGGTCGGCGCGGCGGCGCGCGGCTTCGCCTTTAGCTTGAGAATCTTGGCCGGCTTCTTGCTGATCGTTCTCTTCGGCGGCTTCTTGGCCATGTCAGGTCCTCACCTCAATCGTTCGCAACAACCTCAGAGCACCAGCTTCTTTTCGCTGGGCTCGAGATTGTCGTAGTTCCACAGTTGCTTGCCGGCGACGATCTTCTTGAAATGGCCGATGCCCTTGTCGGGATAGAGATCGTACATCTTGAGCTTGCGCGTCAGCCATTCGCGATCGAGGGCGGTCATCTCGCCCGGCACCGCATCGACGCCGAGGCTCCGCGCCTCGCCGCCCAGATAGATGGTGCCGTCATACATCGAATCGCCGAGATTCTTGCCGGCATTGCCGCAGATCACCATGCGGCCGCGCTGCATCATGAAGCCCGTAGAACGAGCCCGTATCGCCGCCGACGATGATGTTGCCGCCCTTCTGGTCGATGCCGGTGCGCGCCCCGACCGAGCCCTTGCAGACGAGGTCGCCGCCGCGCATAGCCGCGCCGAATTGCGAGCCGGCGTTCTTCTCGATCACGATCGTGCCCGCCAGCATGTTCTCGCCGCATGCCCAGCCGACGCGGCCCTTGATCTTCACATTGGGTCCGTCGAGCAGGCCGCAGGCGAAGTAGCCGCAGGAGCCCTCGATATAGAGGTTGAGCCGGTTGAGGATGCCGACTGCGAGCGAATGCTTCGAGCCCGGATTTTGCAGGACGATCGTGCCGTAGCCGCGCTTCATCAGATCGCGCAATTGGCTGTTGATCTGCTTGGTGTCGAGCTTCTCGCAGTCGATCTCGGCGCGCTTGTTGAAATCGACATCGAGCGCGTCCGGATAGCCGTAGCCGGCCGCTGCCTCCGTGACATCGAAGAAGCGCTGCTGGGTGCGTGCCGCGCAAGCCCTCGGTGTGCATGCCCATGTCATGCGAGACATGGGCCTTCTTCGCCGTGGCTACGCCCGCCATACGCGAACCTCCTCATCATAGGGATCCCAGGTATCGATCTCATGTGGAATGACGGCGCGGATCGCCACCTCTTCGGAAGCGAGCGCCACGAGATCGTCGCTCTCGTAAAGAACCATCGGCTTGGCCGCCATGGTGTCCTTGGCCATGCCGAGCTCGTCCTTGGTCGAGACGAGATAGGTGAAGACGCCGTCGATGTCCTGGATCGACTGGCGCAGCGAATCCTCGAGCGTCGCACCATGCTCGAGATTGTAGGCGGTATAGACCGCGAGCAACTCCGAATCGCAGTTCGACATGAAGCGATGGCCGCGGCGCTCAAATTCGCGCCGCATCATGCCAGTAGTTGGTGAGCTGGCCGTTATGGACGACGGCGATGTCGTTATAGGGATAGGCCCAATAGGGATGGGCGGAGCGGATATCGACATCGGACTCGGTCGCCATGCGGGTGTGGCCGATGCCATGCGTGCCCTTGAACTTGCGCAAGGCATATTGATCGGCGACGCGCGCGGCATCGCCCAGATCCTTGATGAGCTCGAGCGCATTGCCCATCGACAGGATCTCGGTGCCCTCGACATCCTCGACATAGTCGGCGAGCTTCTTCATGTCGCCGTCATAGTGGATGCGGTAGCGGAAGGCGTATTCGGTCGCATCGTCCTTGTCGATGATCTGGACGCCGAGGCTGGTCAGGCGCTCCTCGACCTTGGCGCGGCGGCGCTTGACCTCGTCATGGATGTCGAAGCCCTTCGCCATGTCCTCCTGCTCGGCGACCTTGAAGCGCATCACATATTCGTTGCGCCCCGGCGAGCCGTAGATCGCATAGCCCGTCGAATCGGGGCCGCGATGCTTGAGGGACTGCAGCATCGCGGTCATTTCCTGACCGATGTTGCCCGTGCCGTCGCGATGGATAAGTCCGGCGATCCCGCACATGATCAGTCTCCTTTCCTGCTTCCCTGGTTTTCGGGAATTACGGCAGGCAGTTCAGATAGGTGTCCAAATCCCACTCGCGTCGAGGTGTGGAGGAAGCGCTCCCATTCATCGCGCTTGTATTCGTCATAGAGCCGGTGCATCTCGCCCGGCATCGCCGACTTGATGACTTCGTCCTTCTTCAGGGCCTCGAGCGCATCGCCCAAGCGTCATCGGCAGCTTCTTCACCTGCTTGCCGGCTTCCATGGCGGCATAGATGTTGCGCTCCTCGGGCTTGCCCGGATCGATCTTGTTCTTGATGCCGTCATCGGCGGCCTTCAGGATGGCGCCCGCCATCAGATAGGGGTTCACCATCGAATCGACGGCGCGGTACTCGAAGCGGCCGGGAGCGGAGACGCGCAAGCCCGGTGGTGCGGTTCTGGAAGCCCCAGTCGGCAAAGACCGGCGCCCAGAAGCCCGTGTCCCACAGGCGGCGATAGGAATTGACGGTCGAGCAGCCGATGGCGGTCAGGGCAGCCGAGATGCTTGACGATGCCGCCGATCGCATAGAGGCCGATCTTGCCCGGCAGCTGCGCGTCCTTGGTGTCGGGCATGAAGGTGTTCGTGCCGCCGCGGCGATACATGTAGTTGTGCTCGAAGCCAGGCAGATTCTTCGGATCGTTGCCGAGCGCCTTGAACTCGTCCTTGCCGCCCTTCCACAGCGAAATATTGTGGTGGCAGCCATTGGCCGACACGCCCATGAAGGGCTTGCACATGAAGCAGGCGATGATGTTGAACTCGCGCGCGACCTGCGCGCAGATCTGGCGATAGGTGGTGAGGCGATCGGCGGTGCGCAGCGCATCGTCATAGTTGAAGTTGAGCTCGAGCTGGCCGGGCGCATCCTCATGATCGCCCTGGATCATGTCGAGGCCCATCTTGCGGCCATACTCGATCACCCGCATGTAGACCGGCCGCAGGCTCTCGAACTGGTCGATGTGGTAGCAATAGGGATTGGAATAGCCGCCGTTCGGATTGCCGTTGTCGTCCTTCTTGAGCCACATCATCTCGGGCTCGGTGCCGTGGCGCATGCGCAGCCCATGATCCTTTTCGAACTGGTCATGGATGCGCCGCAGATTGCCGCGGCAATCGGAGGTGAGATAGGCGCCCGGATTCTCCTTCTCCTCGCGGTTGCGGAAGAGCGTGCAGAACATGCGCGCCACGCGCTTGTCCCACGGCAACTGCATGAAGGTTTCGGGCTCGGGCACGCCGACGAGCTCGGCCGCCTCCGGCCCATAGCCCAGATATTCGCCGCGCCGGTTCATGAACAGATTGACGGTCGCGCCATAGACGAGCTGGAAGCCGCCATTGGCGATGTTCTCCCAGTGGTCGGCCGGGATGCCCTTGCCCATGATGCGGCCGGTGACCGAGACGAACTGCAGATAGAGATATTCGATGCCGAGCGCATCGATCTTCTTGCGTACCTGCTTGATCAGATCGTCGCGGCCATCGGTCTTGATGAATTTTTCGTAGTCGGTCATGTGGCGCTTCCTCTGTTTCGCTTTTCCGGTTCACTGTTTGTGCTGAAGGGCCAAGCCTAACGCGACAGAACCGGTTCGGTAAATTCAATAGCAATCTCGCTCGATCAACTCCACGGGAATGGGCTGTTGGACACCGGGTGCAGCTTGCCTTCGGCATAGCGCGAGAAGCGGAACGGCTCGAGAAGCCGCGATTTCTCCCCGCAGATCTCCTGGGCCGCGAGCTTGCCGACGCCGATCATCTTGTAGCCGTGGTTCGAAGTCGGCGATGACGAAGACATTCTGACGGAAGACATCGAAGACCGGGAAGTTGTCGGGCGTGAAGCAGCCGAGGCCGCCCGATTTCTCGTCCTTCTTGTAAATGCCGATCTTGCCTTCGAAGCGCTTCTGGCAGTGGGCCAGCATCGAGCACCAGGTCTCGATGAAGTCGTCGCCGACGATGAAATCGGGCGAATCGGGGCCATAGGGATCGATGGCGACGTTGTCGGGCTCGCCTTCGACCTTGTAGGGCGAGGCGCCGCCCTGCACGCCGCCGAAATTGAAGTCGGGCTTGTAATAGAGGCCCCACAGTTTGTCGGTGAGCAGCCTTCCGTCGACATCGGAATAGAGCGGCGCATCGGTATCGACATGGATGACCGGCGGCATCTTGCCGTCATTGGTCTTGTGCATGTTGGGATCGACGCCGAGCGTGCCCTCCTCCAGGCACCAGTATTTCCACATGCGCACACCGTCATGCATCTTGCCGTCACGGCCCTTGATCGAGACGGTGCGCGGCAGTTCCAGCATGTTCCAGACCTGGTTGACCCAGGGACCGACGCCGACGACGACATAGTCGCAGGCGATCTGCCCTTGTTGGTCACGATGGCGGTCACGGCGTGCGAATTGCTGCCGAACTCGAAGCCCGTGACCTCGACCCCGGTCATGATCCGCACGCCTTCGGCCTCGGCCTTGGAGGCGAGGCCATAGATCGAGGCGGTGTTGTTGGCATAGCCGCCCTTCTTCTCGTGCAGCACGGAGGTGATGCCCTTGGCCTGCCAATCGTCGAACAGGCCTTTCATATAGTTCGGTCGAGTCCTTCTCGCCCTCGATGAAGGTCGAGGAATAGCCGATGGTCTTCTGCTGCTCGTAGATCGTGCCGACCTGCTCGATGCATGACTTCCGGGCAGATCTGCATGTAGCCGACGGGATGATAGGAATAGGCCTTGGGATCGCTCTCCCACACCTCGACGCGAATGCGCCATCAATTCGCGCATCGCCGGCTGGTAATAGTTGTTGCGGACGACGCCGCAGGCGATGCCCGAGGCGCCGGCGGCGATCGACGTCTTGTCGACGACCAGAATGTCCTTGCCGGAGCCGCGGCCGGTTTCCTTGAGCTTGAGGGCGAGATGATAGGCGGTGCTGAGGCCGTGAATGCCGGCCCCGATGATGGCGTATTTGACGCCCGACGGAACAGCCATGACGCTGCGCCTTCCTACCTGGAACCTATCCCATCAGATTGGGCTAAACCGATGCTGAATTGCTTGGACTGAACCCGGTTCTGGCATAATGATCCACAAAAGCAGACCGATTGCAAACCAATTCTTGCCAATTCGAACCAATGCGCGAACCAATGCAACCACCGAAGCGCAGGACGGCCTGATGAAGCCGCGCAGTGGCCTCGAGGCCGAAGGCGAAGACCCTCAGCTCGTCGCCACCAGAGGCGCCAATTCGATCACCGTCGAGGCTCCGGCGCGCCATCGAAACGGGCGTTTACGCCGACGGCGACCAGTTGCCGCCCGAACGCCAGCTGGCGGTCGCTTTCGGCACCGCGCGCTCGACCATCCGCAAGGCGCTCGACCAGCTCGAGCAGAAGGGCCTCGTGGTGCGCCGCGTCGGATCGGGCACTTTCGTCAGCTATCAGGGCCCCGTGCAGGATGCGATGGCGGACGTCACCGACCTCATCTCGCCCTTGCAGCTCATCGAGGCCCGCATCGCCATCGAGCCGTGCGATGACGAGGCTCGCGGCGCTGCACGCTTCGACGCGCGATCTCGACGCGATCGAGCAGTATCCTGATCCGGATCGAGGGGGTCGAACGGCGATCAGGACTGCTTCACGCAAGCTCGATTCGGAATTCCATCTGACAGCTGGCGCGCTGCTCGCGCAATCCCCTGCTCTTCCGCCTCTACCAGCAGATCAATACGGTCAGCGCACCACGCCCAGTGGGAGCAGATGAAGCAGATCATCCTGTCGAAGGAGAAGATGGCGACATCTACAACCAGCAGCATCGCGCCATCTTCGAGGCGCTGCAGCATGCGCGATCGTGCAGGCCGCTGCCGATCTGATCAGCCGACACCTCGAAACGGCCCGCCAGGATCTGGTCGGCGCCGACAGCATCTGACAGGCATGAACCCAGTCCTGCTCGGCTCGATTGCCGCCTTGTGCTGGGGCACGCTCGATTTCCTCGCCGGCACGACCAGCCGTTCCATCGGAGCGATCAGGGTGACGGCCGCGGTCACGCTCATCGGCCTCATCTTCATCTCGCTATGGCTGTGGGCGTTTGGTGCATTTCCCGCATTTCAGCATGACAAAGTCTGGTGGCCGCTCCTTGCCGGCATCGGCTATGCGTTCGCCACGCTCTTCCTCTTTGCCGGCATAGCCTCAGGACCGGTCTCTCTGGTCGTACCCATCACCATGTCCTATCCGGCAACCAGCGTGATGCTGGCGATGCTTCTCGGCAACAGGCCAACCTTGCTCCAACTCGTTGTTCGTCGCCCTTATCCTCGTTGGCGTACTGCTGGTGGCGCTGGGTGAGCGTGACAATGCTGAAGCGGTCGCAACCGCCCGGCGCATGGCGTACGTTGACGTTCGCAATCCTTGCCCATGTCACTTTCGTTGTCACCGTCTTTGCGGGTCAGACATCGGCAACGATCTTCGGGGAGATCGAAGCCAGCTGGATTTCGCGCTTTGCCGGGACGGCTGGCCATGCTGCCTCTGCTCCTCTTCAGCAAAGGCAATGGCGAAAGCCAGATCCGCTTTCTGCCGCTCCTCAGCATCATGGCCTTGCTCGATACCATAGCCGCAGTCGCTGCTTTTCGCCGCCGGCAACACGGCGCAGCCCGAGCTTGCCACCGTGTGCGGAACGGCCTCGGGCGCCATCACCGTCATGCTCGCCTGGATTTTCCTCGGCGAGAAGATCGTCTATCTTCGCTGGCTCGGCATAGCTGCAACGTTCTTTGGCATCGCCGCTCTTTCGGCGCTGCAAATGAGGTTTCGATGATCGCCATCACCCAGAAGCATATTGACGATTTCGCCCGCGACGGCTTCGTCGCCGTCGAAGGCGCGCTGACACCGGCCGAGATCGAAGCCGCGCGGGCCCGCTTCGAGCCGCTGTTCTCCGGCAAGTTCGAGACCGGGCTCTATCCCGATGAGTGGAACTGGCGACTGGGCCGCGACCGCGAGGATCTGACGCGGCAGATCTGCAATGGCTGGAAGTCGGACCTCACGGTCGCTTCTATCGTGCTGCAGGAGCGATGTCGGCGAGGCCTGCGCCAGGCTGCGCGGTTGGCCGGGGGCCCGCATCGGACAGGACAATGTCATCTGGAAGCCGCCCGGGGGCAAGCCGCTCGGTTTCCACCAGGATGATTCCTACAACAACTGGATCGTGCCGGGCGAGATGATGACCTGCTGGGTCACGCTCGACGACACCAAAGCCTTCCAGGGAACGATCGAGCATGTGCGGGGCTCGCATCGCTGGCCGATCTCGCCGCCGATCAAGCAATTCCATGCGCCGGAGGACGCGCTGGCCGATCTCGAGCCGGCAGCCGAAGCCGCCGGCGTCGCGGACTATGAGATCGTGCCGATCGAAGTGCCGGCGGGTACGGCGGTGTTCCACCATGGCCGCACCTGGCATGGCTCGCGCGACAACAAGGGCACCCGTCCGCGCCGCTCGGTCATTGCCCATTGCATATCTTCAACAGCGAAATTTCATCCCCACGAAATCAGCTATATTTACTCCCGCTACAAGAAGGCGCATTCGACCGAAATGGACGAGAGCTATTTTCCCGTGCTCTGGCAACACGATGGCTATCGCACGCCATGGCTCGACGACTATGTGAGAAGCGGACGGTCGGCGGCGGCGTAAACCAAACCAAATAAATTTTAAGGACAATTATAATAGTTCTCTAGCTGCCCATCGGGCAATCTTGCCGGTAGCTTCCCTACCGGAATCATTGCTCATGTTCGGAATTAGCGAGACAGAAAGGCAGCGCATCGCGGTCACGCTGACGCTCCATTCCGGCGACTTTCTCAATGGCCATGTGTTTCTGGCGAAGTCACAGAGACTGCGTGATCGTCTCAACAATTCCGACCAATTCGTCGAATTCGAAACGCGCGACACTTCGCTGACCTTGATCGCCAAACACGCCATTGCGATGATCGCGGCCATCGACCTGCCGCGCACCGATCATCTCTTGCGGCGCGCCCAGAGTACTTCAGGCTTCGATCCCCATTCCACATTGGGCGTCGACCGCGGCGCCAATCACGGTGAGATCCGCGCGGCCTATCTCGCCAAGGCGCGCCTCTATCATCCCGACAAGCACGCCGGCAAGGACGCGCCCAAGGAAGTCGGCGACTACATGAACGCCATGTTCATTCGCATTCAGAAGGCCTATGACGAGCTTGAGAGAACCAAGGCGCGCGTCTGACCGCCTTCCAGAGTTGCTTCATGATCGAACCGAACCCCGTGGCGCATTTGCACGTGCTCAAACCTTTGCCCTTCGTCTATGCTTTCTATGACGGGCGGGTTCCCCATGTCCGGCTCCATTCGGAAGACGAGAACTGGCTCGACGATGGCGGCTTCTCGCTGGGAACGGCAAGCTATGCGCTCGTCGATGAGGACGATGCCCTCGTCTATGACACGCATCTCTCTGTCGCCCATGCCCGCAAGATCCGGCTGTTTCTGGAGCGCATGGGCGTGAAGCGCATCCGCGTCGTGCTGAGCCACCATCATCTCGATCATGTCGCCGGCAATCAGGGCTTCGCCGATTGCGAGATCATCGCCCATGAGCTGACTCACGCGCACCTGAAGGCAAAGCTCGCGAGCATCGAGAACGGCAGCTATCACGGGGCACCCGTCATCTCGCCGCTCATCCTGCCAACCCAAACCTATGCGGGCCGTCTCAGGCTCGATGTCGGGCGGCTCACCGTCGATCTGCGCCACGCCAATATCCATAGCGACGACGCGACGCTGCTCCATATCGAGGATCTGTCCTTGCTGTTCGCGGGCGACACGCTGGAGGATACGGTGACTTTCGTGGCCGAGCCCGCGGCGCTCGACACGCATCTCGTCGAGCTCGACCGGCTATGGAACTGGCCGATCGCGCGCATCCTGCCCAATCACGGAGACCCGCTGGTCATTTCGGCGGGCGGTTATGAAAAGCCGTTCATCCGCGCCACCCAGCAATATGTGCGGATGCTGAAGCGTTGCATCGGCGAGCCTGATCTTCGCAACCAGGCTCTCGCGACGCTGATCGCCGGACCCCTGCAGGCGAAATGGGTGAACTATTTCGCGCCCTATGAGAATGTGCACCGGAATAATGTCAGGAAAGTCGTTGCCGCGAATGTGAGCTAAGCTATTCGGCAGCGACTGCCGGCGTGACGTTTTCGATGGTGAATGGCCGGTCGTGGGTAAGAGAGGGGATGCGCGCACGGGTCTTCGCCACTTCGGCAAGATCGATTTCCGCAGTGATGACATTTTCGGCCTCACCGCCATCGGCCAGCACGCGTCCCCAGGGATCTATGATAAGGGAATGGCCGTAGCATTCGGATCCGCCGGCGAGCGTCCCATACTGGCAGGGGGCGATGACATAGGCGCCGTTTTCGATGGCGCGGGCACGGTTCAGGATATGCCAATGCGCCTGGCCGGTGATGCGGGTGAACGCCGCCGGCACGGCGAGCATCTGGGCGCCCGCCTTGGCGAGCGTGCGATAAAGGCTCGCAAATCTCAGGTCATAGCAGATCGAAAGCCCAACCGGGGCCCCTATGCAGGGCGCGAGCACGGCTTCCTCGCCCGGCATTATCGTCGCGGACTCGCGATAGACATGACCGTCGCCGAGATCGACGTCGAACATGTGGATCTTGTCGTAGCGCGCCGTGATTGCGCCTTCGGGTGACAGCATGTAGCCGCGATTGAAGATACGGCCGTCCGCCGACTTGACTCCGATCGAGCCTACGAGAATCCAGGCTTTGTGAGTCCTGGCAAGCGCCGCCATGGCGGGCAACACCGGATGATCGCTTTCCGGCACCGCGAAGGGATGCAGCATGCCATTTCTCGTATCGAGTCCGGCGCAATATTCGGGAAGCGCTATGAGCTTGGCACCCTGGGCGGCGGCGCTGTGGACGAGCTTCGCCAGGATGGCGAGATCGGCCTCCACATCGGGCGTGGCGCAGTTCTGGACACAGGCGGCGATGAATTTCTGAACCATGGGCGCAGTCTATACCAATTGGAAACCATGTCACTTCTCAACTTTGAGAGCTTGACCGGGGGTCAGAAATCAGCGCCTCAGCAGACCCAGCACGGCGCGCATGATATGGAGATCGGCGCGCGTCGCCAGGCATACGAGCCACTCGCTCATACGCGCCTCCCAGTCGTCGAAGCGCAGACTGTGAAGCCTGGCATCGGGTACGATTTCCGCGGTCGAGACGATGCCGACTCCGAGGCCGCTCGCCACCGCTTCGCGCGCCGCTTCGCGGCTCTCGATCTCCAGTACATTGCCGAGCACCAGCCCCCGGCGGGCGGTCTCTTCGAGAAGGAGGGTGCGCGTGACCGAACCCTCTTCGCGCAGCACCACCGGCTGCTGAACGAACTCGGCGAAGGTAATCTCCTGGCGCTTGGCGAAAGGATGGGTTGCCGCGGCGAAGGCCGAGATCGCGTCATGGCGCAACAAGCGCGCGTGATAATCCGGCTTCGGCGGCGTTCCGGCAATGACGGCGAAATCAATCTCGAAGCGGTCGAGCTTGCCGAGAAGTTGGGCCGAGTTGCCGGCGACCAGGCGCAAGCCGATCTTGGGATAGCGCTCGCGGAACCGGCGAATGAGCGGCAGCACATGTGTCGCGGCGTCGGCGCCGATGCTGAGGCTTCCTTCTTCGAGACCCCGGGCGCGGGAAAGCAGCTCGAGGGCTTCGGTTTCCGCCTCGAACATACGCTCGGTCACGGCATAGAGCTTGCGGGCGAATGGGGTCATTTCGACCCCGCTGCGGCGGCGTAGGAAAAGCTCTGATCCATAGGCCTCTTCAAGCTTGCGGATATGGTCCGAAATCGCGGGTTGAGTAAGGGCCAGCCGGATGGCGGCTTTAGAAAAGCCGCCATGCGCGGCGACGGCATGAAATGCTTTCAGTTGAGCGTAACGCATGGCCCGTTATCCCATAAGTCGGACTTATGTTCAATATATGAACTAACGATTTGACTTATGTACGATACTGGCGCGATATGCCCGCCATCTGCTCTGCCCTTTCGCGAATATTGAGGCCCTCATGATCGCCACCATTCTCAACAGCACATTCGCACCCACCTTCAATGGCCCTGAGGGCCAAGAGGATATGCCCTATCTCCTCACCCCCGGGCCGCTGACGACATCGCGCGGCGTCAAGCTTGCCATGCTCGCCGATTACGGCTCGCGCGACATGGAATTCCGGGCCATCGTGAAGAAGATCCGCACAAGCCTGCTCGAGCTCGCGCAATGCGGTCCGAACTATGAATGCGTGATCATGCAGGGCTCCGGCACTTTCGCCATCGAAGCGGCGCTGGGCAGTTTCTGCCCATCGAAGCGTTACAAGACGCTCGTAGTCTGCAATGGCGCCTATGGTGAACGGGCGGCGAAGATCCTCAATCGCCTCGGCCGGCCGGTCGTTACCCTCGACAAGGGTGACAGCGAAGCGCCCAGCCCTGAGGAAATCGTCAGCGTCCTCGACGCCGACCGCACCATCAGCCATCTCTGGATCGTCCATTGCGAGACGACCTCCGGCATCGTCAATCCGATCGCCGCGATTTGCAAAGCGGTATCCGGCCGGGCCCTGACGGTAATGGTGGACGCAATGTCCTCCTTTGGCGCCATTCCCATCGACATGGCGCAATCGAACATCGATGTGATGGTGTCGTCATCCAATAAGTGCATCGAAGGGGTGCCGGGCTTCTCCTATGTCCTGGTCAGGCGCACACTGCTCGAGGAAAGCGAAGGCATCTGCCATTCGACGGTGCTCGATCTTTACGAGCAATGGTCGGTGCTGGAGCGCACTGGGCAGTTCCGCTTTACTCCGCCGACCCATGCCCTGGTCGCGTTCCAGAAAGCGCTTGAGGAATTTGCCCGCGAGGGTGGACTTGCGGCGCGCAACGCCCGCTACACGCGCAACGCCGAGTTCTTGATCAAGGGCATGCGCGAAATGGGCATCCAGACGCTGCTCCGCGACGATCAGAAAGGCCCGATCATCCAGACTTTCCTGACGCCGCGCGATTCCAATTTCCGCTTCGAGACCTTCTACGAGCTGCTCAGGCAGCGCGGTTACGCGATCTATCCGGGCAAGCTCACCAAGCGGCCGAGCTTCCGCGTCGGCACGATCGGGCAGATCGACGAGACCGTGATGCGCAGCGCGCTCACCGCCATCCGCGAGGTGCTGGAAGAGATGAAGGTCACCGACATGCGGCCGCTGGAAGCCTGAGAAAAGAATCAAAAAGACGAGCTAAGTTCATGATCCATAATCAAAAAGCCGTATCGGTGAATGGGCGGACTTATGCCTGGCCGCAAACGCCGCTGGTGGTCATCTGCTGCGATGGCAGCGAGCCTGCCTATATGGAAATCGCGCGGGCCTGGGGGCTCATGCCCAATCTCGACCGCATGATCGCAAAGGGCGAGAACCGGCGCGGCCTCTCCGCCATGCCGAGCTTCACCAATCCCAACAATCTGTCGATCGTCACCGGACGGCCGCCTGCCGTTCATGGCATTTGCGGCAATTATCTCATCGATCCCGAGACAGGCCGTGAGGTGATGATGAACGATCCAAAATGGCTGCGCGCGCCGACGATCTTCGAAGCCTTTCAGAGGGCGGGCGCCAAGGTGGCGGTGGTGACCGCCAAGGACAAGCTGAGGCTTCTCCTTGGCAAGGGGCTCGTCTTCGACGGCAGCGCCATCTGCTTCTCCTCCGAGAAAGCCGACAAGGCGACGCTCCCCGACAACGGGATCGCCGATGCCCGCAGGCTGACCCACATGGGCGTTCCCGAGGTCTATTCGGCCGAACTCTCCGAATTCGTCTTCGCTTCGGGTGTAGCGCTCCTCAAGACGATGAAGCCTGACCTCATGTATCTGTCGACGACGGACTATATCCAGCACAAATATGCGCCCGGCGCCGGCAAGGCCAACGACTTCTACGCCATGATGGACCGCTATCTGGGCGAACTCGATGCGCAAGGCGCCATCGTCGTGATCGTCGCCGACCATGGCATGAAGGACAAGCATCTGGCCAATGGCGAGCCGGATGTGATCTTCCTGCAGGATGTCCTCGACCGCGCCTATGGGGCGGGCAGGACCAAGGTGATCCTTCCGATCACCGACCCCTATGTCGTGCATCACGGCGCACTCGGCTCCTTCGCCACTGTCTATCTCTATGGACCTGAACCCAAAGACGTCGCCAAGTTCATTGCCGCCGAGCCCGGGATCGATGTCGTGCTCGACCGCAAGCAGGGCTGCGCGCGCTTTGAGCTGCCGGATGACCGCATGGGCGATCTCATCGTTGTCTCGGGCGGCGAGAGCCACAGCAAGGTGATCGGCACCAGCCGCGACAAGCATGATCTCTCAGGCCTCACCGAGCCCCTGCGCTCGCATGGCGGCCTCTCGCGAGCAGGAAATACCGATCATCGTCAATCGCAAGACGCAAGGCCTCGGCGGCTCATTGCGCAATTTCGACGCCTTTGCCATCGGCTGCAACCACATCGCGGCCCGGCAGGAAGAAGCGGCATGATCGCGGCAGGAGACAACGCATGAACAAAATTACCCCCATGCGCAAAGTCATCGCTGAATCCATGCGGATCGGTGGCAAGCCCGTCGCCACTGACGAAGTCATCCCCGTCCACTATCCCTATACGAATGAGGTCATTGGTACGGTGCCGGCGGGGCGCGCCGAACATGCAGCCAAGGCCTTCGCCATTGCCAAGAGCTTCAAGCCGAAGCTCACCCGCTATGAGCGACAGCAGATCCTGTTCCGCACCGCTGAGCTCATCCGCGACCGGCGCGATCGGCTTTCCGATCTCATTACCCTCGAGCTCGGCCTGTCGAAGAAGGACTCGCTCTATGAATGCGGCCGCGCTTATGACGTCTATTCGCTGGCCGGCCAGCTTGCCATTCTGGATGACGGTCAGATCTTCTCCTGCGACCTCACTCCGCAAGGCAAGCCGCGCAAGATCTTCACCAAGCGCGAGCCAATCGGCGTCGTCTCGGCGATCACCCCCTTCAATCATCCGCTCAATATGGTGTCGCACAAGGTGGCGCCGGCGATTGCGACCAACAATTGCATCGTGTGCAAGCCGACCGAACTCACCCCACTCACCGCGATTGCGCTCGCCGATATCCTTTATGAGGCTGGATTACCGCCCGAAATGTTCCAGGTGGTGACGGGCTGGCCCCAGGACATCGGAGATGAAATGGTGACGAATGCCGATATCGACGTCATCACGTTCACTGGCGGCGTCAGGGTCGGCAAGATCATTGCCGGCAAGGCCGGCTATCGCCGCGCCGCGCTCGAGCTTGGCGGCAACGACCCGTTGATCGTGCTCGATGACCTGTCGGAAGCCGATCTCGACAAGGCCGCCGAGCTTGCGGTGCAAGGAGCTACGTGCAATTCCGGCCAGCGCTGCACGGCAGTGAAGCGCATCCTGGTACAGGAGCGTATCGCCGACAAATTCGTACCCTTGGTGCTCGCCAAGGCGAAGATGATCAAGTTTGGCGACCCGATGGCGCCCGAGACCGATCTCGGAACCGTCGTCCATGAGCAGGCGGCGGCCCTGTTCGAGAAGCGCGTCGAACTCGCCGAGCAACAAGGCGCCAAGGTGCTCTACAATCCGGGCCGGCAGGGCGCGCTTCTGCCACCGATCACGGTCGATTTCGTGCCACATGAGTCGGAGCTCGTCTTCGAGGAAACGTTCGGTCCGATCATCCCGATCGTGCGGGTTCCCAATGACGACGAGGCGGTCATCCGGATTTCCAATTCGACGCCCTTCGGACTCTCCTCCGGCGTGTGCACCAACCGGCTTGATCGGATCACCCGGTTCATCGAAGGGCTGAATGTCGGCACGGTAAACATCTGGGAAGTGCCGGGATACCGGATCGAAATGTCGCCTTTCGGCGGCATCAAGGATTCCGGCAACGGCATCAAAGAAGGCGTGCTGGAGGCGATGAAATTCTACACCAATGTGAAAACCTGGTCGCTGCCCTGGCCCAATTGAGAACGGGCCGCCGGTCATGACAGCCGGCACCATGGTCATCATCGAGCTGCACCGGATCAATTCGCATATCGTCTCGGCCGGCTATCCGATCATCGAAGTCCTGTTGCGCAACTCCCGCATCAGGCCGGAAAAGAAGTCCAAATAGCCTGTTGATTTTGCTAGTGTTCCCTATGGTTCGCAAGTACCCTTGGGGTGCCGAAAACGGGTGAGTGCACGCTTGAAATTCATCCATGTGAGCGACCTGCATCTGGTGCCCAAGGGCGATAAGCTCTGGGGTCTCGACCCCTTCGCCCGGCTCGAAGCCTGCCTCGATGACATCTTGAAGCTACATGGCGATGCGGCCTTCGTCGTCATCAGCGGCGATCTTGCCGAGAAAGGTGAGATCCTGGCCTATCGCCAGCTCAAGGCGCGTCTCGCCGACTTTCCCATCGAGACCCATGTCATGCTCGGCAATCACGATGACCGCGCCCATTTCCTCTCGGTCTTCACGCAAGGACCGAAGGACGACAAAGGCTTCGTGCAGAGCGCCATCACCCGTGACGGCGCCCGTTTGCTGTTCCTCGACACGCTGAAAGGGCCGCCCTCATCTGCAGGGACTTATTGCGCGTCACGCAAGGCCTGGCTCAAGTCCGAGCTTGCCGCCGCCGGCAAGCATCCGCTCTATCTGTTCATGCATCATCCGCCCTTCGCGATCGCCCATGACCTCATGGACCTGATCATGCTCGATGATGCGGAAAACTTCCTGGCACTGCTCAACGGCCACCCGGTGCGCCACATCTTTTTCGGACATGCCCATCGCCCGATCAGCGGGCAGTTCCGCGGCATGAGCTTTTCAGCCCCACCGAGCCTGGTGCATCAATTGCCTCTGGTATCGGACTCCGTGGCGACGATCTATAGCAACGAACCGGCAATGTATGCCGTCGTGCAGGCGGCGGCCGACAAGATCGTGGTGCATATGGATGCCTTCCTCAACCGCCATGCCGCAGACATGGACCCTCAGGCCGAGCGCGGCACGTGGTTTTAATGCCCGTCAGGGCGCGATCACCAGGAATATGTCGACGGATTGCTGATACGCGCCGTCATATGTGGGGATGAAAGGAACGGCGATCAGCCAGGAATAGCTCGCCGACAAATGAGCGATCTCCGAGCCGGTTTCGTCCTCCTCTGTGCTCATCGTCAGGGTGACCATGACCGCCCGGCTGCCGTAGTTTGCAAGCTTTGTATCGATTGCCGCTTGCAGGTCGCCCTCGGTCAGGCTGGGGTCCAGCTGCAGCATTCGGGCGGTCTCCTCGAGCGCGTAGCGAACGCTCGAAATGCAGTGCATGACGGAACCCACCGAATAGATGCCCAGCAGGAGAACAAGAAGAAGCGGGAAGACAAAGGCAAACTCCACCGCCGCCGACCCCGAGCTGCATTGCCATAGGCTGAAAGAGCGCTGCCGCGGCTCGTCCGGGACGCTGTCAGCGGACACGGATGACTTCCTCTCGGCTCGTCTGCACGTTAGCCGTCGTGAACAGGTTCTGGAGCGGCATATCGACAGACCCCGTCGCCGTGATGATGAACGACATATTGGGTATGGCTCCGTCCGAGCAAACCGTCGAACAAGCGTGCACCGCCCCCGCGCAATAGCACTCTCGGACCGCATCAACAGCTGCGTTATCGGGCGGATTCGTCCATGACATCAGCACTGCGTTCTTGACGGCATCGAGATCCGTGCCCCCTTGCAGGACGTAGTTGGCGCCCGTCTTGACCGCGGTGCGGATTTCCATCAGCTGCATCGAATAGGTCCAGCCGGTGACGATGCCGGCCAGCAACAGAATCAGGATCGGCGCCGCAAAAGCGAACTCGACGGCGGATACACCGCCGCTATGAATGATGAACCGCCGCAGGAAATTCATGGCGTCATTCGACGAGCTTCACCAGCTGTGCGGCAGGAATGGGCTTCATGCCGAAAGCGGTGCAGTCCTTCTTGATATTGGCGTTGCCGTTCCATTCGACGGTGAGTCCCACGATCTGCGTGCAGCCTTCGTCGCCCGAAAAGTCACCGTCGAACTGGATTGCCTGGCTGGCGAAATAGATCGCTCCGGTAAGGAGCGAGTTCCGCCGTCCCGTTAAAAATGTTCTTCGTCGAGCCGTCATCGTCCCGGTCGCCGAAGAAGAGCATGCCTGAATACGTGCCGGATGTGGGTGCGCTGAGCTTCGTGGTGGAATTGCCGTTCATGCTTACCCGCGCGTCGCCCTTGAGATAGATGGTGACCCCTGTGCCGGTAATATTGGCATTGGCATTCACCTTGAAATCGCCGCCCGAAATGACGTAAATCCCGGGACTCAGCGTCGTCGTCCCGCTTAGTGACAGGCCGCTGCAATATGTGCCGGGCTGCAATGTCGACGCACTGGTGTCTTCGCATGTCGCCGATGCTGCGGGAGGATCAACATCGACAAAGGGATCGCCGACCGGCGAAACCCCGATTTGCGGCGTTGCGCAGTCGTCAAGCTTCATTCCATTCGCGGTCGTGCTCACGCCACCTGCGGAATAGATGCATGAGGTTTCGAGTTTGCCGGTGCCCTGTATCGTCACCGCATTATTGGCGAGCGAGTTCGCCATGACGCTGCAGCCGAGGAACTTGCTGATCGAGCTGCCGGAAAACAACGCCGCCTTGGAGGCGGATGTGTGCAAGGCCAGAACGCAAGCGCTGCCGGCGTCCTCATATGTGGCGACCGCCCGCGCTCGAAGGAGGACCGGCGTATTCATTATGACGGAGGAAAAGTAGCGCTGCGCGGTTTCCTCGAGAATGACCTCGACCGCCTTGGCCGTGACGTGGCTGCCCGTCGCGGGTGGGGAGTTGAACTCAGCGCTTCCATTGGTCCCATCATAGCCGTTGTCGACGGCAACCTTTGTTCCCGCCAACTCGGCCTCATCGAGGTCGCCGCCCTCGCGCTTCGTAAGAGCCCCGGCATAGGCGGCGGCGTCGGCTGCCGCCTGCAGCTGCAAGTCTTTATAGTACCAATAGGAGGTTTCGACGCCAAAGGCGGCACCCGCCATCACAATCGTCATCGATAAGGCTACCGCGATCGCGGTGCTTCCGCGCTCGCTTGCGAGCAAGGATCCAAAGCAGTCGGGAAATTTCGCCATCTACCTGTCGCCGTCAAAGACTTCTTGGAGGCAATTTTCGGGAGACATTGGCAGGCATTGATAAATTCGGACTTGCGCCAATGATTACAATTTTAACCAACGGAGCTGCTACCGCCCAAAAGTGACGGAAATCCCGCAATCATCGTTAAGGCTGGGGCCGATTAAGCGTCAGGCAGGCGCCGCCAGCGCCTGCGTCTGGGTGAGTTCGCCGCGCTCTGCAAGCTTCGCTTGCATCGCGCTCTTGGCGCTCTGGCTCTCCTCGCGGCGCTTCATGAGTTCATAGGCAATGGCGCCGAACAGCGAGATCGCAATGATGATGACGGCAAGCGCCGACAGCGCCGGCGTCGTGCCCTGCCGGATCTCGCCGGCAAGCACCGTCACCAGCGTCTTGTCGGCAAGGATGGCGAAGGTCGTGGTGTTGTAGTTCTCGAAGGACGACAGGAAGGCGATGACGGCGGCCGAGACCAGGGCCGGCCTCAGGAACGGCAGCAGGATGTGCCAGAAGACCTGCGGGTAGCTGGCGCCGAGATCGAGCGCGGCCTCTTCCTGGGCGCGATCGAAACGCTGCAGCCGGGCCATGATGATGAGCAGGCAATAGGCGGCGATGAAGCTCGACTGGCCGAAAATGGCGAGCATGATGCCCTTGTAGAGGAGCGGACTGCGTGCCCGTCATCTCGGAGAAATCGCGCCAGAAGATCACCGTCGAGATGCCGATGATGACGCCCGGCGTCAGCACCGGCGACACCGTGACCAGGTAATAGAGCGAGCGGGCGCGATGGTAGATCTGGTTCATGACGATCGATGCGGCGAGGCCGACCGGAACCGACACGCAGATGACGCCGATGCCGATGATGATCGAATTGACGAGGCCATCCATCATCGTGCGGTGGTTCCACAATTTGACGAACCAATCGAGCGTGAAACCTTCGAAGGGATAGGCGGTCGGATAAGAGGGCGGTGTTGAAGGCGGTGATGCTCATCACCAGGAGCGGGCCGAAGAGGTAGGCGAAGAACAGGAAGACATAGAAGCCGATCATCGCCTTGTTGATCGTTCGGGAGCTCATTTTATCGTCTCCCCGAGACCGACCTTGAAGAGGCGAAGCATCAGCATGACGAGCGCGATGCAGGCGGCAAGCAGCAGGAAGGCGTAAGCCGCGCCGCGCGGCCAGTTGAAGGCCTGGAAGAAGAAATCATAGACGATCGAGGTGAACCACAAGGTGTTGGGTCCGCCGAGGAATTGCGGCGCGGCAAGCGAACCCGCCGAGAGCATGAACACCATCGTGCAGCCCGACGCGATGCCGGGCTTGGCATAGGGCATGACCACATCCTTGTGGATGCGCCACCAGGGCGCGCCGAGATCGCGCGCCGCCTCGATCTGGTTCTTGTCCAGGCTCTCGATGGCATTGTAGAGCGGGAAAACCATGACCAGCAGATAGGCATAGGACAGGCCGACATAGAGGCCGACATTGTTGCCGAGGAAGTCAATCGGCGCATCGATCAGCCCGAGCCCCATCAGCATCTGGTTGATGAGGCCCCTGCTGGCGAGCAGCAGGCGCAGCGAAAAGGCGCGCAAGATCTCGTTCACCCAATAGGGAACGATCAGGGCCAGCATCAGGAGGCGCACTTTCTGCGCGCTGCCGGCCTGCGCCATGTAGTAGGCCAAGGGATAGCAGATCGCGAAGTTGAGCAAGGTCACGAGGGCCGATATGACCAGCGTGAAGAAGAAGGCGCAGAGATGGGTGGTGTTGAGCGCTGCCGTCGGTCGGCTGGATGAGGAAAGAGCGGTATTGCTCGAAGTGTCAGAATGTCCTTCGGGCCGCCGCGATCGGCGGCGACCAGCTTCGGATGGAAGCTCTCCTGCACCATGTAGAGGTAGGGCAGGACGACCAGGAACAGCGTCCAGAAGGCGACCAGCGCGATGAAGACGACGCCCAGCACCGTGCCGTTGCGCTCGAAGAAGCCGCGATGTGTCGGATCATGCGCGAAGCGCTGCTCGTAGCGCGCCATCACCATGAAGATGGCGATGACGACGAGCGGAATGAGATAGACGAACAGCCTACTCACGGGCGAGGTTTCCTTCCGGAAGCACCAGGCCGAGATCGGGATCGTAGGTGACCTGCGCCTCGACGCCCTGCTCGGGGATCGGCAACGCGTTCAAGGCGGCCGACGGTCAGGGTGATGTCCTTCTTGGCCGCACCCTTCAGGAATATGTGGCTGGCATTGCCTTCGAAGGCGACGCTAAGGACTGTCGTGGTGATCGTCGCGTCAGGCGCACCCTTGCCGAGCCGCAGGGCTTCCGGCCTGACGAAGAGGATGGCCTTGTCGCCCGGCCTTGACGCCCGCCGGGTTGCGTCCGCGCAAGGGGCCGAAAGCGGTGTCGACGACTGCTCCCGAGGCATCCGCCTTGGTGACACGTCCGGGAAAGGGATTGTTCTCGCCCACGAAGGAAGCGACGAACGCGGTCTTGGGCGCGTCATAGACGATCTTGCCGTCGCCCACCTGCTCGATGACGCCCTCGTTCATGACCGCGATGCGGTCCGACATGGTCAGCGCTTCGCCCTGATCGTGGGTGATGTAGATGAAGGTGATGCCGACGCGCTGCTGGATGGCGCGCAACTCGTTGCGCATATGCTGGCGCAGCTTGAGGTCGAGCGCCGAAAGCGGCTCATCGAGCAGCAGCACCTTGGGTTCGACCGCGAGTGCGCGGGCGATGGCGACACGCTGCTTCTGGCCGCCGGACAGCTCGCTCACCAGCTTCTTGCCCTGACCCGGCAAGCGCGATGAGATTGAGGAGCTCGTCGGCCCTCTTCATGCGTTCCGACTTCGGCATGCCGCGCACGCGCAAGCCATAGGTGATGTTCTCGGCGACGGTCATCAGCGGGAAAAGCGCTAGGTTCTGGAAGATGAGCGCGGTCGGGCGCTTGTTCGGACCGATGCCCGCCATGTCCTGCCCGGCAATGCGCACTGCTCCTTCGGAAGGGTCGAGGAAGCCCGAAACAGTGCGGAGGATTGTCGTCTTGCCGCAGCCCGAAGGGCCGAGAAACGAGAAGAACTCACCGCCCGCTATCTTCAGCGATGCGCCGTCAACGGCGGTGAATTGGCCAAATCTGACGGTGACGCGATCCAGTTCGACGTCGGCGCTCATCCCCAGTCCTACCCTCGCCCATCCCGCATGGCTTCTTTTGAAGTCTCTTATGCGGTCAGTAAAAACTGTTCTGGCGCGCCGGTCCAGAGCCTTTGTGAGCCTATGACCGGCAACAAACAAACCCGGCCCCGACCGATCGGCGGGGCCGGCTCATTGATACTCGTCTCAGGCCGTTCAGGCGGCCTTGAACTTGTCCGCATACTGGCTGCGGATCTCGGCATACCAGGTCGGCTCCACCGGCCATGGCCACAGATTCTTGAGCGCATCGCCCGGGAACGCTTCCTGGAAGATCTTCTTCGCCGCATCCGACAGCAAGGCATCGGCGCCGGTGATGACCGGATTGTAGCCCGAGCCTTCGGCGAGTTGCGCGGACACTTCAGGCGTTTGCAGGAAGTTCAGGAACGCATAGGTCTGGTCGATATTCTTGGCCGACTTCATGAGCGAAGCGCCGTCCACCCAGGCGATGGCGCCTTCCTTGGGGGCGGTGTAGTTGACGGGTTTGCCTTCCTTCTTGAGCGAGATCGGCGGGCCGTCCCAGGTGAGGCCGATCCACACATCGTTCTCCATGAGGCCCGACTTGGTGTTGTCGGCCGAATCCCAGAACTGCTTGACCCAGGCCTTGTGCTCGATGGCAAAGGCCAGGATCGGATCCCACAGCTTTTTGAAGGCTTCCTCATCCTTGTAGCCGTCCTTCATGCGGTTGGACGGCATCTTGCCATTGGCATCCCACCACAGGCCGATGCTCAGCAAATAGGAATGGGGACGGCCCTGGACATGGCCCTTCACGCCCTCATCCCACAGCGAGCCATAAGAGAGCTGTGCCGGATCGCCCTTGTAGAGATCGGTGCGGTAGGAGATCGCTTCCGAGCCCCAGACATGCGGCGCCCAGTAGAGCCCGCCTTCCCATTCCCACAGTTCCTTGGCGCTGCCCAGCATCGAGGGAATGATGTTGCCGATGTTCTTGAGCTTGTTCATGTCGAAGGGCGCCAAGACCGCGAGGTCCTTGTATTGCGGCGCGCGGTTCATGGTCGGCGAGCACAGATCGAAACCTTCGCCGCCCGTCGCCTGGAGCTTGTTGATCTGCTCTTCATTCTGCGAGAACGGCGTGGTGTTGACCTTGATGCCGGTCGCCTTCTCGAAATTCGGGAGGACCGGATCCGGGATACTCGTCCGACCACATGAGGATCGAAAGCTCACCCGAGGATGACCAGGCACGTTTGAGATAGAGCGGGCTCGTCAGTCCGACAGCGCCCACGGCAAGGCTCGCCTTGAGCAGGCTGCGGCGGCTCATCTGTGCGGCGCGCACCAGATCCAGCGTCGCCTTTTTGGTATCGTATTTCTTCATCTGCTTCCTCCAAAGTGCCGCAAGACTATTCCCGCAGCACCAATGTGAACGCCCATTTACTTGGCCGGCAGTTCCGGCTCTTGCTTGATTTCAGTCCAGTATGACGGGCAGATGACTATCGGGCAATGGGGTTCGGAAGACTGGCTCCATGCCCGCCGAGCGGTTGGACCTTATCCATGGTCTGCCACAAGACGAACCACCACATTATACTAGGGGCAAACTTGCGGTTTGGTAGTGTGATCATCACCTTCGAGGATATCTCAGCTGCAGCGAGAAGGCTGCTGCGCGAAGCGGGTTCCCCCGGCATCGCGGAAGAAAGCGGCTGGGCCTGTGCCTGGCTTCAGGCCTGCGGCTATCCCGGCGTTGAGCTGATGTTCGAGGCTCTCGACACGACGCCACCCCAGGCGCGCAATACGGCGTTGACGCCGGACCCGCTCGGTCTCGACCTTCACAATATCTCCTGCGTATTCTTGGGGCCTCGGCTTGACAGCATGGTCCGGCAGCATGGCCGCCTCTTCTTGCGCAATGTCCGCCATGGGCTTTACCTCCTCCCGCTTTCTGTGCGCGCCAATATAGGCATTGGCTGTCCCATAGACCCCGCCTTCGCGCTGGGCGGTGAGCGGACGAAAAATCCCTATGAGGAAAAGCTGACGCTGGCCCGGCAGGAGGGCATTGCCGTGCCGGAGGACCTGCGGCAGCGGCTGGCGGGCTGAAAAACATAGGCTGGGATCCCTGGATCATCTAGAGGCTGGCCGATATTTGCAGCCGCTGGATTGAGCGGCTAGAAGCGGGCTCCCGCAATTCGGAGTCCAAAGATGGCTGGCCCGCTTCAAAATATTCGCGTCCTCGATCTGACCCGGGTGCTCGCCGGCCCTTGGGCCACTCAGCTTCTCGCCGATTTCGGTGCCGAGGTGATCAAGGTCGAGAAGCCGGGCGAAGGCGACGACACGCGCGGCTGGGGTCCGCCCTTCATCACCAATCCCGACGGCTCGCGGGGCGATGCTGCCTATTATCTTTCGACCAATCGCGGCAAGCAGTCGGTCGCGATCGACATGGCTAAGCCTGCAGGGACAGAAGCTCCTGCGCGAGCTTGCGGCAAAATCCGACATCGTGATGGAGAATTTCAAGGTCGGCGGCCTCAAGAAATACGGCCTCGACTATGAAAGCCTGAAGGCGATCAATCCCGGGCTGATCTATTGCTCGATCACCGGCTTCGGCCAGACCGGCCCTTATGCGCAGCGCGCCGGCTACGACTTCATGATCCAGGGCATGGGCGGCATCATGTCGATCACCGGCCAGCCCGACGGCACGCCCGGCGCAGAGCCGGTCAAGATCGGCGTCGCCTTCGCCGACATGTTCACCGGCCTTTATGCGACGATCGGCATGCTTGCCGCGCTCCACCACCGCGACCGGACCGGCGAGGGGCAGTATCTCGATCTGGCTTTGCTCGACACCCAGGTCGCGGTGCTCGCCAACCAGGCGCTCAATTACCTGGTCGGCGGCAAGGCGCCCAAGCGCCTCGGCAACGCCCATCCCAATATCGTGCCCTACCAGACCTTCGCCACAGAGGACGGATACATCATCATCGCGGTCGGCAATGACCGGCAGTTCCGCGAATATGCGCGGATCGCGGGCGTGCCCGAGCTTGCCGAGGATTTGCGCTTCCGCACCAATCGCGACCGGGTGGAGAATCGCGAGGCGCTCATCGCTTTGCTTTCGCCGCGCCGATGACGCGGCGCAAGACGGCGGAATGGATCGCAGCCCTGGAAGCAGCGGCCGTGCCCTGCGGACCGATCAATTCGATCGACCAGGTCTTCGCCGATCCCCAGGTCAAGGCGCGGGGCTTGAGCGTGACGCTCAGCCGCGCGGACGGCATTCCGACGCCGGGCGTCGCCAATCCGGTCAGGCTCTCGGCGACACCGCTCGAATATGCAAAAGCACCACCGCGCCCTCGGGGATGGGACGGAGGAGGTCCTTACGGCGGATCCTCGGTCTCGGGCCCGAGGACATCGCCAAGCTTCAGGCTTCGGCCTCCATCGGCTAAATGTCGCTTTCGGACGGACTTGAGGGAGAAGGACAGGTCATAGAACTTGCCATGGCAAATCTGGTCATCACCTATTGGCGCGACATCCCCTCCGCACGTCTCGGTCAAGGCCGGACGCAAGGAAGAAAAGCGCATGCTCGCCGACCGCTTCCAGGAAGCGATCGACATGGCCGCCATGCGCGGCGGCGCCTCCGACACCGACGCCTATCTCGCCGACTGGCGCCGGGCCGATCCGGTCGCGGTCGGCGATGATCTGGCCGCCGAGGCCGACAAGGCCAAGGCCGAGATCGAGCAGTCCTATGACAAGGAACGGCTGAAGGCGCTCATCGCCAATGGCGGCGCCGCCAAATCCTGAAACTCTACCCCCGCTTCGAGGACAAAGATGACCCAGACCCTTATCGCTTCCGCCAAAAAGGCAGTTCTTCATCGGCTTCGACCGGCCTTTCTGCGTCATCGGCGAGCGTATCAATCCGACGGGCCGCAAGAAGCTTGCGGCCGAAATGCAGGCCGGCAATTTCGAGACGGTCATCAAGGACGCACTTGCCCAGACCGAGGCCGGTGCCAATGTCCTCGACGTCAATGCCGGGCGTCACCGCGGTCAATCCCAATGAGACCGAGCCGCCACTCCTCAAGCAGACGATCGAGATCGTGCAGTCGGTCACCGACCTGCCGCTGTGCATCGATTCATCGGTGACGGCGGCGCTCAAGGTCGGGCTCGAAACCGCCAAGGGCCGGCCGCTGGTCAATTCGGTGACCGGCGAGGAAGAGAAGCTCGAAGCCATCCTGCCGCTCGTCGCCAAATATAATGTACGCGGTCGTCGCTATCTCCAATGACGAGACCGGCATCTCGGAAGATCCCGATGTGCGCTTCGAGGTGGCCAAGAAGATCGTCCAGCGCGCCGCCGATTACGGCATCAAGCCCGAAGACGTCGTCGTCGATCCGCTGGTCATGCCGATCGGCGCCATGGGAACTGCCGGCCAGCAGGTGTTCCGCCTGGTCGGCGCCTGCGCGAGGAGCTCAAGGTCAACACCACCTGCGGTGCCTCCAACATCGCCTTCGGCATGCCGAACCGGCGCGTGCTGACCGGTTATTTCCTCGCCATGGCGGCATCGCACGGCATGACGTCGGCGATCATGAACCCGCTGCATGATGAGGACATGCATGCTATCCTCGGCGGCCAATGTGCTCAACGGCACCGACCGGAATTGCAAAGTTCTGGACAAACAAGTTCCGTGAAATGTCGACGCCGCCCGCGGTGGCCAAGGCTGTCGGCGACGGATTGCCGGGCGCTTCGGGCGAAGATGTCGAAGCACGCCGGCGGGCGCGCGAGGAGCGGCGCCGGCGCCGCGGTTAGGTGATATGTCGGATACCAAGACCGATGCGCTGATCGTCTTCACGCCGTCCGGCAAGCGCGGTCGGTTCCCGATCGGCACGCCGGTGCTCCAGGCCGCGCGCTCGCTCGGCGTCGATATCGATTCCGTCTGCGGCGGCCGCGCCATTTGCGGGCGCTGCCAGATCACCATCGGCGAAGGCGAATTCGCCAAGCACGGCATCAGGTCGAGCGTCGCGCATCTCTCCGAGTTCTCCGCCGTCGAGAAGCGCTATGACGACAAGCGCGGCCTTCATCGCCGGGCGCAGGCTTTCCTGCCAGACCAAGCTCCTCGGCGATGCGGTCATCGACGTGCCGCCCGAAAGCCAGGTGCACAAGCAGGTGGTGCGCAAGCGCGCCGAGGCGCGCGCCATCGACATGCAACCCGGCGACCCGCCTCCATTATCATCGAGGTGGAGGAGCCCGACATGCACAAGCCCTCCTCCGACCTCGAGCGCGTCTATCGCGCGCTTGAGGAGCAATGGGGTGTCACCAATGTCTCCTGCGAATCTCGCCATCATCCAGCAACCTGCAGAAGATGTTGCGCCAAGGCGAGTGGAAAATCACCGTCGCGGTCTATCTCGCGTCCGCCGGGCGGCGGCAATGTCGTCACGGCGATCTGGCCGGGCTACCACGACAGCGCCTTCGGCCTCGCCGTCGATGTCGGCTCGACCACCATCGCGGCCCATCTGTACCGATCTCTCGACCGGCGAGGTCGTCGCCTCCTCGGGCCTCATGAATCCGCAGATCCGCTTCGGCGAAGACCTGATGAGCCGCGTCTCCTATGTGATGATGAATCCGGGCGGCGAAAAGGAAATGACCGCGGCGGTGCGCGAGGCGCTGAACACGCTCGCCGCGCAGGTCGCGGCAGGAAGCCGAGAATCGACTGAGCGACATTCTCGAGGCCGTGCTCGTCGGCAATCCAGTGATGCATCACCTGCTTCCTCGGCATCGATCCGACCGAGCTCGGCGGGGCGCCCTTCGCGCTCGCCACCGGCCTCGCGATGACGCGCCCGGCGCGCGAGCTCGACCTCGACCTCAATCCCGGCGCCTATGTCTATGTGCTGCCCTGCATCGCCGGCCATGTCGGGTGCCGACACGGCGGGCGTCGTGCTGTCGGAAATCGCCGCAATATTCCGAAGACAACATGCTCGTCGTCGATGTCGGCACCAATGCCGAGATCGTGCTCGGCTCCAAGCATCGCATCCTCGCCTGCTCCTCGCCGACCGGCCCTGCCTTCGAGGGCGCCCAGATCACCTGCGGCCAGCGTGCGGCACCGGGCGCCATCGAGCGCATCCGCATCGACCCCGAGACTCTCGAGCCGCGTTATCGCGTCATCGGCTGCGACCTGTGGTCGGACGAGCCGGGCTTCGAGCAAGCCGTAGCATCGACCGGCGTCACCGGTATCTGCGGATCGGGCATCATCGAGGTCATCGCCGAAATGTATCTCTCCGGCATCATCAACCAGGACGGGCTGGTCGATGGCGCGATGGCCCAGCGCTCAGCCACGCATCAGGCCGCATAAGCGCACGTTCAACTATGTGGTGCGCGAGGGCGAGCCCTTCATCGCGGTCACCCAGAACGACGTGCGCGCCATCCAGCTCGCCAAGGCCGCTCTTTATGCCGGCACGCGGCTGCTTATGGACAAGCTCGGCATCGACCATGTCGATCGCATCCGGCTTGGCCGGCGCATTCGGCAGCCATATCGATGTGAAATTCGCGATGATCCTGGGGCTCATTCCCGATTGCCCGCTCGACAAGGTGCAGTCGGCCGGCAATGCCGCGGGCACGGGGGCGCGCATCGCCCTGCTCAACAGCAAGGCGCGCGATGAGATCGAGCAGGTGGTGCGCCGCATCGAGAAGATCGAGACAGCGGTCGAACCCTTGTTCCAGCAGCATTTCGTCGAGGCGATGGCTATTCCGCACAAGACCGCCCCCTTCACCAATCTCAGCCGCGAAGTGAAATTCCCCGAACCCAAGATTATCTCACCGCCGGAAGCCGACGGTGGCGAAAGGCGCAGGCGCCGAAGAGGATAGGATGAGCAAATATGTGAGCGCTGAGCAGACCGCCGATTACCAGCGTGACGGCGCCGTCTGCATCAAGGGGCTGTTCAAGGATTGGGTGCCGGTGATCAGCGATGGCATCGAGCGCAATATGCGCCAGCCCAGCCAGTATGCGGCCGAGAACCTCAAGCCCGGCGAAGGCGGCCGCTTCTTCGACGACTACTGCAATTGGGAACGCATCCCGGAATTCTCCGATGTGATCCGCAAGTCACCCGCAGGCGAAGCCGCGGCTGCGCTGATGCAGTCGAAGAGTGCGCAGATCTTCCACGATCACGTGCTGGTCAAGGAACCGGGCACCTCCAAGCCCACACCCTGGCATCAGGACGCGCCCTATTATTTCGTCGATGGCGAGCAGACGGTCAGCTTCTGGGTGCCGGTCGAGCCCGTCAAGGAAGCGGCCCTTCGCTGCATCGCGGGCTCGCATAAATGGCCCAAGATGGTTTTGCCGGTGCGCTGGCTGTCGGAGCAGAATTTCTACGCCGGCGAGCACGACTATATCCCGGTGCCCGATCCCGATGCGGAGCCTGGGAAATACAAGGTGCTCGAATGGCAGATGGAGCCCGGTGATGCGGTCGCCTTCCACTACAAGACCGTGCATGGCGCCCGCGGCAACAATTCCGACCGCAGGCGGCGCGCTTTCTCCATGCGCTGGGTCGGCGATGACGCTCACTATGTCCCACGACCGGGGCGCACGTCACCGCCCTATCCGGGCCATGACATGAAAGACGGGCAGCGCCTGCGCGAAGACTGGTTCCCGGTGGTCTGGAAGGGCTGAAGACCACTTCATGGCTTCGCGCATCGCACGCGGAATTTGTGAGGCCGAATTCAGAAATCCGTCTTCTCGCCGCCCTCCTTTTCGCGGCGCGCGACAAAGGCGTCGATCTCCTCGAGAATGGCGGGATCGAGCGGCGGCTCCTGATACTCGGCAAGCGCCCGCTTCCACACATCATTGGCCTTCTGCCAGGCCTGCGGGCTGCCCGCGGCCTGCCACTGGCTGAAATTGCGCCAGTCGGAAATGATCGGCGCATAAAAAGCAGAGCTGTAGCGAGCGAGGGTGTGCTGGGCGCCGAAGAAATGACCGCCCGGCCCGACTTCGCGGATCGCATCGAGGCCCAACGCATCTTCGGAGAAATCGAGAGGCTTCAGGAATTCCATCACCATCTGCAGAAGATCGGCATCGAGGGCGAACTTCTCATAAGAGGCAACGAGGCCGCCTTCCATCCACCCTGCCGCATGCTGGATCAGGTTGCCGCCGCCCATGATGGCGCCCCACAGCGAAAAGACGCTCTCATAGGCCGCCTGGGCATCGACCATATTGGCGGCATTGGTGTTGGAGGTGCGGTAAGGCAGCTTGTAGCGGCGCGCTAGCTGCCCGCCGACGATGCAGGCTTTCATGTATTCGGGCGTGCCGAAGGCGGGCGCTCCCGATTTCATGTCGACATTGGAGGTGAAGCCGCCATAGACGAAGGGTGCACCCGGATTGGCGAGCTGCGAGAGAGCAAGCCCTGCCAGGGCCTCGGCATTCTGCTCGACAAGGGCGCCAGCGATCGTCACCGGCGCCATCGCGCCCGCCAAAGTAAAAGGCGTGCAGACCACCACCTGGTTATGACGCGCCATCTCGATAATGCCCATCCCCATGGGATCGTCGAGCTTGAGCGGCGAATTTGTGTTGATCACCGTGTAGCAGGACGGCTCCTTCAGGAACTGGTCGGGCGTAAGCCCACGCGCCATGCGGGCGATCTCCATGCCGTCGAAGAGCCGGGCCCTGCCGGTCGAGATCGTATAGAGGATCTTGTCGGAGAGCCTGACCTTGTTGCGCATGATATGGAGGTGGCGCACCGAGGCATGTACATCGAGCGCATCGACAGAGCCACCGCCCGCGGTATGGATGCAATTGAAGAACTGCGCCAGGCGGATGAAATTGGAGTTGTCCTCGAGCGTTCCGGGCCGCCTGCCCCTGTCCATGTCGGAGCAATTGGGCGGACCGCCCACGGGTGCGAAAGCGATCCATTTGCCGCCGATCTGGATCGTGTGCGCCGGGTTGCGGGCGTGGAAAGTGAATTCGGAGGGCGGTGTCTTCAACGCCTCCGCCACGATGTCGCGGCCGATGCGCACCCGCTCGCCATCGACTTTGGCGCCAGCCTTTTCGTAGATCCGGATCGCCTCCTTGTTGAGGACATCCATGCCGATCTCCTCGAGGACATCGAGCGAACGGTTGTGAATCGTCTCGATCTGATCGTCGCCGAGGATGCGCGAGGGCTCGAGCGTCAGCCTCGGCTGCGCGAAGGGAAGCTGCGGGATCTTCTGGTCCTTGGCGTCCGGCCTCCGGCCACGGCCGCGCGAACGGTGACGGATTTCATTGTCGGTAAGGGTCATGGGAGCTCCGCATGGGCTTTGGCAATTCGGGCAGCAACAAGGGCATTGTTCTTGACCAGTTCGATATTGGCGGTGAGCGACCGGCCGGCAGTGGCGCGGGCAAGGCGCGCAAGCAGGAAGGGGGTCACGTCGCGGCCGTCCACCTTCTCTTCCCGCGCCTCGGCGACCGCCCTTTCGATGATCGGCGCGATCTCGTAAGCGGGTATCTCGTATTCGGGCGGGATGGGATTGGCGACGACGATGCCACCCTCGAGCCCCATGTCCCATTTCGCCTTCATGAGCCGCGCCAGTTGCTCCGGCCGGTCGACCCGCATGGGGCATTTGAGCCCGCTCGAGCGCGAATAGAAGGCCGGAAAATCAGATGTGCCATAGCCGACGACGGGCACGCCCAAGGTCTCGAGCCTTTCGATCGTCAAAGCCAGATCGAGAATGGCCTTGGCGCCGGCGGTGACGACCGCCACGGCGCTCAACGCCAGTTCGCCCAGGTCGGCTGAAATGTCGAAGCTCTCGGCGGCGCCCCTGTGCACGCCGCCGATCCCGCCTGTCGCGAAGAGCTTGATGCCGGCAAAGGCGGCGATCCGCATGGTCGATGCGACGGTAGTGGCGCCGTCGCGTCCCAGCGCCACGGCATGCGGCAGGTCCCTGGTCGAGAGCTTGGCGATGGAAGCGCCGTTGCGCGCGAGCGTCTCGATCTCGGTTGGCGACAGCCCGACCTTGAGCTTGCCGGCGCGGACCGCGATCGTCGCCGGCACGCAGCCCTCGTCGCGAATGATCTGCTCGAGCGCAAGCGCCGTCTCGGCATTCTTCGGAAAGGCCATGCCATGCGCGATGATGGTCGATTCAAGCGCCACCACGGGGCGCTTTTCCTGAATCGCTTCAGCAACTTCGGCTGCGATGTTGAGAAACTGATTCATGTTCTAGGCCCGTCATCCCCGGCGAAAGAACGTCACCCCGGCGAAAGCCGGGGCCTCCTGAATAAGAACAAGCGGGCAGCGCTGCTCGCGTTGCACGTATTCAATGGATCCCGGCTTTTCGCCGGGATGACGGTTGATGGGTAGTCATAACATACTCACAAACACGATGGCTTGATGTTGAATCGCCCTCACGCTCGCCCGGGGCCGAACTAGAAATCCGTCGGTGCGCCGCCTTCGCGCTTACGGCGCTCCACGAAGTCGTCGAGCTCGGCACGCACGCCGGCATCCATCGCGGGTTCCCGATAATCGGCAAGCGCCTGCTTGTAGAGCTGGTTGGCCTTCTGCCAGGCCTCGGGCTTGCCCGCGGCAAGCCATTGCTGGTTGTTGCGCCAGTCGGAGATCATCGGCGCATAGAAGGCCGTCTCATATCGGGCCAGCGTATGGGCGGCGCCGAAGAAATGCCCGCCCGGCCCGACTTCGCGGATGGCGTCGATCCCGAGCGCATCGTGGATCGGTGGCAAGCGGTTCGAGAAACTCCATCACCATCTGGATCAGGTCGCAGTCGAGGACGAATTTCTCGAAGCCCGCCACCAGGCCGCCTTCGAGCCAGCCCGCCCCGTGCATGATGAAATTGCCGCCGCCCATGGTGACGCCCCAGAGCGAAAAGACGCTCTCATAGGCGGCCTGGGCATCGACGGCATTGGCGGCGCAGGTGTTGGAGGTGCGGTAGGGCACCTTGTAGCGCCGCGCCATCTGGCCGCCGACGATACAGGCCTTCATATATTCGGGTGTGCCGAAGGCCGGCGCTCCCGACTTCATGTCGACATTCGAGGTAAAGCCGCCATAGATGAACGGCGAACCCTTGCGCACGAGCTGAGTGAAGGCAAGCCCGGCGAGGGCCTCGGCGTTCTGCTCGACGATGCGCGCCGGCGACCGTCACCGGCGCCATGGCGCCCGCGAGCGTGAAGGGCGTCACGCAGACGATCTGGTTCTTCGACGACATTTCCAAGATGCCGCGCAGCATCGGCGCATCGAGCTTGAGCGGGCGAATTGGTGTTGACGATGGTGAAGAGCGAGGGCTCGCTTTCGAGCTGCTCGGCCGTGATGCCGCGCGCGATGCGGGCGATCTCGATGCCGTCGCAAATGCGCTCCTTGCCCAGCGAATAGGCATGGAACGGCTTGTCGGTCAGAACCGCCATGTCGCGCAAAGCCTCGAGATGGCGGATCGAGGCATGGATATCGATCGGCTCGACCGGATAGCCCGCGATGAAGCCGATGCAGTTGAAATACTGCGCGAGTTTGAGGAAATTGCGGTAGTCGGCGTGGTTGCCGGTCCGCCTTCCATTGTCGATATCGGCACTGTTGGGCGGGCTGCCGACGGTTCCGAAAGTCATTGCCGTCGCCGCCGACCTGAAAGCTGTTTTCGGGATTGCGCGCATGGAACGTGAAATTCTGGGGCGCTGTCCTGATCAGCTCCTCGATCATATGGCGGTCGAAGCGCACCCGCTCGCCCTCGATCCTGGCGCCCGCTTCCCGCAGGAGATCGCACGCCTCGGGCAGCATGAAATCCATGCCGATCTCCTCGAGCACCGTGAGCGAGGCCTCATGGATCGCTTCGACCTCATCGCCTGAGATGATCTCCATGGGCGGGAATCGGCGCATGCTCTTGCGGCGCGGCAGCTGGGCGATCGTCTTGGACGCATGGGCGGCATCGCCGCGTCGCGCCTTCGCGGCGGCGGCGCGTGGGACTGGGAGGTTTCGAGCAGAGGCGTCGGTCATTGCATTTCCATCCGGATTAGCGGTAAGGGGCGAGATTGGGATCGGCGGCGACCTGCTTCACCAGCCATTCCTCGAAGCGCTTGATCTTGGGCTTGAGCTTGTCTTCCGCCTTGCAGGCGAACTGCCAGCGGTGGCGGTGCGGCACGAGAAGAGAGAAAGGCTGAACGAGCCGGCCCATGCGGATCTCGTCGGTGGCAAAGGGGCCAATGGTCATGGCCAGGCCGCGGCCCTCGATCGCTGCCTCCTGCGCCAGGATATAGCTGTCGAAGGCGAGCCGGTCGGAGAGCTCGATATCCTTGACGCCCGCTCGCTTCGAGCCAGAGGCGCCAGTCCTCCTCGGCGGTATAGACATAAAGCAGCTTGTGCTTCTTGAGGTCGGCCGGGGTCTTGATGCGCATTCGCCCCCTTGAGCAGGTCGGGCGAGCAGACGGGTGTCAGCAGCGAGCGGAACAGCGGGTGGTAATGGTGGCCGGGCGACTTGTTGCGTGCGAGCACGAATTCCGCAATCGACATTCGTCTCATCGAATTCCCAGTCGAAATAGGCGGTCGATAGCTTGACCTTCATGTCGGGATAGCGGCGCTCGAAATCATGGAGCCGCGGGATCAGCCATTTCAGCGCCACCGTCACATAGACCTGGATGGTCAGTTCATTGTCAGCGACCGCAGGCCGCAAGTTCCGGGTCTGGGCCTCGATCTGGTCGAAGGCGTCGCGCACCGGCGGGAAATAGGCATGACCGGCTTGCGTCAGCTCGGCGCGCCGCGCATCGCGCTTGAAGAGCTGGAGGCTTAAGTGCTGCTCCAGCGCCTTGACTTGATGGCTGACGGCAGACCGGGTGATGCCGAGCTCGGCTGCCGCCAGCCGGAAGGAGCCGAGCCGGGCGGCGGCTTCGAAAGCGGTCAGGGCGCGCAAGGGAGGAAGATCGCGACGGGGCAAGTCAATTCACCAGAAAATCAAGTGGCCCCTCTATAACAGATTGAAAAGATGGGTGTTAAGGGGATCAGCCTGGAACATTGGCAAGTTTTTGGTGAATTTTCCTCACCCGTCACTCAACAAGATTGAGGCTTTCGGTTTCCCCTCAAAAAGAGCACATTCCGCCCGATTCAGAGTGGCGCAGAGTTTGCGGATCCGCGCCGAGGAGCATTCATGACGGCTGTCGAGGAAATTTCACGCAGGCGCGGCGGCCGCGAGGCGCGCAAGGCGCTCCGTGCACGGCCCATACCGCGGGAAGAAGCAGCCGTCCGCCCCGGCATGGAAGGCGGCCAATACAAGCCACTCAGCCAGCGCGACATGGAGCGCATCCATGAGACGGCCCTGGAGCTCCTCGAAACAGTCGGCCTCGCCCAGGCCATCCCTTCCTGCATCGAAGTGTTGACCGCCAAGGGCTGCCTTCATGAGCGCGCACGGACGGCTCTGCTTCCCGCGCGCCCTCATCGAGGACACGCTGGCTAACTGCGCACGCGAATTCGTCCTCTATGGCCGCGATCCCAAGCACGACATGGAGCCCTGGGGCAACAAGGTCTATTTCGGCACCGCCGGGGCTGCCGTCCATATCGTCGATGTCGAGACGCGGACCTACCGCGAATTCTAGTGCTCGCCGATCTCTATGACTGCGCCCGCATCGTCGATCTGTGCGAGCACATCCATTTCTATCCAGCGCCCGATCACGGCGCGCGACATGCTGACCGGGCATGATCTCGATATCAACACCATGTATGCCTGCATGGCGGGCACGTCGAAGCATGTCGGCACCAGCATGGTGGCGCCCGAGCATGTCGCCGAAGTGCCTGGAGATGCTGCACTATGTCGCGGGCGGCGAGGAGAAATGGCGGGCGCGGCCCTTCGTCTCGCAATCCAACTGCTTCGTCGTGCCGCCGATGAAATTTGCCGAGGACGCCTGCCGCTGCCTCGAAGTGGCGGTGCGCGGCGGCATGCCGGTGCTGCTTCTGTCCGCCGCACAGGCCGGCGCCACATCGCCGGCGGCCCTTGCCGGCACTGTCGTCGCAAGCGGTCGCCGAATGCTTGGCCGGCCTTGCCTATGTGAATGCGATCAAGCCGGGCGCCATGGCCATCTGGGGACCGTGGCCTTTCGTCTCCGACTTGCGCACCGGCGCCATGTCGGGCGGCTCGGGCGAACAGGCGCTGATCACCGCGGCCTGCGCGCAGATGGGCCATTTCTACAAGCCTCACCGTCGGCTCGGCCGCCGGCATGTGCGATTCAAAGTTGCCCGATGTCCAGGCGGGCTATGAAAAGGGCGTCACCGCCTCGCTCGCAGCGATGACCGGCATCAACCTCCTCTATGAAAGTGCGGGCATGCATGCCTCGCTCCTGGGCTTCTGCCTCGAGAGCCTGCTCATCGACAATGACATGCTGGGCTCGATCAACCGCAATGTGCGGGGCATCGAAGTCAATGACGAGACGCTTGTCGTTCGATGTCATCGCGCAATGTCTGCATCGAGGGACCGGGGCATTATCTCGGCCACGACCAGACGCTCTCGCTGATGCAGAAGGAATATATCTATCCGGCGCTCGGCAACCGGATGAGTCCCAAGGAATGGAACGAGGCGGGCAAGCCCGACATCGTCGAACGCGCCACGGCGAAGAAGAGGGAGATCCTTTCGACCTATTATCCGGAATACATACCGGAGGCGATCGACGATCTCATCCGCGCCAAACACGACATCAAGCTGCCGCGCGAGGTCATGCGGCCTGGCGATCCAAGGTGGTTTAAGTAGGGCGGCGGTCGCGCGCAGCCTGGAACCGGCCGCAAGCATCGATTTGCCTATGTCCCGGCAGGGGCTAAATTCAGCCCCTATGGAACACCCCGTGCTCAATGCCATCAGGCGCGAAAGCTTCGCCGCTTTGGGCTGGTTCGCGCCAAGGGCGGAAGACCGCGTTCCGGCCGGCACACAGTTCGTCATCCTCATTGGCAATGCCGGACCCGGCATGTTCCGCCGTTTCGCGCGTGAGCGCGAGCCTGAGCGCGATCTCATGGACGACTGGTGCCGGGAGGTCATCGGCCGGCTGGCGCGCGATCTCGATGCGCGCGCCGTCTATCCGTTCGACAAGCCGCCCCTTCCCTTCCTCACCTGGGCCAGGCGCGCCAAGGCCGGCCATGTCTCGCCGCTCGGCATGAACATCCATTCGGTCTATGGGCTCTGGCATGCTTTCCGCGCAGCGCTCCTGTTTCCGGTTGCTTTCGACCTGCCGCCGGCGTCCCCCGGCGCTCATCCCTGCGAGACCTGCGAAAGCAAGCCCTGCCTCAGCGCCTGTCCCGTCGGCGCCTTCTCCGGTACAGACTATGACGTGCCCCGCTGCATCGATCATATCGCTTCGTCCAAAGGAACCGACTGCATGGGCGGCGGCTGCCTCGCCAGGCGGGCCTGTCCTGTCGGGCGGCATTTCGCCTATGAGCGAGAGCAGATGCAGTTCCATATGCGCGCCTTCCGCAAGGCGCATCAACCTGACGGAATTTCCGCATGAGCTACGACCGCATCGCCAAGAAGCTCGCCAAGGGCGACATCGTCATCATCGATGGCGGCACCGGCACCGACATACAGAGCCGCGGCGTGCCCATGGCCACCGAGACCTGGTGCGCGGAAGCCAATCTCACCCATCCGGCCGTCGTGCGCTGCGTCCATGAAGACTACATCGCCGCCGGGGCGGAGATCGTGACCGCCAACACCTATCCGACCAGTCCGCTCCTTTTCAATGCGCTCGGGCGCGACGAGGACGTGGTCCGCATCGACAAGGAGGCCGTGAAGATCGCACGCGAAGCCGCGGATGGACGCGTGGCGGTCGCCGGCTCCTTCTCCGTGATGCGGCCGATGGAGCCCGGCGCCGACCGGGTCAGGAAATACCGGGAATGGAGCGAGACGGATGCCAAGGCGCTGATGCGCCGCAAGGCGCAGAGCATGGCCGATGCCGGCGTCGATCTCATCATGATGGAGATGATGCGCGACGCCGACTATTCGCTATGGGCTACGGAAGCGGCCGTCGCAACCGGCCTGCCGGTATGGGTCGGCATAGCGACGGAGCCGCGCGACGACGGCAAGCTCAGCGGTTTCGCGCGCCCCGATCGGCCGCTCGAAGACATCGTCAAAGCGCTTGCCGCAACGGGCGCCGACGTCATTTGCATCATGCACACGCTGCCCAATCATGTGGGTCGCGCGCTCGAGATCGTCCGCGAGACCTGGAAGGGTCCTCTCGGCGCCTATCCCGAAAGCGGCTTCTTCAAGATGCCGGATTGGCAATTCGTCGACATCATCGAGCCCCAGGCGCTCGTCGCCCATGCGCGCGACTGGCAGAAGACAGGCGCCAGCATCTTCGGCGGCTGCTGCGGCACCAATCCCCAGCATATAAAGGCATTGAGCACCTCATTCAGGAGAGCCGCATGAGCGAGCACAAGTCGGGATCCTGCATGTGCGGGGCGGTGAAGTTCAAGGTGACCGGTCCGTTGCGGCCAGTCATCGCGTGCCACTGCCATCAGTGCCGCAAGCAGACCGGCAACTACATGTCGGCCACCGGCGTCAAGGATGAATATCTCAAACTCACCGAAACGCGGGGGCTCAAATGGTACCGCTCGAGCGACACGGCGCGGCGGGGATTCTGCGGCGATTGCGGCTCGACCCTGTTCTGGAAGGGCGACGGGCGCGACTACACCGCGATCGCCGCCGGCGCCATCGACGGCCCGACCGGCCTCAGGCTCGCGGGCCATATCTTCTGTGACGATGCCGGCGACTATTATGAGATCACTGGCGGCGACTTCAAACTGGGTCAATGGGCAAACGATGCCTCGGCGCCCGCGGCGGACGAATCAAGCCGGTGACATCAAGCCGGCGCGGGCGACGCGCGCTAGCCATCCCTCACCGCCTGCAAGTGTCCACCGAACTCGGCGGCGCCCATCAGGTTCTTGCAACGCTCGAAGCGGTTCACGGCATAGGCCCAGAAGTCGTCCGCCGGGTTCTGGTTCACGTGCTGGATGATGCCCCACAGGGTCCAAAGCAAATCGCACATCGCCTTGTAGAGCACCATCCGGCCGCGCGCGGCGGCCGGAGCCCTGCCGCTGAAATAAGCCTCCAGCAACGCTTCATCCTGCTCCGGCCCGAATGCGGCCTCGACCGACACATCGCCCAGATCCCACATGGGATCGTTGTTGCCGGCATATTCCCAATCGATGACGAAGACGCGCTCTCCGGTGTCGAGGAAGTTCTCTGCCAGCGGATCGCAGTGGCAGGGTTTGATCGGCAGCGGCCGGGTATTCAGCGCCTGGCGGACGGCCTCGGCCTCGCGCTTCACATCGTGGTAGCCCTGCGGCAAAGGCGCGTCCTTTCTGGTGAGAACATCCAGATACTCGTCCACCATCGCAAAGAGCTCGAAGCGATTGAGAAACGCCGTGCCGCAGTCATGCACCCGCTTCAGGGCCTGCGCCGAGCGGCGCACCGATCCCAGATCCTTGAACCGTTCCGCATTCAGCGTGGCTGCGCCGTCGATGAACCGGCATAGCATCACGCCGCTGTTTTCATCGAAATGCAGGACCTCCGCGTTGACCCCGGCCTTCGCCGCCACGCGCGCCGCATGAGCTTCATTCCTGCGGTTGATATATTCGCTGGTGCCGGCGCCCGGAATGCGCAGCACGTAGCGCCCGATCGGCGAATTGATCCGGAAGTTGCGGTTGGTGAGGCCGCCGAGGCGGTCCAGCCGGATGCCGTCCGCCGCTACGCCTTGGAACAGTTCGATGTCCTTGAGCGCGGCCAATGCATCGCTGCGGTCGGCGCCGATGATCATCCCTCGCCTCCTTCAAGCCTTCAGCCGCAGATTTCTCGGGATCATAGAACGGCTGGGTCGAGATGTGCGCCTTGCTGACCTGCCCGAAGGCCTCGATCTCCACCGTTGCGCGCTCGATCAGATCGGCAGGCAGATAGCCATAGCCGATGGCGTGGCCGACCGTATAGCCGAAATTGCCCCCGCTGGTGACGCCGACCACCTTGCCCCCGATCATCACGGCTTCACCGCCATAGAGCGGCAGAGGATCATCGAGCGCGAAGCTCACGAGGCGCTGCGTGAGGCCCTGCTCGCGCTGCCGCAGCAAGGCCGTGCGGCCGACGAAGTCGCCCTTGTTGAAATTCACGCGGAAGCCGAGGCCGGCCTCGAGGGGCGTGTAGTCGGGCGTGACGTCACTCGACCAATAAAGATAACCCTTCTCCATGCGCAGAGAATTCGATGGCGCGATAGCCGGCATCGGCGATCCCGTGCGGCTCGCCCGCTTCACGCAACAGCTCGTAGACATGGGCGGCATATTCGGTCGGCATATGCAATTCAAAGCCGAGCTCGCCGACATAGCCGATGCGTATGGCGCGCACCGGCGCCGCGCCGAGCGTGATCTCCCGCATGGTCGCAAACGGAAACGCGGCATTGGAGACATCTTCTTCGGCGACCGTTGCCAGGACATCGCGCGCCCTGGGACCACAGAGATTGATCACGGCCCGCGCCGACGTCACATCGATCAAGTGCACCGACCCGTCTCGAGGCATATGACTTTCGATCCAGTGCGCATCATGCTTTCCGAACGCCGCGCCGGTGACGAAGTAGTAGCGGTTGGCGGCAAGCCGCGTGAAGGTGAGGTCGCACTCGATCCCGCCGCGCTCGTTGCACAGCTGGGTATAGATGACGCTGCCGATCGGACGATCCATGTTGGAGACAGCGATCCGCTGCAGGAAGGTTACGACGCCGGGCCCAATGAGCTCAAACTTGGAGAACGAGGTCTGGTCGATCAGCGCTACCCGCTCGCGCACGGCTCGGTGCTCCTCGCCAACATGCTTGAACCAGTTGGTTCTGGCGCGGTCGAAATCGGGCTCGTCCTTGGGCTCGCTCGATGCCGGCGCGAACCAGTTTGGCCGTTCCCATCCCCCGCGCGAGCCAAACACGGCGCCGCGGGCTTTGAGCGTTTCATAGAGCGGTGAGCGGCGGATGCCGCGCCGCGTCTCATGTTCCTTCGCTGGAAAAGCGAATTTGTAATGACTGCCGTAGAGCTCAACCGCGCGCGCATACATAAAGTGCCGAGTCGCGTGATGGAAGCTGAAGCGCCTTATATCCAGCGGCCAAAGATTGAGGCTGGGCCTGCCCTCGAGAATCCATTCCGCCATCATGCGCCCGGCGCCGCCCCCAGCGGCAATGCCATAGAGGAAGCCGGCACAGACAAAGTAGTTGTCGAGTTCCGGCGCCTTGCCCATCACGAAGTCGCCGTCCGCCGAATAGGGAATGGGGCCGTTCAGCAATTGCCGCACGCCGACCTGGTTGATGATCGGCGTGCGCTTGGCGGCGAGCCTGGCAAGCTGCTCGAAGCGATCGAAGTTGCTGGGCAAAAGCTCCTGCGCGAATTCCCGCGGAATGCCGGTTTGCGCGAATGGCACGGTGTCGGGCTCATATCCGCCGACCACGAGCCCCCTTACTTCCGGCTTGTAATAGACCAGATGATCGGGGTCGCGCATGGTCGGCATGCGCTTGGGCGCATCCGGAATGGGATCCGTGATGAGATACTGGTGCTCGACCGCGAATGAGGGAATGCGCACGCCAGCGAGCTTGCCCACTTCGTGCCCCCACATGCCGCAGGCGTTCACCAAAAGATCGCAGGTCCAGGCGCCCTTGTCCGTCTCGATCCGCGTGATGCGGTCATTTTCTACCTTGAAGTCCAAGGCGCGTTCGCCGATGACGATCTTTGCGCCTTTGTCCTTGGCGCCTTTCGCCAAGGCCTGCGTGACGCTCGCCGGATCGATATAGCCGTCGCTCGAGATATAGATGGCGGAACGCACATCCTCCGTACTCATGAGCGGAAACAGCTCCTGCGCCTCATGGGGCGAGAGCCAGTGCATTTCCAGATCGAAGCTCTTCGCCATGGTCATGAGACGGCGATTCTCCATCTCGCGCTGATCCGAGCAGGCGAGCCTGAGGGAGCCGAATTTCTTCCAGTCGATCGCCTGGCCTGTCTCCACCTCGAGCCGATCATAGAGTTCGACCGAGAATTTCAGCATCCGCGTGGTATTGCGCGAGGAGCGGAGCTGGCCAACAAGGCCCGCCGCATGCCAGCTGGCGCCGTGGGTGAGGCCGCTTTTTTCCAGGATGACCACATTGCGCCTGCCGGCGCGCGTCAGATGATAGGCAATCGAGCAGCCGAGTATGCCGCCACCGAGGATCAGGATTTCGGCATGGCGCGTGGCTGCGGCGTCAGGTTGGGACATGTTAAAGTGGGCTCCCCCTGTAGGGCGTTATTCAGCAGCGAAAGTGCTGTCATTGCATTAATGGAAAAGCCCGCCATATCATAGGGACCGAGATCCTCGTTTCAAGAAAGGCAACCCGCGCCTTAGGCTTCAGCCATGGACCACCGCGAGATCATCACTTCCCTGTCGCAAGAACAGCGCGATCACCTGACCGGAAAGTTGGACTTGCCGGGGCTGCCGCTTCTCGGCCTGCATTTCGGCAGCATTGTAGTCCTGGGCGCGCTCATCGCCGGCGAGGTGCCATTCTGGCCTTTGCTGATGATCCCGCAGGGCATATTGATCGCCTTCCTGTTCACCTTGCTGCACGAGGCGATCCATCAGACGGCCTTCCGCAGCGCCTGGCTCAATGAAGGCGTCGCGCGGCTCGCGAGCTTCATGCTGGCGCTTCCCGCCGACTGGTTCCGCTATTTCCACTTCGCGCATCACCGTTTCACCCAGGATCCCGAGAAGGATCCGGAGCTCACCTTCGCCAAGCCCGAGACACCTTGGCAGTATGCGGTGCACGTGTCCGGCCTGCCGGTATGGTGGGGGCATCTGAAGACGCTTGCCGTCAACGCCCTCGGGCGCTGCCGCGACGGCTTTGTGCCGACCAAGGGCCTTGGCAAGGTGCGGATGGAGGCACGCGTGATGCTCATCGCCTACGCCGCCGTCATCGGCCTCAGCGTCTATTTCCAAACGCCCGCGCTCATCTTCGCCTGGATCATTCCGGCGCTCATCGGGCAGCCCTTCCTCAGGCTCTATCTCCTCGCCGAGCATGGCCGATGTCCTTACGTCGCGAACATGCTGGAAAACAGCCGAACCACAATCACCAACCGGCTGGTCCGCGGGCTCGCCTGGAACATGCCCTATCATGCCGAGCACCATGCCTATCCGGGCGTTCCCTTTCACCGGCTGCCGGAATTCCACGACTTGATCGAGAACCATCTCAAGCAGGTGGAAACAGGCTATGTCCGCTTCCACGCCAAATATCTGAGCGAGATGCGCTGAGCGCGATGCGAAAAAGTGGGCACCGGTTTTTCGCAAGAATCGCGCTCTAAAATATTGGAATCGATCACGTTCATGAGTTTGGATTGAACTCAATCCAAACTCATCGTGATCCAGTCGCATTCGAGCGGCACCTCAAAATGATGTGAATTCTTTTCTGCGAAACTATTCCGCGCGACGGTTGAATAGCGCATGGCAACAGGCATAGTACGGGATAAACGGGAGGATAGATGAAGCTTGGCATATTGACGGCCCCTTTTCCGGACACGCCTCTGAGCGACGTCGCGCAATGGGCGAGCACTTCCGGCTTCCAGGCGCTCGAGATCGCCTGCTGGCCGAAGTCCTCAGGCGCCACTCGCCGTTACGCCGGCACGAGCCACATCGATGTGGCCACGATCTCGTCATCGCAAGCCAAGCAGATCGCCGCCGACCTTGCCGAAATGGGCCTCGCCATCTCGGCCCTTGGCTATTATCCGAACCCGCTCCATCCCGATCACGCACATCGCCAGGCCGTCATCGATCATCTCAAGAAAGTCATCGTGGCCGCCGGCAATATGGGTGTTCCGGTCGTCAACACCTTCTGCGGCGGTGACGCATCGAAACACATCGATGACAATTGGCAGGAAGCGCTCAAGGTCTGGCCCGACATCATCGCTCATGCGCGCGACAATGGAGTGAAGCTCGCTTTCGAGAACTGCCCGATGATCTTCAGCTATGATGAATGGCCGGGCGGGCACAATATCGCCTATTCCCCCTATATCTGGCGGCGCATTCTCGAAACATGGGAAGGCGCCATCGGAATGAACTACGACCCTTCGCATCTCGTTTTGCAGATGATCGACCAGGCGCGCTTCATCCGCGAATTCGGCCCGCATATGCTTCACGTGCATGCCAAGGACCTCATGATCGACAAGGACGGGCTCTATGAGCGCGGCATCCTCTCGGCCGGCATGGGCTGGCAGGTCCCGCGCATGCCGGGCCTGGGCGAGGTCGATTGGAGCGTCATCTTCTCAGGACTTTACCGGACCGGCTATGATGGGCCGGTCATCATCGAGCATGAGGATCGGAAATTCGAAGGCAGCGATGAGGCGATCAAGCGCGGCTTCATGCTGGCGCGCGACGTGCTGCGGCCGTATGTGAAATGATGATGGATCATTTCTCCATCACTCCCCTTCTCCCGCGCGCAGCGTGGGAGAGGGGGGAAAATTGAAGACGGCTCGCTAAACTTTGAGAATTCACATATGCGATAACCTTAGTTCATTTGGGAGAAAGGAAACAGCAATGCCAAATGCAAGAAAACTGAAACTGCTTCTTGCCGGCGCGGCCTTGATGGCTTCGGCGGCAGCGGCAGGCGCCCAGGGCAGCTACACGATCGGTGTGTCCAATACGGTGCAAGGCAATGGCTGGCGCGAAGAGATGATTTGCGCTATCAAGGCGCAGGCGCTCGCTTCGGGCAAGGTCGCCAAGCTCAACATCGCCCACCGCAATACCGATGCGGCCGGGCAGCTCGAAGACATCCGCAATCTGATCAGCGCCAAGGTGAATGCGATCGTCGTCAATCCGGCGGATCCGGCCGGCATCAAGGACGCGCTCGCGGAAGCGACCAAGGCCGGCATCGTGGTCGTCGCCGTCGACCAGACGGTTACCGAGCCCACCGCCTACATCATCTCCAACAACCAGGAGGAATATGCCTATCTCGGCGCCAAATGGCTGTTCCAGAGCTTGGGCGGCAAAGGCGATGTCGTCTATATGCGCGGCGCCGCCGGTGCTTCCGCCGACAGCGACCGTGACAAGGGCTTCAAGAAGGCGCTCGCCGAATTCCCCGGCATCAAGGTCGTGCACGAAGTCTTCACCGGCTGGCAGCAGGACCAGGGCAAGCAGCAGATCCTGGATTTCATCGCGACAGGCACGCCGTTCAACGGCATCTGGACCTCCGGCATCGACAATGTGATCGTCGATGCGTTGGTCGAATTGCAGACACCGCTGGTGCCGGTGGTCGGCGCCGACAATGCCGGTTTCGTCGGCCAGCTCGGTTCGGTGGAAGGACTGAAGGGCGCTGCCGTCACCAATCCGGGTTCGATCGGCGGCGCCGGCGTCACGCTCGCTTTGCAGATTCTCGAGGGCAAGAAGCCCGCTCAGCAGACCGTGCTGGTCGAGCCGCAGCTCTGGGACAACACGACGGATGACGGAAAAGCCAAGCTCAAGGCCGCCGCCGATCCAACGCTGAGCCCGGAATGGCCGGTCAGCATCTCGATACCCGACTGGACCACCTACACAAAGGAACAGATCGTCGCCTGCAAGGGACCAGGTGAATAAAGGTGACATCGGACGAGCGGGAGCGAGCCGCCTCTAGTTTTCCCCCTCTCCTGTTGCGAAGCAATGGGAGAGGGTGCCCGCAGGGCGGGTGAGGGCTCTTTGGCTGCAAAGCAAATGCTTGTGAAATCTCTGCTTGCTTCGAGAAAGAGCCCTCATCCGGCCTTCGGCCACCTTCTCCCTCGCGTGCCGCGCGGGCGAAGGGGAATGATGGAGAGTGGGTCGCTCGTTCGCCGGGATGACGGAAATGGGTGGGGGTAAAGATTTCGCGTGGAGCGCTCTTCAATGACTCCGAGCATCCGTCTCAGCATCTGATGACAGAACCGCTTCTCGAAGCCACCGGCGTCGCCAAGTCCTATGGCGCCGTCGCCGCCTTGCGCAACGCATCGCTCAACGTGCGGCCCGGCGAGGTGCATGCGCTGATGGGCGCCAATGGCGCCGGCAAATCCACTCTCGTCAAGATCCTGACCGGCGCCATCAGGCCGAATGCGGGACGCATCCTCATCCGCGGCAAGGAGCACAAAATTCGCTCGCCGGCGGAAGCGCGGCTTGCCGGCCTCGTCTCGGTCTATCAGGAGCCGGCGCTCATCCCCGATCTCGACGTCGCATCCAACCTCCGCCTCACCCGCACGCCGATCGAGCCCTTCCGCCAATGGGTGCGCGAACTCGGCGTGGAGAGCCTCGACATCCGCGACACGGCGCGCGACATTCCACTCGCCATCTTGCGCATTCTCGATCTGGCGCGGGCGCTGGCGATCTCGCCCGATTTGCTGCTTCTCGATGAGATGACCGCGGCCCTGCCGGCCAATCTCGCCGAAAAAGTGCTCGACGTGGTGCGCCAGCAGAGCCGCGCCGGACGGTCCGTCATCTTCATTTCCCACCGCTTCATCGAAATCTCCTCCCTTTGCGACCGCGCCACGGTGTTGCGCGACGGCGAAACCGTCGGCGTCGTCGACATCGCGCCAGGCATAGAGGAAAAGATCGTCGAGCTCATGCTCGGCGCCAGGATCGAGAAGGCCCGCGCAGCCTTGCGCCGCTCGAGCAAGTTCCCCGAACCTGCCAATGCTCAGCCCCGCCTCACGGTTCGCAATCTGAGCGTCGGCAACAAGCTGCATGATGTTTCCTTCGAGCTCGCCAATGGCGAGGTCGCGGGCGTGGTGGCGCTCGAAGGTCAGGGCCAGGATGAGCTCTTTGCCGTCCTCTCGGGCTCGGCGCCGGCATCCGGCGGCAGCATCGAAGTCGACGGCAAGCCCGCACAATTCCATCGCCCCGCCGATGCCATTGCCGCCGGCATCGCCTATGTGCCCGGCGACCGCGCCGAGGCACTCTTGCTGCAGCGACCAGTGCGCGAGAATATCGCGCTGCCCTTCAGCACCCATTGGCGCAATTGGGGGCCTATCGACAAGCGCCGCGAGAGTAAGCGCGTCACGAGCGCGATCGAGCGGCTGCAGATCGACACGCGCGCCCAGCGCGAGGTGCAGCGCCTGTCGGGCGGCAATCAGCAGAAGGTCACCATCGCGCGCTGGATCGCGGCGGATGCGCGCACCATCCTGTGCTTCGATCCGACGCGCGGCATCGATGTTCGCACCAAGCAGGAAATCTACCGGCTACTGCGCGAGCTCGCGGGCCAGGGCAAATCCATCCTGTTCTACACATCCGAGCTCGAAGAGATCCAGATCGCTTGCGACCGCGCCATCGTGATCTTCGGCGGCCGTGTAGTCGATGTGCTGCCGGCCGAGATCGCCGACGAGGCCGCCCTGACGCGCGCCGCCTATGGCCTGGCGCGCACCGCCAGGGAGGACGTCGGCATATTGGCCGATCGTCCCAACCCGCCCGCGAGCGCGCCATGACCCGCCTCGTCACGCGTCATGGCTGGGTGCTGGCGCTTGTCGTGCTGTTGGCCTTGCTCTTCGTCTTCACCAAAGTGATCCAGCCCTTCTACGGCTCGGGCGATTTCGGCTCGCTGGCGCGCGCGGCCCTGCCCTTCGCTTTTGCGGTTGCGGCGCAGACGATCGTCGTCATCGCCGGCGGCATCGACTTGTCGATCGCCTCGATGATGGCGCTGACCAGCGTCACGGCGGCCTCGATGATGAACGGCGCCGGCGAGGAATATGCCCTGCTGGTCGTGCCTTTCGTGCTCGCCATGGGCTTTGTGCTCGGCGCCCTCAACGGCGTCCTGATCGTCATCACCCGCGTGCCCGACATTGTCGTCACGCTGGCGATGCTTTTCGTCTTCCAGGGTGCCGCCCTTCTCGTCCTCGAGGCGCCGGGCGGCGGAGCCGCCGAGTGGCTCAAGTCTTTGATCATCGGCACGATACAGCCGCCGGGCGTGCCAGACGTGATCGCCGCCTGGATGCCGAAGGCGCTCCTGCTCCTCGTCATTTGCCTGGCTCTGGTATGGATTCCGCTCAGGCTCTCGGACCTTGCTCTTTCGCTCTACGCCATCGGGAGCCACCCGCTCGCGGCCTTTCGCAGCGGCGTGCCGGTTGCCAGAACCAAGATCCTCGCCTATGCGATGGGCGGCCTGTTCGGCGCGATGGGCGGCTTGACCCTAACCATGAGCACTGGCATCGGGGCGCCTATTCCCGGTCCCTATCTGCTCGCGAGTGTCGCCGCCGTCGTGCTCGGCGGCGTCGCTCTGGGCGGCGGGCGCGGCGGCATCATCGGTCCCATCGTGGCGGTTTTCATCCTGCGCCTGGTGCGCACCGATCTCACGCTTCTCGCGGTCGATCCCAATATGACCGCCATCATCGAGGGCACCATCATGGTCATCGTCGTGATGTCCGGCGCCTATATTGCCTTGCGAGGTCGCACCTGATGAATCAGATCGCCGCTACATCGCACGTCTCTCTCGGCCGGCGCATCAGCCGCTTCATGAGCGACCAGCCCCTGGTGCCGCTGATCATCCTGCTCGTGGCCCTCGTCGTAATCCTGCAGATACTGCGGCCCGGCATCGTCAATGAGCGCTGGGCCGCCAATACGGTGAGATTCGCCATACCGCTCGCGATTCTCGCCGGCTGCCAGACCATGACCATGCTCACCGGCGGCATCGACCTCTCGGTCGGCACGGTGGCGACGATGGCCGCCTTCATCATGGTGACGCAGGCAGCACTCCACGATCCGGCGGTGGCCATCATGATTGCCATTATCCCGGCTCTCCTCATCGGCCTCGCCAATGGCATAGGTGTCGGCGTCTTTCGCGTGCATCCCCTGATCATGACGCTCGGAACGAGCCTCATCGGCACGGGCTGCCTCCTCGTCTATCAGCGCAGCGTGATCGCTTCGGGCGCCAAGGTTCCCGAAAGCCTGGCCTGGCTCGCCACCGGCATCACCTATGGCTTTCCCAACGCGCTCCTGCTCTTCGTGCCCATCGCCGCCTTCATCATCTTCACGCTGAACTCGACGGGTTTCGGGAGGCTCCTCTATGCGGTCGGCGACAATGAGAAGGCGGCCCGTCTGTCTGGTGTCATCTACTGGAAAGTGATCGTCACTCTCTATCTCTTGTCGGCAGTCCTCGCCGGCATCACCGGGCTTCTTTATATCGGGCTCATCAAATCGCCGTCGCTCTCGCTCGCCGAGCCCCTGGTGCTGCCCTCGGTCGCGGCAGCCGTGATCGGCGGCACCTCGATCTTCGGTGGCCGCGGCGGCTATGCCGGCACCATTGTCGGCGCGCTCATCCTCACCATCCTGACGACCTTGCTGACGATTTTGCAGATGCCGGAAGGTGCGAGACGCATCCTGTTCGGACTGATCGTATTGCTCGTGACCGCGATCTATCTGCGCATCATCGAGAATCGGTGACTGATGAAAGGAGGGCTCAAAATGGCGCTTGCAGCAATCCTGGTCGGGGCAGCTGCCCTCACCGCCGATGCAGCCGACCGTGTCAGCGTGCAGCTCGACTGGGTCGTGCGCGGCAACCACGCGATGTTCTTCGTTGCTCGCGACAAGGGCTATTTCGCTGAAAACGACATCGAGGTGACGGAGATCCGAAAAGGCACCGGGTCCGCCGAGGCGCTCAGCGTGGTCGGCGCCGGGAATGCGGATTTCGGGTTCGGCGACCTGCCGACGCTGGTGATAGCGCGCTCGCAATCCGTACCGGTCGTAGCTCTCGCCGCCGTCAACCAGCGCAGCCCCATGGGCATGATCGCGCTCGCCAAGACCAAGCTCCTTTCCAGGCCGCAAGACCTCAAGGGTCTCGATGTCGGCGTCCACGCGGCCGGCTCGACCTACGTATTCCTTCGCGCCTTCCTCGCCGCCAATGGGATGAGCGAGGCGGATATCAAGAAGAAGACCGTCACGCCGCCCTATGAAGGCGATTTGCTCCACGGCCGCGTCGCGGCAGTGCCGGGCTATATCGACGCCGAAGTGCCTGAGCTCGAAGCCGGAGCTGGCGGGCCAGGCTCATTGTCGGTCATCCTGGGCGCCGATTGGGGCTACGATGTGTATGGCTCGGGCCTCTTCACCTCGGAAGCGCTCATCAGGGAAAAGCCCGATCTCGTCCAGCGCTTCACCGCCGCCTATCTCAAGGCCTTTGCCGATGTCATCGCCAATCCGGGCGCAGCCGCAGACATCGTGATCAAGGCCAATCCCGAATATGAAGCGAAGCGCGACATCCTGGTGAAGCAGCTCGAAGCCGACATCACATCGACCTTCTTCAGCGCCGAGACGGCCAAGAACGGGATTGGCGCGATGACGCTCGAAGCCTGGTCGGCAACGGCTAAGGTGCTGCGCGAGCAAGGCGTCCTCAAGAAGGATATCGATCTCGAAGCGGCCTTCTCCAACCGCTTCGTTCTCGCCGCCAATCCGCTGAAAAGATGAAGCGGATAGCGCGCTAATGCACGATGAGTTTAGGTCTGCCCGACCCCTTCCTGCTCGTCATGGCCGGGCTTCGACCCGGCCATCCAGCCTCGACGTCAGACAGGGGTTGCACGGGAGCGCTGGATGGCCGCCTCAGGGCCATGACGAGGTGGGTAGCGGCCACCGCAGCATGAGGCGCGTCGAGAGATGATCCTTCCTGGACTCATCAGACACTAGGCACGCTCCTTCATCTCGCTCGCCAATTCGCCATAGCCGACATAACGGTATTCATAGTCGAGGCCGAGGCGCCTGGCCGCCGCCATGGCGCGCCGCGCCAGCTCCTCATCGCGTGTCTGGGCGATATAAACGATCTTCTTGTAGTTGCCGAAAATCATCGGCAGCAATTCGGGATGCCGGTCGAGCCCCATGCCGGCCCAGATCAGCTTGTCGAAATGGCGCGCCAGATAGTCGGTGAGGAAGAACGAGGTCATGTCCTCGTCTTCCTTCGCCTTGAAAGCTTCATTTCCCGAGAAGAAGGCGTAGCAATGAGGGCCCGGAATGCGCTCGACCCCCTCTTCCGCAAGCAGCGTGTCGAGCTCGCCGCCGGTGCCGCAGTCGCCATAGAGGACGAAGATCGATCTGTACTTGCCTTTCGCTTCGCGGATCTTGTCGCGGATGCCGGGCACGATGAATTGCGGCGTGTTGTGCCATTTGGCCGGCAGGCAGGCGACATCGAAGGCCGTCCAGCGGTTGGTCTCGATCAGGTCGACGATCTCGCGCGCCAAAGCTCCGCAGGCGATCAGGAGCACGTGTCCCTGCCCGTTCAGGAATTCGAATTCCTCGTAAGGTTTGATATTGACGAAAGTCATGCACCGATCCTTTTTCCGGACACCCGCGGCGCCCGGCATGGGATCACGCGGATGCCGCCATCTGATTGTGCTTGCGCTTCATGAAGTCCTTCGCCGTCTCGACCGCGACCGCGGCGTCGCGGCAATAAGCGTCGGCGCCCACCGCCTTGGCGAATTCCTCGTTAAGCGGTGCTCCGCCGACCAGCACTATATAGTCATCGCGCATGCCCTTTTCCTTCAGCGTGTCGATGACCACTTTCATATAGGGCATGGTGGTGGTGAGGAGAGCCGACATGCCGAGAATGTCTGGCTGGTGCTCGTCGATTGCCGCGAGATATTTCTCGACCGGGTTGTTGATGCCGATATTGATGACCTCGAAGCCGGCACCCTCCATCATCATGGCGACGAGGTTCTTGCCGATGTCGTGAATGTCGCCCTTGACGGTGCCGATCACCATCTTGCCGAGGCGGGGTGCCCCGGTCTCGGCCAAGAGGGGGCGCAGGATGAACATGCCGGCCTTCATGGCGTTGGCGGCGAGCAGCACTTCCGGAACGAACAGGATGCCGTCGCGGAAATCTATGCCGACGATGCGCATGCCCTCGACCAGGGCCTCGGTCAGGACCTTGTAGGGCGTCCAACCGCGCTCCAGCAGGATATGCACGGCCTCTTCGACCTCTTCCTTGAGGCCGTCATAGAGGTCGTCATGAATCTGCTGGGTCAGCTCCTCGTCATTCAAGGATCTGAGATCAAGTTCGCCTTCATCGCTCATAAGCTCGTCTCCCGGCATTCAGCCGTTCTTCTGACGGCTAAAATAGCGCGGCGCAAGGGTTATTCCCGATCACCTGCGACGGTGGAAGGCCTGAAACCGACTAGTGTGGTGGTTCAGAAATTCCCCACAGCGCAGCCGTCGGGACTCTGGGGAATTTTTGAACCAAAACCACACTGGAATCATAGATATTCCAGTGTCCTTTCCAATCCGAAGTTCGCTCGGAAAGCGCGTCAGCACAGTGCAAACTTCGGATTCGAGACACTGGTCCTGGAAAGCCTTGGGCGACAATGCTATGCGGGGCCTCCACTCCCCAGAGTCCCTCATTACCATGACCAGCTTTCCGATCGCTGCGCTGCGCGCCCAGTTCCCCTCCTTGGCCATCATGGATAGCGGCCGCCCCCGCATCCATTTCGACAACCCTGCGGGCACCCAGGTGCCGCAAGTAGTGATAGACCGCACGCTCGAGGCGATGATCGGCAAGAACGCCAATCTCGGCGGCTATTTCGCCACGACGATGGCCGCCGATGCACTGGTCAATGACGCTCATCAGGCGATGGCTGATTTTTACCATGCGCGCTCGCCGCGCGAGATCGTCTTCGGCCAGAACATGACGACACTCACACTTCATATGTCGCGCTGCCTGGCGCGCCGGTTTAACCCCGGCGACGAGATCGTGCTGTCGCGGATGGACCATGACGCCAATGTCGCGCCTTGGCTCCTGCTCGCCGAAGACAAAGGGCTAACCGTACGCTGGATGGATTTCGATCCCGAGACTTATGAATTCGCCGAAGATGCCTTGACCCGGGTGCTGAGCCCCAGGACCAGGCTTGTCGCTATGGGATTTGCATCCAACTGCACCGGCACGATCAATGACGTGAAGCGCTTCGCCGCACAGGCGCATGACGCAGGCGCCATCCTCTATGTCGATGCGGTGCAGTTGGCGCCGCATTGCGGCATCGACGTCCAGGATCTCGGCTGCGACTTCCTTGTCGCTTCCGCCTACAAGTTCTTCGGCCCGCATCAGGGCATATTGTGGGGCCGCGAACAGCTGCTCACCGAGACCTTCAGCTATAAAGTGCGTCCGGCCGGCAACGACCTGCCGCACAAATTCGAGACCGGGACGCTGAGCCATGAGGGCATGGCGGGAACGCTGGGCGCAGTCGAATACCTTGCGAGCCATGGCGAGAAGCCCGGCTCGTCAGGCAAGACCTACGCTCATATGAGTGCGCGCGCTGCGGCGGTCCACCGCGCCTTCGATGTCTTCACCGACTGGGAGCATGATCTGTGCAACCGGCTAATCGCGGGCCTGACTGCGTTCAAAGGTCTCAAGATCCGCGGCATTGCCTCGGCCAATGCGGTGCACCGGCGCGTACCGACCGTCTCTTTCACGCTCGAGGGAACGCATCCCCAAGCGCTCGCCAAAGCCTTCGCCGAAAAGAACATCTTCGTCTGGTCGGGGCACAATTACGCGGTTGAGCCCGTGACGCGCATGGGCCTCATGGAGCAAGGCGGCGTCCTGCGTGCCGGTCTTGCCCACTACAACACCGAAGCCGAGATCGACGCCTTCGTCACGGCGCTCGACGAAATCACCAGCGCACACTAGCGCTCTTTGCCGCTGCAGCCGATCCGGGCTTTCGAATGATCAGCGCTTGGCGGGCGAAATCCTGAAAATCTTCCCGTCATTTTCATCGGTCACCACGTAGAGCGCGCCGTCCGGCCCTTGCGCGACGTCACGGATGCGGAAGCCAAGATCGCGCAACAGGCGCTCCTCATGAGTGACCTTGTCGCCATCGAGCTCGAGCCGGACGAGTGCCGTCGCCACAAGTCCGCCGACAAAGAGATTGCCCTTCCACTCAGGCAAGAGATCGGCGGTGTAGAAGGTCATGCCGGAGGGCGCGATCACCGGAGTCCATTGATAGAGGGGCGGCTCCATGCCCGGCATTTCCTTTTTGCCGCTACCGACCGGTGATCCGTCATAATTCACGCCATAGGAGACGACAGGCCAGCCATAATTCTTGCCGGCTTTGGCAATGTTGATCTCATCGCCACCGCGCGGCCCGTGCTCGATCGCCCACAGCGCACCGGTAGCCGGATTGATCGCTGCGGCCTGTACGTTGCGATGGCCATAAGACCAGATCTCGGGCAAGGCATCGGGCTCGTTGACGAACGGATTGTCGCGCGGCGCCTCGCCTGCTTCGGTGAGACGCACGATCTTGCCCAGGTCCGAGTCGAGTTTTTGTGCCTGGTTGCGGGTCTTCGCATTGAACCGCTCGCCCAGCGTCACGAACAGATGGCCGTTGCCGTCGAAGACCAGGCGGCTGCCGAAATGCGCATTGCCGCGAAGCTTCGGTTTCTGCGAGAAGATAACCTTGACGTCGTCGAGCGCGGTGCCGTCCTCGCTCAGCCGCCCGAGCGCCACGGCGGTCGAGTTGCCGCCTTGCCCCCTTTCCGCATAGCTCCAATAGATCAGGCGGTTGCGGGCGAAGTTCGGATGCACCGCCACGTCGAGCAACCCGCCCTGGCCGCGAGCATCGGCGTCCGTAAGGCCCTTGAGCGGTTCGCCCAGGCCGCCCCCTTTCGTCACCAGCCGCAATTTGCCGCTGCGTTCGGTGACGATCATCGTGCCATCGGGCAGGAAATCGATCGCCCAAGGGTGGGACAGTCCTTCCGTAATCTGCTCCACGGCGATGTTGCCCCTCTCGCTGTCGATGGTTTCGGCCAACACGACGACACGGCTGCCGCCGAGAATGAGCAGCAAAGCGAGAGCTATTCGCATTCATCTCTCCCTGGAATGCATGTCTTAGGGAAGATCATGCATCCGGGGAAGTTCCTATCTCACTCTAATGTGAGACCGGATTGCGGTTCGGCTGCCGCGACGGAATTGCGCCGCCAGCGTCGTCTTTCGATACATCAGAGGGTGGAAATGGGTATTGCAAATCCAGTCGAGACCGTCATCGGCATATTGGCGGTGATCGATGAGGTGCGAGCCAAGATGGAAGGCACGCCACTTGCGGCCTTCCCGTGGCGGCCGGCATCGCCGGCTGCCGCGGACGATCTCGCCGAATTGGCGCATGATGCGATGAACCGCTGCGACGACACGGTCGAAGCGGTGATCGTCGTCACCGTTGCTGCGATGCTCATCGCGTCGCGAGAAGCGAAGCGGCTCAGCTGAAAGCGAAACGCGGTGCTCAAGCCTGCCAACCATCGGCAAAACGCTGTGTCTTAAGGAAGGACCACAGACGCCGGCGGAAATCCTGATTCACCGGCTCATAAAAGTTGTCGACAGGCTCGACATCGGGAAAATCGGGCCACGGCGACCCAGCGAACCATTCCTTGAAGATGCGGGCGAAGCGCGGATCGCCGATCCACCCTTTTTGCCAAGGCTTCGGCCGGTTGACGAAATGAAAGACATTGGGACGCACCTCATCCTCGAGATCGAGACGCATGAAGTCGCCCATGAAGTTGAAGCGCGGCGAAAGCCGCGTGAACTTTCCTTTCAGGAGAGCATTGAGTGCGCTCTGCTCGAAACGCAGGCAAATCCCCGGATTCTCCCCAATGAAGCGCAAGGTGCGCTCGCCCATCTGGTTTTTGCTCCACAGCGCGCGATCGATGACGGTGAGGCCGTTGTTGAAATAGAGCGTCTCGGGCGCCATGCCGAGGGCCGCCCGATAGGCCTGGAATTCCTCTCTGAGGTGGCCGCCGAAATCCATGTAGGAGATCATGTCGGTCGCCGCTGCCAGGACGGCGCCCTCGAGATCGAGCGCGATCAGCGGCCGCAAACCCTCATTCACGATCATCAAGTCCGAGTCGACGGGAATGATACGGTCATAGCGCGCCGGCAGGACGCGGTCGAGAAACAACCGGCGCGTAATCGCACGCTCGCCATTGTCGTTGGTTGGCAGATGGCGGGTGACTTCGCCAAAGGAGATGACAAGAAGCTCGAGCCGGCTGCGCAGCGCCTGGTCCAGCTCTTCGAACCGCGGCCAGACGTCGATGTCCTCGCAGACCAGGAACAGGTCGGCATCCTCGGGCAGACCACAGCCGATGATCTGCGAGGCGACACAGAGAGCGGGACCGAAAAAGCGGCGGTCAGGTGTCAGGCAAATGGCTGTCGGCACGGCAGGCCGCAAGACTGAAGCGGCTATTCGCGGGCGCGGCGGCGTTCGCGGCGGGCGGCACCGGCAGCAGCGGCGTCGAAGCCCTTCGCCAATTCCGATACGGCGCCGAGCCGCGCCTCGATGACGGCGACGGTCGGACGCTCACCCTTGCTGTAGGTCTCGAGCGACTTGCGCATGGCCGCGAGATGCTCGGGGCTTGTGCCGCAGCACCCACCAATGATGCGCGCGCCGGCATCGAGCGCGATGCGGGCATAGTCGGCCATCAGCTCGGGCGTGCCGGTGTAGTGAATATGGCCATCGACATATTGCGGGATGCCGCAATTGCCCTTGGCGACGACACAGGCATCGGGCCTCGCCGAAGTGATGCCGAGCACGGTCGCCACAAGTTCGGAGGCACCGACACCGCAATTGGCGCCGATCGCCACGGGCTTGGCGCACAGAGTCATGGTCAGTGTGCCGAAATTCTGGGGCGTGATGCCCATCATGGTGCGCCCGTTGGTGTCGAAGCTCATGGTGGTCACGATCGGGAGGCCGGTCTCGGCCCCGCCCTCCACAGCGGCACGCAGTTCCTCTTCCGACGACATGGTCTCGATCCACAAGACATCGACGCCGCCTTCCTTGAGGGCCTTCGCCTGTTCGGCAAATGCGGCGACGCCATCGGCATGCGAGAGTGAACCCAGCGGCTCGAAGATCTCGCCGGTCGGTCCTATGGAGCCGCCGACATAAACGGCCCGAGCCACGGCGTCGGCCTCGGCACGCGCATTCCTGGCCGCGGCGACATTGATCTCGCGCACCTGGTCCTGGGCATTGTGCAGCTTGAGCCGGTGCCGGTTGCCGCCAAAGGTGTTGGTCAGGACGATGTCGGCGCCGGCCTCGATGAAACTTCGGTGCAGCCCTCGTACGCGCTCGGGATGTTCGAAATTCCAGATCTCCGGCGCATCGCCCGACACAAGTCCCATCTGGAAATAGTTTGTGCCGGTCGCGCCATCGGCGAGCAGCCAGGGGCGCGAATTCAGGGCTTCAATAAAGGTCGGATGCGTCATCAGAAGGATTTCCCAAGGTATATGACCATATAAACATATCTTTATATGAATTTCAACTGCCCTTTCCGGGCCGCCAATGGCCATAGGATTCAGGTCCAGCCAGCAGGGTCAGCACCTCGTTAATTTCATAGCGCTCAGGAGTTCTGGTCTGAAGGCGGCATGTCTCCATCCTGTATGGCCTGTAGAGTTGCTGTCAGGTCCAGAATGTCATGCCACAAGAGCCACGGCGCTTCGTGAGCACTGGCACCGTGTTCCGTGCCGTGCGCGCCATATATTACCATATCTGCGGGAAACTCGTGGAGCAGTGTCTCGGCAGTCGCGAGATAGTCCGGCAAGGATGCGCCAGGTACCTGGGCATAGAGATCGCCGGGGTAGAGGAAATCCGCCGTCAGTAACACGTTGTCTTCGCGATCAAAGAGCGAGATGGAATCAGGCGAATGACCAGGCGTCGCAATGATCTCGAGGAAGCGGCCCCCAAGGTCGATGCGATGGCCGATCGGCCACCATTGCCTGATGGTGACCGGCACCCAGTCCATGTTCTCACAAGATCCGAGAAACATGGACTCCGGTGCGATGAACCGGCCATCGGTCTCGCAGGCGCGCAAGATCGGCAGGTCGGCAAGAGCCCTGTCGGCAAAGCGATGGAAATTGCCGGTATGGTCGAAATGCAGATGCGACAGAAGTGCCGTGACCGGCTTATCCGTGAGGCTCGCCACTACGGAGGTGATGTCGCGCAAGCCTGGTCCCGTATCGAACAGCAGCGCGCGTTCGCGCCCGACGATCAGATAGTTCCAGTTGATCTGATGATACTTCGGCTCGCCAATGCCAAACAGGCCGGGAGCGATCTCCTCGATCGCATACCAATCGTCGAACCAGCGGATAGTGGGCTTTGTCATGTGACGCTCAACGCCAAGAGGCTTCATTACGCGGCAGCAGGCCTTCCGGGTCTGTCGCCCTGAGGCTCGGCGCGCCAGCCTCGTTCCATCTCCAGAGAGCAATGCAGCTCCCGCCGCGCGACATGACTGAGGGATAGATCACGCCGTCGAAGCCCTGCTCCAGCAGGCGCTCGCGCAGACGATAGGTTTCCGGAATGCGGCCGTTGTCGACCCCTGCGCGCCATGGGCAATCATGTATCGCCGGTGTTGCGCCATGCTCTTGTAGCAGTTCCGCAACAGTGAGATTGGCCAAGGAACCACCTGAAAGCTCGAGTTGCAGGATCAGCGCCGGATGCTGCACGAAGCCTTGATTGTATTCGGCCCAGGCGGTGGAGAGCTCGCGCGCGGCGTAGATTGCTGGCGTGCCTATGGGATTCCAGCGGCCGCCAAAGCGCTTCGCACCGTCGCCAGAGAGCGGCGCATAAGCCCAGCGCGGCACATAGGCCCGCCAAAGCGCATGCAGAGAGGCCGCATCGGCCTCACGCATAGACGCCGGAGCGCACCGCCTCGAGATAGGCAAGTACCCTGTCGGCCTTGCCCTCGCCGACCAGATCATAGGCTGTCTTGCCCGCCCAGCCTGGGATCGGCTGGTGCTTGAACCAGATGACGGCGCGGCTTTCATCGCCTGCCATCTCTGTCGCGATGGCGAGGATGCGCACTACCGGGCTCAGCGCCTGGTCGACCTTGCGGGCACCCGATTTCGCCGTCAGCGTATTCCTGGCCACTCCGATGAGCTTGGCCAGTTCCGACTGATTGATGCCGAGGACTTCCGAAACGCGGTGCGCCGACAGGAAGGGCGATTGGCCTTCGCTGAAATGACCGGCGCCGAATTCGAGATTTATTGCGCCCATGGCTGGCTCATGATTTGAACTATACTAGCGCAAGATACGCGCAAACTATGTAAAAATCAAGCTCATTCAGCGCTCAATCTACGCACGATCAGCGCCATAATAGAGGGAGACGACATGCTGAGCCTCGGCGAAGAAGAGCCACCGCTCGACAACCCCGGCAATCCCTGAGAGCACAACAACGCCGAGCGACAGGACAATGGCGAGGATAGGCATGGCGATCGTCAGCGCCGTCACGACAATGGCTATGAGAAGCGCCAAGAGGACGACGCGGCGCAGCTTTTCCGCATGTTTGCGCCCCACGACATAGCCCATCTCCTTCATGATGAAGTTTTCCGCCGTGTGCGGCACTTCCCATTGCCGCACCTTCTCGCCGGCGCGCGCGAGGCCAGTGGCGGCTTCGATCGTGTGAGTTTTCGTCGCCTCATCGATTCGGCGCCAATAGAGAAGCTTCAAGACCAGCGTAACGAGCAAGGCGGCAATGGCGAGCCCGGCCTGGAAGATTTGAAAGCGCCCGAAGATTGCGGCGATCGCCGTCAGCAGAACCGCACCCGTGGCCAGCGCGAAAGCAAGATAGACAGGCACCGTCAGCGGCTGATGCCACTGTCTTATGGTGGTGAGAGTCGAATAGATCTTCGCCGTGCAGAATACGGTGACCACGCACATCAGCGCGGTCACGAGCCCGGCGATGCCCAGCCATTGCGGAGCATCGATAACGCCGAGCCATAGCGCCCCGAAAATCAGCGCCGGCGCGAAGGTAATGACCGAAGCGATGCCTTCGCGCGACAGCCAGGATGAACGCCATTGCGAAAAAGCCCGCCAGGCGCGCTCCGGACGGCCGAGATGGAAGGTCGAGGACAGCAGTCCGACCGTGATGAGACCGAGCGCCACCACCATTGCCGTTGCCCCGAACCACAGGCTCGATGCCGGACCATGATTGAGGCCGATGAGGCCCAAGAGCGCCAGCAAGCCATAGCCCGCGCCCGAGGCGGTGGTGAAGAGGATGACGGAATAAGAGGGATGCATGGTTACCGGCTCAGCAGGCGATCGGCCCAGCGGAAGAATTCATCCATTGCCGTCTTCCCGCCGGTCTCCGGCGGCGCACTTGCTGATTGCGCGGCTTCCGCCCGGCTGCGCTGGCGTGGCGGCAGATATTTGTTCACCGGCTTGTAGCCCATTTCCGGCAAGAGATCATAGCCTTGCCGCTCGGCGACGAGCTGCGAGACATTGCTCTCGGCATCGCCCAGATCGCCGAAATGCCGGGCACCCGTCGGGCAGGCCTTCACGCAGGCCGGGATGCGATCTTCCACAGCAAAGTTCTCATTGTAGATCCGGTCGACACAGAGCGTGCATTTCTTCATCACGCCTTGGTCGTAGTCATATTCGCGCGCGCCATAGGGACAGGCCCAGGAACAGAGCTTGCAGCCGATGCAGGTCTCGGGATTGACCAGAACGATGCCGTCTTCAGCGCGCTTATAGGAAGCGCCTGTCGGGCACACCGTGACGCAAGCCGGCTCCTCGCAATGTAGGCAGGAGCGCGGGAAGTGCACGATACGCGACTGATCGTCCGCAGGCGACTTCACCTCATAGCCATGGACGCGGTTGAGCCAGGTGCCCTCGGGCGATGAGCCATAGGGGTCTCGGTCATTGAGCGGCGCCGAATAGCCTTGCGTGTTCCATTCCTTGCAGGACGTGGCGCAGGCCTGGCAGCCGACACAGGTGTCGAGATCGATGACGAGACCAAGCTTCTTCTGATGGGGCTGTGGTGTGGGAAGCGACGTCATGGCCGTGCCCCAGTTTTCCCTTCTCCCGTGCGAAGCATGGGAGAAGGTGGCCGAAGGCCGGATGAGGGCTCTTTCGCGCAACGTGCTCTGATCTCAACGAGCATTCCTCGCTGAAACAAAGGGCCCTCACCCGCCCTTCGGGCACCCTCTCCCATCCTTGCGGACGGGAGAGGGGGAAAATCGGCAGGAGCTGCCATTGATTCTCTCATCGGCGCCTCGCCCCTATACTCTTCAGTTTTCTCAACACCGGGAATTGCGGCGCGCTCACCGCCTCGTCAGCGGACGCCTTTTCGATCCTGACCCTCAGATCATACCAGGCGGCCTGGCCGGTGACCGGATCGGAATTGGAATAGCGATAACCGCCTTCGCGCTCGGGCAGAAGCTCGGCGATCAAGTGATTGAGCAGAAATCCCTTCTTTGCTTCCGGCGCATCGGGTGAAAGCGCCCAGGCGCCCGAGCGCTTGCCGATCGCATTCCAGGTCCACACCGTATCGGCATTGACGCCGTCCATGAGCTTCACCTGCACCTTGATGCGGCCCGTGGCCGATGTGACATGCACCCAGTCGCCATCGCGCAAGGCCAAGTTCCTCGCCGCGCGCGCGGGTTCAGATAGAGCCAGTTGCGCCCGAGGATCTGCCGGAGCCAGGCATTCTGCGATCCCCAGGAGTGATACATCGCCATCGGCCGCTGGGTGATCGCGTGCAGCGGAAACTCCTCATCGGTCGCGCAGACTCTCTTCGAAGGGCGCGATACCAGACGGGCAGCGGATCGAAATAGCGTCGCGATGCGCTGCGCGATGCGCATCGGGCGGCTGGATGGCGCCATGGCCTTCGCGCCGCCAGGCGGAATTTCTGCAAGGGCTCGCAGATAGAGCTGGAAGATGATCGGATCGGGCCTGCCGATGAAGCCGAAGGAGGACGCCCATTCGAGATAGTCGCGATTGGCATGGCGATAATATTTCACATGGTCCGGCAGTTCGTAGAACCAGTGGCAGCCATTCTCGATATAGCGCTCGAGCTGCTTCGGGATTGGGCGCGCCGCGGCCATGGAAGACCCCTTCCTTGCCGCGCCAGCCGGCGAGCGGGCCGATGCCGGGGCTGCGCTCGTGATTGACCATGTAGTCGGCATAGCCGCCGGGATAGCGCGGCGTGCCATCCTCATTGATCATGCCGGTGAAGGCCAAGCCGTGCGCCCAGGTCGAGCAGCACCGTCTGGAAGGGCCGCACATCGCGATCGGGTTCGACAACGGGCTGGCGGATGGCGTCCGCCGGACCGTCGGCTTCCGAGATCGGCCGGTCGAGCAGCGAGATGCAGTCCCAGCGCTCGAGATAGGTCGTGTCGGGCAGGATGAGATCGGCATAGTGCACCATCTCCGAGGCATAGGCGTCGGAATAGATGATGTGCGGGATGACGTATTCGCCGGTCGTCTCGTCCTTGGCGGTCAGATGCGCCGTCGTCTCGGCGACATTCATCGCCGAGTTCCAGCTCATGTTCGCCATGTAGAGGAAGAGCACGTCGATCCCATAGGGATCGCGCTTCGCCGCATTGGCGATCACCGTGTGCATGAGGCCATGGGCGGCGAAAGGCGCTTCCCAGGAATAGGCCTTGTCGATGCGCTGCGGCATGCCGTCCTCGTCGACGAGCAGATCTTCGGGCGCTGTGACGAAGCCCAGCGGCGGTCCCGGCAAGAGCGGTATTGGGCTTGACCTGTCCCGGCTTGCCGGCGGGCTTGATGCCGGGCGGCGCCGGCTTCGGGAACGGCGCGCGATAGCGAAAGCCGCCCGGGCACATCGATGGTGCCGAGGATGATCTGCAGGAGGTGCAGGATGCGGCAGGTCTGGAAGCCGTTGGAATGCGCCGAGATGCCGCGCATGGCATACATCGAGACCGGCCGGCCGATCATCTTGTCATGGATGCGCCCGGCCCAATCGCGTCCAGCCGATATCGAGCGCAGATTCTGCTGTCGAAGGCGGTCTTCGGCAAGTTCGGCGGCGATGCGGCTGATGGTGTCCGGCGGAGATGCCGCAGCGCTCGGCGACGCGTGTCCGGCGAATAATCGTCGGACGAGGAAGCGCTCGGCGATCAGCATGAAGGACGGGCACGGCGCGGCGGCCATCCGGCGAGCGTGAATTCGCCCGACGAGCTTGGGCGAGGTGTCGGCGCGATAGGCCGAGAGCGGCCGGCCGATCACGGCGTCATAGATCAGAGCGCTCGCCGTTGGCATTGCGCGCGAAAAGGCCGTCATCGGCATGGCCCGGATTGCGGATGACGAGCCAGGGCGCATTGGTGTAGCGCGCGAGATAATCGAGATCGACCTTCTGGTTGCGCAGCAATTCGTGGATGAGCGCGCCGGCAAAGAGGCCATCCGTGCCCGGACGAATGCCGATCCATTCATCGGCGATCGCCGAATAGCCGGTGCGCACCGGATTGATCGAGACGAACTTTAGCGCCGCGCGCTTTGAGCTTGCCGAGGCCGATCTTGATCGGATTGGAGGCATGATCCTCGGCAACGCCGAAGAGCAGGAAATATTTGGTGTGCTTCCAGTCGGGCTCGCCGAATTCCCAGAACGAGCCGCCGAACGTGTAGAGGCCGGCGGCCGCCATGTTGACCGAGCAGAAGCCGCCATGGGCGGCATAATTGGGCGTGCCGAATTGCGTCGCCCACCAGCCGGTCAGGCCTTGCGACTGGTCGCGGCCGGTGAAGAAGGCAAGCTTGCTTCGGATCCTGTTGCGCACTTTCCGAGAGCCACGAGGTGGCGAGCTGCGAGCGCTTCTTCCCATTCGACTTCGCGGAATTCGCCCGAGCCCCGCTCGCCCACCCTCAGCAGCGGCTTCGACAGGCGGGCCGGCGAATAATGCTGCATGATGCCGGACGGCGCCCTTGCCGCAGATCACGCCCTTGTTCACCGGGTGATCGCGATTGCCTTCGATATATTTGACGGTGCCGTCCTTCAGATAGACCTTGATCCCGCAGCGGCAGGCGCACATGTAGCAGGTGGTGGTTTTGATCTCGTCCCAGGTCTTGGGCGAGGTGTCGATCTTGGGTTCGGTCATGGACTTCCAGGGACTGAGTGCGCAAAGTCAAACTACATTATGGGACCAGGCCTAACCATAGGGCCAATGAACGCGCATAGCAGGAACCAGACACGGCCTTTCGCTGAGTTGTTAAGGCCTTGGCGGTTCCGAATGTATTTTTTCCGTTGAGTTCAATTCACCAGCTTTAGTGTTGTTGCGGGAATATTTGGCTCTATGATGGGTCCAGAGGTGACCTCCTTGCGCGACTGGCTGGTCCATATCCGCCGCCACGAATCATGCGAGCCTGCAGACGCAAATTCGCGAAGCCCTGGTTGCCGCGATTCTCGACGGGCAACTGGCGCGCGACGAGCCCATCCCCTCGACCCGCAAGATGGCCAAAAGCCTCGGCGTCTCGCGCAATACCGTGGTCCTCGCCTATCAGGGCCTGCTCGATGACGGCTATCTCGTCGCCCGCGAGAGATCCGGCTATTTCGTCGCCGACAAGGCGCTCGAGACGGCGGTCCGGCCGGCCAAGGCGGGCGGCGCCACGGCCGCCGAGACGGGCATCGATCCCGACTGGAAGACGCGCCTGCTCAAGCATCCGGCGGCGCAGGCCAACATATTCAAAGCCGCTCGACTGGCAGAGCTACACCTATCCCTTCATCTATGGGCAGGTGGACCACAATCTGTTCCCGCTCGCCGAGTGGCGCGACTGCGCGCGCCAGGCGCTCGGCAAGAAATGGCTCGGCACCTGGACCAACGATACCTGGGCCTTCGATGATCCCCTGCTCGTCGAGCAGATCCGCCGCCGCATCCTGCCGCGGCGCGGCATCATGGCGAGCGACGAGGAGATCCTGATCACGCTCGGCGCCCAGAACGCGCTCTATCTCCTCACCAGCCTGCTCGTCGACGAGCGAGAGCCGCGTCGCAATGGAGGAGCCGGGCTTTCCCGACATGCGCAACATCTTCCGGCTCAAGACCAACAATGTGGCACTGGTGCCCGTCGATGAGGGCGGACTCACGCTGAGCGATGCACGTCGCGGCCTCAGATCTCGTCTTCGTGACGCCAAGCCACCAGTTTCCGACGACCGCCACCATGCCGCTGGAGCGGCGGCTCGATCTCCTCAAGCTCGCGTCCCAGCATGATTTCATGATCATCGAGGACGACTACGAGTTCGAGACGAATTATGTGAACGAGCCCTGCCCGGCGCTCAAATCGCTCGATGACGAGGGCCGCGTCATCTATGTCGGCTCGCTGTCGAAGACGCTGTTTCCGGGCCTGCGGCTCGGCTTCCTGGTCGGGCCGAAAGCCCTTTGTCGAAGAGGCGCGCGCCTTGCGCCGGCTGATGGTGCGCCATGCGCCCAACAACAATCAGCGCACCGCCGCCCTCTTCCTGTCGCTCGGCCATCACGACACGCTGATCCGCCGTCTGCACAGGGCCTATCGCACGCGCTGGGAGATCATGGGCGCCGCGCTGCAGGAGCATCTGCCGGCAGTCGGCGCGCATTCCCACCTTCGGCGGCACCAGCTTCTGGGTCAAGGGTCCCCGATCACTCGACAGCGAGACGCTCGCCAAGCAAGCGGCGGCACGCAGGCATTGTGATCGAACCGGGGCGCATCAATTTCGGCGCCGACAGTGCGCCCGAAAATTTCTTCCGCCTCGCCTTTTCCTCGATCGACGAAAAGAAGATCGAGCCAGGCATTCGCCTGCTCGCCGATACGATCCTGGATGCCCAGCGGCAGGCGGCGGAATAGGCTAGACGAGAGGCTTTTGTGGGTACGCACGACATCCATGTGGCTTACACCGAGAGCCCATGCCTATCTTGCCTTTTCATGGCTTTCCCAATTGAGAAATAACCCGCACGCGCACGCCTTTGCAAGTGATGTACGCACACAGAAAAGGAGGAAGGAATGACAATGGCGAACTAGAAAATCGCCATGCGCGCCGCGCATGTGCAATAAGGGACAGCGTCCTTCACATGAAGGCGAGTAAGATATGGCGTAGATTTCCGTTGTCGAGCTCTGCAGTGAGCGGTCCCGCTCGCAGGAGCCTGGGCTTGCCGACTTCCTCGTCGGTGCCGAACATTCGCACCAAGATAGACGGTTCATTCATAGGGTAACAGTTCTCGCAAGGCCTATGTCGACGGTTTCCGGCTTTTGGGAATCCGCAGCAGACAACACGCGTCCACTCTCGGAGTCGATGATGATCGTGCGCGACGTATCGATAAGGACTTGGACCACCGTGCCTGGCTGTTCCACATTGTGGGCAGGCACTTCCGCCGTCACATCCACCCCTGCAAACGGAAATTGCACGTAGGTACGCGTTCCTGTCGGCTGGACCAATTCGATGTTGGCTTCGATCTGAATCTGCAGAGGTCGCGACGGCACTCCGACGGCGAGGGGGCTGAAATGCTCTGGCCGGACTCCAAATATGACCTCCCGGCCGGCGAGTGAGGTCAGCCAATGGAATTGCCTGCGATCGAGGAGCAGCTCCTGCCCGGCCTTGAAGGTGAGCCTTACTCCCCGATCATCACTTGCAACCTTGCAGGGAATGAAGTTCATTTTCGGGGACCCGAGGAAGCCGGCGACGAAGCGGGTGGAGGGCCGCTCGAAGAGATCGAGTGGTGCACCTTGCTGTTCGACGCAGCCCTCGCGCATCAGAACGATGCGATCGGCAAGCGTCATTGCTTCGATCTGATCATGCGTGACATATACCATCGTCTTGCCGAGTTCCTGATGCAGGCGCTTGATCTCGCTGCGCATTTCGTCGCGAAGCTGCGCATCGAGATTCGACAGCGGCTCGTCGAACAGGAAAAGCCCCGCGTCGCGAACGATAGCGCGACCGATCGCAACCCGCTGCCGCTGTCCGCCGGAGAGCTGGCGCGGATAGCGATCAAGCAACCCCGTGACCCCAAGCATGTCGGCTGCCCGCTTCACACGCATCTCGATTTCCGCTTTCGGCGTTCTGCGGGCCCTAAGGCCGAATCCGATATTGTCGAAGACAGTCATGAAGGGATAGAGCGCGTAATTCTGAAAGACCATCGCAATGTTGCGCTCGCGCGGCATGGCATCCTGGATCTCCCTACCGCCCAGCGTAATGGTGCCCTCTGACAGCTCTTCGAGGCCTGCAATTGCCCTAAGCACGGTCGTCTTGCCGCATCCGGAGGGTCCAACCAGCACGGCGAACTCTCCGGGCTTTATTTCGAGATCGACGCCTCGCACGGCATGCACGGTGCCATACCGCTTATGGACGCCCTTCAATACCAAGCTTGACATATGCTTCTATCCCTTGACCGCGCCCATGGAGATGCCGCGCACGAGGAAGCGCTGCATACTCGCGACGGTGATGAAGATCGGCAGCGTGCCCAGCACGGAAAGCGCTGCGATCTTTGCCCAGAAATTGGATTGGCCGCCGAAATAATGTGTGACCTGGACGGGGTATGTGACAACCTCCGTCCGCGTGAGCACGAGAGCGAAAAGGAACTCGTTCCAGGCAAATATGAAGGTGAAGACCGCGGTTGCGAAGAGCCCGGTGCGCACCATGGGAAAGACCACACGGACAAAGACTTGCCATCGCGTGCAGCCGTCAACAAGAGCGCTCTCCTCGAGTTCAACCGGAACTTCGGCGATGTATCCGCGCATCATCCAGATCACATAGGGGAGATTGAAGGCGGCATAGAGCAGCACAAGGCCGGCATAGGTATCGATCAGGCCAAACCAGACAAAGAGAAGAAAGACTGGAAAGACGATCGCGATGGGCGGGACCATTCTCTGAGAGATGAACCAGATCGCCAGATTCTCGCCGCCGGTCCGGAAACGAACGAGACTGTAAGCCGCCATGGTGCCAAGGAACATGGCAAACAGTGTGCTCAGCCCCGAAATGACAAGGCTGTTCAAGATCACCGACACGTCGCCGTCCTTGAACAGCACGGCATAGTTAGCGAACTGAAGAGCCTCCGGCCACCAGACGGGAGGGTAGGCGAAGATCTCGGCCGGGGTCTTGAACGAGATCATGAACAGCCAGTAGATCGGAAAAAGAAAGATAACGGTGAGCGCCCCCGCCGCAGCATAGCGCGCGCCCAACTTGAGCCGTCGCCGTGTCGCTCGGGTCATCGCGCGATCTCCATGCGTTTCAAGGCCCACGTCACGACTACGGTAAGAATCGCGATGACAAGGAAGGCAATTGCAGCAGTGTAGCTTGTCTCGAATTGCTTGAACCCGGCTGCATAAGTGTAGATGGAAATCGTCTCGGTCATCGTGCCCGGCCCACCTTGCGTCAGGCCCCACACGATGTCGAACAGGCGGACGAGATCGAGTCCGCGGATGAGAATGGCGATCGCCATGACTGGCCAGATGGCGGGAAGTACGATGCGGAAGAATGTGAGCGACCAGGATGCCCCATCGAGATCAGCCGCTTCCAACTGCGACTTGTCTACATTCGAGAGCGCCGCGAGGAGAATAAGAAACATGAAAGGGGTCCATTGCCAGACCTCGCAAATGAGAATCGCCGGATATACCGCTTTCGGGTTCAAGGTCCAGATTATCGGTACCGGATGGCCGGCGAACCAGCCGACGATCTGATTGATCGGGCCATAGCGGTTATCGAACAGCAGTCGCCATGTTGCTCCCGCGACGATTGGCGAGATCACTGTCGGCAGCAGGAGCATGGCGATGAAGACTTGCCGTCCGGGCATCCTGTCGAGAAACAGATATGCCATGGCGAGGCCAAGCACAAGCTCGATCGGCAATGCGGCGGCGGTGAAGATCGCAGTGTGCAGCAGGGCGCCCCATAGCCGATCGTCACGGAACATGCGGGCATAATTCGCAAGCCCGTGGAAAGACGTATCCTGCTCCATCATCGTCACACCCTGGAAGCTGACGATCAGGGTATAAATCAGCGGAAACAGACCGACGAGAAGGAGAACGAATATCGCAGGTGCAATGATTGCATACTTGAACCGCCGCTCAGAAACTCGGCGGTGGGATATGGTCATTTGCGGAATCACGACATCGACGATCATGCCCTGCTCGCCGGCAGTTGAGGCGGGCGAGGCGTTCGCCCCGCCCACTGAAATTTCGGTCTATTTCGGATAGGCTCCTGATTTGGACGCCCAGCTCGTGTAAGCTGCCTTCTGCTTCTCAATTCCGATCTGTTCAGTCGCAGCATCCCAGGTCGCGGCAACCTTGTCGAGGATCGCTTTTGGATCCTCGCCGCCCCACAAGGCAGATATGCCTTGGCGCAACGCTTCCTCATATTTGTCGGTTTGGATCAGCGAGAGGTCAAGCAACCCGGTCTCGGAGCCGGCCTTGAGCGCCGCCAAATACTCTTTGGCCTCCGGCCAGCGCGACTGATATTCGGCAGCAGTAAAGTGGCTGTCGCGGAACGGATCGCGCAAGGCATAGGGCAGCTGGACGCGTTGCAGTGAGGTGTCCTCGCTGTTGAGCCACTGAATGAACAAATAGGCAGCCTCCTTGTTCTTGCTCGTCGATGACACCGAGAGCGCAAAACCCGCGGCGAGCTGCGGATGTCCGCCCGGCGGCAGTGCATAGCCAACTTTCCCGGAAACCTGCGACTTCGGTACCCAGCTCAGGGCTTTTTCATCCGTACCATAGCCCGCAGCCCAGCGACCATAAGGAGGCCAGGAGATCGTCATCGCCGTCTGTCCCGACAGGAAGGCCGCGAGGTTCTCGACGAAGCCGAACGTCTCGACGCCCGGCGGCATGAACTTGTTCTCATCGCGCATTTCCGTCAGGACCTTGACGCCGATATCGCTGTTGACTGTCGCCTTCATCGTCTGGGCGTCGAAGAACTTGCCGCCCTCATTGCGGAATCGCTCCTGGAACATGTACTGTGCGTAGGGTGCCTGCCGGAAGAAAGCCGCGCCATACAGTTTTCCCTGATATTTGTCGGTAATGAACTGTCCGATCTCGTCGAACTGCTTCCAAGTTGCAGGCGCCGCGAGATCGTAGCCGTATTTCGCCTTAAACTCCTGCTTGTTCGCGGCATCACCGAACACGTCCTTGCGATAATAGAGCACGAAAACGTCTCCGTCATCTGGGAAGCCGTAGATCTTGCCATCGACTGTCATCTGATTGTCGCGGTAAGTCGGTGCTATCTTCTGCAATTCCTCGCGAAAGCCATATTTGTCGACATAGGGGTCGAGCACTTCCAGCGCGCCCGCCGCGGCAAGGTCGGGCATCCAAGCAGGAATGACATTGAGAGCGTCATAACCGCCGGCCCCCCCGCGATAGTCCTGCATGATCTTGGTGAACATCTCTTCGGTCGGGACTTCCACGACATTGACATGAATGCCTGTGAGTTCCTCCCACTTCGGACCGGAGAAGTTGAGGGGATCAAGCGCCTGAAGACCGGCCTCCCAGACGATGTTAATCGTCGTGCCCTTGTATTTCTGCGCCTCCTTCACGGCACGCTCTGCAGCCAACTCAGCCGAGACCGGCGACGCAAGCGCGGCCGTTGCGGCGGCGAGCATTCCTATCCAGGTAAGTTTTCGTCTTGTAATCATCACATCCTCCCAGTTTATATGGCGGCTTGTTCCGCCATTCCGATTTGCCGGCATCGTGCGCCGGAAACGTCCTTCACTATGCGCCCAGGGCCGGGCCTCGATCCGCTAACGCTTCTTCTGTCCCCGCCATCGCGTAGAGACTTCGGCTCCTCTTGGACCGCCACGCGCAGACTTGCGCTGCGGCCGGCGTATTATCGCGACCGTCGTGGAATGAGATTCGTTCCAGATGGCGGTTGAAGGCGCCGACGACAGCGTTTGCATCGTGCGCCGAAAGCCCTGCGACGATCGCTTGATGGTCCGCATGGCTCTTGCTGATCGCGCCCGGCTCGGCCATCGCCTTTCGCCGATGGTCCATCATGTAGGTATAGAGATCGCTGACGAAGTCGGCCAAGACCGGGTTGCTGGACGATTTATAGATGGCGAGATGGAACTCGCGGTCGGAAATCAGGAAGCGTACGGGATCATCGATTGCCGCGCGCTGAACCTCAAGGCAATCCTTAAGCACGCTTAAGGTGGTCCGGTTGATCCGCAAAGCGGCGTCAGCCACCACTGGCCTTTCCACCAGAAGCCGTGCGGCATGTATTGATTCGATATCATAGCTGTTGATCAGCCTCGGTTCACGGATTCCGGTCACTACCGGTCCGACTTCCGCGCTGATCACGCGTGTCCGCGCTCCATGCGAGATCTCGATGATGCTGCGTGTTGCCAGAATCTGCATGGCGCCACGCACCGTCTCCCGGCTAACTCGCAGTGCTGTGGCCAGATCCCGCTCGCTTGGCAGCATGTCTCCTACCTGGAGAATTCGCGAGGCGATCAGAGAGGCGATCTTGTCCGATACAATGTCGCGGATGTTGCGCCGGATCACGCCGTCGTGCAGCTCCGGCACTTGCTCAAGAACGGAAAGTGGTGCCTGTAGGCCCATGGCTTCCCCTGCTCGATCTGCTGGTCCATCCAGTAGACCAGTAAAGTCGACCACAAACCCTTGCAGGCTGTCAAGCGCCCCAGCCGACGCGGGATGAAAAGGTCACTCGCAGATCCTGTATTTGCCGCTCTTGCCGTGAAGACCGAGGTCGAAGTGGTAGTGCTCGGCATGCGCCGCGTTCGAGCCGGGTCCCAGCACGGTGGTGAAGTAACCACAGGCGGAGACGCGCAAGGCCATCAGCCAGCGGCTTTCGACATTGCCGGTCTTGGTGACGTGTGACACCGGGATGCTTTCCTTGCTGGCGAGCTTGAACGAGACGATGTCGATGGCATTGCCGAAGGCATGCTCGCTGATCTTGGCCGTGCCGTCGCCGTTGCGGCCACGGCACTGGTAGCCGGGCCCGGTCGCGACAGCCGCCAGAGCTTCACCGGTGCGCGCCATGACCGCGGGTGCTGCGATATCGGAAATCCATGTGGTGAATTGCTTGGCGAAAATGCAGTTCAGGATCGGTCCGTCAGGGAAATCGACCTCGCCCACGGGCGATCCGATCGCCCTGATCCGAACCGGATTGGGCACCTTGCACTTGCCCTCGGCCGCGGGCATCTCGGGCACGGTGAATTTCGCGCCGAGCTGCGCCAGTTCCTTTCGGCAGATGGCGAAATCCTCGCCAGGCGAGGGCTTTTCTTCGCCTTGCGCCGCATCGGGCTTCGGTGCGGGCGCTGGTGCTGCCTGAGGCGCGGGCTCGCGCAATTGCGGCGGCTTTTCGCGCGGTATGAAGATGGCGGAGCGGGTTTCGTCCGACGGGTCTCGGGGAGTCCAGATCGGGAGCCGCCATTCCTGATGGCCCGGAGTCCGGTGATGCAGCTTTAGGCGCCGGATAGCGCAATTGCGGTGGCTTTTCGCGAGGAATGACGATGGCGGGGCGCGTTTCAGCCGACTGGGTTTCGAGCAATCCCGCCTCGGGGACTGCCGCTTCTGACGGCTCGGGCTGAGGCGCTGCAGTCTCGGGCGCAGGAGCATCAGGGATCGCGATCGCCGCGGGCTTCGGCTTCGGCAAGGGCGGACGCATTTTCTGCGCCGCATCCGCCGCCATCAGCGCATTGGTGAAACAAGTAGCAATCACCAGAAAACGCAGTGCCATGCGTCTCATGCGTTGCCCTCTTCTCCCACGTCCGGTTTCATTGCATTGCGAAGTAAGATATGGGCTTGAAAATGGCTTCGCCGACCTCCCCGGATAACAAGCTCCTTGCCGTCCTTTGCGCCTGCGGCGCTATCGGAATCGCCACGTCTGGCGATACGATCGTCAAGTGGCTGAGCGGCAGCTATCCGGTTCATCAGGTCCTCGTCATTCGCTGCCTGATCGGGATCCCCATCCTGGCCCTCATCGTCAACAGGAACGCGTCGATCAGGAGCCTGTGGGGCGCCGGAACCGTCTTGAGTTTAACGCGCGGCTTCATCATGGGTTCCGCCTATCTGGCGTTTATCCTTTCCATCGCGACTATGCCCATGGCCGATTCCGTCGCTATTTATTTCGTCATGCCCCTCCTGGTGGCCGTTGTTGCCGGACCGATGCTTGGCGAATGTGTGCGTCTCCACCGCTGGATCGCTATCTTGGCGGGCTTCGTCGGCGTGATGATCATGATCAATCCGGGCAGTGGCGTGCTCCAGCCTGCAGCTTTGCTGGCACTCTATTCCGCCATCGGTTATGCGATCAGCCAGACCCTGGCGCGACGCATCGTACGCACGGTGCCTCCGGCTACCATGGCCTTTCACGCCAACGCTTCCTATCTCGCCGTGGCGGTGAGCCTCGCTGTCATCTTCGCGTCGTTCAATATTGGCCCTGTCGAGGACAAGAGCCTCGCTTTCCTGACGCGGCCCTGGCAATGGCCGCCCTTGAACGATCTCGCCGCAATGCTGCTTCTCGGCGCGATCGTCGCCATCGGCATGGTGCTGTTCGCCATGGCCTATAAGAGTGCCGAATTCGAGCTTCGTTGCCCCCTTCGAATACAGTGCGATGTTCTGGGCCGCCGTCTTCGGCTTCCTCGTCTTTGGCGACGTGCCGGGACTGAGGACCCTGTGGGGTGGCTCGATCGTGCTCTTCGCCGGTCTTTTCATGCTCTGGATGGACCGGCGGATCGACCGGCTCGCCGCGAAACCCGTGGGGGTTGTGGGCACAACGCGTCCGGGAGTATAAGCCGCGCGCGCAAACAGGGTCGGCAGCGAACTGGCCCGACGCGGCCAGAAAATCTGGTTCTAGCGCGCGTCCCGGCGAAGTGAAATCACTTCGCCGGAGGATTCGCGCAAATTTGGATTTGGAGCAAATCCTCATCGCCACAGTCGGAAGACTTTGGCGGGATTCGCTCAGGGGACAACCGGCGACTAGCTAATTCCGACAACCATCAATCCAGACCGCAGGGGCGTCGAGCCCCCGAAAGTCCTTTGGGAGTTCTTCCATCATGCTGATTGGCGTTCCGAAAGAGATCAAGAATCACGAATACCGGGTGGGCATGACGCCGCTCTCGGTTCGTGAAGCCGTGCGCCACGGCCACAAGGTCTGGGTGCAGGCCGGCGCAGGATTGGGAATCGGCGCGTCGGATGAAGAATACAAGACGGCGGGCGCGCAGATCATCCCGACGGCGAAGGAGATCTTCGCCAAGGCCGACATGATCGTCAAGGTGAAGGAGCCGCAAGCGGTCGAGCGCAAGATGCTGCGCGAAGGCCAGATCCTCTATACCTATTTGCATCTCGCTCCCGATCCGGAGCAGACCAAGGATCTCGTGAAATCAGGTGCCGTCTGCATCGCGTATGAGACGGTCACCAATTCGCGCGGCGGCCTGCCGCTGCTCGCCCCCATGTCGCAAGTGGCGGGACGCATGTCGATCCAGTCCGGCGCCCATTGCCTCGAAAAGGCGCAAGGCGGCTCGGGCATATTGCTCGGCGGCGTCCCAGGTGTCGCGCCCGCCAAGGTCGTGATCCTGGGCGGCGGCGTCGTCGGCACCAACGCCGCGGCGATGGCCATGGGCCTCGGGGCCGACGTCACCATCCTCGAGAAGAGCACCGACCGCATGGAAGAGTTGGTGGCTCGCTTCGGAACGCAGCTTAAGACTCTCTATTCGACGCAAGGCGCCATCGAGGATTTGTGCGCGACCGCCGATCTCGTGGTGGGCGGTGTTCTCATCCCGGGTGCTGCGGCGCCGAAGCTCGTCACCCGCAAGATGCTCAAGGATTGGAAGAACGGCTCTGTCCTCGTCGATGTCGCGATCGACCAGGGGGGTTGCGCCGAAACGTCCAAGGCCACGACTCATGCCGATCCGACCTATGTGGTCGACGGCGTCATCCACTATTGTGTCGCCAACATGCCGGGCGGCGTGGCACGCACCTCGACCTATGCGCTCAACAACGTGACCTTGCCCTTCGGTCTCAAGATCGCAGACAAGGGCTACAAGCAGGCATTGCTCGAGGATCATCACCTGCGTGCCGGCCTCAATGTCTGCAAGGGCAAGGTGACCTACAAGGCTGTCGCCGACGATCTTGGCTACACCTATGTGCCAGCCGAGAAGGCGCTGGCTGCGTAAGCCCGCGCATTTGACAGTCTGATCGTGGCGTAGGACCGTCGACCGCAACTCGCAGCCTGGCGAGTTTTCCGGACGGAGGTGCGCCATGAAGGCCGCAAAAGTACGCAAGGGGATGCCGAGCGTCGCCCTCAGCAAGGCGGAGTTCAGCGAGCGCTTCAAGGCACGCTTCTACGACCCGATCTTCGCTGCGAATGCCGAAGAGATCGCGGCGTTGCTGCCGCAGGCCTGGACCTCCTATCACGATTATCACAAGAGCCCGCGCACGCGCAAAGCCGGCAAGGGCTTCGCTGATCCTGCCTACGAGCTTTCGCTCGACTGGCTCGCGGCACGGCAGGCGATCAAGGCCGCCGAGCGCCAGCATCGCGATCCCAAATCGCCGTCGCGTATCCTTCTCATCAACGGATCGATGCGCAGCGACCAGACCTGTCCCGGTGAAATGTCAAAGAGCTGGCGGCTTGTGATGATGGCGCGCAAAGTCATCGGGGCCAAACGCGGCTTCCAGGCCGACGTGCTCGATCTCAGCCGGCTCGCTTCCGAATATGGCCGTGTCATCTATCCCTGCAAGTCCTGCGTCTCGACCGCCATGCCGCTCTGCCACTGGCCCTGCTCGTGCTATCCCAATCATGCGATTGGGCAAGTGAATGACTGGATGAACGAGATCTATCCCATGTGGGTCAGGGCGCATGGCATCATGATCGTGACGCCGGTCAACTGGTACCAGGCGCCATCCGGCCTCAAATCGATGATCGACCGCCTGGTCTGCGCCGACGGCGGCAATCCCGACCCGACTTCGACCCAGGGCAAAGATCCGGAAAAGGCGAAGGCACTCGAGCTCAAAGGCTGGCCCTATCCGCGCCATCTCGCGGGCCGCCTCTTCTCTGTCGTCGTTCACGGCGATGCATCGGGGACGGAGAATCTGCGGCGCATCTTGACCGACTGGCTCAGCGACATGGCCCTGATCCCGGCAGGCTCCAAGGCGCTGCTCGACCGCTATGTCGGATATTACCGCGACTACGCCACCAGCCACGATGACTTCGATCATGATCGCGATTTCCAGGCCGAGGTCCGCAATGCCGCCGAGACACTCATCCGGGCGGTTACGCTCAAGCGTCAGGGCAAGTCCGTCGAGGCCGACGCCGGCATCAAATCGCCGCGGCCAAAATGATATTGATATCGCTCGATGCTCGGCTAGCCTGCACCTAGTGTGCTGAACGCGAAGTTCCTGATATCCGGCCACCTGCACCGACAGGAACTTCGCGCTCAAAAGCACACTAGAATTATTGAGTTTTCTAGTGTCCTTTCGAATCCGAAGTTCGCTCGGAAGGCGCTGCCAGGCCGGGCGAACTTCGGATTCGAGACACTAGGTGATCGAGGCTTTCGCTCTTTTGCTTCTCTGCCAGCTGGCGGGCGAGATCCTGTCGCATGGTTTGGGCCTGCCCATGCCCGGTCCCGTGATCGGACTCCTGCTTCTTTTCGCCGGGCTCATCGTAGCGCAGAATCTTGGCAAGGTGACAGCCGCGTCGATCACCGACACGCCGCTCGGACGCGCCGCTGGCGGATTGCTGCAATATCTCTCGGTGCTTTTCGTGCCGGCGGGTGTCGGCGTGATCGATCATTTGCACCTCCTCGAAACTTACGGGCTGGTACTGTTCCTCGCGCTCTTCGTCTCCACCGCCCTTGCCCTCGCCGTCACCGCGCTCACCTTCACGGTGATCAAACGCTGGCAATCGGCAAGGCCAGCATCATGACGCCGGCTTTCGACCTCTGGGTCTATCTCGCCTCGACACCGCTCCTATGGCTAACGGCAACTCTGTTCGTCTGGATCGTCGCCGAGCGGATCGCCATCGCTTCCGGCCGGCATCCGGTGGTCAATCCGGTGCTGCTCTCGATCATGGCGCTCGGCAGCATACTCGTGATCACCGGCACGCCATTTTCCATCTATTTCCAGGGCGCGCAATTCGTGCATTTCCTCTTGGGGCCGGCGATCGTCGCGATTGCGATCCCGCTCTATCGCAATCTCGATAAAGTGCGCGAAAACCTGCTGCCGATGGCCGCTTGCCCTGGTTGCGGGATCGGTGGCCGCCGTCGTCTCGGCCCTTGCGATTGCGGCCTCTTTCGGCCTGCCCGGTCCCGTCCTCGCGGCGCTCGCGCCCAAATCGGTGACGGCGGGCGTCGCCATGGGCATCGCCGAGCAGTTCGGCGGCGAGGCGGCGCTGACTGCCGTGCTCGTCGTCACCACCGGCCTTCTCGGCGCCATCATGGTGACGCCGCTCATGAATGTTTTGGGCCTCAAGGACTATGCCGCGCGCGGTTTCGCCGCCGGACTTGCCGCGCATGGCATCGGCACGGCGAGAGCCTTCGTCGTCGATGAGGTGGCCGGCACTTTCGCCGGCATCGCCATGGCGCTCAATGCCGTCCTCACCGCCCTCATCCTTCCTCTCATCCTCTACTGGTTCCTAACCTAGCAACAGGAGACGACATGTCCGGCACCGCCAAAGCCATCAAGCATATCGAGAATGACAAGGTGATCGTCACCGAATACCGCTTCACGCCCGGCGCCAATACCGGCTGGCATCGGCATGGCCATGACTATGTCGTGGTGCCGCTGATGGACGGCAAGGTGAAGCTTCTGACCCGGCAAGGCGAGAATTTCGCCGAGATGAAGAGAGGCGTGCCCTATTTCCGCAATGAAGGCGTCGAGCATGACGTCATCAATGCCAATGACGGGGAATACGCCTTCATCGAGATCGAGTTGAAGTAACCGAGGGCGCTGCTTACGTCATAAAACTGTCGAAACCAACGGCTAGAGTGCGGGTCCTCAAGATGAAGCTCCGATTCGCGCCCGAACAGCCTTTAGCCTCCTTTTCGTCAGCATCTGGCGACGCTCGACAACGTATTGCCACCCGATGAATTGTCCCAGCTTGTCGAGGAGGTCGAGGAACTGGTCGAGACCGAACGCAGCTATCTGCCAGCGCATAAGAAAGGCGGCACCGTCGCCTATGCAACGCTCGAGCGCGAAGCGCCGGGGCTCGTCGAGCTCTATCGCTCACAAGCGCTGCGCGGCGCTCGTCTCGGACATCGTCAAGCTGCGGCTCGAACCGACGCCGCTGCACGACCAGAGCTCCTGCTCGGTCCTCTTCTATGAGAAGCCGGGCGACCATATCGGCTGGCACTATGACCATAATTTCTACAAGGGCCGGCATTTCACCGTGCTTGTCCCGCTGATCAACCGCGGCCGGGCGTCCTATGGGCTCTCGCAGGCGACGGCTCATTGTCCAGCAGGACGGTCGGGAGCGTGTGATCCCGACGCCGCCCAACGCGATGATCGTCTTCGAGGGCGCCAAGGTGCGCCACAAGGTGACGCCCATCGCCGAGGGCGAGAAGCGGGTGATCTGGAGCATGACCTATTGCGCCGATCCGCGGAATTCGGCCTGGCAAGGGTTGGCGCGGCGCGTCAAGGATACGGCCTTCTTCGGACTTCGGGCGCTCTGGACGTCCTGACTGGCTTCCATCCCGAACTGGCGCTTTCATGAGTCCAGAGGCAAGAATAGGGAAATGCCACGCCTGTTTCCCTGCCCAGGAGCCTCCCATGCCCAAAATGTCCGCCTCCGAAGCCTTCGTCGAAACGCTCGTCGCCTATGGCGTCAAGAATGTGTTCGGCATCGTGGGCTCGGCCTATATGGATGCGCTCGATCTCTTTCCCACCGCCGGCATCCGCTTCATCCCGACGGCACATGAGCAAGGTGCGGGCCATATGGCGGACGGCTATTCGCGCGTCTCCGGCCGCCATGGCGTCTGCATCGCCCAGAACGGTCCCGGCATCACCAATTTCGTGACCTCGACGGCGGCCGCCTATCTGGGCGCATTCGCCGGTCGTCGTGGTTACGCCCGAGACCGGATCCGGCACCATCGGTCTTGGCGGCTTCCAGGAGACCGAGCAGCTGCCGATCTTCTCCAAGATCACCAAATACCAGGCGCATGTGTCGAAGCATCCGCGCATGGCGGAGCTCACCGCGCGCTGCTTCGACATGGCGATGAGCGAGCGCGGACCGGCCCAGCTCAATATTCCGCGCGACAATTTCTATGGCGAGGCGGACTATGAGATCGCAAAGCCCCGCAAGATCGCGCGCGGTCCCGGCGCCGATGAGAGCCTCGATGAAGCGGCCGACCTTCTCGCCAAGGCGAAGTTCCCGGTCATCGTCTCGGGCGGCGGCGTCATCTTCTCCGATGGCGTCGCGGAATGCGTGGCGCTCGCCGAGCAGCTTTCACGCGCCCGTCGTCAACTCCTATCTCCACAATGACAGTTTCCCCGCCAAGCATCCGCTGTGGTGCGGTCCGCTCGGCTATCAGGGCTCCAAGGCCGGCATGAAAATCATCGCCGAAGCCGATGTCGTGCTGGCGCTCGGCACCCGGCTTGGACCCTTCGGCACCCTGCCCCAGCACGGGCTCGACTACTGGCCGAAGAACGCCAAGATCATCCAGGTCGACAGCGATCACCGCATGCTGGGCCTCGTGAAGCAGATCTCGGTCGGCATCGTCGGCGATGCCAAGGAAGCGGCGAAGGCGCTGTCCTACCGTCTCGCCAATCGCAAGCTCGCCGCTTCCGCCAACGCCGATGAGCGCAAGAAGAAGATCAAGGCAGAGAAGGACGCCTGGGAAAAGGAGCTCGACGACTGGACGCATGAGAAGGACGGCTGGTCGCTCGAGGTCGCCAAGGGCTCGCCCTACATGCATCCGCGCCAGATGCTGCGCGAGCTCGAAAAGGCGATGCCGAAGAACGCCATGGTATCGACCGACATCGGCAATATCTGCTCGGTGTCGAATTCCTATCTGCGCTTCAACCAGCCCAATTCGATGTTCGCGGCCATGAGCTTCGGCAATTGCGGCTATGCGCTGCCGGCCGATCATCGGCGCCAAGGTCGCGGCTCCCGACCGGCCGGCCGTTGCCTATGTCGGCGACGGCGCCTGGGGCATGAGCTTCGCGGAAATCCTCACCTGCGTGCGCGAGGACATCCCGGTGACCGCGGTCGTCTTCCACAACAAGCAATGGGGTGCGGAGAAGAAGAACCAGGTCGATTTCTACGACACGCGTTTCCTCGGCGTTAATCTCAAGAACCCGAGCTGGGCCGAGGTGGCGCGCTCGCTGGGAGCCGAAGGCGTCACGATCGACAAGCTCGGCGATGTCGGCGAGGCGCTGGAGAAGGCCTGCGACGGCGCAGAAGAGGGGCAAGACCACAGTTATCGAGGTCATGGTCACGCAGGAGCTGGGCGACCCCTTCCGCCGCGACGCGCTCAAATATCCCCAGCGCGTGCTCGACAAATACAAGCACACGAATGTGAAGGCTCCTGCCTAACATGCAGGATCTGCGAGCGTGGGATGCGAAAAAGCGGATACCGGCCTTTCGCGGCAGTCACGCGTCAATACATTGGAATTGATCACGTTTCTGAGTTTGGATTGGTTCAATCCAAACTCATCGTGATCTATGTGCGGAAGCTGGAGTCCTGCTATTGAGGCAATCCTCCGTCCAGAAACTTCGCCTTCACAGGCACATTGGCGCGCATCCCGGCGAAGTGGAATCACTTCGCCGAAAAGGATTCGCGGCAAATCAATATCTTGGAGCAAATCCTCATCGCCAAAGTCTTCAACTTTGGCGGGATTTGCTCTAGAAGCACCAGATTGCCCCAATCGGAAAACACTAGCCCCGCACTGAAACCTCCCGAGGTACGCTCGATCATCATCGGCGTAATGGTGGCGATGTTCCTGGCCGCGCTCGACCAGACCATCGTCGCCACCGCCATGCCGACGATCGGGCGGCTGCTCGGCGATTTCGAAAACCTGCCGTGGGTCGTCACCACCTATCTTCTGACCTCGACCGCGGTGACGCCGCTCTACGGCAAGATATCGGACATCGCCGGCAGGCGCGTGACGCTCCTCGTGGCCATCGGTATTTTCGTGCTGGGATCGATATTGTGCGCTCTGGCGCCCACGATGCTCGCCCTGATTCTGGCGCGGGCGCTGCAGGGCGTCGGCGGTGGCGGGCTGATCTCGCTCGCCCAGACCATCATCGCCGACATCGTGTCGCCGAAGGAGCGTCCGCGCTATCAGGGCTATATTGCGGGCGTCTTCGCGACGTCGAGCGTCGCGGGTCCGGCGCTTGGCGGCTTCATGGCCGAGAAGCTGCATTGGTCGGCAATCTTCTGGATCAACCTGCCGCTTGGGCTCCTCGCCTTGTGGATGACGAACTCGCTGCTCAAGAAGCTGCCGCGCCATGAAAAGCCGCACCGCCTCGATTTTCTGGGCGCCGGGCTGATGATCATCGCCACCACCGCGCTCCTCCTGGCGCTGAGCCTTGGCGGCCCGCGCTATGCCTGGACGTCGCCGCCAATCCTCGGCCTGCTCGCGGCCTTTCTCCTGTTTACGATCGCTTTCGTCGCCCGGCTCAAGACGGCGCCAGAACCGCTGATCCCCATCGAAATTCTCGCCAACAGGGTGGTCGCGATGGGTGTTGTCGCCGGGTGCTCCGCGATCGGCGTGTTCATAGGGCTCACCATCTACACCCCGATCTTCCTCGAAGGCATGTATGGGCTCTCCGCCACCCAATCGGGCTTCACCCTCATTCCGCTGATGGTGGGGACGGTCGCCGGCGCAACCCTCTCTGGCCGCCTCATGGCGCGCATCACGCACTACAAGCGTCCGACGATGATCGGTCTTGCCATTGCCGCAGCGGGCCTTGCTCTGGTTGCCATTCAGCCGCAAAACCTGCCGCTCATTGCCTTTGCAGCGATCCTGACCGTCGCTTCCATTGGCCTCGGCACCGTGTTTCCGCTCACTCTGGTGGCGATCCAGAACGCCGTCCAGCCGCATCAGATGGGTACCGCTACGGGGACGTTGAACTTCTTCCGGTCGCTCGGCGGCGCGCTTATCGTCGCTGCCTTCGGCGCAATTGTCATCGGCGGTCTGCCGACGGATGTGGCGGCGCATGTCAACATCGACAATCTCGCGAACACTTTTGCCGCCGCTGGCCGCGATATCGGTTCGGTATTTCGCTGGGTCTTCATCGCCGCGATCGCCGGCATAGGGGTCGCGATCGCGAGCCTCTTTGCGATGGAAGAGAAACCCCTGCGCACTCATACAAGGCCGGCCGCAGGCGCTGCCGAATGAGGCAGCGCCGATGACGATCCTCGCCCTCAATGCCGGGTCATCAACCCTCAAATTCGCGCTGTTCGATGAAGGACCTGAGCTTTCCTTGCGCTTCAAGGACCAAATTCAGGGTGCCGGCGCCACGGCGCTCGCGGCTCTCTTCCACAAGCTTGCCCGGGAAGATATCGGTGTCACGCAACTTGGCGGCATAGGCCATCGGATCGTCCATGGCGGCACCGAGTTCTCAGCACCGGTCATCGTCGATGACGGGATCGAAGCCCGGCTCAATGCGTTCCGTCCTTTGGCCCCGTTGCACCAGCCCTACGGTCTCGATGCCCTGCGCCTCATGCGGGAAAGTGCACCGGATGTTCCACAAGTCGCCTGTTTCGACACGGCCTTCCATCGGACCCAGCCGGAGATCGCCCAGCGATTCGCTCTGCCCGCGCGGTTTTTCGAGCGCGGCTACCGGCGCTATGGGTTTCACGGCCTCAACTATGAACATGTTGTCCACAGCCTCCCGGCACAGACAGGGGCGCCCTTGCCTCGCCGGCTACTCGTGGCCCATCTCGGCAATGGGGCGAGTTTGTGCGCGGTCAAGGATGGCCGGTCGGTCGCCACAACCATGGGTTATTCGACGCTCGACGGGCTGGTGATGGGGACGCGGCCAGGCGCCCTCGACCCCGGCGTCATCCTCGCAATCATGAAGGATGACCGCCTAACCCCTGAAGAAATGGAGGAAATCCTTTATCGGAAAAGCGGCCTTCTGGGCTTGAGCGGCCTCGCCAGCGACATGCGATCCCTGCTCGAGAACCCGGCCACCGCGGCCCAAAATGCGATCGAGGCCTATTGCTATTGGGCGGCGCGACAGGCGGCCTCGCTCATTACGGCCATGGGTGGCATCGATGCCATGGTCTTCACGGGGGGGATTGGCGAGAATGCCGAACCCGTCCGTCGGCGTATAATTCACCATCTGGGTTGGATAAAAGCCTTTTCCGTGCATATCATGCTAGCCAACGAAGAACTCGTTATCGCGAGACACGTTGCAGGATTAATTACCTAATAGAAGTAAGCTGAATTAACAAAGAGTAAAAGAATCCACACAAATGCCGGACCCATGCCACAATCTGGGCCTTGACTAGCTCAATCGACAGGCAGGCGGGGGACCAGCCGCTGTGCGAATTTGGGACGGCATGCAAGCTGGGAGAACAAGGCATGAGTAAAGCCTTGAGTGTTGTATGTGCGCTCGCAGTGACCTTGCTGACCACCGCAGGTTCGGTTCAAGGGGAAGACAACAAGGACATCGCCCGCATGAATGCGGGCGCGGTCACGCTCATTACGGATGGCAGCGACGATCATGCATCGCGTTACGCCGCCGACCTTGCCGCTCTTATGGAAGCTGAACGCGATTTGCGTGTTCTTCCGGTATTGGGGCGCGGCCCCGTCGAGGCGCTGAGGGATCTTCTTTTCCTTCGGGGCATCGATGCCAGCATTATACCGTCCGACACCGTCGCCTATATGCGCAAGCAGGGCTTGGTCGAGGACGTCGAGAAGAAAGTCACCTACATCGCACGCCTCGGCACGGCGCAGCTGCATGTGATCGCCCGCAAGGACATCGCCGTGCTCAAGGATCTCGCCGGCAAGAAAATCAATATCGGTGCGACCAGCGAAGCGCGTTTCTTCACCGCCAGCCTCGTCTTCGAGTCGCTTGGCATCAATTTCACCAGTGTCGAGGGAAGCGAAGCGGATGCGGCCAAACTGCTCAAAAGCGGGAAAGTCGATGCGATCGTCCTCGTGACGCCACAGCCTTCGCCCGTAGGTGAAGAACTCGCGCGTTCCGGAGGCTTCAGGCTCCTCAATGTCGCCGGCAATGACGAACTCAACCAGATCTATGCTCCGGCAATGCTCACCGCCAAGAACTACCGTGGCCTCGCCCAGGAAGGCGGCGTCACGGAAACCTTGGGCGTCAGCTATGCGGTTGCCGTGTTCAATTGGAAGAAGGGATCCGATCGCTATTACAAGCTGCGCAAATTCGGCGATGTTCTTTTTTCCGGAATCGGTGATCTGCAGACGGGAAACTGGCAGGCGGCCTGGAAGGACGTCAATCTTTCTGCCGACCTGCCAGGCTGGATCCGTTATGTGAGCGCCGAAGAGTGGCTTTCCAGCCACAAGCGGGCTCAGTCGAACATTGATACCAAGGATGAGGTGGCCCTCAAGGCTGCGTTCCAGTCTTATCTCGAGCGTAGCAATGCCGGCATGGATCTGAACGAAATGAAATCGAGCGCGCTTCGGTAGTGTGGCTGGACGTGAGGAGTTTGTGATGAAATCCAATCAACTGGCCAAGCAACCTGTTGCGGAAACGGAGCGGGACGACGCCGAGGCAGACCGTCCCATCTGGTTCCTGGGAAAGGAGCTCAAGGCTCGACCGGCAGACGATAAGCCCTGTGCACCGCCGTCCAGGGCCGCAAAGATCGGCAAGAGCGGAAGAGCGAAAGAGGCCCCGCCGCAAATGCAGTTCGAGTTTGAAGAAAACGGGCCCGAAGAGCGCCGGCCAAGCCAGCTCGAAGCCTATATGCGCTATGCAAAGATGCGCGAGCCGCGCGAGCACGACATGCTGACGCCGATCGAGAGCAGAAAGTCATCGCGTGCGGGCTATGCTCTCGAGAACGACATCGACTGGAATGACGAAGCCCCGCGCCGTCACCCGCGGCGCCGCGCCTCACGCGGCCTGAAACTGCGCGACGCCGTCTTCGCCGGCATCGCCTCCATTGCAATTGGCGCCGTTGGCGGCACTGTCGTCTATGACCGAGCCAATGACGGCGAGCTGAGCCAGACCGTTTCCGACACCATCAGCCAATTCCTCACCGGTCTCAATCTCCAAAGCGATGCTGTTGCAGCGGCAAGTGCCGAGGCGAGCGTGCCGGAGAGCCGCAGCACACCGGCCTCGTTCAAGAAGCCGGTCTCCACCGCAAGCCTCGAGGTCAACGACGCGAAGGGAAATGTAAATACCCCTATCCCGCTGTCGATCAGCGCGGAGCCTGGGGTGCCTGATCAGGTCATCGCCTTGCGTCTCACCGGCCTGCCGGCGGATGCCTATCTGACGGCCGGCATCAAGCTCGCGAACAATGCCTGGCTTTTGAAGCCGCGCGAGGCAATGGGCGTCAAACTGATGGTGCCCAAGGCCGAGAGTTCGTCCCTTCTCATTGCCGTCGAGGCGATCGAGCCGCGCACCGGCGATCTCGCTGCCCCGACTGAGGAGATGAATGTCGCTCTCAACCCGAAAGTGCTGCCCGTCGCGGCTCCCGCCACCGATGCGGTGAAGCGCAATTTCAACCTGCCGCCCTCCGCTCCACAGCATGAAAGTGCCGCGGCACCACCCGCTCCGGCGCCGATCGAGAGCACCCAGTCGCCGAGTGTGTCGGACAGCACGACGCTCATGCGCAACGGCGACAAGCTTTTCGATGTCGGCGACTTCGCTGCGGCGCGCGCCTTCTTCAGCCGGGCCCGCGATCTTGGTGACCGCGAGGCTTCGCTGCGTCTTGGCAAGACCTACGATCCGGTCGTCTTCCGCGACCGGAATGTGCAAGGCCTCAAGCCAGAACCTGCCATGGCGCTCAAATACTATCTCGAAGCTCGCACTGCGGGGATCGAGGACGCCGACAATGCCATCAATGGCCTCGAGACCTGGCTGAAGCAGTAGTCGGAAACCGGCTTCGCCACCAGCCGCGAAGGGCGGAGGTAGCGATCGCTGCTTCCATCAGACATTGAGCAGGAGATATTCGCGCTCCCAGGAGCTGATGACGCGGCGATAGTGCTGCATCTCCTCGTGCTTCACGTCCTGAAGGCCTCGACGAATTTCTCGCCCAGGACCTGCTTGAACGACTTGGTGTAGTTCAGTTTGTCGAGCGCTTCATCGAGACTGATCGGCAGAGTGTGGGCATAGCGATAGGCCGAGCCTTCCACCGGATCGGACGGCTTGAGCTGCTCGATCATGCCGAGATAGCCGCAGGCAAGCGAGGCGGCGAAAGCGAGATAGGGATTGGCATCGGCACCCGGCACGCGGTTCTCGACCCTGAGATTGGCAGGGATCGGACGAGGGCACGCTCAGCGAGACGGTGCGGTTGTCGATGGCCCAATGGACATTGGTCGGCGCGTCGGATTCGGGCACCAGTCGGCGATAGGAGTTCACATTGGGCGCGGCGAGCGGCAAAGCGGCCGCGAGATAGCGCTGCAGGCCGGCAATGTGATGCGAGGAACAGCTTGGAGGGCTTGCCGTCCCTGGCCGGCGAAGATGTTCTTGCCGGTCTTCACGTCCATGACCGACTGATGGATGTGCATGGAGGAGCCGGGCTCGTTCTCATGCGGCTTGGCCATGAAGGTCGCATACATGTCGTGCTTCAGCGCGGCCTGGCGCACGGTGCGCTTGAACAGGAAGACCTGGTCGGCAAGCTCGAGCGGATCGCCGTGATTGAAGTTGATCTCGAGCTGGGCCGGACCGCTTTCATGGCGACAGCGTATCGACATCGAGCTCCTGCGCTTCGCAGTAATCATAGATGTCCTCGACGATCGGGATCGAAATCATTGGCGGCGTCGATGCCATAGGCCTGGCCGCCCGCCTCCTTGCGGCCGGAGCGGCCGACCGCGGCTTCGAGCGGATAGTCGGGATCGATGTTGCGCTTGACGAGATAGAATTCGAGCTCGGGCGCGACGACCGGGCGCCAGCCCTTCTCCTTATAGAGTTCGAGCACGCGCTTCAGAACATGGCGCGGCGAGATGTCGACCGGATCGTCATTGAGATGGAAGGCGTCGCAGATGACCTGCGCGGTCGGCTCCTTGTACCAGGGCACCAGGCGGATGGTGTCCGAAGTCGGGCTGCATATAGATATCGATGGCCGCATCGCTGACGGCGGAGGTTTCCCAGACATAGCGGCCGTTGATGGTCAGAGTGAAAACTTCTTCGGGGATGCGCAGGCCCCGCGATTTGTTGCCTTTCAGAAACTTCGACGGGCGGCAAGATCTTTCCCCGGGCCGTTCCGGACATATCGGCCACCAGACATTCGACTTCACTGATCCGGCGTTCACCAATCCATTCCTCAAATTTCGCTTGCGACATGATACCCTGTAAATTCGTTACGACAGCCCAGTCTAGCCGGGCTTCTTGACGGAGGAAACAGGGCTTGGCATTGGTCAAAGGATCATGCCGGCTTCCATCGATGCGAAATCTTATTATCAGGCCTCCGCTCACCCCTTCCCCGCTCAACCCCGCCTGACGGGTGAGATTGACGCCGATATTTGCGTCATCGGCGCCGGATATACTGGTCTTTCCGCGGCATTGGAGCTTGCCGAGGCGGGCTACAAGGTCGTCGTCCTCGAAGCCCGCCAGGTCGGCTATGGCGCATCGGGGCGCAATGGCGGGCAGATCTGCACCGGCTTCTCGCCCGGCCAGCAGCGCATCGAAGCGCAGCTCGGCAAGGAGGACGCGCTCAAATGTTTCGCCATCGCCGAGGAGGCCAAAAAGCTCATCGTCGAGCGCATCAACGACATACAAGATCGATTGCGATCTCAAATGGGGCTATCTGCATGCGATCCCCAAAGCCCTCGCAATTCGACGAGCCTGCAGCCAATGGAAGGACGAATGGGACGCGCTGGGCTATACCGACACCGAAGTGCTGAGCAAAGCCGAGCTCGAGGCGAGGCTTGGCACCAAAGTCTATCACGGTGCGCTGCGGGAAGGCGGCGCCGGGCATTTCCATCCCCTGAATTATTGCCTTGGGCCTGGCCAAGGCCGGCCATTGCCGCCGGCGCGCAGATCTTCGAGAATTCGGCCGTGCTCGATATCGAACAGGGTCCGACCGCCATTGCGCGCACCAGCGAAGGCAAAGTCCGCGCCAAGTTCATGATCATCGGCTGCAATGCCTATATCGGCCGCATGATCCCCGAGCTCTACGGCCGCATCATGCCGGTCTCGAGCTATATCATGGCCACCGAGCCTTTGGGCGAGAACCGGGCGAAGTCCCTCATCCGCGACAATGATGCGGTGGCGAACACGAATTTCATCGTCGACTATTTCCGCCTGACCAAGGACACGCGCCTCCTGTTCGGCGGGCGGGCCAGCTATTCGACGCTCGAGCCTCCCAATCTCGGCAAGTATATGCGTCCGCGCATGCTGTCGTGTGTTCCCGCAGCTCAACGATGTGAAGATCGATCATGCCTGGGGCGGCTATATCGCCATCACCTCCAACCGCATCCCTGATTGCGGCAGGCTTGTCCCCTAACATCTACTATGCGCATGGCTATTCGGGGCAAGGCGTGGCGCTCGCCGGGATGTACGGAAAGCTGATGGCGGAGTGCGTCAAAGGGCAGTCCGAGCGCTTCGATCTTCTGGCGCGCGTCAAGCACTTGCCGTTTCCGGGCGGCCCGATCCGCACGCCTCTCCTCGTCGCCGCGATGCTGTTCTACCGGCTCCGCGACGCGCTGAGCTAGAGCAAATCCCGTTTAGTTGGCATAACCGCAATGTTTGAGGTATGCGGCGCATTCCTGCGGCGAGAAGGTCTTAAGGGCGTTTGCAATTTCCTGCCATAGCCTGGTGACGGTGCGGGCTGCGGCCTTTCGGAGGGCGGCTTTGAACTTGGCGAACACCTGTTCGATTGGATTGAGATCGGGACTGTACGGGGGCAGGTAGATAAGGCGTGCTCCGGCCGCTTCGATGGCTTGGCGAATGCCGCAGACCTTATGACTGGGCAGATTGTCCATGATAACGATGTCGCCTGGCCTGAGAGCGGGTGTCAGGAACTGTTCTGTCCAAGCCCGGAAGATTTCGCCGTTCATCGGCCCATCGAGTGTCATGGGCGCGTCGAGACCATCACGGCGCAGCGCAGCGATGAAGGTGGTTGTGCGCCAGTGGCCATATGGGGCCTTGGCGACAAGCCTCTGGCCGATGGGACAACGGCCATAGCGGCGCACCATGTTGGTGGTGAAGCCGGACTTATCGATGAAGACAAGACTTGCGATATCGAGGGCCGGCTGCTCCTCGCGCCAGCCCTCACGCGCTGCCCTGACGTCTGGTCTGTTCTGTTCGGATGCGTGCAGAGTTTTTTTTGAAGCTCAAGCCGATATGGCCGAGATAGCGGTCAAGCCCGGACCGGCTGGTTTCGATCCCTCGCTTGCCCAGATCTTCGACCAGTTCGTCCAGGGTAGCATCCGGCGTGGCCTTCACAAGCTCGCGCACCAGCCCGTCATGGGCGGCGAGCTTGTACTTGCGGTAGCCACCCATGCGCTTAGGCACAAGGCTGCCGGTCACCTTGGCATGCTGTATCAGCTTGATCACGGTGCTGGCGGCTACATCGAACCTTTTGGCCACAGAATTGCACGACGCACCTGCTCCAACAGCTTTCGCCATGCGCTTGCGGATATCCAGCGACAGAGGTCGAACCATGGCTGCTGGCCTCCAACCCAGCTGCCATCTTGAATCAGAATTCCACTGATTTGGGAATCCTTATTCCGATTTAATCAATTCGGGACTTGCTCTAGGCGTGATGATCTGAAGAAGAGTCGCTCCGCTAAGATACCCTCATGCTGAAGGTGCGAGCGTAGCGAGCCTCGAAGCATGATCCAGGTACATCGGTCTTGCCGCTTGCCACCCTTCGAGGGCTGCTTCGCGGCCACCTCAGGGTGAGGGTTTGTGGGTCGGGCCTAGTACCTCGTCACAGTGATTTTGACTGGTTGATTTCGAGCCATTCGAGGATGGGCAGGTTTTCCGGAGCAACGAGGAGTTCGATGCTTCTGGGCGACGCCGGGTTGACGTCGGATCAGGCCGTTTCGTTCGAGCGTGACGACCATCTGGTGGACCGAAGGCGGGCTGACGCGGAAGTGGCGCTGCATGTCGGTCTCGGCGGGCGGCGCGGCGGAACATGTGCGAGTAGGTGTAGATGAAGGCCAGGTACTGGCCTTGCTTTTCGGTGAAGCCTTGTCGCCGGGGCGCGGCGGCGCCTGATTTTTGACTCATCTGTCGATTCGTCCGGGCCTCCGACGAAGGAGGCCGCGATGAATGTACGTTATCGGGTCGAGCTGAGCCAAGCCGAACGCGATGAGCTCACCGCGATGTTGAGCAAAGGCAAGCAAGCCGCCCGCAAGCTCAAGCGAGCCCAGATCTTGCTGGCGGCCGATGCCGGCAGCAGCGATGAGGAGATTGCCCGCGCCGTGGCGGTGGGCGGCTCCACCGTCTACCGGACCAAGCGGCGCTTCGTGGAAGGCAATCTGGAGCGGGCGCTGAGCGAGGAGCCGCGTCCTGGGGCGGAGCGCAAGCTCACCGGCAAGGAGGAAGCCCTGCTGGTGGCAACGGCCTGCGCGAGCCCTCCGGCGGGCCGCGCCCGCTGGACGCTGGAGCTGCTGGCCGACGCCATGGTCAAGCTCACCGATCACGAGAGCCTGTCGGGCGAGACGGTGCGCCGGCGGCTGGCCGAGAACGGCCTCAAGCCGTGGCGCAGGGATATGTGGTGCATTCCCCGGGTCGACGGCGAATACGTCGCCCGCATGGAAGACGTGCTCGACCTCTATGCCGAAGCACCCGATCCCAAGCGGCCGGTGGTCTGCTTCGACGAGAGCCCGGTCCAGCTCATCGGCGAGGTGCGCCAGCCGATCCCGGCCGAGCCGGGCCAGCTCGAACGCTACGACTACGAGTACCGCCGCAACGGCACCGTCAATCTCTTCGTCTGTCCTCGACGTCAACCGGCCGTGGCGCAAGGTCAAGGTCACCGAGCGGCGCGCGGCCGAAGACTACGCCCAATGCATGCGCGAACTCGTCGATGTCCACTATCCCGATGCCGAGTGCATCCGCGTCGTGCAGGACAACCTGTCGACCCACTCGGCCGGCGCCCTCTATGAGGCCTTCCCGCCCGCCGAAGCCCGGCGCATTCTGCGCCGCCTCGAGTTCCACTACACCCCCAAGCACGCCAGCTGGCTCAACATGGTCGAGATCGAGATCGGCGTCCTGCGCGGCCAGTGCCTGGACCGCAGAATCGACGATCCGAAGCGCCTCGCCAGAGAAATCGCCGCATGGGAACGACAGCGAAACGCCGCCGGCGCTCGCATCAAATGGATGTTCACAACCGACAAGGCCCGCGCCAAAATGGGCCGCGCCTATCCCGACACTCAAAGAGTCATAATCACTGTGAAGAGGTACTAGTCCTTGTGTTCGGGCAAGCCCTTGCGCTTCGTCTCGGCGAATTCCTCGAGCTGCTTCTCGCTCATCGACTTATACATGCTGCGCGATGCGCCCTTGAGCTCGCTCACCTTCTGGTCGCCGCGCTTTGCCGCCAGGGCTGCGCCGGCAGCCTTCTGTTGCGCCTTCGATTTTGCTGGCATGATAGTACCTCGCACCAATCGCTGATCTTCCATCAACGAGTTTGGACCGGACGGGTTCCCTTACTCCGGCATCGGCGCTCCGCGCGCGCCTCTCTGCCAGGCCTTGAGGCAGAGATAGTCGAGGACGAGCGACGCCCCGGCAAGGGCGGTGATCTCGGCATGATCATAGGGCGGCGACACCTCGACAAGATCCATGCCGACAAAATCGACATCGGTCAGCTTGCGGATGATCGACAGCGCCTGATGATAGGAGAGGCCGCCCGGAACCGGCGTGCCGGTGCCCGGCGCAAAGGCCGGATCGAGGCAGTCGATATCGAAGGTGAGATAGGCCTTCTGCTTGCCGACGGTTCTGCGCGATCTCCTTGCGCAACTTCCGTCGGGCTCATCTCATGCACCTCATCGGCATAGAGGATCTTGAAGCCGAAGGTGCGCTCGCCGTTGAAGGTGGTGCGGATGCCGATCTGGATCGAGCGCTTGGGATCGATGAGCCCTTCGCGGACCGCATAGTTGAACATGGTGCCGTGATCGATGCGGCCGCCATCATCGGGCTCGACATCGCGATGGGCGTCGAAATGCACGAGCGCCAAGGGGCCGTGCTTTTTGGCATGGGCCTTCAGCAGCGGATAGGTGATGAAGTGATCACCGCCGAGGGAGACCATCTCGGCGCCGGTACTCGATGATCTTCGGCGCATGCGCTCTCGATCGCATCGGGCGCCAGTTTCCTTGCGGCCCCAATCGAAGAAGCAGTCGCCATAGTCGACGACGGCCAGCGTATCGAAGGGATCGAACATCCACGGCCAGAACGGTCCCCAGGCATTTTCGGCCGAAGCCTTGCGGATGGCTTCCGGCCCGAAGCGGGTGCCGGGCCGGTTGGTCACCGCCTGATCGAAGGGAATGCCGGTGACGGCGATATCCACGCCGGTGAGGTCGCGGGTGTATTTGCGCCGCATGAAGGAGAGCGCGCCGGCATAGGTCGCCTCCCAGCTGCGGTGCCCTTGAGGTTCTTGCGGCGAAAGGCTTCGTCGCCCGGAAGCCGGGTCAGCTGTCGAGTTCGAGGGCCATGATCTACTCCGTAAGCACCAGCGTATCTTCGGGCGCCCAGTGAAACCCAGACCTTCTGGCCGCGCTCGACGCCGGAGCCGCCGGTGCGCTGTCGTTCTGCACATTGACCGGCAAGCTCGAGGTCCGTCCTTGATCGCACGACGACATGGCTGGTGTCGCCATAATAGGCGACATCGCGCACCTTGCCCTCGACCTTGATGGCCTTGGCCGCCTTGGGCTCGGTTTCCGAAATCTTCAGCTTCTCCGGGCCGGACCGCGATGGCGATCGTTGCCGCCGCAGGTGTTGCCGTCATGCGGAAGCTCGATCTTGCCAAGTCCTTTGGCGTCGCAGACGAGCTTCTGCCGGCGTCGACTCAGACGACCTTGGCATCGATCAGATTCACCTTGCCGATGAAGTCGGCGACGAAGCGGCTGGCGGGCTGCTCATAAAGCTCGGACGGCGTGGCGATCTGCTGGACGGCGCCCTTGTCCATCACGGCGATGCGGCTTGCCATCGACAGGGCTTCATCCTGGTCATGGGTGACGATGATGAAGGTGATGCCGACATTCTCCTGAAGCCGGGTCAGTTCGAGGCGCATCTCGTCGCGCAGTTTGGCATCGAGCGCCGAGAGCGGCTCATCGAGCAGCAGAACCTTGGGCCGCTTCACCAGGGCGCGGGCCAGCGCCACGCGCTGGCGCTGGCCGCCCGACATCTGATCGGGCTTGCGCTTGGCGAGATGGGTGAGCTTCACCATCTCGAGCGCCTCGCCGACGCGGCGCTTGGTTTCCTCTGCCGGCACGCCCGTCACCTTCAGGCCATAGGCGACATTGTCGTCGACCGTCATGTGCGGAAATACGGCATAGGACTGGAACACCATGTTCGTCGGCCGCTTGTTGGGCGGCGTCAGCGCCATGTCCTCGCCGCCGATGATGATCTGGCCGGCGGTCGGCGTTTCGAGGCCGGAGATCATGCGCAGCAGCGTGGTCTTGCCGCAGCCCGACGGGCCCGAGCAGCGCGAAGAACTCGTTCTGGGCGATGTCGAATGAGACATCGTCGACGGCCTTGACGCCGCCCGGAAATTTCTTGGTGACATTGCGGATGCGATACGATTGGTTCGGTCATTGTCCTAACCCTTGCCCGATCTTTGCGGGCGCCTGAAGTTTCATGGCGAGAACGGTCGCGACCACGGTGATGACGATCAGCACCGTCGAGGCGGCGTTGATCTCGGGCGAGACGCCGCGGCGGACGAGCGAATAGACCTTGACCGGGAAGGTCACGGTCTCCGGCCCCGAGGTGAAGAAGGTGATCACGAAGTCATCGAGCGACAGCGTGAAGGCGAGCAGCGCGCCGGCGACGAGGCCCGGCATCATGAAAGGCACGATGACGTTCCAGAAGGTCTGCCATTCGCTGGCGCCGAGATCCTTCGAGGCCTCCTCGAGCTGGCGGTTGAAGCCGACAAGCCGCGAGCGCACGACGACGGCGACGAAGGGGAAGCAGAAGGCCACATGGGCGATGATGATGTTGATCAGGTTGAGCGGCCAGGGCATTGCGACCGACGCACTCCATCATGCCGGTGTTGATTGAAGAACAGAAGCAGCGCCACGCCCATGCAGATTTCGGGGATCACGATGGGCAGCGCCATGAACGCCTTCATAGGCGCCCTTGAAGGGAAAGCGGAAGCGCCAGAGCAAGAGCGCCGCCATGGCGCCGATGACGGTGGAGATGATCGTGGCGATGACGGCGATGGTGAGCGAGTTGATCATGCGCCTCCTGGAGGGCGCCGTTGTTCCAGGCCTTGACATAGTTGTCGAAGGTGAAGCCGCGCCAGACGATGCCGCGCTTGTCGGTATTGAAGGAAAAGGCGACCAGCGTGATGATCGGCGACATAGAGCGCGAAGAAGATCGCGCGCGAACAGGAGCTTCAGCCACAGCCGGTTGCCGTAGTCGAGCGGGCCTGAACCGGGTTTGAGCTGGTCTCGGCCATCAGACGTCGACTCCCTTGCTGCGCGCGGCGAGATAGGCGCGCAGAGCGAGCGCGCCGAAGGTCGCGTACATCAGAAGGAAGGACAGTGCCGAGCCGAAGGGCCAGTCATTGGCGGCCTTGAACTGCCGCTCAATGACATTGCCGATCATGATGGCATTGGCGCCGCCCAGCAGATCGGGCGTCAGGAACGAGCCGAGGCAGGGAATGAAGACGAGGATGATCCCGGTGATGATGCCGGGCATGGTGAGAGGCACGGTCACCTTCCAGAAGGTCTGTGAATTGCGATGCCGCCGAGATCGAGGCTGGCTTCGAGGTAGGAGTGGTCGAGCCGCTCGATCGTGGCATAGAGCGGCAGCACCATGAAGGGCATATAGACATAGACAAGGCCGAAGATGACGGCGCCGTCGTTATAGAGCATCTCGATAAGGACCGAGACCCGATCCAGCCGAGCGCCAGATTGACATAGCCCTGGGTGCGAAAGACCGCGATCAGCGCATAGGTGCGGATCAGGAGATTGATCCAGAAGGGCAGGATGACCAGCAGCAGAAGCAACGGCTTCCAGCGATCGGGCGCGAAGCAGATGCCGAAGGCGATAGGATAGGCGAGTCAGCAGGCAGAACAGCCGTGGCCAGCGCGCTGATCCAGATCGATTTCCAGATGATCTGAAGATAGAGCGGATCGAAGGACGCGGATGTAGTTCGCGAGCATGCCGGTGAATAATCGTACTCGGTGATCGAGTCTTCTCCGTTGATCACGCCTATGTCGCTGAAGGACATGACGAACAGGAAGCCAAGGGCAGGATGAAGAAGACCAGAAGCCAGAAGGTCCCGGGCCCGGCGAGGGTCCAGAAGACCCGGCTGATTGTCCCTCCAGCTATCCAAGATCGCGCCTGCACTCCCCTACCCCTGCTGATCGTCATGTGAATGCTAGCAACAGTAATGACCGGGGACGGCAAGCATGCCATCTCCGGCCCCTTGCGATCCATTGGCTAGTCGCCATCAGGCCGCCTTGACGCGGGTCCAGATTTCGTCGCGCACCTTGGTGGCCTCTTCGCCGAGATAGAGGCCGGGCTCGCATTTCGCCACGATTTCCGGCGGCGGGAAGATCGCCGGGTTTTCGATATAGTCCTTGTCCATCAGCTTCTTCGCTGCGGCGTTGGCGGTGGCATACTGGATCGTCTTGGCAATGCGCTTGCCCGACCTCCGCGTCCAAGAACGAAGTTGATGAAGGCATGGGCGTTCTCAGGATGCGGCGCGCCGGTCGGGATCGCCATCGTGTCCTGCCACATCAGCGAGCCTTCGGTCGGCACGACATAGGCGATATCGTCATCCTCGGCCATGACCTGGATGATGTCGCCGTTCCATTCCATGGCAGGCATCGACTTCGCCCGAAGCGAGCAGGTCCTGGCCGTTGTCGTTGGCAAACACCTTGACGTTCTTCTTCTGGGCGATCAGCAGCTCCTCGACCTTCTTGAGCTCCGCGGGGTCGGTCGAATTGAAGGAATGGCCGAGATATTTGAGCGCCGACGCCGATCACGTTCTTGGCATCGCCAAGAAGCGAGATGCGGCCGGCGTATTTGGTCGTCTTCGAGCAGAATCTTCCAGCTGTCGACGACGCCGCCCTCGACCTTGCGACTTGCGATAGCCGATGCCGAGCGTGCCCCACATATAGGGTATCGGAATGCTTGCGGCCCGGATCGAAGGCGGCATCCTGGAAGGCTTGTCGATATTCGCCATGTTGGGAATCTTCGAATGATCGAGCGGCATGCACCATGTTGGCCTTGATCATGCGTTCGAGATTGTCGTTGGTGGGAACGATCACGTCATAGCCGGGATTGCCGGCCTTGAGCTTGGCGAAGAGCTCGTCATTGTCGGCAAAGAGATCCATCTTGGCCTCGATGCCGGTCGCCTTCTCGAAATCGGCCAGCGTCGTTTCGCCGATATAGGTGTCCCAATTGTAGAAGTTGAGCTTCTTCTCCTCTGCCGACAAGCGAGAGGCGCGGCAGGAAAGTGAGGCCGACGGCACATCGCGCCCGAGCCCTTCAAAAGCGAGCGGCGGCTTGGGCGAAAATCGCGGACGAATAGATTGGCATGGTCGGTTCCCTTTGTTTCTAGGCACCGCCACCTCAGGTGCCTGTTTGTAATTGGCTGGCTCGAGCCTATGCCTCGGGCCGGCCCCGTTCAACTTAATTCGTCAGGTCACCTCAGCCTTGACGTCAGCATAGGTCTTGTCGAGGGCCAACCTTGCGCAGCCTCACCATCTCGTCGATCTCCTTCTTGGTGATGACCAAGGGCGGCGCCAGACACCATGGTATCCCAGCAGGCCCGCATGATCAGGCCGTTCGTTGAAGCAATGGTCGCGGCAGATGGTGCCGACCCGGCCGGGCTCCTTGAAGCGCTCGCGGGTCTTCTTGTCGCTGGCGATCTCAATGGCGCCGATGAGGCCGACCGAGCGGGTTTCGCCGACGATCGGATGGTCGTCCAGGCTGGCCAGCGCCTTGGCGAAATAGGGCCCAAGTTCCGCGCGCCCGCTCGACCAGCTTCTCCGTTCTCGATGATCTCGATGTTCTTCGAGCGCAACGGCGCAGGCCGCCGGATGGCCGGCATAGGTCATGCCGTGATAAAATTCGCCGCCCATCTCGAAGAAGTCCTTGATCAGACGTGTCGGCAGAAGGCGACGGCGCCGATCGGCAGGTAGCCCGAGGACAGGCCCTTGGCCATCGGCACGATATCGGGCTCGAAGCCCAAGGTCTCGAAACCCCACCAGTTGCCGGTGCGGCCGAAGCCGCAGATCACTTCGTCGGCAATGAGCAGCACGCCGTATTTCCGGCAGATTCTCTGCACTTCCGGCCAATAGGTCGAGGGCGGGATGATAACGCCGGCCGCACCCTGGATCGGCTCGCCGATGAAGGCCGCGACATTGTCAGGCCCGAGCTTCGAGGATCTTCTTCTCGACCGCGGCGGCTGCTTCGAGGCCGAATTCCTCGGGCGTCAGGTCGCCGCCGAAATCATACCAATAGCGGCTGCTGGACATGATGGAAGCCCGGCAGCGGCAGGCCGCCCTGCTCATGCATGCCTGCCATGCCGCCGAGGCTCGCCGCGACCATGGTCGAGCCGTGATAGCCCGCGCTGCCGGCCGATGAAATGCTTGCGGTACGGCTTGCCCTTCAGCTTCCAGTAGTGGCGCACGAAGCGCACGATCGTGTCGTTGGCTTCGGAGCCCGAATTGACGAAGAAGATGTGCTTGAAGCGCTCGGGCATGTACGGACGAAATCTTGGCCGCAAGCTCGGTCGTCGGCACCGTCGTCGTTTTGAAGAAGGTGTTGTAGTAGGGCAGATCAAGCATCTGCCGGTAGGCGGCCTCGGCCAGCTCCTTGCGGCCATAGCCGACATTCACGCACCACAGGCCGGCCATGCCGTCGAGCATCTTGTTGCCCTTGGCATCCCAGATCCAAACGCCATCGGCATGGGTGATCACCCGCGGCGCCGCCTTCGGCATGGAAGGCCTTGTGATCGGTGAAGGGATGGAAGTGATGCGCGGTGTCGTGCGCGACGAGTTCGGCGATATTGAGGTTCTTTGGCATGGACGGTCATCGGTCATCTCCAAGATTGCAGGATTGGGCGCGCAGCCGAATAGCAGCAGGTGGAAATGACGTGCTTACGGCTTGTAACCGATGCGGGCGCAGTGGAGCATGACTTCATCGTGCCGGTGCGCGGGCCCAGATCGGCAGGACCCGCCGGAGGCTGTGATACGGAAACACATGGCCGAACTATGCCATAAACCCAGAGCGGGGCATTCGCTGCAACCTGTGCCTAACGGATTTGCCCCGATTGCACTGCAGCATGCGGAGGATCGAAGAGTTATTGCGTCTCGAATCATCGCAGACAGCAACGCATGGCGGCAACTGACCCCCAGCGAGCATAGAGGGCGATGGAGCATTCTTCAATGAGATGCTGAATCCGGACGGATCGGTCCGCGGCCCCTATGCCCATGTCCAAGAATGGCTCGGAAACCTCGGCAAGGCCGATGTCGAGCGGGCGCTGCAAGGAGGCCGAGGCCATGTTCCGCCGGCACGGCATCACCTTCGCCGTCTATGGCACGAGGAGGCCTCCGAGCGGCTGATCCCCTTCGACATCATGCCGCGCGTCTTCGCCGCCTCCGAATGGCGCCGGCTTTCGGCGGGCATCGAACAGCGGGTGCGCGCCATCAACGCCTTCCTGCACGACCTCTATCATCGCCAGGAGATCCTGCGCGCCGGGCGCATTCCCGAGGACGTGATCCTGCAGAACGAGGCCTTCGTGCCGGAAATGGTTGGGCTCAATCCGGCGCGCGGCGTCTATGCGCATATCATCGGCATCGACATCGTGCGGGTGAGCGAGAGCGAGTTCTACGTCCTCGAAGACAATTGCCGCACGCCGTCGGGCGTCTCCTACATGCTCGAGGACCGGGAAGCGATGATGTATCTCTTCCCCGATCTCTTCAAGCGCAGCACCGCGTGGCGCCGGTCGAGAATTATCCGGCGATGCTGCGCAAGACACTGGAGAGCGTTGCGCCGCCAGGCGCCGGCAGCGAGCCCACGATCGTGCTGCTGACGCCCGGCATCCACAACTCGGCCTTCTTCGAGCATGCCTTCCTCGCCGATGAGATGGGCGTCGAACTCTGCGAAGGCTCCGATCTCTTCGTCTCCGACGGCTGGCTCTATATGCGCACCACCCAGGAGCCGAAGCGCGTCGATGTGGTCTATCGCCGGATCGATGATGCCTTTCTCGATCCCCTGACCTTCCGCCCCGATTCAGCGCTTGGCGTGCCGGGCATTTTCGATCTCTATCGCGCCGGGCCGCGTGACGCTCGTCAATGCGCCGGGCACCGGCATCGCCGACGACAAGTCGATCTACACCTACATTCCCGATGTCATCGAATTCTATACCGGCGAAAAGCCGCTTCTGAAGAACGTGCCGACCTGGCGCTGCGCCGAGCCCGAGCGATCTGGCTATGTGCTCGAACATCTGGCCGAACTGGTGGTCAAGGAGGTGCATGGCTCGGGCGGCTATGGCATGCTGGTCGGGCCGACCTCGTCCAAGGCAAGGAGATCGAGGAGTTCCGCGCCAAGCTCAAGGCGCGGCCGTCGAACTACATCGCCCAGCCGACGCTGGCGCTCTCGGCACTCCCGACCTTCACCAATGCCGGCGTGGCGCCGCGCCATGTCGATTTGCGGCCCTTCGTGCTCGTCGGGCGACCGCATCCGCATCACGCCCGGCGGCCTGACCCGCGTCGCGCTCAAGGAAGGCTCGCTGGTCGTCAATTCGAGCCAGGGCGGCGGCACCAAAGACACCTGGGTGCTGGAGGATTAGGGCATGCTGGGCCGCACCGCCGCATCGCTCTTCTGGATGTCGCGCTATGTCGAGCGGGCCGAGAACATGGCGCGCCTGCTCGAAGTCGGCTACCGCATTTCGCTGATGCCGGGCGCCATCGAGGGCCATCGCGACGAATGGCGCTCGACGCTCACCAGTGCCGCCTGCGAAGCGAGCTATTTCGACAAGCATGAGGAGATCGCCACGCAGCGAAAGTCATCCATCATCTGCTGTTCGACGAGAGCAATCCTTCGAGCGTGCAAATCCTGCCTCAAGACCGCGCGCAACAACGGCCGCGCGGTGCGGACCGCGCTTACCCGCGACGTGTGGGAAAGCCTCAACGGCACCTGGAACGAACTCGCGCAGGTCAAGCCGCAAATCGATCACCGCCGACCGGCTGCCGGGCTTCCTCGATTGGATCAAGCAGCGCGCCATGCTGTTTCGCGGCGCGCTGCTCGGCACCATGCTGCGCGCACGACACTTACTATCTTCAGCCAGCTCGGCACTTTCATCGAGCGCGCCGACAACACGGCGCGCATTCTCGATGTGAAATACTACATCCTCCTGCCGCAGCCGAGCGATGTCGGCAGCGAACTCGACATGCAGCAATGGGCGACGGTCCTGCGCTCGGTCTCGGCGCACCGCGCCTATCGCTGGTTCTATCACGACAGCCGCTACCGGCCGTGGCTGGTTGCCGAATTCCTGATCCTGCGCGAGGAGATGCCGCGCTCGCTGATCTTCTGCTACCAGTGGATCAACCCGCGCGCTGGACGGCCTGGGCGAGCTCTATGGCAAGCGCTATGACTGCCAGGACGAGGCGATCGAGACCTATGGCCAGGCTGAAGACGGCAACATGGAGGACATCTTCCAGAACGGCCTGCATGAATTCCTGCAGGACTTCATGGCAGCCAACAACCGCGCTCGCCACCGACATCGCCCAAACTTACAATTTCCCATGACCGATGCGCTTCAAAGTCCGCCATGAAACACGCTACGACTATGACACGCCGCGTCAGCTATTCGGTGCAGCGGCTCTATCTGACGCCGCTCCACTTTCGCGGCGCAGAAGATCGTTTACTGGGCGATCGAGGCGCCCGGCATCGAGAGGGCGCTCGTCTATATCGATGGCTTCGGCAATCGGTGCATGTCGTCACCGTCCAGAGGGCCGCATGACCATGTAACCGTGATCGCCGAAGGCATGGTCGAATGCCAGGATGCCTCGGGCGTGGTCCGAGGTCTTCAATGCCCGGCTCCCGACAGCATTTTCCTGCGCCAGACCGCGCCACCGCGACCCAGCCCCGAGCTTGTCGCGATCGGACGCGCGACCAGCCGCGAAATATCCGAAACGAGCTCGACAGGCTGCATGGCATCATGGCGGAGATCCGCAGCCGCATCGCCTACGAGATCGGCGCCACCGATGCGCATACTACGGCGGCGGAAGCACTGGCCGACGGCAAAGGCGTTTGCCAGGACCATGCCCATGCGATGCTTTCGGTCGTCCGCTCCCTCGGCATTCCGGCGCGCTATGTGACAGGCTATCTGGTGACTGACGGGGACACTCCGGCCACCGCCAGCCATGCCTGGGCCGAGGCGCTCGTGCCCGATCTCGGCTGGGTGGGATTCGATGCGGCGAACGGCAAATGTCCGACGGACGACTATGTGCGCGTGGCAACGGGGCTTGACGCGCAAGGCGTGGTGCCTGTACGCGGCAGCCGGCGCGGCGGAGTAGCCGAGAGCATGACGGTGGCCGTCAAGGTCCAGCCCGCCACAGACCAATGAGCCACGCGATTCAAGATCGAGCTTGGAGCCTTGAATGACCTATTGCGTTGGAATGCTGCTGAAGGACGGCTTGGTGCTGGCAGCCGACACCCGCACCAATGCCGGTGTCGACAATATCGCTACCTTCAAGAAGCTCCATAGCTGGTCGCAGCCCGGCAAGCGCGTCTTTGTCCTCGCTGACATCCGGCAATCTGGCTACCACTCAGGCCGTGGTGAGCCTTCTCACCGAAGGCACGCTGTCGCTGCGCAAGCGCGGCGCCGTCGACAATCTGTTCACCGCCAAGACGATGTTCCAGGCGGCGCGGGATGGTCGGCCGCGCGGTGCGCGACGTGCAAAGAACCGATGACGGACAGCTCTTCCGATCGGAAGATACGTTTACCGCAAGCTTCCTGTTCGCGGGTCAGATCGGCAGCGAGCGGCCGCGCCTGTTCCAGATCTATTCGGCGGGCAATTTCATCGAAGTCAACCAGCGACACGCCCTTCCTGCAGATCGGCGAGCACAAATACGGCAAGCCCATTCTCGACCGGGTCAGCGACAATTCGATGCGGCTCGGCGAAGCGGCGAAGCTCGTCCTGCTCTCCTTCGATTCCACCATTCGCTCCAATCTGAGCGTCGGGCTGCCGATCGATCTTGCGGTATACGCGCGCAACTCACTCAAGCTCGAGAGGGTGCGCCGCATCGAGCGGGATGATCCCTATTTCCAGAAGCTGTCAAACGACTGGGGCAAGGCCTTGAGGCGCGCCTTTGCCGACATCGAGGAGTTCGATATCTAGCGCCGGCGAAGACTCCTATAGCTCTCCTCCGACCTGTCTATTGACGCACGGTCATTTCCTGTGACAGTACTGTGACGAGGGCGCAGCAGCCGGGTTATTTGTCAGGCATCAAATGATCAATATCGTAGTCCCCATGGCGGGCCGCGGATCGCGGTTTGCCGGAACGGAGGACGATGCGCCAAAGCCGCTCATCCAGGTCGTTCCGGGGAAGCGGATGATCGAGTATGTCATCGATTATCTTACGCTTCGCGAACCTCATCGTTTCATCTTCATCTGCCTTGCCGCGCATGAACGCCTGTGCAGGTTCATGGAGTACTTTCAAGGCAAGACGCGCGATCATCATGTCGTTCTGACGCGCGAAACAACGGCCGGACCTGCGGCCTCGGCCCTTTTGGCTGCCCCCTTCATCGAGAATGACGACGAGCTCCTGGTTGCCTATTGCGACATGTTTCTTACAATCGACATGGCTGGTTTCCTGCAATGCAATCGCCGCAACGATTCGGATGGCGGCGTTGTCACCTACACCTCGACAAATCCGATGTTTTCCTATGCGGAAACCGATGCCAGGGGATTCGTCACGCGGACAGCGGAAAAGGTTGTCATCAGCGACACGGCAACGGCAGGCGTTTATTACTTCCGCGAAGGCCGCGATTTCGTCGCGTCGACGCGCAGCATGCTGGCCAGCCGGCGTGCCGGAGCCGCTGAAGTGTTCGTCAGCGAGTGCTACAACGAGCTGATCCGGCAAGGCAAAACCGTGCTCGCTTATCAGATCGGCTGTCACGAGAAAATCGAAATGGGGACTCCGGACGATCTTCGCATGGCGCGGGCATGGCTTGGCGGCCCGTCAGCGCCGGCAACACTTGTGCGCTGAGGTCCAGACGATGCCGAAAAAGAAGAAGATCGGCCTCCTTTTGGGTCTCTTCAGATCTATCATCGACGGGTTGCGGCATCGCCCGGCGCTCACCCTGCGCAATGTCTGGGTGGTGAACCCGCGTATGCGCAAAACCTGCAAGGCGTTCGGGCTCAGAGTTCACGGCCGAGCATTCTTGAGCGATTTCATCGCGGCAAGCGGCGAGGCAGGCATGAAGCCGTTCCTGATGTGGGGAACGCTTCTCGGCCATGTCCGCGAGGGCGGGCTTCTGAAGCATGACAAGGATCTCGACATGGGCATTCTCGCCATCGATTGGCCGAAGCGGCATGCACTGATCGAGTCAATGCAGAAGCGCGGCTATGAGCTCCGGCATACGCGCGACTACAAGATCGTGTTTGAACGGCGAGACCGGCTCACCCGGATGGACATCGACGTCTTTTTCCCGTGGGAGGGAAAGATGGTCTGCATCTCCCCGATGCGCGACGGCAGCTTTCGCGGCGCATGGTTTCAGCACAGTGCGTTCAAAAACTTCTGCAACTGCATTTTCCTCGGCAGTGAGGTGCTGATTCCCGATCCGCCGGAGCCGATTCTCGAGGCCGTCTATGGCGATTGGCGGACCCCCCTCAAGTCCTATAACAGCCGCGGAAGCATCCCCAACCGGCTTGCTCTCGCGTCTGCGCCGCGGCTGCCCCTTCCCGCTCGTCATGGCCGGGCTTCGACTCGGCCATCCAGCCTCGACGTCATAAAGGGGTTGCACGGAAGCGCTGAATGGCCGCCTCAGGGGCCGTCATGACGAGGTGGGCAGCGGCCACCGCAGCATGAGGCGCGTCGAGAGATGATCCTTTCCTAGACTCATCAGGCTTTTGGCGGATCGATACGTGGCGCTCGGCGCCGCTTGGGCCCGGTCCGACCTCGCTTTATCCTCTTCCCACTATGCGGCGGCGAAGCCTGGACCAGATGGCGCTCCCTACGCAGAGCACCGCTAAGCTACGCCCCGGCTTCGGCATGGTCGACGAAAGCCGCGGCCATCAGGCGCCTGGTATAGTCCTCATGCGGATGATCGAAGATCTCTTCCGGCGAGCCCTGCTCCACCATGCGGCCGTCCTTCATGACCATGATGTGGTCGGCCATGGCGCGCACCACCGCGAGATCGTGGCTGATGAAGAGGTAGGATAGATCGTGCGCCTTCTGCAGATCGCGCAGCAGATCGACGATCTGCTTCTGCACCTGGCGGTCGAGCGCCGATGTCGGCTCGTCCAGCACGACCACTTTGGGCTTCAGGATGATGGCGCGGGCAATGGCAATGCGCTGGCGCTGGCCGCCGGAGAATTCATGCGGATAGCGATTGCGCAGTTGGCGGGATCGAGGCTGCACTTCCTGAAAAGGCCAGGGCGGCGCGGCGGTCGCGCTCCTTCGAGGAGATCGAGGGCTCATGCACCAGCAGGCCTTCGGTCACGATCTGGCCGGCGGTCAGGCGTGGACTCAGGGAGCCAAAGGGATCCTGAAACACGATCTGCAGCTGCCGGCGCAAGGGACGCATCGCTTGCGCGTCGAGCTTGGCGATGTCGCGGCCGTCGAAATGGATCGCGCCTTCGCTCGGCAGAAGCTTGCAGAAGCGCGCGCGCCAGCGTCGATTTGCCCGAGCCCGATTCACCGACGATGCCGATCGTCTGGCCGCGCCTCAGCGTGACCGAGACTCGGTCGACTGCCTTCAAAAAGATGGGCTCATCGCCGAGGAAGCCGCCGCCGATCTTGAAGGTGACCCGCATGTCGGTGCCATCGAGCATCTTCGGCGCCGACTTGGGCACCGGATCCTTGTGGCCTGAGGGCTCGGCCGCGAGCAAGCGCCTTGGTATAGGGGTGCTTGGGATTGGTGAAGATGCGCTGGGTCTCGCCCTCCTCCACCACCTCGCCCAGCCGCATCACATAAACGCGATCGGCGATGCGCCGCACGATGTTGAGATCATGGGTGATGAAGATCATGCTCATGCCGAGGCGCTTGTGCAGATCGGCCATGAGGTCGAGGATTTCGGCCTGGATCGTGACATCAAGCGCCGTCGTCGGTTCGTCGGCGATGAGGAGATCGGGATCATTGGCGATCGCCATGGCGATCATCACGCGCTGGCGCTGGCCGCCCGACATTTCGTAAGGATAGGACTTCATCCGCCGCTCGGGCTCGGGGATGCGCACCAGCTTCAGCATCTTCACCGCCTCCTGGCGCGCCTGCTCGCGGCCGAACTTGCGGTGATGCATGATCGGCTCCATCAGCTGGTTGCCGATGGTGTAAAGCGGGTCGAGCGAGGTCATCGGCTCCTGAAAGATCATGGTGATCTTGCGGCCGCGGATGGTGTTGAGCTCATCCTTGGGCAGGCCGAGGAGGTTGGCGCCGCGATAGGCGATGGTGCCGGTCGCATCGCCGTTCGAGGCGAGAAGGCCCATGCGCCGCCATCATGCATCTGGCTCTTGCCGGAGCCTGATTCACCGACGATCGCGACGGTCTCGCCGGCTTTGACATGCATGTTGACGCCCTTGACGGCTTCGACAATGCCGTCGAGCGTGCGGAAGCGAACATGCAGGTTCTCAACCGACAGGATCGTTTCCCTTGCCGTCATCGCTTCAGCGGTCCTTCGGGTCGAGCGCGTCACGCAGGCCGTCGCCGATGAAATTCAGGGCGAACAGCGTCGTGATCAGGAAGAAGGCCGGGAACAGCAGCAGCCAATTGGCAGAACCGATGTTCTTGGCGCCTTGCGAGATCAGCACGCCCCAGCTCGACATCGGCTCCTGGACGCCGAGCCCCAGGAACGACAGGAAGCTCTCGAGGATGATGACCTGGGGAACCAGCAAGGTCATGTAGATGACGACGGGTCCCAGAAGATTGGGCACGATATGGCGCAGCAATATGCCGCCACTGCTGACGCCGAGCGCTTCCGCCGCCTGGACATATTCCTGGCGTTTGATCGACAGAGCCTGGCCGCGAACGATGCGCGCCATGTCGAGCCACAGCACGGCGCCGACCGCCAGGAACATCAGGACGAAATTGCGGCCGAAGAACACCACCAGCATGATGACGAAGAAGATGAAGGGCAGCGAATAGAGAATGTCGACGATGCGCATCATGATCTCGTCGGTCTTGCCGCCCATAAATCCGGCGGTCGCGCCATAGAGGACGCCGATGACGACAGCGACACAGCCGGCGAGGAGTCCGATGGCAAGGGATACACGCCCGCCTATCAGGTCCGCGCCAGGAGATCGCGCCCGGTATTGTCGGTGCCGAAGCAGGAAATACTCCTTCTCGACGGCTGCACTCATGGTGAGCTTCATGCCGTCTGCGGATTTGCTCTCGATGCGCGCGTCATTGAAAGTGTCGGAGCGGTCGAGATAGCGCGTGACGCGCTCATCGATCGGCTTGGCCGAAGATATGGTCACGAAGATACGCCCATCCTGCTCGTGCCATTCCTCGAGGTCGGCGCGCATGCGCCGGACTGCGTCCTGCAGCGCCGTCTCGATCATCTCGGGCTTGGGATAGGCCGAGAGGCTCGGCGGCATGCGGACATAGTCGGGATAGATCGTCGTATAGGGATGCGGCAGGAAATAGGGGCCAAGGATGCAGACCAGCGCCATGAGCCCCAGATAGATCAGACTCACCATCGCCGCCTTGTTGGCCTTGAGCCGCGCCAGGGCATCCGCCCACAGGGAACGCCCGACAATCGGAGTTGGCGCTGCGATGTCAGTCATAGCGCACTCTCGGATCGACCACAGCATAGAGGATGTCGACGATGAGATTGAAGATGATTGTGAAGATGGCGATCACCACCACTGTTCCCATGACCAGCGTGTAATCGCGATTGAAGGCCGCTTCGACGAAATAGCGCCCGACTCCCGGGATCGCGAAAATCGTTTCGACGATGATCGAGCCGGTGAGCAAGGCGGCCGCCGCCGGTCCCGAATAGGAGACAATCGGCAGCAGGGCGCCGCGCAAGGCGTGCTTGATGATGATGCTCCAGTCGGAAAGGCCGAGCGCGCGGGCGGTGCGAATATGATGCGAGCGCAGCGACTCGATCATCGAGCCGCGCATGAGGCGGGCGACGATGGCGATCTGCGGCAGGGCCAAAGTGAGGATGGGCCCGACCTTGTTGACGAGCGCGCCGCCGCCCCAGCCGCGACCGGCACCAGAGCCAGGGTCGTCGCAAAAATAAGCTGAAAGATCGGCGCGATCACGAAAGTCGGGATGGTGCTGCCGGCTGTGGCCGTGGCGATCACGGCATAGTCGGCACTCTTGTTCTGCTTGAGTGCCGCTATGATGCCGAGCGTGCCGCCGATGAGAAGAGCGAGGATCAACGCCGAAGCGCCGAGCTGGATGGATACCGGCAGCCCGACCTTGAACAATTCGGCCACGGTGAAGTCCGGCAGATTGTAGCTTGGACCGAAATCGCCGCGCAGCAGATTGCCGAGATAGAGCAAATATTGCATCCACAAAGGCTGATCGAGGCTGAACTGCTTGTCGAGATTGGCCTTGATGACTGGATTGAGCCCGCTTTCCTGATTGAACGGCCCGCCCGGCGCGACACGGATGAGGAAAAACGAAATCGTGACGATCACGAAGAGCGTCGGAATGGCGGTGAGCAGCCGCCGGAAGACATAGCGCAGCATGCGCGCCCCCCTATCCTGGCAAGGCGCAATCGCCGTCCCCCGCGGGGAACGGCGATTGCTTCAGCCCAATTATTCCTTGCTGATGAAGCGGGTCGGATGCACGTCCATCACATTGTCCTCCAAGCCTTTGAGCTTCGGCGAAACGAGATTGTGGTAGCTGTAATAGAGCAGCGGCATGATGCAGAGATCGTCGACCAGCACCCGTTCCGCTTCGGAGAGTATCTTCACGCTTTCGGCCGGATCGCCGCCCGCGGCCGCGGCCTTGTCCATCAACTCTTCATATTCCGGGCTGTTATAGTTGGCATAGTTGTTGCCGCTGGCCTTGCGCAGATGCCGAGGAAGGTCTCAGGATCCTTGTAGTCGGCGATCCAGCCGGCGCGGGCATACGTCGAAATCGCCCTGCTGCTCGAGATGGCCATAATGTGTCTTGGTGTCGGTGTTGACCATCGTCACCTCGATGCCGAGCGGCTTCAACTGCTCCTGGATGGCGACCGCCGTGTTCTTGTGGTTCTCCGACGTGTTGAAGCGGATTTCCAACTTCAGCGGCTTGTCCCGGACCATAGCCGAGCTCGGTCAGGATCTTCTTGGCTTCGTCCTCGCGGTCGATCTGCGATTTCTCGGCATAATCGGTGATCGCGGTCTCATAGCCAGCAATGCCCGGAGGCACGAAGGAATAGCCTGGGATCATGCTGTTCTGCCAGACCTTCTCGGCCAGATAATCGCGATCGATCGCCATGGAGATGGCGTGGCGCAGCTTCGCGTTGGCCCACGGCTCCTTGTCGAGCTTCAAGGCATAGTAATAAGTGCCGAGATAGGGTCCAATGCGGACCTGGTCGCCAAATTTTGCCTTGAGGTCGGCAAGCTGTTCGGGCGGCATGTCGTCATTCGAATCGAGTTCGCCCGCCTCATAGCGCTTCATCGCGGTCGAGCGGTCTTCGGTCGGGAAATAATTGACGACATCGATCTTGACCTGGTCCGCTTCGAAGAAATTCGGATTCTTGACCACCTTGATGTGATCATTGGGCACGAACTCAGCCAGCGTGTAGGCGCCATTCGACACCAGATTGCCGGCCTTGATGAAGTCGGCACCAAACTTCTCGATCGATTGGCCTTGTGCACCGGATAGTTGGCCTGGTGCGTCAGCATCTCGAGGAAGTAAGGTGTCGGCGCATTGAGCGTGACCTCGAAGGTATTGGCATCGACCGCCTTGACGCCCAGTTCCTCGGGCTTCTTCTTGCCTTCGTTGATCTCCTTCGCATTCTTCACCACATAGAGCATCTAGGCATATTCAGCGGCGGTTGCCGGGTCCACGAGGCGGCGGAAGGAATAAACGAAATCATCGGCGGTGACGGGATCGCCATCCGACCAAATGGCGCCTTTGCGCAGATTGAAGGTGTAGACCTTACCGTCATCGGAAAGTGTCCAACTTTCGGCGGCGCCGGGAATGATCTCGGCCTTGGCATCCTGCATCACGAGACCGGAGAACAGGTCGCGCAGGATATGGGCCTCATAAACGGTCGATGTCTTGTGCGGATCGAGCGACTCCGGATCGGCCGAGTTGCCGCGGTTATAGATCATCTCGGCGAAGGCCGCCGAATAGCTGACCGTCACGAGCGCCGTGGCGAGAAGCAGCGAGCGTAGGCTTTTCTTCATTTAATTCCTCCCTGATTGGCGGCTCTGTTAAGGGCAGAGTTGCCAAAAGCCGCCGGACTTGAACGGCCGCACTATAGCATCGCCCGGTATTTTGTCCCACGTCATGTGATCTCGGCCGAAAGTGCAATATCCCCGCGCCAGACATAGGTTGTGCGGGCTTTGCCCCAGTCGTCGCAGTGGCCGGCAACCGGCAAACTGCGTACCCGCCGTCCGACACCTTTAACGATCCAGCCGACCCAGCGGCAATTTCGAGGACAGGCCAAGCCGATTGCTAGTCGGCTTCATCCCCCTCCGACCGCCGCTTGCGTCGCGGCGCCGTCCATACCCGCAATTGCGGCAGCAGGATGAAGAAAGCGAGAAGGCTCAGGCAAATCGCGAAGAGCAGCAGCTTGCCGAATTGCTGCACCGCCGGCAATGGCGACAGGACGAGCGGGGCGAAGGCGGCGAGCACCAGACAAGCCGAGACCAGCAAGGCGCGCGGGCGGGACGAAACGGCCGGCAACTGGCCAGAAGCGTGAGGGCCATACCAGCTCTCGGCAAGGATCGCCGCGCCGAGCGTGAAGTCGATGAGCAGTATGAAGACGGTCAGGCTCTCCGGATAGAGGTGGATGCCCATCACGGCGGCGATCCCGAGCCCCAAAAGCGTGGTGGTGAAGACCGGCAGCCAGATGCGTGCCGCCTTGCGCAGATTGCGGAACAGCAGGAGCGGCATGATCACGACGATGAGTGGGAAGGCGGCGAGAAAGATCGGCATCGCTGCCCGCATCACGGCGAGCCGGTCGGCTTCGATCAGAGCGGCGCCGGCAACCTGGGGCGTCACGCTGCGCAGGGCGGCGGCAAAGCTTTCGACATCGTCGGGCCGGCGCGGCTGGACCTCGATGCGCCAGAGGCCATCGCGCGAGACATATTGCCGGTAGATCGCGGGATCGAGGCGTTCGATCGTCAAGGGCTCGAGGCGGGACAAGCGGTCGATGCGGTCGAGCAGCAATTGCAACCTGACGAAGAAGGTTCGCTCGAGTTCGCGCAGGGCAGAGACCGGGACCGTGCCGTTGTTGTCCAGCAGCAGCAAGGACCGGCGCAACTCGTTGGCGGCGCGCGCCAACTCCTGCGGGGCCGCAGGCTCGGCGGCGATGCGACGCAAGCCGTCCTGCAGCTTCGCGAATTCGGCGCGCAGGAGCTCGTCCGAAATATCCGCGACCGCGTTGGTGTTGCGCGGGAAAACACCCTGGAGCTTTGCCAATATGGCGCGTTTCGTGGCCTCGCCCGATGGCAGGAAGGCCTCAACCCACCGCACACCTTCCACTTCCGGCAGTGCCGCAAGCCGACGCACCAGCGAGCGGGCAGGTTCGCCGGGCTCCGCCAGGATCTGTCCCGAAGCAAGGAGCGAGGGCTCGCGCGCTGATAGCTCGCGGAACAATCGCTCGGCGGGAGTGTTGCCGTCCCTTCCGACCGCCGAAGGACTCTCGAAATGAAAGGCTGGCACGAGCATGGCGCACAGCACCGACACCGCGATCAGAGTTGCCGCCAGACCGCGACGTAGCGCCCACCAGCCATAGGAAGCCGGCCGCGACACCAGCCCATCGAGCCAGTGGCCGCGGTCATCCTCCCCATCGGCGGGATCGAGTGAGACAGGCCGCATGAGCGAGAGGAGGGCGGGCAGCAAGGTCAGTACGGCGGGGAAGACGACGCCGCTCATAATGGCGAGGATCATCGAGAGCTTCTTGAGCGCCACGAACTGGCTGCCAATGAGCGCAAGGCCGATCAAGGACACGCCGGCAAGCCAGATGAGCAAGGGCAACCCAAGGGCCTGGGTGGCGAGCATCAGCGCGGAGCGCTTGCCGATGCCGTCATATTCAGCCTCTTCGGCACGCAAGATCAACCCTATGGAAGCCAGGCCGATGAGCGCCACAAACAGGACCGGGAATGTCAGGCTGACCCGATCGAAATAGCCGACGACGGCGATGGAGAGCGCCGTCACGATGACAATCGTGATCGCCGCCACCAGGAGGACGGTCACCACAAGCCCGAAGCGCGACAGGCCGAAGCCCAGCATCACCAAGACGACGATGCTCGACAGCAAAGCCGGCAAAAGCAGGGCACGGACGTTGACGGGCGGCGACATGGCACGCAGGACCGGACGGCCGGTCAGGGCCACCGAGACCCGGCCGTCGAATTCCGCCACCAGGAGATCGGCGAGGCGGCGCGATTCCTCGACTGCGTGGCGCATAGGATCGGCATCGGTGGTCGCCGCGGGATAGCCGACCACGTACCAGCGGGTGCTCTCGATGGTGACGCCATGCTGGATGAGGGAGAGCCAGTCGAGATCGCGCCGATTGCCGGCGAGCTGGGCCTGAACCGTCCTCGATGCATCGGCGAAGAGCCCGGTGACGCCCTCGGGCGAGCGGCCCTCCGCGATGGTTTTGGCGATCTGGTCGGCGAGCACGGCGAGGCCCGTCAGATTGGGCGAGGTCGCCAGGGCCTGGAACAGCGGCGCGGAGCTTTCGATCCGGTTCGCCATATTGGTGACCGCCCGCTCGCTCAGATAGAGGACGCCATTGTCTTCGAAGAAACGGCCGGTTCCGGGAGAGAAGACGTTGCGGAACACCGTCGTCTCTTCCGCCATTCTCGCCGCCATGCGCTCGGCGCCCCCGCGGGCCAGCACCGGATCCTTACTGTCGATGACGGCGACAATGCTTTCGCTGGGTTCGGGGAATTCCGCATTGAGCTGGCTCTGTCCGTTGGCGAGAATGGGGTCGGCCGTCACCAGGTAAGTCTCCTGCAACTCGACCCGAAAGCTCATGGCGGCAAGGACGAAAGCCGGTATGACGAGCGCGATCCACAGTCCGATGACGGTCAGCGGATAACGGCAGGAGAAACGTGCGATCCTGGCGAAGATATTGGGCCTGATGCGCCGCCGCGGCCTGTCGGCCGGCGGCGGATGGCGGTCCTCCCAGGTCATGAAATTCAGCCCTTTGTCGGCCAAGCTCGGCGAATCCCCATAGAAGTGGCGTCCCCTGCCTAGTCCTGTTACAGCTTGTCAAAATTGAGGGCAACTCCATGAAAAAGAAGAAAAATCACCGGCGCGGCATGCGCACGACGGCGATTCATGCAGGCGAAGGCATTGATCCTGTGAGCCGAGCCTCCTCGCCCAATCTCGTCATGTCGGCCACTTTCGCGCCGACCGAGGCCACCGGTTTCTCCGCGCGCAACCGGCAGGGCTATGAAGGCTTCGTCTATGCGAGACTCTCGAACCCGACGGTAAGGCAGCTGGAAGACAAGCTCGCAGCCCTTGAAGGTGCCGAATCCTGTCAATGTTATGCTTCCGGCATGGCCGCCTCGAGCGCGCTTATGCTGGCGCGCCTCAGTCGGGGCGATCATCTCATCATCTCGGATACGAATTATGTCGGCACGGCCGAGTTGGTGCGCGACACGCTCCCCCGTTTCGGCATCGAGGTGACGCCGGTTGACATGTCCGATCTCGCAATGGTCGAGCGCGCCATAAAATCTCAGACGCGCATGCTATGGGTCGAAACGCCGGCCAATCCGATCATGCGGCTCGCCGACATCTCGGCCCTGGTCAAGCTGGCGCGCGCCAGAAAAGTGCGTGACGTCGCGGTCGAATTCGACCTTTGCTTCGCCGATCGGCACGCAGCCCACGTCGCTCGGCGCCGACTTCGTCGTGCATTCGCTGACCAAATATATTGGCGGCCATGGCGATGCGATGGGCGGCGCCGTGCTCGGCCGCAAGAGTGATCTCGATGCCCTCAATCTCGAAGCGACGGTGCATTTCGGCGGAGTGCTGTCGCCTTTCAATGCCTGGCTCATCCTGCGCGGGGCGGCAACATTGCCGATCCGCATGAAGGCGCATGAAGAGACAGCCCTTGCAGTCGCCAAACATCTCGAGGCGCATAAGAAGGTGAAACGCGTCTTCTATCCGGGCCTTCCCTCACATCCCCAGCATGAACTGGCAAAGAGGCAAATGACGAATTTCTCCGGCATGATGACCTTGCAGGTGAACGATGGACCAGCGCTCGCCAAGCGCATGGTCGAGAAGCTCGAGGTTGTGCACTATGCCGTCTCGCTCGGCCATCACCGAAGCCTCATCTACTGGATTCCGACGGCCGACCTGATGCGCTCGACCTTCCGCCACGAGGGCGAGCTCCTCAAGCGCTACCGCGAGTTTGCGGGCGACGGCGTGTTCCGTTTCTCGGTCGGGCTCGAGGACGCGGAAGACATCTGCGCCGATCTCGACCGGGTACTGTGAGACGGTCGCATCGTTCAATCAATATAAGAGCGCATCATGTCCGACCTCCAGCGCACCATCGCTGAGCTTCCCTTGCGCTGCAAGGGCCCGGGCGGCGCGGTCGCGGTGGTCAAGGACGGCACCGTTGTCGCACGCGAGGCTTGGGGCTATGCCGACCTTGCGCGCCGTGCACCCTTCACGCCGGCGACGCTCTTCCCCATTTGCTCGATCACCAAGCAGTTCACGTGCGCGACCTTGCTCGATGCGCTTGGCGATCCGTCGCGGCTCGAGCAGGCGCTTCGCGCGCGACTGCCGTTGTTGCAGGACAAGGCGCCCGGGATCCTCCATCTCTGCCACAACCAGTCTGGCTTGCGCGACTACTGGGCGCTCACCGTTCTTTCAGGGGCAAAGCCCGAAGGCGCGTTCCGACCCGACGACGCACGCACTTTGATCGGCCGCACCCGGACGCTGCATTTCCCGGCGGGCCAGCACTACTCCTATTCCAACGGCAACTTCCGCCTCCTCTCCGATCTGATCGAAGATCATGTCGGCAGGCCTTTCGGCGAAACCCTGCACACCCGAATTTTGCAACCGGCCGGCATGGAGACTGCCAGGCTCAATCCCGAGACGGGTGACATTCCGGGAGGCGCGGTGGGCTATGAGGGCAATGAGAGCTTCGGCTTCATCCCGGCGGTGAACCGGATCAACTGGACCGGCGATGCCGGCGTCGTGGCCGCGCTCGACGACTTGATCGCCTGGGAGCGCTTCATCGACGCGACACGCGATGACGCCAAAAGCCTCTACCGCCGCCTCTCGCTCAGACCCGCCTTCGCCGACGGTACGCAAGCTCACTATGGTTTCGGCCTTGCGCATATGGAGAGCGATGGTGTCGCGCTCACGGGGCATGGCGGCGCCTTGCGCGGCTGGCGCAGCTACCGGCTTCATGCCGCGAGCGAGCGGCTCTCGGTCGTGGTGCTGTTCAATCATCATGCCGATGCGCGCGAGGCGGCTTTCGACCTGCTGCGCGGGGCTCTTGGGCAAAAGCAGCATCCAAAGCCCGAGCTCGCCTATGACGATGGCTGGACCGGAAGCTACCACGATCCGAAAATCGAGCTCCTGCTCGACCTTTCGGCGGGCCGGAAGAAAGGACAGGTTTCGGCGCGCTTCACCACCGATGCGGAGATGCTCGATCTCGTGAATGAGACCGAGGCCACTTCGGCTGGTATGACTCTCAGGCGCGAAGGCAACGTCATTCACGTGACCCGGCCTGTCGACAATCTCAGCGCCATGATGACCCGCGTCACAGGCGCGAGCCCCGCCGATGTGGCCGGCAGCTTTCACAGCGCTGAACTCGAAGCCGACTTCCATGTCGGTGCCCAGGGCGGCGCCTTCTTCGGCAGCTTCGAGGGTTTTCTCGGCAGGGGCGCCGCTCAGCCCATCTATCCGGTCGGCGGCAATATCTGGCGCCTGCCCTGCCCGCGTTCCATGGACGCGCCGGCGCCCGGCGACTGGACCTTGCATTTCGAGCGTGGCGCGAATTCCAGGGTCACCGCGGTGACGGTCGGATGCTGGCTCGCCCGCCGCGTTCGCTTCGAGAAGGTCGCCTAGATCACGATGAGTTTAGGTCTACCCGACCCCTTCCTGCTCGTCATGGCCGGGCTTCGACCCGGCGATCCAGCCTCGACGTCAGACAGGGGTCGCACGGGAGCGCTGATGGCCGCCTCAGGGGCGGCCATGACGAGGTGGGTAGCGGCTACCGCAGCATGAGGAGCGTCGAGAGATGATCCTTCCTAGACTTATCATACTCTAGACCTCGGCCTGCGCTTCACTGCTGCGCTTTTCAAACTGGGCTTTGTGGCGGCGATAGGAGCGCACGCCGAGAGGCAGGAGCACGATGTAGAGGATCGACATCGCGGTCAGCATTTCCCAGGTGAAGGCGATCAACGTCACGATGGCGAGCGATGCGATGCCGAGCAAGGGCAGCACGAGGTCGCGGCTGATCCGTGAGCCCAGTGACTTGGCCGAGAATGTTGGCACCCGGCTTACCATCAGGAGCGCTACGGCGGCAGTGTAGGGCAGGACAAGCCAGGCAACGCTGTGGCCGTCGGAAATGAGGCCGAGGAAACCCAGATACATGGGCGCCATGGCAAGGCCCGCGCCCGCCGGCGCCGGGGCGCCGGTAAAGAAATTCATCATCCAGGCCGGCTTGTCGGGATCGTCGATCGCCACATTGAAGCGCGCCAGTCTCAGCGCGCAGCAGATGGCGAGGCAGAGCGCCACCAGCCAGCCCAGGCTGCTGCAGTCGAATTGAGCGACCACAGATAGATCAGGATTGCGGGCGCCACGCCGAAATTGACGAAGTCGGCAAGCGAATCAAGCTCGGCGCCGAAACGCGACGTGCCCTTGAGAAAGCGCGCCAGCCTGCCATCAATGGCATCGAGCACGATTGCAATGATCACGGCGCTGACGGCCAGCTCATAGCGGCCTTCGATGCCAAGCCGGATGGCGGTCATGCCGCTGCACAGAGCCAGCAAGCGTGATGAGATTGGGCAACAGAAAGCGGATCGGCACCTGCTTGAAGCGGCGCAGGCGCTGCTCGCGACGGCTCATTTCGATAGCCTCCTCGTCGATATCCGGGAAATTCGCCATGGGCCATCTCCTCAATTACGTCTTCCGGCGCGTTCGGCCTCGCCGCGAGGCGAGATCGGCGAAAACGGTTTCGCCGGCGATGGCACGCTGGCCGACGACGACGAGCGCGTTGACGCCCGCCGGCAAATATACATCAACGCGGCTGCCGAAGCGGATGAGGCCGAAGCGCTGCCGGCTGTCAGCATGTCGCCTTCGCTCACGAATTTCACAATGCGGCGCGCGACCAGTCCGGCGATTTGCACAACGCCGAGCTTGCGGCCATCAGCGAGTTCGAGCGTGAAGGCCTGGCGCTCATTGTCTTCGCTTGCCTTGTCGAGATCGGCGTTCAGGAATACGCCCGGGACATAGGCGATATGGGCGATCGCGCGCATCGACCGGCGAGCGGTTCACATGGACATCGAAGACATTCATGAAGACCGAAATGCGGGTCACGGGCTCGCGCGCAAGGTCGAGCTCGGGCGGCGGCACGACGCTTTCGATCGCGCTGATGCGGCCATCGGCGGGCGAAATCACGAGCCCTGCCCGCAGCGGCGTCACCCGCTCGGGATCGCGGAAAAAATAGGCGCACCAGGCAGGTCACGACCAACGCCCAGCAAGAGCCAGAAAATCGAGATCGAGCCAGAAGAGGACGAGCGTGACCGCCGCAAAAATGGCGACGAAACGCCAGCCCTCGCGGTGGATGGGCACGAATGCCGAGGTTATGCTGTTGACGAGTGACATGGCGTTCGAGCTAGCAGCCGATCTCGCAGGATCAAGGTGAACTACAGCAGGGCTCAGTTAACGACGCGTGACACGATCCTCGACATCGGCGTCGGCCAGCCAGTCGGGCGCATGCCTCTCGCTCTCAGTTCATCGCTCGATATCGGCAAGCGCGCGGCGCGCCTCGTCGGCCTCGCGCTGGCGATTCCACATGGCGGCATAGATGCCGCGTTCCTTGCCAGCAGCTCGTCATGGGTGCCGCGCTCGGCGATTTTGCCGCTCATCGAGCACGATGATCTCGTCGGCATCGACGACGGTCGACAGGCGATGGGCGATCACCAGCGTGGTGCGGTTGCGCGACACCTTGCGCAGCGCGCCTGGATTTCCTGCTCGGTCATAGCTATCGAGCGCCGAGGTCGCCTCATCGAGAATGAGGATCGGCGGGCCTTTGAGAATGGTGCGGGCGATCGAGACGCGCTGCTTCTCGCCGCCCGACAGCTTCAGGCCGCGCTCGCCGACCAAGCGTCTCATAGCCCTTGGGCAGGCTCATGACGAAGTCGTGGATCTGCGCCAGCTTGGCGGCGTCCTCGACTTCCGCATCGCTCGCATCGGGCCGGCCGTAGCGGATGTTGTAGCGGATGGTGTCGTTGAACAGCACCGTGTCCTGCGGCACCATGCCGATGGCGGCGCGCAGGGATTTCTGCGTCACCTCGGCAATGTCCTGCCCGTCGATGAGGATGCGGCCGGCGGCCGACGTCATAGAAGCGGTAGAGCAAGCGCGGAGATCGTCGATTTGCCGGCGCCCGAGGGACCGACGATCGCCACCGTGTGGCCGCTCGGCACGCGTGAAGGAAAGATCCTCGATGATCGGGCGCTCTCGGATCATAGGCGAAGTTCACATTCTCGAAGACGATCTCGCCCTTGGCCGGCTTGCAGCGGCGCTGCGCCCGGCTTGTCCTTGATTTCGGCATCGACTTCAAGCAGCGAGAACATCTCCTCGACGTCGATCAGGCCCTGCTTGATTTCGCGATAGACCGAGCCGATGAAATTGAGCGGCATGTAGAGCTGGATCATCAGCGCGTTGATCATCACGAAATCGCCGATGGTCTGCCTGCCGGCGTGACGGCATAGCCGACATCAGCCATGACGATGGTGAGGCCGATGGCGAAGATCGACGGCCTGGCCGGCATTGAGCACCGCGAGCGAGACCCAGGTTTTCACCGCGGCCTTCTCATAGCGCTCCATCGACTCGTCGAAGCGGCGCGCCTCATGCTCCTCATTGCCGAAATATTTGACGGTTTCGAAATTCAGAAGGCTGTCGATCGCCTTGGTGTTGGCATCGGTATCGGCTTCATTCATGTCGCGGCGGATATTGATGCGCCATTCGGTGGCGGGATAGGTGAAGCCGACATAGGCCAGCGACCGTCAGAGCGACCACCAGCGCATAGAGCCAGCCGAAGGACCAGCGCCAGGATGCCGCAGACGAAGGCAGATTTCGAGCGCCGTCGGAAACGTGTTGAAGAGCGAGAAGCGCAGACCGTGTCGATGCCGTCGGTGCCGCGCGAGATGATGCGCGACAGGCCGCCGGTGCGCCGCTCGAGATGAAACTTGAGCGACAGCGCATGGAGGTGGCGGAAAGTGCGGATGGCGAGCTCGCGCACCGCGCGCTGGCCGACCTTGGCGAAAATCGCATCGCGGAATCTGCGCGAAGGCGACCATCATCATGCGGCCGACGCCATAGGCCAGGACCATGAAGAACGGCACCGACGACCAGCGCCGGCACGCCGTTCTTCAGCGTCAACGCATCGACGGCATATTTGTAGGCAAAGGGGGTGAGGACGGTGACGACCTTGGCGAGGACCAGTGCAGCGATGGCGAGGACGACCCGGATCTTGAGATCGGTGCGGCCTTCCGGCCACAACAATGGGCTAATGTCCTTGAGTGTCAGCCAAAGGCTGCCGTCACCGCGCCTCAAGGCGGCGCGGTGCGCGTCGAGGCACGTTTCATTGCGGGGCGGCGCCGCCCTCGGCGTTGGTCAGCGGCTCTTTGCGCTTGGGATCGATCGTCTCAGGCGGCAAGGCATCGGGAATGGCGAAAATCTGCCCCGGATAGATGCGGATCGGGATTGCGGATCTGGTCCTTGTTGGCCTGATAGATCACAGTGTAGTTCATGCCGCGGCCATAGATCATGCGCGACAGTTTCCACAGATTGTTGCCCGGCTGGATGATGATCTTGCCCAAGCGCGGCTGGTCGGGAGTGACGGCCTTGGCCGCCTCGACGGCGGCAGCTGTCGTCGTGACCTCCACTTTCTTGCCCTCGGCCGCCGGCTGTTCCGGCGCCGGCGTTTGACCTGCAGGCTCGGTCTTCTGGAGCTCGCTTGTCTGTGGCGGTTGTGCTTCCGCGATCTTGGGCAACTCAGATGCGCTCACTTGCGGCGGCTCGCCGGTTTTGGGCGGCTCGGGCGTGCTCGGCTGTGGCTGCTGCTCGACGCTCGTTGCTGCCTGCGGATCCACCTGTCTGCTCAGCTGCGTTGATTGTCGTCTCGGCTGCGCTGGGGGCTCGACTGTCGCTGGTGCGGGCATCTCGGACGACTTCTGTGCCGGCGATTCCGTTGTCGGCTGGGCAGCCGATTCTGCGCCCGTCTGGGCCGGCGGTTCAGCTGCCGGCTGAGCACTCGCCTCTGTTGCCGGCTTGGCCGCGCTCACCTCGACTTGGGGTTCTGACTGCGCGGGCTCCGGCGTATTCAGCGCAGCGACCGCTTCGGCATTTTCGCGTAGGAAGGGCAGCTCGACCCGAGCGATGACCTTGCCGGTCTTGTCGATCTGATCGACGCGCAGATCGTGGGTGCCGGGCGCAATGATGTCCTTGCCTGCGAATGTCCAGTTGCCTGCGGAATCGACTATGGCGTCGCCTACCGCGCGGTTATCGACATAGAGACGCGCAGCGGTTCCAGGCTTCGCCCGCCCCGAGAAAATTATGTCGCCCTTGCTGTTGTAGTCGACGGCATCGAGGCCCAGGGGAACATTGTCCATCGCCTTTGTCGGAACCGCCTCGGCCGAAGGCATCGTTTCAGCCGGAGGCGCAACGGCGTCCGGGACCTCGATCTTAGCCACAGTCGTCTCGGTCGGGGCGGGCTCGGCGGGCTTGGCTGCGGTCTCTGGCGTTTGCGGCTGCGTCACCTCAGGCGCCGTCGGGGGCTGGACCTCGGGTTGCGGAGCCATTTCGGTCGAGGAAGCCTGCTCCTGGTTGCCGCCGGCCTGCAGGACCTTGGTCGCGGTTCCGGGTTCCGTCAGCGCCACCATTGCCTGCTGGCCGGGTTTCTCCGGAACGGCGACCGCAATCGACTGGGCGGCGGTCACAGGAGCGGAATCGCCTATCTTCTGCTCGACGGTGATCTCATTCGAGCCCTTGGGCAAAGGCTGGTCGGGAACCACGACCCATGAACCATCGGCAGTGGCGAGAACTCTTGCCGATCACCTGATCGCCGAGCTTCAGGGAGACCTCGGCGCCGGGCTCCGCCCTGCCCGCCACGATAGTCTGGCCATCACTTTCAACCCGCACCGTATCGAGTTCGGGCTCGTTGGCTCGTGTTTCGGCCTTGGGCGGTTCAGGGGCCGGGATTGCGGCCATTTCGACGGGCTGCTCGAGCGACTTCCCGGCCTCATCGGCCGGCTTTTCAGGCGTCCCGATGGCCTCGCCGACAGATTTCTCAACCGGCTCACCGGCAACTGGCGTCTGCTCCGCCGAGGGCATGGCCATATCGCTCGCCCGGCTTGCCGCCTCGGCGGGTTTCTGGCTGTCCGAGAGGCCACCTCGCCAAACGGTCAGATTGAGCCCTGCCAAGGCGGCGAGGGTCGCCAAAGCGGCGCCTGAGAACAGTACAAGCGGATTTTTCATTGTCGCGGTTCCGTATCCTCGCCTGTAGATAAAGAGTTTCCGGCGAATCTGCAAAGGCTAAGCAACGGGGTCAGCTTGACGGACGGCCATCGTGCGACCAAATGAATATAGGAGAATCATGCGGCATCTTTGTGTTTATTGTGGTTCAGGGCCAGGACGGAACCCTGCCTATATGGCGGCGGCGCGGGCGCTCGGCACCCACATGGCCAATCTGGGCATCGGCCTCGTCTATGGCGGCGGCAGCCTTGGCCTCATGGGTGAAGTCGCTCGCTCGGTGATCGCTGGCGGCGGCCATGTGGTCGGCATCATCCCGGAATTCCTCGTCCACAAGGAACGCATGCTCACGGAGGTGAATGAACTCATCGTCACCGCCAGCATGCATGAGCGCAAGATGACCATGTTCGAGCGTTCGGACGGTTTCGTGGCGCTGCCGGGCGGGCTCGGCACGCTCGAAGAACTGGTCGAGATTTCCACCTGGGCGCAGCTCGACCGGCACGCCAAACCGATCATTATCTGCGACATCGACGACTACTGGGCGCCGCTCCTTACTCTCATAAGCCATATGCGCGCCGAGAAATTCATCCGCGAAGGCCTCGAACTCAAATTCGACGTCGTGAAGTCGCCCAAGGAAGTGGTCTCCGTTTTCGAGGAGAGACTCAAGCAGTCGACCGCCAAGGTGCCGCAGGAACCGCTCCGCAAGACACTTTGACCTTCCGGCAGTAAGGCGGACGCGCGAGAACTGCAATCGCTCAGGACCGAGGAAGCGAAACAAATTCTCGAAACGACGGATCTGCCGGTCGAGGCGGTGGCGCATGATGTCGGCAATGATGATGCGAGCTCTTTCAGCCGGCTGTTCCGGCGCAAGACCGGCATTACGCCGGCACAGTACCGCAAGCGCTTCGTCTCGCTCAGGCTCGCGCTGCAGGCGTTAGCGCGCATCCCGGCGAAGTGGAATCGCTTCGCCGATAAGGATTCGCGCCATATCAATATGTTGGAGCAAATCCTTATCGCCAAAGTCTTCAACTTTGGCGGGATTTGCTCTAGGATCAGGCTTGCACGGGCTCCTCGGCGACCGCGAGCCTTCGGCCTCTGCTGATCGCGGAATATGAATAGACGGCCAGCGCCACCCACAGCAGCGCAAAGGACAGCCAGCGCCAGACGTCCATCGGCTCGCCGAAGATGAAGACGGCGGTGAGAAAGACGAGCGAGGGCGAGATATATTGCATCAGTCCGGCGGTCGAATAGCGTATGCGCTTGATCGCTGCGGCGAAGAACAGGAGCGCGCCCGCCGTTAGGACGCCGCAGCCCATCAGCATCAGCGTGTAGAAGGGCGTTGTCAGGAAGGCGGCCTCTCCAGTGTGATCCATCCAGATCGCGACGGCGAGGGCGGGCAGCAAAATGATCAGCACCTCGATGAAGAAGCCTTGCGTCGGGCCGACATCCACGGTCTTGCGCAGCAGGCCGTAGAGGCAGAAGGTCGAGCCCAGCATCAGGCCAAGCCACGGCACGACGCCCAAGGCGATGGTCTGGACCAGCACCGCAAGGACGGCAATCGCGATTGCGACAAGCTGCGTGCGCGTGAAGCGTTCGCCCAGGAACACAGCACCTGCCACCACATTGAGGAGCGGATTGATGTAGTAGCCGAGGCTTGCCTCGATGGTGCGGCCGTGCTGGATCGCCCAGATATAAAAGCCCCAGTTGAAGGCGATCAGGAAGCTCGTCAGCGCCAGCGTGACGAGGATGCGCGGTTTCGCGAGCGCGCGGCGGACGTCGTCGAACTGGCGGAGCAGCCAGATGAGGACCAAGGCGATGACGAACGACCACAGCCCCCGATGCACGGCGATTTCGACCGGCGACACGCTGTCGATGAGCTTGAAATAATAGGCCATCACGCCCCAGAGAAGATGGGCGGCTGTGCAATAGATGATGCCCTTCTTGGCTTCGGAAAAGCTCGGAGAGGCGACCGGCGGAGCGATGGCGGACATGGGCGGGGTTTACCGGCCCGCGCTTTGCTGGACCACCCGGGACAGGGCATGGGTCGCATGCCTGGCGCGCATCCCGGCGAAACGGGATCACATCGCAGAGGAATGGGGTTCTTCCTCTATCCCTTCAGGGAAACCTGCTCGCGCAGCAATTTGAAGACGATCGAATCCGACAGCGCCTGGAAAGAGGCATCGACGATATTGGGCGACACGCCGACCGTGAACCAGCGATTGCCCTTGCCGTCGCGGCTTTCGACCAGAACCCGGGTCGTGGCTCCCGTGCCGCCATTGAGGATACGCACCTTGTAGTCGGCGAGCTCGAGATCGTCGATGTAACGCTGGAACTTGCCGAGGTCCTTGCGCAGGGCGACGTCGAGCGCGTTGACCGGACCGTTGCCTTCACCGGCATTGATGAACACCTCGCCGTCGACCTGCACCTTGACCACGGCCTCCGACATGGTGACAAGCGCCCCCAGCGCATTGTGGCGGTGCTCGACGATGACCCGGAAGGACAGCACATCGAAATAATGCGGCACCGTGCCCAGCATGCGGCGCGCCAGGATCTCGAAGGAGGCATCCGCCCCGTCATAGGCATAGCCCTGCGCTTCGCGCTCCTTCACCTCGCGCAGGAGAGCATCGAGGCGGGTATCGGATTTGTCGACCTTGAGGCCGATGCGGGAGAGCTCGGCCAGGAGATTGGACTTGCCCGCCTGATCTGAGACCAGCATGCGCCGGCGGTTGCCGACGCTGTCGGGTGGCACATGCTCATAGGTCTCGGGCTCCTTGACGATTGCCGAGGCATGGATGCCGGCCTTGGTCGCAAAGGCGCTCCTCCCGACATAGGGCGCCTGGCCGTTCGGGCTGCGGTTCAAGAGCTCATCGAAGGCGCGCGAAACATGGGTGAGTGTTGCCAGTCTCTCGTGGCTGACGCCCGTCTCGAAACGTTCGGCGAATTCCTTCTTGAGCACGAGGGTCGGGATGATCGAGACCAGATTGGCATTGCCGCAGCGCTCACCAATGCCGTTGAGAGTGCCCTGGATCTGCCGGACCCCCGCCAGCACCGCGGCCAGCGAATTGGCGACGGCCTGCTCGGTGTCGTTATGGGCATGGATGCCGAGATGATCGCCTGGCACCTTCTTGGTCACGCGCCCGACGATCTCCGAGACTTCGCACGGCAAGGTCCCGCCATTGGTGTCGCAGAGCACCACCCAGCGGGCGCCCGCATCGTACGCGGTCTTCGCCACTTCGAGCGCATAATCGGGATTGGCCTTGAAGCCGTCGAAGAAATGCTCGCAGTCGAGCAATACCTCGCGTCCGAGCGCCTTCGCATTGGCGAGCGATTCCCGGATGCTATGGAGATTCTCCTCGTTCGTCGTCTCCAGCGCGACGCGGACATGGTAGTCCCAGGACTTGGCGACGAAGCAGATCGCCTTGGCCTTGGCGCGCAACAGATCCTGGAGGCCCGGATCGTTCGACGCCGATCGTCCCGGCCGCTTGACCATGCCGAAGGCGGTGAAGCGTCGCGCGCATGGCGCGGTCCTCGGCGAAGAGCGCGGTATCGGTCGGATTGGCGCCCGGATAGCCGCCCTCGACATAGTCGAGGCCGAGCCCATCCAGCATCTCCATGACGGTGAGCTTGTCGTCGAGCGAGAAATCGACGCCCGGCGTTTGCTGGCCGTCGCGCAAGGTGGTGTCGAAGAGATAGAGGCGCTCGCGTTTCATCGCTTCACCTCCCAGCTCGTCGTTCCGTCCTTATTGTCCATGAGGACGACGCCGAGACCGTCGAGCGCGTTGCGCAGGCGATCGCTTTCCGCCCAGTTCTTGGCGGCGCGGGCCCTGAGGCGAGCCGCGATCAGCTGATTTACCTTGCCTTCGTCGACCTTGGCTGCCTTGTCCTCGACATGCTTGCCAGTGAAGCCCAAGGCATTGAGCGTGGCGCCGAGCTCCATCTGGAAATTCGGCCGGTCGAGCGCATGGAGCTCCGCAATGGCGCGCGGCGTGTTGAGATCATCGCACAGGGCTTCGAGCACGCGAGCGGCGAAACGCTCTTCTTCCGTCAGCCGCGCGGCGGCGGAATTGTAGAAGCCGTCCAGGATGCGGCGGCTCTCCTCCAGCCCCTTCACAGTCCAGTCGATCGGCTGGCGGTAGTGCGTGCGCAGCATGTTGAAGCGCAGGATCTCGCCCGGCCAATCCTTGAGCAATTCGTTGATGGTCAGGAAATTGCCGAGGCTCTTCGACATCTTCTGGCCGTCGATCTGGAGGAAGCCGTTGTGCATCCAGACATTGGCCATGACCTTCAGCCCGAAGGCGCAGCGCGTCTGGGCCACCTCGTTCTCGTGATGCGGGAAGATGAGGTCGATGCCGCCGCCATGGATGTCGAAGGTCTCGCCCAAATGCTTCCACGACATGGCCGAGCATTCGATATGCCAGCCCGGACGGCCCCTGCCCCATGGACTGTCCCAGCCCGGCAGGTCGGGGGTCGAAGGCTTCCACAGGACGAAATCCATCTCGCCCTTCTTGTAGGGCGCCACATCGATGCGGGCGCCGGCAATCAAGTCGTCGAGCGGTCGGCGCGACAGCGTTCCGTAGTCTTCCATCGTCGGCACGTCGAAGAGCACGTGTCCTTCCGCCACATAGGCATGGCCGTTGGCGATCAGCTTCTCGATGATCGTGATGATCTCGGGGATCGTGCCGGTGGCGCGCGGCTCGTGAGTGGGCGCCAGCACGTTGAGGGGGGCTATATCCTCATGGAACTGGCGGGTCGTGCGGCTGGTCAACTCGCCGATCGCGACACCCTCGTCCCTGGCGCGCGCGTTGATCTTGTCGTCGATGTCGGTGATGTTGCGTACATAGGTGACATGCTCTTCGCCATAGAGATGACGCAGAAGCCTGAACAGCACGTCGAAAACGATGATCGGCCGGGCATTGCCGATATGGGCGAAGTCATAGACGGTCGGCCCGCAGACATACATGCGCACGGCCTTGGAATCGATCGGCGTGAAGACGTCCTTCGCTCGGGTCAGTGTATTGTAGAGTTTCAGCGTGGCCATGAGATTCTCACAGAGCCTTCCCGATCGGATTGGAACAATTCGATCGGGATAGAAGGCTCGTCTCCTTTGTTCTTGAGCGTTTCCTCATCGCCAAACTCGGGAGATTTGGCGGGAAACGCTCTAGGCTTGCCGGCCCGGAGGATCGCTTCGATTGAAATTGAGGAAAAGCGGCCGCCAGCCAGCGTTTATGCGCTAGATGCAAATAATAATGCCGCACATGTGAACGGCATGTTTCCGGGCGGTCGTCATGGGCCGGCAAAATGGCCGAACTGTCCCCCGCCGTCAAGCCCGGTGCGGTCCGCAAGGTTGATATGACCTTTCAGCCCTAGCAGGCTCCTTTGGCCCCCCGTATGGTCGCCCGAACAGGGGGAGAATCGGCTTGCCGCAGCAGTCGACAACACAGGCGGCCATCTGGATGGGAGGATGGCTTCTCGCCACCCTTGCGCTCACCGTCGCCGGCCGGGAACTCGGGCATGATCTGCCGGTCTTCGTGATCATGATGTTCCGCAGCCTCTTCGCTCTCGTTCTCCTCACGCCTATCGTCCTCTATCATGGCGATGTCATCCGGCGCTTCGGAAACATCAGGCTCAATGTCCTCCGTAATCTCATCCATTACTGCGCGCAATATTCCTGGTTCCTGGCGCTCACCCTCATTCCCCTGGCCCAGGTCGTTTCGATCGAATTCACCATGCCGATTTGGGGCGCGCTCATCGCCGCCCTGTTTCTCGGCGAGACGCTCACTCGTTTCAAGCTGATGGCCATCGCTTTGGGCTTCCTCGGCATACTGCTCATTGTGAAACCTGGAACCGCTTATATCGACGAAGGTCACGTCGTGGCGCTGCTCGCCGCCATCGGCTTTGCCGTCTCGGTAGCGATGACCAAAGTCATCACCCGCACGGATTCGGCCCTCACCGTCATTTTCCTGATGTTCCTGATCCAGACGGTCATCGGCGCGGTGCCGGCCTACATCACCTGGAAATGGCCCGAGCCGCACAACTGGATCTGGGTGTTCATCGTCGGCTCCGCCGGAACCTTTTCGCATTACTGCCTGTCAAAGGCGATCTCGCTCGCCGACGTGACCGTCGTGACGCCGCTCGACTTCCTGCGCGTGCCCTTGACCGTGCTCGTCGGCTACTGGCTCTATCGGGAAGGCTTCGATCTCTATTCGATCATCGGCACCCTCCTCATCCTGGGCGCCAACGCCCTCAACCTCTTCAAGGTCAAACAACCCGCATGAGCAGCGAAGCCGTCCATCTGCACGGGGGCACCGTCGCGCAGCACCGTCTCGGGCTGGCGCTCGTGGCGCTTGCCGCGCTGTTCTGGTCGACATCGGGGATCTTCGTCAGGCTCATCACCGCCGATCTCATGACCATGCTGTTCCTGCGCGGCATATTCTCGGGCTCGGGCGTGATGCTCGTCTATCTCCTGCTCGAGGGTAAAGCCGGGTTTTTGCGGCTCAAGAATCTGCGCGCACCCGTTTTCGCGGTGGCAGCCCTTTCCACCATGAGCATGATCTCAGGCATCGGATCGATCCGCTACACGACGGTCGCCGAGGCGCTCATCATCTATGCGACGGTGCCCTTCATGACGGCAGCGCTCGCCTTCGTCGTGCTGCGCGAGGTGCCGGGTCTGCGCACCCTCATAGCCGGTATCGTCGCGCTCATCGGCGTCGCCATCATGCTCATGGACGCATCATGGGACGGCAGCCTGTTCGGCAAGGGGCTGGCGGTCCTCATGACCCTCGGCATGGCCGGCATGACCACGATCATGCGGCGCCACCAGGATGTGCCGATGCTTCCCGCCATGGCGATCTCGGCCTGGCTGTGTTCGGCCATCACCTTCTGGTTTGCCTCGCCCATGTCGGTCGATGCCCGCGACTTTCTTCTTTGCGCGGCTTTCGGCATCATCCAGAACGCAACCGGTCTCGTCCTCTATGCGATCTGGTCGCGCAAGATCCCGGCGGCGGAAGCAACCCTCATCGCCGCCCTCGAAGTGCCGTTCACGCCGCTCTGGGTCTGGCTTCTCCTCGGCGAAGTCCCTTCCGGAACGGTGCTGATCGGCGGCGCCATCGTGATGCTGGCGCTCTTCGGCCATATCCTCACCGAAATCAGGCCAAGGCGGGCTTTGCCGCCGCCCGTCTGATGCCGACAGGGGCTGACAGGCGGATGCGGATCCATGCTGGCGCTCTTTGGGGTGACGCAAAGTGCGCTCGCCTCGTGCTCTTCGGCATCGGCTCGCGTATGATCCCGGCCGCGGAGGCGGCTCGCCGCCGTCGGCGGCCAGATCTGGTGCAAAATGCGCAAGGAGCACGCGCGGGCTGCGCTATAGGTCCATGCTCAAATTAGATAAGGCAGGAATGATCATGAAGGCCGTCAGAACTCTATGCGAAGAACGACCTCAGGGTGGAAGAGATCGAAGCACCCGATGCTCTGGCTCCGCTCGAGGTCAGGCTCAGGGTTCTGGCAGCCGGCATCTGTGGCTCCGACATTCACAACTTCACAACAGGCCAATGGATTTCAAGAAGCCCGGCGACAGCCGGACACGAATTCGTAGGCGTCATCACTCAGGTCGGCAACGCCGTTTCGGCGCTTCGCGTTGGAGACCGCGTCGTAGCTGATAGCCGTGTCATCTGCGGAAGATGCCGAAACTGTGTCGAGGGCTACCCCCAAATCTGTGAAAAATTGGGCTTCGTGGGCGAGGTCGTCGATGGCGGATTCGCCGAGGAGACCGTCCTCGATTGCGGACTTCTCCATAAGGTCGACGATTTCGTGGACGAAAGAGTGCTGGCAATGGCGGAGCCGACCGCCGTCGCCTTGCATACGCTCAAGCGCCTTGGCGCACCGCCGGGATCGGCCATATTGATCGTCGGCTGCGGTCCCATTGGCGCCATTTGCGGCATCCTCGCCCGACATCGCGGGCACAGCCTGCTCCTGGCAGATAAATCTCCAGATCGCGCGAGCCTGGTGGCGCGGATCACAAACGGCCAAGTGATCGACCTGCAAGCCTCCGCGCATCCCCGAGACCTTCCGCGCTTTGCCATCGATGCCACCGGATCGCCTGCGGTCGTTTCGCAACTCGTGCATATCATGCCAGGCGGCGGCGCCATAGCCTTGGTTGGACTGGGTTCAGGCGAGCTGAGCGTGAGCGCCAATCTTCTGGTGGAAAAGGAGATCAAGCTGATTGGCTGTCACGCCTTCAATGACGAATTGCCCGCAGCCATCGCAGCCTGCCAGGCATATTCCAGCGACCTTTCGGCCATCGTGGATGCCGAGATCACGCTCGACGATGTGCCGCGAGCCTATGACTCGATCATCGCCGGGAGATCGAAGGCGCCAAAGACCATCATCAGGCCTTAGATCCGATCCAGCATCGGGATAAGCTAACCAGTGCCACATGAAATCGTAATTTCCGCTGTTCGGTCCCTCCCCTAAATTGCAGCCCGCGAAGCGGGTTGGCCTCCGAAGGACGCTAAATTGGCGATCGAACTCATAGATACGGTTGTTGTTGGCGGTGGTCAGGCAGGCTTGGCCATGAGCGAACATCTGACGAGATGTGATATCCCTCATCTGGTCCTCGAACGGCATCGGATTGCCGAACGGTGGCGCTCTGAGAGGTGGGACTCGCTCGTTGCCAATGGTCCAGCCTGGCATGATCGATTTCCGAACATGGAATTCTCCGATGTCGGACCCGACGCCTTCGCTCCCAAGGAGAAGGTCGCAGACTATTTTGTCGCCTATGCCAAGCAGATCGCGGCACCCATTCGCTGCGGGGTCGAGGTGACGCTTGTGCAAAAGAATGCCGGCAGACCCGGCTTCCGGGTCGAAACCTCCGCTGGGGCGATCGAGGCCAACAACGTCGTCGCGGCCACGGGACCTTTCCAACGCCCCACTATTCCGTCCCTTGTCCCCAAAGAAGTAGCTGTCCTCCAGATCCATTCCAGCGCCTATCGCAATCCCCCACAGTTGCCCGCAGGCGGCGTGCTGGTGGTTGGTGCCGGATCCTCAGGCACACAGATCGCGGACGAGCTCCGGCAGGCGGGAAGGCGCGTCTATCTCTCGGTCGGGCCGCATGAGCGGCCGCCTCGGGCCTATCGTGGACTTGATTTCTGCTGGTGGCTGGGGGTTCTCGGCAAATGGGATGCCGAGACAAGGGAAGCCGGCAAGGAGCATGTCACAATCGCGGTGAGCGGTGCCCATGGAGGCCAGACGGTCGATTTCCGGCGCCTTGCGGCGCAAGGCATGACGCTTGTTGGCCTGACCAAATCCTACAGCAACGGCACGGTGACCTTCGCACGGGATCTTGTGGAAAACATCGCGCGCGGCGATGCCAATTATATGTCGCTGCTGGATGAGGCCGACGCCTATGCGCTTCGCAATGGTCTCGACCTTCCCGATGAGCCTGCCGCTCGCCGCATCGAGTCGGACCCCGAATGCGTGACCGAGCCGATCCTCGAGCTGAACCTGCAGGAAGCCGGCGTAACTTCGATCATCTGGGCAACGGGTTTTGCGTCTGACTATAGCTGGCTGAAGGTCGACGCCTTCGACTCGCAGGGCCGCCCGCGGCATCAACGCGGCGTGTCGGCCGAGCCCGGCATTTATTTCCTGGGGCTGCCATGGCTGTCGCGAAGGGCGTCCAGCTTCATCTGGGGCGTGTGGCACGACGCCAAACACCTGGCGGACCGGATTGCCACTCAGCGCAAATATCTGGACTACCAGGCTTCTTCAAAACAGCCCCGGTTGCACGCTGTCAAGGTGCAACAGCGGTAGCAAGCTCATCGGGACGTGCCCTCACGTGCGCGTTGTCCAGGGCAATGGCCCTTTCGCCAGTTGCGTTACCTCGCGTCTGAACAGCGGCGCGTCGACATCACGCGGCACTTCCAGCTCTTCGGCATACCGGCGACCCGAGAATACGGCCGCCGCAATCGTGCCCGGCGCAGCGGCGTCTCCAATTGCCACTATTGACTTGAACGCGGACGCTCCGGGCATTTGTGCCTTGACATCCTGCAGCAGCGCATTGCGCGGCAGTCGCGCCGTCACCAGTATGGTCGCATCCGCTTCGACGCTTGTCCGCCGCCAGTGAAGACGCAGGCAACTTCCACAGCTCTCGATCCAATGGCCGCCAGCCCATGTTGCGCGATGATCTTCACGTCCAACTCCAAAAGCCTCGCCTGCACACGGAATTGCTCCATGGTGTTGCGCATCCAGTTGGACACATCTGGCGCTGGCGTCACCAGCGTGACATCGTGCTCCTCCGCCACAAGAAGTTCGGCAAGAACACCTCCCATGTAGTAGTGATCGTCGTCATAGATGACGACGCGCTTGCCGCGCGGCCGCGCGCCGCCCGACAAGTCATCGGGGGTGAGCACATCCGACCCTGGCGCGAGGCTTATGGGCTTCAGCAGATAGCGCGCCACGCCATCGCGTCGCCATGTCGACCCTGTGGCGATCACCGCATGATCGCAACCGAAATTGATTATATCGTCCGCCATAAGCTCACTCTCGCGATAGACGGTCACATTCGCGAGCTTGTCGATCTGACCCTCCCGATAGTCCGCCACGCGGCCCCAGGCGGTGAGGCCCGGAAGCCGCCGCTCCTCGACCAGCCTCCCCCCGAGCAAGCGGGACTTTTCCGCAAGCGTCACCTCGTAGCCGCGCCGGCCGAGCATCATCGCGGCTTCAAGCCCCGCAGGCCCCGCGCCGACGACGAGCACCGAGGATCGCGACGTGGCGGGGCTTATGCGCTCGGGATGCCAGCCGCGCCGCCATTCCTCGCCGAAGGACGGGTTCTGCGTGCAACGGCTTGGGCTCATCGTGTGATCGCCCGCAACGCACATGTTGCAGCCGATGCATTCGCGAATGTCGTCGATGCGGCCTTCCTTGATCTTGTTGGGCAGAAAGGGATCGGCGATCGAAGGGCGCGCCGCGCCAATGAGATCGAGAACGCCGGATCGGATGAGTTTCACCATGTAGTCGGGCGAGGTCAGCCTGCCCACGCCGACGACGGGCTTGGAGGTGAGAGGCTTGATGCCGGTGATGAAAGGCTCCTGATAGCCCTCTTCCGCGAAGCGCGACGTCTGACTGTCATTGTCCCAGCTCGACAGCGTCAAATCCCAGAGGTCTGGAAGCTCCGCCAGATGCGCTATGATCTCGCGTGCTTCCGCGGCATGCAGTCCTTCCTCTCCGAGAAGCTCGTCGACCGATATGCGGCAGGCCACCGCCATAGTATCGCCGACCGCTTCCTTCGTCTCCTCGATCAACTCCTTGAGCAGCCGTGAGCGGTTCTCGATGCTGCCGCCATATTCGTCACCGCGTGTATTGAAGCGTCGCGACAGGAAGAACATCGCCCCGCCGAACAGTTTTCCGGCATAAACATAGACAAGGTCATATCCTGCCCGCTTTGCACGCAGCGCCGCATTGCGATGCCAGCGTCTGAGATCGCGGATATCCTCCTTGTTCATGGCGCGCGCCTGGACGGGATCATTGAAGATCGAGAAGACGGGCAGGTCGACGGGTCCGATCGGGATCTCACGCGAGTAGAGATTGGGCGCATTCATGCCGTTGTGAGCGAGTTGCAGGCCCGCGAGCGCTCCCTGCGCATGAGTGGCTTCCGCAATGCGGGCCAGCATCGCGACATCGCTTTCGTCCCAGTTGCGCAGCTCGATGAAAGGGGCGATGTCGCCGCTCGGGTGGATCTCCACCTGCTCGCTACAGACGACGCCCCACCCTCCTTCGGCCTTCACCGCGCGCATCGTCGCGAGCGCGGTTGCGTCGCGATAGCCCATGCCGTTGCAATGCGGCACCTGATAGAAACGGTTCTTGGTGGTGACCGGTCCGATGCGGACCGGCTCGAAGAGTATGTCGTAGCGTGGATCGCGCATAAGTCTCGCTCGCCTCAGTCTGCAGTATCTGAACCCTCAGTGCGTCTCATCGATTTCGTCGCGAAGTTCGTTGCGAATCCGGCGCTTGATCGCGATGAATTCGGGCTCGAGCATGATTTCAGGATCACGCGGGCGGGGAATGGTGATCGCGATATCGGCTTTCACCTTGCCGGGCCGCGCCGTCATCACGATCACCCTGTCGCCCAGCAAGATGGCCTCGTCGATATCATGCGTGACGAAGGCCACGGTTTTCTGTGAGTGCTCCCAGACACGCAAAAGCAGTTTTTGCATGGCGTGGCGCGTCTGGCTGTCGAGTGCTCCGAAAGGCTCGTCCATAAGCAGGATGTCAGGATCGTTCGCGAGCGCGCGCGCGATTGCCACGCGTTGCATCATGCCACCCGACAGCTGTTTTGGATAGTAGTCCGCGAAAGCCGCAAGGCCGATCTCACCCAGATAGTGGTCGACGATCCTGTTGCGTTCAGGCTGCGCGACCCCCCTGCGCCTCAGGCCGTATTCGACATTGTTGCGTACCGTGAGCCAGGGAAAGAGCGTGTAGGCCTGGAACACCATGCCACGGTCTGCGCCGGGTCCCATGACCATCTTGCCACCGGTGTCGATATGGCCCGAGGTTGCGTCTGTGAGGCCTGCCGCTATGTAGAGGAGGCTCGATTTTCCGCAGCCCGACGGACCGACGATGACGGTGAATTCGTTCGGCCGTACCTCGAAGGATATGCCATCCAGCGCCAGCACACTTTTGGCGCCTGTGCCGTAAACGAGCGAAACGTTGCTGACCGACAGGCTGCCTTTCAGCGTCTCCATGTCACGCCGCCCATGGCGCGAGCCGCCGCCGCAGGAAGCGGAAGAAGAGGTCCGAAAAAAGACCGAGCAGGCCGATCAGCACGATGGCGAGAAAGATCGTATCGACCTGAAAGCCGCGCATGGCCTTGAGCGAGATAAACCCGAGGCCGCTATTGGCCGCCACCAGCTCGGCAACCACCAGATAGGTCCACGCCCATCCCATGGTGACGCGCAATGTGTTGATGATGCCGGGGAGCGCTGCGGGGAAGATCACGTGCCACACCGCCTCGCTGCGCTTGGTGCCGAGCGTGTAGCTGGCGTTGAGCAGGTCGCGTGACACGGCGCGCGCCTCATCCGAGATCATCACCAGCTGTGAAAAGAACGTGCCGAAGAATATCACGGTGATGCGCTGTTCGATTCCGATGCCGATCCACAGGATGAACAGCGGCACGAGCGACGTGACCGGCAGGTAGCGGATGAAGTTCACCATCGGTTCGAGCGCCGCCTGCACGATTTTGTAGGTGCCCATATAGAGACCGAGAGGCACCGCAATAGCGGCCGAAACAAGGAAACCAAGAAGCACGACCTTGATGCTCGCCCACATATGCACAAACAGCGTGCCGTCGGAGGCCAAAGAAAAGCCGCGCCGGATGACCGCATCCGGAACCGGCAGGAACATGTCCGCGACGTAGCCGCCATAGGTGGCAACCGCCCAGGTTCCAAATACCAGCACCCAGAGGACGACACCCGCAACCATTGCGGCAGATGCCGGGATGTCGCCGAACGGGGTCACGAAGGTCTGAAGCAGGGAGCGCTTGTTGCTCATGGCATCACGGATGGAGAAATATAAAGCGGGTTCCGCGACGGACGTCGCAGAACCCGCCCCAGTATGACCAGCTCTATTTCGAATTGATATAGGAGGTGTCGATCAGATCGTCATAGTTGATCGTCATCTTCATCTTCTGGAATCCACCCCAGATCTTGTTGCCCAGTTCCATCAGATCCTTGGCTTCGCCCTTCTCGGGCGTGCCGAAGAACTCGACATTGCGGGGCTGGTCATAGAAGCGCACTCCATTGGCGGCGCCCGCAAAATCCTCGGGCTTCTCGAGATAGCCGCCGACACCTTTGGCCATGATGGCATAGGCTTCATCAGGATTGGTCTTGATGAATTCCACCGCCTTGTAGAAGCCCTTGAGAAGAGCTTCGACATCCTTCGGATTCTTCTGGATATAGTCACAAGTCAGCGATACGACATCGACGATCAAGCCGGGTGTCTGCGCGGAATCGATCAGGACCTTTCCCTGCTTCTTTGTGCGCACCAGCGACAGATGGGGCTCCCAGGTCACCGCCGCGGGGATCTGGCCTGCGATGAAGGCAGCGGCCGCATCATCGGCCGTCATGTTCGTTATCTGCACGTCCTTTTCGCTCATGCCCTCGCGCGTCAGCAGGATATTGAACCAGAACTGCGACACCGAACCCTCATTCATGCCGACTTGCTGGCCCTTGAGGTCCTTGAGGGAATTGACGCCCTCGCGCACGAGAACGCCATCACCGCCATGGCTGTCATCGAGCGCCAGCACCGCCTTGAAGCAGAATTGCGGCGACCGGTATTTCATGATCTCATCGATTGTCGATGCATTGCCATCAAGCTCGCCGGCGGCGACCGCGGCCATGTAAAGTGCTGCATCCTCGATGATGCGAAGATCGACTTCGAGCCCGTTTTCTTTGAAGAAGCCTTTGTCGCGGGCAAGAAATAGGGGACCGTAGCCCACCCATGTGGTCATGCCGAGACGCATGTTTCCTGCCTCGGCAGTGGCCATCATGGAAAGGCCCGCCACCGCCGATAGCGCAGCGATCCCGATTTTGTGCATTATTGCTTTAAGCATTTTCATTTCCTCCTTCTTGGTCGTTGTATCTAAATTCGAACGCCGGCGCACAAGCCTCGACCGGCATTCGACCTGTGTGATGCACCACTCGCACGCAGAGGTCCGTCTGAGACTTCGCCCGGCTACCCCTCTCACCGTGGCGAACTCCGCCGCCTATTTCCAGTGTCACGCCGAGCGGATTAAATGAAATTAGGCCTTACTGAAGCATTGATTAGAGTTTCCCTATCCAACGCAACGGGAAACCTTGCCATGCGGCTCCGGACGGCGTGACGACCACGACAATCCGGCCCCCGGGTATTACTGTCAAGCCACTGAAATAATTCGAAAAACCCCGCTAGTAACCCAGCCTGCCAACGCCGTGATGATCTTTTTTCTATTCTGTACGGGTTTCTACCTGTACGAGTTCGATTGTGAAACCATCGGGGTCGCGCAAGTAGCAGGCCAGCACCTCGCCGGCAACGCCGCCTTTGAAGACGACAGGCTCCGATACGATTTTGACGCCGGCCCGAAGCAGTCGCTCATAGTCATCACGGATCGTATCCGTTTCGAGCGCCAGATGCGCCGATCCCGTGTCGCAGGTCCTTATGTCGAGCTTCAAGCCGCGCGGATGTCGATATTCGATCAGTTCCAGATGATGGCCGGAGATACCGACCGGGGCGGCTGGAAGGCGCAAGAAGGCAATGTGAAGATCGGCCTGCGCGAATCCAACGACCGTTTCGATCTCGATGCCCTGCCGCTCGCGCGTGCCGATGAGCGCGAAACCGAGCAGGTCACGATAGAAGGCGATTGACCTGTCGAGATTCTCGACCGTCCATGAGGTATGGAAAATGCTCTTCAGCATGTAACAGTCCTTCAGATGGTCAGATATCCGCCATCGACCGGCAACGTCACGCCGTTGACGAAACTTGCTGCCGGAGAGACGAGAAAGACAACCGGCCCGCCGATTTCTTCGGGCTGGCCGAAGCGTTTCATTGGACAATGCCAGGAAAGCCATTCGACCGTCTTGTGATCATCGGGCCCGCCCATCGCCGTCTCGATATATCCAGGTGCAATGGCATTGACGCGGATGCCATGCTCGGCAAGTTCCCGGCACATTTTCTGGGTGAGTGACCGCACGCCGCCTTTGGAGGCCACGTAGCCCGCATCGGCAAAGCCGCTGGTGAAGGCCACCACGGACGATATATTGACGATCGATCCCTTGGTCTGCTTCAGCGCCGGCAGGAAGGCGCGCGATACGTTGAACACGCCTGTTAGATTGACAGCAATTGTATCGTCCCACACTTTGGGCGCAGCCGCATCGGCGAGTGGCGTGCTCAGGCCGATACCGGCATTGTTCACCAGGACCGAGATCGGCCCCACCGTCCTGGTGATCCGCTCGGCAAAGGCATCGACCTCAGCGCGCTGTGTGACGTCGAGCCGATCGCCGATGCAGTCCAGACCCTTGCCGGCAAGGACCGCGGCCGCGCTCCTCGCACGATCCGCGTTGATGTCGGCCATGACGACCTTTGCTCCTTCCGCCGCCAACGCTTGTGAGATGGCGGCCCCTATCCCTTGCGCGGCACCCGTCACCAGCGCCGATTGCCCTTTGAGTATCATTTTATCCTTTCCCGGCATTTCACTAGTGTCCTGAATCCGAAGTTCGCATTACCTCGCAGCGTCGTCCGAGCGAACTTCGGATTCGAAAGGACACTAGAAAATCTAATAAGTTCTAGTGTGCTTTTGAACGCGAAGTTCCTGTCGGTATAGCGGTTAGATATCAGGAACTTCGCGTTCAGCACACTACCGGATTTACGGCTCGACGAAGGAGATAACCTTTACAAGCTTAGATCGTACAAGATTTGCGTTTCAAGCCGCAATCGCCGCAATCGCCTTCACGCGCGCTGTGCCCGGTCGTCATTTGGCAAAGTTTTTGAAATCGAGTTGCCAGAAAGGGGAAGGAGCCGGCTGCCTGCGTCCAGCGAGCACGCATTGCCACAGTGAAGACGACTATATTGCTGCGCGTTGCCGGATCTCGTACTGTCTGACGACCGGCCTCAAGATCACGACGACTTTCTTTGGTGATCGTATAACGCGCTTCCAGAAGGGTTCAGCATGACTTCACCCGATGACGCATCACCCGTCCGGGCCGTTTGCCCGATCGCCCGCGTCGAGGCAATCCCGCTCATCGTTCCCGAAGCCGATCGCACTGATCTCGACGGCCTCGTCGAAACTGTCATCGTCAAGGTGTTCGACGAAGCTGGCCGCTTCGGTTTCGGAGAAACCGATGCTCCGCCGGCACTCGTGAAGGCCTTCATCAAGTCCCCGAGCGCCCATACGTGGAGCAGAAATATCAACGAGATTCTCGCCGGACGCGACCCGCTTGACACTGCGGCATTGTGGCAAGCGATGTATGATGGCACATTCTGGCACGGCCGGCGCGGTCTCGGGCTGCACGCGATGGGCGCCATCGACATCGCGCTTCACGATCTTGCCGGCAAGCAGCTTGGCCTTCCGGTGTACAAGCTTATGGGCGGCGCCCGGCGCAGCGCTCTTAGGCCCTATTGCACGATCTATCCGGGGCTGGCCCGCGGACGCTCGGTTGCCGAGTTGATGAAGGAGATCGGCCGCCAGTTCGACAAGGCGCTCACCATCGGATTTCGCGCCGTGAAGATGGAGGTGCTGTTCTACGATCTTGTCACCGATGCCGAACTCGCGGGCCTCATTCGCGAAGGCAGGCGGATGGTCGGCGACGGTGTCGCGCTCGCTATCGACTTCGGCTACCGCTGGCAACACTGGCAGGATGCCCGCCGCCTGCTTGATCGGGTGGCCGACTGCGACATTCTCTTTGCCGAGGCGACGCTTCAGCATGATAATCTCGACGGCCATGCCCGGCTCGCCGCGCTGAGCCCGATAAAGATCTGCGGCGCCGAGGCGGCCGCCGGCCGGCACGAAATCCGCGACTGGATCGAACGGGGAAATGTTGCGGTAGTGCAGCCCAATATTTCGCGCTCCGGCGGCTTCACTGAGATCTCCCGCATCGCCGACATCGCCGAAATGGCGGGCGTTGAGGTCATACCGCACGGGTGGAAGAGCGGCATCACCGCGGCGGTGGGCATGCACTTCCAGGCCTCGTGTCCGGCCTCTCCTTATTTCGAATTTGTTTCACCGGATGTCTTCGACAGTCGGTTGCGGCGCGAGCTTACATCGCCGGAAGCAACAATCGACAATGGCTCAATGCCGCTGCCGGAGGGCGCCGGGCTCGGCATCGTCCTCAACGACGACCTCGTCCAGAAGTTGCGGGCGTGATTGGAATTCAGGCGACCTTGAACGCTTCCATCATGCGTGCATTGAGAGTGACGCCAAGACCCGGCGCCTCAGGGACGGCAATGCGGCCGTCGGATCCAATTGGAAAGTGCTCATTGGTAAGATGCCAGCGCAGCGGTGACTCGCTGGTCGAATATTCGCAAGGTTCGTCATCGACGTGCTGTGACAGGAAGGACAGATTGGCGGCGATGGTGATGTTCGATTTGTAGCCGTGGGTCACGACGCGCTTGCCAAGCCTTGCCGCGAGGCCGGCCAGCCTCATCAGTTCGGTGATCCCGCCGACCATGGTCACATCCGGCTGCGCAATATCGATCTTGCCGACCTCGAAAATCTGGCGGTACTCGGCACAGGTGGTCAGCCCCAGATCGCCGCCGCCGATCGGCACACCAAAACCCTGAAAGCGGGCATGGCCTACCAGATCGTCGAGCGGCAGCGGCGCCTCCACCCAGGCAAAGTCATACTCCTTGAAGAGCGGCATCAACGGCAGACCGTCCTCGGCGCTGGCCCAGGCGGTTGCCGCGTCGACCATGAGACGCACATCCTTGCCCACATGCTGGCGTGCCGTGCGTATGAGACTTGCCGTGGCGTCGAGATCCTCGCGCCAGAACGGGTCGGCGACGATCTTGATAGCCTTGAGACCAAGCTTCAGGCCCCGGTCTATGTTTGTCTTCACGGCGTCGGGCGTCTCGCCCAAAGGATAGACAGTCCCATAGGCCAGCAGACGATCGCGCCTGGTCTTGCCGATAAGATCACGGAGCGGCCGGTTCAAAGCCTTGCCGCGCACGTCCCACAGTGCGATGTCCAGCGCGCTGATGGCATGGATGACTGCGCCGCGGCGGCCATAATAGCTTGTCGCATCGTACATTTCGTCCCAACGCGTCTCGACATCCGTCGGATCGCGGCCAAGGAGGACCGACTTCAGGCCCATCGCGTGGGTATGCGAGCGCTGCGCCTCCACAATGGCGCGGATTACCGAGGGCACGCTGTCAACTTCTGCGATGCCGGTTATGCCCTCATCCGTGACGACTTCAACGATGCAGTTGTCATAGGAGCCGTCAAAGGTGAGCCCCTGCCAGTCTGGAACCCTGAGCTCCGTCACGATGATGTCGGTGATTTTCACAATTATGCTCCAACTGGCTCGCCCGAGGCGGAAAAGGCCCGCTGCAGTTCATCGAGCAGCGCCAATTCGGCGAGATTGCCACGCAGATGCTGCTCGACAAGATCGCCGCCGCGTTTCTGAAACCCAAGATAGCCGCGATAGCGTGGCCTGATCCAGGCCGCTTCCATGGTGGCGCGGGTCGCCGAATAGGTTCCCCCGAAGCGCTGATCGATTGCTTGATCGCGCCATGCCTCGATGCGTGCCGGCTGGCCATGATGAAACGCAAAGGTAAGCTGGGTATCGGCGCGGGCGGCGAATGCGGCGTAGGCCAGGGCCGCATCGGGGGTTGCGCAGCGAGCCGAAATCGCAAGGCCGGTCCCGCCGATGGTCGAGCCGCGTGGCGACGGGCCGGCCGCGCCCGGCAGATCGGCAAACCGAAGCGGATGAAGCCGGTCGGCTTCAGCATAGGCGGCGTAACAATAGACCGCCGGGCAATAGGCAATGTCTTCGGCTGCGGCCATCGCATCATGGAGCGCGATGCTATTCCAGCCGAAGACGTCCGGCATGCAGAACTTGGCAAGCGACCGCATCAGGCCCAGGACCTCGCGGGCAGTGGCGCGATCGACAAAGGGCTCGGCCGGCGTCTCACCACAAGGCCTGCCCAAAGAGGCGGCAAGGGTCAGGAATGTCATCAGACCATGCACACCGGAATATGCAATCGCGAGGCGAAGGCCATGGCGCGCCGCCTGGGCGCCCAGTTCCAGCACTTGCAGCCAGCTCAGCGGCAGATCGCCATCGATGCGGCCCATGAGATCGGGACGATAGACCGCGACCTGACAGGCAGCATCGACCGGTACTGCATAAATCGCATTGTTCCATCGATACGTCGAGAGCGATGGACCGATGAAACTGCGATCAAGGCCCCTTAGCAGGGGTGCCAGATCGAGCAGGCATTCACTGGCCGCGACATCGCCCATGAACGGATGATCGAGGATGATGAGGTCGTAATTCCTCGCAAGTTCCTCGACCGGCTGGAACTCGAAGGCAGACAAGGGGCGTGCAATCCAGCTGACATCGACATCGGCGTGAAGGTTTCGGAATTGCACGCGCGTGCCATTGAGCGGATCGATCGCCCGGCGGTGCTGCCAAGTCATTCCTCGCAAATGGACCAATGCACGCCGCCATTTCTTGACAGTCCACAGACTCGATGAAATTATCAATCAAACAACGTGGACACAATTCCGGCATTTCGGAATTAACAAAAATCAGGGCATGCAGTGCCGGAATGTTATCTTGCCCTGCAAAAAGCAAGGGAGGTTCTCAAGTGTTAAACCGAATGACCGTTTCTGTGGTGGCGCTCTTCGCCGCGACGACGCTGGCGGCTCCGGCCTACGCGGCTGCCGGCGATGAGTGCGTAAAAATTCTAGGCTATGAGTGGTCGGGCGAGAAGCAGTCGATGGATCCCGCCGATATGCATTCGGGCGATGACGCCTACCATATCTTCTCCGTGTACAACCGGCTCATCGACGTCGACGACAATTTTCAGACTTCGCCCGAACTCGCGACCGAATGGTCGATGTCCGAGGATGGACTGACCTGGACGTTCAAGCTGCGCGAGGGCGTGAAATTTCACTCCGGCAAGGAATTCACGTCGGCCGATGTTGTCTACACCTTCCAGCGCTTCTTCGACGAGAAGCTCGGATCGGGAGCCAAGGCGGTTCTTGAGTTCCTCGATCCGGCGGGCATCAAGGCGGTCGACAAACACACTGTATCGTTCACCACCAAGAAACCTGTGGTCGAACTGCCGGTCCTGATCAGCAACAAGTTCACCAATATCGTGCCCGAGGGCGCCAAGCATGAAGACCTGAGACTGAAGGGAGATGGCACCGGCCCGTTCATCCAGGAACAGTTCGTTCCCAATGACCCGGTTCGCATACTCAGGAAGAACCCGAATTACTGGGACGCCGGTAAGCCGAAGGCCGAGTGCATCAAGGTGACCGTCGCTCAGGAGCCGGTCGCCGCTGTCACCGCGATCAAGGCCGGTCAGGTTGATCTTGTGCTCAACGTGGATCCAACCGGCATCCCCGTCCTGAAGGATGACCCGAATGTCCAACTGTTGGAGACCGGCGCGTCGAATTCGATGACCGTTTCGATGTTCGTGGATACCCCGCCCTTTGACAATATGAAGGTCCGCGAAGCGCTCAAGAAGACCGTCGACCGCCAGGCGATGATCGATACCGTGCTGCTCGGCTTTGGCGAACCCGGTGCCGACAGTCCGGTGCCGCTCAAGAGCCCGGCTTCCTATGTGACGGAGGCGCCCAAGCAGGACATCGAAGGAGCAAAGAAGCTTCTCGCCGAGGCCGGCCACCCCGATGGTCTGAAGTTCGACCTTTATACCGCTGAAGGCGTGCCGGGCATGGTTCGCATGGCCCAGGTGTTTGCCGAGATGGCCAAGCCCGCCGGCTTCGACGTCAATGTCGTGGTGACGCCGGCTGAAAGCTTCTGGGACGACGTGTGGTTGAAGAAACCCGTCGTTACCTCGGCCTGGTCGATGCGGCCTCCGGGCGAAGGATTGGCCGTAGCCTATACTCAGAACGCGAAATGGAAGGAAACTCACTGGGAGCGGCCGGATTACGACGCCCTGCTTTTGGAGGCCAACACCACAGGGGATACCGCCAAGCGGATAAAGCTGCACCAGGACGTCGGAAAGCTGCTGGCGGCAGAAGGTGGCGTTATAATTCCGATGTTCGTCCATCAGGTGCTAGCGCTGCGCAAGGGCTGCACCGGCTACACGCCACGCGCGCAGAACTTCAATCTCAGCTTTGAGGACCTGTCCTGCACCAAGTAATATGGGTACTCAGACCCCCGGAAGCGATAACTTCCGGGGGCCGCTGGGATCCCGCATAACAACGGGGTGAGACAACGGTGTTCGTCGCGCGGCTGATCGTCCAGCGCCTCCTCATGGCGCTCCTGACGCTCCTACTCGTGTCGTTTCTCATTTTCGCTGTTCTCGAGATCCTGCCGGGCGACGTGGCGACCCGCATCCTCGGCCGCGACGCAACACCCGAGGCGCTTGCGGCGCTGCGCGATCGCTTGAGCCTCGGTGACCCGGCGCTGCTGCGCTATGCGCGATGGCTGTGGAACGTCCTGCAAGGCGATTTTGGCCAGTCGCTGGTCAGCGCCCGCACCGTCACCGAAGTTCTGTTTCCGCGGGTGGTCAACACCGCCATCCTGACGGTATATGCGTTTATTCTCTATATACCGCTTGCGGTACTGCCGGCCCTCATCCAGGCCGTGAGGCGCGACCGGCCAATCGACCACGCTCTTTCGGCGATCACACTGGTGCTGCTTTCGATGCCGGATTTCCTCCTCGGCACGCTGCTCATGCTTCTCTTCGTCCTCGTCATCCCGATTCTGCCGGCCATGTCGACTGTCGATCACACCTCGGACTTCATGGAGTATCTCCATGCCACCACGCTTCCGGCCATGACCCTTGCGATCGTCATGGCGGTTTATGCAGTGCGCATGCTGCGGGACAACCTCATCGAGGTACTCGACGCCGACTTCATCCGCATGGCCGAACTCCGCGGCGTGCCGGCGGGCCGCGTCGTGTGGCGCCACGCTTTGCCAAATGCGCTGGTGCCCACCCTGAACGTTACGGCGCTCAATCTCGCCTATCTCGTCGGAGGTGTCGTAGTGGTCGAGAAAGTGTTTGCATATCCGGGTTTTGGCAGTCTTCTTGTCAATTCCCTGCAGCTCAGGGACTTTCCGCTGATCGAGGCGACCATTCTGCTTGCAGCGGCCGTCTACATCGCGGCGAACTTCCTCGCCGATGTCGCGGCGGTCCTCCTCAATCCCCGACTGAGGACTGCATAAATGTCAATCCTCGAGCAGGCACCGGCAGCCCCCGGTTTCCTTGCAACGCTGGCGAGGACGCCACTCAGCCTGCGCATCGGTGCGGCCATCCTTCTCATGCATTTCATCGTCGCCATCACCGGACCTTTTTGGGCGCCATATGGCTATTCCCAGATGGGCACGGGCCTGCCGCTGGCGCCCGCCGGCCTTGCGCACCCCTTTGGAGTCGACCAGCTCGGCCGCGACGTCTTCAGCCGGGTCGTGCATGGCGGTCACATCGTCCTCTTGCTGTCATTGTCGGGGACAGCGGCAGGCCTCGTTATCGGTTCGGTGACCGGCCTCCTTTCGGGCTATGCTGGCGGCCTGGTCGACAACATCGTCCAACGCATCCTCGAGGCATTGATCTCAATTCCGTTTCTGGTCCTGGCACTCTTTGCCGTCGTCGCAGCCGGACCCGAACTCTCCGGCAACCCCTTGCTGGTGGTCCTCGTCATCGCGCTCGTCTATGCGCCACGCATTGCGCGCATGACGCGGGTCGCGGCAATCGAGATCGCCACGCGGGACTTCGTCACCGTGGCGCGCTTGCGGGGCGAGAGCGCATGGTCGGTGATGCGCCGGGAACTCATTCCCAACGCAACCGGCATTCTGCTTGTCGAATTTGCCCTGCGGGCGGGCTATGCGCCGGTCCTCATCGGTTCGCTGGGCTTCCTTGGATTCGGACTGCGACCGCCGACGCCGGAATGGGGCCTGATGATCAGCGAGAACCGCTCTCTCCTGATGATCGCGCCTGCGACGGTGATCGGTCCGGGCTTTGCGCTCGCTTCGCTGGTCGTCGGCCTCAACCTTTTCACCGAGGGTCTTGCCCGCATTCTCGGCCGCACCGTGAAGCTGGGTGTTCAGCAGTGACGGCATTGGAGCATGATCCGGAAAAGTGGACACCGGTTTTCCGAAAAGATCATGCTCAAACAAAAAAGATAAAGTGTGATGGCGACTCAACCTAAAAGCCATCTCGCTTTAGTCGCCGTCGACGGCCTGTCTCTGGCTTTTCGCTCGCAGGGAAGGTGGACGCGGGTGCTGCACGCCGTGAGCTTCACGATAGCGCCCGGCGAAGTGATGGGTCTCGTCGGAGAATCGGGCTGCGGCAAGTCGACGGTCGGGCTTACGCTTCTCGGCTACCGCGCCAGCAATGCCCGCATCGAGTCCGGCAGGGTTCTTTTCAAAGGCCAGGACCTGCTCAGCCTTGAGCGCTCCCAACTCGACACCATACGCGGCAATCGTATCGGCTTTGTCCCGCAGAATCCGACGACCGCCCTCAATCCCGGCATGCGAGTCGGCGACCAGATGGCGGAAACGCTCAGCTTGCATGGCCGTGCGGCCGATCGCGCCGCCGCAAATGCGCGCACGGCTGAACTTTTCGGCTTCGTCGGCCTGCCTCCAACCGCCGAATATGCAGCGCGCTATCCCCACCAGCTGTCTGGCGGTCAGCAGCAAAGAGTTTGCATCGCCATGGCGCTTGCCTGCGGGCCCGATCTCGTCGTCCTTGATGAGCCGACAACCGGGCTCGACGTCACGACGCAGGAGCAGATCGTCGCACTCCTGAACGATCTGCGCGAAACGCTTGGAATGGCAATGCTCTACGTCACTCACGATCTTGGTCTTCTTGCCCAGCTCGCCGATCGCATCGGGGTGATGTATGCGGGCCATCTTGTCGAGGTAACGCAGTCGCGGCGGCTCTTTGCGGCGCCGCGGCATCCCTATACACAGGGCCTGATCGCCTCGGTGCCGCGCATCGACAGACCGGCAGGCGAAGGTCCCCCACCGCTGCGCGGCCTGCTGCGCCGGCAGGACCTGCCGGCAGGCTGCGCCTTCGCGCCGCGCTGCGACATGGCGCTAGAACGCTGCCGGGTCGAGCCTCAAAAGCTGCTCACCGTCGAATCCGCTCATCATGTTGCCTGCTGGCGCTGGCCCGAGACCGGCCTGGCTTCCGCAGCCTCGGCAATCCCTCCGCTCCCGCCGCGGCTGAGCGTTGGGGCACCGCTGCTTTCCATCGAGAGGGTCAGCATCGCCTATCGCACGAGGTCCGGGATTCTGGGCCGGCTCTTTCCAGGACAACCGTTTTCCGCCGTCAATGACCTCACACTAGATGTCCGCCGGGGCGAGACCTTCGGACTGGTCGGAGAATCGGGTAGCGGCAAGTCCACCGTGGCGCGCGCCATAAGCGGCCTTCTGCCACCGAGTTCAGGAAAGCTGTTTTTTGAAGATACTCCGCTGCAGCCCCTCGTGCGCCACCGGACCAGCGAACAGAGGCGCCGTATCCAGTATATTTTCCAGAATCCGGACGCCTCCCTGAATCCGCGTGCCCGCATCGGCGCTATTCTCGCCCGCCCGCTCGAAGTCTATGCGGGCGATTGCGACATTCCAGCGCGCATCAGGGAGGCGCTTTCCAATGTTCGACTCGACACTGCCTATGCCGAGCGCTTTCCCGACGAATTGTCCGGCGGCGAGCGGCAACGGGTGGCCATTGCGCGGGCATTGATCGCCGATCCGCATCTCCTCATCTGTGATGAGGTGCTTTCCGCCCTCGATGTCTCGGTGCAGGCCAACATACTTGAGCTCCTGAGAGCGCTGCGCCGGGAGCGTGACGCCGCCATGCTCTTCATTTCGCATGACTTGGCAGTGGTCCGCTCGCTTGCCGACCGGGTCGGCGTGCTGTTCCGGGGTGAACTCATGTCCATCGGAACGACCGAGGCAATCTTCGCGCCCCCTTACCACCCTTACACGTTGAGCCTGCTTCAAGCGGTTCCGCGCATCGACGCGCCAAGGCGGCCCCGTTCACCGGCACGGCCCGGCGTTGCCGACTTGCAGCCGAAATGCGCCTATGCAGGACGCTGTGCGCACCAGCTCGGCCGCATCTGCATCGACGAGAGCCCGCCCTGGCAGACCGCAGGCAGCGTGAAGATCCGGTGCCATATTCCACTTCGACAGCTTGCGGCACTCACCGTGTCGCCGATGGATGCCCCTGAAAGGAAGCCGGTTCATGAAAATCACCGCGGTTGAATGTTTCGTGCTCTTGGTTCCTGACTATCGCAGCGATGCCTGCTCGTCCGCGCAGGACAATATCGTTGTGAAGATCCACAGTGATTCCGGCCATGTCGGCATCGGCGAAACCGATACCAATCCCTGGGTCGCCAAATCCATGATCGAAGCGCCGGGCACCCACATCATGGGGCTCGGACTCAAGGAGACTTTGATCGGCAGGGACCCACGTGACATCGAGGGCCTGTGGGAGAAAATGTATGTCGGCTCGGCCATGACGGGAAGACGGGGGCTCGGCATTTGCGCCATCGGTGCGCTCGACATGGCCCTTTGGGACCTCGTCGGCAAGATAGAAGGAAAGCCGTGCTGGCAATTGCTGGGCGGGGCGACAAACCGGTTCATCACGCCCTATGCCTCGTTGCTGCCCGAGGGCGATGATCTTGCGTCCTACGGCAGGGTGCTAAGGGAGCGCGCGATCGCGGCGCAGAGCCAAGGCTTCCGCGCGGCAAAGCTCGAGATCTGTCTCAAGGGTCCCTATTCCCACAATTCCCTGCAAATCGAGGATGATCGCGAATGTGCGCGCATGGTGCGCGATATCCGCAAGGCGGTGGGACCCGAGATGGTGCTGATGGTCGATGTCGCCTATGCGTGGCGCGACTGGAAGGACGCGCTGAGAGCTATCAATATGTTTGCAGAGCAGGATATTTACTTTGTCGAGACGCCGTTGCCCTCCGATGACGTCGAAGGATACGCCAAGCTCTGCCAGGCTTCGCCGGTGCGGATTGCACTGGGGGAATGGCAGAACACACGTTTCGAATTTCTCGAGTTCATGAATGCGAAGGCAGTGGACGTGGTTCAGCCTGACGTCGGCCGCGTCGGCGGTCTGACCGAGGCGAAGCGCGTTGCCATGCATGCGCGAGATCGCGGCCTCCCAGTGGTGCCGCATTGCTGGAAATCCGCCATCGGCATCGCCGCCTCCGCCCACCTCGCCGCGGTCGCACCGACCTGCAGCTACATAGAGTTCCTGCCGAAGGAGCTTTCGGACTCGGCACTTCGCCGTGACCTGTGCAGCGACGAGTTACCGGTGGTCGACGGCCGTATACCGTTGCCGCAAGGGCCAGGTCTCGGCATTACCGTCGATGATGAAATGCTCGGACGCTTCCAGGTGGCATAGAACAGCAGATCAAGGACGACCACCGCAGGCTCTGGTGTCCCTTACTCCGCGGCTTCCGCCGCCTCGTCGTCATCGGCGCGCGGATGGAGCGCCTGCTCCTTCTTGAGCTCCTCGGCCACCAGGAAAGACAATTCCAGCGCCTGCGCCGCATTGAGGCGCGGATCGCAGAACGTGTGGTAGCGGTCGTTGAGACCCTCGTCCGACAAAGCGCGCACGCCGCCGGTGCATTCGGTGACGTCCTTGCCGGTCATCTCGACATGGATGCCACCCGCATGAGTGCCTTCGGCCTGGTGCACGGCCATGAAGCGGCGCAATTCGCTCAAAACCTGGTCGAAGGGCCGGGTCTTGTAGCCCGAGCGCGACTTGATGGTGTTGCCGTGCATGGGATCGCAGGACCACACGACGATGCGGCCCTCGCGCTTCACGGCGCGGATCAGTTCGGGCAGATGCTTGTCGACCTTGTCGGCGCCGAAGCGGGCGATGAGCGTCAGCCGTCCGGGGTCGTTATCGGGATTGAGCAGGTCGATCAGCCGGATCAACTCATCGGCTGCGAGCGAGGGCCCGCATTTGAGGCCGACCGGGTTCTTCACGCCGCGGCAGAATTCGACATGGGCATGGTCGGGCTGGCGGGTGCGATCGCCGATCCACAGCATGTGGCCGGAGGTGGCGTACCAGTCACCGCTGGTCGAATCGATGCGGGTCAGCGCCTGCTCATAGCCGAGTAGCAGCGCCTCATGGCTGGTGAAGAACTCGGTCGAGCGCAATTGCGGCGCCGTGTCGGGATTGATGCCGCAGGCGCGCATGAAGCCCAGAGCCTCGGTGATGCGGTCGGCCAGCGCCTGATAGCGCTCCCAGGCCGGCCCGTCCTTCAGGAAACCGAGCGTCCATTTGTGGACATGCTCAAGATTGGCATAGCCGCCCTGGGCGAAGGCGCGCAGAAGATTGAGTGTCGCCGCCGATTGCCGGTAGGCCATGATCTGGCGCTCGGGATCGGGGCGGCGCGCTTCCGCCGTGGCTGCGAAATCATTGACGATGTCGCCGCGATAGACCGGGAGCTCGCGTCCGTTGACGGTTTCGGTAGGCGCGCGAGCGGGGCTTGGCGAACTGGCCGGCAATGCGGCCGACCTTCACCACCGGCTGGCCGCCGGCAAAGGTCAGGATCACCGCCATCTGCAGGAAGACGCGGAAGAAATCGCGGATATTGTCGGCGGAATGCTCGGCGAAGCTTTCGGCGCAGTCGCCGCCCTGGAGCAGGAAACCCTTGCCTTCCGCGACCTTGGCGAGCTTGCGCTTGAGCTTGCGCGCCTCGCCGGCAAAAACCAGCGGCGGATAGCCCGCGAGCTGCTTCTCGACCTCCGCGAGCCTGGCAAGATCGTCAAAGATGGGCAGCTGCACGACCGGCAGATCGCGCCATGAGCCAGGTATCCAGGCCTTCGCCATAGTCTCAACTCCACTTAACCCCATGGAAATTCGGTCCAAGGATCCGCGGCTTATACACAGGCCGAGGTGCAGGCGCCAGTTTTGCTTAGCGCGCATCCCGGCGAAGTGGAATCACTTCGCCGATGGGGTTTCGCGCCAAATCATACTTGGAGCAAATCCTTATCGCCAAAGCTTGCCCCGGGCCCGATCCGGGGTCGAACAACTTTGGCGGGATTGCTCCAGGCACGCCAAAGGATCATTAAACTCTCTTGTTGCATAATTGGCAAAGCGCCACGGCCCGAACTCGGTATGCCAGAAGTTTTTGTGCAATCTCAATGGGATACGCTGATCGCCTACCTCCAGGAGGGGAACCCGCCCTTGTGGGTGCCGCTCGCCGTCGTCAATGGCGGTTTTCTGGCTTTCTTCCTTTTATGCCAAAGTCGTCAAGGACCGGCCGCTCAGGCCCGCCACCGCCCATTTCATGCGCGCGCTGTTCTTCGTCCTCAACGTGGCGGTGATTTTCAGCGATGACATGCTGAGGTTACTGCGCCCGTTTCTCAAGTATTTTATCTGAATTCCGTCTCGAGCAGGCGGCGGAACGAAACTTCTCAAGCGATCCGATGCAACGCACCGCAATTAGATGCAATGAAATAATCCTTATTCTTTAGACATTTCCCGTTTCACGGCGGCGCATAAAATTGCAGTCCATTGCACCCTAGCGCGTGCTGGCGTACACAATGTGTACGGAACAGCGATCAAGCGGGTTTCAAAAAAGGGCTCTTAAAACATGCCACGCATTGCCATGACGGATCGGTTCGTTGCCGGTGCCAAGCCTCAATTGGCGGGTGGCCGGACGGCATATTTCGATACCGTCACCAAGGGCCTCGAACTGCTCGCGGCGGCCAAGAGCAAGACTTGGTATTTCCACTTTGAAGGATCGAACGGCAAACGGGCGCGCGTGAAGCTCGGCACCTATCCCGCCACAAGCCTTGCGGTCGCGCGGGGGCTGGCCGTGGAGGCGCGGGGCCATGTCGAGGCAGGCACAGACGCCCGCCACGCTTTTGCCAGTCAGGACGCTTTCGCAATGACCGTTGCCGGGCTTGTCCGGTCCTACCTTGACAAGCACGTTCGGCCAAATCTTCGAACCGCCAAAGCGGTTGTACGGCGGATGAACAAGAACGTGGTCCCGATCATCGGCGCGGTGAAGTTGGCCAACTTGCACAAGCGGAACATCAATCAGGTTATTGATCCTGTGCTCGAACGAAATTCCCCCATGGAAGCGGCGCGTTGTTTTGAAGACATGCGCGCCATGTTCCGATGGGCCGTCGCCAGAGGCGATCTTGATAGCAGCCCGCTGGCTGGCATGAACAAGCCAGCGTATTCGACGCCACGCGAAAGGGTTCTGTCAGAGACTGAAATTGAAACCCTCTGGAACGGGCTCCCGAAATCGCTGGCCAAGTCGCCGCAATGCCAGCGGATCATCAAACTCTGCCTCGCGACGGCGCAGCGTGTCGGCGAGATCGCGGGAATGCGCCGCGACGAACTCGACTTGAGGGCGCGGCGGTGGAGCCTGCCGGGTTCGCGCACGAAGAACGGGCACCCGCATGTCGTGCCGCTGTCCGACCTTGCGATCGGTATCATCAGCGAAGCGATTGCCGACGCCGGGGGAAGCGTGTTTGTGTTTCCGAACGAGGCGGGGTCGTCCCTGCCGTCTCATGCCGTCGCCGTGACGATAGGGCGAGCACAAGAGGCCGACGAGGATCGCCCGCAAGGCCGGTTTGGCATCCAACATTGGACGGCTCACGATCTGCGCCGAACCGCGCTTACCGGCTTGGCGAAACTTGGCGTCGCGCCCGTCGTGATCGGGCACTGCGCGAACCATAGGACGACGACAAAGGCCGGAGTTACGCTCGGCGTCTATGTCCAGCATCATTACGAAGCAGAGGTGCGCGACGCGATCAACTTGTGGGCCGCCCGGCTCAATGCGGTTATTGCGGGGGATGCTGCCAAGGTCGTCGCCTTGCGCATGTCGGCATCGTGAGCTCCAGCGAAACTGAGGCCCTTGCATTCGCACGGCAGCAGGTTAGGAACCTGCGCGACAACGAATTCGAATTCGGCCAGGGTCGGTTCCGGCCTTTGGACAAGGGCGACAACCGCCGCTTGGCCGTCGAGATGGTTAAGCGGCGTGTTAAGCGGTTTGGTCCGGCAATGATCAGGGGTTATGTGCAAGCTGACATTGGGGTGAGAGCTTTACGCGAACTTGGCATGCAACCGCCAACAGACCTTGAGCGACGACGCAAGCCGAGGGGGCCGAAGGCAGTCGATTTCTACCTGCGCGACGCCGCAATCGCAACGATTGTGTTCGACGTGTGCAGGCGTTTCGGCTTGCACCCGACGGGACGCTCAAAAAACAAGCGCTCAGCCTGTGCCGTCGTTTCCGAAGCGCTTGGCGAGGCTCATATCGCAATGAGCTATTCGGCGGTTGCGGAAATCTGGAGACGATGTGGCTAAGGTTCCACGCGGGCACCCGTGATAAAAATAATTCTGCATGAAATTTTTATTACAACACCTATGCGCGATGGGTATATGCGAAGTGTCGCCCTGAAATTTGGAGCGACACAATGCCACCGATCCCACCAGATCAAGCCTCGCCATATGGCGGCGCTCAAGACCCGAAACTTAGCAAACCGTTTCCGCACCTCACGAAAGCCGCGCTCGCCGAGTTCGCCGCCCATGAAATCGGAACGGTGCGGGATGCGTGCATTCTCATCGGCGGTAGTCGGCCCGTCCACGCCGCGACCTTTTATCGAGGCGTTCGCGACGGCCGCTATCCCGCACCCTTTCACCCAAGCCCAGGTTGTAGTCGCGTGAACTTGACTGAGCTGGAGCGGCGAATTCGAGAGAACGCCGAAGCCGAGCGCACGAAATGATGAGCCGACACGCTGGCAACGTGGCGGCTCGACGCGAGGGGGTCTTGAGGGAAAGCAGTTCAACAACATAAGCCCCAGTTCGCCGTAAAGCCATCGCGCCAGCGGTTTCCTCAAGAGGAGATCGCAATGCACGTTCGCATTTATCTCGAAGCACCCCGCCTCACTGGACGCCCTTGGGATCAATGGGGGAACGAGGCCGAATGATCGAGCTTCTGCGCGCGCGGAGAGAACTCGACGCCAGGGCGCGATGGTCCCGTGAGGAGGCCGACTATGTCGCCGCGAACCGGATCAATCCCGAAGCCGTCAACGCTCACGCCGGGCTCCTCACCGTCACGAACTGCGAGTTTTTCGGCAACGGCTATTTCGCTTTTGCGGATGATCACGGTGTGCGATCGGCGGTGATCGAGGTCTATGGCGAGGATGACGAAACCAGCGTCGATATCTGCGCCTGGGCGCTCGATAGGGCGGGTACGTTCGCCACCATGTTCGGCTCCGACGCGCTCGGCGCGGCGCGCGTCTCTAATCCGGCGACATGGGCATTCGGCGGGGTCCTGAAGATCTTTCGGACCCCGCTGAAGTGGTTGCAGGCGGGTTGCCAGGGCTGCTGCATCCTCGATCACCGCTATGTGAGCATCTGGCTCCGCGAGGCCGTAGGCTACGGCATCGAAGTCGAGGATGAAGAACACGGCCTCCAGCTCGCCGCAATGCTCAATCCTCCCAGATTTGACGAGCGCCGCCTCCTGGTGCCGACGGTACCGTGGAGGCGGGCCGCATGAGCGATAAAGCCTTCACCAACGTTGCCACCATCAAGGCGGCTAGAAAGGCCGCCGAGAGGAAGTCAGACGGTGACACGACCCAGCTCCGGATCACCCGTGTATCCGACGTTACTCCGGAGCCAGTGAAGTGGCTTTGGCCAGGGCGACTGGCGCGCGGCAAGCTGACACTCATCGCTGGCGATCCCGGTATTGGCAAATCGCAGATCGGCATCGACATCGCGGCCCGCATATCCGCCGGTGTCGACTGGCCTGACGGCGAACGCGCTCCCGTCGGAAGCGTGCTCATCCTCAGCGCCGAAGATGCGATCAAGGACACCATCCGGCCCCGCCTAGAAGCCACCAAGGCGGAGCTAAAGCGCATTCACGTCATCGAGGCCGTCCTGGAAAACCCGCTCAAGGAGCGCAGCTTCAGCCTTCAGCAGGACATCGGCAGCCTGAGACGCGCCGTTGATCTGATCGGCGACTTAGCCCTCATTCTCATCGATCCGATCACCTCCTACATGGGCGACATCGACGGACACCGTACCACCGATGTCAGAGCCGTCCTCGAACCCTTGGCGCGCTTTGCCGATGAAACCGCTGTCGCCATCCTCGCCATCAGCCACCCGCCCAAGGGGGCGCAAGGCAAGGCCATCAACGCGGTCACGGGATCGCTCGCGTATGTAGCGGCGGCGCGGATGGTGTTTCTCGCTATCGAGGAACCCGAGACCGAGCGGCGGCTCCTGTTGCCGGTGAAGAGCAACCTCGCGGCATTCCCAAAGGGCCTGGGCTTCCACCTTCAGGAAACCATCATCTCGAAGAACCTCGTCGCCTCGCACGTGACGTGGGATGGCCAGCCTGTACTCGTGACCGCAAACGAGGCGCTGAGGGCAGCCTCGAATGCCAGCCGCGCTGACAAGCTGAAAGAGGCGGATTACTTCCTGCGCGAGGAGTTGGCGAACGGTCCAGTGAGCGTGGATCGGCTATTCGAGACCGCAGGACGCAAGGGAGTGGCGGAGAAAACGCTGAGGCGCGCCGGTATCGCAATGAACGTGACCAAGAAAAAGGAAAGCTTCCGTGGTGGTTGGTTCTGGAGCTTGCCTGACCAAGATGGCCAATGAAGATGCCAAGATGCCCACACCTTCCATATTTGGCCATCTTCGCTCTCCTTAACTCAATTATTTGACCTTCTTCGAAGAAAAGAACGAAGATGGCCAAAGGGTTAGAAAGATAGTTTCCGAACATGGCCAAGATGGCCAAAGGGGAAGGAGGCGGAGGGTATCTTGGATACCCCGGACGTGGCTCTCGTGCTGGTGAGGCGAGCGCATGAGGCCTGCCGTTAACAAGGCTGTCGCTAATGTGAAGAAATGATACGCCACTTCTAGCGAGCCCGCCGGTTGCGATGCAATGAGGCTGAAACAGAGACCCGCGCTGGCGCCGGGACCGCCCATGCACTAACATTCAAACTAGACCACTCAATCGGGACGCGATGAGGAACTCCCGTTGAAAGGAAGAAGCCCATGAGACGTGTTCCCGGGTTGTTGCCAGCCCTTGCGATGCTAGCCCTGCTTGTGGTGGGGCTGGCGGGCAAGGCTGTTGCAGAAGATTCCGTCTCACTGGACGCGGTGCTGGCGAAGCTTGCTCCGCCACCTTCTGGCGAAGCGCTCTCACAGATCCCTGACCCCGGCCGCAAGCTTCTGGCGCTGCGGAGCTACGTTCGTTATGGCGCGAAGATTGCCGATCGCTGGAGTTGGACCAAGGAGCAGATCAAGGCGTTCGAGGGGTCGCCCGAGCATCAGGCACTGCTGGCCGAGATCGCAGCCGTCAACAAACACTTCAGGGCAGCCAACCCAGGCTACGAGATCTATGTCCACGGTACGGTGCGCAGTCTCGATGAACAACTCGCCAGCTGGAACAAGAACAATTCCGTCAGGGCAGGGGCGGAGGAGATTCTGGCTGCCTATAAGGCGGCGTTCGGGGACGACGGGCTGGAGCCGGCAAAGATCGATGTTAAGAGGCTTGAAGCATGGCTGCGCGATTTCAAGCCCTCGAAGCGCGCCAGCCTTGCCGCCCCGGGATTGACACTACATGGTCGCGCCAGTGCCATCGATTTCCAGGTGATGAAGGACGGGCGCATCTATGCTGGCGCCAATTCGAAGCAGGTGGAAAGTGTCTGGCGGGCCGAAGGCTGGGACCAGAAGCTCAAGGCCAGCATGGAGGCCGTCGGCCCGTCGTTCTCCGGGCCGCTGGCCGATCCGGATGAGCCGTGGCACTACGACTACGCGCCGCCACCTGCCGCCACCGCGAGCAACAGCAGTGCGCAGCGAAACGGGGATGGGAATTGTTCCAGATGAGGGCTGAAACCGATGTCTAAAGTAGACGGAAATAGAAGGCCGAAAACCGGCGGGCGCAAGAAAGGCACCCCCAACAAGATCACCCGTGACATCCGCGAGGCCTGCCAGAAGCATGGCCAGCACTGCATCGACGGCCTGTACAAGCTCAGCAAGCACAAGCAGCCCGCCATCCGCCTCGGGGCCATCCGCGAGCTTCTCGACCGGGGCTACGGTAGATCCGCCCAGGCGGGCGACATCACCGCGACCGGCGGCATCACCGTGGTGCTGAACACCCTCACCGGCCAGCTGGTCGAGCGCCGCACCATCACCATCCCCAAGCTCAACGGCTCAGGCAATGGCGCTGGATATCGAGATCCGGCTGCCGAATAACTGGAACCCGAGGGGCTACCAACTGCCCTCGCGCGCGGGGTTGGCACTTTTCAAGGGTCAGCCACAAATATGATGGAGATTGGTCCTCTCTTGCGTGGCTGAATAGATGAGGTGCATTTGGATGCCGATCAGGCCGTCGTCCTTGCTGACGACATCGTGCGGCTAGGTATAGCGACGGCGCGTGAACTCGATATCGAAACGCTCTTTCAGCGTATAATCGAGGAGATGGTTGCAAACCAGAGCGTGATTATCGGCCCGTGCAGAGATCGGCGCTTGGTCGCGTCGCGCTTGATCGCGCGGCCAGAAGCCTTCGTCTCCGTAGGCCGCGCCCAGATACCGAAGGAAGCACAGGCATTGCGATCTTCCCAGTCGCGTGTTGCCCTGTACAAAAAACCCTCTCGAAAATCTCTGAGCCAGGTCATGTCAGATCAATGACTTACGAGATCCCTATTGACCGTACATTACCCACCCATATAGAGAAACCTACACATGACCAAGAAGGCCACCAGAGTTGCCATCTATGTCCGCGTCTCGACTGATGAGCAGACCGTCAAGAACCAGGAGCTTGAACTGAGCGCCATCGCTGAGCGTCAGGGGTGGGCTGTGACTGAGGTCTATCGCGATGCTGGCATTTCAGGGGCCAAGGGCAGAGACAAGCGTCCCGGCTTCGATATGCTCCTCAAGGACGCCACCAGACGGCAGTTCGATGTGATCATGGCGTGGAGCGTCGATAGGCTTGGCCGGTCACTGCAAGACCTCGTAGGCTTCCTGCAGGAGGTTCATGCGGCAGGGATTGACCTCTTTCTTCATCAACAGGGGCTCGACACGAAGACGCCAGCGGGCCGGGCTCTGTTCGGCATGATGTCAGTGTTTGCTGACTTCGAGAGGGCCATGATCGTCGAGAGGACGAAGGCCGGGCTGGCCAGAGCGAGGGCTGAGGGCAAGACGCTTGGCAGACCGAAGGTGGACAAGAAGACCACCAAGGAGATCGTGAAGAGCCTCAAGCGTGGTGACCTTGGCTTCCACAAGATCGCTGCTTTGCATGGTGTCGGGACGGGCACGGTCCAGAGGATTGCCAAGGAGCTGGTGGCATAGGACCCGACATAGAGGAGACCGACCATTCGGGCGTCACGACGAGCGTTTTGAGGGGTGGTGTTGAGCAGTCGGACCAGTTTTAAGGCTCTTCTTGCCGGATTTATCGAGCGCAGCCTGCTTCATGGCCTCATGCAGCACCCGCCCCTGGAAGAGCTTGCCCCACTCGGGGATGTTAAGGATCCTGAGCGCCCTGTAGCACAGCAGATCCCAGCCCTCTTGGTGCCTGCTAGCGGCTTCAGTCATCTCATCATCCGACCGGAACGTTGTCGTAGACGCCACAGCCGTGAAGCGGCGCGGGGATGCTGCATCAAATGTGTTTCAAGCGAACGAGCGAATGAAGTCGAATAGTCGATCGGTCCCGTGTACATGTGCTGCGGTCAGATGATTCTCAGTTTGCAGGCTCGGTGAAGGCGACCAGGAGTAACGTAGATGTCCGGTCGAGATTGGGTCAACCGCGCGATCCACGCCTAGAGGCGGATGCTTTGCGTACCGCCGACACCCACCTGGAGTGTATTGAATTTGCGCGGCTTCCCGGCATTCCGTTATATCTTAAGGATGAATCAACTCATCCGTCCGGCAGTCTGAAGCATCGGCTTGCGCGCTCGCTCTTTCTCTATGGACTATGCAACGGCTGGATCCGTGAAGGATCACCGGTCGTCGATGCTTCCTCAGGCTCCACCGCGATTTCGGAAGCCTATTTCGCCCGGCTCCTGGGCTTGTCTTTCACGGCTGTGATGCCGCGATCCACGTCGCCGGAAAAGATCGCCCAGATCGCGTTCTATGGCGGGCGATCGCACCTGGTGGAAGATCCGACGCAGGTATACGCCAATCCCAAGGACTGGCTGAAATCGGCAATGGCTACTACCTCGACCAGTTCACTTTTGCCGAGCGCGCCACCGACTGGCGCGGCAACAACAACATCGCCGAGACCATGTTCGCACAGATGGCTGCTGAAGAGACGTCGCTGCCGGCCTGGGTGGTATGCGGGGCGGGGACTGGCGGCACCTCCGCCACCATCGGGCGCTTCATCAGATATCGGCGCCTCCCCACCTGCCTTTGTGTTGTCGACCCCGAACGCTCGGTGTTCTTCGATTTCTACCGCACTGGTTCGCGTGCAGCTTCGAGTACTGGATCGCGTATCGAGGGGATCGGCCGGCCGCGGGTCGAACCTTCTTTTATCCCTGACGTGGTTGATCGCATGATCAAAGTGCCGGACGTGCTCAGTCTTGCCGCCATGCGGGTCTTGAGCGTGGCCATCGGACGTAAGGTCGGTGGTTCGACCGGCACCAACTTGGTCGGCGTTCTACAGTTGATGGCGGAAATGAAAGCGAGCGGGCAACGAGGTGCGATCGTGACTCTGATCTGCGACAGCGGCGTTCGCTACGAGAACTCATACCACAACGACGCTTGGCTCGCGCGCAACGACTTTGAGATCGCTGGACCAGTCGCCGTCATGCAGAAATTCCTGGAAACCGGCTCTTGGGACGCGACCCTGGTGCAGCCCTTTCACGAGCGCGCATCGGCCCAGCGAAGCTAAAACAGTATGTCATCTTGCGATGGGCCGCTCCTGGCACAAAGCCGACGTTACGAAATGTCCGCTTCCAGTCTGCTTTCATGGGCGTATCAGGCATTGTCGAACTCGTCCCCGTCCTCGACGCACACAGGTCAGTATGGGCGGACAGAAAGGAGCCCAATTTCCGACATGCTTCGGAGCGAGATTTCGGACACCCGTACGGAACCGTACCGTGCGCGGTTGGCAGCCTGTTCAGCGGGAGGCGACGGCTACTGTAGAGAAGGCGCGCGCCATGCGCTCATCGCGACCATAGATATCGTCGTAAGTGATGAGCCGCCCGTCATCCGCCGGCCAGTCGGTGAAGTAGGTCAGATGGACCGCCGTCGGGCGAGTAATCGGGGTCTCCTCGCTCTCTCCGTTGTCGATCCGCGCGGCAATCTCGGATTGATCCATGCCGAGCAGCAATTCGGCGAATTCGCGGGGATTTTCCACCCTGACACAACCATGACTGAAGGCGCGGACATCCTTCTGGAACAGGTCGCGTGTCGGCGTGTCGTGCATGTAGATGTCATGGGAATTGGGGAACAGAAACTTCAGCTCGCCCAAAGCATTGTCGTCGCCGGGCGGCTGCAGAACCAGAAACGGTACTTTGCCATTCCTGTACATGCCCCAGTTGACCGAGCGCGAGCGGACGATCTTCTTGGTGCCCGGCGTCAAAACGCGATAGCCGAGGCGATCGAGATAGCCGGGATCGCGCCTGAGCTTCGGGATCATCTCATTCTTCATGATCGAAGGCGGCACCCCCCAGGACGGATTGAAGACAACCCTCTCCATATTGTCGCTGAAGGCGACTGTCTGGCTGTTGAGTTTTCCGACGATCACCTTGGTGCGCCAGATCACACGGCCGTCTTCCACGACCTTCAGCGAATAGGCCGGCTGATTCACAAAGACATGCCGCTCGCCGAGCGACTTCGGGAGCCATCTCAGACGCTCCATATTGTGGACAAGGCGCGAGATGGCGGCACTGCCGGTGCGGTCCTTGAGCGCCTCCATCGTTGCGGTATCGAGCGTTCCCGTCTGCTGTATCCGAGCGTCGGCCTGAAAAGTCCTCAGCGTCTCTGACAAGCTTCCATCGAGGATCGCTTCCTCACCCGGCAAGGCTTCGGTTTCGCCGTAACCGAGCACCGCCAGCTGGCGGCGCACCAGCGCGACATCAGGATCCTCTTGTCCAGCCTCGATCAGTTTGTCGGGTTCAATCAAGCCCGGCTTGGCCTCACCTTTGAGTTCCTGCAGACCGGCGAGGGCTTTCTTAAAGATCGCATAGGCTGGGTGGCTGGGTTGCAGCGACTTCAAATAGGCGGCGGGATCGAGGCTGCGCTGGAGGGCGTGCATGGCGACCGCGAGATCGACCGTTTGCGGCGTGATGTCATAATATTTGGTGAGCTGGTCGGGGACGATACGGCCTCCCGAGGCATGCCGGGCATAGCGAAGGACGCGCGCCGAGAGCTCGAGATCGAGGGAAGCCAAGAGGTCCATGTCCTGGTCGGTGAGCGCCACGCCGTCGAAAAACTCCGCTCTCGAGGGGAGATAGTCCTCAGGCGACATGCCGTCTCCCGCACTGGCCTGGAAGAGGCGCAGCACCGAGCGGCCACGCTCGCCCAGCCCCTCCCTTGAAACCCATAGGGGCCGGAAGCCATTCTGCCGATAGAAATCGACAAGCGCCTTCCTTTCACCAGCTGCGACGCGGATCGTCGAATTCTTTCCGTCGAGCTCACCATACATGGCGGCAGGCAGGAGCCCGTCAGGTGCCGCGTCCGGCAAATCGGCTCTCAGGGTTTCGAGCTTCTCCGGTTGGTATACCAGAGGCGGCTCTGCCCGCTCCACGATCTCAGGGGTTGGATCCAGGTCGCGCTTGCGCTTAGGCCGCTCTTCGACAATTTGAGCAGGTGCGCCAGGACCCTTGCGCTGGACCTTCTTCCGTTTGACCGGGCGGGTGAAGATATAGCCTTCGTCGTGGCCAGATCTGCGCTTTCGGTACGAATTGGCAGGACGCTTTCTCGATCGGTCTCCCTCGAACGAATTGTCAGGACGCTTTCTCGATCGGTCTCCCCCGAAAAGCTTGCAAAAGAAATGGCATGTCCGGACGCCCGGCGCGTCACGATCTCGTTGTGCAGCATCGGAAGGGACAACCAACAAGAAGCTTGCGGCAATGGCTGCTGCAATCACGAACTTTCTTACCCAACAGACTTCCATCAGCCAACCCCCGTGGATCTGGCGTCAAAGGCGAAGGCAAATCCGCAACATCTCGGCCCAAACTTTGGCATATTTTCCCTGCTACCGCCTCAGCATCCCGGAACCGGGAGGCCTAGGCATGGATGGGTCCCAATCGGCTTGGCTGTGAGCCTACACCGGTCCTGCGCCAGGAAACTGAGCGATCTTGCTCACTCCGCGCGCGGCTGCCGGACCGGGCGCGCGCCGCGAAGTGAATAGCGCGGCGCGGCAAGGCAACCGGCGGTTGTCACTCAACAGCCGGGGCCGATGGGTGATCCTGGCTTCATCGAGCCCTGACGCCTGGAGGGCTAGGTTCAACGGTCGCTATCGGAGCATAGGGGACACTGGCGAACCGTCCGCCCCGCAGATTTATGGGTTCACGGCCTAGTCATCCTTTCCTCCGTCGTCAGCGCGCCTGCCTACCGGTAAACCGCAATAGAAGCTTGGGTCACCGGGGAGATAATAGTTCTCAAGCTGGATGCGATTCTTCAGCGTCTGGTGCCAGCGCTCGATCTTGCCTTGGGTCTGGGGATGGAACGGTGCGCCACGGACATGATCCATGCGCTGATCCTTGAGCCACTGCGCCAAGTCGCCGGCAATGTGTCCGACGATGAAGGCGGAGGACGTCACCGACACAAATCGGCGACTTCGTCGCTCACTACAATCACCTGCGATACCATGAGAGCATCGCCAATCTCACCCCGGCCGATGTCTACTTCGGCAGAGGCCGCTTGCTTCACCGCGGCCAAGCCGCATAACATCAGTCAACAGATGCGCCAGATCCTCCATTCGATCTCGCCGCCAAGAGCCCCAAATTACCTGACGACGGACAGTGCGCGAGACCCGTGCGGTCGAGAGCGAGGATCCGGTGAATTATCGCTGGGTCGACGACCAGCTGGAGAGACTATGAAAAGGCTCACTCTCGCCCTGCTGATCGCGCTGGCAACACCGGCCGCCGCCGAGATGCCGGATGACACCATCGTCTATGCCAATCACTATTGCAGGCCCGGTTTTGCGCGCATCGATGTATGGCTAACGCGGTCATATATGGTCACGCGTGCTCGCTCTTGCGCCGAGGAGTTACCGTGCTTCCAGGCGTTCCGGTTGCCTTTCGGAGCGAACTAACCAACTTTCAAGTCTTGCAATGGTCTCAAGCTATGGCGCGAGTCGTAATTTGAAGTTCACTCGTGGTAAAATGGGCATTTTGCCATTTGTTGAGAGCGATTTCTTGGAAGCCGCAACGCGATCCTGCGCGCGAAGATCAACCCATGTCGCTCGACGATCTTGGCCTTCGATACTCAGATGCCAGTCGAGGGCCCGGTGATTGAAGTGCAACAGCGCGGGCCCAGGCTAAAAGGGCAGATCATCATATGGAATTGACGATGCCACGAACGTATCAGAAAGCACCTCTGGATCTTTCCTCGCCCCGTCTTCTTGGAGTGGTGGCTCGTAAGCTAGCAGGCCGTTGATGAAAGGCAGCGCAGTCAGATGCTAGGATTGAGCTCTGCCCTTTCTAAGTCACTCCAGAAAGGCGTCGTCGGGAAGCGGTGGGCCGCCTCGGCATACGCATCGCGGCGCAATGTGATGTGGCGGGCGAAGCGTTCGGTCATCGCTTCCTCGTAGATCCGGCCGATCTTCCCGAGCGACGAACCGGCCGAAACCATTTCCGCGGCGCGAAAAGCGCTTTCAAAGGCGTAGAGGATGCCATGGCCGCTCAAGGGGTCGTGGCAGGTGGCGGCGTCACCGACGGCGAACCAGCCAGGGCCGTGCATGGGCCGCATCAGGCGTGGGAAGGCGGGGAAGACGAAGTGCTTTTGCGGCACGGCGTTGCCATCGCCAAGGCGAGCTGCGACGATCCTGGCGCTTTCCAGACCGCGCATCCACCAATGCGCTGCGCTCAACTTCCTCCGGCGCCGGTCGCTGTTGCAACCGTAGAAGGTCGCGACGACGCTGCCGGATGGCGTCGCAGTGGCGCTCCACCATCCGGTCGCGCAAGCGGCGACCAGCAATCGATCGTCCACCGGCATGCTCGAATGGTGCGGCACTATGGCGGCAACGGCGGTGAGATCGCCATGGGATTGCCAGGCACGCCTTGCCGGCGCGCGAAAGCGGCGATGCGGCCCGTGGCGTCGGCGACGAGGGCAGCTGAGATCGTCGACGATCCTTCGGGCGTCGCGCAGGCTCACGTGCCATCGTCGCCTCGCTGCGCGAGGCCGAGATGAACGAGGCCTCGGTGGAAGCAAGCGACGCCGCTGCGCCCGGCCTGCGCAAACAGCGCCCGGTCGAAGGCGGCGCGGTCAAGGTTGAGTCCAGGACCTTGATGCCTGACGACATAGGACTTGAAGAGGGGCTCGGCGGCACCCCAGTCGCTCAGAATGCCGGGACTTTCGATTAGTGTTCCGGCGAAACTCGGCCGCTCGGCAGCCAAGCGTGTCAAGCGCGCCCGTGGCCTGCGGCGGCAAGTGCTCGCCGGGGCGGAAGGTCGTGAAGTCTGATTTCTCGACCAGCGCCACCTTGCGCGCCGCGCCGCGCCATGAGAATGGCAAGCGCCGAACCCGCCGGCCCGCCGCCGAGAACGGCGATGTCGAAGGCACCGGACATGTCAGGCGAACGCGGCTTGGCCGTCAAGGCTGTTCGAACATCGTTTCGGTATCGTAAAACGCATCATCGTCCTGGCGGCGCACGAAGCCGAGCTTGGTCCAATAGGCGATGAGGCTTGCGTCGTCCGTGTTGGCTTCTGGGGCGGAATCCAGTTGTAAGCGGGGCCATTCTTTTTCTGGACGATCGAAGACGCGAGGTCGGCCAGAAGCTTTCATCGCAGGCGATATAGTCGGCAAACCACGGCACCGCGAGATCCTTCGTCAGCTTTCCAGCGGGATGTGCGGCGGGCTCGGGCACCGGGTCGGCGGCGGGATATGACTTTGATCACCGGATCGTCGACATCCGGCGTCGGCTGCAGGCGCACATCGGGGAAGTAGGTGGTTCCGCCATGATAGAGCGACCAATTCAGGGGGATGCCCGCTTCGCGGCCCACCTCGATACCCGGCAGGAACGATCCGCCGAGCATGCGGCCCATGCTTGCCATGTCGAGGAAGGCAGGCGCATAGCGTGGCCGGCAGCCAAAGAGCTTGTCGATATACTGCTCGCGCGTATGGCTCTCGGCAAAGAAGCTGGCGAGGTTGGCGGCCTGGAGGTGCACTTCGAAATTCGGAGCCCAGCGCGGCTTTAGGCCCGTCGTCACCTTTTTCGATGCCCAATATTCGAAGTGATTGTATTGAATATGGGTGAAGGCGAGTTCCTTCAGAAGCGGCATGTCGTTTTCCGACACGATCCAATAGAAATCATCGAGCTGCCGGGCATGTTCCTCAATGCGTTACCGCGTCGGGTCCGGTATTGTAGTCTTCGCCGGGCAAGACCAGAGAGGCTGGCAGAGGGGGCGAGTCCGGCGTCATCGTCTTGCCCTTGCAGGCCTTGGTGCGCATGCCCTTGAAGCGGTCGTGATAACGCGACACCGAGCCGCGGGGTCGATGGTCAGGTGAGCCATGAAATCCGCGTCGGTCGATACCGCGCTGATGTCCTGGCGCCGCCCGAACTCTCTCGGGAACACGGTTTCCGCGGCGCTGTCATGCTTCTTGAAGGTGTCGCGCTCATAGACGTTGATCGGCTTGCGCAGCCGCTTGAATATCATCTCATGCAACGGCCCGCGGGCGCCGCGATAGAGGGCCTGTGTGCGGTTGCGCGATCTCAAATTCTTGTGTCCGGTCCCCGGGGCGATGACCGTGCTGGTGGAGCGATCCCAATCCCGCGCCGCCGTGCCGTCCTGCTTGCGCGCGACTGTCAATCTGGCGACCATCGTACCCGCCTTGTCGAAATACTCGATCTTCGAGCAGGCAAGCCACTCGACATGGGTGCCATCGCTGATCGCCAGCTTGAAGGTCTTGTCGCGTTCGTTGGCGCCGGCCGGGGTCGGCAGCCGCATGCGGTGCGCCGATTGCAGGTCGAGCTCGATGGTGGTGTCGGCGGCCGCCACATCCGCCGCAAGCTTGGCATCGGTGAAGGCGCCGGCCCTGGGCGATGCGAAGACGAAGTGGTCCTTCTTCCAGTGTTACCGGCGCTCGAGCCGTTCTGCGCCCGAACGACCGAAAGCGTGCCGGTATCGGCGACCGACGTGCAGCGCACAAATTCATGGGTGTTCGCCGCCGCCAGCGGATCGTCCCGTCGTCGCTGATGGTCACCTGAAACGGCGCCCCGAGAGCGGCAGCCTTCATCAGAAGCGCGACGTCTTTTGGCACGGTTATGGTGACCGCGGTATGAGGTGCGTCCGCGCTGAGCTTGGTCTCGATCTTGATGCCCTTGGCGAAAAAGTTGGTGGCGCCGCTGCTGCTGTTGTGGCTCGCCGCGCGAGCCTGGCCGCTGGTCGAAGCGACATCCGTGAACAAGCGCGAGTTGCGGGTAGATATGGGTGAAGTAGTCGTAGAAAGCATAGCTGCCCGCTTCCTTCGCCGTCGGTCACCAGATTGTGCCGGCCCACCACTGGCCGCACCTTGCCGTCGATCACCTTTTTCCAGGCCTGGTTGATGGCCAGATCCCAGATCGACACGAAATGCCCCATGTCCGGCGCGTAGTCGGGCATGTTCACCGACCGCCCAGGCCGAAAGCGCCTTCACCTTCTTGTCAGCCGGAAGGCTTTGAGCGTCGGCGGTGCCGGGCACCAGGAACTTGTAGCCGGAAAACGCGGCGGTGAAGGCCGCCTTCAGCTCGACCGTCGCCTCTACCGGCCCGTCGGCTGCCGTGTCCTGCCAGTTGTTCTGGTAGAGGAATGCGCTCCCGCGTTCGATTCGTTTGAAAGGTAGAACGCCGTCGGCCTCGCCCTCGTTGCCGATGACGTGCAGCCGGTTTGTCGGCGCGCCGCCGGCATCCTTTCAAGCTGCACCCAGCCCAAATTGGGCTTGCCGGCCGTCTGGCACTTCTGGGGGGCCGTATTCGCTTTGGTGTTGAGTGTCACGGCGGCGGTGTGTTGGCGATGATCGCTCCTTGCTGAATCCACTCCCTTCTGATTATGCAGCGTAACCTTCCACTCGATATCGGCGTGCTCGGCTTCAACTCCATGACCTTGTAGGGCTCGGCAATGCCCGGGGTGTAAAAATAGGCAAAGACGCGAAAGCGCGCCGCCTGCGGCATGATTGTGATCGGCCTTGTCGCGATAGAGGTCCGCTTCCGGCGTCGGCGCCGCCGCCGAGCCATTGGGGTGCCGCAGGGGAACCGGCTTTTGGCGCAGCTTCGGATAGTGCTCCTGAATGTAGCGCGGGAATCTCGGGGCCCAGGAAATACCAATCCGAACTCTTGCCCATGCGCGCCATGCCGACGCTGGGATGAATGCGGAACTGGATCTGATCCATGGCCGGCCCTCAAAGGTGTGTGGACACCGGACACAAAGCCGAATATTGTTGACGAGCTCTCTCTAGTCAATGAACTGAGGCCCTGCACAGAGTTTGAGGTTCCGGCTCCATGGCCGATTCGATCCAAACTGTCGCCTTGGAGCTTCCGCGGCTGTTCTCGCCGCTGTTGATCGCGTTGCAGGACGAGGAGGAGTTCTGCCGTTTTCCTGCGGCGGTTTGGTTTCGCCTTCGGGCCGGAAACGCTTACCGGCGCCGTGCAGAATTTGGCCGGGTTGCCAACGGGGGTGCGCGGCATCGCAGCAGCCGCCCAGGATGCGCTGGACGATGGGCTGCAGGTGGAGGACGTGCTGGCGCTCTTCGATTCGGCAGCACCGCTCGTCACATCGCTGCAATCGCTGTTTTCGACCCTGCAGGGAATCGTGCCGGCGGGCACCACGCCACAGAGCTTCGCGCAGTCGCTGCAGTCGCTGCCGAAGGGAACTCCTCGATCTGCTTCTGGCGGACTATCTCAATGTGCGCTTCCCGCTGGCAATGCATCTCCTCAATCTGCTCGATGTCTATCGCCCCGAATGGATCGACGAGAACCGAGCGCGGCGTCACTTATATCCGCCACGTCTTCGACTGGTCGCGAATCGGCCTGCTGTTCGACGATCCCGAGGCCTGGGCGCGCGAAGTCCTATGACTGGGGTGTCGACCTCGATAGCGAAAAACTGATCTGGCGGCTGGTCGCGCACCTTCGAGTTCATCGGCGGCGTCGTGCATATCGACGACATGGGACCGGCGCCGGTTGCCGCGTTTCTGCCGGACTGGCCTGTCGCCCACGCGGCGCCGAGCATGGCGCGCGCGCCGATCATCCGTCAAGCCGCGTGGTCGCCGCCGACGGCACGGTGAATGCGGCAACCAGCGGCGAGGCGGGCGTCGCGCTGTTTCCCGTCTCCGGCAAGACGCCGCCGAACGCGCCGACGGACAAGGGCATCGGCCTGGCGTCCCTATCTCGATGGCAGCGCCGGCGCTTCCGCCGACTTCGGCGGCGGCTTCACGGCGACGGCAACCGGCGGGCTCGGCGCCATTGGCGGCATCGTCTTCGCTTTGCGTCCGAGCGGCGTCGAAGTGAAGATGGGCATCGACGCTACCGCGTTCTCCGGCGCTTTCGCGATTGAGCTGGTCAAGCAGCCCGCCGGCGGCGCTGGCCGGCGATCACGCTCATCGGCGAGCCCGGCGAGACGCCGGATCGAAGCCACAGCCTCGTCGGCGAGCTTGGGTGGCGAATTCTCGAATGCCGGCTCCGATTTCTATGTCGCCGGCGGCATTCGTGGTCTGAAGGTGGTGATCGACCCTGCCGAGGATGGGCTGCTCGGCACGGTGATTCCCGAGCCCATCGAGATCACCGCCGGCGACATGCTGCCGGCTGGCGCGCGAGCCGCGGCATCTATTTCGAGAGCGGCTCGAACCTGACCATCACGATTCCGCTCAACCTCGATCTCGGGCCGATCAGCATCGACGAACTGTCGCATCGCCTTGGATTGGCGCGAGCCGCCGTCGATCGGCGTGGCGGTGACTGGCGATCTCACGCATCGGCCCGATCTACGCCTATGCCGAAGGCATCGGGCTCGTCACCTCGATCGTCGAGGAGCCGGACGGTCCGATCGCCGGGTACGATCTGCGCTTCGGCTTCAAGCCGCCGACCGCCTATGCGCTTTCGCTCGACTGCCGGGCCTCAGCGGCGGCGGCATGCTGGCCGTCTACGATCACGAATATCGCGGCGCGCTGGCGCTCAAATTCCAGACCTTCGGCATCAGCGCCTTCGCTATGCTCAACACGCGGCTGCCCGACGGCCAGGACGGCTTCTCGCTCGCCGCCTCGATCTTCGGCGAATTCAATCTGCCGCTCGGCTTCGGCTTTTTCCTCACCGGCGTGGGCGGCGTCATCGGCGTCAACCGCACTATCAACACCGAGGCCCTGCGCGACGTACTTGTTCGAGGGCCACCTCGACAGCTCTGCTGTTTCCCGCCGATCCGATCGCCAGCGCCGCGACGATCCTCTCGGACATGGCGGCGATTCTGCCGCCGCGCGAGGGCCAGCATCTGTTCGGCCCGGTGGCCCGCATCGCCTGGGGCGTTCCGGCGCTGATCCAGATCAAGCTCGGTGCCGTCATCGAGGTCGGCGACCAGAAGCGCGATTCTCGTGCTCGGCGGTGTCGCCATCAATCTGCCGGCGCAAGGACATGGCGCTCGTCTCCATCAACATCTCGTTCTTCGGCGAGATCGACTTCGCCGCCGGCACTGTGAACTTCGATGCGACGCTGGCGGTATCGCGCGTGCTCACCTACCGATCACCGGTGACGCTGCTTTCCGTACCGGCTGGGCGCCGCGCCTCGACCACATCGCCTCGATCGGCGGCTTGCATCCCAGACTACCCGCGGCCGGCCAACCTGCCGGAATCTGCGCCGCCTCTCGATCGAATTCGGCAGCAACAATCCGAAGGTGACGCTCAGCGCCTATCGCGGCAGTGACGCTGAACTCGCTGCAGTTCGGCGCCCGGGCCGACCTCTACGCCAAGGGTCCGCGATATCTGGCTCGTCGGCCAGGTCGCGGCCGAGGGCAACGTCTATCTCGACGCGCTCATCTACTTCAATCCGTTCAGTTTCGATGCGGAGCTCGGCGGGTCGCTGTCGCTGCTGGTGGACGGCGAGGTGGAGGCGGGCCTGGGCTTTTCGCTGCGGCTGCGCGGTCCCAACACCTACCGCATCAACGGCAAGGTGTGGGTGACCGTCTTCGGCATCGATGTCGATTTCGGCGTCAATCACACCTGGGGCGATGAGCAGACGCTGCCGCCGGCGACCGCGGACGCGGTGGCGGTGCTGCGCGATGCGATGGCGAGCAAGACGCGACGCTCGAGCCGGTGCAGCCGAAAGGGCGGCTTACCGGCGTGTCGCTCGTCACCGGAGAGGCGGCGGCGGGCGCCATCGATCCCGTCGGCGGCGCCCGCTTGGTGCAGCGGGCGCGTGCCGCTCGGGATCGCACTGGCCAAGATCGGCGAGGCGCAGGTCGCCGGCCCGCGAACCCTCGATCTCAAGGTCTTCGCCGGCGCTGACCGAACTTCCGCAGGTCCCGGCGAAGCAGGAATTCGTGCGCGGCCATTTCTTCGAACTGGGCGAGGCTGGACGGCTGCGCGCGCCGGAGTTCGAGCCATTCAAGGCCGGCTTCGAGGTTCTCCGACAGCGCGCTCGACGTCGATGCGGGCAAGGCTGTGGTCGAGACCTATGGCTACGAGGTGATCCTGCTCGGCATGCGAGGATGACCGCTCTCGTGCCCGCCGATCTGCACACCCATGCAGCGCTCGCCGCGAGGCCTTCACTGACCGCTGGGTGACCGTCAACGCACCGGCGCGCGGCGCGCCCATGGCTTGGCGTACGCGCGCGATCGCCGCGGATCGACGTGCAGTGCGCGCTTCGCCGACGCCGCAATCGTGTCCGGATCTCGTCGCCCAGGACGCAATGCACGCACCGCGCGCCGACGTCATCGCGCATCCTCGGAGACGGAACGCTCGACCTTCACCGAGCATGGCATCAGCCGCGAAGCGGCGATCTGCTGTCCGGGCAGCGGACGGAAGCCAATCGCGTCGTCGCCGACTATGTCGCCGCGGCGCAGCTCTAGCGGAGACGAGGCATGGCCGGCCGTTTCGCTTTCCTGCCCGAATGCCCGCAACAGCCGGTCGCTGACCTGCACCGCCGCCGGCCGCGGGCGGTACGCGGCGGCAGGTGGCGCTCGACTCGAGATCAACGCGGACGGCGCGCGCAGGCCGCCGCGCATGCCAATCACCGCCGAACTGTTCGGCCCGGGCGACATCGACTGGCGTCAACCGCGCGATGATCTCGCGCGATCGAGCCGGCCAGCGGGCTGCGCGCGCTTCGAGCCCAACTACATGCCCTTCGTCGAGTTCGTCGATGCCGACTTCCCCTGGCGCTATTCGCTCGACGCCGGCTGCCAATCGGCCGCCTCAAGCCCTGGATCGTGCTGATCGCGCTGGCGCGCGACCGAGTTCGAGGTGGTCACCGGCTAGTCACCGAATTGTTGCCGCGCATCCGCGTCGACAATCCGTCGACTGTCGCTGCCCGATCTCGCGCAGTCCTGGGCGCTATGCGCATGTGCAGCTCGCCTTGCCGGCAGGCCGCCGACACGGTCGCCGGCAAGCTTGCCGCCGACCCGACGCGCAGCTTCTCGCGGCTGCTCTGTCCGCGCCGGCTCGAGGAGCGGCGGGCCTACACGCTGTTCCTGGTGCCGGCCTATGAAGCCGGCCGGCTGCGCGGCATCGGCAAGGAGCCGCGGCGCAACCGTTCGATGCGCCTGCCTGGTCGCACGGCATCGACCGATCCGGTGGATCTGCCAGTCTATTATCAGTCGCGCTTCGTCACCGATTCGCTGGAGGACCTGGAGACGCAGCTGCGGCGGCTGAAGCCGATGACGATCGCCGGAGATCAGCGGCCGCCGGCGCCGCCAAGCGCGCTTCCGCCGCCCGGCCAGGCTATTACCCGGGCTACTCGCATCCCGGCGCGCAGTTTCGAGGTGCAAGGCGCATTGCGTCAGTCGGAAGACCGCCGCAGCCGGGCTTGAGACCGACGCGGCCCTGACACACGCTGATGACCGGCGACGCTGGCAAGAAGGGATCAAGAGCGAAGCGGACAGCTGTCGCGCCGGGCGGGCCCGATCCGCTCGTCGCCTTCCCGCCCTACGGCTGGCGTTATCGGCCAGGAGACGCGGCGTGTCGCGCACCAGGGCGCAACAGGGACATGGTTCGATCTCGTCAATCTCGACCTCAAGTTCCGCCAGGCGGCCGGCCTCGGCGCCGAGACGGTCCGGCGCAATCAGGAGGTCTTCGCCAAGCGCTGCTGGGAGCAGTATGAAGAGGTGGTCGAGGCCAACCGCCGGCTGGCGCGGCTTAATCTCGCCGCGGTGCTGGCCGATCGCCTGACGGCGAAGCACGTGGCCAAGCTCCCGCCCGCACGTTGCTGACGCTCGCCGAGCCGCTGCAGCCCTATGTCAAGGCGACGGCCGGCGTCGGTCGATCGTCGACGCCTGCGCAAGCTACGGTGCGCCCTCGAGCTATGCCGCGCGCGGGCTGCGCCGGCTCTCCGCCAAGCGGATGCCGAAGGTCGAGTGTCCGGGCGTCGGCCGCGGTGCCGGTCGTGCCGCACCCGGCGATCCCCGGCGACCAGACGCGGCAACAGCGTCTGACGCGTCCGCTGCAGCGCCACGCCGAGCGATCGTGACCTGCGATCCTTTGCGGCGCGCAAGGGCCTGGCGGACGCCGTGAGCCAGCAGCGTCGGAGTTCTCGCCATTGCGAAGTTCGCAGACATCGGCGCGCGCGCGCGCAGTCGGCGTGCGTGTCGCGACGTTCGAATTCGCTTGACGCTGGCGACAGCGCCTGAACGAGACGGTGAAGAGCCTGCCGGCAGGCAAGGCGGCTTGCACAATCGGCGGCCGCCTGCCGGTGGAGAAGCAGGTCATCTGCGCCCGTCTACCGCTCGCCGGTGGTCGAGCGAGCCGCTGGCCGAACAGGCTCAGCGAGTTCGCCGACGGATGCCATCCTGACCGACGCCTCGCGGATCCCCACCGATCACGGTGGCGCTATTCGAGGAGAACCGGATGCTTCATCGAAGCGTTCCTGGTCGGCGCCAATCACGAGATGAACAAGGAGTTGCGCTGGCGGGAGTTCCCGACCGACATGCGCGGCACGATTCTTCCGGCGCTTCTGGAACCGCGGCATCGCGCCGAAGGCGATCCGAAGCGGCGACGACATCGCCGAAATTCACGGCTGGGACGAATCCGCTGGGCAACGCACTTCCCGCCCGGCGATTCGGATCATGCAGGCCAACCTCGTGCATCGTCATCCGCAGCGACCTCGTGCGCAAGCTCGACATGCCAATCGTGGTGCTCAACGAGGCGGCGGGACGGCCTGGCAAAGCGGATCCGGCGTCGACCACGAGCCGGTCTTCTTCGGCAAGCTGGCGCGCGACATCGCCTATTACGGCTTCGATGTGTCGCGCGAACACATCCTCGGGCAGGTGCGTGCGAGCGCGTCTTCCTGGTCATCTACGAACCGGCAGGCCGCTTGCGCTTCGGCCTCGACATCGCGACAGCGGCAGTGCGCCAGAGCCGGCAGAACGTCGGCAAGCAGTCGCTCGCCTTCCCGGTGCGCGCACCTGGACCGGACTGAGGCGAAAGTGCTGGCACGAACCAATCCGCCGGTCCCGCCGCCGGCATGCCGGCGCGACTGGAATGATTTCTCCTGGTCGCACGTGGCGCGCCTGTCTTCCGGCTACGTCGACTTCCGCGCCTCCTTCGCGATAGCCGGGCATGCCCGACTATTGGGGCGCGGCAAGGACGTCGGCGAGCCTCGCGCGCTCTTTCTGGCAGAAGCCGCTCGCGGCCGTGTTGCCATTCGAAACGGGTGGTCGCATGAGGAAACGCAAGCTCACCGCCGCGCCGCCTCGGCGGCGTTAGCAAGCGCGAGCGGCCGACCCTAGGCATCGATGCCGCATCGCCACGGGTTCGCCGGCCGCCGCGCCGCCAGGCGTGATCCCGGGCCCGCTGCTGCTGCTGCCGCTGCGGCTTGAGTACCGCTTCATGGAAAGGCCGAAGCCCGCCCGTCGTCGATCTCGCCGAAGAGATCGCGGTGTTCAACCGGCTGGCGGACGGCACAGCGGGGCGGTCGGCCAGACTCGAACGACGCTGCTGAAGGAGCGGCGCAAGATCAGCGCCGGCATGCTGAAGCAGGCCTTGAGGATCGAGCCCTGGTACTGGCCGGCGGACGAGAACTCTGGTTCCGCTGGTATCCGGATGACGGTTTCGCTGCCAAAGGCATCGCGCCAGCGAGTCCCGAGGAAGCCGCGGCACGGCAGCAATTCCTGACGGCCCTTGGCGGCCGAGCCCTGGTACGACCCTGGCGATACCGGGCGCCATCGCGGCGTGGAGCCACGTTCGCCGCGCTCGTCGGACCATACCGCGCCGTCCACCTCATGCGCAGCACTGGAGAGGGTCCGGCTACGAGAACGCCATCGGCCGCATCACCGCGCTGCCAGAACGCGTCGACCTTGTTCGCCGTCACCGACGGCGTGGTGAGCATGCTCGCGAGTGGCGCGGATATCCCCGCCAACACTGCAGCACTGCGCAGCATCGTGTCATACACGCCGGAAGCGATCGAGCCCGGCGGCTGGCTGCGCGACTTTCCCATCGCGGTAAATCACGGCATGGGCGTCAAGATCTCGAATGCGGCGATCATCGATGCGCGCGCTTCGCAGCCGATCACATCATTGCCATCGGGCAGTTCGGCGGCGATGCGCGCAGCGAGATTGGCGCAGTTCTTCCGCGATGGCATCGCCAACGGGACTCCTGGCCGTTTCTCGATCCAGACACGGCCACGAACAACGCGCCGGGCACCCGCTCCGGCCTCAGCGATCCGCGCAGGCGACCTCGTCGGCCTTTCTGGCCGACGCGACGCAGCAGGAAGCGGGGGCGGTTTCGGCGCCGGCAAAAGACCGCCGCCGGTCAGCTCGCCGAAGCATTGGCCATCCCTCTGGCCGAGCTCGCGCCTGCGGTGAACGCGGCCTCGACGCCCTTTGCCGACGCCCAGGCGATGCTCCGCGTGATCGGGCCGGCGCTGCTCGACGGCGCGCTCGATGGCACGACGGCCGTCAAGGATGTCGACGAGAACGAATTCATGGAAGTGCTGGCGCTGGCCTATTGCGCGCGCGGACCGCTGCCGGCTTTGCGCTTCGGCCAAAATCCCTATGGCGTGTTGCCGATGACAAGGTCGGCGAGACATCGGGATCCAGGAATCGAGTCGGAACGCCACGGCGGTCCAGGCCTTCCTGAAGGGCTACGTCGGCTTCGCGCGAGGCATGTTGCCCGGTTACGCCGAGAACGTGGTGCCGCGCCTTGAACCTGGCGATCCGCAGGCTGCGGCGAAGCTCGAAGCAATTCTGAAAAACAATCCGGTGTCGCGCCGCCTCGATGTCGCCGATGGCGGCCTCTCGGCGAGCACCGGCATCGGCTGTCCGTATGTGGCAGGCAGCGAGGCGCAGCACCAGCCGCAGACCTATCTGCAAGAGCTATTGACGAAGCCCCTGGGACAGCTTCCCGATCCTGACGAGGACGACCACAAGACGCCGCTGCTCTATCGGCTGGCGCGCATGACCCTGACGCGCAATCTGGTCTTTCCGATTCTCGACTCGCTGCGGCCTGCGAGAACGGAGCCGGTCAAAGGAGTTTTCCAGGCTTTCGACGGCGACGCGGACCTGCGGGACCGGGTGCTGGCAACCGGCGGGTTTGAACTCTCGGCGAATGCACTGTCGGCCGCAACGCAGATCAGGGGCGTTGCGACGGCGGTGACGAAGCTCATACGCGGGCTCAACGCCAACTTCTCAGCCGCGCTCCGGCATCTTATGGATGTCGCGGCGCGGCAAGATGGTGTCACGCAGCTGGAAACGCTGCTGCTCGAAGTCATCGATCTCCTCCAGCACCGCGCCGACGCGTTGGCCACCGGCCTTGCCTATCGCCGGCTGCAGCTGCAGCGGCAAGCCGGGAATGAACAACTCACCGTCGGCTATTACGGTTTCCTCGGCAGGCTCAGGCCGCAATCGGCGACCGGCGGCACCGATGGCTACATCCAGGCGCCAAGCATGGCGCAGGCGACCACCGCCGCGGTACTGCGCTCGGCCTTCCTGCGGCACAAGGCAGAAGGCGCCTTCGCCATCGATCTTGGGTCACGCCGCGTGCGCCGGGCGCTGATGCTGCTCGATATTCTGAAGAAGGGCCTCACCCTCGAAGAAGCGCTGGGCCTGCGCGGCGAGCGGTGGCTGCATGACCGGACGCTGAGCCGGCTGACCCTGGCGCTTCGCCAGCAGTTCCCGTTCGTGAATCCGGCGCCGCCGGAGATCTGCCGGACGGAGAAACGAACAGCGCTCCGCAAACGGCCGGCGTGCGGGTTTTCGACGGCCTGAAATTCATCCGCGGCAATTTCAACGCCTTTCCCGCCGCCGACCGGCCCTTGCTGCAGGAACTGCAGGTGGCTTTGGGCGACGACCTCGATGCGCTCGCCGACATCGCGGTGAGTGAAGCCGTGCATCAACGCACGCTGGGGCAGGCGGAGGTGGCGAAGGCCTGGCTCAATGTGCTCTCCGGGTCACCGGTGCCGGGAGATCCGGTGTTTCTGCGCACGCAGCGCCACGGCCAGGGATCGAGCCATCGGGTGAGCGTGGTGTTCGCGCCCGCTTCCGCGCCGCCGAACGCGAGCCCGCGCGAAATCGCCGAGCCGGGTTTTGCAGGCCTTGCCGCAAGCCTGCTGCCGGGTTTCGCAACGACGTCGTTTCTCCTGACGGTCGCGCGCAATGACGATCCGAATCGCCGTTTTCAGATGGAAGTGAAGCTGCAGGCGGATCTCGGCCTCAAGCCCATCGATCTCGTCATCGGCGGACTGAGCGAGATCAAGGTGCGCGCGAGTTTTCATGCGGTGAGCAGATGGCTGACCGACCCGGCAATGGCCGCTTCTCTCGGTGCTCCGCCGGCAGAAGGGCTCGCAGCTTTCGTCAATGGCGCGGCCACCATCACGGTCCTCGATGCGGCGTCCGGGCCGTCGCTCGGCGCGGGCCGTTGCCACGGCCGAGACGCTGCGCAAGCTCGCGGGCCAGGGCCGCATGCTCGAACCTGCGGATCTCAATGCGGCCGCGTCTCCCGCGGCGCGGCTCGACGAGGCGAAGGAGATCGCGCCTCATCGCCGGCGCGATAGCAACGCTGCGCAACCGCGCCGCGGCGCTCGCCAACTCGCTGGACGACGCCGCAGCCGGGCTTGCCGCCGCCCATACACCCTTCATCGCCGAGATACGCGAGATCCGGCGCCGCGCCGACATCGATCCGGCCGATCCCACGCTCCCGGTTCGGCGGACGGCCGCCGAGCTTGGGCGGCGGACCCTGCAGGCGCTGTTGCCGAGGATCGCCGGCTTCGCCGAGCCCGCAGCACTGCGCGCCTTCACGATCGAGGAGGCCGAGAGAAATCCGGAGGCGATCGACGAACGGATTGTCGCGCTCTCCAGCCGTCTGATGACAAAATCGAAGGCACTGCGGGCCGCCCATGCGGCCACCGCGGGCACGATTTCTGCCCGTTTGGAAGAGGCGCGGGCCTGGCGGCGGATGCTGATCGAGGCGTTGAAGGCGGCACTCGATGGCGAGGCGCTGCCGGTATTTCCACCGATTGCGCGGTGGCCGGAAACGTCTCCCCTGCTCAAGCCCGCCGTCACGCCGGTGGCGGCACTTGACCCGTGGTCTCGGGTGCGGGCACGCCTGGCCTTGGCCGTTGCAGTGGCGGCGCAGATCTCCGGTGTTGCGGCGCAGGCAACCGACGAAGCCGCCACCGCGGACGACACAGCGCCCAACGCGCAGGATCCAAGGCAGGCGGAGATCGCCCCGCGCGCATTTCATTTCGGTACCTTTCTGGCGCGGCCTGGAGTGCTGTCCGGTTCGTTGCTGGCGGGATTTGTGGTCGACGAGTGGGCGGAACAGCGGCCGAGCCGCAACCAGTCCGCCGGGTGTCGCCATCAACTACAACTCGCCGCAGGCCGAGCCGCCGCAATGCCTGCTGCTGTGCGTTTCGCCCAACGGCCGGGCGCCACAATGGAGCGAGGCTGCTGCCGCCACCATGGTGTTCGAGGCGATCCAATGGATGAAGGTGCGGGCGCTGTCCTCCGGCGACCGGCTGTGGCCTGCCTCGATGCTGCCGCGCGGCAATCAGGTGGCGCGCAAGGGCGAGAAGCGGCGCATCCCCAAACGGCGGTTCAGGCTGCTGGATCTGGGGTTCAACGCGCTCGACATGCAGTTTGTCGCCCGCGCCTATGGGCCGAACGAAAGCCTGGGTGCGGGAGCGGAATTCACCGGCGAAGCCCAGGGCTTCCACAAAGTGAAGGAGTAGTGTGATGGCCGAGCCCGCGATCCCGCAACAGCTCTTTGGCTCGACGACAAGCGCCAATATCGGCGAGGCGCTGGAAGCGCGCATCAAGGATCCGTTGTGGTTCCTCGCCCGGCAGTGGCAGTCGGGCGAATTCGAAGCGGAGAACGGCGGCAGGCTGGCCTATGTCAGCGCCTCGAGCTGCGAGCATCCTTTTCAAACACTGACGGTCGGAACCACCGACCTTGCCGTCAATCTTGACGATCCGCTGGAGGAGATGATCGAGCGCGAAACGGCGCAAGGAGATGCGCCAGCCTGGCAGGCGGAAGCCCTGGAATATGCCTTCGCCCTGACGACGTCGATCGCGAGCTTTGCGGGCCGGGACTACCATGGCCGCGCGCTCGACTGGTACAATCTCGAAGTGCAAACCATCGGCGCGGCCTCGGCGGAGACGGCTAGCCGCCAGATCGTGCCGACCCAGCTCCATATTCCGGGCGCGCCCCATCCTCGCTGGTGGCGGTTCGAGGATGGCAATGCCTATTTCGACGCCCCGAGCGATCCCGAACCGAACGTGCTGTCACTGCTTCTGCCGGAATTCGCCTATACTGATATCAACAACTGGTATGTCATGCCGCTGCATGCCAGCGCCGGAACGGTGCGGGAAATCACCGACCTGAAGGTTGTCGATTCCTTCGGGGCGGTGACCACTCTGAAACCTGCGGATCAGACCGCTATGTCCTTCCGGCTCTTTGCTGTCGATGCGATCGAGGGCGGTACCGCGGTTGACTGGAGCGGTCGAATTCCTGGTGCTGCCCAACATTGCCATAGACGTCCTGCATAATGAGGACATCGAGGACATCCGTTTCATGCGTGACGAGGACGCCAACCTTGTCTGGGCCATCGAGGCGCGCTACCGCAACGCCGACGGCACCTTCGTGGTCAACGGTGACGGGGTGCCGTTGCCCCAAGAAAGCGAAGGTGCTGGCGATGATCTCGCGCAGTTCCGGCTGATGTCACCCATGCCGGAGCATTGGATCCCTTATGTGCCGCAGCACCTTTCATCCAACCCGGCCGTCTCGGGTGATATCCAGTTGCGCCGTGCCCGTACCAATCCGAATGCAAGCCTCGTCCGTCCTCAGTACCGTTCAAAGATAGTATCCGAATCGATGACGCTTCTCGAAGAAGAGATTCCCCGCAGCGGATTACGCGTGCGCCGCATCTCCCGGTTTGCGCGCAGCAGCGACGGAACCGCGCATTTCTGGACGGGCCGCCTGAAAGAGGCTGGCCCGCACCCAAATCTGGCGAATTTGCGGTTCGATTATCTGGATGAACCGCGCGTCTAGCGCATCAGACCGAAAACTCCTTGCCGGTTAAGGGCGATGATCTTGTGTATCAGATCGTCCGATGCCGCCTTAGCTACGGAATAGAGGCACGGGGCCCGTGATCCGGCTCGATCACGTTGACGATGGCTGCTTACCAATCCTTGGCGTCGGGCCTCACTTGTCGTTCGTTGCAAGCCTCCCGGCCAGGAGATCAGGCAGGAGTGATATCGGATAGCGCCCGATGGCGTTGAGCGCTTGCTTTACCACGCCCGGGGAGACAACGGAGCGATTGCCTGGAATGTGAATATTCGGCGCTCCTGGCTTGATCAGCTTAACGTGCGAGCCTTTGCCACCCGAAACGGGCTGATATCCGTGATGGCGGGTCAATGCGCTAGCAAGCGCATGGCTCGATGTCGTGAAGCCGGGATCGATCGATGTCGGCCGGAAAATCGGGCGGCCGCCGCGTGGGAGTATCACGTAGATATCGATGGTGATGTCCATCAACGCGGTAATCATGTTTCGTGCTATCGCCCAGTGCGATGCCGGTGTATGCGGGCTCAATAACCCCTCGAGAACACGGGATTTGAGGTTGTACAAGCCGCCGCGGTAGCTGGCTTCCGGCAGATAGTTCACTCCCTCTGCGTAACCGGGAGGTTGTATCGGAATAGTTGCCTTCAAGTGTTCCTCGTGCCTTTTGAAGTAGCGCGGTTCACGCAGCCGCCGATAGCTCTCGGCGTTGGCGAGGCTTTCCTCCAGGCAATCGACTGTTAGATAGGAGGGGCGATAGACGTTCGCCTTGTATGGGCGGTAACAGTCTGTTCCAGTTGTAATCAGGAGCCGGAAGCCGAGGCTCTCGACCTTGTGGTGGAATTGCTCGTGGAGAAAGAAAACGTAGAACGCGCTGCGCAGTAGCTGACGCCGGATTTGTCTTAACCTTGCAAGGGGGTTCGGAACAGCGTGCCAGTCCACCGAACGGGTGATATCGAGGGCAACCGACAAGATGCAGGATTCGCGGATATAGATGCCCCAGCCGTGACCGAAGAAATGAATTGGGCAATACCAGGCGCATAGTGGCTCAGGCGGTCGGACAGGAGGCTTACCGCAAGATGCTGGAACTGGTGAGGAAGGCGCGGGAGGATGCCGACCGCGAGGCACACGCGCAAGCGAAGGTCGATCCTGGTGCTCCGTTGGAAGCCGCTGAAGAAAGAGCCTAATTTCGTCGAGAACCCTTCGGGTCGCGCATAGTGCAGGAAGAGGCCGAGCGCCCGGCAAAGGCGGAAGCAGACCGCAGGGACCAAAGAAAGCAGATCACTGACCGCATCGCTCCCTGCCAACTCCAATCGACTTGCTAAGGGCGGCGCTTCAGGAAAGGGCCGAGGCGGCACACGCCCTCGTCGCCTCGATTGAGCCGATCTTCCCGACGCAGCAATTCAAGGAAGGGGCCGAGTTCGATCTCACCCTTCTACAGCAGCAGGACTTCTACGGCCGCTGTGTGATCTTTCCGGTGCGGCTAGCATGTTGCAACCTTACAACTATGTCGAATCGGTCATTTTGATTTCACCAGTGAAATCAAATAGATACGGAAATGGGAATCACGATTCCACTATCCCAACTTGGGCAACTTCAGGCGGGTCCAACCGAGAACATCCTCGTCGAGGCCAACGAAGAAGGCCACTTCACCGCCCGCATCGACGGGGAGAAGGAAGGTACGGCCTCGCGCTACGCCAAACGCATTTTCGGCCCCCTCCCGAGGCACTGACCGGATCACCGGGGCCTGGTGCGGGCAAGGACACGGAAAATTTCAGACAGTCCCCCCGGATGCGGCGCGGGCCACCGCTGTCAACCACGATGGCCAGCTGGTCCGCTCGCGTTCGCGCGTTCAAACGTACTTGGCTTAACGCCACGGTTGCGGGTCTGCACCATGACCTCTTTTGGCGTGAAATCGTAAGGTTTTTGGCGGACATTCGAAATCCGCCCCTCACAGAACTTTATATACCGCGACGGCATGACACTGGGGCTTGCTGCATGAGGCCGCCGCATGCAGTGGGCTAACCTTCCCGCACACTAAATCATCTTCGGCTAGTTGCGGCACAATCGATCATAAGGACCTGAAAGGAAGTGTTCTGGATGCTTAAGGACATGATCTGGATCATCCTTGCAGCAATCGCCGTGATGTTGTTTGGAATTACATTTATCATGTCCACCATGGATGAACGCCAGAAGTTCTACAAAGACGTTATGATTGTGGCGATCGGGCTAGGCGTTGCTGTGTTCGTGCTTCACCGGTTCGGCTTATTTTGAAGTGCTTCAGAAGTTGCAGCCATGGCAGGCGAGTTCATTGCCTTCCGGGCTTTCCAAGATCAGCGGTGATTAAGCTTTGCTTGACACAAAAGGACCGGGGAAATGGATAAGCCCCGGCCCTTGGCGATCGCCCACATGGCAGGGAAGGAAACCGAAAAGGGCGAAGGCAACGCGATCATATCACAGCTTGCCTTTCCTGTTCGGCCTTGATTTTCTCCGGCGATAATTTCGATTGGGTGTTTCATTTGGAACACTCGACGTCGAATTGTCCTGTTTTTCGGTGGCGGCGTCGTTCCATTTGGAACGGGTCCAAATCACGATTGATCGCGATGAAGGGCCGGAGAAAAGGAGAACTCCGGCCCTTCCGCTCGCCGGAGAACCGCGAGGAACCGGCGATGCGCGCCATCACGAACTCGCCCTAGGGCTTGTTACTTTTGACTTCTAGTCTTCGCCAGCTACAGAGTGCGCCAGCGATACTTTGCAGGTATCGCTAACCTCGGCGACGTGAGTTTTCATGCAAGCCTCAATGCGGCCTTCGCCAGGCTCGATGCCTGCGCAAAGCTTTTTCACGTCATCCGCACAGGCCTTGGCTGTCACAGCCTTGAGCACCATTGTCTGGCAGGGGTCGGACAGGGCCTTGAAGTTCGTCTTGAGGCATTCCCTGATCTTACCTCCCCCAGCCTGCACCCCTGGGCACAGCTTCTGGGCATCACTCAGGCAAGCGCCCGTCACTTCTGCCGACGCCATGGAACATGGGAGCAACAACATGGCGATGACAAGAAAAGGGGAGCTAGTGACAGCAATACGTGTGGTCATGTGAACCTCCTGTTTGAAGCCGCCGTTCATTTCTAAACTTGATAAGCCATTTTTAGACCTAGTAAGTTTGCGAGGAGGCGGATGAAATATTACGAGCGGTGCCGACGCGGGTGAATTGATGGCCGAGGGCGGGAACTACGAAACCGACAATTACCGAACCTTGCTGGCCAACGTGCAGGGTATCCTTGATCAGTCTCGTATCAGACTGATTGGCATAGAGGGGCGCATGAACGAGGGGAAATCGCGCTTGGCGGAGCAACTCGCAAAGGACCTTGCAAAGGACTTGGGGGGCGACGTGCCTCTCGTTCACGTGGATGAATATCCCCCAAAGGGTGATCCTGACCTACCCTATTTGCAGACGCGGAACCTCCGTGAATTGGCACAGGACTTGGATTACACCGGACAGGACTTTCCCACGAGGCCAACGATCATCGAGAGCTTTTGCGTACGCGAGGTGTTGGCCAAGATTGACCGCAAACTTGACCTTGTCATTTTCGTGAAGAAACTAAATTCAGGTCTCTGGCCGCCGCAATTCGATCAGGAAAAGTATGAGAACGACCCGCGCCGCCCAAAGCCGCCCAAAGTTTTATATGACGACGAGCGGCGCTACCTAAGAGCCTATCGGCCTCACTTGATAGCCGATCTATTTTTCGAATGGACGGAGCCTCGAACGGTCACAGACTGAAAAGGGCCGGAGGAAAGGATAACTCCGGCCCTTGGCGATCGCCACTGTGGGAGGGAAGTGAACCGAAAGGGCGATGCGCGGGTGCCATCATAGCACAAGGCGCGTAAGCAAATCAGTGCCTTCAGTTGCGAAACTGCCACCGGGCACAACCGCAGCGAGCTTTTGCTTAGAACGTCCGCCAGCGGACGATTTAGGTTTGCCTAGTCCGTGGTGCTGCCGAACCGCAAATCGCCGTCAGCGGTCATTTCTGTGGCAGGAAACGGCATCCTGGTTTCATGCGGCGGTGATCGGGTGTAAGGTTACGCGCACCATCATGGCAAACAATCGCGACATCATCCGGCAACGCCTGGCCGATGCACTCGGCATTCCGCAAGACAGGCTGGCGCACATTCCGATCGACACGGTTGTGATCGAAGCCGCACCCATCAAGGCCGATGCGCCTGTCACCGATCGCGAAACCAAAGCGGGGCTGGTGGCGGTAGCGAAAGGCGATTGATTGGCACATCGAAACCGGTGTCGTCATGGTGGCGGCTGAATTGGCAAATAGCTGGCGCGGCTAGATCGTGGCAGGATCGCCAAGCTTAAAGGGAAATGAAAAATATTTTGTCAGAAGGACAACGGCGTTAATGAACCGCTCGCGCGGATCGGAAAGCATTCCCTCTTTGTCGTCAACGAACATGCTGATTTCGTGATTGTGAATATCTGGTTTGTCGCCGGACCGTGGATGTACATGCGTTTCCACAATCTTGATGCTGTGGCACCAAGCGGAAATGTCTGGTCGCGCGAAAGATTGCGCTTCGATCTTGTGCGCGAATGCGTTCCGGACGCGCGTTATGTTGATCAAGTCCTTGTAAGATTGCGTTGTTACCATGCCGAGTACGTAAGCCATTCTGATCTTGGTGGCGAATGGTCCAAGCGGGCCGGATGAATAGAACAAATCTACTAGCACCGGTTCATCTTGGACAAAGGAATTACGTAAACAGCGTGTAAGGCGCGTTTCCACAAAAGTTCCGCCTAGGTTCGCTACTACCCGATCCGGTGTGGTTGAAGCACGTAAGTCACGTATTGCTTGTTCTTCATCGGGACTTTCGAGCCACATTGGAAATCCTCATGACAACGGGGAACACCAGTAGCAACTTTCACCGCTTGAATGCCCGCACCTTCACAGTCACCTTGCCGACTGTGATCGACGTTCCGGGCGCGCCATGCACGCTCCGCAAGTTCCAGCACGTTCAACACGTTCATATCGTCGGGCGCGATCACGGTCACCTGGACAGCGCGATCATATGGGCGATCCTTGATCATGATGGTGTCGCGGAAGATCGCCACTTATCGCTTCGCCTGTTTGCAATTGGCGATGATGCCTTGGTCAGAACCTAGCTTGAAAGACTTGTGATGGGCTTCAATCAGCTTATCCCGATCAACCATGCACTCTTGTTTGGTCGCGAAAGTCTGCTCGACTTCGCCTTCGATGGTGCTGCCGCCGCTGGTGATCGAAAACACAAGGATGAAAACTGTTTTCGTCATGGGTGGCGCTACGGGCAGGTGAAGAATTCGTCGCATTCGGCAGCGTCGGCGCGTGGCGTACCGCAGGGCGCGAAAATCTTGTCATCGTACACAACGAAAAGGAAATCTTCTTCGCCGTTGCCGTGTTCGCGCGTCACTTCGACTGGTTTGCCATCCAGAAGGTAGGTGCCCGCCTCCGTCTGGATGATGACTACGCCGTCCACAGAACACCAATTCTGCGGTTCGGCAGCGTCAGCATTCGTCGCACCGCAGAACACCACTATCAAGGCCAAGACCTTCCGCATTTGGGCACCCTTCGTCATTCGCGCTTCACCGATGAACAGCGTACCGAATTATTCACACAGGAAAGGGAGGAATGGCAAAGGGAGCCTGTCTCTTTTTGTTGGGATCATACCGTTCCTGGCTGTCTAAGTCTGACACATCTACAAATTCGCCAGTATCAGGGATGATTTCGCCGTTGACCTCCTCAATGCGCTTTTTGGGGCTTTTCCGAAATGGCATGACCATTTCATCCTTGGCCGGATCGTAAACCCGAAAGTGAAAAACTTCGATCTTGGTCACCGAACCCTCCATGCTTTGAAAATCGCCCGGCGCAACTTCGGCAGCGTCTGCCCTGGTTTCCAAGTCTCCGCGCGGATTGCTTCGATTGCCGCTTCAAGTTCGGCTTCCCGATCGCCGTCTTTCTTGCCTGTCGCCATAGACCGGCAGTCTGGCATGACCTGATGGAAAAGAAAAACCCGGTGCCACTTGATCCCGGCACATGCCGGTGCTGAATACGGGCCATGATATGGTTTCCACCGGTTTACGTCATCGACTGGGCCAAGCACGGCATGGTCCGGCAAGTCACAAGCCTGGAAGCGGCAGCCGCCCATTTGTTGCAGTGGCCGAAAGGCGCGAAGCGGGATCGGGCCGCGATACTGGTCGCGGACGCGCATTCGGGCAGGGCTGAAATCGAAGCGGCAAAGCGTGCCTTCGAAGCTGCCGCTAAAGAAGCCCGCGTGTGGGTGCCATATCGCGGGCCGTGAGCCTGCTTTGCTGCACCTTGAATTCGGCCCTATGCTTTGGCCTGGTCCGCCAGCTTGACCCCCAAATTTGGCACGCGGACCACCAAGGGAAAGCCTCGCCCACAATCGGCGGGGCTTTTCTCGGCCATAGGCGATCGCACCGACACCGGCACCAGGACCACGGCATCGGCTAAAGCCCGCACACAGAAAAACCGCTTGGGCGAATTTCGCCCCTTCAGGCGCGTACACATAGCGTACACATTGGGGGTTTTTCGATGTTAAAGGGGCTTGCTTTGTCTTCTAATAACTTGATTTATCTAACTTATTTTTATTGTCTAATTCATCAAGCAGGCGGCGGAACGCCGCTTCGGCGGAGATATAGGGCTCCTGACGCGTGACACTCCAATAGGTGAGCTGCTCGATCTTGATCGGCATACCCGTCACCGCACAAATGACATGGTCGCCCTCGCTCAGGACCTGGAAGTCGGCGTCGAGGTAGCGGATCTTCGCCTGGCGGCCGCGGGGAAGAAAAGATTCGTGCCTGTTCATGCCTGTCAAATAGAGCAAATCCCGCCAAAGTTGAAGACTTTGGCGATAAGGATTTGCTCCGGCATATTTAGTTGGCGCGAATCCTTGTCGGCGAAGTGTTCCACTTCGCCGGGATGCGCGCTAGCCGAACCTGTCAGAACAATGACCCCTGCCCGCCCTCACGCGGTTTTGCGCCCTTAGGCTGGAGTAGTGGGCCGCTCGCCTGAGCCGCGATCTCGCCGTCCTGGAACTCGATGCGCAGATCCTGGCCCGGCTTTATCTGTGCCGCGGCATGCAAGGGTATGCGCACCTCGTTGCGCACGAGTGCATAACCGCGCTGCAGGACGGATTTGTAGGACAGTGAGGTCAGGAGCTTGGCGTTGGCGGCGATCATCGTGCGGCGCTGCTCGATGCCGCGGCGCATATCGCGGCGCAACTCGCCGCCGCAGCGGTCGACGCGGCGCGCTTGCTCGCCCATATAGGCCCGCAAGGGCCGGGGCGTCAGGCCCGCTGCCGCCTTCTCGAAATCGCGGCGATGCAGCAGTATGTTCTTGCTCAGCGCCGCCTTGAGTTTTCCGGACGCATTGTCGAAGCGCTGGCGCGCAAACGCCAGTATGTCATCGGGCCGCGGAAGAGCGCGGGCAGCGGCCCTGACGCGCGTGCGCCTTTCATCCATCAGGCGCTTGAAGCAGCGGTCGTGACGGACGGTGAGAGAGGCGACCTGCATCAGGAGATCGGCGCGCACCGGCACGGCACGTTCGGCGGCGGCCGTCGGCGTAGGAGCTCTCAGGTCGGCGACATGATCGATGAGCGTCCAATCGGTCTCGTGCCCCACCGCCGCGATCAGCGGAATCGTGCTCGCCGCCGCCGCACGCACCACGATCTCCTCGTTGAAGCCCCACAGGTCCTCGAGGCTGCCGCCGCCCCGCGCCACGATGATAAGATCGGGCTTGCGCGTCATGGCGTTGAAGCCGCGAATGGCGGCGGCTACTTCGGCTGCCGAGGTCTCGCCTTGCACGCGCACCGGCCAGACCATCACATGGCGCGGAAAGCGGTCATTGAGGCGATGCAGTATGTCGCGGATGACAGCACCCGTGGGCGAGGTTACGACGCCGATGAGCTGCGGCAGAAATGGAATGACACTCTTGCGCGCGGAATCGAACAGGCCTTCGGCGGCAAGCTTGCGGCGGCGCTCCTCGAGAAGCGCCATCAAGGCGCCGGCCCCGGCAGGCTCGAGATTCTCGACGACGATCTGGTAGGAGGACTTGCCGGGATATGAGGTGATCTTGCCGGTGGCGATCACCTCCAGGCCTTCCTGCAGCTTGGATTTGAGCCGCATGAAGGAGCTGCGCCAGATGACGGCGTCGATGCGCGCACCCTGGTCCTTGAGGCTGAAATAGCAGTGACCCGAGGAATGAGGCCCGCGAAAGCCCGAAATTTCCCCGCGCACCCGGACATGCCCGAACGAGTCCTCGAGCGTCCGCTTGAGCGCGAAGGAAATCTCGGAAACGGTGAATTCCACGACATTGGCTTTCTGCGCCTCGCGGATCTCACCGGTCTCAGGATCATGGTCGGTCATGACCCGACACTTGCCGGGTCACGACGCCATGTCAATCATTTGGGGCAGTTTACCTGCACGGCACGGTCTGACCCTCAAGGGTCACATAAGTACCGGTGTCCGGATCGAATGAGCGATATTTGGCGGCGCAGTATGCCATCCAGTCATCGCTCCCGACGACCGGCCGGGCGCCAATGACGACATCGCGGGTGCGCGTGACCACAACGGCATCACGGCTCATGCACTCGGCATAGGCTTCGTTGTAGATCCTGCGATAGCGTGAATCTTGACCGGCTCCGCCGGTGAAGACCGTATCCAGCGTTCCGATGACCACGCCATCGATCAATCCACGACGCGGTGCCTCGTTAGCGGCGACGTCGCGCGCATAGGCTGAACAAGAGGCCGGTCCTGCATTGGCGCTCGAAGCCGGGAGGCCGACCGCCAGCGCGACAAGCGCGCTCGCGCCGAGCATGAAGTTGACTAGAGGTCGCTTGAACATTTGTTCCTCCAATTTCTGAAGCCGCCCGTTGTCAATTAACGAATGCTGCTCGCGACGGTTCCGCAAAATGGGCTTTGCCCGGGAACATGAATCCCGCCATAGACAAGTCACAAGGATGTCCCAATGACGCCATTGAATGTTCTCCTGATCGGCTCCGGCGGACGCGAACACGCCCTCGCCTGGGCGATTTCCGCCAGCCCTCTCCTCGGCAAATTCCATTGCGCGCCCGGCAATCCCGGAATTGCGCAGCATGCCAAATGCGTTACGCTCGACGTGAGCGATCATCCGGCCGTGATCTCCTTTTGTCGATCGCAGCAGATCGATGTGGTCGTGGTCGGACCCGAAGCGCCGTTGGTGGGGGGCATCGCGGATGACCTCGCGGCCGCGGGGATCAAGGTCTTCGGCCCCTCCAAGGGTGCCGCTCAACTCGAAGGCTCGAAGGGTTTCACCAAGGATTTCTGCGCCGAGTTCAATATCCCGACGGCAAGCTACGGCCGTTTCAGCGATAGAACGAAAGCCATCGCTCATGTGAAAGCGAAAGGGGCGCCGATTGTGATCAAGGCCGACGGGCTTGCCGCTGGAAAGGGCGTCACCGTCGCCATGACAGTGGCGGAAGCGCTCGCGGCGACCGAGCATGTTTTCGCCGGCGAGTTCGGCGCCGCCGAATGCGTGATCGAGGAATTCCTCACGGGCGAGGAAGCGAGCTTTTTCGCGCTGTGCGACGGCGAGAGCGCCTTGGCGCTGGCAGCCGCACAGGATCACAAGCGCGTGGGCGATGGCGACACCGGACCCAACACCGGCGGCATGGGGGCTTATTCGCCGGCCCCGATCGTGACGCTCAATATGGCCGAGCGCATCATGGCCGAGATCATCCGTCCCACCGTCGCCGGCATGAAAAAACGCGGGCTTCCTTTCAAGGGCGTGCTGTTCGCCGGCCTTATGATCGGCGACAGCGGTCCCAGGCTCATCGAATACAATGTCCGCTTCGGTGATCCCGAGTGCCAGGTGCTGATGCTGCGCCTCAAGGACGACCTTTTGACGCTGCTTTTGTCTGTCATCGACGGCACGCTCGACAAGATGTCGGTGCGTTGGCGCAACGAGGCGGCGCTCAGCGTCGTCATGGCGACGAAAGGTTATCCAGGTGCCTATGGGAAAGGCAGCGAGATCCGCAACCTCGAGGCGGCCGCGCAAGGCGATGACGTCGAGATCTTCCAGGCCGGGACCACAATGAAGGATGGCAAGCTCATCGCCAGCGGCGGGCGCGTCCTCAATGTGTCGGCGCTCGGCCGCAGCGTCGCCGATGCGCAAGCCCGCGCCTATCGGGCGGTCGATCTCATCGATTGGCCGGAGGGCTTCTGCCGCCGCGATATCGGCTGGCGAGCGATTGGGACATGACACAGAGCGAAGACCTTGTGATCGGCGATCTCGCCCGCTGGCTGATCGAGGCCGCGGCCGGGATGCGCGAAGCTGGGCCGGGAGAACTTCACCGGCTTTTCTGCGAGAAGCTGCTGACTTTCGGGATTCCGCTCTGGCGTGCCTCTCTCGGCCTTGAATTGCTCAATCCCGAGATCGGTGGTGCCCAGATCCGCTGGATCGCGCATGAGGTCAGCTTCGAGACCTCGCCGCGCAACGCCCGCCGGTTGGACTATGACAACAGTCCGGCGCAGATCGTCGATATGACGAACAAGCCCTATCGCCGCAAGCTCGATGGACCGGCACTGACGTGCAGCTTCTCGAGAGTCTGAGACGCGCTGGCGCCAGCGACTACTATATCGTACCGCTACCCTTTCTCGACCGACAGCGCAGCGCGCACATCTCCTTTGCCACGCAGCGGCCCCAAGGCTTCACCGACAATGAGATCGCCTTGTTGACCGATGCCGCTCACCTGTTCGGTCCCTATGCCGAAAGGCGGGTACTCAAGAGGATCGCGCTCGATCTTCTCGCCACCTATGTCGGGCGCCGCAGCGCCGGAAAGGTCTATGACGGGGAGATCGACCGCGGCGAGGCCGAAATGATCACCGCTACGATCCTCATCGCCGATATGAGGGGCTTCACGCACTATTCCGACACGCACCCGATCGCCAATGTGCTCTCGACCCTCAACGATTTCTTCGATGCGCTGGTGGCGGCGATCGAAGCGCATGACGGCGAGGTCTTGAAATTCATCGGCGATGCGCTGCTGGCGATATTCCCCGCGGGTGAAGGTGAGCCCCTGCCCTTGGCCCCCGCCATCGCTGCAGCGCTCGACGTGAGGCGGCGCATCGCTGAACTCAATGCCGAGCGCGCCACGGCCGGACGAAGCCTCCTCAAATTCGGATTGGCGCTCGATGCCGGCGTGATCGCCTATGGCAATATCGGGAGCAGGAGCCGTCTCGACTTCACCGCCATCGGCCCGGCGATCAATCATGCGGCCCGTCTTCTCGAAGTCGCCAAGCGGACTAGCGCGACATCGTCGTCTCTGAGAGCTTCGCCGGAGCCGGACTTCGCTTTCGAGTACCTGGGCGCTCATACCTTGCGCGACATCGACGGCGATCAACGCGTCTTCAGCATCGCCGATGGTCAAAGCTGACCTCTGATAAGGCTTGGCAAGAGGCTCGCCCAGGAGCACAAAGAGCCGCCGACAAATGGAGTGATCGACCTTTGGCTCTGAAGGGAGAATTCGTCGAGTGGCTGGTCGCGGCGGCCGTCGGCGACAAGACACTTCCGGACCTGCACCGCGAACTCTGTGAAAAGCTCGTCGCTCTCGGCTTGCCGCTCTGGCGTTCATCGCTTGGCCTCGAATGGCTGAACCCCGAGATCGAGGGCTCGCAATTCCGCTGGGTCGCACATGAGGTCGAATTGCGCACCCTGCCGCGCGGCGATGATGCGTCGGACTATCATAACAGCCCCGCCAAGGTGGTGGACGATACGCACCAGGCCTATCGCTGGCGCCTCGACGCGCCGATCAGCGATATGCCGCTTCTCGAAGACCTGCGTCAGGCAGGCGCTACGGACTATTACATCACGCCTCTGCCCTTCATCGACCAGCAAAGGACCGCGCATATTTCTTTCGCCACCCAGCGGCTCGGCGGCTTCTCCGATGAGGAGATCGCCGACCTGACCCGCGCCGCTTTGCTTTTCAGTCCCTATGCTGAAAGGCGTGTCCTCAGGAAGATCGCCATCGATCTCCTCATCACCTATGTTGGGCGGCGCAGTGCCGAAAAGGTTTTTGCAGGTGCGCTCGACCGCGGCAAGGCAGAGGTCATCGCCGCGACGATACTGATCGCCGATCTAAGGGGCTTCACGCGCTATTCCGATACGCATCGGATCGAAAACGTGCTCTCCACGCTCAACGATTTTTTCGACGCGCTGGTTGCGGCCATCGAAGCGCATGGCGGAGAGGTCCTCAAATTCATCGGTGACGCGCTGCTCGCGATATTCCCGGCCACCGACGATAAGCTTCCCGTAGTGCCGGCGATCGCCGCCGCTGTCGACACGCGCCGACGCATAGCGGCACTAAACACGGAACGTGCCAAGTCCGGCCGGTTGCTGCTCAACTTCGGCCTGGCGCTCAATGTCGGCGAGGTCGCCTATGGCAATATCGGCAGCCGGACGCGCCTCGATTTCACCGCCATCGGACCCGCCATCAACCATACCAGCCGGCTGCTCGAGATCGCCAAGCGACGCAATCGCGACATCGTCATGTCAGAGAATTTCGTGCGCGCGGCGGGCCAGGAATTTCCAAGCCTGGGCATGCACAAACTGCGCGACGTGGCGGGCGAGCAGCACGTCTATTCACTCGCGGATGACGCTTGAGCCGACCGCTCGGTTCCGCCAAAAATAGGGCGAAAGCCGTCTTTAGGAGCGCTGCCGATGTTGGATCTCTTCCCAAATACCCGTGAGCATCGCGTCAATACCGGCACTGCGGAGATCTTCGCCCGCATCGGTGGCAGCGGGCCGCCACTGCTCCTCCTGCATGGCTATCCGCAGACCCATTCGATGTGGCATGCGGTGGCGCCCAAACTCATGGAGAGCCAGACTTGCGTCATGGCCGATCTCAGGGGCTATGGCTATTCTTCTTGCCCGCCCAACAGTGCCGACAATCGGCCCTATTCCAAGCGCGTCATGGCGGAAGACATGATCGCCCTGATGAACGGGCTCGGTCATGAACGCTTCGCGGTCGTCGGCCATGATCGCGGTGCCCGGATCGGCTACCGTATGGCGCTCGATCATCCCGACACCGTCACTTGCCTGGCCGTCCTCGACATCATGACGACATTCGACATGTGGCATAATTTTTCTGTCGCGATGGCCATGAAGACCTATCACTGGCTGTTCCTGGCGCAACCCCATCCGCTGCCTGAGATGCTCATCGAAGCGGCACCCATCGGCTTTCTCGACTACACCATGGCGCGCTGGACCAAGGCGAAGGATCTCCGGGCGTTCGACCCGCGAGCGCTCGCCGAATATCGGCTGCATTTCTCGACTCCCGAACATGTGCATGCGACATGCAACGATTATCGTGCCGGCCAGACCTGCGATCTTGCCGATGACGACGCCGATCGGACCCAAGGCCGCAAGATCGATTGTCCGCTCCTGGCATTGTGGGGCGACAGCGGCATCCCGGCCATGATGAGCGGTCTCGACGAGCTGTGGTCATCGTGGGCCAAGCGGGTCACGACGGGCGTCATCGCCTCAGGCCATTTTCTTCCCGAGGAGAACCCGCAAGCCACCCTTGACCATCTCCTGCCCTTCCTCGCCGGGACGTTCAAAAACTGATGCCGCAGAAGCTCAATCGCCAGGAGGAATTTTCGGGGACGCGGCCGGCGAGCGATATTTCCGATCGCCTCGTCCCCTATCTCAGCGTACACATTCCAGGCTTTCGCCAGCCCGTCACCGTCGAGCAGTTCAAGGGCGGCCAATCCAACCCGACCTATCTCATCGCCGCGGCGTCGGGTCGCTATGTGCTGAGGCGCAAGCCGTCCGGCAAGCTTCTACCCTCCGCTCACGCCATCGAGCGCGAATATCGCGTGACATTGGCACTCGCCGGGCAAGGCTTTCCCGTGGCGCGGCCGCTTCACTATTGTAGCGATGACAGCATCATCGGCACCGAATTCTTCGTGATGGAGCATGTCACGGGCCTGGTATTCTGGGAGCCTTGGGCTCCGGGCCTCACCGCTGAAGAGCGTAGCCGGCTGTTCGCCTCGCTGAACCGGACCATTGCCCGGTTGCATAATGTCGATCCTCAGGCCGCGGGGCTTGCCGATTTCGGCAAGGCCCAAGGCTATGTCTCTCGCCAGATCAAGCGCTGGTCCGAGCAATATCGCGCCTCGGCGACGGAGAAGATCGCCGAGATGGATCAGCTTATGACCTGGCTGCCCGAGGCTTGCCCGGCGCAGACGCGCACCGCGATCGTCCATGGCGATTTCCGACTCGACAATTGCATCATCGCCGCCGATGCGCCTGAGGTCGCGGCCGTGCTCGACTGGGAGCTTGCGACCCTTGGCGATCCGCTTGCCGACTATACCTATCATCTCATGATGTGGTTCATGCCGAGATCGGAACGGGGTGCGGGCGTGGGCTCGCTGTTCGGCCATGAGCGCGACCCTGGAATTCCTGGGATCGAGGCCTATATCGAGGACTATTGCATCCTTACGGGCCGCGACGGTATTCCCGATCTCAATGTCTATCTCGCCTACAACTTCTTTCGCATCGCTGCCATCCTGCAAGGCATTGTCGGGCGGGTGCGCGATGGGACGGCCGCCAATCGCAATGCTCTTCTCATGGCAAGCGAAGTCCGTCCCTTGGCCGAGACGGCCTGGCATTTCGCCCGGAAGGCCGGCGCATGAGCGGGCTTAGGATCGGGCTTGCCCTTGGCGGCGGCGCCGCCCGCGGCCTCGCCCATATCCCCATGCTCGAAGTCTTCGACGAGATGGGGATCAAGCCAGCTGTGATCGCCGGCTGCAGCTTCGGTGCGCTCGTTGGCGCCGCCTATGCCTCCGGCATCCCCGCCAAGGACATTGGCGACCACGCCCGCTTCATCCTTGCCAACCGGGTCCAGGCGGCCAAGTACCTGTTCGGCGTCAAGCGGGCGCGGCTTGGCGCCCTCCTACAACGGAAGAGCTTCACCTCGCTCCTGATCGACGGCGAGCACCTCACCAGCGTCATCTTCCCCGAGGGGGTGGCGGAGCGGGTCGAGGAAACCCGGATCCCGCTCAAGATCGTTACCACCGACTTCGCCGACAGATGCGAGCATGTCATCTCCGAGGGTCCGATGTGCCGGGCGGTCGCCGCTTCGATCGCCATACCGGGCCTCATCTCGGCGCCCCCCATCGACGGCCGCCTTTATGTGGATGGCGGCATCACCAATCCCGTGCCCTTCAACCATGTCCAGGCCGAAAGCGACTTTGTCGTCGCCATCGACGTGACCGGGCGCGTGCGCGGGCCGCGGCGCAGCTACCACAGCAATATGGAGCTCGCCGTCGGATCGATGCTCATCATGTTCCATCAGATCGCCGTGCTGCGCCGGCAGCAGAATCCGCCCGAAATCTATATCAACCCGCCGATCGACGGCTTCATGGCGAATGATTTCTTCCGCATCTCGGAGATGATGGAGGCGGCGTCCCGGGCCAAGGACGAGCTCAAGCGGGCGCTGGAATTGCGAATCAAAAGAATCGCTTAGCGCGCATCCCGGCGAAGTGGAATTGCTTTGCCGATAAGGATACGCGCCAGATCAATATGTTGGAGCAAATCCTTATCGCCAAAGTCTTCAACTTTGGCGGGATTTGCTCCAGAGCTGGTGCTTGAGAATGTGATTCAAGCATCTGGGTCAGGTCCCGCTTCTCCCGCTTGTCTTGCCGGCTATCGGACTCACACATTCTATCCCCGAGCGCCCCTCTCATCCGTCATGCCGGCGAAAGCCGGCACCCCCTGAATAAGAGCAAGCGGGCGGCGTCGCGCATCTGTGCGCGACCGGAAGCACCGCCCGTCTTGACCTGTTCAATAGGCCCCGACTTTCGTCGGGGTGACGAAATTGGGGAGACAATTGGCGGCTCACGCCACGCGACCTGCGGCTGACTTCGGCGGATCGCGATGTGTGAATACGATAGTGTCTTGCCGGAGAGGGGAGACAATCGGGAGGAATCCAATCGCTACATCACTCGGCACGAGCGGTCTTCTTCGATGAAATCGATGCCGGTGCGCTTGCGGATGTCATCCAGCCGTTCCGCCTCTGCCTCGCCGGTCAGGATGCCGAAATCCTTGAGCTTGCCGGTATCAACCTTGCTCAAGCCAATGGCATGGGTGAAGTCATCGATACTTATACTGCCCGCCTCGAGCTTAACCTGGAGCTCGCGGCTCACCCCGACATGGACTTTGACGACCCTGGTCATGACCACCGCCACCCGCGCCCCGACCGTCAAGGCCATACCAAAACGGCCGCCGCCCCCGCGTCGGAGCGCTGAATTTCAGCCTATACCAGACTTCGCTCGCCGTCACCTTCCTGGAGCTTCACTCCATCGGCGCTGGCGGAAGAACTTGCGCAACAAGTCCCGCGCCCGCGTTTCGCCCAAGCCGCCATAGACCTCGGGACGGTGGTGACATGTGGCCTGGGCGAAGAATCGCGCCCCATGCTCCACGCCTCCCATCTTTTCATCGCTTGCGGCGAAATAGAGCCGCCTTATGCGGGCGAAGGAGATGGCGGCGGCGCACATGGCGCAAGGCTCGAGTGTCACGTAAAGGTCGCAGCCGGCCAGCCTTTCGCTGCCGAGCCTGGCTGCCGCTGCGCGAATGGCGAGGATCTCGGCATGGGCCGTCGGATCCCTGAGTTCGAGCGTGCGATTTCCGGCTTTTGCCATCACATTGCCCGACTGATCGAGAATGACACAGCCGATGGGAACTTCGCCGCGCCCGCCGGCTGATTCGGCCTCGGCAAAGGCGAGCGAGATCGGATCTGGCGGTCGATTGTGTTTCATGCTTGACCCACAAAACGCGAAAGGGATCGGATGGTCAAGGAAAGCGCATTTGAAGGGGAACGGATCGCCAAGGCGATCGCGCGGGCGGGCCTGTGCTCCAGGCGCGACGCCGAGCGGCTGATCGCCGAAGGCCGCGTCAGACTCAATGGCAAGGTTCTCGCCTCGCCCGCGGTCAACGTCACGCCCAAGGACAATATCCTGATTGACGGCAAACCCTTGCCGCAGGAGGAGGACAGCCGGCTGTGGCGCTATCACAAGCCGGCCGGCCTGGTGACCAGCCACAAGGATCCGGAAGGACGGCGCACCGTCTTCGATGCCTTGCGCGAGCAACTGCCGCGGGTAATTTCGATTGGCCGTCTCGATATCAACACCGAAGGCCTGTTGCTGTTGACCAATGACGGTGAATTGGCGCGGCTCCTCGAATTGCCGGCAACCGGCTGGGTGAGGCGCTATCGGCTGCGCGCCTATGGAAGGCCCGACCCCGCAGCGCTTGAGAGACTGAAGGCCGGGATCACCATCGATGACGTGCGTTACGGGCCGATCGAAGCCCAGATCGACAAGATGCAAGGCGACAATGCCTGGCTCACCATCGCCATTCGCGAAGGCAAGAACCGCGAAGTGAAGAAGATCTGCGAGCATCTGGGGCTCGAGGTCAACCGGCTGATCCGCATCTCATTCGGTCCTTTCCAGCTCGGCGATCTCGAACGTGGCCAAGTGGCGGAAGTGCCGGCACGGGTTCTTGCCGAGCAATTGGGACGCAAGATCTCGACCCCTGCCTCCGGAAGACAAAAACCTGCGCGGCGCAAAGGCACTTGATTGCGCCGTTCGTTGTGTTATGCAGCGCGCCCATGAAACTGAAACCCCCCATCACGCAACAAGCGACCGGCGACAACCGGCGTGCGCTTTTCTGCGCGTGATAACGAGGACCGTTTCTTAATCCCCATCCCGCTTCAGAGCCCGCCCCTTCAACCCGGCGGGGCTTTTCATTCAGGGACTCCCCGCTTCCCATTTTCCGGAGAGTTCGATGATTGATCTTGCAAGCCTCCTACCCGTGTTCATCAAGTCGATGGGCTTCGGCCTCGCGGTCGCGGCCCCGGTCGGGCCGATGAGTATTTTGTGCATGCGCCGCAGCCTCACGATCGGCTGGCGCCATGGTCTGGCGACCGGCTTCGGCATCGCCGCGGGCGATGGCCTCTATGCCGCCGTCGCGGCGCTCGGCCTCACCGGCATCAAGGCCTTCATGCTGGCTTATGACCGGCCGCTCCACCTCGCCGCCGGCTTGTTTCTGCTCTATCTCGGCCTCAAGACCTTCTGGCGGAATGTGGAGGACAGGGCCGCCGCGCCGACGGTCTCGGCCACCTCGACGCTCAGCGCCTTCTGGGGCTCGCTGCTGCTCACCCTCACCAACCCGCCGACCATCGTCATGTTCGCCGCCATCTTCGCCGCCTTGGCACCGAAGGGGGGATTCGAACCGGTGAGCGCCTTGGCGACGGTTGGCGGCGTCACTCTGGGCTCGCTGCTCTGGTGGTGCTTCATCGTCGCCTGTGTCACGGCCTTCCGCCACGCGCTGGGGCGGCGGGTCAGGCTGTGGATCGACCGGCTTGCCGGCAGCTTCCTCGTCTTCTTCGGCGTGGCGGAAATCCGTCGCAGCCTGTAAGCGAGACTCCTCATGCGGATCGTCGGCGGAAAATTCAAAGGGCATGGCTTGCAAGGTCCCAAGGGCCAGGCGACGCGGCCGACATCCGACCGTGTGAGGGAAGCGATCTTCAACATCCTGGCGCATGGCGTCGAAGGTTTCTCGATCGAGGGTGCCCGCGTCCTCGATCTTTTCGCCGGAACGGGTGCCATGGGACTCGAAGCCTTGTCGCGCGGCGCAAGGTTCTGCCAGTTCGTCGATGACTCGGCCGATGCCCGCGGCATCATCAGGCACAATGCCGATGCGCTCGGTGTCATCGGTCAATGCAAGATCTGGCGGCGCGATGCGGCGCGGCTCGGCCCCGCCGCACCGCAGCCGGGCTTCGATCTCGTCTTCGCCGATCCGCCCTACAACAAGGGACTGGGCACGAAAGCACTTGCCTCGCTGGTCGCGGGACACTGGCTCAAGAACGGCGCTATTGTTGTCGTTGAGGAAGCCGAGCGCGCCGAGCTCACCTCTCCGCCCACCCTCACCGAGATCGACCGGCGAGTCTATGGCGAGACCCAACTCCTCATCGCGCGGCAAGCCTAGCGCGCATCCCGGCGAAGTGGAATCACTTCGCCGGGATGCGCTAGCTCCTGCCGAACAGCCTTTCGATGTCGCTGAGCTTGAGCTCGATATAGGTCGGGCGGCCGTGATTGCACTGACCGGAATTGGGCGTACTCTCCATCTGCCGCAGGAGCGCGTTCATTTCCTCAGGCTTGAGCTGCCGCCCGGCCCTGACCGAATGATGGCAGGCCATGGTGGACAGGAGCTGGTTGGCGCGCTCCTCGATGGTCGTGCTCGAACTCATCGCCCAGATCATCGGCGACATCGCGCACCAGCCTGGCGACGGCGCCACCGGCCAAGGCCGCCGGCACTTCGCGAACCACGATCGATCCTTCGCCGAACGGCTCGAGAACGAGTTCGAGCTCAGCCAGAAGCTCGGCGGCATTGGCGAGCCGCTCGATCGAGACAGCGTCGAGATCGATGACTTCGGGGATAAGCAGGGGCTGAGTGGCGATGCGGCGGCCCAAGCGCTCAGCCTTCAGTTCCTCATAGACGAGGCGCTCATGGGCGGCATGCTGATCGACGATGAGGATGCCGTCCTCGGTCTGGGCCAGGATGTAGTTGCCATGCAACTGCGCCCGCGCAGCGCCCAAGGGATGCGGATCACCGGCAGGCACCGGCATGTCGACGACAGATGCCGAAGTCACATTGTCCATGGCGAAATGCGACTGTTCTTCGGCGAGGCCCTGAGGAGCAAAGCCCGAGAAGGAGGTTTCGAGGACACGGGTTGCGGCGCGGGGAGGGACTGGACGCAGGGCGCTCACCGTGGCGGCGGTGAGCCCTGACGCCGTCTTGCGGCTCTTCGTGCCCAAGGCATCGCGAACGGCCGAGATGATGGCGCCGCGCACCAGGCCCGAATCGCGAAAGCGCACTTCCGCTTTGGCCGGGTGCACATTCACATCGACGAAGGCATTGGGGCAATCGATGAACAGGCACACGGCCGGAAAACGTCCGCGCATCAGGAGATCGGCATAGGCGCCGCGAATGGCGCCGGCAAGGAGCTTGTCGCGGACCGGACGGCCATTGACGAAGTAGAACTGCAGGCCGGCCTGGGCTCGGTGATAGGTCGGAAGACTCGCGAGGCCCCAAAGCTTGCAGGCATCGCGGCCGCCGTCGAAATCGACCATGTTGGCGAAGACCTCATCGCCAATCACGCGCGCGATGCGCCGCCGTCGTCCCTGATCGCCTTCGGCCTCGGCCGCGAGATCGATGAGAACGCGGTCCTCCGAGGCAAAGCTGAAGCCGATGTGAGGTGCCGCGAGCGCCAGGCGCCGCACCACGTCGGCCGCTTCCGCCGTCTCGGCGCGCGGCGAGCGAAGAAATTTGAGCCGGGCGGGCACGGCGAAGAAGAGGTCGCGGACCTCGACGATGGTGCCCTCAATGCGTGATGCCGGCGATGCCTCGCTCTTGCGCCCGCCCGCCACCTCGACCCGCCAGGCATCATCTGAACCCCGCGCGCGCGATACGAGCGACAGACGGCTCACCGCGCCGATCGAGGGCAAAGCCTCGCCGCGGAAGCCCAATGTCCTGATATCGATGAGATCGTCATCGAGAAGCTTCGAGGTTGCATGGCGCTCGATCGCGAGGACGAGTTCGTCCCTGTCCATGCCCTCGCCATCGTCGCCGACGCGGATGAAGCTCTGACCGCCATCGCGGAAGGCAATGTCGATTTGCCGCGCGCCGGCATCGATCGCGTTCTCGACCAGCTCCTTGACGACGCTCGCCGGGCGCTCGATCACTTCGCCCGCGGCGATCCGATTGGCGATACCCTCGGGAAGCCTGCAAATCCTCATGGCGCAAGTCTAGAGCATCGGCCCGAAAAGTGTACGCGGTTTTCAGGCAAGCCGATGCGCAAAAAGAGATAGAGCGCCGTGATGATTTCTAGCGCGCATCCCGGCGAAGTGGAATCGCTTCGCCGATAAGGATTCGCGCCCAATCAATATTTTAGAGCAAATCCTTATCGCCAAAGTCTTCAACCCGGATCGGGTCCCGGGCAGGCCTTTGGCGGGATTTGCTCTAGGAGAACGCCGGCGCTCTATCGCGCGAGCCGCCAGTCCGCCATCTCGCCAATTAGTTCGACAAAGGCACGGACCTTGCCTGACAGGAAGCGGGCAGAGGGATAGACGGCATGAATGGGCATGACTGCCGGCGCGAAGGGCGCCAGCACTTCGACGAGCCGCCCTTCCCGGATCGCGAGCTCCACCTGGTAGTAGAGCACGCGCGCGATGCCGGCGCCGTCGAACGCAAGAGCGATCGCGGTGTCGCCACTGTTGGTGACGAAGCGCGGCGCGAGACTCGACCTTGAAATCTGCGCCCTGCTCGCTGAAATGCCAATCGACGGGCGGTGCTCCGGGCATGAAGGCGATGGTGTCGTGGCGCGTGAGATCATCGGGATGTTCCGGGGCGCCGGCCTTCGCCAAATAGGAAGGTGAAGCGACCAGGGCTCGCCGCGTCTCGCCGAAGCGGCGGGCGATCAATTGCGAGTCCGGCAAATGGCCGATCCTGATCGCCAGATCATGCCCCTCCTCAACCAGATTGACGAAACGATCCGACAAGATGAGCTCGACCGAGACCTTGGGATGGCGCTGGACGAAATGGGCGAGCAAGGGCGCGACATGGAGACGGCCGAAAATCAAAGGGGCCGTGACCGAAAGCTTCCCCGCGGGTTCTGTCCTGTCACTTTGCGCCGCCCGCTCCGTTTCCTCCAAATCCGCGAGGATGCGTCGGGCCCGCTCGAGATAGCGCGCCCCGGCATCGGTCAGCCTGATCCGGCGGGTGGTGCGATGGAAAAGCCGCACGCCCAGGCGGCCTTCGAGGGCCGCGATCTGGCGCGACATGACCGAAGGCGACAGGCCGAGCCGGCGGGCGGCGGCCGTGAGGCTTTGAGCCTCGCACGCGGCAAGGAAGGCCGTCATGGCATCAAAGCGGTCCATAGTGATTATTGCCATAGCGGCAATAATGTTTTGTCAATAGGGATGATTATCTCTGTTTCGGGATGAATTATCTTAGGGGGCATGACACAGCCCTCGAGCGACATCGCGTTCACCCCCCGCATCAAGGCCATCCAGGCCGAGCGCGGCTCGCGTGCGAACTATGCCCGCATGGAAGAGCGCGGCGGCTTCCGCACCGAACTGACCGAAGACCTGGCGCAATTCCTTGAGCGCGTGGACACGGCCTTCCTCGCCACCGCCAATGCGGCGGGCCAGCCCTACGCCCAGCATCGGGGCGGGCCGAAAGGCTTCATCAAGATACTGGGCGTGCGGACGCTCGGCTTCGCCGACTACAAAGGCAACCGCCAATATGTCACCACGGGCAATCTCGCGGAGAATGACCGCGCCTTCCTCTTCCTCATGGACTATGCAAACAGGCGGCGGGTGAAGTTCTGGGGGCGCGCCCGAGTCGTCGCCGATGATGATGCCTTGGTCGAACGCCTGATGCCGGAGGCCTATGAGGCACGCCCGGAACAGGCGATCCTGTTCGACGTCGAGGCCTGGGACATCAATTGCCCGCAACACATCCCGCAGAAGATCGATGCCGGCGATGTCGGGCAGGTGCTTCTGCAGATGCAAGCCCGCATCGCCAAGCTCGAGGAAGAGAACGCGGTCTTGCGAGGATCGCGGGCCTGAGCCATTCTCCTGAGGTAGGGAACTTTTTTACTGACGGCGTTGTTGTCGCAAAAGCGGACTGCATGTCATAGAGATGGTCATAGGCTTCGACGGAGGTCGTGGATGAAACGTTGGCTCCTCCTTTTCCCCGCTTTTCTTCTCTGCGCACCCGCACAGGCGGAGAATGCAGGTGACGACAAATCCGTCCTCATCGGGCCCTGGAAGATCGAGGCCAGCTACACCAAGGGGCATATATTCGACCGTTGCACGATGAGCCGCACGATGGACAACGGCCTGGAGGCCAGGTTCTCGCGCGACAAAGGAGGAACGTCGCTGATGATGACGTCGCCGCGCTGGAAGCTCGACAATGGCAAGACCTATTCGGTCGATTTCGCGGCGGGCAAGGTCATCTGGAAGACCGATGTCGCAGCGACCCCGGACACGGTTCGGGTGGCGCTGAGCGATGCCCGTTTCAACAAGGCCGTGAGAAACGTCAATCGCCTGGAGATCAGGGGTGCGGGCGCGACTCTGACGGTACCTCTCGAAAAGAGCGCCGCCGCACTGGCGCGGCTCGAGCGCTGCTATGAGACCAATCGCACGGCAAGCGAGACCAATCCCTTCATCGCACCCAAGCCCTGATCACTGCGCCGAAGACGTCGTGATGCCCACGGGCTCGCCGACCACCGTCACTATGAGCTTGTCAGGCTGGGTGATGCGCTTGGCTTGCGCTTTCACCTGGTCGAGCGTCACCGCCTCGATGAGGCCGTTGCGGCGATTGACATAGTCGATGCCGAGATTGTCCTGCTGGATGGCGAGGAGCTGATTGGCGATCTTGGCGTTGGAATCGAAGCGCAGCGCATAGGACCCGGTCAGGTAGGTCTTGGTCTCGGCAAGCTCGGCCGCGGTCGGGCCCTCTTCGGCGAATTTCTTCATCGTCTCCTTCACCACCGCGAGCGCCTCGCCCGCCTTCTCGTTTCGCGTGCCCAATTGTCCGAAGACGAGGCCGGCATGGTCGAAGGGATAAAGACCGATCGAGACGCCATAGGTGAGGCCGCGCTTCTCGCGTACCTCTTCGGTGAGGCGCGAGCCGAAGCCACCGCCGCCGAGCACAAAACTCGCGACATAGGCCGGTATGAAATCGGGATCCGAGCGCAGAATTCCGTCATGGCCGAAGGTGATGATGCTTTGCGGAATGTCGCGCGCGATGCTCTGGGCCTCGGCTTTGTCGGCGACGTGGATCATCGGCGCGGGCGGCGGCGGATCGGTATCGGGCAGATCGCCGAAGGTCTCGTCCAGAAGGCGGCTCAGCGTCGCTTCGTCGATATCGCCGACGACGGCCACCTTCAGTCCCTTGCGCGAGAACAGCTGTTTGTGCATCGCGTGAAGATCATCGCCGGTGATGGCAGCCAACGACTTGACCGTGCCTTCCGAATTCACGCGAATAAGGGTGGCCGTCAAACGCCTTCACCATCCACGCGCGCGACGAGATTTTCTCCGGGTCCTGTTCATTCTGCCGCGCATTGACCACGAGTTGATCACGCACCCGGTCGAGCGGCTCCTTGTCGAAGCGCGGCTTGGCCAGGGCAAGCTTCAGAAGCGCGAAAGAGGCGTCGCGCTTTTCGGTGAGCGTCTGGAACGATCCTTCGAGGGTGTCGAGATTCGCATCGAAGGACATCTTCATGTTGAGTTCATCGCGCTTTGCCTGGAAGGCGGCAGAATCGAGATCGCCGGCCCCTTCGTCCAACATCCCGGTGATGAAATAGGCAGTGCCTTCCTTGCCGTCGTGATCATTGGCGGCACCGCCGGCAAACGAATACTGCATGGCGATCAGCGGATTGGTGTGGTCCTCGACCAGCCAGGCGGTTATGCCGGCTTTGCTCTTCACTTCCTTGATGGCGATCGCTCCCGCAGGCAGGACGCCGATGACGACAAGGACGAAGGCCGCGAGGAAGGGACGAAGCGGACGCATCACGGGCCTCATGGATTACTGTTGCGAAGAATTCGAGAACGATGGCTGTGCGGGCTCGCCGCCCCCGCCGGAAGCTCCGGGCGCGGGCAGAAGGACGCCGGTGACCGAACGCCTGATGTCGAGCACCTTGGCGGCCGCAGCCTTCACATCCTCGAGCTTCACGGCCTTGATCCGGTCCGGCCATTCGAGCACGTCGGCAACGGTCGTTCCGGTGGTCAGGGCGGTGCCGAAAGCGCGGGCCATATTGCCCTGGTTGTCGCGGGCATAGACGGTATTGGCGACGAGCTTGGCCTTGGTGCGCTCGAGCTCCGCGGCGGTTACGCCATTTGCTTTGACGTCGTCGAGAACGGCATCGATCTCGGCTTCCACCGGCGCGACTGTGCCGCCGGGATTGGGCGAGCCATAGACTCCGAAGGTCGCGGAATCGAGACCCTCGCCCGAATACCAGGCGCCGGCATAGGAGGCGAGCCGCTTCTCGATCACGAGCTTCCGGTAAAGGCGGCTGGTGGACCCGCCACCGAGGACTTCCGCCAGCACCTCGAGGGCTTCCGCTTCGCCTTTCTCGGCTGTCGCATAAGAGACCGAGAGATAGCTTCGCTGCATGATCGGTGAGGCGGCGCGCGCATCGGTCACGGTCACGCGGCGCGGCGCAATGGGATCGGGCTCCTTCGCCCGCTCGCGCGGCTTGACGTCGAATGTATTGGCGAGCCGGCCATAGTGCTCTTCGGCGAGTTTCTTGACCTCGTCCACCGTGACATCGCCCGCCACGACGAGAACGGCGTTGGCCGGCGTATAGTGCGCCTTGTAGAAATTGATGGCGTCCTCACGGGTGAGATTTGGGACTTCCGTCGACCAGCCGATCACCGGCTTGCGATAAGGGTGGACGAGATATTGGATCGCATCGAGCTGCTCGCCCAGGATGCTCGAGGGATCATTGTCGGTGCGCTCGCTGCGCTCCTCTTCGACCACCTTGAGCTCAGGCAGTACGTTCTCGTCCTTGAGGACGAGATTCTGCATGCGATCGGCCTCGAGATCCATCACCAGCCCCAGGCGATCCTTGGCGATGCGCTGGAAATAGGCGGTGTAGTCCTTCGACGTGAAGGCATTGTCCTCGCCGCCATTCTCGCGGATCAGGCGGTTGAAGGCGCCGGCCGGATACTTGGTGGTTCCCTTGAACATCAGGTGCTCCAGGAAATGCGCAACACCGGTCTCGCCCTGCGGCTCGTCGGCCGAGCCGACGCGGTACCAGACCATATGGGTGACGACCGGCGCACGATGGTCCGGAATCACCACGACCTGCATGCCGTTATTCAGCGTGAAGGTCTCGGCGTAGGGTTGGGCCGCGGCAAGCGGGTGGGTCAATAGGGCAAGCAGGCAGAGGCCGGCGAAGGCGGCGATCAGCCCGCGGCGAGGGGATCTCATATGAAGCACCTTTGCGGTTATTCGTGGCAGCCAGTTAGCAGCATCTTGTCGGAAAATCGTGACACAACTTTGCGTGACCGACCGGTGGAGGTCACTCGTCCTTGAACACGTTCCCCATGTTCCAGATGGTGCCGTAGTTTGGATTGGTCCTGCGCTTCTCGGCGAGCTGCGCCTCGCGCAGTTCCTTGTAGAGTTGGTTTTCTGTCTTCGGCTTGCCGTCCGGCCCCACTTTGGAAATGCCGTATTTCTCATAGATATCAGGCTTGGGTGGTTCCGCGACGGAACCCGCGGGCGGAGTTGCTGACGCCGTCTGCACAGGCTGGGCCTGATCCATCGCAGGCTGGACGGGCGTCGCGCTCGCAACCGGCTCGCCATATTCAGCGATCTCGCCCGAGGGCGGACGCAGATTGAGATCGGGAGGCATGGCGAGATTGCGATTGACGCGAACCTGGGTCTCGTCGGGTGCCGTGTCTTTGCCCGAGCCCAGCAAACTCTGCATTTTCGTCTCGGAGCAGCCGGCAACGGCAAGCGCCGCCAAAAGGCTCAAAGCGAGGCCAGTGGCCTTTTTCATGATAACGCTATTCCCTTCAAACGTCTCATCCCATGCCGGCTTGGTGACAAGGGCCGTGAAATTGCCCGTGCAATCAGGCATTTCCGTGGCCGTCTAGCGGCCCTCGCTAAAGGATTCATAAACCAAGAGCGCCACCCCGGCAACGATGGCTACATCGGCGAGGTTAAAGATGTACCATTCGAAACTCGCCGACATGGAACGAGAAGAAATCGGCCACGGCGCCATAGGCGGCGCGGTCGAAGGCATTGGCGAGCGCCCCGCCCAGGATGAGGCCGATGGCCGCCGCGGTCACCGGCCGCGTGGCCCCGGCGAGCCAGACCCACAGACCGGCGCTAACGACAACGGCGAGCGCGATCAGCAGGCCCTGCGAAGCGAAGGAACCCTCCGACAGCCAGCCATAGGAAATGCCGCGGTTCCAGGCGAGAACGATGTCGAAGACCGGCAACAGCGCGATCGGGCTGGCGGGCCTCGATGTCGAAGACATGCAGCATCCACCATTTGAAAGCCTGGTCGATGGCAAAGCTCGCGCCGGCAAGAATGAGGCCGAGGGCCGAAAGCCGCCCCCAGAGCCTCACGCCGAAGAGCTTTTCGTCTGTGACGCTTCTGCCATTCGCGCACCGCATCCGCATCACGCGGCGTGATATCGGGGAACTCCGTGTCGCTGCCGACCTCGGGGCTGATCTTCCAGGAGCGCGCGCATTTGCGCCCCTCGGCCGGCTTGAAGACGACGGCGACACCTTTGACGTCATCGAGCCGGAAAGCATCGGCGGGCCCCTCGCCCTCGATCGAGCTTGGCGTCGGACGTGATCGCCATCTCGGCGATGTCGACGCCTTCAGAGCGCGGCAGCATAGGTCCGGATCGGCGACATAGACCTCAGGCGCGGCCTCGAGCGATGAGCCGATGGTCTTTTTCACCTGACGCTCGATCTCGAGCGCACCGGTGATCACGCGGCGAACCTCGCGGATCTTCTCCCATTTCGCCGCCAGATCGCTGATCTGCCCATTCGGCAGGCGGCTTTGCGAACGGCATGAGATGGACCGAGCTTCCTTCGCCCTTGAAGCGCGACAGCCACACCTCTTCGGCGGTGAAGCACAGGATCGGCGCGAGCCAGGTGCGTCAGGCAATGGAAGAGCTGATCCATCACCGTGCGGCAGGCGCGGCGGCGCTGCGATGAAGGCGCGTCGCAGTAAAGCGAATCCTTGCGGATATCGAAATAGAAGGCCGAGAGATCGACATTCATGAAATTGATGAGCGCGGCCACGACGCTGCTTGAAGTCATAAGACGCGATAGGCCGGCGAGCACGCTGGCATGAACCTCAGCGAGCTTGTGCAGGATATAGCGCTCGAGCTCCGGCATGTCCTTGGGACGGATGCGCTCTTCCTCATCCCAAGCCGTCGAGCGCGCCAAGGATATAGCGCAGCGTGTTGCGCAGCTTGCGATAGGCCTCGACATTGCTCTTCAGGATTTCGGGCCCGATGCGCTGGTCGTCGACATAGTCGGTCGAGGCCACCCACAAGCGCAAGATGTCGGCGCCCGACTGCTTGATCACATCCTGCGGGAAGACCTGGTTGCCGAGCGACTTCGACATCTTGCGGCCGTCTTCCGCCATGGTGAAGCCATGGGTGATGACGGTGTCGTAAGGTGCCCGGCCGCGGGTGCCGCAGCTCTCGAGCAGCGAGGAATGGAACCAGCCGCGATGCTGGTCAGAGCCTTCGAGATAGACATCGGCCGGCCAGCGCAGATCGGGTCGCTTCTCGAGCACGAAGGCATGGGTCGAGCCTGAATTCGAACCAGACATCGAGGATGTCGTTCGACCTTCTCCCATTCATGGGCATCGCTGACGCGCCCGTTCAGGAAGCGCTCATGCGCGTCGTCCGCGAACCAGGCATCGGCGCCTTCGCTCTCGAAGGCCTCGGCGATGCGCTCGTTCACTTCCGGATCATCGAGGAGACAGCCCGGTCGCCTTGTTGACGAAGACGCAGATGGGAACGCCCCAGGCGCGCTGGCGCGAGATCACCCAGTCGGGGCGCGCCTCGATCATTCCGCGCAAGCGGTTCTGGCCGGCGGGTGGCACGAATTCGGTCTCATCGATGGCCTTCAGCGCCTTGCCGCGCAGGCCGTCTGTCTCGCCGTCGCCCATCGAGATGAACCATTGCGGCGTGTTGCGGAAGATGATCGGCTTCTTGGAGCGCCAGGAATGCGGATATTGATGCTTGAGACGGCCCGCGTGCGATGAGCATGCTGGCGTCGATGAGCGCCTGGATGACCGCCTCATTGGCATCGCCCTTCTCGCCCTTTTCGGTGAGCACGCGCTTGCCTTCGAAGCCTGGCGCTTCCGCGGTGAAGATGCCATCGGCATCGACGGTGAAGGGGATCTCGGTCTTGATGCCGCAAGGCTTTGAGCTTGCCGAGATTGGCTTCCCAGACATCGAAGTCGTCCGCGCCATGGCCGGGTGCGGTATGCACGAAGCCGGTGCCGGCATCATCGGTGACATGATCGCCGGCAAGCAGCGGCACGGCGAAATCATAACCCTTGCCTTTGAGCGGGTGGCTGCAGGTCTCGACCGCCGCCATATCGACATCGCCAAGCCGCGTGAACTCCTCGACGCGACGCGGCCTTGATCGTTTCGGCGGCGAGCTTGTCGGCAAGGATCAGGCGATCACCCGCCTTGGCCCAATTGTCGGCCGGCGCCCGGGTGATCTCGTAGAGGCCATAGGCGATCTTGGGCGAATAGCTGATGGCGCGGTTGCCGGGGATCGTCCAGGGCGTCGTCGTCCAGATGACGACACGATGCGCTCGGAAAGCTTCTCCGGTCCGCTTGGCCACCGGAAACTTCACATAGACCGTGTCGCTGGTGTAGTCCTGATACTCGACCTCGGCTTCGGCGAGTGCCGTCTTCTCGACCACCGACCACATCACCGGCTTCGAGCCGCGATAACTGTCCGCTCACGGCAGAATTTCATGAGCTCGCGGGCGATCTGGGCCTCCGCGGCGAAAGCCATGGTGGTGTAGGGATCCTTCCAGTCGCCGACGACGCCCAGGCGCTGGAACTCCTGCGACTGGACGCCCATCCAGTGCTCGGCGAAGGCGCGGCATTCCTGGCGGAACTCGTTGACCGGTACCGCGTCCTTGTTCTTGCCCTTGGCGCGATACTGCTCCTCGATCTTCCATTCGATCGGCAGGCCATGGCAGTCCCAGCCCGGCACGTAATTCGCATCCCTGCCCGACATCTGCGCGAGCGCACGACGAGGTCCTTCAGGATCTTGTTGAGCGCGGTGCCGATATGGATGTTGCCGTTGGCATAGGGCGGGCCGTCATGAAGGATGAAGAGCTCGCGGCCTTTGGCCGCCTCGCGCAGGCGCGCGTAGATGTCCATCTCCTGCCAGCGCTTGAGGATTTCCGGCTCCTTCTGCGGCAGGCCGGCCTTCATCGGAAAGTCGGTCTTGGGCAGGAACAGCGTCTCGCGATAGTCGCGCACCGTGTTGTCGGGCTTGTCGTTCATTTTCGGGTTCGAAAGTCAAAATTGATCGTTCGTCGGGCGCGCTTGTAACAGCGAAAGCCGTGAGGGGAAAGACAGGGTTGAGGGTCAGCTCAAGATCAACCTCACCTGCATGCAAAAAGTGTCGCGACCTGCCCTCCGTGCCAGCGTTTGAGTTCCGCTGTGGAGTACGGTAAATTCTTCTCAACCCATTGATATTCTTTTGATTTAGCGCGCATCCCGGCGAAGTGGAATCGCTTCGCCGATAAGGATTCGCGCCAAATCAATATGTTGGAGCAAATCCTTATCGCCAAAGTCTTCAACTTTGGCGGGATTTGCTCTGGGCGAAATACGGCCGGAATCCGGAAAAAACGGGCCAAATTCCCTGAATTTTCCTGAATCCGCAGGGAATGAGGCGCCGCATATGTCCGGTAGCGGAGAGCAGTCCTCCCTCGCGGCATGGATCTCAGCGGTGTGATTCAGCTCTCGAAGGACCGATAGACCATGTTGGCGAGACCCATGATGTCGTCCCGGCTCGTCTCGCCGGCGATGACGAAGCCCAAAGAGCCGTCGAGCCAATAACAGGCGGTGACGCCATGCTTCTCCTCGATGACGAATTTGGTCTCCGCACCCCCCTCATTGGCGGTGAGGAAAATGGTGATGCGGCGCTTGTTTGCGTCCTCATACATCAATTGGGCGGCGGGCTGCAGGCCGGCGGCGAGCAGGCGACCACCGAGGAACGTGTAGCCGCGCGCCGTCAGATCCGGGATGACGAGCTTGTGACCGACGCGCTTCGACAGCCAACTCGTTAGATGCTCGCTGTCATTGGCGGCGACCTCCACCGCATGGCGATTCTCGCGCGTATAGATCTCATGCGCCTCGATGGCGAAATCAGCGAATTCCATTGCCTTGGGCGCATTCACCTGAAGACTCGCGAACCAGCCCGCCGCGCCGCCGACAATCAGCAAGGCCAGGGCCGCGGCGATGGCATGGGGCGACAAGGTGATGCCGCGGCGCTGGCGCAGCGCCGCCTTGATGTTGGATGGCGCCGCCTCCTCCAGCACCGGGTCGAAAGCCTCCTTGAGCCACGCCTTCTGGCGCCGCCAGGCTTCGACCTTGGCGCGGGCCTCGGGATCATTGGCAAGGCGCTCGTCCAGCACCCGGCATTCCTGCCCGGCGATCTCGCCATCGGCGTAGGCGTGAAGGGACCAGTCCTCGCTGTTCTTATGCTCCGTCATTTCACTCGTCTCAACGAGGGTCTCGCCCCGTCGCCTATCAATTCGCGCAAGGCGCTGCGCGCCCGCGACAGTCTCGACATCACCGTTCCCACCGGCACGCCGGTAATCTCGGCGACATCGCGGTAGCTCATGTCCTCGAGCGCCACCAACACCACGACCTCACGCTGCTGGTCGGGCAGCCGGTCGAGGGCCGCGGCCACCTGCAGGAACAAGGTCTCGCCTTCCTGCGATGGCCTCAGCGCCATCTCGGGATCAGTCAGATCGTCCACCGTCTTCACGATCCCGGCCCGTTTCTCGCGGCGCAAGCCGCTGACATGGATATTGCGCAGCACGGCATAGAGCCACGCCCGCAACGGTCGCGTGGCATCATAGAGATGGCTCTTCACCAGTGCCCGCTCGATGCAGTCCTGGACAAGATCATCCGCCAGCGCCGGATCGCCCGTGAGGGCCCGGGCAAAACGGCGTAGGTATGGTATTTCGGCGGTGAGATCAGCGCGGAAATTCATCTCCGACCCTTACTCCTGGTACAGCGCCGGCGGGCATTTTATTCCCCGGCGGCGGCGCCTTCCGAATGCTTATGCCTGATCCTAAGGACGATCAGCGTTATAGCGGCGACAGTCGCGACCGTCAGAGCCGCCTTTACGTATTTCACATCGATGGTCAGGGCGTTTTGCGGCAGAATGTCGAGGATATAGCCGAGCAGTCCCGCCACATAATAGCTGATCGCAGCGATCGAGAGGCCTTCGACCGTCTGCTGAAGACGGAGCTGCAACCTGGTACGCTCGCTCATCGCCTGGAGCAGATTGCCGTTCTGCTCCTCGACATCGATATCGACGCGCGTGCGCAACAGATTGGCGGCGTGCATGAGCTTGTAGGAAAGGTCGGTCTGGCGGTCCTGCATGCTGTAGCAGGTGCGTATGGCGGGCATCAGGCGGCGGTCCATGAAGGCGGCCATGGTCTGCAGACCCTCGATCGGCTTCTCGCGCAATGCGCTGAGGCGGGCGCGCGCGATCTCCGCATAGGCCCGGGTCGCGCCGAAGCGGAATTGCGACAGGGTGGCGCCCGCCTCGAGTTCGCCGGCGACCGACATCAGGCGGTGGAGCAGGGCTTTGTTGGCGGCAAGACCCTCGCTCCTTGTCATCTCGGCGGTGATCTCGCCAAGCGAGTGCTCAATGCGGCGCACCACGGGCTGCAGCCGCTGCGCCTCGGGAAGGCCGAGCAGGCAGAAGGTGCGGTAGGTCTCGAGCTCGAGAAGCTGCTGCACGAAGATGCCGGCTCTAAGCGGCGACATTCCCCGGTCGAGGACGAGGATGCGCACGAAACCGTCATTGGCGGCATGGAAATCGGTGGCCGCCAGCGCGTCACCCGCCTCGGTCTCGAAGGCGACGAGGCTCGACGGCTCGAACACCTTCTGCCATTCGCCGCCATCTGCTTCGGCGAGAAGGTGGAGATCGGCCGCGACCATCAGCGGTCCCGGCTGCGGCAGCTGCAGCATGGCCTTTTGCAGATCCCCGCCGGGGCGAGCGAAGGGCGTGCGGTCGTGGCTTGCCAATTCCCACGTATAGGTCGTGAATTCGGCATGCTGCTCCCAGCGCACGGCCGAATCGGCAAAGGCGACCCGGTAGTGTCTCGAGGCGGCATCGGGACCGCGATGGCCACGCGCGGCGACGAATTCACCAAAGGCGGCGCGATCGCGGCCGGCCAGTTCGGCGTCGGTCATGAAGGCAAAATGCAGGATGCGCAAAGGCGGCGAAATCGCCGCGAAGGGTCGCGCATGCACCTCGCCCAGGACGGCGCCGCGCAATGGATGCGGTTCGAGAGTCATCACCTACCCTTGAGCAGTCGGAAGGCTGAATCATAGTGAGCCGGTGGCGCCACGGCATGTGTCGCCGGGTCGCATCCAAGGAAAAGTCAGCCTTTCCATTTCTGCCGCATGGTGACGAGTTCCTCCCCCGCCGTCGGATGCAGCGCCATGGTGGCGTCGAAATCGGCCTTGGTCGCGCCCATCTTGACCGCAATGCCGAGAAGCTGCGCCATCTCGGCCGCGTCCGGTCCCACAGATGTGGCAGCCGAGCACCTTGTCCGTCCCGCCGTCGACCACGAGCTTCATCAGCATGCGCTCGTCACGACCTGTGATCGTGTGGCGCATCGGGCGGAAGGATGTCTTGTAGATGTCGATCCCGGGGTGTGCCTCGCGCGCTTGTGCTTCCGTCAACCCCACCGTGCCGATCTCAGGCTGCGAGAAGACGGCGGTCGGCACATTGGTGTGATCGACCTTGATGTCGCGGCCGCCGAAAACCGTGTCCGCGAAAGCATGGCCCTCACGGATCGCTACGGGCGTCAGATTGAGCCGGTTAGTGACATCGCCGATCGCATGGATGTTGTCTGTGGTCGAGCGCGAATACTCGTCCACCTTCACCGCATAGTGCGGCGTCAGCTCGACGCCGACATCCTCGAGATCGAGGCCCAAGACATTGGGAATGCGGCCCGTGGCATACATGATCTGGCCGGCGCCGAAGACCGCCTCGTCGTTGCAAGTGATGCGCACGCCGGTACCCGAGCGCTCGATCCTGGCGACATCGCAGCCGAGCCGGAATTCGATCCCTTTCTTCTTCATCTCGGCGAGCAAATGGTCGCGCAGATCCTCATCGAAGCCGCGCAGGATCTTCTCGCCGCGATAGATCAGGATCGTCTCGACGCCGAGATTGTTGAAGATGCCGGCGAACTCTACCGCGATATAACCGCCACCGACGATGCAGATGCGCTGCGGCAGTTGCTCAAGATGAAAGGCCTCATTCGAGGTGATGGCGAGTTCGCGACCGGGCAGATGCAGCGGCACGAAAGGCGTAGCCCCGGTGGCGATGAGCACATGTTTGGCCGTCACGCGGCGGCCGTCCGAGAGAGAAAGCGTGTGGCGATCCACGAATGCGGCGCGGGCCATGGTGAGTTCGGCCCCGGCGGTCTCCAGATTGCGGATATAGGCCTTGTTGAGCCGGTCGATCTCCTTGTCCTTGTTGGCGACGAGCGTCGGCCAGTCGAAGACGACCTTGTCGGTGGTCCAGCCGAAGTTTACCGCATCCTCGAAGGCTTCCGCATAGTGGCTCGCATAGACGAAGATCTTCTTCGGCACGCAGCCGCGAATGACGCAAGTACCACCGACGCGATATTCCTCGGCGACGCCAACCCTGGCGCCATGCTGGGCCGCGATGCGCGCCGCCCTGACACCACCCGAGCCCGCGCCGATGACGAAGAGGTCGTAATCGTACCTGGTCATCGCTCGAGCGTCTCGACGCCGCGCTCACCGGCGATGATGGCAAGCGACGCCATGCCGATGAACAGGCCGTGATCGACGACGCCCGGAATGGAGGAGAGTGCCGCAGCGAGATTGTCGGCATTCTCGATGCGGCCGAGCGCGCAATCGAGAATGACATTGCCGTTGTCGGTGACAAAGGGCTTGCCGTCGCGCATCCGCAAGGTCACCGGCCCCTCGTTGCGCGTCCAGGCGAAGGCCTGGTCGATCTTGATCGCAGTCGCCTTGATGCCGAAGGTGACGACCTCGACCGGCAAGGGGAATTTGCCGAGCGCCGCGACCTTCTTGCTAGCATCGGCGATGACGATCATCTTGCGCGATGAGGAAGCGACGATCTTCTCGCGCAAGAGCGCGCCGCCGCCGCCCTTTATGAGGCGCAATTGACCATCGATCTCATCGGCGCCGTCGATGGTGACATCGAGCACCGGTGTCTCGTCGAGAGTCGTGAGCTTGATGCCGAGGCTTTCGGCGTGCTTGCGGGTTGCTTCCGAGGTCGGCACGCAGACGAGGTCCCAGCCCTGCTTCACCTTCTTGCCGATCGCGTCGACAAAATGCTTCGCCGTCGAGCCGGTGCCGAGACCAAGCTTCATGCCCGAAGCGACATGGGCGACGGCGGTCTCGGCGGCCGCCTGCTTCAGCTCATCAGGATTCATGGAACCCCGGAGCGCCGCCGCGCAGAAGCTTCTCGATCAACAGGAACAGCGTTCTGACGTCGTCTGCGCTGATCGGCTGCTTGAGGTACCCATGGGTGATCAGATTGCGCAAGCGCATCAAGTCGACCGCCTTTGCGGCATCGTCATCGGACATGAGGCCTTCGAGCACCAGATTCTCGATCACCCCCTTGGAATTCAACGCATCCTTAGGCAGATCGATATCGTTTTCGAGCAGCACTCTGCGGCCTGCGGCCTCAAAGAGCGGCCAGCCGAACAGCAGCTGAAATTTCAGATCGCCGATCGAATCTTCGCCGGCCGCCAATTTCGCAAAGTCGCTCTCCAGGGCCCGAAATTCCGATTCCAGCTCTTCGAGCGAAGGAACCAGCAGCCAGGCCTCTTGGAGCGCTCTGTCGGCCAGCACGATATCCAGCCTCCACTCCTTGTGCTTTGCCACCTCACGCGCCAATTGCTCCAGATTCCTCGCCTTTTGTGCTGGTCCCTTGATTTCACTGATCCCAATGACTATCCCACCCTCTCCGGCAGCCCGGCGGGCAATGGCATCCGGATGATATTGCCTAAGGAGAGGCGGCAAGGCATCCGCGTCTGGGTCAATGACGAATCTGAAGCCCTCCCGCTCATAGCGGGGCTGCAACGACCTGAGAAGCTTAGTCTCCATGCTACGTTCTGTGCTCACGATGGCAGCTCCGGTATGATTCGGCCCTTCTTCTATTCGCACAAAAACAAAATCCGAAAAGACGTCCAAAGCGCCCACCAGGCAAGATGGCGCGCCTTTGATTGTTAGTCCGGCAACTTTCTGCGTCTTTCTAGCGGTCACCTCGAAGATAATATTATCGTCGACGAAAACCAAACCTTTGAGCGCATCAAGGATCGGTTTGATGATGTTGTCGACGTCTCGATTGGTGCTATCGGTAAAGAAGTATATGATCCTGGCCGATAACTCTCCTTGCAACGGCTCTACTCCCGGCGGCCAAGCAGATGCTGCGGCCGCTGTCACATCCTTCTGCCAGCTCCACCTTGACTTGGAATCCGCGGTGCGAGGGAACCCCTACACCACGAACTCAAAGCGCTCCATTTGGCCAGCCTGAACTACGACCCCAGGCCGCCCATCAGCATGTACTTGATCTCGGTGAATTCCTCGATGCCGTGGTGCGAGCCTTCGCGGCCGATGCCCGATTCCTTGACGCCGCCGAAGGGCGCCACCTCGGTCGAGATGATGCCTTCATTGATGCCGACCATGCCATATTCGAGGCCTTCGGCCACGCGCCAGACGCGGCCGATATCGCGGGTATAGAAATAGCAGGCGAGGCCGAATTCGGTGTCGTTGGCCATGCGGATCGCCTCTTCTTCGGTCTTGAAGCGGAAGAGCGGCGCGACCGGCCCGAAGGTCTCCTCGCGCGCCACCGCATGCTGAGGGGTCACGTCGCGCAGGATCGTCGGCTCGAAGAAATTGCCGCCGAGCTGCCTTGCCGCCGAAGACGACCTTGGCGCCCTTCTTCACCGCATCATCGATATGCTCCTGCACCTTCTTGACCGCCGCGGGATTGATGAGCGGACCGGTGGTGACGCCCTGCTCGGCGCCGTCGCCGACCTTCAGCTTCTTCACGGCCTCGGCGAGTTTCTCGGCGAAGGCGTCATAGACGCCTGTCCTGCACCAGTATGCGGTTGGCGCAGACGCAGGTCTGGCCGGCATTGCGGTATTTGGACGCCATGGCGCCCTGCACCGCCGCATCGAGATCGGCATCATCGAACACGATGAAGGGCGCATTGCCGCCAAGCTCGAGGCCGACCTTCTTCACGGTCGAGGCGCATTGCGGCATCAGCAGCTTGCCGATCTCGGTCGAGCCGGTGAAGGTCAGGCAGCGCACGATGGGGTTGGAGGTCAGCTCGCCGCCGATCGTCCTGCGCCGAGCCGGTGATGACGTTGAAGACGCCGGCCGGGATGCCCGCGCGCTCGGCCAATTCGCCCAGGGCCAGGGCCGAGAGCGGCGTCTCGCTCGCCGGCTTGCAGACGAAGGCGCAGCCCGCCGCCAGCGCCGGACCCGCCTTGCGGGTGATCATGGCATTGGGGAAATTCCACGGCGTGATGGCGGCGACGACGCCGACCGGCTGGCGGATGACGACGATGCGGGACGTCGGCCAGGGCGAGGGGATGGTCTCGCCATAGATGCGCTTGGCTTCCTCGGCGAAGAACTCGATGAAGGACGCGCCATAGGCGACCTCGCCGCGCGATTCGGCCAGGGGCTTGCCCTGCTCGGCGGTCATGATCTGCGCCAGGTCTTCCTGGTTCTCCATCATCAGGTTGAACCACTTGCGCAGGATCGCCGCGCGTTCCTTGGCGGTCTTGGCGGCCCAGGCTTTCTGGGCCTTGGCGGCGGCTTCGATCGCCGTTTCGCGTCTCGGCCTGGCGCCGAGCTTCGGCACCGCTGCGATGACGTCGCCGATTGACCGGATTGGTGACGTCGATCGTTGCCTTGCCGCCGACCCACTTGCCATCGATATAGCATTTGTCCTTGAGCAGCGACTTGTCCTTGAGAATGTCGCGCAACGCCTGGGTCTTGCGAATATCCATGGGTACTGCCTCCTATTCGGTTGGAGCCCTCCTGTCCCGGACCTAGAATCCGTTTCGGACCGGAAGTTCGATGAATCCGTAGAAGCTGTAAAGCTTTCGCCGGCGGCGTCTTAGCACAGGCCCGGGAAACCGCAAAAAGGCGCCATTCATGGCTGCCGTGCGGGACGCACAATCATGGCGCCGGGCCATAAGCTTGCAAATGGGGCGCCGGCATTCTACAGCGCATCCCGCCAATCGATCATGATCCAAAAAGCCGTTATCTTCGATCTCGACGGGACGCTCGTCGACACCGCGCCCGATCTGTGGCGCGCCACCAATCATGTCCTCACCGATGCCGGCCGCAGCGAAGTGAGCCTCGATCAGCTGCGCGCTTTCGTCGGCCACGGCGCCCGCAAGCTCATCGCCCGCGGCTTCGAAGCGACCGGGACCCCCCTTAGGCCGCAGGATATCGAGCCTGTCTACCAGAAATTCGTCGCCTATTACGGCGCGAATATCGCCCGGGAGAGCACCCCTTTTCCGGGCTGCGTTCTGCTGCTCGACCGGCTCAAAGCCGAAGGTGTGCTGCTCGGCATCTGCACCAACAAGCTCGAGGGGTTGTCGGTCAAGCTGATCGGGGCCTTGGGTCTCACCAATCATTTCGCCGCCATCGTCGGGCCCGACACGATCGGCATCGCCAAGCCCGACCCCGCCCCCTATCGCGAGGCGCTGCGCCGCATGGGCGCCAAGATGGCGCGCTCGCTCCTCGTCGGCGACAGCGAAACGGACGTGCTGACGGCGCGGGCCGCGGGGGTTCCGGTCATCGGAGTGACCTTCGGCTATACGGCCAAGCCCATCGGCAGCTTCAAGCCCGATGCCCTGGTCAAAGACTTTTCCGAGGCTTATGACCCGATCGTGGCTGCGCTCGATTCTCTGACTTTGCCCGCCCGGCAACCCTATATCGCGGCATTCCCGAAGGGGGCGATTAGCTCAGTTGGTAGAGCACTGTGTTCACATCGCAGGGGTCACTGGTTCGAGTCCAGCATCGCCCACCAGCCTTGGCTCGCGAAGCATGCGGAGGCTGCCGCGCCGAAGCCTGACAGGCGAAGCCGGGCGACGCGGCCGGAACATGCGATCCGCGCTGACCGGCTCAGGGGATTGACATTTCTATGTCAGAACGCAACCTGATCATCATTCATCGCGGCTCTGACTATGTGCGGGATTTCGAAGAGATCGCACAGAAGATTTCCGCCATCGATCCTGCAATCATTGTTTTCTGCATTGACAAGTCGACCTCACGCGTCATGCCGGACGATGCCTGGAAGCGGCCGACGCTGACAGTTGCCCTGCAGTCCAAGTTCAAGGCGGAAATCAAGCGGGGGCCCATTCTCATGAACCGGCCGATACTCAAGCCAATGCAACACAAGGTCCTTCTGGATGCAGGACTGCCGACGCCACCAACCATGCTTTTCTTTCCGGGCATGAAGTTGGACCCCATCATGTTCGGCGAGTATGTGGTGATCAAGCCGATCAACCCCAAACTTGCCTCCTATGGCCGCGGCATCCAGCTGTTCCGGCGCAGGAAGCTTGAGACAATGAAGATCACGCACTTCCCGCGCAATCATTTCATCCACCGCGACCGTGACGGCTACATCGTGCAGCGCTTCATCGACACAGGGCCTTTTCTTGGGGTTTATCGGGTGCTGACACTGTTTGGTGTTCCGCTCTACTGCTTCCTGGCACAAGACAAGCTGCCGCAGCCGCGGGTGAGTGGTACCGATGACGAAATTGAGAAGCTCCGCGTCACCAGCAACACTGGGTCTTTCCGCGTACGCTGGCCCTGCTCTGACGCCGATGTTCTCGCGTTGGGCGCGAGCGTGGGCAAGGCATTTCCGGACATACCCCTTCTCGGGACGGACATCATCCGGGAAGAGGCAAGCGGAAAGCCGTTCGTCCTCGAATGCAATCCGGGCGGAAATACCTGGCATTTCTCGTCGAGATCAACGACCGGCGTCAGACAGCAGATGGGAGGTCGCAGCCTTGTCGGCGCAAAGAAGGCAGACCAAATCGGCCGGCAGATGTTGATCGACCAGTTTGGCGCGTTTGATCTCGCTGCGCAGGTGCTGATCGAAAAAACAAGGCAGCTTGCAGCCTAAGGAGCTCGCGCGGCCTGCCGCAGCGGTGGCGGCGAGACCCACGAAATCAAACTGGGGCATTGGCCTTTGCAAGGAAAGTAGGTAACGGCAAGTTTGCGTCAGCAATGATAAGCGACCCCAATCTGTCGCTGATTTATTCAGTGTATGAGGCGAAGAAATCTTATTCTGATCCATCGGGGACTTGCCTATGAACGGGATTTCGAAGAAATCGCCGAAAAGGTTCATGTCACTCGACCGCAGCATCACGATTTTTTCCCTGTGGGCGGGGGTTGAGGCACCAATTCCTGATGCGGAGTGGCAATATCCGACGCTGACCGTGGCGTTGACACCGAAATACAAGCTGCCCATCAAACGAGGGCGCATCCTCCAGAATCGGCAGATCGGCAAACTCGCCCAGCAAGACATTCTGCGCCAACATGGAATCCCAACGCCCCCGGCGCTTCCCTTCACATTCGGCATGATGTTGGACCCGCTATTTTCGGTGACGTTCGTCGTGCTGAAGCCCATGGATTTGAAACTGACGTCGCAAGGTCTCGCTTTCTTGTTCAGCAGACGACGACTGTCAAGCCTGGCGAAAGAGGATCTTCCGCGCGATCATCCTGTAGGCCGAAATCCAAACTCGTTCATGGTTCAGAAGTATATACACACCAGAGCAAAGCCCTACGCCATCCGGGTAGGCACGTTCCTCGCGAAAACGATCTACTGTTACACAAGCGGAGCGGCTGAAGAAACTCGTTCATCCCGGCGTCGAAGGTGATCTGCCTGCGGCGGACGCCAGCATCTCACCGGTCATAAGCGAGCGGCAACGGCAGCTGGTATCGATGAAGATGCGATTCAGTTGGCAGAAGCCACTCACAGGGCGTTCGGTTCCGTTCCGCTCCTTGGCATAGACTTGCTTCGCGATCACTCCACCGGCCAGTTGTATGTAATCGAGGCCAATCCCGGCGGGAATACCTGGCACTTCACCTCGAAGATTGGCGAGCCCACCCGGCGAAGCCTTGCCCCCCAAGGGTCGCGGCGGCGATGCCAGCCTGCAAGGCAGGCTTGCCCTGCTCGAGCAGTTTGGAGCCTTCGACGTTGCCGCCAAAGTCCTCATCGACAAGACGCGAGAGCTGTCTTCGTGAGGATCATTCAGGCTGACGGATCCAATGACCCGAAGGAATCTTATTCTGATCCATCGAGGGATTGCCTATGAACGGGATTTCGAAGAGATCGCAGAAAAGGTCCATGCGCTCGACCGCAGCATCACAGTTTACTGCGTACCTGCAAATGTTGATGCAAATATTCCTGATGCCGAGTGGCGATATCCGACGCTGACCGTGGCGTTGACACCGAAATACAAGCTGCCCATCAAACGTGGGCATGTCCTGAAGAACCATCAGATCGGGAAGCTGGCCCAGCAAGATACTCTCCGCAATCACGGCATAGGAACGCCACCCGCTCTGCCCTTTAGTTTCGGCATGACGTTGGACCCGACCACGTTTGGTGAGTTCGTAGTGGTGAAGACGATGGATTTGAAGCTGACGTCGCTCGGAAACCTTGTGTTCTTGTTCAGAAGAGAAAGGCTGTGCAGCCTCAAGCAACAAGATCTACCACGCGATCATCCTATCAATCGGGATCCGCGCTCTTTCTTGGTCCAGAAGTATGTTCGTACTGGAATGCATCCTCGCCATATTCGTGTCGGGACATTCCTGGGAAAGGCGATTTTCTGTTCCGATGTCGAACCAATACGGCAACTCCCTCAACCGGACGCCCCAGATGATGTGCTTGAGCGATCATCAGTAGCTTCCAATATCGGAGAGCGAATGCGGCGACTGGTATTCGAAGAAGATGCTATCAATTGGCAGAAGCTGTTCATAGAGCGTTTGAACCCGTCCCGCTATTAGGGGTGGACATGATCCGGGATCACTCCACTGGCGAGTTGCATGTGCTTGAAGCGAATCCTGGTGGAAACACTTGGCATTTTACCTCCAAGGGTGGACAGGAGCTTCGAGTGAGTCTCGCGCTTGCAAAGATTTCAGAAGCGATCCCAATTCACAAGGTAGGCTAGCTCTCATTGAGCAGTTTGGGGCCTTCGACATTGCTGCCAAAGTCCTCGTCGACAAGACGCGAGAGCTTTCTTCGTGACGATCATCCGGGCTGACGGGCTCCGATGACCCGAAGAAATCTCATCCTCATTTATCGAGGGATTGCTTATGAACGGGATTTCGAAGAGATCGCCGAAAAGGTCCCTGCGCTCGACCGCAGCATCACGGTTTTCTGCGTAGCTTTTCTGTTACGTGATCGAACCAAGGCGGAAACTGCCTTATCTCGACTCGCCCGACGATGTGCTTGAACAAGCACCCGTAGCCTCGAATCTCGCGGAGCGGGTACGGCGACTGGCGGCCGAGGAAGATGCCATCCAATTGGCGGGAAGCAACTCCCAGAGCTTTTGGATCGGTTTTGTTGTTGGGCATAGACGTATTACGCGATAACTGCCACCCGTCAGTTGTATGTGCTTGAAATCAACGCTGGCGGAAACACTTGGCATTTCTACCTCCAAGGGTGGGACTAGGAGCTTCGAGTGATTGATGCCGCTAAAAGTGCTAAGAGCGATGCCGACGAACAAGGCAGGCTCGCCCTCATTGGGCAGTTTGGGGCTTTCTGCGTCGTTGCACGAGCTCTCGTCGCAAAGACGAAGCAATCGGCTGCATGATTCTAAGCAAGGCTCGCTTGAGAGAGACGCCACCTCAGGTCGCGTTACTCCGATATACAACCTAACGTTTCTTTGCTTGCTACATTTCGCGGAGAGCAGGTCGCCCGCCAGTAGGGGGCCATCCCCCAAAACTCGAATTTTTACTTTGGTTAAGGTTTAAACAGTGTTGCGCCGGCTTTTGAGAACAGAACAAGAATTCATCAAGGAATGACCGGCCCACATAATGTGGCAAACCGGCAACACTCGCCAAGATTCTGACACCGTGCTGCCCTCATTACTTGACGCTGGAACGTGGCGAGAAGAATGTACGCCTATGCGCGATTTCAGTCGTGCAGCCTTCCAAAGCCGGTTTCAGTAGGGGAACGGGGGGCCGCCTTGAACACTCAAAGAAGTGGGAGAAATATAATGAAGATGATGAAGTGGGCGCTTCTGGGCGGTGCGGCTCTTGCCGTCACGGCTACAGCTGCCCGAGCCGATGATCTCGCCGATCTCAAGGCGCAGATCGAGGCTCTGCAGAACAGAGTGACGCAACTGGAGGCTCAGCCGCAGGCATCGATGCCGTCAGGCTATAGCCTAATGGCGATCCGCGGTGGCCAGGGGACCTTCGAGGGCGCCACGCAAGAACGTTATGCTGACCAAATCCGTGAAGAATTCGGGCTTCACGCTTTCGGTCCTGCCGTCGGCTGACGTCGCGCCGGTGGCGGAAGTGTCGGTGTCGGGCGAAATCCGCACCGCTTTGTTCTATACGGACGATTCTGAGGAATTCCGGTTCGACGAGGATTTCAACGGCGAGGACGGACGAAGACTTCGACCATGACGAAGACGCCCTGGACATCGCGCTCCGCGGCCGTATCTTCATCAGGGGCAGGATCGACACGGCGGTCGGTGAAGTGGGCGGCTATTTCCGTCTGCAGGCCTCCGGAGGTGGTTTTTTCTCGGACTACAACGAAGTCACCTTCATGAACAAGGCCTATGGCTGGTGGCAGTTCGCTCCGGAATGGAAGCTGGTCGCCGGTCAGGACGACACGACTGCTGCCGTCCAGGCCGGTTGGGACTGGGATGCGGCAACGTCGCCCGCTGCTTCTGGCGGCATGACGGACGCTCTCAACGAGTTCATCCGCCTGGTCTATGCAAGCGGGCCGCTGTCTTTCGCGATCGCGGTTGAAGACGCGAACTGCGATACGACCAACTTAGATGATATCTATTTAGTGACCCCCAGTACGACAACGAGGTCCCGGAACTTGCGGGCTACCTGATGTATTCGACGGATACGTTCCTGGCTCAGCTGGTTGGCCTCTATCAGATCTCCGACGAGACCAACGACGACTGGGCAATCGGGTGCCGGCGTCAAGGTCGGCATCGTCGAAGGTTTCACGATCTCGGCCGGCGGCGTGATCGGCGAAGGAACCAACACCTATGGCAACAATGTCGTGTCCCCAAACTCATGATGAAGAGTTCTGGGCTGCGTCCATCGGCCTCATCGCCGGCTCTGGCGGAAGATACCCGCCTCGAACTCGGCGTCGGCTACGAAGACTATGACAGAGCCACTGCGCTTGGCCGCCGGTGGCGGCATCTACTGGGATCCGGTCAGCCAGCTCACTCTCGGCGCCGGTGCGACCTATGTCGAGAGAGAGACCGATGACAGTCGATGAAATGACGACGGCGATTCTAATTGCCGGGAATTTCCAGCGACGATACACTTCAGATCTGGTTCGGCACCTGGTTCAGGTTCCCCTAATAGCATAAGGATTGCGGCTTAGAGCTGGTTGTTCCTGCTTCTTATCTCTAGGCTTCGATTTCGGAGGCCCCTGTTGCTCAGCGCAACAGGGGCCTTTGATTTTCGAGGCGGGTTTCGCGATGGGCTCAGTGGCCAAGATCCTCTTTCACCCCCACCGATTTTGTGTTGTGCCAAAGCCGCTCACAGCCGATAAGACGTCGAATAAGCTATGAGGCCTTCCCGTCCTGATTTCGAACTGGATTGTGCGGTGATTTCTGCTAGGGGAAGCCGGCGAGGGATTTTTTCATGAAGCTCAAAGGTCAACTTAAACCCGCACATCGCGCCCGATCCGGTTGCGGTCGAAATCCAAACGAATCGGCTCCCTGATCAGAAAGCACGAACAGATCTGCCCAAGGCGGAGGCCCGCGCGCTCAGGCTCCTTCAAGCCCATCCCAAGCGACCCGATGTCCATAACATTTTGGGCGTCGCCTATGTCAAGCAAGATAAAAAGAAGACGCGGGCGGTTCCGCATTTCGAATTCGCCGTCAAGGCAGAACCTCGGAACTCCCATTACCTCAACAATCTCGGTCGCCTTTATTTGGACTTGATCTTGTCGAGCTGGCCCTGCCATTTCTTCACAATGCGTTGCGGATCAATCCGAAGCTCGCTTCCGCCCTGCTGGCGATCGGCAAGTACTATAACAGAATCGGCAAAGCAGAGATGGCGCTGCCTTATTTCGAGCGCCTTAGCAAGATCCTGCCGCAGGACAACACCGTAAAGCTGCAACTCGCCGAGAGCTTCGATGCTCTTGGCCGCAAGGAGGAGGCGGACAGGCTTTATGGGGCGATCCGCGAGACGAAATCCAACCCGTGCCGGCAGCTCTACTATTTTTCGCGCAACACCCCATCCGAGGGCAACGCGGCACTGATCGCCGAGATCGAGGGGCTCCTGTCTCGCGATGACCTAACCGATAGCAGCGCGGCTTGCTCCATACCTCACTCGGCTTCATTCACGAGAACGAGCGCGATTACCCTCTTTCCTTTGCGCATTTCGACAAGGCGCATCAACTGATACGGCGTGACTTCGACATCGGGAAGTATCGCGCATGGGTGGACCGGGTCGTCGGTGTCTTCACTGGCAGCTTTTTCCAGCAGCGTGGAAAAATCGGCAACCCAAGCTCCCTGCCGGTCCTGGTGGTCGGCATGCCCCGCTCGGGCACGACGCTCACAGAACAGATGATTGCGAGTCACGGAGAGGCCGGCGGCGCCGGCGAGCTGGGGCGCATCTCACTCTTCGCCAAGAGACTTTCCTTGACGCCGCAAAAGGACACCAGCCAGTTCGTGCCCATCCTCGACTCACTGGGCGCCAAGGGAATGCTTGACCTTGGAACAACTATGTGGATTTGCTCAAATTTCATGCCCCCAAAGCGGGGCGTGTCGTCGACAAGATGCCGCATAATTTTCAATGCCTCGGGCTTGCCGCGCTGATGTGTCCGAATGCGCGCATCATTCATTGCTCGCGCAACCCGGTCGACACATGCTTGTCGTGCTTCCAGAATCCGCTGAATGATCGCCACCCCTATACCCGGAACCTCACGTTCTCGGCCACTATTACCGCGAATACAAGCGGCTCATGGATCATTGGAAGGCCGTTTTGCCAGTGCCGGTCTATGAGCTCAATTACGAAAAGCTGACGACGAACTTCGAGAACGAAGCGCGCAAGGTCATCGAATTCATTGGCCTGCCTTGGGATGACGCCTGCCTCAAGTTCCATGAAGCAGGAAGGACAGTTCGCACATTCAGCAGGCAGCAGGTCAGGAATCCGGTCTACACAAGTTCGGTCGAGCGCTGGCGGCACTATGAGAAAGAGCTTCAGCCTCTCTTGTCTGCCTTAGGTGACCTTGCATGAATTCAGGAAGCTATTTTTCCTCTCTCGGCGGCCATCCGGCACAGACCGAGCTTTTGACCGGCCGCGCCGTCTTCACGGAAGCCTATGCCGTCGTCCCCAAGGGGGTGATGCGCGACATTGTCACGAGCTACTGCCCTTTTGGGACAAGACCAGGGCCTGGATCATCGCCCGCCCGCTGTCGGGCTTCGCCGAGACCTTTTCGCAATATATCATGGAAGTCGCGCCGGGCGGCGGCAGCAACAAGCCCGAGACGGACGCCCGTGCTGAGGCGGCGCTATTCGTCGTCGAAGGCAAGCTTGCGCTCGCTCTCGACGGCAAGCACCATGAGATGGTCGAGGGCGGCTATGCCTTCGTTCCGGCAGGTACTCGCTGGTCGGTGCGAAATGAAGCCGGCGCGACCGTCAAGTTTCACTGGATCCGCAAATCCTATGAGTAGTCGAAGGAATCGGCGCGCCGAGCCCCTATGGTCGTCAATGAGCGGGATATCGAGCCTGATCCCATGCCGGGCACCGACGGGCGCTGGGCCACGACGCGCTTTGTGGATCCTTCCGATCTGCGGCACGACATGCATGTCACGATCGTCACCCTGGAGCCTGGCGCCGTGATCCCCTTCGCCGAGACCCATGTGATGGAGCACGGGCTCTATGTGCTCGAAGGCAAGGCGGTTTACCGGCTCAATCAGGATTGGGTCGAAGTCGAGGCGGGCGATTTCATGTGGCTCAGAGCGTTCTGCCCGCAAGCCTGCTATGCCGGCGGGCCAGGATGCTTCCGCTACCTCCTCTACAAAGATGTGAACCGCCATGCCCGGCTGGCCGACTTTCGCTAAGGCGCTACAGCTCCAATCCGAATCATAAGTACGTACGACCAGAAGCCCTCTCCTCGGGCGTTCAGGTTCCGCGTAAACGCGGCGGCGCTTCAACATGCTAGACGAAAATGCTTGCAGCCGATATCAATTCTCCATGCGAAATCTCAGGGGCAACGGCCGGCAAGCTGTTATCGAAGGATTGGCTCGATGCGCCATTCCCGATTGCCAGGGAGCCGATTTTCCCAATCGAAGGTTCGGGCTCTGCGCGCTCTGTTCAGCCCTGATCCAATCGGCAACAACGAAAATCTCAAGACAAAAAAAGCATGCGTAGCCGGTTTGCCCGCACGGCGGATATTACCTCGGAAGTGGTGCCGGAAGGGCTGACCACTATTTTTCAAAGCTCTCAAAGCTATATGAAGAGAGCGGCGTCAGATATCGGGCGCCGCTCGGACTTGCCATGTTTTATCGGTCGCTTTTCAGGAATATCCAAACTGGATACGTTCACCCGACAAAATATACGTGTATGGCTTGGCGATCCCTTGCCTCCTATTGGCCGCAGGCCTCGTGCTATGCTCTTTGCTGGCCTGTTCATCGGCTCGTACCAGCAGATTGGCGATTGCCCTATATATAGCGATCGCCGCGATTGCACTGCCTGCCGGATTGGATCCTACTCGCCAATCATAGCTATCTCGCCTTGTGGTGCATACCCGCAGCCATCCTGTTCCGCGAATGGTGGACGTCGGAACAGTATGCCCTCTATTTGAGGGTGACTTTTCTGGAATTGTGATTATCGCCGCCTTCCTTCAGAAGATTTTGGCGGGAACCTACCTGGACGGTTCTTTCATCGCCTATATGAGCGCGCATGGTTCGGCGACGGAGAGAATGTTTTCGCTGATTTGCAGCAGCGATGGGACGGCGCCCTGCATCTTGTATCAAGCGATCTCAATATTCATACTCCTCTGGCAGCTTACGGTAGGAATTCTTCTGCTGCTCGGACTTTTAAACTCGCGCGTGTTTCTAGCGATTCGAGCCATCGGCTTCCTCCTGGGGGCAGGAGTTTATGCCGATGAGATGAACTTTCAGATTTTGAACATCGCCTTGCTCTGCATCGTCTTCCGTTTCGTGCGCGCCGCTCTGGCTACTCGCCGTCAGCGTCGCACTGCTCCTCGTCGACCTTGTCACTATCAGGCCGTTTTTTGAAGATTGCTCTGAGCTATGTCGCATAGCATAGACATCCGGAAATGGATTCTCGTGGGTTTGGTGGTCCTCCACGTCGGCTGGATAGCAAACCACATGCGCCTGGTCGCAAATCACCAGATAAACCCGTGGCGACTGGGGATACGCCATGTACACAAGTCTCCAGCCCGGCGTGAGACTTCGGGTATATGACGCATTTTTCCTCCACCCCAATCCCTGTGAAGAGGATGCAGTATGATGTAGCTGTGAAGTCAACGAATCCCCGTAGAACATTTCGGTGTGCGCACGCGTCCTCAGCTGCCCTGCGCGCCTTCTTTGGCGAGATGCTAACCTTATCGGCCGGAATCTCGTGTTCGTCTACAGCGAGCGAAAGTTTGTCCGGTCTCCTCCGTCAGCCAAAAGAGAGCTGCAAGGGGTGATTGAAGTAACTTGGCAAGATCCTCAACACTTTATGCTCACCAGCAAGTTCTGGCGGCGACGAACACAGGGAGACGGTCGCCTTGTCATGAGCAAGGCAGCTTGTAGCAGTCCCAATCGACACGGCGTCCCCCTATCTTGGTCAATGAGCGCGACATCATGCCGGGCGGCGTAGGTCCGATGCCCTCCTTCTGCTGCACCGACACACGTTTGCAAATCGGACGCGGGAGATTCGCATACTGTCCGAGAACTGGCTGACAGGGTGAAGTGATTGCAGGGCACCGCTGGAAGGCTTCTCGTAATGGTGATGTCGGAGCGGCGTCAGCACGTCAACGATCTCTCACCAGATCGCCCAGGAGATCCTCCGCCAAGCCTCGGACATCACCATCCATATCGTCACTTCCCGAGAGCGTGCCGATGTGGTGCCCGCCGCGAAATGGCGGCCGCCGGCATTGACCCGAACGCGTGCCTGAGGCTGTCAGTGATAGTCCGTTCCGAGAAACGGATTGGAAGTCCCGGAAGGCTTTGGAGAAGCGAACTTTCGCCCCGGCCATAGTCCAGCGAAAAGGCCCAACACTCTCAGAAAGCGGTCCGATTACATTTCCCGGAAGGTGGCCTGACCGGCCGCATATGCCCCTGTGCCGTCTGCTTGAAGGGATGACATTCGGTGCGGGTTCCGCGGGGCAGGAAGCTCGTGGGATTGAAGGCTTCGCAGAGCGAGCCATCGCTCGCCTGCCAGATGCCGGTTCCCTCACCCTTGCCATCCTCCTGATAGGAAAACGTGCCGTCGCTGTTGAAGGTCGTCGTCCCGGTGCGATTGATGGGACGCGCGAAACGGAAAGTGTTGCCCGACAGGATGCGCATGATGTCGCCCGCTTTCAGGGGACCATGGGTATGCTGGCGGCCTGGCGGCTGACACGGGCCCGGTCAATTGGTCGGGCTTATTGTCTGACGAACTGCAGGCGGCGAGAATGAGGCTGCGAACATTATCCCGGCCCAGAGCGGCGCCTTGGCGCAGGAAAGATCGGAGCCGCATCACAATCCCTCCGCCATGACGACGACCCGGGTGCCCACGGTGCGCGGCGATAGAGCTCGATGACGTCCTGGTTGAGCATGCGGATGCAGCCTGACGAGGCATTCTTCCGATCGACATTGGCTCAGTTGGTGCCATGGATGCGGTAAAGCGTGTCGTGGCCGTTCTGGAAAAGATAGAGCGCCCGCGCGCCCAGCGGGTTGTCCGGGCCGCCGGGCATGCCGTTCTTCCATTTCGCCTTTTCGGGGCTGCGCTCGATCATGTCCTTGGGCGGCGTCCAGCGCGGCCACATCACCTTGCGGCCGACATCGGCAAGCCGGCCCAGCGGAAGCCATCGCGGCCCACCGCGCAGCCGAAGCGCAGCGCCTGCTGGCCCTCCAGAACGACGAAGAGCTGGCGGCGCCGGTGTTAACGATAATGGTCCCCGGCCAATGCCGGGTCGGATAGGGGACGACGGCGCGTCTAAATGCTTGGGCAGCTTCTTCTCATTAAAGGGCGGCTGCTGGAAAGGATCATCGGGATCCTGATCGGCCCAGGCCGGCGTGGTCACAGGACCCCCGTGCACGGCGCCACAGCTCGCCAAGCCTCCGGTAATAAGTAACGACGCGTCAAATCTGAACCACACACAACCTTCCTCCTCAACAACTTCTCCAATCCCTGCATGTCCGCATGGCAAGACTGCGGCACATTAGACTTGCCCTTGGGTATTCGGTCAGCCGAAAGACGATGTAGCATAAAAGTGGCGCTCTTTCAGCCATCCGTCCTGCAGTGACCGTGAGCCTGGCACCGCGCAATTTCCTAAAATCGCATGCAATGCGTTAACAAGCCATCAAGGCTAATAGCTGATTAACCTGAATCACCCGTAATAAAATGATA
>CAWJDZ010000023.1:0-43002 GCA_963841765.1 uncultured Alphaproteobacteria bacterium
GTCCGCGGCCGGGCCGACGCCTGACACCGGCTTAAAAAGCGCAGAATCGGAGGAAATCATAACCTAATGTTACCTAGGGTGGGATGTTCCTCAAAGGGAGTTCAATTGGGTTTCAAAAACCTTATGTTGATCAAGATCTAGCCAGCGACAAATCTCGGATGCGCGAATTGTAGTCGGCGTGGCGTGAGATGATTCTTAGATTTCACGTCATTGACACCGAGAGCCTAGTAAAAGCTGTCCACGAGCAAACCAAAGGTCGAACAAGCGAGCCTCATCGGACAGAGTGTACATTGACTGGCTGAATGTAGTGCGCTTGTCTGCTGCCAATGGAACGCGCCGCAGATTTCTGGATCACTCCAAGCGTCGGCCGCAACCGGTCGCCCATGCCCTCGGACCGGGAAAGTGCGCAGTACGCGCCGCGGCGTCTGTGCCAGCAGCAGCAATGAGGCTGGAGGGAGGGCAGTCGACGCTGGTGGTCATCGCTCTTGGGGTCGCTCAGACGATCGCTTGGGGCTCCAGCTATTATTTGCCCGCAGTCCTCGCAAATCCAATCGCGCGCGAGCTTGACGTGCCGCCGGCGTTGATTTTCGGGGCCTTTTCCATGGCGATGGCCATATCTGCGGCGATTGGGCCGCGCGGTGGCCACGTGATCGACCGGCACGGCGGGCGCGGTGTCCTCGTCCTTTCAAATATCCTGTTCGCGGGTGGTCTCGCCCTGCTCGCTATATGTTCCGGTCCTGGCACGTTGTTTGCCGCTTGGGCAGTGCTTGGGCTTGCCATGGGAATAGGCCTCTACGAGGCAGCTTTCGCCACCTTAGCCGGTATCTACGGGCATGCGGCTCGATCGCGGATCACAGGCATAACGCTCATCGCGGGTTTTGCCAGTACTGTCGGCTGGCCGCTCTCCGGGTTCATGGACGTCCATTTGGGCTGGCGCGGTGCTTGTTTCGTCTGGGCCTTTCTCCATGTCCTGCTGGCGCTGCCGTTGAACGCACTTCTGCCGGAGGCAGAGCAGCCATCGCCGGCCGCAAGCATGGCTGCAGGAACCGAAGAGACCTCCGTCGTGGTGCACCGTCCCGCACTCTACCTCCTGGCCTTTGTCTTTGCGGCAGTGTGGTTCAATTCGACTGCGATGGCCTCGCATTTGCCTCGGCTTCTCGAGGCGGCAGGCGCGACAAGTTCCGCGGCGATTGCTGCCGGTGCGTTGATCGGCCCCGCTCAGGTCGCCGCGCGGCTTGCGGAGTTTGGACTGCTGCAGCGCACGCACCCGCTTGTCTCGGCACGGTGGGCGGCGGCGGCCCACCCCGCCGGTGTCGGACTTCTTCTTCTCTTCGGCGCCCCGGTCTCCTATGTCTTTGTGCTTCTTCATGGAGCCGGCAACGGAATCCTGACGATCGCCAAGGGAACCCTGCCACTCGCGCTTTTTGGGCCGGCTGGATACGGACTGAGACTCGGCCTCCTCGATGTCCCTGCCCGGCTGACGCAAGCCTTCGCACCGTTCCTTTTCGGCTTAGCACTCGACAAATTCGGCGTGGGAGCCGCAGTGATAACTGCAGGATTCGGAAATCATGGCGCTGATCGCGCTTCTTCATTTGGCGCGGAGTTAAGGATCCCGCCCTGGTGCGCAATTGTCAGTGCGGGCGCACGGCCCATGGGTGCGACGATCGGTGAGTCACGGTGCCATCCTTGTTGTGCACGTGACTGTGGCTGTGACCGTGCGCATGGCCGCCATGTGCGGCGCGATGCGCCGAGAGGTCGCGATGGGCGTCATGTGCCATCTCGCCGCCGCGCGTGCGCCTAACGACGCGCGGTTCGTGCGCGCTCCGCTCATTTATGGTGTGGGCATCGCGCCGGACGCCGCCCATCATGCCGAGATAGGGGGCGCAGACCGTGCGGGCCGATGCCGCGCCACAGTTTGGGCAGGAGGCCGGTAGCGCAGCATTAGCCATGCTTTGCCAGTCGGCAAAAACCCCATGCTCCGGGCATTCATACTCGTACAGCGGCATACTTGCTCCTCCGTTTCGATCGCGGTCGGGGACCGGACGGTCCCCGCCGCATTGCTCCGTTTCAGCGCGCACGCGCGAGATCGACCTTTGAGGAATCGACCTGTTTGCTCGGCCCCGCCGCGTTGGGATGGATGTCGAACTCGAACATGTCGGTCGGGATGGCGACCGACACGCAGGCGTTGGGGATGTCGACGACCCCGCCAATTCGGCCCTCGACCGGCGCGCAGCCGAGGATCACATACGCCTGCTCCTTGGAATAACCGAACTTCGAAAGGTATTCGATGGCGTTAAGGCAGGCCCGCCGCATCGCCATGGTGGCGTCGTTGTAGTACTGCTCGCCGGTCTTGTCGTCGACGCCGATGCCTTCGAAGACGAGGAAGTCCGCCGTAGTGCGGATCGACCGGGCTGATCTTGAACAGCGGGTTGGTAAGGCCGTATTTCTCGACGCCGCCCTTGATGATCTCGACATGCAGGTGGATCCAGCCCGCCATCTCGATGGCGCCGCAGAAGGTGATCTCGCCGTCGCCCTGCGAGAAATGATAGTCGCCCATGGAGAGCTTGGCGCCCTTCACATAGACCGGGAAATAAATGCGCGAGCCGCGCGAGATGTTCTTGATGTCGCAATTGCCGCCATGCTCGCGCGGCGGAATGGTGCGTGCTGCCTCTTTCCCGGCCTTCTCGAGCGCATCGCCCTTGAGGCTGCCCAGCAGCACGCCTTCCTCGGTCGGCGGCAGCGCCAGAGGCGGCACCCGGTTCGGGTTGCGTGGCGATGAGTTCTGCCTCGCGCTTGTTCCATTTGGCGAGCAACTCGTGGCTCGGCGCGCAGCCGATCAGGCCGGGATGAGTGATGGCAGCGAACCGCACCTTGGGGATATGCCGCGAACTGGCATAGATGCCCTTGCAGTCCCAGATCGCCTTGCGCGGCTTCGGGAAATAGGTCGGTCAGGAAGCCGCCGCCGTTGGCGGTCTTGAAGATGCCGGTGTAGCCCCACTCGTTGCCCTTGAGCGGTCCGATGTCGAGGATATCGACGACCAGGATATCGCCGGGCTCGGCGCCTGTCACCTCGATCGGGCCGACGAGATGGTGGCAGGGCGGCAGATAGCAGTCGCGGATGTCGGCGGCGTTGTCGTCGTTCTTGATCTGGCCGGCGGTCCAGTCGAGCGCCTCGACGATGAAGTCCTCGCCGGGCTTGACTGTCACGACCGGCGGGATGTCAGGATGCCAGCGATTGTGAAGCGGCGTCGGCTGATCCTTCGGCGGACTTCTTGATATCGACGGAGATGATGGTCTTTGCCATGTTCGGCCTCCCTTTCTTAGACTTGCAGATGCTTCTTGACGATCGCGTCGGTGAGTTGGGCGACGTCTCCCTGCGCCGCGATGCGGCCGGTGTCGAGAATGGCGAAGCGCTGGGTGATGTCGCGCACGAAATCGAGGCGCTGCTCCACCAGCAGCACCGAGCATTTGCGCTCCGCAGGGATGCGCTTGATGATCGTCTGAATCTCCTCGACCACCGAGGGCTGCAGTCCCTCTGTCGGTTCGTCGAGCAGCAGCAGCTTCGGCTCCTGCACCAGGGCGCGGGCGATGGCTAGCTGCTGCTGCTGGCCGCCGGAGAGCACGCCGCCCTTGCGCGCGGCGATCGGCTTCAGCGCCGGGAACTAGTCGTAGACGAAGCCGGGCACCCGTATGTCGGACACGCCCTTACCCAGCAGCGCAACGCCGATGTTCTCCGCGACGGTCAGGTCGGGAATGATCTGGCGGCCTTGCGGCACATAGCTGATGCCGAGATGGGTGCGCTTGTGAGACTTCTCGCGGGTGATGTCGGCGCCGTTGAGCTCGATCATGCCGCTTTTCGGCGGATTGACGCCGGTGATGCGAGCGCAGAAGCGTCGTCTTGCCCGCGCCGTTGCGGCCGAGCACGGCGATGAGTTCGCCGTCGCCCACCATCGAGTGACACCTGATGCAGGATGTGGCTGGTGCCGTAGAAGGTGTTGATGTCCGTGAGCTTGCAGCATCAGTGTCTTCCGCCCTTGCCGAGATAGACCGCCTTCACCGTCTCGTTCGCTACGACCTCTTGCGAGCGGCCCTTCGGCCAGCACTTGGCCCTGATGCATCACCGTCACGATGTTTGCGATCTGGCGCACTACGTCCATGTCGTGCTCGACCAGCAGCACCGTGTGGTTCTTGGCGATGCGCTGGATGAGGTCGGCAGTTCGCCTCTTGCCCTCGTCCGTCATGCCGGTGGTCGGCTCGTCGAGCAGCATCAGCTTCGGATCGGCGGCCACCAGCATGCCGAGCTCCAGCCACTGCCGCTCGCCATGTGAGAGCGTGTCGGCGGGATCGTTGGCCTTTCCGCCAAGCTCGATGAAGTCGAGGATCTCCCAGATGCGGTCGTTTTCGGCTGGCGTCACCGCTTGAACATGTATTTGAACACCTTCCGGTCGCCCTTGAGCGAGATCATGATGTTGTCGTAGACCGGCAGCGTTTCGTACATGTTCGGTACCTGGAACTTGCGGCCGATGCCGGCGAGCGAAGATGCGGTCAGGGCTCTCGCCGGTGATGTCTTGGCCGTCGAACACGATGGTGCCCGAGGTCGGTTTGAACTGACCGGTGATCATCGCGATGAGCGTCGTCTTGCCGGCTCCGTTGGGTCCCAGGAGCACGCGCAGCTCGTTTCTCCTCGACTTTGAAATTGAGATTGTTGAGGATCGTGTAGCCCGAGACCACGGTCGTAAGATCTTTGACCTCGAGGAGCGCCATCGATTCGACCTCCTAAACCGAACTCGTTGTCCGCCGGCTTGGCGGCGCCGGCCGGCTGCCAGTCGCGCTGGCGGTCGTGTGCGAGGCGGGCTTCGTCCTCGCGGATCTGGGCCAAGCTGCCCCGCTTGCGGCGCCGATACCACTTGCCGATCGTGCCCACGATTCCGTCCGGCATCCAGAGCACGACGGCGATGAACAGGATGCCCATGAAGAACTGCCAGTAGTTGGCGAACCAGCGCCGCACAGCATGAATTCGAGCCCGCGCACCAGGAAGGCACCCAGGAACGGCCCGATCAGCGTGGCCCTGCCCGCCGACCGCGGTCCAGATTACACCCTCGACCGAGAACAGCGGCCCTGCGTCGAGGAAGGAGACGATGCCGACCCAGGCGGCGTACATGGCGCCGGCCGCAGCCGCCATGAAGGCGGAGACGCAGAACACGAAGATGCGATAGTTCGCTGCGTTGTAGCCCATGAACTCGGCGCGCATGTCGTTGTCGCGTATTGCTTTCAGCACGGTGCCGATCCGCGAATGGGTGAGAAGCCGCGAAATGATGAAAAAGACCACCGTCACCGCGAGCATGAACCAGCAAGAAGGCCGGGCCGACGAAGTTGCCGTATTCGGTGATGCCGTTGAAGCCGCCGGTATAGGCCTGATACTCGATGATGAACTCCTGCAGGATCAGCGCTTCGGCGAGCGTGATCACCGCGCAATAGACCCCGTAGATGTGGCGCTTGAAGGTGATGACGCCGAAGAAGAAGGCGAGCAGCATCGGCACCGCCAGCGCGCAGAAGACCGCGAAGGGGGTGCTGATCAGCGGCATCATGAAGTCGGGCAGTCTCAGTCAGCCCATTCCACTCCATGAAGTCGGGCAACGGGTTCCCGTAGCGCGTCGGGTTCGTCATGGCGTAGTTGATCTTTAGCGACAGCGCCACGAAGTAGGCGCCAATACCAAAATAGACCGCCTGACCCAGACTCAGGATGCCGGCGAAACCCCAGATCAGGTCGATGCTGAGGGCGAAGATGCCGAAGCAGATGAACTTGCCGATCAGTAGACAGCACGTAACTGTCGGTGCCGCCATAGATGGGATAGGTGCCTACAGCGACGACGAACAGCGCGCCGAGCATCAACGCCCAGAGCGGCGCGAACCGCTCGCGTGTTACGGTCCTCTTTGGAGGGGCGGATTTTCTTTCTGTTGCCATTGCCTGAGTGATCTCACGCGCCAGTCATCTGCGTTCGTGGTAACCGAAGATGCCGCGCGGGAAGACGCGGATGGCGACCACGATGGCCACGAACACCAGGAGCTGGCCGATGACGGTGTTGTACTTGTAGGCGAGCAGCGTTTCGCCCTGACCAATGAGGAACGAGCCGGTCGGAACGCCAAGTAGGTTGCCGACGCCCCCCAGCACGATCACCATGTAAGAGCCCACGGCGTAGCTGAAGCCCATGGTGGTGGAGACCGATTTGATCGGGGCGAGCACCGCTCCGGCGATGCCGGCGAGCCCTGAGCCAAACATGAAGATCAGCATGTCGATACGCGCCGTATCGATGCCGAGGGCGCCGGCCATGGCGCGGTTGCGGCGCACGGCGCGCACCTTGAGGCCGAATTTGGTCTTGTAGATGAGCCAGAAAGTCAGCAGCACCATGAGGATGGCGAGCGCGATGAGGAACATTCGGTAGTAAGGATATGGTAGCCGGCCCATGATGCGCATACCGCCATCGAGGACCCTCGGGGCGCCCACGTAATAGAGCTCCGGCCCGAATATCACCTTCATCACCACTTCCAGGATGATGCCCACACCCCAGGTGGCGAGCAGCGTTTCCAAGGGTCGGTCATAAAGAAACTGGATGACGCCTCTTTCGACGATTAACCCCACCAGGGCCACCACGCAGAACGCGACGGGTATTGCAACAAAAGTATTGCCGCCGAACTGGCCGACCACTGCCGCTGTGTATGCGCCGACCATGATGAACTGGCCGTGCGCCATGTTGATGACACCGGCGATACCGAAGATCACGGCGAGTCCGATGGCGGCGATGCACAGAATGGCCCCGACACTCAGGCCGATGAGTATTTGGGAGATGATGGCTTGCGTCATGACCTATCCGGATGCTCATGGGGCGCGCCGCCTCAGGCGTACCCGCCGCAGACAGCTCCGGGCGGCGCCGCCGCCCGGATCCTTCAAGCGGCTCAGATGTCCACGGTCCCCGAACGGTTCTTTTCCTGGGCCCACGGCAACTTCAACCGATCCATCACCTTGGGGTTGGTGAAGTCGCAGTCCTTGTTCGGATAGAGATAGTCCACCCACGGGTCAGGCCGGATGCGCTCGGGCGAGGTCCACACGATGTCGAACTGCCCGTCCTCGCGCGCTTTGCCGATACGTGCCCAAAGATGAGTGTGATGGTTCTTCTCGTCGATCTTCACCGGACCCTGCGGCGCCTTGAATTCCTGGCCAGGCAGGCCTTCGTAAATCAGTGCGTCGGTGTCGGTCCCGCCGACCTTGGCGATCGCCTGCGCAAGTAAGTAGGTCTGGAAATAGGCCGCCTCCATCACCGCGTTCGTCACCTGCTCCGCGCCGTACTTCGCCTTGTAGCGCTCGACGAAAGACTTGTTCTCCGGCGTGTCAACGGTCTGGAAGTAGTTGAATGACGTGTAGTGACCGGCCGCATTCTCCGGGCCCATGGCCGCCGTCTCCTGCTCGGTGGTGATCGGCGTGCAGATCGGCAGTTCCGCGGCGGTAAATCCGAACTGCTTGAACTGCTTATAGAAAGCTACGATCGAATCACCAACCAAGTCGGAGAACACGATCTCCGCGCCGGAGCCAGCGATGTTGTTGATTATAGTGGAGAACTCGGTATGGCCGAGCGGCGCGTATTCCTCGCCGACATTCTCGCCGCCGTGCTTATCGAGCAGGGCCTTCACTTCGCGGTTCGTCTCCTTCGGATAGATGTAGTTGGAGCCGATCATGTAGAACTTCTTGCGACCCAGCTCCTTCAGGATCCAGGGCACGAAGTCGTCGAGTTGCTGGTTCGGCACTGCTCCGGTATAGAAGCAGTTCTTTGAACACTCCTGAGCCTCGTAGAGAGTCGGATAGAGCAGTAGGCCATTGTATTGCTCGAACACCGGCAGCACTGACTGCCGGCTTGCCGAGGTGTAGCAGCCGAGCACGGCGGCCACCTTGTCCTCCAGCAAGAGCTTCTTCGACTTTTCGGCGAACACTTGCACCAGCGATTGCGGGTCCTCCACGACGGGAACCAACTTCTTGCCATTCACGCCGCCGGCCGCGTTGATCTCCTCGATTGCGAGCATCTCGGCATTGTGCAACGAGGTTTCGATGATAGCGATGGTGCCGCTTAGCGAGTGCAGAATGCCGATTTTGATCTCACCGCTCTCCTGAGCCTTGGCGATGTTGCGCTGGAAATAGTAGGGCGCGGTCGTACCAAACACCAAGGCGCCCATCGCGGCGCCTGCTTTGAGCACCGCGCGTCTCTTGATTCCCATGTGATTCCTCCCACCTGTTTGTTCCGCAAACGACAAAACCCCCAGTCCCTTTCATCATTAGGACGTGAGGGCAGTGTTGCCATCGGTTTTTTGGCGGCGCCGTTGCCGCTGGTCCGCAGACTGCGGACTGGAATTGAGACTAAGACGTAATTCGCTTAACTGTCAATCATCTTCGCCGCGAGTTCGGCAATCGAAATGCGCCGTTGCATCGCCAAGTCCCGGAGCAGGCGGAACGCATCGTCTTCGCCCACCGATTGCCGTGCCATGATAAGGCGCTTCGCCTTTTCGATATCGCGCAACGCCTTAATGTTTTCTTCCAGTCGGCTGATACGATGGCGCAGGCGTTTTGCATAGCCGAACTGGTCGAGGGCCACGAGCAGAGCGGCGTCAATTGCGCCTGGCGAGTACGGTCGGTGCAGCAGCGCATCCGGCGACGCCGCCCGAATTTCAGCGAGATCGGCCTGACCTGATTGCGGCAGCAGCAGGATGAGCGCTGCTTTGGCCTCGCCGGGCGACCATGCCAGCCTGCGCGCGACGCCGTGCTCGCATTCGCACAGGACGAGATCAGTGTTCTCTCCCACCGTCTCTGGTAGAGGCCAGATGTGCCGCACGGCCCCCCGCGCGCGCTGAAGATGACGGACGAGTGCCCGGCCGTCTGTCCCTATCTCGCAATGCACAGTAACGGCGAGGTGGGCGAGCACATTCAAGGGCTTGGTGTCCATCACGCCCCTGTTCAATTGAGGGCGAAGGAGCGGACGAGAAACGGGTCGGCGTCCACTTGCGCTTGCGACTCCTGGAGGACCTCGAATTGCCCGGTGCGGTTGGCCCGGCCGATGCGCGACCAGACATCTGCGTGGCTCGAGTGGGGGTTGATGGTGACCGGCCCCTGCGGCGCGTCGACGGTGGAACCCAGCACGATAGGACGTAGTACGTCGGTGTCAAGCGTATCCACCTGGGCAAGCGCAGCTGCGAAGAGATGGACCTGAAAATAGGCCGCCTCGACGCACATGTTCGTCGATTCGCTAGTCCCGTAGCGCAGTTTGTAGCGGGCGACGAAAGCCGCTTCCTGCTGGCCGCCGCTGCCCTGGAAATAGGGTGCGGCGGTGATGTGGCCCTCGCCCACATCGAAGCCCATGGCGGCGATCTCCGCCTCCGTCGTGGTGAGGCTGGCGATCGGGATGTCGTGCGGGTTGAATGCGAAGTCGACATAGGTCTGGTACAAAAATACAGTCGCTTCACCAACGACGGTTGAGAAGATCACTTCTGGCTGGAGGCGCTTGATGTCTCTTAGGATCGGCAAGAAATCGTGCCGGCGCGCCGTGAGCGGCACGTAAGCTTCGCCCGCGACGATACCGCCCGCCTGGAGTACGAGGTCGCGCATGATGCGGTTCGATTCCCGCGGATAGACGTAGTCTGAACCCACGAAATAGAAGCGTGTGCCGTGGTGCCTGGAGAGATATTCGAACAGCGCAAGGCTGTTCTGGTTGGGCGCTGCGCCGGTGTAGATTATGTTAGGCGAGTATTCGAAGCCCTCATAGAGCGTTGGATACCAGAGGAGACCATTTAGCCGTTCGACCACCGGCAGAACTGCCTTGCGACTCGACGAGGTATAGCAACCGAAGATGGTGCTTACACCCTCCTCCGTGAGCAGCCGCCGCGCATGCGCCTTGAACAGCGCTGTATCGGAGGCCGGGTCGCAGTTCACAGCCTCGATCTCACGACCGTTGACACCGCCAGCTTCGTTGATCTCCTCGATCGCCAGCAGCGTGCCGCGGTACTGGGTCTTCTCTATCAAGGCCATGTGGCCGGATTGCGAAAAGAGCACCCCTACTCGCCACGGCGCCGAAGTCTTGCAGCACGGTGCGTAAGCCATGCGGGATACCCCGACCGGGTTAATGAAATAGGATGAACTATGCCGCTGCGAAAATCAAGTTGGCCTGAAGTAGTCTTACGGGTCATGTTCTTCGGTAGCTCAGATCGATGAGACAAGTCGCTTGAACGGCTCGACGGGGAGATGAGGTGCCGTACCGAGTTCGTCGGCATCTTCCCGAATGGTAGGCCATCATCCGGCTGATCGGCGCCATCCATCCAGCTCAAACAGAACGACCCGTGGGCGGTTCCCAGATCCATGGGTTCGGTGGCGTGCTGATCCTTCTCCTCGGTAGCGGACCCCGATCGGTTCCCTGTGGAAGGGAGGCGAATGCGAGACGATCCGGTTCTGAGAACTCGCGGCTGACCGTAACGTTAACGCCGTCAGCGATAGCCGCGGAAGGGCTGACACTTGAGGGTGAAGTACTCGTCTATGTGCTGAATCTTCCCGCAACAGTCCTCGGCTTGATACCGAACGCACCACGCGGTTATGATTTCACCAATACTAGCGCAGCCAGATAGTGCTCGTGCTTTTGAGGATTTGATGCCACACGCGACGAAAAACGCGAGAAAAGTTCATCAATCAAATCTTCCCGGTTACGCCCGCGAGAGATGGCACCCGAGGCTGTGGGTCTAAAGACTGCTCTCATCATATCGGCCCAAGAGTGACCAAGTTTTCTTGCGTCACCTGTCATCTGATACTCATTCCAGAAGGGATCCAATCCCTTGATTATTTCCAGATGCTCAACCTTCAATCCCGCAAAAAGACCGCCCATATGACCGCGCGGTCCAAGTCACCGTTATCTACCCGGACGACATGAACGTCACCAACGTCCAGGAGCTCGCCGAGCGGGCCTGACGATCGCTCGGCAAGACGATCACGGTCGACGGGGTGACGGTAAAGGTTCGGGCGTTCAAGCGGTGACGAGGACGCTCGAATTGGGTTTTGGCACAATTGTGCCGCGAGGTTCCCCGGTCGCCAGAGAGAGGTCCAAGGCGCCGGGGCGGAGGGAAGCGATAGGTTTAGGGAGACTCCATCGCCGCCCACCAATATTGGCCGCAATTCAAAGGATAGACCCTATTCCTCGCCTAATGTCACGAAAGAAGCCCCGCCGTTGGACCGGCGAGGCTCCAAGCCAGCGGCGAAAGTGGGAGCACTAAGAATCCGCTGACCTTCCGGGATATGGGGATCGCGTGTGGTCATTACCACCATTGTTCGAGGCAGAAACAACCCCGCCGGCGCGGCCGCACGGGATACTGGTCGAGGCGGCGGACGGGCGTCATGCGAAGTTCACCTTCAATATTCCTCAATGTGCAGGAGTTGGCCGCGAAGGTGTGGCGGTCGGTCAATAGGCCAATTCATCGGCGAAGTGACGGTCAAGGTGCGTAAATTTGGGCGGTAATAGACCCGACAGGTTGATGAAGAGCGGCGGGGCTTTCAAGCGGGCCATCCGCGTAATCGTTCCCCGAGGCCTAGATCGGCTGACCGCTCAGGCTAAATGACACGCTGAGCTTGATGCGGTGCATTTCTGACGCCGTCCAGAAAATTTTGTCGGAGATCACCCTCCGTGAAGGAAAAGCTCATCAGGGCAAGCCGCTTTTGTTCGCTCCAAGGGAAGGGCCAATCCGCCATGGTCCCCTTGGCCAAAAACATCCGACGATACCACCACGCGATGAGGTCGGCGGCCTGAATGGGCATTAAGGATTTGCTGTTTCTGAATATCGGCATGGCACCAGTTCTCTCTCGTGTCTCGACCGGAACTGATTTAACATATAGTTTCCATCCACTGTGGATGATGTTCTGTTCTCCGACCTTCTCATCGAAAAGAAAATCAATGGGTTCGGTGAGCCCCATCTCGTGCTGATATTGTGCACATAAATTCACGACAGCCTTAAAGCCAAATAGGTAAGGGTTGCGATCTATAGGTCGATTTGAGAACTCCGCCGCTACTTTCTCCAAAGGCGCGATGGGGACGGCACACGCGATAATGCCGATGGCATGTTTTTCTGCAATTCGATAGACGGACGCGACTATCTCAGGGGAGCCGCAACCAAGCTCCGCCATTTTGAACTCTTCAAGACCAGCCAAATCAAGGTGTTGCTTCCACTCCACGGAGAATGAAGCCCACTTCTCGACATCCGAAATGAAGCCAGCCAGCACCAAGGCGCCCTTGTCGGTCTGGCTGTCGTCAATGTAGGCCTGCAAAGCCAAAAGTTGATTGCCTCTCTCGGTAACCGGGGTGGGCCTTACTTTTGCGGCGATGGCTTGGGTTTCAGCGGCGGGAGGCCTTTGCTGTCCGATAGCTCTTCCAACACCGCGATCAGCTTGTGGGTATCCAGCATCTCCTGGAACTCCCAGCACTGCGCCGTCCCCCGCGGCGGCCGCTCGGTGAGCCAACGCCTCTATCTCGGCGGAGGCCCGGATTTCCAGCCAGTCCTTGAAGTTCATCCCAACCCTTATGTAGGCGCCAATCTAGGCGCCAATGCTCCCCATTCCAAGCCGGGCCAGCCTCATCGGAGTGGTGAGAGCAGGTTACGCCCTCTTCATCAGTCGGTGGGCCTCACCGACTTGGATTAGCCTCCTACGGACACAAGCCACGACTTAGGCCGCTATTTCAGCTGTAGCGGACGGCGTTTCGGGGGTTTGGTTGTGTTGGCGCCGTCTCCATAATCCGCTGGCCTGGCCAGATCCAACCGGGATCATCCTATGCCATGTTCTCGATCATGGACTTTTTCCCGACCTTCGCGCGACTTGCGGGCAGCAAAGTACCTGACGACCGGCCGATCGACGGCGTCGATCAAAGTGACCTGCTGCTCGGGAAAAACACCGGTGGGCTGCGCAAGCATTTGCTAACCTTCGTCGGGCCAGATCTTGTTGCGGTGCGCTGGAAGCAGTTTCGCGCTTATTTTGCCGATGTCGCGCCTGGCCGTAGTGGCGGTGGGGGTGCAACCTTGACGGGGGATTGGCACCAGCGCCGCACCGATGAATGGTTATCCCAAGGTGTTCAATATCGAATTTGACCCGCAGGAGGAACACAATATTGGCGAACTGTACAATTGGGTCGTAGGACCGTTGTTGATGGCGGTCGAGAAATACAAAGCGACTTTAGTTGGGCATCCGATCTTTCCGGCCGCAAACATGACGCGGTTCTGAGCGGAGCCTTTCCTTACGTGGAACCTAATACCCCGTGACGACTGTCCGGTAATGGGATGGTCCGGCCGTGTTTCTGCGCGGTCAGCGATGAAAGCTGGCAAGGGGGCACCCACGACAAGGAGCACGCCATGTCCCAGACCGCCCAAACTGCCGTCGCCGTCATCGGCATCGATATCGGCAAAAACTCGTTCCACATTGTGGGCCACGATGAGCGTGGTGCATTGTGCTGCGCCAGAAGTGGTCGCGCGGCCAGGTGGAGGCCCGATTTGCCAACCTGCCGCCGTGTCTGATCGGCATGGAGGCCTGCGTTGGCGCGCACCATCTCAGTCGCAAACTCAATGGCCTTGGCCACGATGCCCGGCTGATGCCGGCGAAGTACGTCCGCCCCTATTCGAAGGGACAGAAGAACGACTTCCGCGATGCGGAGGCAATCGCCGAGGCTGTACAGCGGCCAACGATGAAGTTCGTGGCGACGAAGACCGCGGATCAGCTCGACCTGCAGGCGCTGCACCGGGTGCGGGAGCGGTTGGTCAGCCAGCGCACCGGCATCATCAATCAGATTCGTGCTTTCCTGCTGGAGCGCGGCATTGCGGTGCGGCAGGGACAACGGTTCTTGCAAGCTGAGTTGCCGCGCATCCTGGCAATGCCACCCGATGTCTTGTCACCTCGCATGGCGCGGGTGATCGAGGACCTGGCTGGTGACTGGCGCCGGCTCGATGAGCGCATTGAAGGGCTGTCAGCGGAGATCGGAGTTCTGGCCTGCGCGGACTCGGGCTGCGAGCGGCTGATGAGCGTTCCCGGTATTGGGCCGATCATCTCCAGCGCGATGGTAGCCGCGATCGGCGCTGGAGACACCTTCAATAAGGGCCGTGACTTCGCTGCCTGGTTGGGCCTCGTCCCAAGACAGATGTCGACCGGTGACCGCACGATCCTGGGCAAGATATCCAAGCGCGGCAATCGCTACCTGCGCGTCCTGTTCGTGCAGGCGGCTTGGGTTGTGTTGATCAAGCCCAAGAGCTGGGAGCCATGGGCTCAAGCCGTGGATCGAGGCGGCCAAGAAGCGGTTGCACCACAACGTGCTGGCGATCGCGCTCGCCAACAAGCTCGCCCGAATTGCCTGGAGTGTACTGGCTCGCGGCCGGGGCTTCGAGGCGAGCAAGCTTCAGGTTGCGTAATCATCGAACCGCGAACACCGGTTGCCCACCGAGGTCTGCGAGAGAACGAGACGAAATGGAGGTTCGGTCTTCCCGGCGTGTGCGAACCCTGGTGACCCAAATGGCCCGATCAGGCCTTTCCGCCAATGAGATCGCACCCGCGCTGATACCCATGATGGCCCGGAGCGAGACGCTCCAATCAAAGGCCGGATACATTGATGCAAGACCGCTACCGCTGTATCGACAAAATTCTCTTGCGACGCACGGCCGGACCATACATTGGGGTCAATCTGAGAAAATGCGGCATCGCGAATGCATGGCAGCTTTACCTTCAAAAGCGGAAATGGCTCCCGTGATTTCTAGCATAATCGTACAGTGCCTCGGCGTACGGCTCTTAGGGACTGGCCAAATTCAATCAGCGCCATGACTCAATTCGCGGCCGAAGATGTAGGCGAGCCGGAACCGATCGCATCCATAGCCCGCCCCGCCATAGTACCGTCGTGGTACCAATCCCCCGTGGTTGCCCGGGATAGCGAAGGTCGATGGAGGAACGAAATAGCCATCCATTTCAGCCCGGTAGGAAGTCGCTGGATTGCTCGGGAAAATGCGTGATGGCCCCATTCGAGAACTGAAAATCCGCGTGTCGGTGGTTCAATTCCGCCCCTGGGCACCAATAATATCAATATGTTAGCTTTTTCCGAGCTTCGCATTTATTGTCCGAGGTTACAGCCTAGGTAACTAGTTTGCCTTTTGCTACTCGAACGGATGTGAACGGCGGCTTCTTCTCTGGATGAGCTGTACGACTACTTTTGGCGCCGCGACCTGGCGCACTTCTTCGATGCCTGAACCAACTCCTGTCCCGGGTCTTGGAATGCTGTTTCCCGCCTGCAGGTCGAGTCAAGGACGGCGATTTGAGGATTTTTGCTACGCGGATAGCCCCCGGCAAGACCGGCCGTTCTGGAAGCGTTTGCAAACTCCCCCAAACAAGAAAACCCCGCCTCTTGATAGTGAAATTACTTCCGCGTTCGGCGGCATAGGGGACATGACCAGGTTTGCTGGTGGTTCAACCATGTCGCGAATGACCCAAAGCGGGCATTGGCAACCACGCACATAGTCCGGATGCCGAGGCTGCGAGATTTCAAAACGATCCAACCCTGCCGCCTACCTTTGGCCTTTGCTAAACCGGAGCGGCCCGCTGGTCGGGGCGCTTTTGCTTTACACCGTCGTGCGCTGCGTGGAAGGGAAAGCGCGGCAGCCTCTTGGACTACGGGCGTGCATGCGCGTTCTACTTGAGAGGCCGCAGGTACTTCGCCACTACCAGCTCGCCAATCTGTTTGCCCATGGCCGTGCCGACTTCCGTGGAGTTGCGGTAGTGCACGCCGTCGTAGATGCGCGCATTTGCTACCTCCTGCATAAAGTCATCGATCTTCGTCCAACTCCGCGCCGCGCCTTTGGCGGTGACACTGGTCGTCGTCAAGGTCGGCATGAGACCGGTCCCAATCTCCGCTTGTAGCACCGTACCAACGGCGGCGGAGAGGATGCAGTGCGCGCACGGATACTCGGGGTGCATGGGGGTGTCGATGAACGGCGTCCACGACGGATCCCGTTCGGTCGCGTCGTTCCCGTCGAGGTCGCCATTGCGGATCGCGGTGACTGGCCGCCAAAAATTGTAGTGGTACTTGGCATCGAAGACGGCGATCAACGCGTCGTCTATAGCCTGCGTCACCGCTGCAAACAAGCGAGCGTTCTGCGTCATCTCCCGCCCGGGCACGGTGGCAACCGAGCGCACGACCCCGTGATAGATCGGGGGTATCGTCGCTTCCCAGAAGCGGGCGACCTCGGTCTGTTCGGCGGTGCGGCGCGGGCTGCTCTTGCTGCCGAGCGCCTTGATTTCGGCGTAGTCGCGCGCCCACACCTCACTCGTGAGTGTGGGCGGCGAACCGGGACGGAACTGTGCAGAGCTCGTCATCAGCCACGGCTTGCGCTGCGGCCAGTGCGGGACTGCCGGGATGACCGTCGGCACGTAGACCCCCGCGGTGGTGTGCGGCCGATACGTCTCCCCCGTGGTGGCGCCGTCATCGGCGCGTCCTGCGAGGATCGCCGCCGCGGCCTTGTCTCCCACCGCGATACCCGCGGTCTTCGCCGGGCCATCGGCGATCCCTGCCAACACCGCGTGGTAGGCGTTATCGATGGCCGCCTGTTGCGGCGGCACGAGCTTCGCAAGCGTGACGTGATTCGCCGCCGCAATCGCGGCCTCGACCGAGGCACCAGACGCTGCCTCCAGTTGCAGCTCACTGGCTGGATAGCGCTTGGTGATGGCGTTCACAGCTTCGTACACGGCCGTCTGGACGATCGCCAGCACCCGGTTGGCAGGTGGCGGCCCCAGCTTGGCCTCAACGACGATCTCGCAGGCCTTGATGTTCCAGTCGGTGACCACATCGGCCAGCGCCATTGGAGCGGCGAGCAATGAGGCGGCGACTACCAGTAACGCAATCTGCTGATGCTTCGTGTTGTTGTTCATGATCGTTTTCTCCTTTCCCGTACTTATGTCGCCTATCATAACGGCATGGCATGGAGGACTACACGAGTGACTTGCCATCTGAACCTGTGTGTACCTTGTTTGATCACGTCGCCGTATTTCATGGGCGTCATTTTGGACATCAGTCATTTCCGGGTGTCGACCTGGAGGCCGCGCCCGCTGGACCGCAACGTTATTGTCGCCCTTGAGCTTGTCAGAAATCTCAAGGATTTCCTCAGCTAAGGCGTGGCTCCGATCGGACTGCGCGCGTACTGCTCGCGAAAGACCTCGTGCCGAGCCGCTTCGGCGGCCCGCCCGGTGCCTGTGGCCGGCCCGGGGCGAATGTGAATTACCGATACTGAACAGTGATGCGGGTCAGTCCGATATCCTTAAGCACGTCGTCACGGATGTCGCACGGCATGCGGCTGCGGCTTAAGCGCTTCAAGAGATCGACCAGGATTGACATGGCATTTCTCCCTTCGAATCCATCCCAACTTGGAAGTGTGACTCGGTTAGCCCCAATGCTCGCTGAACTGAGCATTCATCCGCCGTTCAGCTTTGCCGTTGGCCCTGAGGCGACGATGGCGGTAGCCCGATCGACAAGGTCGCGGCCATTGTCTAGATCGCCGACAAATCAGGCGCAGCTTTTCTTATTGGCTGCGCATGGCATAGCGGAGGCAGTCTCCGCGAATTCAGGCCATGAAGAGCGCGGACTCAGGATATTCCGTGCCAAAGGCTCTCCCCAGATCATCCGAGGGTCCTTCCCCCGTGCTAAACCATGCTGGCGAGTGCTTGATCGCCAAGGCGATCAACCGACCACGCCATGATCATGTCGAAGCGTCGTCGAGTGGCATCCTTACAGAGAGCAGTAGCCGATATACGCGGCAGCAAGTTCCTCAAGCGATGCGGATTGGCGAGTCACTTGGCCTGTTACTCTCCCAGTAGGTGTGCTTCTTAGCGATCAAGGGGTCATCCATTGCCGGTTGAATTTGCCCTGTAGTGCCGATCGCGCGCGAGGTGACAGTGTGTTCTCCAGGGGACGGATCTGCCCAATCGAAGGACCAAATCTTCCAGGCGTGTTCGGCCTCCTCGCTGTGATCGATGGCCGCTGGTGCCCATGCAGCTTGATCGATTTGCACTTCCACCCTGTCGATCGGCAGCCCCCAAGCTGCCCCGATGATCCGGTAGTCTGAGTCTTTCCGGGTGACCTTCGCGGGCGCGGACTTCAGCCGGGCTCGGCCGACCGAGGTCTCAGTCCACACGGTCTCGCCGTTGTGCTCTTCCTCCCGGATGGTGACATAGTCGCGTGCCATCAGCAGGCTCATGAAGCGGGTGTCGCGAACCTCGATCCGCTTCAGCCACTTGACGTTGGCGATCCCGTACCAGCCTGGAGCAATCAGCCGCAGACGGGAAGCCATTGGGTGCCGGCAGGGTTACTCTGTTCATTTCGTAGCAGAGGAGATTGTCGGGGTTCATCGCATCGGCGAGCGACATGCTGCGAGCGAACTCCTGTTGCATTTTCATGTCGCGTATCGTGACTTCGCCCTTGTCGGTGCCGAAAAAGACAACCTCGATACCTTTATCCAGGACGCCGGCCTCCTCAAGGATTGGGGCGAGCGGCGTGCCTGCCCAACGGGCATTACCGATAAGGCCGGTGACAAAGGGGAACCCATGGTTGCCCGAGCATTCCACGGTGAAAACGACCTCCTGGCGCGGGCGCGCCTTGATGTCAGTTAGCGCTAACTTCAAGGGCTTCTTGACCAAGCCCCCGATCTCGAGGGACCACGTACTTCTCATCAATCGTTGGTCGATTGAAGTGCGAGATGCTGAAGAACTTGTCGTTTGGAGTTATCCAGCTATCCAGATCCTCCCAGACAAGCTGGGTCTGGACCGCTATCGGATCGGGAACTGCCGCCGGCTGATCGAGCCAGGGGATAACTTCCTCTCCTGGCCGCGCTGGAAAAGCGTGGACCAGACGCGAAGCATAAAGGCCCGCAATTGCGGCGAGAGTTGCGCTGCCTTGAACGATAAATTCTCTGCGTCGAAGATTACGCATGATTTTTCCTCCCAGATGCTCCGGAACGGGCTGCTGGGCGCATCGGCCGCAGCCTGAGCACAGATCAGCGCACGCCGTACTCACCACACCCGGAACGTCCCGAGCGAGGTCAAGCCTCGGCGGTGCATATAAAAACACGTGAAGTGGCGGACGCTTTCTACTGCGTTTCCGTGCGTTGAGACTGCTCCTTTGCAAAGGAGAGAGTCCTTCTCCATAGTCATGGCACGACGCGACGGTTCGCCGCCCTGAACGTTTCGGCAGCAATCAGCGCGAGTGCAGACTATCCCCAGACATCGCTGAACCGACGCAATTGACCGATGCGTTGCGTAGACCCCGCTGTGTTGCAGCAGTGTCCCGCGTCTCAATAAGGAAGTCAGTGCCGCCGCTCCCCATGGAGTGGCGGAAAAACAGGCGCTCGGCAGTTCTTCAACAACGCCAGGAGAGGGACTTTGCCCATTCGCCGACGACTTCTGCAACAAAATCGGCTCTAAGCCGAAGCCCAACAGTTCAGTCACCATGTTGGCAATTGGGGGGTAAGGCGGACACATACATCGTCAAACGGAAGCAAGTGACCCTGAGCAGACGCTTAGCCTTTCTATTCTGCGATCAGAGCGAGTTCATGGCCATGCAATCTCCCTTTCGAAGATGAGCAGGTCGCGCAGCGAGGCCTGCAATGCAAACTGACGGGCTTCCTGATAAGCCGGATCTTCGTAGCAGGCTTTGGCCATCTGGTATGAAGGAAACTCGGCAATGATAACGCGCGAGGTGTTACGTGCTTCCTTCAACAATGGCGGAATCTTTGTCGGATTTAGGCGCGCTTGATATTTCTCCGCGATCGGTGCCCAGAGCCTATTATACTCATGTTGTGCCGCTTGGTCGGTGATCCTGGTGCCGAGAATCAGCCAGTAACCCTCCATAGATCGGCCGAACCCTGAAGGACTTCGCAAACAAGAGGTGAATTGTATCGATGATTCTGATCACCGGGGCAACGGGCCAAGTCGGAAGCGCAGCATTGAATGCCCTTGTCACAGCCGGTGCCGAGGTTCGCGCACTTGTGCGAAGGGCATCCGGATTTACCGGGCCAGATGGTGTCCAGGTTATGCAGGGCAGTTTCGACGATGACAAGTCGCTCGCCAGAGCGCTCGAGGGCGTTTACGTCATGCTTCTGGCTGGCCGGGATAGCCCGGACTCGGTTTCACAGCATCAGCGCGTGCTCGCCCACGCCCGTCGTGCCGGGGGGCGGCACATAGTTAAGCTATCCGCTATCGGCGCATCCCCCGAGTCTCCAATAGCGTTGATGCGCGAGCATCACGAAATCGACGAAGAAATCCGAGAAGGTTCGGCAGACTGGACGCTCCTTAAGCCGCACCTCTATATGCAGAACCTGCTGCGCGTCGCAGATGCGGTTCGGCGCGAAGGACGGCTTTCAGCCCCGATGGGGCGCGACCGTTTTCCCCTCGTCGACGCCAGCGATGTAGGCGCTGCCGCAGCGGTCATTCTCGACAATCCCACCGCACACGCCGCTAAAGAGTACATGCTGACCGGGCCGGCCACGCACAATTACGAACAGGTTGCGTCTGCGCTTGCCGCGGTTGCCGGCCATGCGATCGCGTATGAGCCTGTCGCGCCTGAAGATTTCGTATCCCGTCTGCTCGCGGTGGGGATTCCAAACTGGCGCGCGTTTGATCTGGCCCACATTGCGTCTGCGTACATCGCCGCCGAGAATGCTATCTCGCCCGATCTTCCGATGCTCCTCGGCCGAAAGCCCAGGTCGCTCTCCGAATTTCTCGCAGATAACAAAAACGCCTTTTCCTCCTGATCCGGCCACACTGCCCCCAAGAATAGCAATCCGGAGGTCCGCTCCTGATGCTGTGGACGGCTCCTCCACCTGGCGCGCAAAAGCGCCATAGGATTGGTTGCATCCCGACGATGGACGCGTGCCCGAGATTGCGCGCGAGTGCCTGGAGGCACTGGGCAGTCAACTACGGCGGCTGAAGCGGCAGATCCTGACGTTCGACCAGCGTATCAACGCCTGGCATCGCTCAAGCGAGACTAGCCGTCGGCTCGACGAACTCCCCGGGGTCGGCCCGGCGCTGGCAACCGCGCTGGTCGCCAGTATCCCCGATCCGAGAGTGTTTCGATCGGGACGCGACTTCTCAGCCTGGGTTGGGCTCGTGCCGAAGCAAAACTCCAGTGGAGGCAGGGAGAGGCTCGGCAACATCACGAAACAGGGCGACCGATACCTGCGCTCGCTGTTCTGCGCTGGCGCGTTGGCGGTGATCCGATACGCCAAAATCCACGGCACCAAGCATCGGCCATGGCTTGCCAAGCTGCTGGAACGGCGGCCAACAAAGGTGGCCGCGATCGCGCTCGCCAACAAGATTGCGCGCATGGCCTGGGCGATGATGGCCAAGGGCGAGCGTTACAGGGAACCCGTCGCACTGGCTCGCTAGGGCAAGGCGACTTCCGACGAGATCGCGCCGGCAACGGCGTGATGTGAAGGTTGGAAAGGACTGACAGCACGTAATGCAGAACCGGTCGATCCGGTGATCAGGACAACCCACTTGGGCCATTGCATTGTCGAATGCGAGCTTTTGACCGGGACCTGATCCGCGGAAGGCATTATGGCCAGCGGCCCTGTGAGCCGCGCTCAAAGGCCGAACACATGGCTGCTACGACCAGCGCTGCGACGTGAAGAAGTGCCTTGACAGCTCGGAGCCTCCACACACTGCGAGCGGAATTTGGCCGCTATCGGGGCATAGCGGACTCTGGCGAATTGTCCGCCCGGCAGATTTATGGGTTCACGGCCTAGATTTAAGTTCTGCTGCCATCCAGTCCCTTTGCGAAGCGCACATTCGATCAAAGGCGACTGATCGCGTCGCGTCGCACGGAAGAGAGCCGCGCTGGCGGGGTTTCCTAATATATCCTGTCGCTCGCGCGTGGCCCCGCGTCAGGCCCAACACGCCCGTCGCGGACGAACTGCCTCAATGGGGCGGTGGACCAAATATCCTGCGAATGACCTTGTCGGCATGCGCATCAAAGCAACGGCCATGACTGAGCACAATTCGCTGCGGCTGCCATGAGTAGATCTTTCCGATCGCCGCCTTTGCCTTTCGCCGCTGGACGAGTAGCGGCAGACGCATCCCGAAGAATATTTGGGCGTAGGGATGGTACATCCCAGCAAGCTTGTTAGCCGTTCGCCAGGGCTCGGAGATCTTGTCTAATTCGATGTTAATGATCGTATCAGTGAGTATCAGCGTCCTTGAATCCTTGTGAAAGAAAATGAACTCTTTGAAATAGCCGCCCGGAAAAAGCAGTTGGTCGATCTCCCGACGCCATTCCTCGAACGCATCGACCTCGAGGTCTCTCGTAAAGTCGATATCCACTTGCCGTGCCTGTGCCCGTCGCCGCACACGTGGTGACGCCCAGGAGATGGTTTCGGGAAACGCCTTCGCCCATTCGCCGATATGCGCATAGTGGAATTGGTTCGGCGACACGAGATGGCGAACTCTCCCCAGACCCTGCAGTTCCTCGGCCAGTCTCTCATCGAACTTGATCGGCGAATGAAGGAAGAGGTCGCCGTTCAAGAGGCGCACCACCGTCATCCGAGTTGTGAACGGAAGCGGCAGTCTGATTCCGCCTATCGTCAGATATTCGAAAGGGCCATCGACGATACCGATGTCCGGCGCGAGGGGCTTGTAGACGTTAATTGGTTCGTAAAGAGAGGCGCCCATGTTTCGTATCGCTAATGTGCCTCCGAATGTCGAAACTGCAAGCACTTTAGCGCGCGGAAAAGGTGAATAGGAACTCCGGCGTCTCAGCGTCTAAATGCCTTTAACCATCACGGTGATATTGCCGACCGTGTCCTCGCACCGATTGCCCCGGCAAAGGTTAGGGCGACCGGCGGGACGCCTGGGGTTATGCCACCGCATTGTGCCGCGCAGTTTCGCGAAAGAACGACGCGCGTGCGCTTCTGCGTTTTGAAGTCCACGTACACGATGCCGTATCGGTTCCCGAAGCCAGCGGTCCATTCGGCAAACCTGCAGCGAGGTCAGGAGTGACTTCGGGTTTGCGAAACTGATTGTATCCCCATGTTGGAGCTCCGCACCTTGGTCCTAGCGTTCATGGTTGTCTTCTCGGGTGTGACCCTGGGCGGCCAAGCTGCAACGGTCTCCGGCCCCGCCGCAGCCTCCGGCAATTGGGCAGCTCCAAGCGGCACTCAGCCTCAATTGTAAAGCCGTTCGGCCCGCATAAGGATATTACAGTCGTGTAGCAACACTTTCTCAAAAGGATGTTGGTTGCTGCACCTACTCGCGAGTTGAGACAGATAAGTGCGACCCGCGCGTATTGCCGCACTTCACCCAGCCCTGAAATCAAGGCATGGTAAGCCTTGCTGGCAATGCCGCTATATCCACTTGTCGCATTGACACTAATCAAAGCGGCTAGTGGTGCAGCATTTACCTGACTTTGCCACAGCCTTGGCCTGAGCACGGCTGCTAGGAGCGCACGGGGCTTCCCATGATGAGCTGGTTTCAGAAGATCATGCCGCACGAGGAGAAGTTTTCCTGCTTTTTGACAGGCATGCCGCAATCCTGAAGGCCGGTTCCGAAACCCTCCGCAGCCTGCTCAATGGCGGACCTCGAGGTGCCGGAGCTCTGCAACAAACTTTTCGGCCAAGAGCATGAGGCTGACCTCGTTGCCCATGAAGTTATCTTGGCCATCCGCCGCAGTTTCATCACGCCCTTCGACCGAAGCGACATCAAGGCCCTGATTACTGCGATGGACGATGCCATCGACCAGATGAACCAGACTGCCAAGGCGATCATTCTCTACGAAGTGACCGAGTTCGAAGAGCCAATGCGTAAGATGGGCGATGTAATTGTCCAGGCTGCGGCCTTGACGGCTGAAATAGTCCCGTTGCTCCATGCAATGCAGGTCAACGCCAATCGGGTGAACGTTTTAACAGAACAGGTCGCAAAGTTGGAAGAACAATCGGACCAGTTACGGGACACCGGACTGAAGGCGCTCTACCGCGGCAAGGGACGGCAGGACGCGCTTGCCTTCATCATTGGTTCAGAAATCTACGATCATTTGGAAAGAGTGTCCGACCGGTTCGAAGACGTTGCTAGCCACGTCAATGGCATTCTGATCGAGCACATGTAGACAGATCGAGACCGCGCATGGACGCTAGTTCGATCTCGTTCTACTTAATTGTGCTAATCGGAGTAGCGCTACTTTTCGATTTTCTCAACGGCTTGCATGATGCAGCTAATTCGATCGCTACTATCGTTTCAACCCGGGTCCTGAAGCCGCAATATGCGGTGGCGTGGGCCGCCTTCTTCAACTTCATTGCCTTTATGTTCTTCGGTCTGCACGTCGCTAAGACCGTTGGGTCGGGTATTGTGACACCGAGCTTGGTCGACGACAGCGTGATCTTTGGCGCTTTGATGGGCGCCATCGTGTGGAACATCGTCACCTGGCGGCTCGGCATCCCAACCTCCAGCTCGCATGCCCTCATCGGCGGTATCGTGGGTGCCGGACTTGCGAAGGCGGGGTTCAGCGCCATTGTCTGGGGAGGTCTTATCAAGACGGTCTTGGCGATTTTTCTGTCGCCAGCAGTTGGCTTCTTTTTGGCGCTGCTAATGGTTTTCACCGTTGCTTGGACGTTCCTGAGGTCAACGCCGGCTTTCGCCGATAGCATATTCCGCAAGTTGCAGTTCGTATCAGCCTCACTCTACTCGTTAGGCCATGGCGGCAACGACGCGCAGAAGACCATGGGGATCATCGCTGTGTTGCTCTACAGTCACGGAATGACCGGCGCCGAGTTCAGTGTGCCTTTTTGGGTGGTGTTGGCCTGCCAAGCAGCCATGGGTCTTGGCACACTATTCGGCGGGTGGCGCATTGTTCATACGATGGGTTCGAAAATCACCAGACTGACGCCGCAACAGGGTTTTTGCGCAGAGACAGCAGGTGCTATGACCCTCTTTGGGGCCACTTATCTCGGGATCCCCGTGTCAACGACTCACACCATCACTGGTGCTATCATTGGCGTTGGCGCGTCCAGGCGCCTTTCGGCAGTTCGTTGGAGCGTGGCCAAGGATATTGTCATCGCCTGGTTCGTCACAATTCCGATGTCGGCCATGATGGCGGCGATCTTCTACTGGTTGTCGGCGGCCTTTGTCGGTTAAGAGCGAGATGGAAGGATTGCGGATCATCGCGCCGCCTGATCCAGTTTTGCCAGCGCGCCCTTCTTCGGCCTCTCACCTATGAGATTGATAGTCATGGCAAGCGCTGCCCAGCACAAGACCCCCCCCCTCACGCAAACGTTGCGATCAGACACCATGCAACGCCTCGCAAAATTTGAGCGGCATCGAGCTTTCGACGATGGAAATTGAGGAAGACGATAGCTAAGAGTTCGATTTCGTACACAGCCTCGCCCAGCTCTCTGGCCTGACCTAGAATTGAAGGCCCCGGCGGCGGGCCGCCCCCCTCGCTCAGGGGTTGACTAGCACCACCACGAGCCGTCAGTCCTTGTGCGCTACCTTGATCCAGTTGATCGTTCCCTTGAACGCGTTGTCCCAGGGGTCATAGTCGTCCACCACTGGAGAGTAGGCGTCCATCCCAACGTCGGCGGTCTCGCCGGCAAGAGACCAGACGGCCCCGTGCGTCTTTTCGATGCGGCCTTCGCCGACTTGCTTGCCATTAATCGATAGCGTGCCGCGACCGCCCTTGTGCAGCCCGCCGCCGTCATACTTGAAGTCGTAGACAAGAGTCACCCTGCCGGTCGGCAGAGGCTCCGAGCTTTCGATGAAATATCTCTCGCGCGCCAGCCAGTTGTAGCCGAACTTCGGTTTGCCATCCTTGACATACAAAACCCAGCCACCGAACAGACCGCCTTGCGAGATGATGACGCCTTCCGCGCCGCCTTCCGGAATATCGAGATCGGCGGTCACCATGTATGACCGGCTCAGAGTGTCAATGAACACGTTCTCTGCCATACCGGTCATTCCGGCATAAAGAGTCATTTCTTTTCGCCCCGCCATGATCTCCGGCCGCCCGGCATTGGTTGCGTTCAGCCGCTCGAACGAGCGGTCATCCAGCGGGTAGACACCAAATTTGATGGCTTCCGCATGGAAGAGGTCCTGCATCTCCTTCAGCTTTTCCGGCATCTTTGCCGCGAGATCGGTGGCTGGCCGAAATCCTCCGCGACATGATAGAGTTCCCACTTGTCCTTGGCGTAGTCATCGACGCGGGGATGGTCTTCCCACGGCGCTCTATGCATGACGCAGGCCAGCCAGCCGTCGTGATAAATCGATCGGTTGCCGGTGCACTCGTTGTACTGAACAGTGTGGCGGTCGGGCGCCTGCGCATCCTCGAAACAGTAAGTCATCGATGTGCCGGCGATCGGGATTTGTTCAACCCCATTCACCCATTTGGGTTCGGGGATGCCGGCAGCCTCAAGAATGGTCGGACCAACGTCGATCAGATGCGTATATTGTCTGCGGATCTCTCCCTTCGCCTTGATGCGGTTGCCCCAGCGCATGACCATTCCCTGATTTTGGCCGCCGCCCTGGCAGGCATTGATGCACCAAGTCGCGGGTGTCGAGCCCGCCATCGCCCACGCAACCGAGTAGTTCGGGTAGGAGTTCGGTCCGCCATATTCCGCCATCCTCGTTTTCAGATAGGGGATGCCTTCAGGCGCGCTGTTGAGGTTTGACCATTCCAGTGATGTTGGGAAACACTGAAGCATCAATAATGCGGAGCCCTTTTACACCGTGGACTCGCAATTTTTGATCTACAACTCCGTCCAGACCCATGCGGGCCGTGCAACAAGGATGAAAAACAGAATAGCTGCGAGCTCTTATGTCGGCGACCATATCAGCGTCCAATTAAATCGAAGGCCCCGGCTTCACCTCTTCCGCGATAACTGTGGCCAGGGGCGGCGTAGCCGAAAGTTTTCTTATGAATTGGGCGCCTTCCAACATCTCCGTAATGTCGTGATCGGTGGAAAGGAAATTAGGCTGTATGGCAGGAGGATCGAACGGCGACGCCGATCTGATTTCGACGGATCCCAAACTTGTCGGCCGACAGTTCGAGAAACCCAGCATCATGCCCGGAAACGGATCAGGCTTAACTGAAGTGAGCTCATAGGAGGACGGTGTGAAATAGAGCTGTATATTACAGCGGTTCAGGCCTTCGCGTGAGAACACAAATCCGCCTGCGTGGGTTCCCCCACAGGCCAAAGGACCTCTTCGACCCAATAGATACCGCAAAGCAACCCACACTCTGCGATGCCGAGGCCTGAGTTCTTGGTTGAGTGTCGGCACCTGCATCCTGTAAACATGATCGTAACACACATGGTCCTGCAGATTGCGACCTACCGCTTCATTGGCCACGACCACTTCAATTCCGTGGCGTGACAGTAATTCCGGAGGTCCGATGCCCGAGAGTTGCAGGAGTTGCGGTGTGTTTATTGCGCCAGCTGACACTATGACCTCGCGCTGCGCCCGGGCCAATTTCTTCACTCCATTGCGCAGATATGCAACGCCGATGGCTTTCCGATCTTCGAACCGAACACTCGTGACTGACGCGTCAGTTTCAATCTTGAGATTTGGCCTTCTTGCGGCTGGCTTCAGAAACACTGTTGCGGACGACATCCGGCGTCCGCGATGAATATTCACTGGATTGTATCCGACACCATATTGATCTGCGCCGTTGAAATCGCGATTGACAGGCAGACCAAGTTGTTCGGCCGCGGTAAGATATTGCTCAGTGAGTGAATGAGCATTCTCTCGAGTACTGCCAATCCTTGAGCCTCGGCTCAATTGCTTCAAAATTCTGCCGGACATCGTCCCATCCCCAGCCGGCACAGCCAGCTGCCTTCCAATCTTCAAAATCATCAGCCGCTCCACGTAAGTAGACAGTAGCCCCGAGTTCAAAACACACTTGATAAGTTGACGTCGGCTTCGGGTCAAAACCTTCCGTTTGACGATGTCTGTGGAATGCCCGCTTTACCCCCCACTTGCCGACATGATGACTGAACGGTTGGGCTTCGGCTTAGGGCCGATATTGTTGCAAAAGTCGGTACCCATTACCTGGCATGCAATAATCAGATCAAACAGGCGCGTGCAGTAAATCAATCTTGCTCGGCAAGCTAGTTTCTTGAATCAAAATTGCGTCCGGGTGGGTGCAAAATCGTTTTGCAACAGTATCGGCCACAAGCAGACTTAGATGGGCGCCATCCAGTGGACGCCACGGCCGACGCCGATTTGTAAGGCATCGTGAAATTTGTCTCCCTGCCTTTATGTCAAAGGTTTGCTGCCGCCACAGGAAATCTCAACGCCCGAAGGCCTTGACTCCCAAAAAATCGGGGTCTCTACTCCTCGGGCTGCGTTCGTGGCCTGTCGGTGTGAGGAGCGTTGAGGTGTCCAGATGGCATCAGACATTTTTGCAAAGATTGGGGACATCAAAGGGGAATCCCTCGATGTCAAACACAAAGACGAAATCGAGGTGCTGTCGTTCTCCTGGGGTGTCACAAATGCCGGGAACATTGGCACCGGCGGTGGCGGCGGCGCTGGCAGGGCGACTTTCCAGGATCTCGCCATCGTTCACAAAATCGACAAGGCGACTCCGAGGCTGCTGGCGGCGTGCGCGACGGGTGGGCATTTGAAGGACGCCACCATCACACAGCGCAGGGCGGGCAAAGGCCAGCAGGAGTATCTCATCATCAAGATGAACGACGTCATCATCACTGGTGTCGCACTCGGCGACACCAGCGACAACACGGGATCGGAGACCGTTAGTCTGGCGTTCGCCAAGGTCGATTTCGAGTACAGGCCGCAAAAGGCAGACGGGTCCCTCGATGCGGGGATTCACTTCAAGTTCGACATCAAAGCCCACAAAGGCGGCTAGGACCGCGTTCGACTGGAGACCGGGCGGAGGGAACCTGCCTGGACAGGTCATGGAACCGTCAAAATCACCGACGCGTGAGTTGACGCTCGAGGAGGCGGTCTCGTTCGCGATCCTTCTGCAAAAAAACCAGCAGTTCGACGAGGCCCACGCACTGTACCGCCGGGTGCTCGAGACAGCGCCCGATCATCCACGTGCGTTGCACTACGCCGGCGTGCTCGCGCATCAACGAGGACGGAACGACGAAGCCCTCACGCTCATCGAGCGGAGCCTCGCGCTCGTGCCCGATAAAGCGGACTGGTTCAGCAACCTCGGCATCGTCTTCCAATCGGACGATAGGCTGGACTCCGCCATCGAACTCGTACCAGCGTGCGATTGCCATCGATCCGAGCCACGCGAACGCCCACAACAATCTAGGAGTGTTGTTGCGGGCGACCGGACAGCCGGTCGAAGCGGAAGCCGCGTATCGCGCAGCCATCCGACGGAATCCCGAACATATCGACGCGTACACCAATCTGGGCATTCTGCTCAACGGGTTGAAGCGCACTGAAGAAGCCGCGGTGTGTTACTGCAAAGTCATCACGCTCAGACCGAAGCACCGCGAAGCGCGAAAACTGCTGGCCTTGGCGCACTGCACGCTGGGCCAGATCGGTGAGGCGGTGAAAATCTACGGAGAATGGCTCGAAGAAGAGCCAAGGGATCCAATTGCGCGGCATATGTTGGCGGCCTGCACAGGTCGAGATGTGCCCGAACGAGCATCAAATGATTTCGTCGAGACAATCTTTGACGGTTTTGCATCGACCTTCGAATCGAAGCTTGGGAGGCTGTCGTATCGTGCGCCATCGCTAGTCGCGGCAGCGCTGGAAGAGTACGGCATTGAGCCTTCACATCGCCTCGACGTGCTGGACGCGGGATGTGGAACGGGACTCTGCGGCGCAATCATCGCGCCTTTTGCACGCCGGTTGGTCGGCGTGGATCTGTCCGAAGGGATGCTGGCACACGCGAAGGACAAGAACGTCTACCACGCACTGATGAAAGCTGAGTTGACCGAGTACTTGCGCAACAACAGCCAAGCGTTCGACCTGATCGTGTCGGCCGACACGCTCGTGTATTTCGGCGACCTGAAGGGCGTCATCGCTGCGGTCGCAGGAGCACTGCGCCCGAACGGGCTTTTCGTGTTCACGCTCGAACACGCGGTCGGAGACAGCACCGGTGTCAACTATCGCCTGGAGCCGCACGGTCGTTACAGTCATGCCCAGGCTTACGTCGAGCAGACGCTCAACCTCTTCGGCCTGCAGTCGAAAATCATCCAAGCCGAATTACGCATGGAAGCAGGCGCGCCAGTGCAGGGGCTGGTGATTCGTGCGGCGAAGTCTGATTTAGCCCGAGCCCAACCGCTCGTGCATCCGGGTCCTTTATTAGAAATCAGGCGGCCCGTAGAAACCGGGAAGGGCCAGTTGAAGTAGGCCCAGCATGGGAAGCGACTGAATTAGGGCGCGTACTCATAAATGGTGCTTGATCGACGCCGCTTGATCGATGTCCGCTATGCCCCGATAGCGACCAAATTCCGCAGCGCAGCGAAATGACGCGATGGGCCATGTGTGGACGGCTCCGAGCTGTCAAGGCACTTCTTCACGTCGCAGCGCTGGTCGTAGCAGCCATGTGTTCGGCCTTTGAGCGCGGCTCACAGGGCCGCTGGCCATAATGCCTTCCGCGGATCAGGTCCCGGTCAAAAGCTCGCATTCGACAATGCAATGGCCCAAGTGGGTTGTCCTGATCACCGGATCGACCGGTTCTGCATTACGTGCTGTCAGTCCTTTCCAACCTTCACATCACGCCGTTGCCGGCGCGATCTCGTCGGAAGTCGCCTTGCCCTAGCGAGCCAGTGCGACGGGTTCCCTGTAACGCTCGCCCTTGGCCATCATCGCCCAGGCCATGCGCGCAATCTTGTTGGCGAGCGCGATCGCGGCCACCTTTGTTGGCCGCCGTTCCAGCAGCTTGGCAAGCCATGGCCGATGCTTGGTGCCGTGGATTTTGGCGTATCGGATCACCGCCAACGCGCCAGCGCAGAACAGCGAGCGCAGGTATCGGTCGCCCTGTTTGGTGATGTTGCCGAGCCTCTCCCTGCCTCCACTGGAGTTTTGCTTCGGCACGAGTCCAACCCAGGCTGAGAAGTCGCGTCCCGATCGAAACACTCTCGGATCGGGGATACTGGCGACCAGCGCGGTTGCCAGCGCCGGGCCGACCCCGGGGAGTTCGTCGAGCCGACGGCTAGTCTCGCTTGAGCGATGCCAGGCGTTGATACGCTGGTCGAACGTCAGGATCTGCCGCTTCAGCCGCCGTAGTTGACTGCCCAGTGCCTCCAGGCACTCGCGCGCAATCTCGGGCACGCGTCCATCGTCGGGATCGGCGACCACATCGAGCAGCTCCTCGACGCCATTGCGGCCGACCGGTGCGACAATGCCAAACTCGGCAAGGTGGGCGCGGATCGCATTGATCAGCGCAGTCTGCTGGCGAATGAACAGATGCCGCGTACGGTGGAGCATCAGACAGGCTTGCTGGTCGGGTGTCTTGGTCGGCACGAACCGCATGCTTGGCCGCTGCACCGCCTCGCAAATGGCCTCGGCATCGGCCGCATCGTTCTTCTGGCGTTTCAGATACGGCTTCACATAGGCCGGCGGCATTAATCGAACCGTGTGCCCGAGTGCCTGCAACTCGCGTGACCAGTAGTGCGAGGAGGCGCATGCCTCCATACCAACCACGCAAGGCGAAAGCTTCTTGAAGAAGCCGAGAACCCGTGACCGCCTGAGTCGCTGGCGAACAACGCCCTGGCCCTCTGCGTCAATGCCGTGAACCTGGAAAACAGACTTCGCAATGTCGAAACCGATTGTCGTCACCGCTTGCATATCGAGCTCCTCCGAATCGTGGTCACCTCACCAGCAACCAATCCTATGGCGCTTTTGCGCGCCAGGTGGAGGAGCCGTCCACAGCATCAAAAGCGGAATTCAGCGCTAGTATCGGCCTACTACCATGTGGCAAGGAGACCTAAGACCACCGTGTCGGATGAGATGCCAACGTCTGTGAAATGGTCAGTATTGAGGTAGGTCGCCTTGAATGCCAGCTGGCGCGTGAGGGGAAAGCCTGCGCTGATGGACCAGCCGATGTCCTGCCGGCGGTCGTCCTGTTCGATGCCGTTCACAGTCGATTGGCCGCCGACGCCAATCCCAGCTGCGGCGGACGCCCACACGCCTGAGGGAAAATCATACTCAAGACTTGCATCGATCGAGAAGAGCGGCTCCTGCTCACGGTGGCTTCCGTTAAAGAAAGACGGGTTGTCCGTGTAGATGAACACCGTGCCTGTCGCTTCGAGGGACCAATTGTAGAGCTTCTGTTGCACGCCAAGCTGAGGCCGGAAGGTGAAGCGGTTGCTTCCCAGGTTGATGAGCTTGTCTTCCATGTACTGGCCTGTCGGGAGTTGTACTCCGAGAGCTACGCCGACGATCGTTTCGATATCCGTGGCTGCGCGGTATTCGGCATACGCCTTACCCTTCAATGGCGGGCCGCCAATCAAATTGACGGCAAATCGCACGAACGTGTCATCGAGCCCCTCCCGGTTGATCGACGTGGGTGTTCCGGCGACTGTCCCGCTCCAGGTTCCTTGCTTCCAAGGTTGCCTGATCTCGATCCGCGCCGTCTTATCCATGAGCTCGAACGTCCGGATGTAGCCGAACAGCCAAGTGTCCATCTCGACTTCAGCATTTTCGATCTGAAGCACGGGATCAAAGGCAATTTCGCCCGTGGCGTGCGCATAATTGGCGGTGAAAAAATTCTGGTCGATCGGCAGTTGATTCCAGCGGCGGACTTCCAACTCCTGGGCAACTGCCGGCGCGCTCAGGAGCGCAGCAACCACTGCGCCCGCCGCCCCGCGGGTGATGCAGAAAGAATTCGACCGCCGCGACCGCTTGTACGTCACATTAGCTTGTCCTGACCATTCGGGCGAAGGCTACACTTGGCACCATCAACCACGACTTTCAATTGAACAAGTAGTACCCGGCTTGAGTAACGGGCCGCCATGCTGTCCTATAGGCGACATCGGCCACGGCCCAGCTTCCAGCTTAATGTATCGAGCTACATTGTTGGGAATACACTCCGATCTCAGACGCGGCACCAGAATATTAGCCGACCCGATTTCAAAGCGATCCCACTCAGGAGCCGGCTTGGCTCGGTAACCAGCTCGTGAATGTCGCGAATCGGGCCGATGCTGTCGAAAAAGCCCTTGGCATAGCGGGCTTTCCTTGCCAGCGGTGGGATAAGCCAACGCACTAGCTTTGCAGCTTTGGTTGGTAGTGCCGCGCGGTGGAGGCCCCGAGCACGGCGACGGCTCACGCAAAGACGACGGTTTTCGGTTCGGGCGGCGGCCCGAGAAGACGCAGCGCCATCGTCTTCAGGTTCTGAACGATGGCTGCGAGGTGGAACTCGTCGCGAGCACCAGAAAGCCCCCTTAGCCGCATGCGCTCGAAGCCGTGGTGTGTTTTGAGGTGCGCGAAGCGCATCTCAACCCTCTTCCTCTCATCGCGGGACTTCTCGAACTGCGGCGTTCCCATCAGTGCACGAGCGCAGTCGCGAGCCGCTTCGTTCACATCGCGCGGCACTTGCCGCGCTGGCATATTTGGGCAGCACTTCGGCTTCAATGGACAGGGATCGCAATCGAACTTGCTCGCCCGATAGCGGATCATACCGCCGTCATGAATCCTGCCGGTCGTCCGCAACACCTTTCCAGCCGGGCATCGGTACTCGTTCTTGTCTTTATCGAATGTGAAGTCGCTGCGCGAGAACGCGCCGTCCTCACGCTTATCGTTCTCCCACACCGGGATGTGTGGCGTGATGCCGGTGTCGACAAGCCAGCCAAGGAACTTGCCCGTTCCATACGCCGTATCGGCAACGAGCCGATTGGGTTTCAGATCGAGCTGTCTCTCGAGTGCGCTCGATCATCGTCTTGGTGGCCGCTACCTCGTCGTAGGTGCGTGCCGGTGTTGCTTCCACGTCGATGATCACCGCGTTCTCGATGTCGATCAAATAATTGAGCCCGTAGCCGAACTGTACCCGTTTGTTGGCCTTGGCGGTCCAGGCCGATGACGGATCAGACAGCGAGATCACCTTCGGTGATTTGCGATCCGAATTTGGCTCTTCTTGCTCAAGTGACGCAAGATATTCAGCAACCGCCCGACTTTGCCGGCCAGACTGCGTCCAGTCGATCTCGTCAGGCGCCTTGCCGCGATAGCGGCTGGCATTGGCCTCCATAACGCTGGCATCAACAGCAAAACCCTCGCCCTTGACCAGACCCTGCGCCATGCACGCCATGACCACGCGCTCAAACACATGACGCAAAATGTCGCTCTCGCGGTAGCAATTCAGCCGGTTCTCCGAGAATGTCGAATGATGTGGAACCGCATCATCGAGGTCTAGCTTGCAGAACCAGCGATAGGCCAGGTGCAGCTTGACCTCCTCACACAACTTGCGCTCGTGGCGGATGCCGTAACAGTAGCCAACAATGAGCATGCGCATCATCAGCTCCGGATCAACCGAAGGCCGGCCAATGTCGCTATAAAAGGGCTGCAACTGTTCGTGCAGATCAGCCAGCACTGCCGTGACGAACACATCGAGCCGTCGCAACAAGTGGTTCCCTGGGATCACCTCATCGAGGGTGAATTCATAGAACAGGTTCGCCTGATCCCGATCCCGTCGACCCATCATTGCCGCCTCCGAACACCGCCTTCGTTCAAGCAACCGAATCAGTATTCGCAGGCAAACTCAAGCCTCCTTTTTCGACAGTATCGGTCAGATTCGGACTTCATGACCATGTCGGCTGTACGGCAGCTTGCCCCTCAAAGCCGGGCATCGCAATTGGCAGCTGGGATGTCGCCTTGGGGCCACAATCGGACTCTTCGGTCGTGCGGGAAGCGAAGGGATTTGATGCTAAGGGTCTTGTTTCAGCTCATTCAGTCGCGCTTCCGCTTCCTGGGTCCTGGCGCGTCGAAGCCTTCGGTGAACCAGCAGTAGATTGGCTCGAGAGGATCGCGGCTTCGATGCGCCCACCATACACAGCCGCAATCGACGTTTCCCATGGGTAGCCGTTCAGTGCCTTCTGGAAGGCGTAGTCAAAGAGCGCTCGCATGTAAGCCTGGTCGAATTGCTTGTGCGGCTTAAACTGAAAATCGGTGCCGATGTGGGCGAGACGGAACTGCGCGCCATCTCGTTGCGCCGTCGCATAGATCCGTATCGCATCGTTGATGCCGCTGTAGTGTAACATCGTGCGAATAGTTCGTTGCGCGATGCTGAGGAAGGAGCGCTCCGTGGTCGCCCAATCGGGGTCGAAGCGGCCGTTGCGAATTACGTAGGCATTCCTCTCGCGCACTATTCCGCGGCGGCCCGCTTCGCGCGACAGCTCAAGGGCATGTGGATAAAGGAAAGCCTGCGCAATCGCTCCCCCGTCGACGTGCATTTCGCTGTAGCGTCGTCCATCGATTTCGACCTCGATTAACACTGGCGGGAATGCGCCAGGAATGGCCGACGAGGCCAGCAGGATCTTGCGCACAAGATCCAGTGCTCCAGGGTGTTGGCTCGCCGCGATCGCACCCACGTTCCAGATTACTGGCCGTTGAACGTCGAGGTTAGTGGTGCCGATGAACAGGAGCCGCCCCCTGTAGTATTCCCGGGCGATGTCGGCCAGCATCTCTGCATTCACAAATTCGGAGATCAAGGTGAAGAGCGGAGCGGTATCGGAGAGCGCATCGTCATAAAGCGCCGCCATGAGCCACCGTGCACTGAAGACGTCCTTCTGTGTGATGTCGGTGAACACGCGCCGGAGCTGCTGGTCGCGAGAGGGGCCCAGAAAAGCAAACGGAGCGAGCAGGGCTCCCGTCGAGACGCCGGTCACCAACTTGAACTCGGGACGCTGGCCGCTCTCGCTCCACCCCACCATGAGGCCGGCGCCGAAAGCGCCCTTCTCGCCGCCGCCGGAAAGCGCGAGAAAATTCGCGGGTGGGCGCTCGCCATTTGGGCCAGGCGGGACCGACGCAACCTCTCGATCCACAGCAAGCAAGCCCTCCTGCAATATCGCCTCGGTGGACCGATCCACAAAGAACCGGGCGTTCGGGATTCCGAGGACTTGAATCTTTTCCGTCTCTGCGGCGGGTGGCGCATCGAGCCGCGTGTGGAGCGAGTAAGCCATTTTCCGTCAGCTCTTGGGTAGCGTCAATATCGGCGACCATTCACTCTCGAGTCTAGCAGCATCGGCGCAATCGGGCTACTTTATCAGTGTCATGTCGTGATAGACGACGCTTCGGTCTCCCTTTACTGACTGACTTCCAAATACCAGAGTCAGTAAGGCTGGAGCGTGTAGGCCGCAATTCCAATAACTGCGCGCAACGGCGGTCCTCTCCCCTCAGGACCGCTGTGGGTCATTCGCGACATGGTTGAACCACCAGCAAATCCGGTCATGTCCGCTATGCCGCCGAATTCGGAAGTAATTTCACCATCAAGAGGCGGGGTATTCTTGTTTCGAGGGGGGTGGCGACAAACAACTCCAGGACGGCCGATCTTATCGGGGGGCCACCTGGATAGCCAAAATCTGCAAACCGTCCTTGCTCGACCCTTACAGCGGAAAATGGCATGCTGTAAGTTGCAGTATACCAGGAGCGACTTGGGAGATAGGACGGTCTCCAGAGGGATCGAGCTTGCCATCTAACAACGGTATGTCACATCGCAGACTGGCCGCAATCCTGGTTGCGGATGTCGTCGGCTATTCCCGGTCCATGGAACACGACGAGGCAGGAACGCTTGCAGTTCTAAAGGAGCGGCAAAAGAGCATCATCGAACCGGCGGCAGCGTCCTTTGGTGGCCGCATCGTCAAGCTTATGGGTGATGGGGTGCTCGTTGAATTCACATCTGCAGTGAATGCAGTAAAGGCTGCCCTTGAGTTACAGACGAAGTTCAGCCAGGCAAACGAGACGTCGCCTGAGCCGCTTCGGTTCAAGCTCAGGATCGGGATCAATCTTGGCGATGTCGTAGGTGAAGGCAGCGACATATTCGGCGATGGCGTCAATGTCGCCTCAAGGCTCGAGGGCCTTGCCGAACCCGAAGGGATTTGCATATCCGCCAAGGTGCATGACGAAGTAGTCGGCAAAATCGAATGCCACTTCGAAGATGGCGGAGAACAGAAGCTCAAAAATCTTTCTAAGCCCGTGCGGATCTATCATGTGCAAAGCGAAGCCAGGGCCCCTCTATTCAATGCATCCCCAACTTTGCCTGACCGCCCCTCGATCGCTGTGCTTCCTTTCGTTAATTTCAGCTCGGATCCGGAACAGACCTATTTCGCCGACGGCCTCACCGAAGATCTGATCACAGATCTGTTTCGGAACGCCGGACTGTTTGTTATCGCCCGCAATTCCACTTTTGCCTATCGGGGAAAATCGCTGGACGTGCGACGCATTGCAAGTGAACTCGGCGTGCGTTATTTGCTCGAAGGCAGCGCCCGTCGAGCCCAAGACAGGGTGCGCATCAACGTTCAATTGATCGATGCGATCCACGGCGGCCACTTGTGGGCGGAACGTTTTGACGAAAGCCTGGCCGATGTTTTCGCCGTTCAGGACGAGATTGTAGAGAATATTGTAGAAGCTCTTATCGGCCGACTCAAATTGCCTCCTACTCGCAACCGGCCGAAGAGCATTGCGGCATACGACCTGTGTGTCCGCGCCCGAATGCTGACGGAGAAGTCTGAGCAGGACGCGAAGGAGGCTTATCGCCAATTTTTCAGGAGGCTATCGCGCTCGATCCCAGCTACGCCGAAGCATATCGCTGGCTGGCTCTCCATTTGCTCCTCCGATGGCTTCACTATGGTGCCGAAAGTCTTCGCCCTGCGGTCGAGACAGCCGGTAAATCGGTAAATCTGGATCCGAATGATGCCGGCAATCATTGCATTCGCGGTTATGTAATTGCACATGACGGTCGATGGCTCAAGAATCGGATGCCGAATTCACTACTGCCCATGAGCTGGATCCAAATCATGCCGATGCTTGGGCATTACAATCAGACCTTACAACACTACGTGGGCAGCCACTCGAAGCTATCAAGCAGCTTGAGAAGGCGTTCCGCTTGAATCCTTATCCATCCAGCTGGTATTTCTTATTGTTGGGAAAGGCTCAGTACGCAGCTCATCAATATGATTTGGCGATTCAAACGCTGCGCCGTGAAGAAACCTACCGAACAATGTCACGACGATATCTGGCGGCGGCTTTGGCCCAACTTGGGCGAATTGAGGAGGCCCGGCGTGAAGCCGAATATTTAATGATAAGCAATCCTCATTTTACAATTAGCTCTTTTGTAAGGACGCAGCCGTTCCACGATGAAGCGGGATTAGCACACTTCATAGAAGGTTTTCGCAAGGCCGGTTTGCCTGATTGACCTGGTGAGTCATCGCGCCCTTGCTGACGCGAGACAGCCCGGGTGCAAATCGCCGTCCTGGCTGACCCGCTACAGTGGGAAAAGGCATCCAATTCGCGATCTGAAGCCCACAACACAGGCAGGTGCTCATCACACGAGAGTAATAGGGCACTGCCTTGCCAGAGCGCGTACTCATAAACCAAACTCGATCGGGGCGGTTTGATCGATGTCCGCTATGCCCCGATGGCGCCCGAATTCCGCGTCGCACCGAAATGTCGCGATGGGCCAATTGCTGCCGTGAGCAGATGCAGCAAACTATCCTATGAAACCGGGCAACGGTCGATCAGAGGGTTGCGGCCGAAAGCAAAACGGCGTGGGGGCACCCGATAGACTTTCTTGTGCGAACGCATGATGTTGCCGATGCCCGTCTGTTACGCGCCAGGGCCGGTTCGTTCGCCTCACTCGTTACTGCACCTCCAACTATTGAGACGGCGGCAGAAAGGCCAGTATCGCTTCGGCGACGGCTTCTGGCTGCTCCTCCGCGACCCAGTGGCCGGACCCTTCGATATTGATGGCACGCACATCCGTAGCGACCTGCCGGAGGTAATCGCCATCTGGCGAAGACAGGTCCGTATGATAAATTGAGTTCGGAAGGGCATGGCGTGGCGATCGGCTTCTCGCCGAGAGGTTCGGTAGTTTCGTACAAGCCCGATGAGAGGTAAAGCGCGATGAACATACGGACAATTACTTTGGCGTTCGCGGGTGTTGTGTCCGCGACGTTGATTTGGCACGATTTTGATGCGGCACGCGCCGAGTCGAACGCATTTACCGAGGAGCAGCTCAATCTGCTGAGCGATGTGTTCGAACGTATCCACTCCGACTTTGTCGACCAATCCAATGATGAAAAACTCATCGAGTCAGCAATCAACGGTATGCTGACCTCACTCGATCCCCACTCGACCTACATTGATGCCAAAACCTTCCGGGAAATGTCGGTTCGGAACAAGGGCAAGTTCGGAGGGCTCGGCATAGAGGGCATCATGGAGAACGGCATCATCAAGATCATTGCCCCGATCGACGATACGCCGGCTGCGAGAGCCGGGATCATGGCGGGGGACCTCATCATCAAAATCGATGGCGACAACATCCAGGATATGACCATGTTGGAGGCGGTCGGACGACTGCGTGGCATGATCAACACCCCAATCACGCTCACCATTCTGCGCGCGGGCGGGGCGCCTTATGATGTGCCGCTCATCCGCGAGGAAATTCTGGTGCAGTCGGTCAGGTCAGAGGTGGTGGGCAAAGAAAAGGATACCGGCTATATCCGCATCTCCTCGTTCACTGAGCAAACGCAGGAAGGGCTCGAGAACGCGATTTTTTCGCTTGAGAAGGAGTTGGGAGACAAACTCAAGGGTTACGTTATCGACTTGCGCAACAATCCGGGCGGCTTGCTCGACCAGGCAATTTCGGTGTCCGATGCCTTCCTCAATAACGGCGTGGTTGCCTCAACTCGTGGCCGCAATGCCGACCATACGCGGAGCTTTAGTGCCGACGAAGGCGATCTGTCCGATGGGAAGCCGTTGGTCGTGCTGATCAATGGCGGTTCAGCGTCGGGCTCCGAGCTTGTTGCCGGCGCCCTTCAGGATCATAAGCGAGCGACCGTGATTGGCACGAGGTCGTTCGGCAAGGGATCTGTACAGTCGATCTATTCGCTAGGCAAATGGGGTGCGCTCAGGCTAACCACAGCCTACTATTACACGCCGTCCGGCCGCTCGATCGAGGCCGCAGGCATCCCCCCCGATATCAATATCGAGCTGGAACGCTCCTCCGAACTCCAAAGCGGTCACTCGCAGAATGACGTCGAAGTCAGGGATGTTTCCTCCGACTATGTCCCCAAGGACAAGAGCAATGACCTGCAGCTCAAGGCGGCAATCGATGTCCTCCATGGTCTAGAGGTCTCGCCCAATGACAAGCCCAGGAAAGCCAGGACTACCAAGGGCTCCGGCGCGGGCAAATCGGGAGACGATGCTAACTAAACTCGCGCTCAACGTAGCACTAAGGTTTCCCAACCGATCGGTCGTCTAGACTTCCTCTGTTGGCACGAAGGGAACTGCCGTTTCTAAGATGTTGACCATGATGCGGTGAAGGAAGGGACAAGTCGATACTCCCCCTGGCGTCGCAATACGTCTCACCGACTGGTGGCAGAGCGAGACAAGCATACTGAAGCTCACGATGCGCTCTGGATGCGCGGGAAGAAGCGGCTCTCACGCTGGTCATTGAGGACTCTGATTTGTCCGATTTTTCGCTTTCCTATGGCCGAAATGTCACAAAGTTCCGACCATAATTGATGTAAAAAATACGTAGGGCATGACGGCGCGCAACGTGAAACAGCTTGTGCGGGTATAGCGACGGGGAGACGTGCAATGGCGAAGAGGTCAACACTGGCGGCAGCGTTCCTCGGGGCATCGGTAACCATCGCAAGTGCGGCGGATCTTGCTCCACCAGGCAGAGCCCGAGAGTGAGTGGGTATTCACCGTTGCGCCCTTCTCTGGGGCTCGGCGGGTCAAGGGCGATGTCGCTGCGTTCGGCGCGCCCACCGTGGAGGTTGATGTAAGCATCAGCGATGTGCTGAAACATTTCGATATAGGCGTCATGGGTGTCGCCGAGGCCCGCCATGACCGCTTCAGCTTGATCTCAGACCTGCTGTGGGTAAAGCTGTCCGGCGATCAAGATACTCCATTTGGCATCTTGGCTGGCAATGTGGAGCTGACAACAGAAATTCTGATGCTCACAGGAGCTGGCGCCTATAGCCTTATATTCGAGGAGGGAGGAAACCTCGACCTGATGGCGGGCGCGCGGTTATGGTCGATCAACAATGATCTCGACTTCAATGGTGGCCTTCTCGATGGGCGTTCTTTCAATGATGATGCGACCTGGGTAGATCCGCTAGTCGGTCTCAAAGGACGAGCAAATCTGAGCTCGGAATTTTATTTGACGGGATGGGGCATCATTGGCGGCGGCGTGGTGGTTCTAAATTGATGTGGGACGTCATGGGCGGCCTTGGCTATTCATTCAGCGACGGTTTCTCGACCGTGCTTGGATACCGGGCGCTGAGCGTTGACTATCGCAATGACGGTTTCGTGTTCGACATCATTCAGCAGGGTCCGATTTTCGGCGCCGAGTTTCGGTTCAATTGACTGAGAATCGAGTGCGATTCTCAGTGGTTGCGGGAAGAGGATCTGAATCTGCGACCTTCAGGTTATGAGCCTGTAGGTCGCGACCAGCCAGTTTCTGTTGACCAGCCCTGGCGGCAAGTCGGGGCTCAGGCGACGTCCTCTGCTCGACCTTCCCACTGCTAGGATTTACCAGCAATTAGCCTGTGACATTGCGCGGCTAGAGACTTGCTGACACTCTTGGATTGACACATGGCATGGCCAACAGGTCCGCTATGGGTCATTCGCGACATGGTTGAACCACCAACAAATCCGGTCATGTCCGCTAAGCCGCCGAATGCGGGAAGTAATTTCACCGTCAAGAGGCGGAGTTTTCTTGTTTGGGGGGAGTTTGCAAACGACTGTTAGGACGGCCGATCTTATAGGGCGGCTATCTGAGGTAGCCAAAATCGCCAAATCGCCATCCTTGACTTGACCGGTTACAGTAGAAAACGACATTTCTCGAGGTGAAGGACCGGGCCAGGACGTCTTAGGTTGCTTGAATATTTTCACATGCCAACTATCAACCATTCTAATTCGCGCCCGAATGCAGACGAGGCGCTCAGAAAACTTCAGGATGGCAATATCCGTTTTACCCGGGGGGAATCGACGGCCCCCCTTGCCCAAAATCAAATCCTGGCAAGTCTCGCCAGGGCCAACACCCTTACGCAACGATCTTGGGCTGCGGCAACTCACGCATTCCTCCCGAAGTCATTTTTGATGCTGGTCTCGGCGATCTGTTTGTCATTCGCGTTGCGGGCAACATACTATTCGCCCGAGATCGCCGGTAGTTTGCAATATGCGGGTTCGCATTTGCATACGCCGCTTTTTGTCGTTCTCGGGCACAGCGGCTGCGGAGCCGTGCAAGCCGCCTTGGAAACCCAGCTGTTTGGCAAACAACATCTCTCACGAATCCAGGTTCTGATCGAGATATCCTGCCGGGACTACCAGAACCCGACCCAAAACTGTCACGATCCGTCCAGCTTGAGCGCGCAGTCGAAGCGAATGTGCTTTGGACAGTCCGGCAATTGCGTGAGACGATCGAGGGCAAAATGCGGATGGCTGAAGGACAAATGAAGCTCGTGGGTGCTGTCTGCGAAATGAAGTCAGGGCTGGTTAAATTCTTGTCATAGACTACAATTCGTTCCGTTGGATATTTGCCGCCAGGATTTAGGTTCCTGTGGGGAGCGGAACCGGTGCAACCTTCCAGAGGTTAACTTTTAGATCGTCCGGTACGGACGGAGGGTCGCCGTAACTTGAATCCATTGGCTGCGTCCCCGAGACGCGCCGTCGGCAAGGCGCTGCGCTCAACGCTACACAAACGCCTTCACCGATGAGCTCGAATCGCCGCCGCCGAAGGAAGCCGCGCCGGACGGCGCACCGGAAGTGCGAAGATCTCGATGCTACGAGTGGGGCGGTTT
>CAWJDZ010000024.1:0-17739 GCA_963841765.1 uncultured Alphaproteobacteria bacterium
GTCGGCATCGTCGTGGCGAGCCTGGTGATCGACCGCAAGGGCGCGCTCGTTTCCGAAATCGGGATCATCGCCGACGGCTTGCCGGCCGGACTCGAGGACAAGCTCAGAACTGCGGCGGAAGAGGCTTTCGAGTCACTGGGGGCGCCGCGCGCTTCTAGGCGACGTGGACGCCACGGACTACAACTTCACCGCCGACCTCCGCCGGGCGGCGGACGCGGAATGGGACAAGAAGCCCGTCTGCCGGGTGCTGGTGCATAGGATTTGAGAACGTCGCTCTCACCGCTTCGCGGGGCGAGGGGCTAGTTCTGCTATACTTCGCGAATCATGAGCAAGCACGTAACTCCCCCGCAAGGCCCGAAAGACATCGAATCCATCAATCTGCGCGATGCGCTGGAAGAGCGCTATCTCGCCTATGCGCTCTCGACCATCATGCACCGGGCGCTGCCCGATGTGCGCGACGGCCTCAAGCCCGTGCATCGCCGCCTGCTCTATGCGATGCGGCAGCTCCGGCTCGATCCCGCCTCCGGCTTCAAGAAATGCGCCCGCGTCGTCGGCGACGTCATCGGCAAATACCATCCGCATGGCGACCAGGCGGTCTATGACGCGCTGGTCCGCCTCGCCCAGGATTTCGCCGTGCGCTATCCGCTGGTCGAGGGCCAGGGCAATTTCGGCAATATCGACGGCGATAACGCCGCGGCCGATCGCTACACCGAGGCCCGGCTCACCGATGTCGCGATGGCGCTGCTCGACGGCATCGATGAGGACACGGTCGATTTCCGCGACACCTACGACGGCGAGGACCGCGAGCCGGTGGTGCTGCCCGGCGGCTTTCCCGAATCTGCTCGCCAATGGCTCCTCCGGCATCGCGGTGGGCATGGCGACCTCGATCCCGCCTCATAATGCGGCCGAGCTGTGCGATGCCGCGCTCCATCTCGATCAAGTATCCCAATGCGACGGTCGACAAGCTGGTCAGCTTCGTGCCGGGCCGGATTTTCCGACCGGCGGCATCATCGTCGAGACCGCGCGACCATCCTCGATGCCTACAAGACCGGGTCGGGGCTCTTTCCGCGTGCGCGCCCGCTGGACGCAGGAAGATCTGGGCCGCGGCACCTGGCAGATCGTCGTCACCGAAATTCCCTATCAGGTGCAGAAAGGCCGGCTCATCGAAAAGATCGCCGAACTCGTCGCGGCCAAGAAGCTGCCGCTGCTCGCCGATGTCCGCGACGAATCGGCCGAAGACATCCGCCTCGTCCTCGAGCCGAAGAGCCGCACCGTCGATCCGCAGCTGCTGATGGAGTAGCTGTTCCGCGACCGAGCTCGAAGCGCGCATTCCGCTCAACATGAATGTGCTGTCGGAAGGCGGGTGCCCAAGGTCATGTCGCTGCGCGACGTGCTGCGCGAATGGCTCGATCACCGCAAGGTGGTGCTGCGTCCGCCGCTCGAAGTTCCGTCTGGCCGAGATCGCCCGCCGGCTCGAGATGCTCGACGGCTATCTCATCGCCTATCTCAATCTCGACGAGGTGATCCGCATCATCCGCACCGAGGATGAGCCGAAGCCCGTGCTGATGCGCGCTTCAAGCTCACCGAACTGCAGGCCGAAGCCATCCTCAATATGCGCCTGCGGGCCTTGCGCAAGCTCGAGGAGATGGAGATCCGCCGCGAGCATGATGCGCTCAAGAAGGAGCAGTCGGGCCTCAAGAAGCTGCTCAAATCGGACGACGCGCAATGGGAGACGATCGCCGGCGAGATCAAGGAGACCAAGGAAAAGTTCGGCAAGAAGACGGAGCTGGGCAAGCGGCGGACCGAGTTCGCCGCGGCGCCCGAGATCGACCTCGACCTCGAACAGGCGATGATCGAGAAGGAGCCGGTCACCGTGGTCTGTTCGGAGAAGGGCTGGATCCGGACGATGAGGGGCCATCTCGAGGACACTCCAGCCTCGTCTACAAGGACGGCGATCAGGGCAAGTTCGTCGTCAGGGCGGAGACCACCGACAGCATCATGCTCTTCGCCTCATCGGGCAAGTTCTATACGCTCGATGCGGCGAAGCTTCCGGGCGGGCGCGGCCATGGCGAGCCGGTGCGCCTCATGGCCGATCTCGAGGCGACCGACGAGATCGTGGCGCTGTTCGTCCACAGGCCGGGCGCAAGCTGCTGGTGGCGGCCAGCGACGGCTCAGGGCTTCATCGTGCCCGAGGACGAATGCCTGGCCAAGACGCGCAAGGGCAAGCAGGTTCTGAATGTGAAGCCGCCGGTCGAAGCGCAGGTCTGCGCCATCTTGGCCGACGAGGCCGACCATATCGCGACGATCGGCGAGAACCGCAAGCTTTTGATCTTCCAACGCTCGGAAGTGCCGGAAATGACTCGCGGAAGGGCGTCAGGCTGCAGAAGTACAAGGATGGCGGACTGTCTGATGCGGTCGGTTCAATCTGAAGGAGGGACTGACATGGATTGATTCTTCCGGCCGCACCTTCAACGTCACCGATCTCAAGGAGTGGTCGGCGAGCGGGCCCAGGCCGGCCGTTTGCCGCCCAAGGGTTTCCCCAGGTCCAACAAATTTGGTGCAAACAAGGGGGATAGTCCATGATCGGCAGCAGCGCCGCCGGTTTCTCCATAATACTGACGAGGCAATGAAAGTCTGAGCTGAAGGGGTAAGGGTCAAGCTGCCATGTCAGCCCACATCATCAGGTCGTTTGACCGGAAGTATTCCTAAATACCTCTGGCCCTATTAATGTTCGTGAAGGGTTCGCCCTAATCAGTTTTTGATATGCGGTTTCAGAGCCTAGGCTTTCGCCCCAGCGTAATCCATAGTGGAAAAGGCGCGAAAAAGGCTCAGACAGGGAGTTTGGAGAAAGCGGTTGATGCGCAGACGGCGCAACGTCAGAGCCTGAAGTGACTTGGATTTACCGGGGCCAGCCATTGGCTCCGCACGAAACCCTTGCGCATGCGACGCGCCCGATTTTCATCTCCTCGACCGCCAGGGCTTCGTCAAGATCACCAGCACCTCAGGCGGCACCCAGATCGAATGGTCGGTCTTCGCGCCCAACTGGGCGTCGCTCTATTTCGCCATGGAATGGCTGCACACGTTTCCCGGTCCTTATACGCTGCGCTATTACCTTTCGGGTTGGTTCGACGAAAAATACAACGATGTGAATGCCGCCCGCAATCGCATCGATATCATCATCGGCAAGAGCGACATCCATCTGACGCGGCACACTTTCGTGACGGAGGTCGATCCCTATCGCGCCAATATCCCGGACATCTTGAAGACCGCGCTCAACGAAGGTGAAGTAAATCCGAATTTCGGCGTCGACTGCGTGCTCGACGAGATTCCGGCAAGTTCAATGTCGAGCGCGTCGGGCAGAAGTCGGAAATCGCCAGGCTGTGGGGCATGAACCCGGTGTCATTTCCGTGTCTCACCGGCCATTCCTATGACCAGGTCGTGAGCGCTGCCTATCGTAAGGTGGTGCTGACCGAAAAGCCGCATTACGACCATGTCTGCGCGGCCATGGAGGCGCGCGATTCGAATGTGATCTGGTACACCTATCAGGGGTGATCCTGCCGCACCGCTTCACCGACAACAAGAAGGGCGTTGTTGTCGTTTCGAAGCAGTCTCCGGTCGACATCAAGATCCTTAAGTACGCCTCCCGGCGAAGTGGAATTGCTTTGCTCAGAACGGATTCGCGCCAAATCAATTGTGTTGGAGCAAATCCTCACCGCCTAAGTCTTCGACTTTGGCGAGCCTCGCTCCAAGCCATGCGCCTTCGGACTACAGCGTCGGCCCGAAAAGTGTGCGCGGGTTTTGGAGCAAGCCGATGCGCAAAAACAATCAGATAGAGAGCGTCCGACCGATTCCAAAAGAAGGTCCGGCGCTCTAAGCGAAAGCGGAGGCGCTCGATCCGCCTTCCTCCATCGCCGCCAAATATTCGAGATGGCTGCGCTCGGCGATGATCAGCCATTCGCTCTCATCGGCGCCCGCGGGTTTCCAGTCGGGATGCCAGCGCAGGAAACCATGTTCCTGCAGCGCATAGCCCGAGCGCGTGACGAAGCCGTGTGTTGCGAATATGTGGCCGGTCAGCGCCCATAGCGCATCCGGCTGCCATTTGATCAGGGCGAGCAGCATGCCGATCTTCGGCAGCGTGTCGAAATATTCGCGCTTCTTGACGGCGCGATCGATCCACATTTCGCCGTGATAGACAAGGGCGCCCTTCAGCGCGCGCGAGCGCGAATGGGGTGGCGGCTCGATCACCGACGGCATGACCAGCTCATGTCGTTTGACATAGAGGCCCGTCATCCATCCGACCGCCCATTCGGCGAGGTTCGGGTGGACGAGGTCGAGCCGGAAGGCCTGGAGCGAATGGGGATTGCCGGCGTCGTCGAAGGCCCCCAGCCAAAACGCCCGTTCGTCGTCGAGCTGGCAGGCGGTGGGATCGAACATCGGCGATACGCGGTCACCGCGGACCTTGAGTTTGAGATCGGCGAGTTCATCGAAATCGGTCGAATATCTCACCTTGAGGCCAAGTTGCTCGGCTTTCTTGATGAGCGATATGACTACGCGAACGGTGCCGAGTGGGTTTGTAAGCCCCGAATGCATGCGAGTTCCTCCACGGGCGCTCTGACCCTTACTCGCAGAGCGTCAATGATTGCTTACGCATTTGGTAAATTTGAACTTAAAGCGACTGATCGGCGCGCGCCAGCGTTCGTGCTGCATCGGAAGCGTGTCCATCGAGACGCCACAAGCTGTGCGCGAGTAGCGTCACGAAGATGATCGCCCCGCCCATCAGAGTATGCGGCGTCGGCGCTTCTCCGAATATGAGCCATATCCACAAGGGCGTCAGGATAAGCTCAAGGAGGAAAAACATGGCCACTCCGATGCCGGAGGTAGCGCGGTCCAATGACCAGGAGCGCCATGGCGATCGGGACGACGAGCAGGGCGTTGATTGCGAGCCAGCCCCAGCTCACGGTGGGGAGGACGGCGGGCTGGGCCCAGAAGGCCGCGATGCATGCCGATGCCAAGGCGCCGACGGCAAGGCTGATCATGATGTTCTTGCCGCTCCAGCGCGCCGCGATCAGGGTGACCGCCATGCAAGTGGCGACACCGAAGGCGAGAATGTCGCCCATGGTCGTGCCCGCCGAAATGCCATTCCACACGATGATGCCGACGCCGATGAGCGCCATCACGATGGCAAGCGCCGTTTGCCAATGAATGCGTTCCTTGAGGAAAACCCAGGCTAGGACCGCGCAAGTCACCGGATTGAGGGCGATGATGAACACCAGATTGGCGGCAGTGGTTTCGGTTATCGCGGCAAGGAACATGAGATTGGCGGGCGTGCTCGATATCGCGGCAACGATGCCAGCAGGTCCGTTGATATAGGACACGCCACCGCGCCAGCCGCGCTGGAAAACCATCCACAGGACGGTCATGGCCAGGAAAAGGAGAAGACCGCGGGCGAACATCAAGGTCCATTTATCGGTTGCAGCCAGCCGAATCAGGGGCACGTCAAGGTAAAAAGGACCGCACCAACAGCGGTGAGAAAAAGTCCTCGGCGATGGCCGTCGATCGACTGAAGGGCGGTCCCATAAATGATCCGGATTAATGAGCCATAGTTACGATGCCACACGTTAAAATGGTATTACGACGAATGCACACTTAAATTGTACATAGCGTTCAAAGATGGCGGACCCACCCGTCGGCCGTCAGCCTCTCCTGAGGCATGAAGCGGGCCTTGTAGCTCATCTTGCGGGAGCCCTGGACCCAATAGCCCAGATAGAGATAGGGCAGGCCAAAGCTTGGCGGCGCGCTCGATGTGGTCGAGGATCATGTAGGTCCCAAGGCTGCGGTCGGCGAGCGAGGACTCATAGAAACTGTAGATCATCGAGAGCCCGTCCGTGAGGACATCGGTGATGACGCAAGCCACCAGCGCGTTCTCGCCGATCGCGTTGCGACCGGTATTCTACGATGCGGGTATCGACAAAGCTGTCATCGACCATCGCCGCGAAATCGAGCGCCGTCATGTCGGCCATGCCGCCATCGGCGTGGCGTTCGTCGATATAGCCGCGGAACAGCGAATATTGTTCGCTGGTCGCCTTGGCCGGCTTAACCGTTCCAGTGAGATCGGCAATTGGCCTTCATGATCCGCGGAAGGACCCGAAGGCATGAATCTTTACGCAGACTCGCACCGAGACGCAGGCCGAGCAGCCGTCACAGGCGGGCCGGTAGGCGATGTTCTGGCTGCGGCGGAATCCGGCCTGCGACAACTGTGCTGTTGAGCTGGCGCGCGTCGGTGCCGATCAGGTGGGTGAAGACCTTGCGCTCGATGCGGCCGGGCAAATAGGGGCAGGGCGCTGGCGCGGTAATGAAGAACTGCGGGAAATTGCGCCGCTCGATCGTCACCTTGGGCCGTCCTGTTCTTGTCGTCATGGGGCTATTTTGCCGCCCCTTTCGCCAGATGCAAGGCTTGACATGTTACAACTTTGCACCTGCGTCAGGAGCGCCGGCCAGTCTCGCGCCCGCCCGGCGCATCGAGCACCCGGGTGGGAAAACCTTCAGCCTCGATCCTGGCAACGATCTCGTCGGCATGCCGCCCATCGCGCGTTTCGAGCATGATCTCGAGCTCCGCGCCCTTGGCGGGCACGTCGAGGAACATGCGCCGGTGCGAGACTTCGAGGATATTGGCGCCCGAGCTGTCCGAGGAGAGTGGCGATGCGGCCGAGTACGCCCGGCCGGTCGTCGATCTGAATGCGCAGATTGACGATGCGATGCTCGCGCTCGAGCTCGCGATGGATGACGGAAGCGAGAATGCGCGGATCGATATTGCCGCCGCACAGGACGAGGCCCACTTTGCGGCCGCGGAAATGCGCGGGATCGGCCAGCACAGCGGCGAGGCCGGCGGCGCCCGCGCCTTCGGCAAGCGTCTTCTGATGCGTCAAGATAGGCCATGACGGCGCGCTCGATGTCGCTCTCGCCCACAAGCCGCACATCGTCGACATATTGCCTGGCGATGGCGATGGTGCGCTCGGTGACGTTCTTGACGGCGATGCCTTCGGCCAGGGTCGAGCCGCCGCATCTGGCGGGCTGGCCGCGCAATGCATGATACATCGAAGGATAGAGCTTCACCTCGACGCCGATGATCTCGATCGCGGGCTTGATGTGCTTGGCGGCGATGGCGACGCCGCCAATGACCCCGCCGCCGCCGATCGGCACGACGATGCAGTCGAGGTCGGGCGCGTCCTCGAGCATCTCGATGCCGATCGTGCCTTGTCCGGCGATGACCTTGTCGTCGTCATAGGGGTGGATGAGAAGGAAGCCCTTTTCCTTGACCAGGGCCTCGGCGGTGACCTGGCTGTCGGCCAGCGTCTCGCCCGACAAGATGACACTGGCGCCATGCGCCCTGGTGCGCTCGATCTTGGTCGAGGGCGTCGTCTCCGGCATCACGATGGTGGCCGGGATGCCGAGCCGCTTGGCATGATAGGCGACGGCCTGCGCATGATTGCCGGCCGACATGGTGATGACGCCGCGGGCCCTTTCCTCAGCGCGTCAGGCTCGACATCTTGTTATAGGCGCCGCGGTCCTTGAAGGAACTCGTCACCTGCAGGTTTTCGAATTTCACATAGATCTCGGCGCCGGTGATCTCCGAAAGCTTGGGCGCTCTGAGAAGGGGCGTGCGCACCACATTGCCGGCGAGCGTCGCGCGCGCTTTCTCGATGTCCTTGAATGTCACCGCCATCGGCCGACCCCTTCGGGTCTGTTTCGGCTTCACGCGTTCTGTAGTTACTGCTCGCCGCTTTACTAATATCGCTATCGGCGCTTTCCACCATCTCTATCCGCCGTTCCGGCGTCAACCCGCGACATGGAGTGAAGAATGAGCCAAAGAGCAGCCTGGATCGGCCTCGGCGTCATGGGCTATCCGATGGCCGGCCATCTCAAGAGCAAGGCCGGCATTGCGGTGACTGTCTACAACCGCACCGCGGAAAAGGCCGCGCAAATGGGCCGGCGCAATTCAAGGACAAGAGCGCGCCGACACCGGCCGAGGCGGCGAAGGATGCGGATTTCGTCTTCGCCTGCGTCGGCAATGACGATGACTTGCGCCAGGTGACGATCGGTCCGCGAGGGCGCTTTCCAGGCGATGAAGAAGGGCGCCGTCTTCGTCGATCACACGACGGCCTCGGCCGATGTTGCCCGCGAGCTCCATGCCGCGGCCAAGGAGAGGGGCCTGGGTTTCGTCGACGCACCGGTCTCGGGCGGCCAGGCGGGGCCGAGAACGGCGTGCTGACCGTGATGTGCGGCGGCGAGAAGGGCGACTTCGACAAGGCCGCTCCACTCATCGCACATTATTCGCGCATGTGCCGGCTGCTCGGCGCGCCGGGCGCCGGCCAACTCGCCAAGATGGTCAACCAGATCTGCATTGCCGGCCTCGTTCAGGGCTTGGCGGAAGGCATCAATTTCGGCATGAAGGCGGGTCTCGACATGGAAGCGGTGGTCGAGGTGATCTCCAAGGGTGCTGCCGGTTCCTGGCAGATGGAGAACCGCCACAAGACGATGATTGCCGGCAAGTTCGATTTCGGTTTCGCGGTCGACTGGATGCGCAAGGATCTCGGCATCTGCTCGGTCGAAGCGAAGAACAACGGCGCGCATCTGCCGGTCACGGCGCTCATCGACCAGTTCTATGCCGAAGTGCAGAAAATGGGCGGCAGGCGCTGGGACACGTCGAGCCTGATCGCGAGGCTCCAGCGCTAGGCGCGCGCCATGGATGGCGGCCTGTTCTTCTATGCGATGGCGCTCATCGCCGCCATGCTCGTCGGTGCCTCGAAGGGCGGGCTTCCGGTCGTCGGCATGCTGGGCGTGCCGGTGCTGGCGCTGGCGACTTCGCCCGTCCATGCGGCGGGCTCTGTTGCTGCCCATCTTCGTGGTAACAGATCTCTTCGGCCTGTGGGCCTATCGCCGCGAATTCGATCGCCGCAACCTCATGATACTCATCCCGGCGACGACTTTGGGCGTCGCCATCGGCTGGGCCACAGCCTCCGATCGTCTCCGAAAACCTTGTGACCCTGATCGTCGGCTTGATCGGGCTCGCCTTCAGCCTCAATTACTGGCTGCGCGGCCGGCATGCGGCGACGCCGCATCCGGCAGATGTGCCGCGCGGCATGTTCTGGGGCACGGTCTCGGGCTTCACCAGTTTCGTGAGCCATGCCGGAGCACCGCCTTACCAGATGTATGTCCTGCCGCAGCGGCTCGACAAGATGATCTATGCCGGCACAACGACGATCCTCTTTGCCGTGGTCAATGCCGTGAAACTCGTACCTTACTGTTAGCAGAGATCTTCGACTTTGAAATTCTTGGACTTTCCAGATGCCAAATGCCGATCGGGGTCACAACGGGGTCACAGCGCGCCGAGGACGGCAAGATCGTGGTCGGTGGTAGCCCCCCGGCAGCTCGGAAGCAAAGCGGCCGCTGGCGGCCTTCCTTGCCGGCCGCAGCAGCCGCCATGATCGTGATGCCATGGCTTGCCTTGCCATGGTCGCGGCTATGCTTTCCGATTTACTGAGCGCGGCTTCCGTTCTTCTCGCCCGCCTGACTCATCATCCGGCTCGGCTTCCTTCGACGGCGACGGATCACGATCTTGTCGAGCGCGATGTGCCGAAGCCGGTCAGGCGAGATGCCGAGCGCTTTGGCGAAACGTTCACGAACGATGGTCGTCGCGGTTTGCCATCACGCCTTCCGCTGCGGCGCCGGATGCGTAGTCTGAATGCGGCCGCACCAATTGTCGGCAACTGACTTCGGCCAAGTCGAAATCAGCTGCAATGAGCCGCCCTGAATTCTATGACCCGTACGACCGGCGGCCGTAATGGCATTCGCTTTGGGCCACGTCGTCCGAAACTATTCCGGTCGGCGGAAGCGGCTCGGCGTCCCAAAATGCACAACTCGAACACGTCGGAGCGGTTGCGCTGTCGGTTGTGCTGTCGGCATGGCGTGAAACCTCAATTTTCCTACACGTTAGAAACCCACAAGGTCAGTGCAGCAAAGCAGCCCAATCAGGCGGAGGGTCGTCAGCTTCGAGTTGAGCCCGCGCCTTCTTGCCCAACCGTCTTTCGGGAACGAGCCCGAAGCGTTCATCGAGATATCGCATCGCGGACACGCTGCCGCGCTCCGCGGCGCGCTCTATCCTCTGCAGGTTCTCAGCCATCTTGACGGCATGGCCGGTCATGAGCTCATCGGCGAAATGCTTGCGCAAACTGTTCTGGCAAATGCCAACGGCTGCCGCGATGCCCGGCTCTGACATGCCAGCAGCAATAAGCAGCGCAACTTGATTCCGCTGCGACTGACTCGGCGCAAACGGTGCTGGCCCCCGACGTTTCCTGACCATTTTCGAATCCATAAAATCTTGCAAGGTTTCTCAATTTAGCCGGTTTCGCCGGTGAAAAAAATCTCCGCATGAGGGCGCCCGGGGGTCAGGGCGCCAGGTCTGTAGACTTTTCACCCACCCCCTATATGCGCGTCATCGTTTTTGCGCCAGCTTGCTGAACATCACATGCCCGATAACAGCGAAGCGCTCGCCGGCGGAAGCCATTCCGGGTTAGTCCGGCGATCGCCTCTGCCTCGGATGCGAACGTCATCTCGTCGAAGATGCCGCCGGTGTCGCTGACAAAGTACACACGAACGCTGCCGGAAGCATCGGCCTCGATGGCAGCCGAGTTCTGCTGAAGCATTTCAACGACCTTGACCCAGAGATCGTTGCCGCTGATCGGTGGCAGCTCGCTCATTCCGCTGCCTCCATCTCCTCAGTGTTGACCGGCGCCAGCGCCTCGGCACGCAGGGCATCAAGCAGGCGGCGGCGGGTGGCGGCCGTGGTGGTGAGGCTCGCTTCCAGCCGGTTACAGATCGCCATCAGTTCATCGACCCGTGCGACGATGCGGCGCCGTTCGGCTAAAGGGGGAAGAGCGATCGGCATTCGCCGGAAATCGCCAACGTTAACCCCTTGTAGCGCAACACCTTTTGTTTCGCCCGCCATCCAAGACTTGCAGAAAGGGGCGTCGATTGTCAGGCGTATGAATTGCCTGCAGACGCCGTCAGCAATTGGAAAACGCAGTACGTGCTGTGTGATCTTGCCCCCTGCAAGCTCGGGCGGAACAAACGCCGTCTTGCCAATAGTTCCATCCTTGGAGATCAGCAAATCTCCGGGCATCAGAGTCGTTTTCCGAAACTTTGATGCGCGAGCTGGATCGCACTGCGGCAATGAGGCGACCTCGATCTTTCCAGTCTTCATTTCTGCCACACGAACGGTCGGCACCCCGTTCTTAACCCAATGCGGTTTTAAGATCCCGTAGGTGACCGTTTCATCCGGGCGTACTAGGCCGTGAACCCATAAATCTGCCGGGCGGACGGCTTGCCAGAGTCCGCTATGCACCGATAGCGACCAAATTCCGCAGCGCAGCGAAATGACGCGACGGGCCAATACCGGACCTTTGTCGGCTGGCACGAGAGTAGGCCGAAATATCAACCATGGGCTTGGCCTGCGGAAAGAAGCAGGATTTCTCCCGCTCTATCAGGCCGTCAGATCAATTTCTTGTGTTACCAGGAATATCTCACACCGGCATTGCCGCCGAAGGCTTCGTAGTCTTCGCCGAACTGGTAGTCGCCGCGCAGGAAGCCGGACCAGCCCTCAGGTGCTACTATGTTGAAGCCGATCGACAGATCCCCGAAGGTTTCGCCCGGATCATCCGATGCGCCCGCCGGCCCGAAACCGGGTGAGAAGATCGTGACATCATTGTCGCCATTGAACTCCTGCCAGACGCTCGCCATCACATCGCCTGAATAGATGGCGCCGTTGCTGTCGGTGTTTTCATAGCCTAGCCTCAGACCCAGGCGGCCCCTGACGCTCGTCGCGTCGTCGAACTCGACCGAGCCGCCGAAGATGTCATCGACATCGTCGATCTCGGTGTGAACAACGGCGAGAGTCGCCTGCGGATCGACGAACCAGGTCTCGCCGATCTTGTAGCCGGTGTCGATGCGGCCGCCGATATTGACGGCGTCGGTGTCGGCATCGTTCTCGCTGGGCGCCAGGTCCTCGGCATCGATTTCGATATCGAGGAAGTCCGCCTTGACCAGCGCATCGGCATAGAAGGCATGGTCGAGATAGGTGGCATAAGCGCCGACCGATGGGCCCTTGTAGGTCCATTCCGTATTGGTCGAGTCGAAGTCGAGATCGGAATGGATGTAGCCTGCGAGCAGCCCGAACAACAGCGCATCGCCCTGGTCATGCAGGTTGTCGGTGCCGAAGTCGAAGCCGGCAAAGATGCCATAGACGCTCTGGTCGCGGTCGGTCACCACATTGTGGTCTTCATCCTGATCGCGATCGATCCAGGCGCCGACACCCTTCAGCCAGGCGCCAGGCGTTACGTTGGCGACCGGGGTCGGTTCGATCGGCTCGGCGAAATCGGCCACAGGCGTCACTTGCGTCGATCCGATGATCGGCCGCAGATCCGCCTGCCGCTGCAGCAGCGTGCCCGCCGTCTGGTACCAGATGTCCTGCATGCCGGTGATGCCGGCGGCAAACTCGAACGCGCCCGCACCGAGACCAGCGGTGTAGAGTTCATGCCAGCTGTTGTCCTCGTCGAACCTGAGGTTCCAGGCGAAGAAGCCGGCATTGAGCGGCCCGTCGAGATCGAAATGCTCTTCCTCCGTGTTGCCGTTCACCACACGCACCACCGGTATGCCGACAAGATTGGCCCCTGTCACATCGACGACATTGACCTTGACCAAGGTCGACCCGTTGGTATTGCCGTCGATAACAAGCTGATCGGATATGCCTTCCAGGCCTGGGCCAAGCGCAGCATCGACCGCCAGCCGCCCATTGGTGCCTTGATACTCCAATGCACCCGGGGCGTCCGCTGACATCTGGATGTCATCGCCAGCCTGACCGTCGACAAGGGTGATGAGACCGCCGTTGTTATTGAATTCATTAAGATCGAAGATTCGCGCTCCTTGGAGACTTGTCGGATCATTGGCTGCCCGCAAAGTGCCGGTGTTGTTTATTTCATCGAAGCCACCGCCGAAGCGGCTAATGCTGGTCATGGCCCACAAGCCATTGTTCGTCAGCGTGTCTTCGTAGCTGTCGTCCAAGTCGGTGGTCACCGTGCCGATGAGATTGCCATTGTTCTCGATATCGGTGGCACCGTTCTTGGTTACGATGGCGCGATCAAACGACTCGGTCGAGAGATTGCGCGTCGTGCCGTCATTGGTGATCTCGATGTCCTGCCCGCCGCTTTGGTTGACATAGATGCCGGCATAGTCGCCCTCGGAAAGCCCGCCCGCTCCAACCTTGATATGGGTTTCGCCGCTGCCGCCATTGTAGGCGTAGATGCCGGCGGCATAGTTGTTGAAGTTGCCGAGGCCCCTGGCCGTGCCGTAGACGGTGATCTCGAGATTGCCATCGCCAGATTGCGAACCCTCGACGCCATTGCTGCCATAGCCCTCAGAGAGGCTGCCGGCGCCCGTGGTGATGGTGAGACCGTCGCTGTCGCTAGAATTTTCGGCGTCTATGCCGTCATCTCGACCATAGGCCTTGCCGTTCATGGTGATCGTGAGATCGCCGTTGCCAAAGTTTTCGCCGTCGACGCCATCATCATAGCCCGTTGCGACGCTGTTGACGCCTGTGGTGATTATCAGGTTGTGGCCATTGCTCGTATTCTCGCCTTTGATGCCGTTATCATTGTAACCGGTGACGATGCCGTCGGCGGTGACTACGAGATCGCCGTCGCCGTTATTGAGGGCATAGATGCCATGACTGTACCCCGTGACCGAGCTTCCCACTCCGGTGGTGATCGTCAAATTTTCGCCGGCGGAAGAGTTGATGGCTTCTATGCCTTCCTCGGCGAGGCCGGTGACCCGGCCATCCGCGGTGATTTCGAGATCGCCGCTGCCGGAATTTTCCGCATCGATGCCATTTTCTGCGCCGCTGATGACGCTCGCCGCACCAGTCGTGATGTAGAGGTTGACGCCTTCGTGGTTGTCGGCATCGATGCCATCGCTGCCTTCGGCGGTGACCTGGCCATAGACTTTGATATCGAGATCGCCGTCACCGTAGTTTTCCGCATCGATACCATCACGCGCGCCGCTGATGTCGCTGCCCGCACCCGTGGTGACGATCAGGTTGGGGCCATTGCGATTTACCGCATTGATGCCGTCGTCACCTTGACCGGTGACCCTGCCATCCGCGATGATTTTGAGATCGCCGGAGCCTAAATTTTCCGCGTAGATGCCCTCGTCACCGCCGGTGATGTCGCTGCCCGCACCCGTGGTGATCGTCAGATTGCCACCGGCGGTCGAGTTGTGCGCATAGATGCCGTCACTGGTCGTGCCCGTGGCCTGGCCGTCGACCGTAATGTCGACATTGCCGTCGCCCTCGTTATAGGCATAGATGCCAAAGGTCCCGCCCGTGATATTGCCATTCGTGTTGATGGTGATGGCGCCATCGTTAGCGGCGCTATTGCCGGTCGAATGGACGACCAGGCCAGTGTCGGGCGCCGTGATGGGCGAGGCATATTCATCGGTGAACTGAAGATGGCCGTCGGCTGCGATCGTGATGCCGTCGCCGGCAGCCGTCGTCAGCTCGAAGTCAGGGGCGGTCGAGACGTCAGCATCATCGGTGGTGATGTTCTGGGTGGTATTGGTGACGCCGCTGCACAAGAACGTGCCCGGAGGGCCCTCGACGCAGTCGGCATGGGCCTGGCGGCCGTAGCCGAGGAAAGGGGCGACGGCGAGGATCGTGGTTGCGGCCAGGCGCCGGCGGAGAGCCCGGCTCACACTCGTCCTGGTCAAGTTGCCCGAAGGAATCAAGTTCAGCTGGCGCGCCACGTTCCCCTCCCCACCCACAGCCAACGGGTAGGCACCCCCGAAGCACAGATACCATCAAGCTATCTCACCCATGGTAAACGGAACATATAGATTAACCTTCTGTAATGTCTTTTTCGGCGGCCGTGTCTTTCTTGTCACAGTAGCGGGTAGGGCGTCAGATTGGACAGGGAAACGCCGTCCTTGGCCGTTGCTGCTGGCCTCATGGGCGCGAAACTCTATGGGTCTGCTAGTCGTCCGTTCGGCTCCTCTTGGGAACAGCGTCGGCATCTCGGGAGGGGATTTCCGTCCCCGCTTCAAAAGTCGGCTCTGGGTCATTCGCGACAGGGTTGAACTACCAGCAAATCCGGCCATGTCCGATATGCCGCCGAATGCGGAAGTAATTTCACCGTCAAGAGGCGGGGTTTTCTTGTTTGGGGGAGTTTACAAACGACTCCAGGACGGCCGATCTTGTCGGGGGCTATCTGGGGTTAGCCAAAACCTGAAAATCGCCGTCCTTGACTCGACATGCAAGCGGGAAATGGCACTCTGTAGAAGATGTGGGGCGTGCAACTTTGTGAACCTGGAAGACGGCGATGAGGTGTCTACGCATCTACGCGACGCCCGATGGCGAGTTCTCATTTCGATGAGGTCGATATCCCGACGACGGCAACACCGATTTTCCCCAACACAGCGGCATTTGAGGTTTCGGCAAGTTACCCAACCTCAAGTACCCGCATCAGCATCACCCGGATCCCAGCACGCATGCGCCAAGTTACTTGGCATAAGGTGCCGGAGCGTGACCTTCACCGCCCGGCTCGTCAAAATAACAAGGCTGTGGATATTATGGTTCCGGGTTCCAGCCGCCGCTGCCATAGGGACGGGTGATGATTTCGATAAGATGTCCGTTCGGGTCCTCGAAATAGAGTCCACGCCCTCCGTCGTGATTATTGATCTCGCTGGCTTTGCGCTGCGCCGGGTCAGCCCAGTAAGGCAAGCTCCGCTCGTGGATGCGGTTGAATATCTGTTCGAATTCGGCATCACCGACCAGAAAGGCGTAGTGCTGGCGCACAATCTCACCCTCGGTATCCATGTAATCGAGGTTGGCGTCGTTCGCGGTCGTCACCATGTGGAACGGCCCCCAGCGCCGAGGCGCAGGAAGACCCAGCAAATCTGCCAGGAAATTTGCTGACACGTTGCTGTCGCGCGCCGACAGGATCGTATGATTGAAGTGAATGGCCATCGCGATCTTTTGGCAATGAGGGAGGCTTCATTCGAGGGGAGCCCTCACATCCTTAACACAGGGACTTGCCCGTTGTTCCAAGGCAAATAGAGCAGTCTTGTGGCGAGTAACTCGTAAAATGCCTGGCAATGGCGCGGCTTATCCGCCTGGCGCCATTCCACCGCCTTGGTCTGAATCTTCCGATCGATCTGCAAACAACTCCAGGAACGGCCGGTCTTTCCGGGGGCTACCTGGACAGCCGAAATCTGAACGTTTGCCTGATCAAACTCGTGGAAGAATTAGCTTACGACTGGCCATTGAAAGCCGCAAACCGACGTCCCTTCCATCACTCAGGCGCCATGCCCTTCTGTGTCAGTTCCATGATTGCACTGTCATTCTTGCCGAGATGCGTCAGCCCCATGCCGCGCAGCACATTGGGCGCCTTGGTAAATTGGATGTTTTCATAGCCGACAATCTCGTGAAGGCCGAGGTCTCGTTCTTGCCCCGGAGTTCGAAGTCGAACAGCTTCCCGTAGAATGTGAGGGCGGCTTCCACATCGCCAACCTCAAGTGCGACATGGTTGAGACCAATGGCGCGCGCCTTCTTTGCTCCAGTCATGGGCATTCCTCGCTTCAGCTACCACCATCACAGATGTGATCGCGGCCTCGCCGAAGCAAGGGCTTGTCCTCGGCTGGCCTATGCTGGTGCTGTATCAGACTGGCGGTTTTCTTTATGGGACTTCGGCCCACGATGGACATCGCTCGGCCAGGAAACGCTGGCCCATAACCCTTGTTCAGCACGGGAGATCGTGACAAACTTGAGCTTGAGGCGAGGCCGAATCCTATGTGCGATGAGCGAGCGATTTGGGGGCGGAAAGTAAGTCACCGCGCAAGATGCTGCGGTCTTTGGCCTGCTGTGGGGGGAGCAATGGCGCTCTTCTGCCTGACGGCGCCGGCACTCGGCGGAGCGAAGGGGGATCCGAATGCGGTCACGTTCTTTGCCGGCAAGGGAACGGACACCAGTTTCACGACAATCCTGGTCGAGCCATGGACAGTGGAATTTGTCGATCTGGGGGTCGTGGCTGCCGCCATATCCACCCGGCTCGGAACGGTCAACGAGCTGACCGGTTCGGATCCCGGTGGCATCGGCGATGATTTTTCCATCGACCTGGAGGCGGGCACCGCATACCGTTTCGGCGATGAAGAGATGGGCGAGTTCTGGGGAGCGATTTATCTTCGCTATGACGGGTTTCCATGGAACGACACGATCTATACGACGATCGCTGCCAACACGGGCGTCAGCTATATCACCGAGACGTCGGAGTTCGAGAGGGGCCGCAGCGACGGCCAGACCTCGCAGCTGCTGCACTATCTGGCGCCCGAGATCACCTTTGCCGATCCGGATAACAAGAATGTCGAGTTGTTGATCAAGCTTCATCACCGCTCCGGCGTCTTTGGCCTCTTTGACGACGTAACGGGCGGCTCGACCTTCGTCACGACCGGCATTCGCGTACGCTTCTAAAGCATCGGCCGGAAGCGCACATGCCGACCATGGATGACCCCCCGCTCAAGCCGAGCCTGGCCAGGGCGCGCACTCATAAACCAAACTTGATCGGGGCGGTTTGATCAATGTCCGCTATTCCCTGATAGCGACCAAATTCGGCATCGCAGCGAAATGTCGCGATGGGCCAT
>CAWJDZ010000025.1:0-11748 GCA_963841765.1 uncultured Alphaproteobacteria bacterium
GCCAAATTCCGCAGCGAGCGAAATGCCGCGAAGGGCCAAAGCACTAAATCGCTGCCGCGATATGTCGGCGAGGTCCCAGATTCCCATGAGCGCGTGAGCCGGCCGAGAGATCATCCCTAACAATCCGGGAACGCTGTCCTGAAGATCGAGGTGTCGCAACCTCACTCAGGACAGGAGTTTCCCATGAGTACGATCACGATTAGCCCGCTGCGCCAGCGCATGATCGAGGACATGAACGCGCGCAAGCTTGGAGCGCATTCGCAGCGCAGCCACATCCAGAGCTGCAAGCGGTTCGCTGCATTCCTGAAGCGCTCTCCTGACACCGCCACGGCCGAGGATATCCGCCGGTTCCAGCTGCACCTGGCCGAGAGCGGGGTGAGCATCTGCAATCGCAACCGCACCATGACCGGGCTCAGGTTCTTGTTCCGCGTGACGCTCAGGCGCCTGGATCTTGCCGCCGAGATCTATCACATCAAAGAGCCGCAGAAGATCCCGCTGGTGATGAGCCCGGACGAGGCCAAGCGCCTGTTGGCCATGGCGAGTAGCCTCAAGGTTCGCGTGCTGCTCAGCCTTGGCTATGGCTGCGGCCTCCGCGCCGGAGAGGTGGTGCGGCTCAAGGCCGGCGACATCGACAGCGCGCAGAGCATCATCCGCATCGTGCAGGCCAAGGGGCGCAAGGATCGCAATGTCATGCTGTCGCCCGAGGTGCTCGGTCTCCTGCGGCAATGGTGGAAGGTGCGCCCGACCCGCTATGACGCGGGCGTGCCTGTGGAGCAGCGCTGGCTGTTCCCTGGCCGCGCGCCGGGCAGGCCGATGACGACCCGCCAGCTCAATCGCCTGTTCCACCAGACGGCCGATGCGGCCGGGATCAAGAAGCCGGTGACGCTGCACGCGCTGCGCCACAGCTTTGCAACTCACCTCCTGGAGCGCGGCACCGACATCCGCATCATCCAGGCGCTGCTCGGCCACGACAAGCTCGACACGACGGCCCGCTACACGCGCGTCGCCACCGGCATGATCGCCAGCGTCAAGAGCCCGCTCGACCAGCTTTCCGCGCCTCGACAGGAGACCAAGGAACGGCAAGAAAGAGCAGCCCAAAGACCAGCCGCCGGCGTAACGCTCAGGCCTCGTGTCTCGTCCAGCTCTGGAGGTCGCGGACATCTTCCGCGACTTCGGCGCCGCATGGCGTCGCGCCAACGCCGGTCATGTGAGCCTCGGCCAGATGAAGGTGATGAGCGCGATCGAGCGCTGCCGCACGGCGGCGCTCGGAGGTCATGTTGCGCGCTGTGAGAAGTGCTCGCACACCCATATCGCCTACAACTGCTGCCGCAACCGCCATTGCCCGAAGTGCCAGGGCACCGCGGCGAAGCAATGGCTTGCCGAGCGCGAGGCCGAGCTGCTGCCGGTGCCGTACTTCCACGTCGTCTTCACGCTGCCGGCGCCGATCGCCGACATCGCCTATCACAACAAGGCGGTGATCTACGACATCCTGTTCAGGGCCTCGGCCGAGACGACAGTCACCATCGCCGCCGATCCGAAGCATCTCGGCGCCAGGATCGGCATCACCGCCGTCCTGCACACCTGGGGCTCGGCGATGACCCATCATCCGCACATCCACATGATCGTGCCGGGCGGCGGCCTGTCGGACGATGGATCACGATGGGTGTCGTGCCGGCCAAACTTCTTCCTGCCCGTGCGCGTGCTCTCGCGCCTGTTCCGGCGGCTGTTCCTGGAGATGTTGGTCGCGGCTCACGAGGCCGGCCGCCTCCAGTTCTTCGGCCAGCACGCAGCGCTCGCCGATACCGCAGCGTTCGCTGCCTTCCTCGCCCCGCTCCGGCGCTCGGAATGGGTGGTCTATTCGAAGAAGCCGTTCGGCGGGCCCAAGCGGTGCTCGCCTATCTGTCGCGCTACACCCATCGCGTCGCGATCTCCAACCGCCGCCTGATCGCGGCCGACGAGACCGGCGTCACCTTCAAATACAAGGACTACGGATCGAAGGGCCGGAGCGCTACAAGACGATGACCCTGGCGACCGGCGAGTTCATCCGCCGCTTCCTGATGCACGTGCTGCCGAAAGGCTTCCATCGCATCCGCCATTACGGTTTGTTCGCCAACGGCAATCGTGCGGAAAATATCGCGCGGGCCCGTGAGCTGCTCGCCATGCCGGCGCCTCACAAGCAACCCGAGACGACCGCGCGCTAGAGCCCGATGAGCCGCGCGTGCTGCCGCGTCCCTGCCCGTGCTGCGGCGGCCGCATGATTATCATCGAGACCTTCGCGCCCGGTTGCCAGCCGAAGCACCGGCCGGCACCCTCGCCGGCAGTGATCAGGATCGACACATCATGAGCGCGCCGTCTCTCACCACGCGCAACTCGTCCTCTATTGCCGCTGGTCTCTGACCGGCAACGGCGCCGCTCGGCTCAAGGCGACAAATCAGCAGGCAACCGCGCCCGCCAAGTCATCGCTCGACCGCCATGGCAATCGTCCAACCTTATCCGCAAACGCTCTCCAGCAAGGGCCCAACAACCGCTCCGGCCGCCCCGACCAAGAGCCACAATCCTCACCCCCGCGGTCAAATCCCCATAGAGCCTGTTGCGCCGCGGGCCGCTACACTTCCCGCGATTTCGTGCCTTGGCGCTTCTCGGACGCCTGCCGTCGCAGCGCGTGGATGGATCCGTCATCCAGGCGTCCGAGAAACCTGCACAAAACCAGAAGTCGCCGAGTACAAACGTTAGTCTGTGATGATCGCCAGGAGAGGGAGAGCCTCCAAAAGGTATGGCCGCTAAGCAACGTATTTCGGTGCTGAAGCCATCGGCGGAACAACCACAGATCCTAAATTTGAAAGCCAGCCTTGCGCAGACCTTCCTCGACGTGGCACGTCGAAGACATTGCCGGAATGCTTGGCCAACTCGGTCCTATGACTTGGTGAGATAGTTCGCCCGGGTCGCCTAAGACGCCTGGAAACGGTGGAAAACCCGAAAACCTGCTAGGCTCAAGTTCAATGGTCGGCCAGTAGAGCCCAGACCCGACGTTGTGTTACGTTGCCGCGAGTTTTCATGAAAATGAAGCCGGAATCTTGGTCGTGGAATTTCAAATGCAACACCGTGGACACTCTGTTCGAACCGCTGCAACTGGCTTGCGGTTCAATCCTGATAAATCGGATTGCGAAATCAGCGATGTCGGATTCCTTAGGCGACGGAACCGGCCATCCGACAGCGCGAACAGATCAGGCTGTATCAGCGCTGGGCCGCAGGTGGGTTGGCCGTATCCATAATCGGTGAGGTGCAACTCACCGCCGGTTACGCCGAGAACCCCGGCAATCTGGTACTCAACGAGGCCTCCGATCTTGACCGGTTCCGGGAACTTGCCCGACATGGCGGCGAAAACGGCACCAAGCTCTGGCTGCAACTCGGTCACGCCGGAGCGCTTGCGTACGCACCGACCAGTAACCCCAAGGGCCCGAGTGCCCTCGATCTGCCGGGTCTGCGCTGCGCGGAAATAACATTGGACGAAATGCGTCAATTACCCTCGGAGTTTGCGAGGACAGCCTGGTTAGCGCAGCAGGCCGGTTTTGGCGGTGTGCAAATTCACGCGGCGCACGGATTTTTGCTTAGCCAGTTCCTTTCGCCACTGTTCAACAAGCGGAGCGACGAATACGGAGGGGCAATCGCCAATCGTATGCGTCCTCTGCTGGAAGCTATCGAAGCAACGCGCGCAGCTGTCGGACCGGATTTCCCCATCGCCGTAAAACTCAATTCCTCAGACCAGCTTGAGGGCGGGCTCGACAAGGAAGACGCGCTCAAGGTGGTGGCGGCGCTGGACCGGTCTTCGGTCGACCTGATCGACATCAGCGGCGGGACTTACTTCCCCGGAGCAAAGTCCGCCTCCGACGGATCGGGACGCGGACCCTACTTCCTCGAGTTTGCAAAGCGCGCCCGCGCGGTAACGACCAAGCCCCTTATGCTGACAGGCGGTTTCAAGACGCGCGCGCAAGCCGAGGACGCTGTGGCAAGTGGTGCGGTTGATATTGTCGGTCTTGCGCGCGCGCTCGTCCTTGAGCCTTCACTTCCCGACCTCTGGAAAGCAGATCGGAAACCTGAACCGTTCTTTCCCAGATTCTCCGATGCCCCGGAGGGCGGGATCACCGTGTGGTACACGATGCGGCTGACCGAGATCGGCGCTGACAAAGAAACGTCGGTTTTCGGCGACCTCGGGCAGGCAATCCGAGACTATGAAGCGCGCAACAAATCTCGAACAAATGTTTGGTTGCGCCACTTTGCCAATGATGTCGTGGGACAAACCTAAATGGTGATCCGCAGCTATGTCACCTTTTATCCGCGTTTCCGACTTACACGGTCGATTGATCAGCCCTGGAGGCCATCTCGAAAGCGGTCATCGGCTATCGATCGTTTATCTGTTCGTCGACGGGTATCGCATCATTAGAAGGGCACAGAGCAGCGCTGAACGCGCGCCCTATGTGGACACCGCACTTACTCCGGCGGAAGAGGACGATTTTGAACATCTCGCCATGTTCACCGCAACCGCCGGTGCTGAACCCGCCATCGCCCGCAAGAGGAGGCAAGACAAAATCCGCGTCGAATTCGGCGCGACGGCGAAACACGGGGAATAGTCAGGACAGGCAGATGCACCTGGCTGGGCGCGCGGCCTATATCTTGCCGTATCCGACATTCTGTCAGCCCAAGCTGATCTCGCCAAGCGTGGTGTCAACGTGAGTGAAGTACGTTGACATGGAAGGGACGAATGGCATCGTCCACCAACGCGGTGGGCAGTTGTTACGGGAGCAGGTTCACGGCACCCGCCACAACGATGGCCAAAACGGCTGTGATCATAAGCCGGCGATGGTGGTTGATCGGGTCCATTCTTCTGTTCGTATCCACGGTGCGTCTCCGAAACGCGAATAGCGTCCTTGCGGAAGAGTAGGTGTGCGCCGAGCGTACCTCAGTTCAAATTTCGAATCGATTTGCGAAGCGGTCTGAAGCCCGCGCGCACCTCGTCTGAGAAGAGTCCCGGCTGTTCCCATGCCGCGAAGTGACCGCCTTTGTCGAGCTGGTTGTAATGGATGAGCTTGGGATAAGCCCGCTCGGTCCAGCTTCGCGGGGCTTGATATTGTTCTCCGGGGAATACGCTCACGGCAACCGGGATGGAGACACCTTTGGCGTTGAAAAAGCCACCCTTGTATTCCCAATAGAGACGAGACGAAGAAACACCCGTGTTCGTCAGCCAATAAAGTGTGATGTTGTCGAGGATCTCATCCCGCGTCAGTTCGCCCGTGGCGCTCGTCGTACGATTCAGCGCCGAGGCGATCGCCGCAGCCGGTTGCCCGTCGGCATCATTGTGGTCGAGAAGCCAAGCGGCCAGGCCGATGGGTGAGTCCGCAATTCCGTACAACGTCTGGGGGCGCGCCGCCATGTACCTAGCGTAGTCGACTTGCTTGAATGTCCGGACCAGTTGCTCGTACGCGCGCTTTTCGTCGACTGAGAGGCCGGATGGCGGCGGGCCGCCGGCCAGGAGAGTCTTGTCGACGTCAGCGGGAACGACGGCAGGCATGTTGGTGTGAATGGCGAGTAATCCCGCCGGTGCCTGCAGGCCCATCTGGTCGACGACAAATGCGCCCCAGTCGCCGCCCTGGGCGACGTAACTGGTGTAGCCGAGGCGCTTCATCAGTTTATCCCAGGCTTGGCCCATACGCTCGGGCCCCCAGCCGGTCGTGGTCGGCTTGCCAGAAAAGCCGTAACCTGGCATCGATGGGATCACAACGTCGAAAGCGTCCGATGCGCTAGCCCCGTTCGCCGTAGGATTAGTCAGCGGATCGATGATCTTCAACTGCTCGATGATCGAGCCGGGCCAGCCATGGTTGACGACCAGTGGCAACGCATTCTCGTGCTTCGAACGAACGTGTATGAAGTGAATGTCGAGCCCATCAATCTCGGTGATGAACTGCGGCAGGGTGGCCAGTTGAGCTTCAACTTTGCGCCAATCGTAGTCCCTCGCCCAATACCTCGCGAGCTTCTCCATCGTCGCGAGTTGCACACCTTGCGTGTCACCCGTGACCGTTTCCTGCTCAGGCCAGATCGTCGCATTTATGCGTCGACGAAGCTCATCAAGCTCGGCCTGGGGCGCGTAGTAGGTGAAGGGACGGATCGCGTTGGCTTCCTCCGCTTGCGCATCGCCGAAGGTACCGGCCGATGCCGAGGTAGCGAGGCGAAGCGCGCCAGCGGCCGCTACGGTCGCAAGAACGCTCCGCCGGGTCAGTGACGACGAATTCGTGGACATGCTAATCTCCTTGGTTCAATGCCGGCAGCTCATCAGCCAGCATGTGATCCTGATAGTGGGAGGCGGCAGCACCTCATGCGGGAGGGTCATAGTGCTAGCTCCGCCATGCGTGTCCTTTCCCAGCATGGTCTTCCAATGGATCGGGCCGGCTGCACCCTGCCGACCGCTCCTTGCCTCAGAACGCCGGATCGTCCCGGCATACTCAGCTCGCTTTACGGCTGCGGCGTACCGTCCTTGGTCACGGCCCAACCATCTGGATGCGCTCGCGTGTATAGTCTCGCTTTATGGGCATGGCCGATCTTTGTGCGAGCCGCATTTGAGGCAGCCTTGTTTCGATCAGCCCTTCGTCGTGATCATTTCAGGTTGGCAATCAGTCCTGCGCAAGCTTTTGCCACCCCTGAGCCAGGTGACGCGCTTCCGGGCATCGTTGCCCAGCCGGCCTTCTCGACAAACGAAGTTTGGTCGTAGGAGCCAACCTTTTTCAACTCGGCCAATTGCATCACGTTATCGGGCGCCCGTTGGAATTGGTCGAGACAAATGGGAGCGAGTGCCATCACCACAGCAGAAGATGCGCGATTGGCTGCACTTTGTTCGGCGCTGCCGCCGGTGACCCAACCACCCCAGGAAAAGCCTATGATCGCTAGCGCGGCGGCACCGCCAACCGCACCCCAAAGGGCCGGCTTCAGTGATGGATGAATTTTCATGACTTTCGCCTTTCATTGCGAAGGGAGGAAATGAGATTCCCCCAATATGAAAGGCCATTTTAGTATGAGCAACGGCAGTGGCTGATCAAAACAGCACACAGCGATCTGCCAATTCCAGCTGAAACAACCAGATTGCCCAATCTCTTCACGACTATTTGATCATCGCGGAAGGATCGCTCGCAGGAGCTGATGCGGCGAAGTGAGGGCGAGAAGAGGTCAATAGCTTTCGTTGACGATCTCTGCGGCATGTCTGCTTTGCCCCCCAATTGCCGACATGATGACTGAACACTTGGACTTCGGCTTCGGGTCATTTGCGACCGGGTCGAGCCAGTGGCAAGTCCGGCCAAGTCCGCTATGCCGCCGAAAGCGGAAGTAAATTCAGAGCATTAGCGGCAAGGCTATAAGTCTTGGCGGGTTGATGGCGCTGCCCGAGACAATTCAAGCTCCAAAACCGGAGCTTCGAATCATGCGCTACGAACTGAGCGATTGCGAATGGACAGCCATCAGACCGTTGCTGCCGAACAAGCCGCGCGGCGTTCAGCGCGTAAATGACCGTCGCGTGCTCAATGGCATCTTTTGGGTCCTGCGTTCAGGTGCCCCTTGGCGCGACCTGCCGGAGAACTACGGTCCCCAGCACGACTTGTTACAATCGCTTCGTTCGGTGGCGGCGGGCTGGCGTCTGGGACCGGATCATGGATGCACTGGCGGCCGGTCATGACGCGGCGGTGCAGATGATCGATACCTCCGTCGTGCGCGTGCACCAGCACGGAGCCTGTATCGCAGACAACACTCAGCAAGATATGGGTCGCTCACGCGGTGGCCTCACCAGCAGATTCATGCGGTCTTGACTCCAATGGTCTGCCGGTTCACCTCGCCCTCACGCCGGGTGAGGCGCATGACAATCGGCTGTGTTCGGTCCTTCTCAGCGTCTTGCTTCCACGAACGATGCTGCTCGCGGATCGGGGATACGACGCGGACTGGATCAGGGAGTTTGCGGCAAGTCTGCCGCGGCGCGTGGCGATCCTTCGGCATTGCTTGATCTTGTTGAAGCTCGACAAGGTTGCGCGACCGGCAGAGATGAGTGCTGAAGCAGATTAGTCCGGGTACTCGTCCTTGCGCCAGGCCCGGGGTTCCTTGGGCTGGGGCTTCGGCGTGCGGTCAAGCAGGAACGAGAAGTACGGTGCGACGAACGGGTCGGGCGCCGACACCGTGTAGGTATGGTACACGGTCCCGTTCTCGCGCGCGAACGCGATCCAGCTCGGAACTTCGCGCAGGCCGTCCTTGAGCTCGGCGCCAATCTGCTGCGACCACTCTTTGAGCCACACCGGCGGGTCGTCGATCATCTCCTTGACCTCAGGTTTCCCCCGCGCCTGCTCCTCGGACATCGCGAGGTTGAAGTCGAAAGGGAAGTCGGTCTCGTACGTGGAGACGTACGGGAACTGCCAGCCCATCCGCGCCTTGTAGGCGGTCAGCCGCCCGATCGGTGCCCTCGAGAAGCAGATCAGCGTCACGTCGCGGTGATTCAGGTGGACGAGCGAGCCGTCGAGCCCGTCGGCCAGGCTCGTACACCCTGGGCAGGCGCCGTTTGAGTAGTCGGGACCGAACATGATGTTGTAGGCGAGGAGCTGCGAGCGGCCTTCGAAGAGCTCGGCGAGAGTCTTGCGGCCGTCCTCGGTGTCGAACTCGTACTCGTTCTCGACCGGAACCCAGGGGAGCTCCCGCCGCTTGGTCTTGATCTCCTCGTTTCGCTCCGCCTGCTCGGCCTCGAGCTTCGCCAGCTCGTCGCGGGCCGCCTGCCACTCCTCTCGGGTTCCTGTCTGGTGAAGCATGTTGTCGTCCTCCTTCTCGAGCTCCTGCCTGGGTAAATCCACTGTGGCAGAATGGTTCATATGCGATTGCTTTCATGGCCGAACGCGGGGCGCGAAGCGGTCCTCGATGGGCCTGTCGCAACAGCTCAAGCCTTGTCTGACGCGCACGTACATCGATTGGGGCTGCTTTTTTGCTCGCTCACTCCCGATTTTTTAAGTTAAGCCTTTAATAACAAAGGCTTGTCTAGATTTTCGCTGCACAGCACAGCAGCGAATTTCTTTGGGGGAGCAGGGAAATCAGCAGGCAAAAATTTCGCTTGAAAGCGTGGCCATAAGAACATAAAGGGAACGGTTATTTGTCCGGCCGCCTCAGCGGGGCGCGCCGGCATAGCCAGAGGAGCAACCCCGTGCCCTTCATCATCCAATATCTGCCGCCCCGGGATCTCAAGTCCTGGCCCCGCAATGCGCGCACGCATCCCGACAAGCAGGTCAGGCAGCTGGCGCGGAGCATCCGCCGCTTCGGCTTCACCCATCCGGTGCTGATCGATGAGCATAAAAGAATTCTCGCCGGCCATGCCAGGGTGCAGGCGGCGATCGAAGTCGGACTCGCCGAAGTGCCGTGCATCGAGATCGGTCATCTGAGCGAGACCGAGAAACGGGCCTATGTGATCGCCGACAACAAGCTGGCGCTCAATTCCGGCTGGGACCGGAAGCTGCTGGCCGAAGAGATGCAGAGCCTGCTGGCCGAAGACGTCAATTTTGACGCCGGCGCGCTGGGCTTCTCCATCGCCGAGACGGACCGGATGTTCGCGGACTTCGGTGCTGCCGATGCCGATGCGAGCAATGACGACGGCCCCGCCGCTGCGCCGCGTTGCCGGCCGGGCGACATATGGCAATTGGGGCCGCACCGCCTCATTTGCGGCGACCCCGCCGTGCTCAATACATGGTGGGGCGATGATGCGGCCCAGATGATCATCACCGTGGCGCGCGACACGCCAGGTGCCGCGGGAGGCGAGTGGAGCCTCGCGGCGCTGACCGCCGCCGAGGAAGCCGGCAGGCGCGCCATCTTCAGCGAAGCAGATTGCGCCAGTTGCGACCGCATCATCGCGCGCTGGCAAGCCCATGCCGGGGCTGAAGCCCTTAAGGTCGAGCGCAAAAGCGAGGAAGCGCCTGAGCAGGCGGAGGCAGCGATATGACCGGCGACAAAAAGTCCGAACGTCCTTGCGATACGAAGCCGGCCGGCTATGAGATCGGCTATGCCAGGCCGCCCGCCGCCAGGCGTTTCAGAAAGGGCCAGTCGGGCAATCCGAGCGGCAAGCGCAAGGAGCGCGGCATCGAGCTTCCGGCCATGAATGAAGAAGCGATGAAGAAGATCCTGATCGAGGAGGCCTATCGCACGATCAAGATCAATGACGGCGACCGGCAGGTCAGCGTGCCCATGGTGCGGGCGATCCTGCGCTCGCTCGCGGTTTCGGCGGTGAAGGGCCAGCTTCATGCCCAGGCGCTGTTCGTGCGGCTGCTCAGCGCCGTCGAGCAGCAGAACAAGGCGCTGAGCGATGAATGGCTCAACGGGGCGATCACCTACAAGGCCGAATGGGAAAAGGAGCTGCTGCGCCGGCAGCGGATGGGCCTGAAGCTGCCCGAGCCGGTGCCGCATCCCGATGACGTGATCATCGATCGGATCGCAGGGACAATGCGGATTGCGGGGCCAGATGATCAGGAGGAGAAAGGACCCCTGGGTGAGGGCCTGCCGCGTGCCGACGAGGAAGGCAGTGACCTGCTCGAATTGCTGCGGGAAGAGCGGGACAGGGATGGCGGTGGTTGTCCGTCCCGAAAACCGGAAATTAACTGATCACATGAGATCTTGGCATTGGTGATATTATACTTTCCGTACCCGACCCCGCCCCGTCTAACCCGGTAACAACTTTTTTCTTGTCAGACCTGTTGTACATATCAGGAATCGGTGTTATACGCCTGCTCGCTTGACTGAATATAGGCGAGAGGTGACCGATTATGGTCGACGAGAAACCCCAGATGGAAGCGGAGCCGGTGGCGCGCAAGCGCGACCGTTCCCAGATCGAATTTCCCTATTCTGATTTGGAAAGGGCGGTGGAGCTTTCCCATACCCTTCACCGCGAAGGCGAACAGGCCAAGATCGAAATCCGACAGCTGGCCGTGGCCCTGGACCAGTCCGCAGATGGGGGGACCTTTCGCGGTCGCTTGTCTGCTGCCAAGATGTTCGGCCTTATTGATTACGAACAGGGCATGGTTGGTCTCAGCCCCCTAGGCCTTAAAATCATTGATGACGCTGAAGCCGCCGCCTCTAGGGCGGAAGCGTTTCTCAATGTTCCCTTATACCGGGAGATGTTTGATCGGTATAAGGGTTATGCGCTTCCGCCAGCCGCTGCGCTTGAGCGGCAAATTAAATCGCTCGGCGTGCCGCCGAAGCAAAAGGAGCGGGCCCGGCAAGCCTTCATGGCCTCGCTCACTTATGCCGGTTACTTGGCGGCAAACGGTCGGTTTAGTCGTCCCATCATTGCCGCCGCCCGCGCCGCGCCGCTCGACGACGAGGCCAGCGACCGTGACGAGGGCGACGAGGGCGGAGGCTCTGGTAGTGGCGGCGGTAGCGGCGGCGGTGGTCGGGTCGGACCTGAAATCGCCAAGCTGCACCCCTTCATTCAGGGCCTGCTCAAGACGTTGCCCGAAGCGGATCAATGGCCAGTGGGAGAACGAGTGAAGTGGCTTCAAACCGCCGCTTCGATCTTCGGTCTAATTTACAAGGAAAAAGACGGGACCAGTGGCGGAGAGATCGCCGTCACGATCAAGTCAAAAGAAAACGGCGGCCAATGATGACCGCCGTTTTGATCTTCCGCCTAGCGCGCCAACCTCGACAAAGGACCGCGCATGGCCAAACCCGGAAGGAAAGGAGGAGCGCCATGCAGCA
>CAWJDZ010000026.1:0-164737 GCA_963841765.1 uncultured Alphaproteobacteria bacterium
ATGCGCCGTATCTCCCACAAATGAGCAGGCCTGCCAGTTTGGCGGCTTAGGGGGGTGGGAAAAGACCAATTGGCGGGCTTGGTACCGTCCCTAGCGAGAACCAGCGTTTCTCGCGAGTTCTAACTGTATTAGTCTTGTTTGTCGTTTGGATAGTTCCGCCAAAAGTCCAAGCCAAGTATCTCTATATGGGGCTGCGCATCCATGCGATAGCCAGCCTTAGAAGCAGTGTGACAACTATCGCAAAAACGATGCTTACGAGGCAAGCCGATAACAGAGGTACTTTTGGGAAAAGGCTGACCATCAAATAGCCAAATAAAATCGCGACGAAAGCCTGAATAATTACAAGTTTACCAAGGCTCAGGTTGCTCCACTGCATGCCTGCACGAGGCTTTGCAGTCAATGGGTCCAACTGACGTATCTGAACAGACCCACTAGGAGACGTCTCAGTCCGTCGTTGGTAGAGCTTTAGAGGGCCAATGCCAATGAAAAGGACTAATAAAAGATGCCGAAGACCACCAAAATCAAACTAGTTGTATGAGCGAAGATGAATGCACCTGTAACACCTGCAATACCGATAGTCGCTATAGTCCAGACAACAGAAATTAGCCGGAACAAGAGAACTCTCAAAGATTTGCTGTGAGGCATTCGTCGGCCTCAAGTCCCACCCTAAGTCTTCGGCCGGATAATAGCAAATTCAACTGCGTCACGCGAAACTCTTCTCACTTCAAAATCCGATCCATCAATTCGCTGATGCCTTCTCCAGGCAACAGCAAGCGGCGCGCTCGCCACACAAGCGCATCATCGAACGCCTTCTCATAGGCCTGCGCCTTCTCGTCTAGACGATTGCAGGTCTTCCAGCGCATCCATTTGGGCTTTGGCGGGAAGTCCCAATCTTCGTACTCCTCTCGCCACTCTGCGAGGTTGCCATATCTACTTGAAAAACAGTATTGCTTAAGTCGCGCTTTAAGTAATTTCTCTGGTGACGCTCTTGGTCATAACCCGGTCACCACCACTTACAATTTCGGGCTGTTTTCAGGGGCTAGGGGTCCGGGCAACGCGTTGTCCAAAGCATCTAGCAGCCGATCAATCTCGACTACCCCGGGCCACGGTTTCCAGCTCATAAGTATTCGAACTGTTTGTGCAACCATTCCTCGAGGTGCAGACTGTTTCACGTTGGTTCTTTTGGGTCAGATCCACCGATAGCGGTTTCACACCGCTAATCACATACATCGCCACTACTGGATAGGAGCAACTGTTTGAAAGCGTGATGCACGAGCACATCTCCTTACTTTGCGTGCAGCGAACGCTTTTTGCTGGCGTGGGGGAAACAACCCCGGCATTTCTTCCTTGGTCTTCTGCTCACCAAGTTCCTCTAGACTTAGAGTTCGGAGGTTTGCTAATTCGTGTTGAGGGGAAGGGACTTCCACCATCAAGCGTGGTGCCATCTGCCGATAGTGTTTGTGTAAGTATCCTTCCAGTTTCTGGAATGTAAACCATGAACTTGTTGCCATTGCACGTCCATTGTTGCACGGCATTTTCAGAAGGTCGTGCTGTGCCATTTCTCAACACCCACTTGTCTTACGACGGTCATACTCCCATGTCCCGACGTATAAGCCCGCGCAACTCGCCGGCGTAAGGGGCAGTTTGCGCTCTGCTGCCAGAGTAATCGTCGAGCAAACCAATAGTGCCAGTGCAACGCGGGCAGAACTCGCTAAGACTTGCATTTAGGTACTCCCGAACGTTGGGCTGCTTTTGAACTACCTGTTTCCGGTAATGCGGAAAACGCATATCTTGAAGTTAGCTCTCCCCATCGGGGGAATATTCAAGTATTTCTACGTTGCTTTGGCCATAGCATTTCTGTTCATCGGCTGCCGCCCATCGGCACTGAAGCCGACCTCTATGTGAGCCCCTAGCCAGCAGTTGGGTTGAAAGTCCTCGGACGTATTTGATGGAAAGACCCCGGTTGCTAGACCTGCTTACTGGGGGAAGCGTGCAACAGAAACCTCATCAGAACGCGGCGAGCCTTCTCCTTTGCAGAATAGGTGCCATGCTTCCATGCATTCCGGTTTCCTTTCGGCGCTCCAGTCGCCTTGCCACCGTGCATCCGGCACCTACCGTTCCTCATCGCTCCGTTGCGGCACGGCTTCCCCGTTCTCCGCGAATGAGCCCTGCATCTCCGGCTCCGGTGCATGGGAAATTGACCCTGCATGGGCTTGATCCTCTGATTTCTGTGACACACCCCTCCCACCCTGGACATTCCCGACAATGGCTTGTGCACCAGCGTTCACCGTCACATGTTCGACTCGAACGGTCTGCTGGCCCTTGCCTCTGTGCTTGTCCAAGGCTTCCATGTGGAGAGAAAAGGTGCGGGAAAGTTTGCTTGCGAAGCTCAGGTTCTGCTGGCGTCCAGCAAAGGGCTGTTCGGAAATCATGGCCCGGCGAAAGCACTCCATCGCCGCATTGTGGCATCCGATCATCTGAGCAATGAGCATTCCCTCAGCCTCATCTCTAGGCTTCAGAACCCTAGCATTGTTCCGAGAGCCGCCTGGATCTGACGGATTTTCTCTCCTCTTCATCACGGTTTCCAAGCCAATTCTGGTGTTGATAGCCTGGATCATGACGGCCTGGCTGAAGTCATCGTAGTGAGAGCCGGTCATATCTGCGAACTTCCCGTCTTTCGCATTCGGCTTCAGGGAACAATAAGTGATGTTCTTTGCCCTCTCGGAGCTTTTGGCCATTGGGCGGTGCTTTCTTCTTCAAGAGCCTCTTTGGGGCCTCGCGTGACGTCGTTACAGGAACGTCACGCGGGGCCTAAAGACGGGGTCTAAGTATAGTTTTTCTCTCTGTCTTGTTTCGGTCTCTGTCTCCGTCTGTGTCTCTTGTCTCTGTTTCTGTATGTCGTGACAGTGGCGAGACGGTGTGGGGACAGTGTATCTCCTAGCGGCTGCTTCTCATGAGATTAGTCTGCGGCCTGCTCGGGATTTGCCCGCCAAGGCCGTTAGAAAGCCCGTTGGCGGGTTTTTGTCCTTGGGCGGTCTTTGCAGCCTTTTCGGCACGGATCAACTCCAGTAAGTCCTCAACGGCCTGCATTGCCTCATTTGCGATAGCTTCAGATGGCAGCCGTTCCAGGATGCGAACGATGCCCGTGTGATGGTCGTCGTTCATAGGCGGGTTGTGCTTGAACCAGCGCGTAATCATTACCACCTAGGTGCTCGGGTCGAAGCGAATAAGGTTCGGCGTCTATCAGTTTGCGCCCGCGCCCTGACGTATCGCTCCGGGCGTCCAACGCAAATCTGAGTAGGCATAGCCATCGGGCAAGCGGTAGCAGCCGGCGCTTTGTCTGGTGCTCATTGGTCAGCAGGTAGAGGTAGAACGTACCTCCCGTCATCTGACGGGAGGCTGTTGAAGCGTTCAGATTGCCACACTGTAGGCGATACTTTGGAAAAGTCCCTCATTGGGCCACCTTTCCCTTTTGACGCGCGTTTGCCGCCGAAAATCTCTGCTACAGGGAGCGAGTTTTGGGCGGAGCGGGCCTGAGAGGTGTCTTCCTGCCCACTCTTGGCGCTCTGGAAATTCTCGTCCCTGTAGAGGAGGTTTTTTGCGGCATGGGCACGCGCCGGGTTTGGGTCACGGCCGGTGCGGAACGGCCAGAGCGCGCAGCCTTTGGCGGTACAGAGCGTCACCTCGCTTGGCTGATAACAGGAGCAATCGAGACATCGCGCCCGAATTGCTTTGAGCAAATCCGATTTCTTTGTCATGCCGCCGCCCTTTCGGGTTCATCGTTTCTGAATGACTTCCAAGGCCGAATGCAGCACGTAGCGTGCGTGGTTGCCGGGAAATGCGCCGCGATGGGACTCGTGGATCGTTTCGATGGCGAGTCCGTGCTCATGGCGAAGGGCATGAACGTAGGCGCTCCAGCTGGGTGCGGGATTGTCGATCGGCGTGCAGCCGCTTGGCCCGGCCTTCACCAATTCGATCAAGGCCCAGGCGTCGCGACCCGAGACTGTGAAGGCGGCGCCCATCGGGCAAGACGCGAGCGGCAACGGTGAACCTGCTCATCGCGCACCTCCCTCCAGATCGGGATGAACGTCAGGTCGGCCGTCAACGCGATAACCCAAAAGCCGGGTCTGTGTCATGTGGCGGCAATTTCACGCCATGGCGAAAAGAGGAAGGCGGATTTCGGTTAGTATTGCGGTATCTTGGGCAAGCTGAAATTCGTTAGAGATAAGTTTCCCGGCCCGGTCTGCATGTTTCGCCATAGCGCCGGGCTCTTTCTTGTATGGTCATGATATGCGGCCTTCTGTACTTTGGATGTGAGCCAGCTGCGGAAGTCGTCCAGCGTGATGACAGTGCGGCGGCCAATCTTCAGCATGCGAAGGTTGCCGTTGGAGATTTCAGAATAGATTGTTGAACGTCCGACGCCACCAAGGCGGGCGGCTTCTGGTATGGGAACGGCAAGCGGTTCGGTCATTGGAATCTGCACCTTCTGCACCCGTAAACCGTGACGGTTCACTTCAAGTGCAAGCGGAACATGATGCGTTTACGACCGAAGTCAAAGTAATCTGCTGCACGGAAAATGCGTTCAGAATTTTCGTGCTGCATGAAAATTCATGCTGGCTTTTTTGTGCTCCGACCCGACGCAAGCAAACCCGTCGACGGGGGTGTGCCTCCAAGTCAGGACCAAATCGCTGCTTCGCCAAGCCCCATAAGCCCGCCCCGATATGAACCTCCGATCAAGCCGAGCTGTTCCGAAAATTGTCGCCGTCGCTCAAGAACACGGCTGGCCAGCCCTATAGCAATTCTCCACAGTGCGAAGATTTTTATCCTTGTCCGTACTTTTGAACCTCCATCTAGGTTCGTGCTTGTGCCGGTCCAGGAATATTCCACATGCTGCCTTGATGGATCTCCTCGCCACGTGCTCGCGTATTTGATCGATCTCAGTGGCCATTTTTGCTAGAGCATTGTCGTCAGATAATATCGGCGCGCCTTTCTTGGGTGGGGGCTTATCGACTACGGCGAAACCCGGATATCCAATCCAGAAGCAGGCAAATTGCAAGCTTTCCGAAGTCGACGAGTTGATCTTTGCCTTCAAGCTTGTAGTGCTTGAGGATTAGCGCCAGCTTCGCGATGCGCTGATCGTCAACGTGCTTTTTCAGCTCTTCCTCATCAAGCGGTCCGGCAAGTAAACCGCGCCGCTTTGAGAGAGGTCGAATGTGGTTCTAGAAGCTCTGGCGGATAGCCCAGACCCTTGGCATGCGCTTTCAGGACGATCGGTCATAAGAACCGTTGCTCCAACGCCCACGCCATCACCGGGCAGTGGAGGGTGCGCCCCCATGTTCGGCCCGTCGGCCTAGCCCGGCGTGAATTCAAATCGTACACGGACGATAGATATTGGAAGTCTCGTGACGGACATAATCGGCTTTGTTCGCGCTTTCCACAAGCGGCGGGGTTATTTCGCCCTTTTCATCGGGACCACCTTGCCGGTGGCCTTCGGTTCGCAGAATGCCGCCCAGGCCTCCATGAGCTTGCGGCGCTTCTCGAACTGGTCGCCGCGCCTATAGGCGGCTTCCGCCTTATCGCTGATCCGGTGGGCCAGCGCGTGCTCGCAGGTCTCATGCGGGAATGAGGTCTGTTCCGAAGCCCAGTCACGGAAGGTGGAACGGAAACCATGGACAGTGATGTCGCCCCGCTTCATCCGGCGCAATTGCATGGTCATCGCCATCGAGGAAAGCGGCCTGCCCTTCGGCGTTGCCGGCGAACACGTGGTCATTGTGCTGTGTGATGGAGCGATTTCAGGATGGCCACGGCGCGCGCTGTCAAGGGAATGCGGTGGGCATGGCCGGCCTTCATGCGAGGCCGGAATGGTCCAGATGGCCTTGTCCAGGTCGAACTCGTACCATTCGGCATTGAGGACTTCGCCGGACCGGGTGGCGGTGAGGATGGCGAGCTCCAGCGCCAGTGCCGCCGTCGATTTCGCGCCCTGAGGCCGGCCATGAAGGCGGGAAGGACATCATAGGGCAGGGCCGCATGATGGCCGCGCGTGAGCTTCTGGCGGGCCGGGAAAAGGGTCTTCAGATGGCCCCGCCATTGTGCCGGGTTCGCCCGTCGCGGAAGCCGCTGGCTTGGCAGCATCGAGTAGTTTTCAATCCGGCCGCGGAGCCGTGAGGCGGTCTCCGGCACCTTGGTCCAGATCGGCTGGAGCACTTTCAAGATCGCTTCGGTGTCGACTTCATTGACGGCATCGAGCGGATGGCTCTGCAATAGGTGTCGCCAGGGTCATTTCCCATTGCGCAGCGTGCTTCGCATTGCGGAATTTCGACTTGTGAGCTTGACGTAGTCGTCGGCAAATGCGCCAAAGGTCGGGATGGTGCGGTCGCTGCTTCTCGCGGGCCTCCCTGCCCATGACGCTGATAGGATCGGTTCCGGTCCGGAGAAGTGTGCGTGGCGGCATCTGCTTTCGTCGCGGGCCTCCTGGAGCGAGACTTGGCCTTTGGCGGCACTCCCCAAGCCCAGATCCCGCATCTTGCCGCCGGAGCGGTAGAAGAACGACCACCGCTTCCCGCCGTTCGGCGATATGCGCAGGTATAGGTTGCCGCCGTCCGAGTAACGGCCCGGCTTGGTGAGGGTTTCGACCCTTCGAGCGGTGAGTTTTCCGGCCATTGCTTGCCCTCCCAAGGGCGATTCTGCCCTAGCACGTGCCCTAGCAGATTTTCCGGTTTAAGGCAAACCTCAACGCACAGTGAAAGACGGAAGCGGAAGAAAAGCCTTAAGGATTAGCCATTAGATGAGACGCTGGCGAATCGTGCTGAACAGCTGGAAACGATAGTTTGGCGGTCTCCCCCTCCGCCAGCTGTCTTTGAACTCATTGATTAATTTCGAACAATTTGCGGCCCGCCCACTCCACAACCCACATGCGCGAACGCGATTGAATGGACCCCTCACGGCCCCCCGCTATGGCGGCCAGACTTCGGCTTCTTTCGCCGCTGCCTCAAACGCCCGTTTTGCCACCTACATTGACGCCACGCCGAATACGCGCCAGGAAACAGCTTTGCCGCCCGAGCCCGCTTGGGCGATCACCAGAAAGAGAAAACCCCGCCGAGGGGAACCAAGCGGGGCTTTCTTCCCATAGAGTTCCGCTCGCTTTTTCGGGAAAAGCTTGCGGTCGGGGATTGCAGTAACTGCAGCTAACGGAGATCGGGGGATCATTGTCCGTTAGCGCTTGGATCATATCGAGCTGCGGATCGCCATCAAACTGGACCATGGCCTAGGTCGACAAACCGTTGGTATAGGTCCGGAAGCCGGAAGCCCCCTGAACGGGGGCAGCGGAGCTTTCGAAGGGTAGGCCGACGACGTATGTCAACCTCATGCCACATCATCAACCCCGGCGAAACTGGATGGCACAATTGTTCTTGAGGGACGCCTGCTCAATTGCCTTCATCTGGCCCTTGAGGCTGGCCAGTTCCGCCGCCGTCTGCCCGTCCCCCTCATTGAAAAGAAGCACGGGCCAGAACAGCACAAGGCCAACGGTCGTCTTCACCGTATCATTGGTGCGGTTTTTGCTCTGGACGCCTGCGACCTGCGCCGCCCGTGTCGAAACGCGCTGGCCTTCGAGGGCCAGTTGATCGCAGCTATAGGTCTCATAAGTGATCGGCGAAACATAGCTCGCCTGAATGTTGTCCGGGCTCGATGCGCAGCCCGCGACGAGCAAGGCGGCGCCCCAAACCGTCAGAGCGTTGCGGGGAAGTGTGATAGTCATTTGCTGCTGTCCGTGCCGCGAAAGGTAAGCGCACGGTTATACGGGTTCTGAGTGGCAGCGACTTTCGAATGGTCGCCAAATCCCCCATGATCTCACGCCAAATCGGGATTTTCCACGAATGGAGATTGGCGCTTGTCAGGCCGGTTTTTCTAGGCCAATGAAAAAATTCCGCGCGTGAGGCTTTGGCGATGTTGGGACTGCCCGAAATGAGCATTGGCATCAGGTCCGGCACGATATAGGGCGTTCTGCGATATATGTTGCGCCGGCTTTGCGGACTTCAATTCACCCTCGACGGCGTCAGCAAATCCGCCCTATCGCCAAGTTCGTTACCCTCCAAGGCCTCTCGCTCAAGCGCCGCCTTCTTGCGTAGCGGCGCCGGCGCATATTCCGACCAACCAAAACGGCATCTCAGACTGAACATGATGGCCTTCAACGCCGTGCCGCCGCTGCCTCGCGCCAGTCGCACCCGCCATCAGCACCGGGTCAGGTCCGATTTTCGGTCTATTGGCGTCAAATCGAAAAAGGTTGGCGGAGCAGCATAAGAACCGATAACGCAATAAGATTATTCAAGTCCTCAAATTGGATGCTGGCGCTCCCTTCCGGTGCGCGCTGGCGACCATTCTATTCCGATGGCCTTCGTGGGATGCCCGCGCATGCCCATCCTGTAAGCGAGCAACCCTTGACGTCCAACCTACCGCCGATCGTCGCCTGTACGCCCGGCGAAAGCGATCCAGCCCGGCAATGGTACATAACCCAAGCGTGGCAACAATTGAGCGAATTCGTATTCGCGCGCGAAAATTTCCGGTGTGCCGAATGCAAAAAGGTTATTGCCGATAAAGCAAACCTTGTTTGCCATCACATACGCCCGCATAGGGGTCAAGCCCAACTGTTTTGGGAACCAGCAAACCTCATCACCGTCTGCGCCGACTGTCATGAGGGCGTAATCCGCCGCCCTAAGCCATAGCCCTTGGCTGCTGCCTAGCGAACTGCTCTGGAACTCAACGCCGGGCTGGCAAGGACTGATATCGAGGCCGCAAGGAAAGCTTTTGAGGTTGCGGCGAAAGAGGCGCACGTGTTGTGCCCTTTGGAGGCTATAGGCCCGATACGCGGTGTTCCACGTGCTTAGCCGCGATAAAAGCCTCCTACTTGCATGAGCTGTCTTTCCTCGGGGTGCGTCCTCTCCCTTCGGCACGGGCATGCCGGCTGCCGTATTCAAGGCAGTTGATGCTCGTAGGTTGATTTGAGTAAAAGTTTCGCCACAAAATTGCTTTGAACATCTTATTTTCGTCACATCCCTTGTTTCCTATATATTCGTCTGCTGGTGTTCATGAGAAGGAACCACACCAGCGAGGGGATCTCTAAAAAAGTGGCGGGGGACACCGATGAGATCTGTATATGCGCTCATTCCGGCTGCGCTTCTGGCCGGAACTGTCGCTTCTGCGTCGGCTGAGGCCAAAACAAGCAGAGTTGAGGACGCCGAAGCACATCGTCAGAGCTGGAATACGAAACACAAATACTACAAATCCAACACAAAGTTGAAGGCAGCGATAAAACCCGGGAATCTCTCCAAGGCTCATAAGCGCAAGCCATGGAACCTGGCAAGCGCCAACCCGAAACTCGTGTATAAGAAAAAGGACAAGATTGCGCGCGTCCCGCCAGTGACCGAGACGCCTCGATGTCGCAGGCGGCAAGTGGAGGCGGTCGATACACCGGAAGCGGCAAGCATCGACTTAGTGTCGATGACGAAGACACTCCGCAGCGGACCGCGTGACCCGGGCAAACCTATTGCGCCCGCACGTCTCGCGATATCCCAGTTCCGAATCAAGCCGAATGAAACGAACGATACCGCCTATGTGGTTGACATCATTCGGGAGCTGGCACCTTCCTATGGCGTTCCGACATGGTTTGCAATGCGCATCGCCAGTGTCGAATCCGGCTACGATCCTTATGCCCACGGACTTGCCGGCGAGATCGGTGTCTATCAGCTCAAATGCGAGACCGCGCTGCACATGGGTTTCACGGGCGAATGTCATGAACTCATCGATGCGCGCACCAATGTCCGCTGGGGTCTCAAGCATCTATCGCTCGCCATCGGCTCGTCCGGAGGTGATCTCCAACTCGCTGCCTCCAAGCACAATGGCGGACTCCGCCGAAAGTCGCTGATTCAGAACTACATCGGGAAAGTGTTTCTGATCAGCGCAAAAGCGCCCATCACAGCGATCGCGGGCCCCGTCAACTCATCGTACTCTCGGTCACGATAGAAGATTGGCGCCCTTTGAGCTGCTTCTCAGTGATTTTGTTCTATTAGCCCCTTACCGGCGGGGCTATTTCGGGCACCGAAATTTTTGACTCCGGCCTAAATTGCGAAACGATAGTGAGCGACCGGCCTTAACATCGTTAATTCATGGTCGAGAACTGGAGGTCTCGCGACATGGGAGACCAGAAGCCACCGCCAGCTCGCTGGGATCTGACAAACGTCAAAACTGAGAATGCTGCGCGGGCTCGTGGGAGCCGCGCAGTCATGGATTTGGCAATTGCAGTTACGATCGGTCGCAATCCCAGGCCAGATATAGCCGGTGAGAGCTACCAGCGATCCCAATAGTAGGGACTGCCCCAGTAATCGTGAAGTTCACGCTCGCGAGCCCGGTCCGACCAATCGTACTCTCGGTCACGATAGAAGGTTGGCGCGCCTTTGAGCTGCTTCTCCGTGATATCAGTCCTATAACCCCCAAGACACGTGTCGTATTCGAGTTTGTTCCAGGGAATCGCATGCTCCTCTTCTCCGATTCCCAAAAATCCGCCGAAGGACATTACCGCGTAAGGGATCCGCCCACTCAACTTTTCGATCATCAATCGCTTGATCTCTCCGATTTCATTCCCCGCCAGGTCATAGACATTGGTGCCTTCTACCCGATCGCTCTCGATCAAAGGCTTCCCCGTCATCGTTCCAGCCATACTCGTCTGAGCCACAACATCCTCCTGATCTTTTCAAATCTGTGGCCGGGAAACTCGTGGTTGCCGTCTTAGTTCCTCCCGGGTGCGCGACGAGATCCGCGCAAGCGCTTCCCTCAGCTGCCTGGCAATGAGATCAGGCCGACGGCCGCGACAACTCGCGCGTCATTTGCAAGGGTGATGGTGGAGAAGCTTCGGCAGCCAATGATCAATTCTTCCGCGGGAAGCCCTCTTTCACTCTCTGGCGCCAAGTCCATTGGAGGTCAGAGCGCCAGCACCTGCAAGGCTTAGTCGCCGGTAAATTTTAGTGAGAGTATCGCCATATTGCTGTCGTCGGTGACCCGAACAGCCCACAGGGGCCGATCCCAGAAATTTTCACGCAACTCCTTGATGGCGGCGGCAGCCAGTTTCAAGGCTTCGGCACGAATGGCATCAAGGTCGCGGCACTCGATTTCAATTGTCTGCGTGGAATCGCCTGCAATGATTTCAAATCGGTATCGAGCCATGCTGATCCTCGCTTGGAGACAGTTGGCATTCCACCGTTCAGTCTACGGCCTAACCAGACGCCTGTCCGAGAATACTGCGCCAAAGCGCCGAAAGTTTCCAGTCATCGGCTTGCAGCTTCCACGATCCTCGACAAGAGCAGTTCGTTACCTGCCACCGTCGTATCGTTTCTCGTGACCACTGCCTTGTTTGCGGCCATGTTCAAGTGGCTGCGCGATGCGGAAACGACCTGGACCAGTGTCGTGCCCGGCGCGATCCTGACGGCGGCACTGTTTGAAGTGGGTCGGTTTCTGGTTGGATTTTATATTGGCAAACAGGGACTGGACTCTACTTATGGAGGTGCGGCCTCACTCGTGGTCGTGTTGATCTGGGTATATTACACCTCACAGATCGTACTCTTTGGCGCTGAATTCGTCCGCGCTCTTTCCCTGTCATCGTCCCCGCGAACACAGAAGTGAAGTCTGCTGTGGATTATTTTGCCGCCTTCGGCGGAAAATTTGCCGACCCTGCTTCAAGGCCCGACAAATGAGCCGCCGCTCGAGCGAGATCCTGAATTCTCCAAATCGGTCTCCGGCTCATTCGTCCGTCCTGGCTTCCGTGTCTTGCTATTTGGGCGGGTATCGGCGGTTCCCTTGAACTCTGCGTCGCCCTGACGTTGAATTTTATTGTGCTGCTCGACGAGCCTCGGATTGCCGCTGGGGTGTTTGTCAGCCATGTGGAACCTCCTTCTCTGACAACAGAGAGGTCTCCTGTTCTGTTCCTGTGGAAGGAAACCAGAGACGAAGATCGGCGTTTTAGTGGCATGACCAGCCCGTTCAGCAGCAATGAGCTTCGGGCCGCCGCGCGGCAGGCGACGAAACTCGCCCTTTCCTCCTGGTGTCCGCAGGTGCGGAAAAGCTTGCTGGAATCTGCCGAGAGACTGAGCGCCGAGGCGGATGCGAATGACCGGTCGAACCGCAAGGTAAATCAGGATAACCAGCCGGCGCGGCCGTTTGCCCGCGCGCATTGACCCCGCTTCAGGCAGACATCCTCTGGTGCGGGGCGACGAATGCCCTCTTATTGGCCCTCGCTCCGCTCCGGCTGGATGTTCTGATTAAGGCGGAAGAGATTTGCTGGATCGAACCGGGCTTTGAGCCGCACCAGTCGCCGATACTTGTCGGCTCCGTAAGCCTGTTGGGCTATACCCACGTCCGACTGCTCGTTGACATAATTCCGGCTCGATGAGCGATCCGCCAGGTGCCTCCCGGCGGATCGTCCCCAACTCAGGCATTTCGCGTCGTTCGACGGATCATCCCACACTGACATGGCAATCCAGTAGAATGCCGCTGACCGGCCGGAATATGCGGTCTCGTCTTCACCGGTGTCCGAGACCGCTCCACCCAACTGTATGGCGTAGATTTCCGAATCCGGTGTTGGAGCGTCTTCCGCCCCCCCACAAACGGCATCGATCGCCGGCTCTGCGAATTCCTCGAAAAAGCCGCCCTTCGAATAGTAGCGGCGGCCCCACCCGACAAGTTCGTCGTTACGCGATTGCAAGTCGAGAAAAGTCATTCCCCGGACCCCTCCAGTCACACCCGGGGCCAGCCTGCCAAATCCGCTGACCGCCGCTTCAGCACCTCTAAGGTCGCCCGACCAGAGCGCTGTGACCTTCAGCTTATCGCAGGTGGCGGCGAATGATGCCGTCAAGCACCGCGGAGAGTGGTCGGCAAGCGTGCCAAATGCGGCAAGCGCTGTACCCAGATGCGCACGGGGATATTGCCACTGGCCAACCAGGACATTGCCGAGCTGATGCATGCGGAAGACGAATTTGGTGACGACCCCGAAATTTCCGCCGCCGCCTCTTATACCCCAGAACAAATCGGGCTCCTGTTCGCGGCTCGTGGTGATCAGCCTGCCATCGGCAAGGCAGATTTCGGCGGCAATCAGATTGTCGATGGTGAGGCCGAACCGGCGGCTGAGCCATCCCATCCCGCCGCCCAAGGTAAGGCCGGCAACGCCCGTATGCGAGACAACGCCTGCCGGCGTCACAAGTCCATAAGGAGCGCCGGCCTTGTCCAGATCACCCAGCAATGCGCCGCCGTCCACCTCGGCGAAGCGCTCGATCGGGTTGATCGTGATCGCCCTCATCAGCGAGAGATCGAGGATGACGCCCGCATCGCAGGTGGAATAGCCGGGGAAACTGTGGCCGCCGCAACGTACTGCAAGCGGTAAGCCGCGCTCCGCCGCCAGAAGGACGCCTGCGCGCACATCCATCGCGCTGCGTGCGCGCAGAATGAGTGCGGGTCTGCGGTCGATGAGGCCGTTCCAGACCGAGCGACAACGATCGTAGTGGGGATGATCAGATCCGATGATATCACCGGTGAAGGACATGCCAGCGAGTTGAATGGTTTTCGACTTCGGCATGACAAGCCTCCCCCGCGACACCCTTCCCGCCGTTCTCGGTGATCACCGGCACGGAGCGGGGTAATTTAGATATTTACGTAAGCACAAATTCGGGTAAAGTTCATATTGCTTTTGGAGGGGCGGGTTATCTTACCCACGAAAGCGGTCAAGGGCTCGTCTCCGAGTCTCGCCGTCCTGGGGACGAGCCCACCTCTTCAAGCGAAATTCTCGCATTTTCGCACGACCCCGGCTCAGCCCACTCAAAATTGCGACTGGTGCTCAGTGAAGACGCTCTGAATGCGAGACGTCCTGTTGGGTCTCTTCCAGCCCGCCCCAACCAATGCGCCATCGGGGACCGCTGACATCCCATCCTTCTTTTATGGATTGCCAGCGCCGGTCGCTGCGTTCTCTGCAATTCCTCGGCTTTGACGGCGCGCGGTCTTTCTGCGCGTATTTTCTAAAGAGGTCGGCAGAGGATTCCTTCATATGGCAGACTTCCGAAAATTGCTGCGCCCCTTTGCAGGAGGTTTCGGTGGCGGTTGTGGCCCAGGCACTGGGTCATGCGGCGGGATTGGCCGCGGTTCTGGGCCGGGAGGTACGGGCGGTTCAGGTGTTGGGATCGTAGCCATAGAAATGAAACACATCCGGCACTCTCCGGTTCCGCTTCCCCTAGGTCATGGAACCCAACTCCCAATTGCGCGTTTTGACTGCATGGACAGGCGCAAAGAGATCAAGCTCACGCTCGAGCGGATCAAGGTGGCGAAGAAACTTATCGCTCAGCAGATGGAATTCATCTCGCTCTCCAGGAAGATCGGGTATGAGCCGGTTCTACGCCCCCGCCACATTGCAGAGGTTTCGCACGCAATTGTCGGACGAACGTCTCGCGCTAATTCGCTTGACCAGAATCGGCCAAAGACGTCCCGGCAAACCTGCAGCAGCTTCTCGTTTCATCTTACGCAAGGCCGCTTAATCGGTGCGAGGCAAGAGGACCCTGGACCGATGCGCGGTCCCTACGTTGGCAGATACTCGAAAAGGCATGAAGCATGAAGGAAAAGAGAATTCTTTCGCCGAAGATTCTCAGAGCCGACTTCGCGTATTGGGCGCGCCCGGAAGCTGGCCAATGCGTCTCTCCCTCTCGTCGCCGATCTGTATGTGGCCCATCTGCAGGCCTGTGCGGACAATCAGAATGACGACACCAAGCGGAAGCGCCGCAGGAAAACCGCCGCGCGGTAACCGCACGGAAGGGCACCCGCCATGAGCAAGGCCGATGAATCGGGAGTGACCTCGATCTTCCTGCCCATGGCGTCGAGACCCCAGCCCGGCAATGCCCGCCACCAACCGCAATCCAAAGGGAGGCAAATGCAAATGATGACACCATCACCGGATTCCACGAGGCTGTTTGAAAAGCAGAGCAAGAGCCCCTTCATTGTTGTCAATGTGAAAGGCGCCGATGCCGAGATCCAGGAGAGCGGGATGGTCGCCTTGCGCGCCACAATACTCGATCCCGAGACCTTGGCGCCGAGCGGCAGCGAACTCGTTGTCCAGATGCTTCCGATCGACGCAGATAAATTCGCCGCCACGATCCACGAGGCAGCGACGACCAATGCCTGGAAATTTCCCGGCGATGCCAAATTCGTCAAATGGCAGCGAGATCACAGCAGGGGCTAGTCGCCCGGCTCGAAGATGCCTCCCTCCGGTTCGCAGATAGGATCGTAAAGGCGAATATTCGATCAGCGCAGCTGAGAGTGCCCGATGGAGCGAATCTCCGTTCGATCCATCTTCTAAATTGACATGCAGGGATGGACGGCTTTGCCCCGGCAGCGTCAGTTCCATGAGGCCTAGCAACGCACAGCTGCATGGTGTCAGATTGACAGCGCCGAGATGACATAGGAATGATATGGGGGGCGCAAACCAGCCTTGAAGGGAGAACAACCGGATGATTAGGATGATGATGGCTGCAGCCGGCCTGTCGATTGGGTTGCTGATGATGCCTGTTGCCACGGCTCCGTCCCAGGCCGGCATCAGCATCGATCTCAATCTCGGCAAGGATCGAATCAGTTGTGGGCGCGGACGGCGGATTGTTGAGGATCACGACTACTGGAACGTCCGTACGCGCAACTGCAGCGGCCGCTATTACTCCTATTTTGGCCGTCGTGGTGGCGGCCGCATATTCATCATCACGGTGGACTCCCGCCGCGGCCGGGTTGTCGACGTTCGCCGGATATATGATTGATTGCGGATGAGCGATCTGAGCGATCACCCGCCGCGGAGGGATAACCAAGACTGCAGGGGGAAATTGCCCGCTGTAGTCTTTTTGCGCGCAAGACTGATTCTGCTGCGCCGCATTGCTGAATCGATCCTGACCCGGTAAACTTTTCATCTCCCCAATCAAGCCGAAGGAGTTCTGACGGTGAAGCTCCCCATTCTCTCCCTGTGTGCCGCCCTGCTTCTCGCCTCGTCTGCGGCTTCCGCCGCAGAGTGCACGGCTCCGACAAGCCCGTCGAAATTTCCGAGCTGGCTTGCCGGCGTCAAAAAGGAAGCCGCCGGCATGGGGATTTCGCGCAGGGCCATCACCGTCCTCGATGGCATGACTTACGACCCCGCGGTCATCAAGCGCGACCGGGCGCAAAGCGTGTTCTCCCTCACCTTCCTCGATTTCCAGGCCCGGCTGATCTCGGCCAATCGCATGAACAAGGGAGCGGCCCTCATCAAGCAGCATGCCGCGATCTTCAAGACTGTGGAGCAGCGCTACGGGGTCCCGCCTTCCGTCATCACGGCGTTCTGGGGCCTTGAGACGGACTTCGGCGGCTATATGGGTGATTTCCACACGATTCGCTCGCTGGCGACGCTCTCCTATGACTGCCGCCGCCCGGAGAAGTTCCGCCCGCAGGTCTTCGCCGCCTTGCAGATCATCGACCGCGGCGACATGACTGAGGACGATATGGTCGGCGCCTGGGCAGGCGAGATCGGCCAGGTGCAGTTCCTTCCCGCCGACTTCCTCGAGAGCGGCGTCGATGCCGATGGCGATGGCCATGTCGACCTGAAACGCAGCATTCCCGATATACTGAACTCGACCGGAAGCCTCCTGGTCCATCATGGCTGGAAGGCCAATCAGCCCTGGCTGCAGGAAGTGACCGTGCCGGGGGAGATGCCGTGGGAAGAAGCCGATATCGCCATCCAGCATTCCCGCGCGGAATGGGCGAAATGGGGCGTGAAGCTCGCCTCGGGAAAACCCTTGAAGGCCGACAAGATGCAAGCCTCGCTGCTCCTGCCCATGGGGCGTCACGGGCCGGGCTTCCTTGCCTATGACAACTTCACCAAAGTCTATCTCAAATGGAACGAGTCGCTCATTTACTCGACGACCGCCGCCTATTTCGCCACCCGGCTCGCCGGGGCACCTGCGGTCGGCAAGGGCAACGGTCCGGTGAACGCCCTCGACTACAACCAGATCATGGAATTGCAGAAAGTCCTGACGCGCAAGGGTTATGACGTTGGCAAGATCGACGGCAAGCTTGGCGCGCAGTCCCGCGCCGCGGTCAAGGCCGTGCAGATCAAGTTCGGTCTGCCGGCAAATTCCTGGCCGACACCAGAACTCCTAGATCGCTTGCGCAACAGCTGATCCTGCGGATTTCCTGCGATGACCGAACGGCGCGCCTCCGTCGAGAAGCTCGCTGCTTTTTCCTTTTCCGTCCTCACTGCCGTCGGCGCCGATGAGGAATCAGCGGAGGCGACGACAGGCGCCATGCTCCACGCCTCGCTTCTGGGCGTCGATAGCCATGGGATCAGGCTGCTTCCTTTCTATGCCGATTGCCTTCGTGAGGGCATTTGCAAGCTGAAGCCCGCCATCATCGTCTCCCATCCGCGCCGCAGCGCCGTGCTGGTCGATGCCGATGGTGGCCTTGGCCATCTTCCGACCTATAGGGCTATGGATGAGGCCTGCGCGATCGCGCGCGATACCGGCATCGGCATGGGTGTGGTGATCAATTCGACTCATTTCGGTGCTGCCGGCGCCTATGCGCTGGCAGCCGCCAATGCCGGCTTCATCGGCTTCGTCACCTGCAATTCGGGCGCCTTCGTCGTCCCCCATGGCGGCAAGGAACCCATTCACGGCACCAGCCCGATCTCGCTCGCGGCTCCCCTCGCCGGTAACAACGATCCCTATTTCCTCGATATGGCGACAAGCTCGATCCCCTGGAACAAGGTCATGCGCTATCGCACCGAAGGCCTGCCGCTGCCACCCGATGCGGCACTCGATGCGGAGGGCAATTACACCACCGATCCGAACAAAGCGGTGTGCTTGGGCCCGCTCGGCGGTGCCGGCTTCGGCCACAAGGGAGCCGCTCTCGCAGGCCTCACCGAGGTTCTGGGCAGCATGCTGACCGGCATGCGGCTCTCCATCGAGCAGAGCGGTGTTGTGCTCGCCGATACCAAGGTCGGGCATTTCGTGATGGCCATCGACCCCTCGACCTTCGTGCCGGGCGCAACCTTCGCCGAGCGCCATGCCACTTATCTCGAGCGCTTCAAGCGCGAGCCTGACATCATGCCGGCGGGTGGTCCGGAATGGGCCAGGCGGGCCGATCGCGAGGCCTTGGGCATTCCCTTGCCGCAGGGCCTTTACGATGAGCTTTCTGCCGCCGGCCAGAAGGCGCAGGTCCCATTCGCTATCTGATCCGGCCATGCATGTGGCGCATTCATGATCGCCCGGAATGGCTGTTGGCTTGGCCTGCCCCCTTGCCTATAGCTCCCACCCAATGAGCGTGGCGGGACAGACCTTAAAGCAGCACGAGAACCATGCCACCGGCATCCTGTGGATGCTGGCGACGGTTTTCTGCTTCATTTCGCTCGATGCGATGATGAAGGAACTGTTGCTGACCTATTCGCTGGTGCAGGTCACCTGGGCGCGTTTCTTCTTTGCCACCCTCACCGCTGCGGTTGCCGCCGGTCCCAGCCTGCCCTCCATCGTCAAGACGAACGCGCCGGCGCTGCAAATGACCCGCTCGCTCTTGCTTGCGGTCACCACGGGTGTGTTCAATGCCGGGGTGCGCTTGGTGCCGCTGGCGACGGCGACGACCATCATGTTCCTGACGCCGATCCTGATCACGGCCTTATCGGTGGTGCTTCTCAAGGAACAGGTTCGCCTGCGCCGCTGGGTCGGCGTGGGCACCGGCTTCCTTGGCGCGCTCATCGTCGTGCAGCCTTGGCAGAGCGAGACGGACACTTTCTTCCTGGGCGCCCTGCTCCTGCTGGTCGCGGCCCTGCTCAATTCCAACTATCAGATCATCACCCGCAAGGTGCGCCTCTATGACGAGCCCATGACCTCGTTATTCTACACGGCGATGGTGGGTGCGCTGGTGACCACGGTGATCGTGCCCTGGTACTGGCAATGGCCGCAACATGGGTGGGACTGGCTGCTCCTCGTCTCTTCGGGCTTTGCCGGTTGGATCGGCCATTTATGTCTGATTCAGGCCTTTCGCCATGCGCCCGCGGCAGTCGTGGCGCCCTTCCAATACTTCTCACTGGTCTGGGCGGCGCTCTTCGGCTGGCTGTTCTTCTCGGAATGGCCCGATCTTTCCACATGGCTGGGTGCTGCCCTCATTATTGGCAGCGGGCTTTACATTTTCCATCGCGAAAGCCAGCATGGACGCAACGGCCCTATTCAGGAGAAGACAAAATGACATCGGTGACCAGGCTCAAGACCAGGATGTCCGAGGAATGGCAGCTGCGCGTCGATCTCGCCGCGGCCTTCCGTCTGGCCGAGCATTTCAACTGGCACGAGGGCGTTGCCAATCACTTCAGCCTGGCCGTGTCGCCCGACGGCAGGAAGTTCCTGATGAACCCAAAATGGAAGCATTTTTCGGGCATCAAGGCCTCCGATCTTCTCCTTCTCGATGCCGAGGACACGGAGGCGATGAAGCGCCCCGATGCGCCCGATGAGACCGCCTGGTGTATCCATGGCCGCATGCACGCTCTGGTTCCGGGCGCACGCTGTGTCTTTCATCTTCATCCGGCCTGCGCGACCGCACTTGCGGGCCTCGCCGATCCCGAGATCAAGCCTATCGATCAGAATACCGCGCGCTTCTACAAGCGCGTCGCTTACGATCTGGGTTATGAAGGCATGGCCAATTCGGATGCCGAGGGCAATCGTCTCGCCGGCCTGCTCGGCAACCACAAGACCATGATGATGGGCAATCACGGCATCCTCATCGCCGCGGCAACCGTCGCTGAGGCTTTCGATGAACTCTATTATCTCGAACGTGCCTGCCAGACCCTGGTGCTCGCCTATTCGACCGGGCAGAAGCTCAATGTGATGAGCGATGCCGTGGCCGAGCGCACCGCACGCGACTGGGATCTCTATGGCGACTCGTCCTTCGCGCATTTCGAGGAGATGAAGAAGGTGCTCGACCGCAAGGACCCTTCCTACGCCGAGTAGTCAAGCCATCCGAGGTCAGGGGTGAAGTTTCAGGCCCTTGACCACCTTGTCGACGAGCTTGCGCTCGGCATGAAGCGCCAGCCCCGCGAGATCGAGACGATCGGTCGCGACCGCGGCAACCGCGGCGCGGTTGTCGGCGTCGTTGAATGTCCTGAACAGATCGGTCGTATAGATTGACGGCGCAATGCCGCGCTCGCGCGCCCGGTTCAAGCAGCCCGCGAGCTCCTCCGTTGCCGCGGCAAAGATCAGGATCGGCTGACGCACCAAAGGTCCATAGTCGGCGCCGGACGCGTCGCTATAGCGCTCGCCCACAATCTGAGGGTAGCATCCGGCAAGGCCGCCGCTCAGAAAGGCGGCGACATTCAGTTTCTGCCAGGGGGCGAGATCCTCACGCACGACGATGGCGATCTTGGTGTCGGAGGTCATGGCGAAGACTCTAGAGCGCGGGGCGAAGACCCGTCTTGAACGATCGTGCGGCACGGCCACCGGCGACTGGATCCGCGCTGCGCCATCCGAGCCGGGCATCGAGCGCATCGAGGCCTATTTTGCCGGCCACGCCTACGACCCGCACCGGCACGATACTTATGCGCTGGGCTTCACCCTCAGCGGCGTCCAGTCGTTCGACTATCGTGGCGCCCGCGCCGACAGCCTCGCCGGCGATGCCATCGTCCTTCACCCCGACGAGGTGCATGACGGGCGCTCAGGCGCGGAGCACGGCTTTCGCTACCGCATGCTCTATATCGAGCCGCGCCTGATCGCCGAGGCGCTTGGCGGCAGGCGCGCTTTGCCTTTCGTGCGTTCGGCCGTCTCATCCGATCCGCGTCTCTTGAGCGCCCCTCCATGCTTCTCTTGCCGACCTCCGGCATTCGTTCGAGCCTTTGGAGCGCGACAAGATCGTGACCCAGATCGCCGATGCGCTCCTTGCGCTCGACACGTCGCTGCGGACCCCAGCATCCTTCGCGACATCGGCCATCGCGATCGAACGCGCCCGCGCCTTTCTCGATGAGAACTGCCTGCGCATGGTGGCGTCCGCAGAACTCGAAGCGATCGCCGGCCTGGACCGCTACACGCTGGCGCGCCACTTCCGCGCCCATCTCGGCACCAGCCCATACCGTTATCTCACCATGCGTCGTCTCGATCGCGTCAAATCGGCGATCGTCTCGGGCCATTCTCTCGCCGAAGTGGCCTTCATGAGCGGGTTTGCCGATCAGAGTCACATGACGCGCCAATTCAAGCAGGCTTTCGGCCTTGCACCAGGCCACTGGCAGGCAATCCGGAACTGAAAGGCTGCTCCCTTGGAGCCCGTTCGGGCTGTTGGCGGGGTGATCCAAACTGGGCTCACCCACGACAACTGTCCCGCGTCGCAGCTATCGCACCCATGTCGCGAACAGACTGGCCAATTCTGCGGCGCCGCTTCACTCTCGGGCATGACCGAATATGCCGGCAACCGCAACCTCATGGGCATTGCCTCCTTAAGCCTCGGGGTTTTCGTTTTCTCCACCCAGGATGCTCTCATCAAGGCGGTGAGCGGCGAATACGCGGTGACCCAGGCAATCGTCACCCGATCGATCGTCGCCTTTCCCATTCTGCTCCTGTTCATCCATTGGGAAGGCGGCCTTCGGCAGATCTTCTCGCCGCGGGTCTGGGCCTTGAGTTTTCGCGGGCTCATCCTGCTCTTGTCTTACACCAGCTACTATCTGGCCTTTCCGGCACTGCCGCTCGCGGAAGCCATCGTGCTCTTCTTCACGGCCCCTTTCCTCGTCACCTTTCTCGCCGCCCCCATTCTAGGCGTACGCATCCAGCTCAAGGCTATCCTTGCGCTCATAGTCGGCTTTGCCGGCGTGCTCGTCATCCTCAAGCCGGGTTTCGGCTTCATCGATCCAGCCGCTTTGCTCAGTCTCATCAGTGCCATCACCTATGCGCTCGCCATGTTGTTCGCCCGCAAACTCGGGGTATATGAGCCGGCTTCGGTCATGGCCTTTTACCAGAACGGCATCTATCTTCTGGGCGCTGCGCTGATGGCGCTGGTCTTCCACCTGGCGGGCTGGACGATGGCCGAGCATCCGAGCCTTGCCTTCCTTGTGAGGCCCTGGGCGTTGCCAGATGCCAAAAGCCTGATCATGATGGTAGCCTGCGGCGTCATTGCCGCCGTGGCGATGTCACTTCTGACCCATGCCTATCGCATGGCCGATGCCAGCCTCGTCTCGGTTTTCGAGTATACCGGCATGATCTGGGGGCCGCTCTGGGGCTTCCTGTTCTTTGCCGAAGTCCCGCCGATCACGACCCTTCTCGGCATGCTGCTCATAATGGCGGCAGGCTTGATCGTGCTCGCAAGGCCTCGGCTGCGACAGCCTGCGGGGCCAGTCCCTACGGACACTACATTCAGCGCGCATCCCGGCGAAGTGGAATCACTTCGCCGATGAGGATTCGCGCCAAATCAATTGCTGGAGCAAATATAGATCACGATCACTTCAGATCGTTTCGATCTGAGGTGATAAACGTGATCGAAATCTTAGGTTGGCGCCTGACCGCGCGCCCCGCCAAAGTCTTCAACCCCGGATCGAGTCCGGGGCAGGCCTTTGGCGGGATTCCTCTAAGAAATAGGAGATCCCGGCGCACATCGTGATCTTGCTGCTGCAGAGCAATAGCAATAGCCCCTTACGCGCCCACCAGGTAAACCGCCAGCGCGCCGGCCCAGATCAGGAGCAAAGCGCCGGTGAACTGATGCAGGCGCCAGTGCACGGGGATAAGCTTTTCCGCCAGCACATAGAGCGCCAGTCCGCCGATCCAGTTGACCTCCATTACGCCGCCATAGAACAAGAGTAGCATCAGCACGCCGCAGCAGCCCGTGCAGTAAAGCCCATGCCGCAGCCCGCGCTCAAAGGCTGATGCGGCGCCTGCGCGCCATTGCCCAGGAATGAAGGCGATGGGCGATTGGCATTTGATCAGACAACTCTGCTTCAGCGGCGTGAGCTGATAGACCCCGGCCAAGGCGAGGAGCGCGACCCCGATAATCTTGCTGGTGATCGCCATCATCGGCGTCATCTGGATGACGGTCCCGAGGATGATGTTGACCACGGTCGCTGCCAGCGCAAAAACCGACCAGACGGCGATATAGCCCAGCGCGAACGCGACCATCGTCGATGCGCCATTCTGGCTCGGGGCAAATTTACGCGAGATCGCCGCGTCGGTGAGCAAGGCAGGCACCGCGGTGGGGAGCATCATGGCCATCATCATCGTCCACCACATGAGAAAGACGAGAATGCCATAACGGACGGCGCCGCTCCCGAGGTCGATCATCATCAGCCGGTCGCCCGACCATTGCATGATCGACACGCAGATTGCGACGACGATGGCGAGGCTCGCTATCGTGACAACCCGCTGATGATGAAAAAGAGACGCGAAGAAGCTGCTCATCCGAGCAGATTAACGCACGACTCCTTCGCCGGTAATATAAATCATCGCCAGATGCGCATGGCGCCCCGACCAATCATGCGCGATGGGGCCCTTGGTCCTGGTCGTGCTCGAGGCGAACTCTGCTTCCAAAAACTCGAAGCCTTTGCGCAGCGACAGTTTCGCGTGATGCGGCTCCTTGGTCACGGGATTGCGGATGGGCTCGGCATTCGAACTCGACGACGCCATCGACCCGGAAACTGCCCGTCGCTTTGCCGACATCCGCCTCGAAGTGAATCGGTTTGAACAGCGGCTCGTGGAATTTATCGATCATCGTACTGAAGACCTGGAAATAAGTGGCGCCTGGCACGCTTTCCTGCCCCGACATGATCTTGAGCAGCGCCTCGCGCTGCTCCGGGCTTGCGCGTTCATCGACGATCGGCTGCGCCTCCCCGTGGCCTTCATGGATCGGCCCCGGCCAGGCGAATATACCGGCCCAACGCAGCCCATCGAGCTTCGTCTTGCCGAAATGGCCCTGGTCGATGCGCATCGCGACAGTCGCTTTGCAGTCTCCGTGAGTAGGCAGCGCATTGAACTGGCACGGGCAGCCATAGGCACAGTTGCAGGTCGCGATCTCGGGACCGCGCAGCATCCAGTCGATCATCGGCATGGCAAGCTTCCTCTTGTCGATTGAAATACCCTCGCCCCGACTTTATCACGCCCCCTCTCCGGCGGTAACTTAACAGTTGGACAAATGTGTAACATGCCGGCTCATTGTCGCAACGCAGCGATACACGCGACAAAGGCTATTTGCCAGCTGATCAGGGCCCGCCTGCAAGAACGCCACGGCAGGAGACCTCCGTCCTAGGCCGAGCCTGATGACGCCAACTGGCGCAGAACCAGCATCATGGTGGCATGGGCATAGTCGGTGCCCGGATTATAGAGCCGGTGCGGGCGGTCGCCCCGGAAGCGCACCGACTCGCCAGTCTTGAGCGGGCGTGTTTCTCCATCGCAGGTGACTTCAAGCTCGCCCCTGAGCAGATAGAGATGCTCGACCGTTCCCGGCGGATGCGGATCGGACTCGAGCGTCCCGCCGGGCCGCGCCTGGAAATCATACCATTGCAGCTGCTCGACCAGATTGAGCGGCCCCGCGATCGCCAGCCGGCAAAGCCCGTCCTGGCTCTCGAGCATCGGCACGCCTGATTTAGTCTGGAATTCGATGAAATTAGGTTCGCTGTCGTGCTTCAGCACTTCATCGATCGTCGTGTCGAGAGCCCGCGACAGCCGGTAGACAGTGCCGATGGTTGGATTGGTCTCGCTGCGCTCGATCTGGGAGATGATCGATTTGGCGACGCCGGATTGCTCGGAAAGCTCGCCCAGCGACATATTGTAGGCCTTGCGCAATCTCTGGATGGTCTTGCCAAGCGCCGGGGTCACATCGATCACCTGGGCGTCGCCTGATTTCCGCCCGCGGCGCGTTGACATTCCGTCGTTCCTTCTATAGAACAGCTGTTCGTAATAACGAACGTTCGGATTGTCGAACAGCGTATTTGTCCTTCTTACTGCCAAATTCCTTTACAAATCAACAGGAATCTATGGGTCTTGGAATGTGACCGCCGACAATTCGATCGTGCTGATAGACGAACGGTAGGCCAAAATGGGCGTCATTCGCGTAATCGATTTGGACGGGAACCATCACGAACTCCACGCTGTGGAGGGCTGGCGGATCATGGAGATCATCCGCGAGCATGGTTTCGAGGTCGGCGGCCTGTGCGGGGGCGCCTGCGCTTGCGCCACATGTCATGTCGAGGTCAGCGCATCCTGGGCGCCGAACTTGCATCCAGCCCGCGATGATGAAGAGGTAATGCTGGACGAGGTGCCGGTGCTGACCCCGACTTCGCGGCTTTCCTGCCAGATCATCTACACGCCTGAGCTCGACGGACTCTCAGTCAAGCTCGTGCCTCAGGCATGAGGAGTTGAGCCTATGCGTTACTTTCCTTTGTTTCTCGATCTCGATGGCCGCAAGGCCGTGGTCGTCGGCGGCGGCGAGGAAGCGCTCCGCAAGGTGCGCCTCCTCTTGAAGACGAAGGCCGTTGTCACCGTGATCGCACAGGCCTTGCATGACGAGCTTGCCGCCTATCTGAAAGAAGGACGCATCACCTGGATCGCCAAGCACTTCGCGCCGACGCTCCTTGATGATGCCGCGCTGGTCTATTCCGCCGATGACGATCTGCACGAGGACGTTGCCGTCGCTGCGCGCGACCGGGGCATCCCCGTAAATGCTGTCGATGATGCGGCGCTGTCGACATTCATCACGCCCTCGATCGTCGATCGCGATCCGGTCGTCGTCGCGATCGGCACCGAAGGCACCTCTCCTGTGCTGGGCATGGGGTTGCGCAGCAAGATCGAGGCCTTGCTGCCGCAGGCCCTGGGCTCGCTTGCGACCGCCGCAAGCCAGTTGCGCCAGAGCGCCGCCGAACGTGTGCCGCACGGCAATCGTCGCCGCTCCTTCTGGCAGCGCTATTTCTTCGGCTCGATCCGCGACTCTTTCCTTTCCGGCGATATCCCATCCTATACCCGCGAGCTCGAGGCTGCGCTTGTCGATTACTCCTCCCCGTCGATCGGCCGGGTCTCGCTCGTGGGTGCGGGACCTGGCGATCCGGAGCTGTTGACGCTCAAGGCGCAACGCAAGCTCCAGGAAGCCGATGTCATCGTCCATGACCGGCTGATCGGGCCTGGGATTCTCGAACTTGCCCGCCGCGACGCCATTCGCATTCCGGTTGGCAAGGTGCCCTTCGCGCCCTCTCCCAAGCAGTCCGAGATCAATGCCATCCTGATCCGCGAAGCCAAGTCAGGACGCCATGTCGTGCGCCTCAAGGGCGGCGATCCCTATGTCTTCGGCCGCGGCGGCGAGGAGCAGGCAGCCCTCGCCGCTGAAGGCATCCCCGTCGACGTCGTTCCCGGCATCACGGCAGCGCTGGGCTGTGCTGCCTCATTGGTCTGCCGCTGACTCAGCGCGGGCAGAACCGCTCCTTTACATTGTTGACGGGCGCTTCCGAGGATGGGCTCGCGCGAGCATGATTGGGCGGCACTTGCCAAGCCCGGACAGGCCTTCGCCATCTATATGGGCGTCAACGCCGCCGGCGATATTTCCGCTGAGCTTCTCGATGCCGGCATCGATCACAAGACGCCGGTGACGGTGGTCGAGAACGGCACGCTCGCCAATGAGCGTGTGTTCATGTGTAGCATCGGCTCGCTGTGGGAAACCCTCGCGCTCAAGCGGCGTCGAAGGTCCCGCCATCATCTATGTCGGCCTCAAACCGGCACAGACCTCAGCCGACATTCTTCCCTTCCCCGCCCGCGAAGAAACCGGGCGCCAAGCTTTGAGAGCCGCGTCATGACCACCACAACTGAAAAAGGCAAGATCCTCACCGCCAACCGTCTGCGTGACGGCGAAGTTGTCTTTCTCACGCATTCCGGCCAGTGGAGCGAGGACATCGATGGTGCGGTCCTTGCGACCGAACCCCAGGCGCCAAGCAGCCCTGGAAGCGCGCGGCCAGGAGCAAGAGCGCGTCAACGTGGTGACCGGTGTCTATCTCTTCGACGCCGAGCGCCGCGACGGTCATGTCTTCGCCACCCACATCAAGCGAGCGCATCCGCACCCTCGGGCCCACGGTGCGCATGGATCTCGGCAAGCAGGCTGAGGGCAAGGGCGGTGCACTTCGCCGCCTTGCGGGGAGCGTGACCATGTATCGCTATGACGAGTTCGATCGCCAGTTCGTGAATGATCGCGTCGCGCAGTTTCGCGACCAGGCCAACCGGCGCCTCACGGGTGAGCTGACGGAGGACGAATTCCGCCCGTTGCGCCTGATGAACGGCCTCTATCTGCAGCTCCACGCCTATATGCTGCGGATCGCCATTCCCTATGGCACCTTGTCATCGCACAAGCTGAACCGGCTGGCGCTGATCGCGGAGAAGTGGGATCGCGGCTACGGCCATTTCACCACGCGGCAGAACATCCAGTTCAACTGGATCAAGCTCGAGGACACGGCCGATATTCTCGACGCCCTCGCCGAAGTCGAGATGCATGCCATCCAGACCTCGGGCAACTGCATCCGCAACGTAACGACCGACCAATGGGCGGGTGCTGCGGCCGATGAGCTGGCCGATCCGCGCCCGGTCGGCGAACTCGTCCGCCAGTGGTCGAGCCTCCATCCCGAATTCTCCTACCTGCCGCGCAAGTTCAAGATCGCCGTAACCGGCGCTCCCAATGACCGTGCCGCGGTCAAGGTGCACGACATCGGCTTGCGTCTCCATCTCAACGACAAGGGCGAACGCGGCTGGGAAGTGATGGTCGGCGGCGGCCTTGGCCGCACCCCGGTGATCGCCGTCACGGTGCGCGACTTCCTGCCCGAGCATGAGCTTCTCGGCTATCTCGAGGCCATCATGCGCGTCTACAATCTCTATGGCCGGCGTGACAACAAATACAAGGCACGCATCAAGATCCTCGTTCATGAGCTCGGGTCCGAGAAATTCCGCGCCGAAGTCGAAGCCGAATATGCCCGGCGCCCCCATGCCGACACCAAGGTCGAGGAGCGCGAGCTGCAGCGCATCGGCGCCTATTTCGCAGCCCCCAGCTTCGAAAAGCTGCCGCGCTGGTCGGCCGCCTTCGAGGAGGCGCGCGCCAGGAACAAGGATTTCGCGCAATGGGTGCGCACCAACGTCGCCGCTCACCGCGTCGATGGCTATGCGATCGTCAATATCTCGCTGAAGCCGGAGGGCGGCATTCCGGGCGATGCTACGGCCGATCAGATGCGCACTGTCGCCGATCTCGGCCTGCGCTACTCCTTCGATGAGATCCGCGTCAGCCATCATCAGAACCTGGTGCTGCCGCATGTCCGCCGCGACGACCTCTTCGCCATCTGGAAGATCCTCGGCGCTGCCGGCCTTGCCGCGGCCAATCTCGGACTTGCGGGCGACATCATCGCCTGCCCGGGCCTCGATTACTGCTCGCTGGCCACCGCCCGCTCGATTCCCGATCGCGCAGTCGATCTCGCGCCGTTTCGCCGACCTGAACCGCCAGCATGAGATCGGCCCTCTCAAGAATCAACATTTCGGGCTGCATCAATGCCTGTGGCCATCACCATGTCGGCCATATCGGCATCCTCGGCCTCGATAAGAAGGGCGAGGAATATTACCAGATCACGCTCGGCGGCTCGTCCTCAGAGAACGCCTCGATCGGCACCATACTGGGCCCGGGCTTTGCCGGCGAGGACGTGCCCGACGCCATCGAAACGATCGTCAACACGTACCTTGCCCGTCGCCAGCCGGGCGAGGAATTCCTGGCCGCCTATCGGCGGCTTGGCCCGCAACCTTTCAAGGAGGCGCTCTATGCCGCTGCTTAAGAACGGTGCCATTGTCGCGGATGACTGGACCACGCTCGGCCTCGAAGGTCCACGCCCAGAGAGCGGCGACATCGTCGTTCCCTATGCGCGCATGCTGAAGGAATGGGAAAGCCTCGCCGAGCATGACGGCCGCTTGGGCGTCATTTTCACCAATGTCGACCGGGCTGAGGCGCTCTCTTTGTTCCTGCCGCGCCTGGCCCTGATCGTGCTGCCCTTCCCCTCCTTCACCGATGGACGCGCCTATTCGCTGGCGCGTCAGATCCGCGAGGTGGGCTATGCGCGCGAGTTGCGCGCTGCCGGCAATGTGCTGCCCGATCAGGTGCAGTTCATGCTGCAGGTCGGTTTCGACTCCTTCGAGATCGGCGACCGCTTCACTGCCGACATCTGGCTCAAGTCCTCGCGCCAGATGTCGCTCGCCTATCAGCGCGGCCTCTATCGCCCGGGTGGCCAGCAGGAAGTGTGGAGCGAGCGCCATCGCGAGGCCGAGCCCTGGCTCGAGCAGCCGCACGCCGGGTGACGTGATCCGTGTACGAACATCTCATCAAGCGCCTGAGCTTCTTTGATGGTATCGACATTCTCGAGCCTTTGGTGAAGCATGTCTTCCAAGACCGCATTGCGCTTGTTTCATCCTTCGGAGCGGAATCGGCGGTGCTGCTCCATATGGCCGCACAGGTCGACCGCAACATCCCGGTGATCTTCCTCGATACCCAGAAGCTCTTCTGGGAGACGATTGCCTATCGCTCGAAGCTGGTCGATCTGTTGGGGCTGACGAACATTCGGATTTTCAAGCCGGATGCGGACAATCTCCGCCTGCTTGATCCGCAGGACAATCTGCACATGAGTGACCCCGACATGTGCTGCAATATCCGCAAAACGCAGCCTTTGCAGGAAGCGCTCGCGGGTTTCGACGCCTGGATTTCGGGACGCAAGCGCTATCATGGCGGTGGCCGAGCCCACATCCCGACACTCGAGGAAGCGGATGGCCGCCTCAAGGTTGAGCCGCTGGCGCGTTTTACGGCAGCGGACCTCAAAGCCTATATGGCCCATTTCAAACTGCCTGCGCATCCTTTGGTCCTCCAAGGCTATCATTCAATCGGTTGCGTCACCTGCACGGTGAAAGGCGGCAGCAGCGACAATCCCCGCGCCGGACGCTGGGCAGGCAAGTCCAAGGACGAATGCGGCATCCATTGGACGGTGAGCGGTCAGCCTGTTCGCCTTGCCAAGGCAAGCTGAGCTGATTTGTTTTCTTGAGGGAGCCCGATGCCTGAACTGAACGAGTTCTGGATCTTCCTGTGTGTCGGCTTCTTCGCGCAGCTCATCGATGGTGCGCTGGGAATGGGCTATGGGGTCATTTCGTCGGTTGTGCTCCTCGCGACCGGCGTGCCGCCCGCACACCTCGGCCAGCGTCCATTCGGCGAAGCTCTTCACCACCGCAGCCTCTGGGGCCTCCCACCTCCTCCATGGCAATGTGGACCGTCGTCTGTTTTGGTTCCTGAGCCTTGCCGGGGGCTGCGGCGGGATTGTCGGCGCGCTGATCCTCACGCAAGTGCCGGGCGACGTCATCAGGCCATATGTCTTCGGCTATCTGATCCTGATGGGCCTGCTCATTCTCTGGCGCTGCCTCAGACAAGGACAGGAGCGGCACGTCCTGTCGGGGAACTTCGTCACTCCGCTGGGCGCCGTCGGAGGCTTCCTCGACGCCATAGGCGGCGGTGGCTGGGGTCCGGTGGTCACCTCGAATCTTATTGGCGCCGGCGCCCGCCCGCGCCAGATCGTGGGAACGGTGAATGCGGCCGAGTTCGTGGTGACCTGCGCCGTCGTCGCCGCTTTCGCAAGCACCTTGCTTTCGGGCCTGTGGAGCGAAGGCAAGGGCCTCGTGGATCATCTCTTGCCGATTGCCGGCCTCGTCATCGGCGGCCTACCCGCCGCCGCGCTTGCCGGTCTCCTCGTGAAACATGCACCGCGCAAAGCGATGACCTTTGCCGTCGGCGTCCTCGTGATCGCGCTGTCGTCCTATGAGCTCCTGCGCATAAGCCACGACCTGGCCGCCAAGACGGCCGACCAACAAGCAACCGTCGGCGCTCCAGCCATCGCCGGGACGACAAAATAGCGATCTTCTCGCCAAGGTGCGGGGCTAAGGCTATTCTCAGAGTTCGGAGGAACCGATGCTCGCCGGGCAGCTCGCGCTCATGCTTGCCGCAGTCTTCGCCGGAGCCGCCTTCTATGTCGGCTTCGCGGAGCATCCGGTGCGCATGGCATTGGATGATCATAGCGCCCTCAAGCAATGGAAACCGAGTTACGATGCGGGCTACATGATGCAGGCAAGTCTAGCCGCGGTCTCGGCGGCCCTCGGCCTGCTCGCGGCGTGGAGCACCGGTGATTGGCGCTGGATCATCGGTGCTGTTCTCATTCTTGCGAACTGGCCTTACACGCTTCTCGCCATCATGCCGACCAACCAAAAGCTGAAGGCTTGTGCCGAAGGAGATGCAGGCCCGAAGTCTCGCGCCCTCCTCGCCTTATGGGGAAGGCTGCACGCCGTCCGCACGGCCTTGGGCGCTGCCGCAACACTCGCCTATCTTTGGGCTCTCAACTAGAAATCCCGCCAAAGTTGAAGACTTTGGCGATAAGGATTTGCTCCAGCATATTGATTTGGCGCGAATCCTTATCAGAGAAGTGATTCCACTTCGTCAGGATGCGCGCTGATCAGGCCGCGATCGCCTGCTTGAGATCGGCGATGACGTCCTCTGGATCCTCGAGGCCGACCGAAAGCCTGAGCATGCCGTCGGTGATGCCCATGGCGGCGCGCGCCTCCGCACCGATATTGCGGTGGGTGGTGGTCGCCGGATGGGTGATGAGCGATTTCGCGTCGCCCAGATTGTTGGAGATGTCGATGAGCTCCAACCGGCGCAGCACGTCGAAGGCCTTGTCCTTGCCGCCCTCGACTTCGAAGGTGACCATCGTGCCGCCGGCACCCATCTGCCGCCGGCAGAGCGCCGCCTGCGGATGGCAGTCGAGATGCGGATAGATCACGCGGATGACGCCGTTCAAACCAAGCAGCGTTTCGGCGACGCCCCTGGCCGATTGCGATTGATGCAGCACGCGAAGCTTTAGCGTCTCGAGCCCCTTGAGCAGAACCCAGGCATTGAAGGGCGAGATCGAAGGCCCGGTGTGGCGCAGGAACGGTTTCAGCAGCTCTTCCTTGAATTTGCGCGTCGACAGAATGGCGCCGCCCAGCACCCTGCCCTGCCCGTCGATATGCTTGGTCCCGGAATAGACAACGACATCGGCGCCATAGCGCAAGGGTTTCTGCAGGATCGGCGTGGCGAAGACATTGTCCACAACGATCGAAGCGCCGGCCTTCTTGGCGATGTCGCAGACGGCCCCGAGATCGATCACATCGAGCGTCGGATTGGACGGCGTTTCCAGGAACACGCATTTGGTGTCCCTGGTAATGGCATTGTTCCAGGCATCGATATCCGAGCCGTCGACCAGCGTGGTGCGGATACCGAAGCGGGGTAAAATATTGGTGACGATCTGGTAGCACGAGCCGAACAGCGCCTTGGAGGAGACGAGATGATCGCCGGCCTTGAGCTGACAGGCAAGCGCGCCGAAGACCGAGGCCATGCCGGATGCGAGCGCATAGCACGCTTCCGCCCCTTCGAGCAGCCGGAGCCGCTCCTCGAACATGCTGACCGTTGGATTGCCGTAACGGCCATAGACATAGCCGTCGTCCTCGCCGGCAAAGCGCTTTTCGGCGGTTTCAGGCTGATCATAGACGAAACCCGAACTGAGGAAGAGCGCTTCCGAGGTCTCGCCATGGGGTGAGCGGTCGACGCCGCCGCGCACCAGCTTGGTGTTCTCGCCCCAGCGGGTGGGCGATGAGGTTTTGACGTCTTTTTTCATCAGCTTTGAATCCAGGGAAGTCCGGCGGCCTTCCAGCCGCCTGACATGCCGCGATGGCCTTTGCCGTCGCGATCGCCTTCGAAGCCTTGCGCCACGTTCCAGCAATTGGTGAACCCGGCCTTGGTGAGGGCGGTGGCGGCATTGGCCGAGCGCGCGCCCGAGCGGCAAATGCACAGGATCTCGGTGTCCCTGGCGATACCATTGTCCTCGACCAGCTTCACGAAATCAGCGTTCACTTGCATTTGCGGATAGGCCTGCCACGAGAGCCGGATCAGCCGGTCGACCGCCGGCACGCCGACGAACGCCCATTCCGGTTCGGTCCTCACGTCGATGAGCACCGCCTGCGGGTTTTTCGTCAGCCTTTCATGCGCTTCGGCTGGAAGAATATCGCCCTTATACATGGCCTGAAACCAATCCGTTCTGAATTCCGAACACTTCTAGTAGAAAGCCCGGCGGCGGGAAAGCGGAAACTCACCCGAGGCCGAAACTGGTGAAATTCTGCCGCAGGCCGCTCAAAACGACTAACCTTCATTTTCCGCAGAACCCCCGTTAGGGTGCGCGCCGCCCGAGCTTCCACCCACCATTTCGCAAGGTCTTTTTTCATGTCGAAGTCCCTGCCCGCCCGCGCCGATGTCGTCATAGTCGGGGGCGGTATCGTCGGCACATCCATCGCCTATCATCTGGCCAAGCTCGGCATCGGGAATACGGTCCTTCTCGAGCGCAAGCAGCTCACTTGCGGCACCACCTGGCATGCGGCCGGACTCGTCGGCCAATTGCGCGCCTCGCGCAACCTGACCGAGCTCGCCAAATATACGACGGGCCTGTTCGAGGGCCTGGAAAAGGAGACCGGCCAGGCCACCGGCTTCAAGCAGAACGGCTCGATCTCCGTCGCGCTGACCGAGGGCCGGCTCGAGGAACTGAAGCGCGGCGCCTCGATGGCCAAGAGCTTCGGCCTCGAGGTGAATGTGATCACGGTCGGCGATATCAAGGTGCGCCTGCCGCACTACAATCTGGAAGGTGCGGTCGGCGGCGTGTTCCTGCCCAAGGACGGCCAGGTCAATCCGATCGACGTGACCCAGGCGCTCGCCGCCGGCGCCCGTATGAACGGCGCCAAGATCTTCGAGAACACCAAGGTCACCCGCATTCTGGTGAAGGATGGCAAGGCGATCGGCGTCGAGACCATGGACGGCACCATTCACGCCGACAAGGTCGTCATCGCCGCCGGCATGTGGTCGCGCGAGCTGGGGCGCTCGATCGGCGTCAACATCCCGCTGCATGCGGCCGAGCATTTCTACATCGTCACCGAGCCCATCGATGAATTGCCGCGCAACATGCCGGTGGTGCGCGTGCCCGATGAATGCACTTACTACAAGGAGGATGCGGGCAAGCTCCTCATCGGCGCCTTCGAGCCGGTGGCCAAGCCCTGGGGGACCGACGGCATTGCCGAGGATCATGCATTCGAGACGCTGCCTGAGGACATGGATCATTTCGAACCTATCCTCAATGATGCGGTGGTCCGCGTGCCGATGCTGGAGAAGGCCGGGATCGCGCTCTTCTTCAACGGGCCGGAAAGCTTCACGCCGGACGACCGCTACTATCTGGGCGAGGCGCCCGAGGTGAAGGAGCTCTATGTCGCGACCGGCTTCAACTCGATCGGCATCCAGTCATCGGGCGGCGCCGGCCTCGTACTGTCGCAATGGATCAGGAACGGCCATCCGCCCATGGATGTGAACGGCGTCGATATCCGCCGCATCCATCCTTTCCAGTCGGTGCGCCACTATGTGCATGATCGCACCGTCGAGAGCCTGGGCCTTCTCTATGCCATGCACTGGCCTTACCGTCAGGTCGAAACGGCACGCGGCGCGCGCCGCTCGGCAATCCACGACAAGCTTGTGGCCCTCGGCGCCTGCATGGGCGAGGTCAATGGCTGGGAGCGGCCCAACTGGTATGCGCCGCGCGGCGTCGAGCCTCGATATGAATACTCCTACGGCCGGCAGAATTGGTTTCCCTACGCCGATGCCGAGGCCAAGGCGCTCCAGTCCAAGGTCGCCTTCTTCGACCAGTCGAGCTTTTCCAAGTATCTCGTCCAAGGCAAGGACGCAGTGCAGGTGTTGAACAAGATTTCAGCCAATGACGTCGATGTCGAGGATGGCCGCATCGTCTACACGCAATGGTGCAACGAGCGGGGCGGCATCGAGGCCGATCTCACCGTCACCCGGCTTGCATCCGACAAGTTCATGGTGGTGACGGGCTGCGCGCCGCAGACGCGCGACTTCGCCTGGCTCAAGGCGCACACGCCCGATGACGCGCATTGCATCGCGACCGATATTACCTCGGGCCTGCCGATGTTCGCGCTGATGGGTCCGAACAGCCGGCCGCTGTTGCAGAAACTGTCCGGCATGGATCTGTCCAATGCAGCCTTTCCCTTCGGCATGTCGAAGGAAATGGAGATCGGCTATGCGAGGGTGCGCGCAAGCCGCATCACTTATGTCGGCGAGCTCGGCTGGGAGCTCTACATCCCGACCGAATTCGCAGCCCATGTCTTCGAGCGCATCCTCGAAGCCGGCGCCGATTTCGGCCTGACGCTCGCCGGCATGCATACCATGAACAATTCGCGAGTGGAGAAGGCCTATCGCCATTGGGGCCATGACATTTCGGACGAGGACACGCCGGTCGAGGCCGGCCTCGGCTTCGTTGTCGCCTGGGACAAGAAGGACGGCTTCATCGGCAAGGACGCGCTCGACAAGCAGCGCGACCGCAATGTGCAGCCCAAGCGCATGGTGTGCCTGGCCTTGGCCAATGGCGGCGACACGGCACCGTTGATGTATCACGAGGAGCCGATCTATCGCGATGGCGATGATCGTGGGCTCGACCACTTCGGGCGCCTGGGGTCACCGCATCAATGCATCATTGGGCATGGGCTATGTGAAGAACGCCGAAGGCGTAACCAAGGACTGGCTCGCAGGCCGGCAAATGGGAAGTCGAGATCGCCTGGCAGCGTTATCCGGCCAATGTGCAATTGCAGAGTTTCTATGATCCGAAAGGGGAGCGGATCAAGGCATAGGCCATGCCGGACCACCGTTCCTCATTCGACGACAAGGCGACCTTGCGCTTCTATGCGGAAAAGGCGGAAATCTATGCGGGGAGCTGGCCCGGGTGCCAGCCGGAACCTACATGGTTTCCTGAATTGCTTATGCGATCTTTTGATGCAAGCATGCCGCTCCATCGAAAGGCAGTAGAGGCGGCTTGCTGTCAAGTTTCGGGTCAGTCGACGTTGATGGTCGTTGCTGCTTTGTGTGAGCATGAGGTGACTCCGCAATGTGCGCATTGTTAGGCTCTGTGCCCCTTGTTGGATATGGCATTGGAATAATATTTACGCTCGTTGCTCCTGGAACATGTGTTTCTGTCTTCCATCCAGAACAGTTGCGCATCAAAAACTATGGAGGAGTGCGGTTCTGGAGCAATCACGTTCTGTTTGACCCTCGACAATGTGGTTATTGCTCAGCATTTGCTTGGCTCATAGTTTTCGTTGGAGTGCTGGCTTTTGTTCTCACCGAGTATTGTCAGTGGCGTTTCTTTGCTCCAACATATTGATTTGGCGCGAATCCCTATCGGCGAAGCGATTCCACTTCGCCGGGATGCGCGCTAGAAATCATTACACCTTCCGCTTTCCATCCTTTGCGAATTCCTTGATCGTGTCGGCGTAAGTTTCAAAACGGTCGCGCAGCTTGAGCCGGCGCGCCTGCTGCGCAGTGACCACCGCCACATGCGGTGCGCGGTCGATTTCACTTGCCATGTTCCAGCAATCCTCTTCCGACGTGATCCAATCTTCCGGCCGATAAGTGCCGATGTTGAAGGGCCGCGACACGCGCCTCAGACTTTTCTTCGGACCGAGGATGTATTCGTGGAAATAGGACATGGCGAGTTCGCGGGGCGAGCGATAGACGGGATCACGCCAGCGCAGCCAGATGGAATTGCTTTTAGAGATGGCGCCCCAGAAGCGCCCGTGCCGGAACAGCGCCAGGACATGATCGTCATCGCCTTTGGCCTGGAAGTCCATGAGCAAGGCGGGAGAGCCATGGAGCATCAGTGCGCAGGCCGCGATGAACGCCCCTTCGATGCAGTGGCAGCAATTCCTGCGGAGCGCCACGCGCACCGAATAGCAGGTATCGCCATCAGGTTCGACATTGCTCGGCATGCGGGTGATGAAGTCCTGGATCTTCTCTGGAACTCGAGATCCTGGCGAAGATCGCCGTCTCCTTGGGTGTGAGGCCGATCTCCCGTGCGAGCCCGCGGTCAAAGGCCATTTTACATCCTGTCGCCGCCGACCGAAAAATCGCGGCGAGCCGCGAAAATCGACACCGTATAGCCTGCCACCACATCGACCAGCGCCATGAGGGTGAGCATCAGGAAGGCGGGCGTCCCGAAAGCCTGGACCAGCAGGAACACGATGAGGGCTATGATGAAGGTCGCGGTCGACAACATGTGGTCGACGATCGTGCCGGCGCCAACTCTTGCCGCTTTGATGACTTCGAAGAACAGCGCCACGAGCCCCAGGATGACGAAGAGGTCGCCGAAGGTCAGGAAGAACTCGGCACCCGAGGGCAGGACCCAGTCTGCGAAAGCCGAACCTGCGGAGAAATTGGGATCGATGGCGAGCGCCGTATAGACGACCATGATGACGGCGATGAGCGGGACAGCGAGAATGAGGCGCATGAGGAATCCTTTTCCGACCTTCAAGGTGAACTGATTTGCAGAACGAGGAAACCCGTCATATTTTATCAATGCTGGGTTTCTATATTGTTCTTTATTCCGAACGATCGTTCGGCTATAAAGACAAAATTGCGACAGGAGGTCGTTTATGGCACTTCAACTTGGCGATGTTGCGCCGGATTTCGAGGCTGAGACCACGGAAGGGCGCATCAAATTCCACGAATTTATTGACAATTCCTGGGTCGTGTTCTTCTCGCACCCTAAGGACTTCACCCCGGTCTGCACCACCGAACTCGGTGCCATGGCGCGCATGAAGCATGAATTCGACAAGCGCGGCGTGAAGCTTATCGGCATATCGGTCGATTCCGTCGAGGATCACCAGCGCTGGAAGCAGGATATCAAGGATGCGACCGGCGGCCAGGTGAACTATCCCATGATCGGCGACACCGATCTGGCGGTGGCGAAGCTCTATGGCATGATCCATCCTAACGCGACAGGCAATGCCAAAGGCCGCACCGCGGCCGACAATGCAACGGTACGCAATGTCTTCGTCATCGGACCGGACAAGAAGATCAAGCTCATCATCACTTATCCGATGAGCACCGGGCGCAATTTCGACGAGGTGCTGCGCGTCATCGACTCGCTACAGCTCACCGCGACCAAGTCGGTCGCGACACCCGCTAACTGGAAACAGGGCGAGGACGTCATCATTCTCGCTTCCGTGTCAGATGAGGCCGCCAAGGAGAAATTCCCGGGTGGCTGGAAGACCATCAAGCCCTATCTGAGGCTCGTTCCGCAGCCGGGTGCGAAATAGATTCCCTGGACGGTCACTTTCCATGGCCCGGCTCCGCGCCGGGCTTTTTTTGTGGCCGGGTCGGATCCGGTCATGCAGCGAAAGTTCAGAGCTTATACAAGGTCCCCCAATGCGGCGATCAAAGGCTGCAATTCCTGCTCATAGCGCCGCCAGCGCCCGACTGATGTTTGATAAATCGGATTGCGCACCTGGTTGCGGCTGAAGGTCCGCACCGCCGCCGTATTTTCATAGAAGCTCAGGCAGGCGGGATTCCAAGGCAGATCGAGGAAGGTGACGAGCCGCCGTACCTCGTTCTCGAAATCTCCAGTAAGCCTCTCATAATCGACATCGAGGAATTTGAGCGGCAGCACTTCCCGCCAATGCGCCATAAGACGCGCATACTCGCGGTAGTATAGGCCGAGCGTCGTGAGGTCCCGGGAATAACCGTGCCGCTCGTTGAACCGCATCTGGTAGCAGGAGAGGCACGTATCGATGGGATTGCGCCGCACGTGGACGATGCGCGCCTCGGGCAGAAGCAGCGCAATGAGCCCCAGTAGCTCAAAATTGTGCGGCATCTTGTCGATGACCCGACGCGCTCCAGGCGCGAAAAATCTGAGAAGGTCAACGTATCTTTGCCCCAGCATTGCCGTTTCGGCCGCCGGCTTGGCACCAATGGTGAACAGGAACTTGCCGTTTGGATCGTCGTAGTTCAATCCCTGTCCGATCCTCCCGAGCCGGTCGAGCTCACCTGCGCTCGCGGCTTCCGGATGACTTGCGATGATCTGCTCGACCAGCGTTGTGCCGGAACGCGGCATGCCAAGAACGAAAACAGGGATATCACTCCTCGTCCCGATTGCCTTGCGCGAAGCGAATGTCTCAGGCGCAAAGCCGGCGACAATTCCATCGACCCAGGTCTTGTAGCGCATGAGATTGAAGGGCGCCGCGTCGACTTCACTGGCGGCCCGAAAATTGGCGAACGCCTTGCGATAGTCGCCGTTCTGTTCATAAATCTTCGCAGCACCGTTATGCAGCGCATTGAGCTCGCGGCCGGCAGTTGTGCCGGTGGCAATCTTGCCTTCGATCTCGGCGAGCAACGGTGAGGACAGATCGTGTTTGTCGTTCACGGCGAGGCGGTAAAGTACGATATTGCCGATGCCGGGATGACCCCGCAACTTCTCGAAGACAGCGCGCGCTTCTTCCTTATTTCCCAGCATCTCGAGGGTCACGCCAAGTGCCCATTGGAAATCTTTGTTCTGTGGGTCGCTTCGGCAAGCCTTCTGATGGTAGGGCAACGCGAGTTCGGGCTTGCCGGCCATGCGATAGAATTCGCCGAGGAGCCAAAGCGTCTTGGTCAATTTCGGATTGATCGACAGCGCCCGGGTGAGCGGAGCCAGCGCCAGCTCGATCAAGCCAAGGTCGAGATAGGCGCAGCCGAGATTGTTGAGATAGATGGCGTTGCGCGGCTCCTTCCGGACCGCCAGTTCCAGATAGTTGACCGCAGCCCTCGGATTCTTGCGGTTGATCAGCACGGCGCCGAGAATATTGTTGGCATCCGGATGATCGGGATGATTGCGCTGGACGCGCCGGGCCGCACCTTCCGCCGTCACGAAATCGCGCTTGCCGAGAAGGGCAAGGACCTCCCTGAGCTGGGCAGCGACCGGATCCGGCCCTTTGACACTATGAGACGGCGCCATTTCTCCTCCACTCGACAAAAACCGCGCGCCCTCTTAACACGGGCGCCAGGGCCACTGTAAGATGGCGATCATGAAACTCCATGGCGATCTCATTTCCCCGTTTTTCCGCATGTGTCTCGTCACTGCCCATGAGGTGGGCCTTGCCGGCAAGGTCCAGTGGGTTCAGACGAAAGTCAATCCGACCGCCGTCAATGCCGACCTCACCCGATTGTCACCCGTCGGCAAGGTTCCTGTCCTGGTCACCGACCACAATCATCCGCTCTATGACTCGCGCGTCATCATCGAATATCTCTGCCACGTGTCGGGTAACAAGACGCTGATTCCCGACGACGGCGTGAAGCGCTTCCGTGTGCTGACGCTCACGGCGCTGGGCCAGGCCATTGCGGAAGCCGGTGTCGCGCAGCGTTATGAAACGGCAGTGCGCCCGCAAGGCCTGCAGTGGCGTGAATGGATGGACCGCCAGGGCTTGCGGGTGAATGCCGAGTTCGACGATCTGGAGAAGACTTGGGAGAAGGACCTTCATGAGGTGACCGCGGGCTCGATCGCCGTCGCAGTTGCTCTCTCCTACCTCGATTTCCGCATCCCTGATTGGCACTGGCGCAAGGATCGGCCGAAACTTCAGGACTTCCACGAAAGTTTTTCAGCCCGCCCATCGATGCAGGCGACGGCTTTGCAGGCTGCCTAGTGTGCTGAACGCGAAGTTCCTGATATCTAACCGCTATACCGACAGGAACTTCGCGTTCAAAAGCACACTAGAATTATTAGATTTTCTAGTGTCCTTTCGAATCCGAAGTTCGCTCGGAAGACGCTGCGAGGTGATGCGAACTTCGGATTCGGAACACTAAGGCCCTTTCCAGTCAAGCGCGCAGATCTCGGCCGAGCGGCCCTTGAAGTCCCAATTGCGGCCATGGCCGCGGAAGCGGCTTCTGGTCGCCTGCGCCACGATGATCTGCGGTCCGATCCAATATTGGCTGTTCTCAATCGTCGTGTGCTGGCCGGCTTCCTTGCCGGCGACGGGCGCGATTTCGCCATCGATGATCTTGGGAATGGTGAAACGCCGGGTCGCGCCGTCGGTCTCGTAGCGCACATCTTCCTGCCATACGCCGAGAAAGCGGCCGACCAGAATGGAGAGCAGATGCGTGGTGCCGCCCGCCTGCCCCGTCATGATGCGGGTCAGCGCCTTCACCTGGTAGATGTCGGCGGAATTGTCGATATAGACGCCCGCACTCCAATTGCCCCGGCTCATCTGACCTGGGATCTCTATGATGAGGCCGAGATTGATGCCGGACAGGCCAACTTCGCCGAACTTGCCGTCATCGATGCGGATGCCGCCCCAGGTCTGGCAATAACCTTCCGTAGGCGGATGTTTTCCGAGAGATAGCACGCAGGGACAGAAGACTGTGCAATTGCAGGACAGCACCAATTCGCCTTTGATATGCCAGGGCTCGCGCGCCATGAAGAACTCCTAGATGAAAACCATGAAGAGACCGACGCCCATGAGTCCGGCGCCGAGTCCAAAAGACAAAGGCTTGGGCTGCGGCAGAGTCTTCTCCAGCACCATCATCATGCCGATGAAGCCCATCCATAGGATGTTCATTAGGCCGGCGACGAAGCTCAAGCTCATCAGCGCCCAGCAGCAGCCAAAGCAATTGAGCCCCTGGTCGAGGCCCATGCGGAATACGCCGTACGGCCGGTCACTCCACTGCGCCAGAAAATAGGACATCGGCGCACGACACTTGCTGAGACAGGCATTTTTCAGGTGGGTGAACTGATAGGCGCCGGCGGCGATGAGGACGAGCCCGGCGAAGCGGCCCTGCAGCCCGCCCGCATAGCCGGCGGAGAGCGCAGTCCATTGCGTGATGGAAGCCGCGATCGCGAAGCCGACCCATATCGCGCCATAGCCCGCGGCGAGCCAGAAAGGCGATGCGATCTTCATCTGCTTCGCCGCTGCCGCCTCGGCGATGTCGAGATAGGTCGAGATCATCGGCGTCGCGGAAGGGATCATCATCGCCAATGTCATGGCAAACCACAAAGCGGCGATTTGCGCCAAGCCGGCATCGGGCGCGGGCCGGCAAATGATGCTCCACCACCCGGCAACGGCGCCACCAGCCGACATCCACAGGAAGACGCCCGACACCGAGAGGATCGCGCCAAGGCACAGCGCCATGAACAGGCGTGGCCGGCTGGCGGAATGTCTGAGGATCGCGTCCATCTCCTCGCAAGTTACCGCGACATCGCTCGCTCTTGAAGCCTTTTGCGCGAACCAGCATTGTGACCCCATGTCAGACCATGCGGATGTCGATGTGATCGTTGCCGGCGCAGGGCCGGCCGGCCTTGTCGCGGCCTGTCTCGCCGCAGCCCGGGGCTTCACCGTCGCCTTGGTCACCGGGCCGGAAAGCACGAGGCCCGATCCGCGCACCGTCGCTCTCATGATGCCGTCGCTTGGCGTTCTCGAAGCGGCGGGCCTGTGGCCTGGCCCCCTCATCGGGAGCGCCGCGCCCTTGCGCAAGCTGCGCCTTGTCGATGACACCGGGGCCTTCGTTTCCGCCCCGGAACTCGTTTTCTCGGCGCGCGAGCTCGGCCTCGAAGCCTTCGGCTGGAATATCCCGCTCGCGATTCTGAAACCCGCTCTCGAAGAGCGCGCGCGCGCGCTCGGCGTCAAACTCCATCGCGCCAGCGTTTCCACCTCGACGGTCACAGGCGGAGTCGTGACCCTCACTCTCGACGATGGCGGCACCCTCACGAGCCGGCTGGTTCTTGCCGCCGACGGCCGCAACTCGCCTCTGCGCCGGGCGGTTGGAATCGGCACGGTTTCCTGGTCCTATGAGCAGACGGCGATCGCCGTTAGCTTCGCCCATTCGCGCCCGCATCACGGCACATCGAGCGAATATCACAAGCAGGCAGGGCCTTTCACGACCGTGCCCTTGCCCGGCGACCGCTCTTCTCTGGTATGGATGGAAAGGCCGGCGCGCGCCGCGGCGCTCATGGCGCTCGATGGCAAGGCATTGGCAGCGGAAATCCAGGCCTTGAGCCATGGCGACCTGGGGCTCGTGAGCGACATCGGCCCGCGTCAATCCTTCCCCATGTCGGGAGCGCGCGCCGAGATCTTCGCCAGACATCGGGTGATGTTGATCGGCGAGGCAGCCCATATCGTGCCGCCAATTGGCGCCCAGGGACTCAATATGTCCTTCCGGGATGCCCACGACGCCGTCGAGTTGATCACCGCGGCGCGCGACAAAGGCAGCGACCCTGGGGGCGACTTGATCCTGTCGGACTATGACGTACGCCGCCAGCGCGATGTCCGGCCGCGCCAGGCGGTCATCGATCTGATGAACCGGTCGTTGCTGTCGGGCTATCTGCCCATGGATGCGGGCCGTGCCGCTGGACTTGCAGCGCTGGCGTCATTCGGACCCTTGCGCCGCTTCGCCATGAGGGTCGGCTTGGGCGGCACTCCTAAACAGGCCGAAGCACATAGATCAGCGGGATCGTGACGGCAGAGATGATCGTGGTGATCACGACCGAAAAACGGCACAGCGAGATCGAGAATTTCAGTCATGACCTACCTCCGGGGCTTGCCTTAATGGGACGCAATTCCCTTTTCAACAGCGGCCTACTGCCCTCTTGCCTTTACGGCCAAGGCTTGTCATCAAAGAGCAATGACGGGCGAAATTCCTCTGGCAAAGTTCCGCATCGGACAAGTGGTGAAGCACCGCCTGTTTCCGTTCCGCGGCGTGATCTTTGACGTCGATCCGGTCTTCAACAATACCGAGGAATGGTGGCTCTCCATCCCTGAAGACATCCGGCCCCGCAAGGACCAGCCCTTCTATCACCTTTTCGCCGAGAACGAAGAAACCGAATATGTCGCCTATGTTTCCGAACAGAATTTGCTCGATGATGGAACCGGCGAGCCGGTCCGCCACCCGCAAATCCGGGAATTCTTTGAAGGCTTCGATTCGAAGAAGAGCCTCTATCGGCTTCGCGGCGGACGGAAACATTAAAGCTGCCAGGCTCACCATGATTTTGGATGCTTTCCTGCCGAGATCGTCCTGAGTTCAGCTCCCGCAACCGAATCGGCTATTGCCCGGATGGCCAGGATCTGGACAACGAGCTTCCTTGCGGCGGTGCTTACGCGCAACTATCGCGGCATCGCTGATCCGCCGTCGATCGCATGGTCAGGGCTCTCCTCATGGCGACAACGCGCGATGACCTCGTTGCTGCCGTCCGCACCCTCGGCCAGACCGGCAGCCCCTTTCCGGTTTCGAGGACGCCACACTATGGTACAACAAGCCATGACACCGTCCGCCGAAGGTCCCGTCACCATCGATGTCGTCTCCGACGTCGTCTGTCCCTGGTGCTATGTCGGCAAACATCGTCTGGAGAAGGCGCTCGCCATGATGCCCGAGCGGAACTTCGCCGTTTTCTGGCGGCCCTTTCAGCTTGATCCGACGATCCCCAAGGAGGGCATGCCGCGCCAAGCCTATCTCGAACGGAAATTCGGCCGCGAGCGCCTGAGCGATCTTCACAAGCCCTTGATCGAGATCGGCAGGGCCGAGGGCATTCCTTTCGCCTTCGACAAGATCACCCGCTCGCCGAATACGATCGACGCGCATCGCCTGCTGCGGTGGGCGCAAGAGGCGGGCAAGCAGAATGAGATGGCGGATCGCCTCTTTGCCCTATACTTCACCGAAGGCGCCGATATCGGCAATCGCGACGTGCTGACCAAGGCGGCGGCGGATGTGGGCCTCGATGCCACGCTCGTGGCGCAGCTCCTCGGCACTGAAGCGGATCTCGATCCTGTCATCGCCGAGATCAACGGCGCCCAGAAGATGGGCATCACCGGTGTACCGACCTTCATCTTCGCCGCACGCTTCGCGCTCTCCGGCGCCCAACCGGCCGAGACGATCAGGAAGGCGATCGAGCAATCGGCATTAAGCACTCGTTAATGATCGTGGCGCAGCGTGACCCTGGGGAAAAGGGGAGATTCTATCCATGTCACTCGGCTTTTTGATCGGCGCCGTGGTTGTGACCGTCATCGGCAATGTGGCGGTCCTGCGCTATCTGATGAGGCGCCCACTCGACTCGACATTTGAGGAATAGAGCTTCGAGGCTCGCTTCGGTCGCGCGAAAGCATGAGGGTAGTCATGTCAAGCGGCCAGCTTGACAAGCTGGGTCATGATCTGCCGTGTGCCCTTAAGACGCTCCTCCGGCGTGCTCCATGAGCGCATGATCACGAGCTTCATGTCGGGCCGCAGCTTGGCGAGCGTCCCCTGCCCGGTGATCCATTCGACGAGCGCCTTCGGGTTGGCGAACTTATCGCCCCGGAAGCCTATCACCGCACCCTTGGGTCCGGCATCGACGCTCGCCACATTGGCCTTCCGGCACAGGAGCTTGATCGACACCACATCGAGGAGATGCTTCACCTCTTCCGGCACGCGCCCGAAGCGGTCATGCAACTCGGCACCGAAGCCATCGAGATCGGCTTTCTCCTGGAGATCGGCAAGCCGGCGATAGAGGCCGAGGCGCACCTGCAGATCAGGCACATAGGTCTCCGGGATGAGCACCGAGGTGCCGATATTGATCTGCGGCGACCAGGTGCCCTCGCCTTCGAGCGTCTCCTCGCCGGTGCGCAACTTGGCCACCGCCTCTTCGAGCATGGTTTGATAGAGCTCGTAGCCCACTTCCTTGATATGGCCCGACTGCTCTTCGCCGAGAAGATTGCCGGCGCCGCGGATGTCGAGATCGTGGCTCGCCAGCGTGAAGCCGGCGCCTAGGGAATCGAGCGATTGCAGCACCTTGAGCCGCTTCTCCGCGGCCGGCGTCAGCGTGCGGTTCGGCGGGCGTGGTGAGGAGCGCATAGGCGCGCTGCTTGGCGCGTCCGACGCGGCCGCGCAGCTGATAGAGCTGCGCCAGGCCGAACATGTCGGCGCGATGGACGATCAGCGTGTTGGCGGTCGGGATATCGAGGCCGGATTCGACGATGGTGGTCGACAGCAGCACGTCGAACTTGCGGTCGTAGAAGCCGCTCATGATGTCTTCGAGCTCGGTCGGCGCCATGCGGCCATGCGCCATGCGGAACTTGATCTCGGGAATATGGTTGCGCAGGAAGTCGGCCTGTTCCTCGAGATCGGAGATGCGCGGGCAGACATAAAAGCTCTGGCCGCCGCGATAATGCTCGCGCAGCAGCGACTCGCGGATGATGACGGGATCGAAGGGCGAGATATAGGTCCGCACCGCCAGGCGGTCGAGCGGCGGCGTGGTGATGAGCGAAAGCTCGCGCACGCCCGACAGCGCCAGCTGCAGGGTGCGCGGGATGGGCGTCGCGGTCAGCGTCAGCACATGCACATTGGCGCGCAGCTCCTTGAGCCGCTCCTTGTGCTTGACGCCGAAATGCTGCTCCTCATCGATGATGAGGAGGCCGAGATCGCGGAATTTGACATTCTCGGCGAGGAGCGCATGGGTGCCGATGACGATGTCGATGTCGCCCTTTGCGAGCCCCTGCCTTCACCGCCTCAATCTCCTTGCGCCCGACGAGGCGCGAGGCTTGCGCGAGTCGCAGCGGCAGGCCCTGGAAACGCTGCGTGAAGGTCGCGATAGTGCTGGCGCGAGAGCAGCGTCGTCGGCACCACGACCGCCACCTGCTTGCCGTTCATTGCCGCGACGAAGGCGGTGCGCAGCGCCACTTCGGTCTTGCCGAAGCCGACGTCGCCGCAAATCAGCCGGTCCATCGGCCGGCCCTTCTGCAGATCTTCGAGTGCCGCCTCGATGGCGGCGAGCTGGTCTTCGGTCTCCTCATAGGGAAAGCGTGCGCAGAATTCGTCATAGAGCGCCATCCGGCGGGGGCAGGATCTCGCCGGACTTGAGCTCGCGCGCCGCCGCGGTCTTGATCAGGTTCTCGGCGATTTCGCGGATGCGCTCCTTGAGCTTGGCCTTCTTCGCCTGCCAGGCGCCGCCGCCGAGCCGGTCGAGCTGGGCGCCCTCTTCATCGGCGCCGTAACGCGACAGGAGCTCGATATTCTCGACGGGCAGGAACAGCCGGTCGTTGCCGGCATACATGATGAACAGGCAATCATGCGGCGCGCCCTGCACCTCGATGGTCTTGAGCCCTTCGAAGCGGCCGATGCCCGTGATCGACATGGACGACGAGATCGCCGGGAGCCAGCGCAGACAGTTCCGAAATGAAATCGGCGGGCCTTGCGCGCTTTGCGGCCGCGCCGGACCAGGCGGTCGCCCAGGATGTCCTGCTCGGCGATGATCGCGAGGTCGTCGGTCTCGAAGCCCTGCCTCGAGCCCGAGCACGACAATCGACTGACGATGTCCTTCGGCCGCTTCAGGACCTCGGCCCAGTCCTTGGCGGCGGCGAGCGGCGCCAGCTCATGATCGCTCAGGATGGTTTCGAGCCGCTCGCGCGAGCCTTCCGTCCATGTGGCGATCACCAGCGCGCTTGCCGTGCCGTGCGCAACGCATTGGCGTGCACGCGCACCGCCTCATAGACATTGGCTCCGGCCTCGGCGCGCTCGGCGGCGAAATTGCGCCCCTGCTTGCCGCCCAAGGAGAACACTGGCCGGCCTGCCGTCTCCGGCATCTCGAAGGGTGTGAGGGCGAGCACTGGCGCGATCGGCCAGCCGCTGCGGTCCATTCATCGCGTCGTCAGATAGAGCGTGTCGGGCTGAGCGGCTTGTAGGGCGCCGCGCCGAAAGTGTCGTGGGTCGAGCGCCTCGCGCCGCGCATCATAGAATTCGGCGATCTGCTCGAGCCGCGCGGCAATCGCCTCATCCGCTGCATGATCGAGCGAGACGGCGCCGTTGCCGGCATGATCGAAGAGCGTCTCGAGCTGCTCATGGAAGAGCGGCAACCAATGCTCCATGCCCTGATAGCGCCGGCCGTTGGTCACCGACTCATAGAGCGGATCATTGATGTCGATGCCGCCAAAGGCCGCCGCATAGCCGGTGCGGAAACGGCCGATCGGCTTCCGGTGTCAGCAGCACTTCGATTGGCCGGATTGCAGCACCAGCGATCTGAGCGTGCCGGTCGAGCGCTGCGACTGCGGATCGAAGCGCCTCACCGATTCCAGCGTGTCGCCGAAGAAATCGAGCCGCACCGGCTTTTCCGCACCCGGCGGAAAGATATCGATGATGCCGCCGCGCACGGCGAAATCGCCGGGATCGACCACGGTGCCGGTGCGCGAAGAAGCCATTGTGCTGCGAGAAAGACCTGCAGCTTCTCGGTATCGACGCGGTTGCCCGGCGCCGCCGAGAACGAGGATTTGGCGATGGTCTCGGGCGTCGGGCACGCCGCTGCAGCACGGCATTGACCGTGGTGAGCAGACGATGCGCGGCTTTCGACGTCGATTGCGCAAGCGCGCGAAGGGCCGAGAGCCGGCGCGCCAAGATATCGGCCGCCGGCGACACGCGGTCATAGGGCAGGCAATCCCAGGCGGGAAACGAGATCACCTCGAGATCGGGCGCGAAGAAAGCGAGCGCTTCGCCAAGGGTCGCCATGCGCTGGTCGTCGAGCGCCACATGGAGCAGCGGCCTCCCGCCGAGAATGCGCGCCGCCTCGGCAGGCGCCATGGCGTCGAGCCCTTCAGGCACACCCGACACGATGGTGCGCCCGGAAAGCTCCAGGCGCGGCTGAGGCGTTTGAAAGGTCAATCATGGCCGGAACGTGAGGAGCGCCTTCGGGCAGTGGCGCATCGCTGTGCGCTGCGGCACCGGCGCCTCGCCCGGTGATCCAGCCGAGAAGCTCCTGGTCGGGCAGTTCGACGATGTCTCGAGCTCATCAATTCCGCCTCGCTGCATGGTGCGCGAGGCGGCTTCTGGCAAAGCCGCCCATCAGCAGATCCATCTCCGTGATGCCGCGATGGCTGCCGCGCCATAGGAGACGCTTGCGGCGCGCTTCAACTGTGTCTCGATGGGTTGTCATGGGCCGCCCTGATTAGCGGCTGGAAAGTCGTCGCGCAATCACTTGCGCTCAAGCACTGCTGACACATGAAAATGGCGCCATGCGCCCCTCTGTTCTCAACCCCCTGTTCGCCAGCGCCGTCGGGCCTCAAGGGCATCGGCCCGAAGCTTGACAAGGTGCTGGCGAAATTCCTGCGGCCGCGGAGCCGCGGCCAACGCCGAGGCGCGCATCGTCGATCTGCTGTTTCATTTGCCGACCGGGGTCGTCGACCGCCGCTTGCGCCCGAAGATCGCCGAACTGCCCGAGGAGGGCATCGTCACCGTCGAAGTGACGGTCGGCAGGCACCACCCGCCGCCGCCGCATCAACAAGCGCCTGCCCTATCGCGTCGAGTGTTTCGACGACACCGGCAGCGCTGACCCTCGTTTTCTTCCATGCCTTTGCCGATCATTTGCAGCGCATCCTGCCGGAGGGCGAGATGCGCTTCATCTCCGGCGCGATCGAGCTGGTATGGCAGGGCTAGCCGCAGATCGCGCATCCCGATCACATCGTGTCGCCGGAGGAATTCGCGAACTGCCGCTGATCGAGCCGGTCTATCCGCTGACCGCCGGGCTTTCGCCCAAGATCCTCGGGCGCGCCATCCGGCCGGCCTCGAGCGACTTCCCGAATTGCCCGAATGGCAGGATGGAGCCTGGATGAACGCAACACGGCTGGCCGGATTTCGCCGCCGCGTTGCGCAAATTGCACAGCCCGCAGACCCCTGACGCATCTCGGTCATCTCACCGCGGAGCGGCTCCGTCTCGCCTATGACGAACTGCTCGCGAACCAGCTTGCCCTGTCCTGGTGCGTGGGCACATGAAGCGGGCGGCGGGGCGCAGTTTTGTCGGCACTGGCGACGCCGGCAGCGCATCATTGTCGCCCTGCCCTATAGGCTGACCACCTCGCACAGCAGCGCGCTCAAGCGGAAATCCTGCGCGACATGGCGGCACCCGAGCGCATGCTGCGACTGCTGCAGGGCGATGTGGGATCGGGCAAGACCGTTGTGGCGTTGCTGGCGCTGGCGACCGCGGTCGAATCGGGCGCGCAGGGCGCCTTCATGGTGCCAACCGAAATCCTGGCGCGGCAGCACTCAGCGACCTTGACGCCGCTCTGCGCGGCTGCCGGGCATTCGCATTGCCCTTCTCACCGGGCGCGAGAAAGGCCGGGCGCGCGACGAGATTCTGGACGCCCTTGCCGCGGGCGAGATCGACATTCTCGATCGGCACCCATGCGCTGTTCCAGGAAGGCGTGGAATTTCACGAATCTTGGCCTCGTCGTCATCGACGAGCAGCACCGCTTCGGCGTGCATCAGCGCCTTGCGCTGCAAGCCAAGGCTGGGAAGTGCTACCGACCTCCTGGTCATGACCGCCACACCGATTCCGCGCACACTGGCGTTGACCGTCTATGGCGATATGGATGTGTCCAAGCTCACCGAGAAGCCGGCCGGGCCGGCTGCCGGTCGACACGCGCGTGCTGCCGTTCGAGCGCATGGATGAGGTCGTGGCCGGGCTTGCAGCGTCATCAAAGCGGGCGGCGGGCGCGCTATTGGGTCTGCCCGCTGGTGGAGGAGAGCGAGCTCGTCGATCTGGCGGCGGCGGAAGACCGCTTCAAAGCGCTGGCTGCAGCACTTCCCGGGCCGGGTCGGGCCTCGTTCACGGCCGGCATGAAGGGCGCCGAGCAAGGATGCCGCCATGGCGCGACTTCAAATCCGGCGAGCATCGATACTTCTGGTCTCGACAACCGTGATCGAGGTCGGCGTCGACGTGCCGGAAGCGACGGTGATGGTGATCGAGAATGCCGAGCGCTTTGGTCTGGCCCAGCTCCATCAGCTGCGCGGCCGCGTCGGCCGGGGCAGCGGCAAGTCGACCTGCCTTCTGCTCTATCAGGAGCCGCTCGGCGAGACCGCCAAGGCGCGGCTTGACGCATCATGCGCGAGACCGAAGATGGCTTCCGCATTGCGGAGGAGGACCTGCGCCTGCGCGGTGCCGGCGAAATGCTGGGAACGCGGCAGGCAGGGCTTGCCCCTCTTCCGCATCGCCGATATTGCGGTCCATGGCGATCTGCTCGCCGCGGCGCGCGACGATGCGGCGCCTGATTTTGGCGCGCGATGCGGAGCTTAAATCGCCGCGCGGCGAGGCGCTGCGCATGCCTGCTCTATCTCTTCGAGCGCGACGAGGCAGTGCGGCTGATCTCGGCGGGCTGATAGCGCCCCTGCCCGCTTCGCGAACATTCATCCGTATACAGACTACTGCGCCGGCGTCTCGCTTTTGGCCGGCCGCTTCCTGCGAGCTGACTTCTTCTTCACCGGTTTCTCCGGCATTGCGGCTGGCAAACTGCCATTGCCGTTCGTTAGCGCGGGTGTATCCTTCACCTGCTTTTCGAGAAGCTCCTGCGCCACCGCCTGGTCGATATTGGCGCTCGACGGCAACATTTTCACGCTATCGTCGGTCTCCGGAAAGACGAGACCCATCGAGATCACCAGCTTGGCCGCGTCCTCGACCGGCATGTCGATGATCCTGACATCGCTCACATCGAGGAAATAGACATAGCCCGAGGTCGGATTGGGCGTCGTCGAAATATAGACCGCGTACATGCGCCGGCCAGGCTCGAGTCCGACCTGCCCGCCATCGACCTCGCGCGACACGAAGACGAGCGAGTAGATGCCCTTGCGCGGCCATTCGATGAGACCGACACTGCGAAAACTGGCGCCTGATTGCGAGAACAGCGTCTCGAATATCTGCTTGGTGCCTTTATAGACCGAGCGTACTACGGGTGTGCGGTTGAGGAGCCGGTCCCAGAGATTGAGAATGGTGCGTCCCACCAGATTGGCGGCGAGCGCGCCGATCAGAGTGATGCCGACGAGCGCAAAGATCAGCCCGATGCCGGGAACCCGAAAGGGCAAATAGCGGTTCGGATCCAGCAAAGGCGGGATCAGTGGCCTCAGCCAGGCGTCGAACAGGGTCACGAACCAATAGGTCGCCCACAGCGTGATGGCGATCGGTGCGGTGACGACAATGCCGGCCAGGAAATAGGTCCTGAGCTTGCCGACGAAGGAACTTGACGTTGCCGGCGCCCGCTTTTTCGGCTTATCCGTGGTATTTTTCGACAGGGTCATGCCCTTTTGTGCATGACCCGACCCATCGGTGCAAGCGGGCTGAAATCACGAGTTGGTTTTGCTGACGAAGCAAGATAATCCGCGCGATTTGAGCTTGCCGCAGGTGGATTGGGCCGCGGCCTGAGAGTCGAAGCCGCCGAGCCGCAAGCGGTAGTAGATGCCCTTCGTCCCGAGATCGGCCCTGATCACCATAGGCTTCATGTCGCCCAGCGCCTTATGGCGGGACTTGAGCTTCTTCCAAGTCCCCCAGGCGACCTTCTCGTCGCGGGCCGAGGACAGCTGGACCGACCAGCCGGTGAGCTTCATGTCGTTCGATTGCGTGTCGTCCCGGGTCGGATCCGCTGCTGAAGAACTCCGGCTGTTCGGCCGCGGCCACCTTTTGCTCCGACTTCGGCTCGGGCAGCGCTTCAACCGCCACGATCTTCTCCGTCTGGGTCGCCGCTTCGACCGGCTTCGGCCTGCTCTCACTGGGCTGCGGAGTGGCGTCGGTCTGCAACGTATAATCGGCATTTCCCTCATTCGGCGTGGTCACCGGTTGAGCAGCCGCCGTTACGATGGTGGCGATTTGCGGACCCTCGTCCGCCGGGATGCGGTCGTCGATGAGCTTCTGGGGCTTCACCGGCACCGCCTTGACCATTTGCACGGGCAGATTGCCGGCAAGCTGGCTCGGCGGCGATACTTGCTCAGGTAGAGTTTCCTTGCGCACGATCTGTGCGGGGGTGGAGACTGCAGCCGTGATGAGGTCAGCCTCGGGAACGGCGCTCGCATCTATTTCGGCAGTTTGTACGCCGAGCGACGCGAGCTTGCTGCGCGCCGGGGCGAAGCCGGGATTGGCGGCAACCGCCTTGTTGAGCATGGCTTGCATGTCATCGGGGCGTCGCAGCGCCTCATAGGTCAGCGCTTTGGCATAGTAAACGAGATGCGGCTGCGGATGCTTGAAGCGTATAGCCTTCTCGAAATCGCTCAGCGCAAATAGATATTGGTCATTTTCGCGCAGGATGCTGCCGCGCAGAAAATAAGCGTGGGCAAATTCCGGCTCGAGGAAGAGTGCGCTGGTGAAGTCCTCGATGGCGAGCACGGGATGCTTGAGCTTCTGCTGCGACAGGCCGCGGTTATAGAGAGCGGTGGCACGCAGCTTGCCGCTCATCGCATCGATCCTGAGCGCCGCCGTATAGTCGTCGACGGCGCGGTTATGCTCTTGCGCCCGCTGATAGGCAAAGCCGCGGTTGATGAGCGCATTGGCCAGCTGCTCGGGGCCCAGTTGGCGCGATTCGATCGCCTCCGAGAAACCGGCAATGGCGGTTGCGGTGTCGCCTGCCTGCAAGGCTTCGCGCGCCGCAACAGACATATCGAGCGGTGAATTGGGGTTCGTGGCGAACGCACCGCCCACCGCCGCCGGCGCGGCAAGAAAAGCGGTGCACACACACGCAAGCAACACAGAGCTGACTCTCATGAGGCATCAGAGTGGATCATTAAGGTTAAAGCTCACCTAACGTCCTTTGTTGCTCTTTCGCGCTTTTTCACCGCTTTGCATAAATCCTTGATATGTTTTGCATTATCGCCTTTGCTGTTACGGCCTTTCAGCGCCTTTCAGCGCTTTTCATCGTCACATTCCGAATCCCGTGACCCCGTTGTGACCCCGTTCGACATGCGCTCAGCGCTTCTTCCCCATCAGGATGTCGCCAAGATGATCAGCTGCTTCGCGGTCTGCCTTCTCGACGGCATGGACGTAAGTCTGCATCGTGAACGCCGCGCTCACATGGCCAAGCCTCGTCTGCACGGTTTTTAGATTGCCGGTGGCATGGAGAAGAGCCGTCGCTGAGAAATGCCGCCACCCATGGCACGGCGAGCGTCCGCTGATTCCGGCTTTCCCCATCAGCCTGCGCATGCGTATGGTGAGCCGCTGCGGATCCATCGGCCCTCCTCCGAAGCCGGGAAAGCACAGCAACGGTTCCCGGCAATACTCGCGGCCATAGGCGAGAGCCTGTTCGAGGATGCACGTCTTGTGGACGCGGAGAAGATCGGCAAGCACCAGCGGCATGCCAATGGTCCGCGTCGATGCTTCGGTCTTGCCATGCGCCCTCATGAGCGGCTCGTGGCCGACCTCGACGCAGGAACGCTCAAGGCGGCTCAAGGCGGTGCCGAGGATCGCGTGAGGCGGCGGAACGCGCCGGCAATTAGCCCGCCGACTCTACAAAATGCGCAAGAAACGCTAGGCTCTTCGTTTCAAAAAGGGAGAGAGCCTCATGCAAGTGCCGGACATGAAAGACTTCCCGATCTTCAAGGAAATAACAATAGAGCGCGACCGGGGCGCAGCATTGATCATGGCAGGATTCCTGGATGCAAAGCTCACGGACGCCATAAAGGCTTGCCTTCGGAGTGATAAGGATTATCTAACGAAGCTGTTCAAACCTGGCGGACCCATTGGGGCGTTCGGCACAAAAGTCGATCTTGGATACTTGCTGAAACTATACCGAAAAGAAACTCGCCGGGACTTGGAAGCAGTTGTAACGATCCGCAATAGATTTGCTCATGCTCCTGAGCCAAGAATCGGAGCAGGTTCATGGACAAACTCTGGCCCATGTTTGTTGTGCTGGTGGCAGCGTGGCTCTATCTCTTGAGCACACAATTCGTCTTGGCACATGACTGGTATAGCTCGACATCCGATCCGGTCTATCAATCGAACTGCTGCGGCGGGCATGATTGCGCACCGGTCGATCCCGCATGGGTCAGCGAGGTGAGCGAAGGTTATCGCCTCACCATGACGGCAGATCAGGCACGGACCGTCAACCCCGGGGCTCAGTCTCCGGTCGATGCGGTCATACCCTGGAGCCGAATCCAGAGCCCGCCCAAAGCCGAGCACGAATTCTATGCTTGTATCTATGACCGAGATCGCGCCGCGCCGCGCCATGGCGTGATCTGTTTCTTCGCGACGCCAACCATGTAGGCCATGGTTTACTTCGAAGGCTCCGTATCCTTGTAATTCACCGTCACTTTGCCGACCGTGATCGTCCGATTTAACAAATGATATGGCGGCACGACCTCAAGGCGTGCACTTTTCATTTGGGGCTTTGCGAGAGTTAGAATGCGATTTAAGCGTTTGGACAGTCACCTTGTTGGCAACTGGGGCAGGCAGGTCCTAATCGGTGCCGTGATGCTCTCGTGGGCGGTTTTGGCGCTCAGTTTAGGAAGCCTCTGACCTACCGCGAAAACGCTTTTACTTTGACCGTCACGCCGTCGACCATGATCGCCTTGCCCGACGCGCGCTCTATCGCAGGGACAACGACTCCGACGGGCTGTTACCCTTTTGTTACCCCAAAGGCATTTTATCAGGGGGGAAAAGCCAAGTATTTCAAAGGCGAAAACCAACTTCAACACTAAGGTTAAAGCTTAGCTAAGGGGCGATCAGCCTTGAATATTGTCGCTCCCGAGCACCTCGGACATCCGCCCCGAGACGCGCCGGTCGTATTTTTGCCGCGAAACGACAGCCAGGCCGCTCAGGCCCTATTCCACCGTGACGGATTTGGCCAGGTTGCGCGGCTGGTCGACATCGGTCCCCATGAAGACCGCCGCGTGATAGGCGAGAAGCTGCACCGGCAGCGCATAGAGCAAGGGGCTGATGAAGGCATGCGCCTTGGGCACCCGGATGCGCTGGAATGTGCGCTGCCATGCGATCGGGCCCTCGATCATCGGTCAGAAGCACGATCTTGCCGCCCCGCGCCGCCACTTCTTCCATGTTGGAGACGGTCTTCTCGATAAAGATCATCGCGCGGCGCAATGACGATGACCGGCACATTCTCATCGATCAGCGCGATCGGCCCGTGCTTGAGCTCGCCCGCCGCATAGCCCTCGGCATGGATGTAGGAAATTTCCTTGAGCTTGAGCGCGCCTTCGAGCGCGATCGGATAGTTGATCCCGCGCCCGAGATAGAGCACGTCGCGCGCATGGGCGATCTCGCGCGCCACTCTCGGCGATATGCTTCTCGTCCTTCAGGATCTCGGCCATGTGCCGCGGCGCTTCGATCAGCGCACCGACCAGTTCGCGCTCCTGTCGCGGCTGATAGCGCCGCGCGCTTTGCCGGCGGCGATCGGCGAGTGCGGCAAGCACGGTGAGCTGGCAGGTGAAGGCCTTGGTCGAGGCGACGCCGATCTCAGGACCGGCATAGGTACGAATGGCGGCATCGGCTTCGCGCGCGATCGTCGAGCTCCGGCACATTGACGATCGCCAGAGTCTGCTGCCCTTGCGCCTTGCAATAGCGCAGCGCCGCCAGCGTGTCGGCCGTCTCGCCCGATTGCGAGATGACGATGGCCGCCCCGTTCTTCGGCAGCGGCGCCTCGCGGTAGCGGAATTCGGAGGCGATATCGACCTCCGTCGGCAGCCGGGCATAGCGCTCGAACCAGTATTTGGCGATGAGGCCGGCATAGATAGGCCGTGCCGCAAGCGGTGATGGTCAGCCGGTCGAGATTGGCGAAATCGAACTTGAGCTCGTTCGGCAATCGCGCCGCCTGTTCGCCGAAATCGACATATTCGGCGAGCGTATGGCCGACCACTTCCGGCTGCTCGGCGATTTCCTTGGCCATGAAGTGGCGGTGCTTGCCCTTGTCGGCCATGAAGGCCGAGGCTTGCGTGAAGTTCATCGGCCGCACGGTCTGGCGGCCCTCGGCATCGAGGATCTCGATCGAGCTGCGCGTCAGCGCGACCCAGTCGCCGTCCTCGAGATAGGTCACCCGGTTGGTGAAGGGAGCGAGCGCTATCGCATCGGAGCCCAGATACATCTGGCCCTCGCCATGGCCGACAGCCAGCGGCGCTCCCATGCGGGCGCCGATCATCAGGTCGTGCTCGCTCGTGAAGATGATGGCGAGCGCAAAGGCGCCTTCGAGCCGCTTCAGCACTTTGCGCCACCGCCTCCCGCGGCGCATTCCCATTTGCCCTTTCGCGCGCAATCAGATGCGCCACGACTTCCGTGTCGGTCTCGGTAGCGAACATGACGCCGTCCTTCAGGAGCTCGTCCTTCAGCGGCCTGAAATTCTCGATGATGCCATTGTGGACGATGATGACATCGCCCGCGATATGGGGATGCGCATTGGTCTCGTTGGGAGCGCCATGCGTCGCCCAGCGCGTATGGCCGATGCCGGTCGTGCCCTTGGGCGCGTTGGCCTTGAGCTTGTCTTCGAGGTTGCGGAGCTTGCCCGGCGCCCTGACCCGCTCGACCCGGCCTTTTTCTTCGAGCGTGGCGACGCCCGGCGGAATCATAGCCCCGGTATTCAAGGCGCTTCAGCGCCTCGACGATGCTCCCGCGACCGGCTCTTTGCCAAGGATGCCGACGATGCCGCACATGCTTACGCCCCCTTGCTCCTTGCGTTTCTTTGCCGCCTTGAGCTCGCGATATTTCTTTGCCCAGCCTTCCTTCACCGTTTGCTGGCCGCGGGCGATGGCGAGCGCATCCTCCGGCACATCGCGCGTGATGACGCTGCCCGCGGCGATATTGGCGCCGTCGCCGATCCGACACGGCGCCACGAGCGCCGTGTTCGACCCGACGAAGACATCGGCGCCGATATCGGTGCGATGCTTCTCGAAGCCGTCATAGTTGCAGGTGATCGTCCCGGCCCCGATATTGCTTCGCGCGCCCACGCTCGCATCGCCGATATAGGCTGAGATGGTTGGCCTTGGCCCCTTCACCGATCTTGGCCTTCTTGACCTCGACAAATTGCCGATATGGGCATCTTCGCCGATCTCGGCGCCGGGCCTGAGCCGCGCAAACGGGCCGACGCGCGCGCCATCGGCGATTCGCGCGCCTTCGATATGCGAGAAGGCCGAGGATATCGACATTGTCGCCGACGGTAACCCCGGGCCGAAGACGACATGGGGCTCGATCGTGACATCCTTGCCGATCTTCGGTATCGGCCGAGAGAAACACCGTATCGGGCGCGATCAGTGTCGCGCCATTGTCCATGGCGTTCTGCGCGATAGCGCGCCTGCAGCATGCTTTCGATCTCGGCCAGCTGGGCGCGCGTATTGACGCCGTGCACCTCGCCCTCGGGGCATACGGCGAGCGCGACCTTGTGCCCCGCAGCGACGGTGAGGCTCGACGAGATCGGTCAGATAGTATTCGCCCTTGGCATTGTCGTTGCGGATACTGGGCAGGAGCTCGCCATAGGAGCCTGGCTGTCGACCGCGATGAAACCCGAATTGCACAGATCGATGCGCCGCTCATCGACCGTGGCGTCGAGTTCTTCGCGGATGGCGATGAGCTTGCCCGAGCGTTGCTGGATGAGCCGGCCATAGCCGGTCGGATTGGCGGCCCTGAAGCCGAGGACCGCGAGCGGGCTGTCAGCGCTCACCGCCTCCGCCAGCGACCGTGATGGTCTCGCTGCGGATCAGCGGCACATCGCCATAGAGCACAAGCACGGTGCCCTCGAAGCCACTGAGTTCCTGGTGCGCCATGGACACCGCATGGCCGGTTCCCTGCCGCTTTTCCTGGATGGCGATCACGGCATCGCGGCACGACCCGCTTTGCTTCCGAGGCGACCTCGTGCATGCCAGGCCCGCGAGATGACCACGGTCGCGTTCCGGGCTTGCCGCCTTGGCCGAATCGAGCACATGGCCGAGCAGGCTGCGCCCCGCCGCCTTGTGCAGCACTTTGGGCAGGTCGGAGCGCATGCGCGTGCCCTTCCCTGCGGCAAGGACGATGATGGCAATGGGAACTGTTTTGGCCATGGCGCGAAGCACTCTCCGGATGCGGGCGAAACGATAGATATCAAGGCTCAACGGTCTCTTACAGCAAAACCGTTGCCCTGTTCAGAAGGCGGCAATTGGGCGTTAACGGCTTTCTATTGACCGGGGGACCCACGGCAACTATGGTCCGCCCGCCTCGCGGATGGGCCCGTAGCTCAGTGGTAGAGCATCTGACTTTTAATCAGAGGTCGGTGGTTCGATCCCACCGGGCTCACCAATGAAATCAAAGACATATATTAAACTCTGAAGATATGACATTGGCTATTTCGGTTTCGGGACAGCGTCAGGGACAACAACTTTGAATTTGGCGAGTAGCGGCCCATTGAGCAGCTCGAAGCATCGACTCGGCGCCAAGGCCGCCGGGTTGTCCACGGAAGTCTTCGGATGACCACGTCCGAGCCCGCCGCCGCGATCCCCGATTACCAGAGCCTGATGCTGCCGGTACTGCGCGCCGTTGAGGGCGGTGAAGTTCGGATCAGCGACGTGGTCCAACGCCTCGCCGACGTATTGGCGCTCGACGCGGAGGCGCGCTCGCTCCTGTTGCCGTCCGGCCGTCAAACCCTTTTCGCGAACCGTGTGCATTGGGCGAAAACCTATCTCGCCAAGGCCGGGCTCGTGGAAGCCACACGGCGCGGCCACTTCCGGATCACGGCTCGCGGCGGCGAGGTGCTGGCTAAGGCGCCGAAGCGGATCGACAACAGGTTGCTCAGCCAGTTCGAGGAGTTCCGCCACTTTACACGCCCGCAGGTCGGCAATCTGGAGAAGGTGACGCCCGATGCGTTGCCCTTGATGCCGGAGGATCAGACGGCAACCCCGGATGAGACAGTGCGCTCTGCTCATAGGCGGATCGAGGCTGCGCTGGCGCAGGACTTGTTGGACCGTGTGCGCGCCGCGCCATTTGATTTCTTTGAACGCCTGATCGTCACTTTGCTGCTCGCCATGGGCTATGGCGGCTCAACCTACGAAGCGGGCCGGGCGCTCGGCCGCAGCGGCGACGATGGCGTGGACGGCGTGATCGACCAGGACGCGCTTGGGCTCGACCGGGTTTATGTTCAGGCCAAGCGATATGCCATCGGCAACACAGTAGGGTCGGGCGCCATCCGCGATTTCTTTGGCAGCCTGGATCGGCACAAGGCCGCCAGGGGCCTGTTCGTCACCACATCGACCTTCACGGCAAGCGCGCGGGAGACAGCCGACCACCTGAGCAAGCGCATCGTGCTGATCGATGGTGAACAAATCGCACGGTTGATGATCCGACACAACGTCGGCTGCCGCATCGAGGAAACGCTCCATATCCGCAAGCTGGATGAAGATTTCTTCGAGTAGCCAGGAGCGAGTTGGATGCCTACCTTTAAAGACACGGTGATGATCAAAGACCGGCCTTACGACCGCGCGGTCCAGGGGACCGTGATTGCGCCTGACGACGTGAACGTTCTCAAGGTGCAGGAGCTGGCCGAGAAGGCTTGGCGGTCGGTCAACAAGACGATCACCACCGGTCAGGTGACGGTGAAGGTTCGAGCATTCAGTCGATAAGAAACCTGTTTAGTGATGCTCGACGACGCCTGTGGACCTTGGCGTCAATTGGCGCCTTGGCGGCTTCGGCCGCCTCGCGCAGCGCTCGGAGGCGGACGATTTTCTCATGTAACTTCTGACGCTCCAGCTCGATAATTGTCATTGCGTTAGCTGGCGACAAGGCCTGACTACCGTCTTGGGCAGAGACATCTGTGAGACGCATGAGGCAACCCCTCCCTTGTGTGCGCGCCAACGTGATGGCTCGGGAGAAGTTCCAAATCGTGCCGTCAGCCGGATCTGCGGGGCGGGCATGAGGTGGTTTTTCGGTGGACCGGCTCGGCGCTCTTGCATTGCCGCTGAACTATTGAGATGCGCGATTCACATACGATAAGGCGCCCCTGGTTTACTGGGCTCAAGCTGGAATTGCCCGGACTTTCTCCGGGGTCGCGGGTGCCGAGCCCGCGGTGCTCAACGTCTCGCCTTTCAGCCAACCAACCCGAGGCGAGATTGCGAGATGTCATCAGTGGGCCCGCCGCGGTGCGTTATTTCCCGGCGGGCTTTTCTTTAAGATCCCGACCGACCCAAGCGAGCGCCATGACGCCCGGGACCGGGACTAATTATCCTAGGTAAAAGCCCACTTAACCGAGCTTTGCTATCCTCTGGCCCTTATGAAACGAAAGTTGTTGCTGGCGACCCTCGCGGAAGCAAAACGGCAGGTCGAACAAGGCGAGCGTTGCATAGAAGCCCAACGGCGCATCGTTATCGCCCTACGAAAAGCAAGGAATGACACAGCCGAAGCCGAAGAGGCGCTTAGAGACCTTGAGCTGGCGCAAACCCTTTACCTCGCGGACGTAGGGCGCACTCTTGACGCCTTGGCCAAGATACCGACGTACCTGGACGACGACCATTCATGAGTTGGTGCGTTTGCTACCTAGTGCTGGGAACTTGCCGAATGGGCCTGGCGCGCCGTGGGCAAGCAAATAACGGTGGACGGCATCACGGTGAAGGTGCGGGCGTTCGGCCACTGATTCCTATCGCGGACCAACAATATCAAACGCCTCCCAGGCCTCTTCTCGTAAAGCGCACTGTATGAGTTCCCTAATGGTTTCTGCTTGGCTGGACAGCCGTCTTCTTAAGCGCAGGCCCTCCAGGGCATCCAACTCCGCCTCGTCCAAATCCACTGATAATGTGATCGTAAAACAGGTACCCGTCATTTTCAAGTCCCTTACTCAAGATGAACTTACCAAGCATAACTAAGCGTCAAGAATTGGGCGCTGAACAAAGTTCCAACTTCGGAGACATGCCCGAGATGGAGGCGTTCACGTGCTAGGAACCTTTCTCGAGCTCCAGCATTGACCCGCGTCTCGCCTCCCGTACGCCAGGTCCCTGAAGGCGAGATGTCATCAGTGTGGCCCGCCGCGGTGTGTATTTCCCGGCGGGCTTTTCATTTCCCTGGGGGCGTCAAAGTGCGCAGTGGCGACAGGCAAGAAGAACGGCGATCGGGAAGATACGCGACGAAGCTGCCAGACTCACTTTGGCCAGATTTGGGACCGAGATTCTCTGCTGGGACCGCGCATGGGAGGGACACCCGCGCCATGATAAACGCCCTGATGCCCGATGAGCTGAACATGGTCGACCAAGTGATGAATGAAGCCTGCCAGAAGCTCGGCTGCAGCGATGCATTGAAGGCCATAATCGCCGCCCGCGTCCTTGGATTTGCGAACAGAGGCGAGCGACGATACAAGACGCTCCTGGCGATCGCTTTGGATGAGACCACACGGTCTTAATTTCCGCCAATAGAAAGCCCCGCCTGGGGCATGAGAATGACGGCGACGGGAATTTTCAAAGACACGATCATGATCAAGGACCGGCCGTATGATCGAGCGGTCGAGGTGACCGTCATCGCGACCGACGAACATGAACGTGGTGAACGTGCAGGAACTGGCCGAGAAGGCGTGGCGGTCGGTCAATAAGACGATCACCATCGGCAAGGTGACGGTGAATTACAAGGATACGGAGCCTTCGAGGTAAACCATGGCCTACATGGTTGGCGTTGCGAAGAAACAGATCACGCCATGGCGCGGCGCGGCGCGATCTCGGTCATAGATACAAGCATAAAATTCGTGCTCGGCTTTGGGCGGGCTTTGGATTCGGCTCCAGGGTATGACCGCATCGACCGGGAATGCAGCGCTTGGGTTGACGGTCCGTGCCTGATCTGCCGTCATGGTGAGGCGATAACCTTCGCTCACCTCGCTGACCCACGCGGGATCGACCGGTGCGCAATCATGCCCGCCGCAGCAGTTCGATTGATAGACCGGATCGGATGTCGAGTTATACCAGTCATGTGCCAAGACGAATTGTGAGCTCAAGAGATAGAGCCACGCTGCCACCAGCACAACAAACATGGGCCAGAGTTTGTCCATGAACCTGCTCCGAATCTGAAGCCATCACGAAAAACTTAATGTGGTGCCCATCCCGCCTGGATTTGGAAGCATCCCTGTTAGAGAGAATCAGGGTCGTTTCTTGCATATTACACCAAAAGTGCGGCATGTGCCCATGATGCTCGTCAATTGGAGAAACAATCATGCGAACGACGCTGACTATCGGCATCGCGGCATTGACACTATCAAACTGGACCTTGGCATAGTTCGAAAGACCGTTGATATAGGTCCGAAAGCCCCGCGAGCGGGGGCAGCGGAGCTTTCGAAGGGAGGTCCGCCGTGCCAAACTCGCATCATGGACAGGCAAGAAGGACGGCGACCGCGAAGCCCAAATGGAAGCGGCAATCGAAGCGATCCGCGACGAAACTTGGAAGCCGGGGCAGACCCTTACCAAAGCTGAGCCGGGCAATTGCGCTGATCCGCAGGAATTGAAACGCGAATGACAATGGAAAAATCGTGGCCTTGGTGGCGTTGATGTGCGGCACCGCAAGTGCTGATGCTGCCGTTCCGCAGAATTGGTGTTCTGTGGACGGCGTAGTCGTCACCCAGACGGAAACGGGCACCTACCTTCTGGATGGCAAACAAGTCGAAGTGACGCGTGAACACGGTAACGGGGAAGAAGACTTTCTTTTCATTGTGTACGATGACAAGATTTTCGCGCCCTGCGGTGCGGCAAGCGCCGACGCTGCCGAATGCGACGAATTCTTCCCCTGCCCGTAGCGAAATGGCGATCTTCCGGGACACCATCATGATCAAGGATCGCCCACATGACCGAGTGGTGGAGGTAATCATCACTGCGCATGAAAGTTCACCATCGACCGCCAAGAGAAAGCCAAATCATGCCAATTGAAACCCCTTCGGCGCGCCTCGCAATTTTGATCGACGCGGACAATGCACCGGCCAAAATATCGGACGGGCTGTTCGAGGAAATCGCAAAGATCGGCGAGGCTAGCGTGCGCAGAATTTATGGCGACTTTTCGAGTTCTCACATGAATGCATGGGCAAAAGTCTTAACGAAGCACGCTATCATCCCACAACAGCAATTCGCCTACACCACGGGCAAGAACGCGTCCGACATCGCGCTAGTTATCGATGCGATGGACCTTCTGCATACTGGCCGGTTCGATGGCTTCTGTTTGGTCTCATCGGATAGCGATTTTACCCGCCTGGCTGCCCGCATTCGTGAACAAGGCGTGGATGTCTTTGGCTTCGGCGAGCAAAAGACCCCTGAAAGTTTCAGGCAAGCGTGTCGGCGCTTTATTTACACGGAAAACCTGATTGCCCGGTCTTCGCCAGACGGTGAAGGTCCCATCGAGGTCATTAAACCACTTCAGCCGCCGAGCGCGGCCACCGCGACGATCAAGAAGGCTATCGCGCAGATGGAAAGTGAGGATGGCTGGGTGCCGCTCGGCGCAGTCGGCAATCAACTTGCCAACCTAGTCACTGACTTCGATCCTAGGACATATGGCGCTCGCAAACTGAGCGATCTCGTGCGGAAAACCAACGCATTCGAGATCACTCGACCTGATGACGGGGCGCTGCGAATACGCATCAAAGAGCCTATCTCGAACCAACGGAAAGGCCAGACAGCGGGCACCTGAACAGACTTGAGGGGCCAACGACGGAATCGCGTGAGAAACTTGGCTAAGTTCAAGATATCATCACAATCAAAGATCGCCCCCGTCGGTGATCCGTGTCGTGCGCATTGAACCGGCTTTTGTAGCCGAGGCTGTGCTTGCGCTGCTGCTCTAGTGCTCGCTATCGCAGAAATATGACTCGGCGACGAATGTAACATGACGCTTTGCGCTGTCCCACAGTCCGTCATCCCGACGAAAGTCGGGATCCACTGAATCGATGCATTCTGGCGAGCGCTGCCCGCGTGGAAAGAGTTCAGGGGGTCCCGGCTTTCGCCGGGATGACGAAATTGGGTTGGTTGGAGATTTGCATGGAACAGTCTTCAGCGATTCCGGACACTAGGCCGAAATCTGAGGTGATGGGCCAATGACCGCCCCCAGCATTGCACTCGAGGGCGAATAGCTTTCCGGTGTCATGCGCGCGGATGATGTCGATCCCCATTGACGGGGGACGAGGCAGCCTCCGAATGGATAGAATTTGCCAGATCAATGATCACCAGATCAAAGTTACGCAGTGGAAGACGCGGGTTGACCAGCTTGTCAGGGAGAGCGATGCGGCAATACTAGAGCTGGTGGTTCGAACCCACCCAGACCCACCAATGAAATCAAAGGTTTCGTGCGAAGTCTTCGACCTTTGATCAAGGTAGTTCAAATAGCCGGAGCGATGGTATGCTTCTTTCGAACAGGCTTTCGCCTTCATTTTGGCTATCTGATGCAGCAAATGGCTAGGTCATGAGGGAATCAATCCGAAAAGTTGGGTCACGGCATGCCGTCGCTATCGCCGCGCTGTTGTTAGGCGCCCTGTCCACGCCGGTCTTCGCCCAGAACGGGCAAGATACCGCCGCACCAGCCGCGGCCGCGCCTAAGGCATCAGCGCCTGGCAAGCTCGCGACCCATACCCAGATCGTCGCCAATAACGACGAACTGGCGATGCTGACCGGGGGCTCAGAACAGGCGCTCGCCGACGCGATCGTGCTCTATAAGCAGATCGTCAAGAATGGCGGCTGGCCCGAGATCACAAGCAAAAAGCTGTCCAAGGGCGCCAAGGGCGAACAGGTCCTGCTGCTGCGCCAGCGCCTGATCTTCGAGAACTATTTGCCCTTCGACACGCTCGGCGGACCTGACGGTTCCGTGTTCGACACCCAGATGATCGAGGCCGTCAAGGCATTTCAGATCAATCACGGCGTGGCCCCGACGGGTGCGGTAGCCGACCGCACGCTCGCCGAACTCAACATCCCCGCCGAGGCGCGGCTCGCCACGCTGCTCGAAAACGAGCCACGGGTCGCAGCCTATGCGCAAGATCTCGGTCGTCGCGCCATCCTCGTCAATATCCCTTCGCTCCAGCTCGAGACCGTCGAAGACGGTCGCGTCTTCTCGCGTCACAATATCGTTGCGGGAAAGCTCGACCGCCCGTCGCCCACATTGACGAGCACCGTCAGTGACGTGACCTTCAATCCCTATTGGAAAATTCCGGCCTCGATTGTCGAGCGCGATATCGTCCCGCACTATCTCAAAGACCGCAGCTATCTCGCACAGATGCAAATCCGCGTGTTCGACGGTGTCGACGGTCCGGAGATCGATCCATCGGCGATAGACTGGGCGAATACGCCGCCAGAGCGCTATTTTTTCCGCCAGGATCCGGGTGAGAACAACGCTCTTGCCACCGTGAAGATCAACTTCCCCAATGATTTTATGGTCTACATGCACGACACGCCGCATCGTGAACTTTTCGGCAGCAATGCGCGGTTCGAAAGCTCGGGCTGTATCCGTGTCGACCAGGTTCAAACGGTGATCGACTGGGTGCTGCGGGATCAGGCGGACTACCAGCCCGAACAGTACGACCAGATCATTGCCAGCCGGCAGCCCTTCGAACTCAAGGTTGAAGATCCGCCGAGCGTTCGCTTCATGTATCTGACCGCATGGGCAACACCGGAAGGAGCGGTCAATTTTCGGCGCGACATCTATCATCTCGATGGGATGGGCTTCGTCCTCGGCCAGCCGCAACCGCAAACTGTGCAATCAACGAACTGAGCCAGAGGGCTCGGCATCATCCGCCCGGCTTGTTAAAGCGGGTTTTTCTTTAAGCTTGCGCCGTGGCATGTTGGCCCCGGCGTTCGAATCCAGTCAACGATCCGGATGGAGGGACCATGCGATCCTATCCATGTTTGATCATCGGCATGCCCCTTGAGGGCCGCGCCGGCTATGTGAAGCAGAATGTTCGGGAAGGCGATGAGATCACGCTAGAGCGCCAGCCCGATACTTCCGGCGAGCCTGATGCGGTCGCGTGTTTTCATGGCGAACATTGCATCGGCCATATACCGCACGGACGGCAATGGGTGAGGCGTTCGCTCGCGCAAGACGACCGCCATCAGGTCAGGGTGACAGGGTTCGACACGACCGAGGCAGGCGATCTCGCTGCTGTCGAGATCGAGATCACGATCCTGAATGAAGAAAGGCCGGATCCGGATCCTCTGGCAAAATCCATCATCTCCGAGATCGGCGACGAACTTCGGCTCCTGGCCATGGTCGCGGCCGCCGACGGCCGCGTGGCTCCCCCCGAGTGGGCGCTGCTGGAGCGGTTCGCCGATGCCCGGGCGCGCGAAATGGGGATCGAGCCCGAGGAAGGCGAAGCGGCGCATGCCGCGCGCTGGGCCCGCCGCAAGGCGGCCGACAGCCTCGATGCCGCGCAGATCATCGGCAGGCTCGCCACCGACCGTCCGTCGGCCTTGCCCATCATGCTGGCGGAGTGCGAGAACATGGCCGAGATCGACGGCTCGATCGGACCGCAGGAAAGGCAGATCGTGACCATGCTGCGCAACCTCCAGCAAGGTCTCAAGATGGCCAAGGAGAGTGGCGCCTAGAACGCCTCAATTGACGACTTGCCGCTTGGCGCCGCTGTCGACACCCTCATCGCTCATATATTCGCCCGCCCGCTCGAAGATCCTGCACGCCGACTGCGTCTTGACGAAGGAAAAGGCAATGCAATCCTTGCTCCTCTCGCACGCCGTTTCGCAATCCTCGAAACGGCTCTTCTGACCCACGCTGACCGGTTCCCCGGAAAACGCCTTGTTGCGGAAACGCAGCATCGCCACCATGGCATCCGATATCGGCGGAGGATAGGTCTCGCCCTTGAGTCCGCTCGTCGTGCTCGGATCGAGGAACCGCAAGGTGGCCTCGCTCTTCAGGAAACAGGCCGAGTTCCACTTGTTGAAGGAGTAGGCGCTGCAGGCCCGGTCCTTGCCGCAGGCCAACTCGCATTGAGCGGCACTATCGGCACCGATCTTGCCGATCAGCGATCCCTGGAGATCGGTATTAGGCATTTGCCGGAAGGTCGCCGGTTCCGGCTCCTCGCGCTCCTCGATTTCCTTTGCCTTCGCCGCCAGCAGCGCTTCCGAGACTTTCAAGCCCTGCGCCGCGCTTTCGCTCGGCCGCAATTCCAGCGCCCGGCGGTAATCCGCGATGGCGCGGTCATACTGACCCAGATTCTGGTGCACGCGCGCCCGGTTGCGGAAAGCCAGGAAATCCTGCGGATCGAGTGCGATCGCCTGGCCAAAATCCTGGATGGCGCGATCGTACTCTCCCTTCCGCGCATAGGCATAGCCGCGATTGTTGTAAGCACCGGCATAGGCGGGAGCGAGGCTGATCGCCCGGTCGTAGCTTGCAATCGCTAGATCGAATTCACCCTTGCCGGCGTACGCAACACCGCGATTGTTGTAGGCGAGCGCATGATGAGGATCGAGAGAGATCGCCGTATCGAAATCCGCGACCGCGCGGTCGAAGTCGCGCTTTGCCTGATAGGCAGTCCCCCGATTGTTGTAGACGTCGACTTTCCGGGCATCGAGAGCGATCGAGGCGCTATAGTCGTTGATCGCCTGGTCGTAATGGCCCTTGTCGAAATATTCGAGACCGCGATTGAGATAGGCGACGGCGAGAGTGCGGGCATCATAGGTGCCGGCCTCTATGACGGCGCTGCAGGCCCTGAGGCTCGCCTCGCCCCGAAGCTTCTCGCAATCATGCCGCTCGTCGGCAAGGCAGGCGACCGCCGACATCGCCAGCCCGACCAAAAACACTCCCCCGAACCCAGACCCACGCGCCGGCATGGTGCGACCTCGCCGCCCCGAACCATATCTTGAGACGGCGGACTCTATGTCATTGGGCCTTGATAAATCGTTAGTTGCGGGTCCTGCGCGACTTACGCCGTTGCCGCTAGTGTGCTGAACGCGAAGTTCCTGATATCTATCCCCATACCGACAGGAACTTCGCGTTCAAAAACACACTAGAATTGTTGGATTTTCTAGTGTCCCTTCGAATCCGAACTTCGCTCGGAAGACGCTGCGAGGTGATGCGAACTTCGGCTTCGGGACACTAGGCTGGTTTCCAGCCGAACCTCAAAGGGAGATGACGGTGACGACCGATCTTCATATGCTGGCCTGGGTCACAGGATTTACGCTGCTGCTGTGGATTCCCTACATCCTGGCGCGGCTCATGACCTATGGCCTGATCCCGGCCCTGGCTTATAGAGCCGACAAGGAGCCGCTGCCGGGCTGGGCCGAAAGAGCCAAGAAGGCTCACTACAACGCCATCGAGAACCTCGCGCCCTTCGCGGCCCTAGTTCTGACCGCACAGCTGACCGGCACAGCAAGCTCGGCAACTGCATCCGCATGCGTCGTCTATTTTTGGGCCAGGGTGGCGCATTACCTCGTCGCTCTCACCACCATCCCCTATTTGCGCACCCTCGCCTTTGCGATCTCATGGGCTGCCATGGTGGTCATCTTTCTCCAGATTGTGAGGTAGACTTTCGACCAAAGCGGCCGGATGCGCTTCTCATCCAGGAACTCCGCTTCGGCTCTAGCGACGCTTGGTCAATCGGATAGGCCTCTGCTATGGCTCGCTGATGGAGCAAATCGGCCTCATCAATCTCGGACTTTTGTTTCTGACGCTGCTCATTCTCATGGGCATCGCCTCGAGCCTGATCGCCACGCGCTTCGGCGCCCCTTTGCTGCTCGTCTTTCTCATCATCGGCATGCTGGCGGGCGAGGATGGCCCTGGCGGCATCGTATTCAACGACTACCGGTTGACCTATCTGGTCGGCACCGTGGCGCTCGCGATCATCCTGTTCGATGGCGGGCTGAGAACCAGGCTCGCGGTCTTCCGGGGCAGCCTGCTACCGGCGGGCCTCCTCGCGACGGTGGGAGTCGTCATCACCGCTAGCCTCACCGGCGCCCTCGCCTGCCTGGTGTTCGGGCTCTCCTGGCTCGAAGGCATGCTGCTCGGCGCCGTGGTGAGCTCGACCGACGCCGCCGCGGTCTTCTTTTTGATTCGCGCGGGAGGCCTGCAGCTGCGCCGCCGCGTCGCGGCCGTGCTCGAGATCGAATCGGGCACCAATGATCCCTTCGCTGTCTTCCTGACAGTCGTGCTGGTCGAGCTCATCCTGCTCGGCCATCAGGGCTCGAAGTCTCGACGTCGTCATCCTGCTCCTGCGCCAGGTCGTCATCGGCACGGCAGCCGGCCTGTTCGGCGGCTATTTGCTGGTCCTGGGACTGAACCGCATGGCGCTGCCATCGGGTCTTCATCCGCTTTTCGCCATAACGGCGGCGCTCGCCATCTATGCGGCGGCAGCATCCGTCGAAGGCTCCGGCTTCCTTGCGGTCTATCTCGCAGGTCTCTGGCTCGGCAATCGCCCTGCCCGCGCCTTTCCCTCGATACTGAGCTTCCACGACGCGGCGACCTGGCTGTGCCAAATCCTCATGTTTCTGGTGCTGGGTCTTCTCGTTACGCCCTCCAAGCTCCTCGGCTATCTCCTGCCCGCCATCGTGGTCGCCATCTTCCTCATCGTCATCGCGCGGCCCTTCGCCGTCTGGCTCTGCCTCTGGCCATTCAAATTCACCGCGCGCGAAAAGGCCTTCGTCTCCTGGGTAGGCTTGCGCGGCGCGGTGTCGATCTTCCTCGCCGCCATCCCGACCCTTTCGGCGGTCGCCAATGCCGAGCTCTATTTCAACGTTGCCTTTGTCGCGGTCTTCATTTCGCTCCTGGTGCAGGGCTGGACCCTGACTGCCATTGCCCGCGGCCTCGATGTCGCCTTGACCGAGACCGCGGCAGACACACAGCGCATCGAGATCGACCTGCCCGGCCAGATCGATCTGGAAATGGTCGGCTTTCCCATCATCGAGGACAGCCCCATTCTGACGCGTCCCGATCTGCCGAGCTGGATTCAGCCCGTTATGGTGGCCCGCCGCGAGAAGGTCCTGACCTGGGCTGATGCCAGGACCCTGCTGCCGGGCGACTACGCCTATTTCCTGGTGCCGACGGAGCGGGCCCAGCGTCTCGACCGCCTTTTCGCCGCTTCCGAAGCCATTCACGCACATCATCCGGTGGCGGCCTTCAACTTCACCGGTGACGTAGCTCTCGACGAGCTCGAAACCGCCTATGGCCTGGCCATCCCGGATGACCTGCGCGGCCTCACCGTAAACCAGGCTTTCCGTCTGCGCTGCGATGACCGCGTTGGCATGGGCGATCGTATTCAGCTTGGTCCCGCCTCGTTGACCGTTTCCGAGCTCGATGATGAGGACGTGAAGCAGGCGGCGCTCGAGATCGACGAAGTTGAACTTCAGCCCCCGATAACAGGCATAGGCTTGGGTGAAGTGAATATCTTCGGCAGGCTGCAGGCGCTGGTGGCGCGTCTCGCCGCACGCTTCAATCTCTCGACTACAGAGAATTAACTCGATGGCCTGCGCGTGAACATCAGCGCCAGGCCGAACCCGACCATCATCGTCCCGCTCGTGGGCGCGATCCCGGTTCTTGCCCCATTGGTGAGGGAGAGCAGGTTGTTCGGACCAAAGGCCATGTTGATGGCGAAGCAGGCCGGCGCGAAGAGGAGGAAGGTTTCAAGCTGCATGGAGCTGGACCGCTGTGTTTCGCTGTCTCCAGTCCTTTCGCGAAGGCCCGACAAGCGGTCCTTCTCAGGCAGGAGCAAGAAATCGCTCGACCAGGCAAGCGAACATCGCAGGTCCCGTCATCAGAAGCGCATCATTGAAGTCGTAGTCCGGGCTGTGCAGCACCGGCTGGCGCCCTTCGTTGCCATTGCCCAGCATGAAATAGCAGCCGGGCGTGGCCTCGAGCATATAAGCGAAGTCCTCCGAGATCATCATTGCCGCCGCCATGTCGATTGGCGGATGGGGTCCGCCGAGCTCGCGGGCAACCGCGCAAGCGAGCTCGGTCTCCTTGCGGCTGTTCACGGTGGCGGGATAGCCCAATTCATAGTCGACCGTGGCCGTCGCGCCATGCGCCTCGGCAACGCCGGTGATGATCTGCGGCACGCGCACAGCGAGCTTCCGGCGCACTGCTTCCGAGCAGCTCCGGACGCTGATCTCGAGGGTAGCGCTCTCCGGGATGATGTTGCAGGCGGTGCCGGCATTGAAGGCGCCGACCGTGACCACGGCGGCCTCCGCCGGGTCGATATTGCGCGAAACGACCGTCTGGAGCGCGGTCACAATGGCGGCACCGGCGACGATCGGATCGACCGTCTCGATGCGGGATGGCGCCATGTCCGCCGGGCCCGGAGATCACCGCGCTGCGACGTCGACCGCCGCCATGATCGTGCCCGGCTTCACCGCGAACTGGCCAGCCGGCGAAGCCCGGCAGTTATGGAAGGCGAAGACGCATCGCACGGGAAGCGCCTGAACAGCCCTCCGTCGATCATGCGCTTGGCGCCGCCGAAATTCTCCTCCGCCGGCTGAAAGATGAGATGGACCGTGCCGTCGAAGTTGCGCGTCTCGGCCAAGATAGCGCGCCGCGCCCAAAAGGATCGCCGTGTGGCCGTCATGGCCGCAGGCATGCATCCTGCCGGCGATGCGGCTCTGATAGAGGAAGTCCCGTGGCTTCTGTGATCGGCAGCGCATCCATGTCGGCGCGCAGCCCAATGCTTTTGCGCCCGTGTCCACTGGCAAGCGTGCCGACGACGCCGGTCCGATGCGAAGCCCTGTCGTCACCTGAAAGCCGAGGCGGGTGAGCTCCGCTCGCCACGATCTCGCTGGTGCGACCGTTCCTCGAAGCCCAGCTCGGGATGGCGCATGAAGATCATGGCGGATGGCGCGGAGATCGGCGGCATAAACGGCAAGCCGATCAGCAATCGACAAATCTTTCAATGGACTACCTAAATTCTTTCACTCTTGCCTTGAGGCGATGGTCAACGCCGCTGCGGCACCTGGCGCTCAATATAGGCGAAAGCGCGGGTGATGATATAGGTCAGAGCCAGAATAGATCACGGCAACCAGAGCAAGGGCTCATAGACCCGGTAGGTGTCCTGGCGCACCTGATAAGACGCGCCATAGAGCTCGATGACGGTAACGGTGGCGGCGAGCGGCGTCGCTTTGAGTTGCAGGATCATCTCGCCGCCGAGCGTTGGCAACACGATGCGGAAGGCGCGCGGCAGCCAGATGCGGCGAAGCACCGTCCATGGCGACATGCCGAAGGCGCGCGCGGCTTCGAGCTCGCCCTTTGGTACGCTCAGGAAAGCGCCTTTCATGATCGCGCCTTCATAGCCGGCGAAACTCAGCGTGAAAGCGAGAGCCGGCATAGAAGAAGCCTTCGCGCAGCACGGGCCACATGAAGCTCTGCCTGATCCACGGGATCTGCGGGAAGAGCGAGCCGAGTCCGTAATAGAGCAGCCAGAGCTGGATAAGCAGCGGCGTGCCGCGGATGACCGTGCAGAAACCGCCAGCCAGCCATGCGAGCCAGCGGGGCCCCGTGACCTGCACGAGACCGATCGGCACCGCGAGGAGCATGCCGAACATGCATGGAGATGACCAGGAGCAGCGAGCGTGAGCCAGACGCCCTTGACGAGTATCGGCAGAGTATTGCGGGAGCCATGAAAAATCCATGCGTCCCGCCTAGCCGAGCTTCGGCTGGCCGCGCCGCACATAGCGCTCGAGCATGCCGAAGAGCCTGAGCGAGACCAAGCGAGATGGTAAGATAGATCAGGGCTGCGGCCGCGAAGAAGATGAAATAGGCCTTGGTGCTGCCGGCCGCCTGTGTGGTCTGGAGGGCAAGTTCGCTGTAGCCGACGACGGCGACGAGGGCCGAATCCTTGGTGATATTGAGCCACAGATTGGACATGCCCGGGAATCGCAAGGGCAGCATGGCGGGCAGGATGATGCGCCGGAACCTCAGAAAGGGCGACATGCCATAGGCTTTTGCCGCCTCGATCTGGCCGACCGGAATGGCCTGGATGGCGCCGCGCAGGACTTCCGTCGAATAGGCGCCCATGACGAAGCCGAGGACGAGCGACGGCCGCGACGAAGCCGTTGATGCGCACCGCCTCGAAGCCGAAGCTCGCCAGCACGCGGTTGAGCGTCTCGGTGCCGAGATAGTAGAGCATCACGATGAGCAGGAGTTCCGGCAGCGACCGGATCAGCGTCGTGTAGACTTCGAGAATCCGCTTCAGATACTTGCCGCCGGTGAGCTTGCCCATGGCGCCGCAAAGTCCGAGCATCAAGGCCGAAGGCATAGGCGCAGAAACGAAATCTGTAGTGGTGCTGAGCGCACCGGTCAGAAGATTGCCGCCCCAGGCGCCGGTAGTTCGAGCGCCAGACGGCAAAGAACATGTGGAGTGCCATCCGACTGCCCGATGACACTGGAGATGGGCCGCGCCGCCGCCTAGCGGCGCGGCTCGAAGCGTTATTTCTGGGGTACGACCAAGCTCGCCGTCAGCTTTGATATTTGTCGGTGATCTTCTCGAACTCGCCCGCCTGGGCCAGCGCGGTGATCGCCGCATTGAGCTTGTCCTTGAGCGCGGTGTCTTCCTTGCGGATGCCGCCGCCGACGCCTTCGCCGAGAATTTCGACGTCTTCCGGCGGCAGTCCCCTTCGTATTCGCAGCAGGCAGAACCCTGATCGGTCTTGCAAGAAATCGCTTGCGAGCGCCAAGGCGTCGGCCTGGACATAGTCGAGGCGGCCGGCGGCGAGATCGTTATTGGCTTCGTCCTGCGTCTGATAGGTCTTCACCGTCGCTCCCGCGGCCGCGAAATATTTCTCGCATAGTTGTCGATGCGTGGTCGACGACCTGCACGCCGATCGTCTTGCCTTTGAGATGGTCTGGCGTGATGTCCATGTCGCCGTTCTTGGCTCCGATGATGGCGGTGGCGTATTGTAGTAGATACGTGGTGAAGTCGATGGTCTTCTTGCGCTCGGCGGTGATCGACATGGATGACCAGATGACGTCGATCTGCTTCGCGGTCAGCGCCGGGATGATGCCGTCCCAGGCGACTTCGACGAGTTCGCATTTCTCGTTCATCTGTCGCACAGACGGCATCCATGAGATCGACTTCCCAGCCGACCCATTTGCCGGAGGCATCCTTCGAGGTGAAGGGCGCGATAGGGCTCGGCGGCCACACCGAATTTGAGGTCGGCCTTGGCCTCGGCCGCAAAGCCGCATAGGGCCACGGCTGCGGCGGCTGCATCATTAAACGGCGGTTAAACTTCATAGTTTCTCTCCCTATTAGTCGGATCATTCTGATCCGGATTGCTTGTTAAGCCCCATTACCGCGCGGTCAGGACTGGTCTAACCTAAAGCACCTCATCCAAATCCCGCAACGAAATTAGTGGATCCCAGACGAATTGCCGGCACCGCTCGCTCTTGGGCGAGCCGAAGACCTGCTCCGGCGGCCCTTCCTCCTCGATCAAGCCCTTTGTGCAGATAGATCGACATGGCTCGACACGTCGCGTGCGAACTTCATCTCATGAGTGACGAGAATCATCGTACGGCCTTCGAGCGCAAGGTCGCGAATGACCCTCAGCACTTCGCCGACGAGCTCGGGGTCGAGCGCCGAGGTCGGCTCGTCGAACAGCATGACTTTCGGGTTCCATCGCCAACGCCCGGGCGATCGCCGCGCGCTGCTGCTGGCCGCCCGACAGGAACGCCGGATATTGGTTGCGCTTTTCATGCAGCCCGACCTTTTGCAGAAGCCCTCGGCGCGCGCGATGGCTTCTGCCTTCGGCACTTTCAGAACATGCACCGGCGCCTCGATGACATTCTCGAGCACATTGCGATGCGGCCACAGATTGAAGGACTGGAACACCATGCCGAGGCGGGTGCGAATGCGTTCCAAGTTGCCGGCGATCGGTTGGATGCAGATTGCCGTCATGGCCGGTCTTGAGGCTGATGTCCTCGCCCGTGACCTGGATACGCCCTTGCGTCGGCATTTCGAGGAAAGTTGATGCATCTGAGGAAGGTGCTCTTGCCTGAGCCCGAAGCGCCGATCATCGACACGACGTCGCCTTCATGCGCTGTCAGCGACACGCCTTTCAGCACTTCGAGATCGCCGAAGCTCTTGTGCAGACCCTCGACGACTACGGCGGGCTGGCCGTTCGAACTTCCCCTTGCTCACCTGGACGTTACTCCCTTGTTTTGTTCTTGTTGTGCAATAGCTTATCACGCAACTAAAAATGCGGTCAATCCAACATCGCCGAGGCTGTCGACCGTCCCTGCTTCCTTCCGGCCTGCGGCCAGCGGGGTATGTTCGATACCCGCATCCCATGCCTAAGGCCACTTCCCTTCCTCAAGGAGACAGGTAGCCTCGCTCGAGGGGGTGCGCGGGATGCTGAACAGAGCCGGCGAGGCGCATCAGAAAATCCGGCTCGCAGGGAGGTAGTAATCATGAATTTCTTAAACGCGTACATTGCTTTCGGTGGCGCAGCGACTCGCCGCAGTTGCAGTGGCGCTGCCGCACATGAAGACCGGCCGTCGGCGCCGGCGAAGGCCAGGTCGATATCGTCGCCTGGCCGGGTTATATCGAGCGCGGCGAGACCGACAAGAACTATGACTGGGTGACCGATTTCGAGAAGAAGACGAGTTGCAAGGTCAACGTGAAGACCGCCGGCACGTCCGACGAAATGGTGGCGCTCATGAATGAGGGCGGCTTCGATCTCGTCACCGCCTCGGGCGATGCCTCGCTGCGGCTCATCTCCGGCAAGCGCGTGCAGCCGGTCAATATCGACCTGATTCCGTCCTGGAAGACAGTCGATGAGCGCCTGCAGAACGCGCCGTGGCACACGGTCGACGGAACGTCACTACGGCGTTCCCTATCAGTGGGGCGCCAATGTGCTGGCCTACAACACCAATGTGTTCAAGGACGCGCCCAAGAGCTGGGCAAGTCGTCTTCGAAGGAGCAGAACCTGCCCGATGGCAAATCGAACAAGGGCCGGGTGCAGGCTTTCGACGGGCCCATCTATATCGCCGATGCCGCGCTCTATCTCATGAAGCACAAGCCCGATCTCGGCATCAAGGACCCCTATGAGCTCAACGAGGACCAGTACAAGGCGGCCCTCGAACTGCTCCGTGCCCAGCGCAAGCTCGTGGGCCGCTACTGGCACGACGCTTTCATCCAGATCGATGACTTCAAGAACGAAGGCGTCGTCGGCATCATCGTCGTGGCCGTTCCAGGTGAACCTTCTGCAGGCCGACAAGCAGCCCGATCGCCTCGACCATTCCCGAGGAAGGCGCCACGGGCTGGGCCGATACGACAATGATGCATGCCGATGCCGCCGAATCCCAACTGCGCCTATATGTGGCTCGAGCATTCGATCAATCCGAAGCTGCAGGGCGATCTCGCCGCTTGGTTCGGCTCGGTGCCGGCGGTGCCGGCTGCCTGCAAGGGCAATGCGCTCCTGACCGATGCAGGCTGCGAGACCAACGGCGCTCGGCAGCTTCGACAAGGTGCATTTCTGGCGCACGCCCAGTCGCCAAATGCGCGAGCCAGTCGCGCGGGCTGCGTTCCCTACTATCGCTGGGTGTCCGACTACATCGCCGTCCTCGGCGGGCGCTGAGAACCGTCCAACAACGAAGGATTCCCGCCGGTCGCAGCCCGGCGGGAGTTCTGTGCCATGACAACAGCCGTCTCTTTCCAGAACGTCTCGCGCCATTTCGGCCCCGTGCGCGCGGTGGACGATGTCACGCTCGACATCGCGCGCGGGCGAGTTCTTCGCCATGCTGGGCCCTTCGGGCTCGGGCAAGACCACCTGCCTGCGGCTCATTGCCGGTTTCGAACAGCCGACCATCGGCCATATCGAGATCTTCGGCGAGACCGCCGAAGGCGTGCCGCCCTATCGGCGCAACGTCAATACCGTCTTCCAGGACTACGCGCTCTTTCCCGCATATGACGATCCTGGAAAATGTCGGCTACGGGCTGATGGTCAAGGGCGTACCGCGCACCGCCAGCGCGAGAAGCAAGGCACGCGAAGCGCTCGCTCTCGTCGAACTCAGAGGTTTTGATGACCGCCGGCCCTCGCAGCTCTCCGGCGGCCAGCGCCAGCGCGTGGCCTTGGCCCGCGCGCTCGTGAACGAGCCCAAGGTGCTGCTGCTCGACGAGCCGCTGGGCGCCCTCGACCTCAAGCTGCGCGAGCAGATGCAGGTCGAGCTCAAGGCCTTGCAGCGGAACCTCGGCATCACCTTCGTCTTCGTCACTCATGATCAGGGCGAAGCCCTGTCGATGGCCGACCGGGTCGCCATCTTCAACGAGGGCAGGATCGTCCAGGTTGGCGCGCCGAGGAAATCTATGAGCGGCCGCGCACCCGCTTCGTGGCTGATTTCGTCGGTTCATCGAATGTCCTGCCGCCCGCATTCGTCGCGAAAGCCGGCGGCCCCGCGAAGTGGGTAAGCCTCGGCCCGAAAAGATCGCCCTTGCCGCCGGAGCGAACGAACCGCCTGCTGATACGCATGGCGTTACAGCCAAGGTCACTTCGGTCCACTACCAGGGTGCGGTCACCCGCGTCGACACGCCGACGCTTCTGGCGAGGAGATCAGCGGTCTCCGCTCCCTCCTCCCTCGGCACCTGCTCGGCATCGGCGAGACAGTGACGCTGCATTGGCCGGCAAGCGCCCTGCATGTAATGGAGGATGAGGCGTGAGCGCCGCCAGCGCGGCCGCCGATGAGCAGCGCAGCGGAGTGCTGCGACGGATCTCCGATGTTCTGTTCCGCAATCCGTTTCTCCTGCTCACTTTGCTGCTGGCCCCGCCGCTGCTCTGGCTCGGCATCGTCTATCTGGGATCGCTGCTCGCTCTCCTGGCGCAAAGCTTCTTCTCGATCGATGAATTCTCCGGGCTCATCAAGTATGAATTCACGCTTTCGACCTATGGCGAACTTTTCCGTCTCGCCAATCTCGACGTCATCATCGGCGCAGCCTCGGTGATGGCGACCGCGGTGACGCTGGCCGCCGCTCGTCATCGCGTTTCCCATCTCCTATTACGCGGCGCGCTATGCCCGCGGGCAAATGGAAGGCCTTCTTCTATCTCGCGGTGATGTTGCCTCTGTGGTCGAGCTATCTGGTCAAGGTCTATGCCTGGAAGCTCATCCTCGCCAAGGAAGGCATCATCACCTGGCTTGCCGACAAGCTCCATCTCACCTGGCTCCTGGATGCGATCCTCGCCATTCCCGTCATCGGCGGACCGTCGCTTCAGCATCAGCTATATCGGCACCTTCCTCGTCTTCCTCTATGTCTGGCTGCCCTACATGATCCTGCCGACGCAGGCGGCTCTTGAGCGTGTACCCGGCAATCTGATCGAGGCCTCGGCCGATCTCGGCGCCACTGCCGCGGCAGACCTTCTCGGACCGTGATCTTTCCCCTGGCGCTACCCGGTCATCATTGCCGGGTCGATCTTCACCTTCTCGCTGACGCTCGGCGATTACATCATCCCGCAGATCGTCGGCACCTCGAGCTACTTCCTCGGCCAGGCCGTCTATACGCTGCAAGGAACTGCCGGCAACATTCCGCTCGCCGCCGCCTTTACCGTCGTGCCGATCGTCATCATGGGCATCTATCTGACGATCGCCAAGCGCATGGGAGCCTTCGATGCGCTCTGAGCGAGGCGAAGCAGCCCCGCGCGCTCTGGGCATTGCCGCCATCGCCGGACTTCTCTTCCTGCATGTGCCGCTGCTCTTGATCTTCCTCTATGCCTTCACCACCGAGGAGAAGAGCTATCAATTCCCGCCGCCCGGACTACACCTCAAATGGTTCGCCGTCGTCTGGGAGCGCCAGGATATCTGGAACGCCATGTGGCTGTCGGTGAAGGTCGCCGTCATTGCAACGGCGATTGCCCTGGTGCTCGGCACCTGCGCGGCGGCGGCCGTGTCGCGCGCGCGCTTTTTTGGCCGCGACTACATCTCGCTGCTCTTCATCCTGCCGATAGCCCTGCCCGGCATCATCACCGGCATCGCACTGCGCTCAGCCTTCAACATCATGAATTTCGATTTCTCCTTCTGGACGATCGTTCTCGGCCACGCCACCTTCTGCATCGTCGTCGTCTATAACAATGCGCTTGCCCGCTTCCGCCGCACCTCGGGCAATCTCATCGAAGCGTCGATGGATCTCGGCGCTGATGGCTTCCAGACCTTCCGCCATGTCGTCCTGCCCAATATCGCGTCCGCCTTGCTCGCGGGCGGCATGCTCGCCTTCGCGCTTTCCTTCGATGAGGTGATCGTCACCACCTTCACGGCCGGCCAGCAGTCGACCTTGCCCATCTGGATGCTGACCGAACTCATCCGGCCGCGCCAGCGGCCGGTGACCAATGTGGTCGCGATCTTCGTCATCGCGGTCACCTTCCTGCCGATCCTCTTCGCCTATTACCTTACGCGCGAGGGCGAGCATGTCGCCGGTGGCGGAAAGTGAAAACCAATGTTGATCAGGGTCCTCATCGTGGCCGTGGCCGTGGTGATCGCCTCATTGGCCTTGCGGCTCAATCGCCGTTTTAAGCGCGCCCCGCCGTGGGTGCGGATCGTGCATCATACGATCTTCTATGGCGCGCTCGCTTATGCGGTCGTCTTCGCGGCGATTTTCGTCGCGCTGCATCTCTTTGGCTACCAGCTCTGATCAGCGCTTCTTCTTGGTGGCTTTCTTTGCCTTCGTCTTGCCCGGGGCGGCCGCTGCCTCATCCGGCACGCCGCCGACGACGCTGGCGAATTTCTCGAAGAACTGGGTCGCCATCGAGCGCGCCGTCGAAATCGATGAGGCGCGAACCCAGCATGGCGAGCTTGCCGCCGACCTGCGCATCGACATCGTAGGAAAGCTTGGTGCCGCCATCGGTGTCTTCGAGCCGGACGTCGGCGCCGCCCGTGGCGAAGCCGGCAAGCCCGCCCTTGCCCTCGCCCGAAATGCGATAGCTCGCGGGCGGATTGAGGTCGCTCAGATTGACGACGCCGGTGAAGCCCGCCTTGACCGGGCCGACCTTGACGATGACACGCGCTTCGATTTCGGTGTCCGAGCGTCTTGGTGATCGATCTCGCAGCCCGGGATGCACTGCTTCAAGACTTCCGGATCGTTCAGCGCCTTCCAGACCGCCTCGCGCGCCGCCCGGATGATTTCTTCGCCGCTCATTTTCATGGGGATGTCCCTCCAGGACCATTTGATGATCGAGAATTAAGCGGAAATATCGCCGCGCTTCCACTGTTCCTTCGTCGCAAGCCGGAAATCCTCGAACCGGCCCTGTTCAATCGCCGTCCCGGATGCCCTGCATCAGCTCCTGGTAATAGGCGACATTGGCCCAGGAGAGCAGCATCATGCCGAGCAGCTCGCCCGACCTGATCAGATGATGCAGATAGGCGCGCGAATAGCTCGACAGCGCGGGACACGGGCTTTCGGCATCGAGCGGGCGCGGATCATCGGCATGCTTGGCATTGCGCAGATTGATCTTGCCGAAGCGGGTGAAGGCCTGGCCGTGGCGGCCGGACCGCGTCGGCATCACGCAGTCGAACATGTCGATGCCGCGCGCCACCGACTCGAGGATGTCCTCGGGCGTGCCGACCCCCATGAGATAGCGCGGGCGGTCGGCCGGCAGATGCGGGACGGTCTGCTCGATCGTCTGGAGCATCAGCTTCTGGCCCTCGCCCACCGCCAGCCCGCCGATCGCATAGCCTTCGAAGCCAATCGAGACGAGCCCCTCGGCCGAACGGCGCCGCAGCCGCTCATTCACGCCGCCTTGCACGATGCCGAAATTGCCGCGGCCCGGCTGCTTGCCGAAGCCCTGCCGCGAGCGCTCAGCCCAGCGCAGCGAAAGCTGCATGGCGCGCTCGGCCTCCTTGTCCGTATGCGGATACATCAGGCATTCATCGAGCTGCATCTGGATGTCGGAGCCGAGAAGGCGCTGGATTTCCATCGCGCGCTCGGGCGTCAGCTCGTATCGCCGCCCGTCGATATGCGACTGGAACACGGCCCCCTTCTCCGTGATCTTGCGCGATCTTGGCGAGCGACATGATCTGAAAGCCGCCGGAGTCGGTAAGGATCGGGCCGTCCCAGCCGATGAAACTTGTGCAGGCCGCCGAGCTCGGCCACCTCTTCCGGCGCCGGGCCGCAGCATCAGATGATAGACATTGCCGAGGATGATGTCGGTGCCGGTCGCGCGCACCTGGTCGAGATAGAGGCCCTTGACCGTGCCTGCCGTACCCACCGGCATGAAGGCGGGCGTGCGGATCTCGCCATGCAGCGGTCGCGAGCCGTGCCCGGCCGCGCCGCGCCATCCGTCTTATGAAGCGTGAATGAAAAAGCTTCGCTCATTTGGGCTGCGGAAATAGCAGGCTGGCATCGCCATAGGAATAGAACCGATAGTTCTGAGCGATGGCATGGGCATAGGCGGCCTTCATCCGCTCATGCCCGGAAAAAGCCGAAACCAGCATGAACAGCGTCGAACGCGGCAGATGGAAATTGGTGATGAGCAGATCGGCGGCCCGGAAGCGGTAGCCGGGCGTAATGAAAATGTCCGTCGATCCCGCTGAAACGGCGCGAGTTCGCCTGACGCTGCCGCACTTTCGAGGAGCCTGCAGCGACGTCGTGCCCACCGCAACGATCCGCCCGCCCTTGGCCTCGCGCGGCCTTCAGCCTAGGGCCACGTTCTCGGCGAACCTCGCCCCATTCGGCATGCATCTTGTGCTCGCGCGTATCCTCTGCCTTGACCGGCAGGAAGGTCCCCGCCCCGACATGCAGCGTAACGAATTCGCGTTGTAATTCCACTAGCTTCCAGCGACTTCATCAAGTCAGGCGTGAAATGCAGCCCGGCTGTCGGCGCCGCAACCGCCCCCTCTTCCTCGGCGAAAATGGTCTGGTAATCCGTCGCGGTCCTGCGTCATCCGGCTGCGCGCTTGCCCGCGATATAGGGCGGCAGCGGCATGTCGCCCAGAGTGGCGATGGCCTCGTCGAGGATCGGCCCGTTGAAATCGAAGGCGAGCGTGATCTCGCCTCCCTCGCCCTTGTCTTCGACCCTCGCGTCGAGAGTGCCGAGCAGGCACACCCGTCCTTCGGCCCCAAAGCGGAGCCGGTCGCCGACCGCGAGCTTCTTGCCCGGCTTGGCGAAAGCCTTCCAGCGCGAGCCATCGAGGCGCTGATGCAGCAGCGCCTCGATCTGAGGCTCGGCATCCCCGCGCCCGATGCGCTGCCGCGTCAGCGCTGCCGGAATGACTTTGGTATTGTTGAAGACCAGCACATCGCCCGGGTCGAGCAGCGAAGGCAAATCGCGCATGCTGCGATCCTGAAGTCGCCCGGGCTCGACAACGAGCAGCTTCGCCGCATCGCGCGGCTTCGCCGGCCGCAGCGCAATGCGCTCTGCCGGCAATTCAAAATCGAAATCGGCGACGCGCATGGAGCCCCCGCGCTATTCGCTGGAGCAGGTCACCGCCCAGGCGCCAACCCCGGTGATCATGAAGGTCCCCGCCGAGCACTGGCTCGCTCGCCCTCATCATGGGCACGGGTCACCCTGAGTTTCGCGATGATCTTCTCGGCATTGTCGTCGGTAATGTCGATCCTCATCACTTCGTCATCTCGAGAAGGCCTGGCCGATGAGGATCGGCGGTCTGGCCAGCCTCCGGTTTCGTCGCCCAGCTCTTGCCATTCGCTTCCATGGTCGAGGCTCAAGGCGATTGAGCACCCGGCGTCGAGCCGACCAGAAACACTGATGGCCGCTTTCTCATCGCGGAGTTGCAGATGATGTTCTCCGTGGCCGCTGCCGCGCCGGCCAAGGAAACCAGGACAGCGATCGCCATCGCCCATTTTCCGGCCGGCCACATAGGACGTATCAGGCTACTTGGCGTCGGCCGCGACCTGCATCTTCACGATCCGGTCGGGATCGCGCACCGGCTCGCCGCGCTTCAGATGCATCGACATGCTCCATGCCCGAGGTCACCTTCCCCCACACCGTATATTGCTTGTCAAGGAAGTTCGCATCGCCAAAGCAGATGAAGAACTGGCTGTTGGCCGAATTCGGATTGCCTGAGCGCGCCATCGAGCAGATGCCGCGCACATGCGGCTCGCTGGAGAATTCCGCCTTGAGATTCGGCTTCTTCGAGCCGCCCATGCCGGTGCCGGTGGGATCGCCGCCTTGCGCCATGAAGCCCTCGATCACGCGGTGGAACGGCGACGCCGTCATAGAAGCCCTCGCGCGCCAGTTCCTTGATCCGCGCCACATGGCCGGGCGCCAGATCGGGCCGGAGCTCGATCGTCACCCGGCCCTTGGCAGGTCCATATGGAGGGTGTTTTCGGGATCAGCTGCCATTACTGAGCATCCTTCAAAACTTTGAGGAAACCATCTTGTCGGAGTGGCCGGCGGCTCGCCCTTCGCGATCTTGTCGACGCAGTCCATGCCGTATCAGCCACCTCGCCCAAGACCGTGTATTGGCCATCGAGGAAGCCGCCATCGGCGAACATGATGAAGAACTGGATGTTGGCGCAATCGGGATCTTGCGCGCGCGCCATGCCCAGCGTACCGCGGCCGAAATGCGCCTTGCGAGAATTCAGCCTGGAATGTCGGGCTCATTCGAACCGCCCATGCCGGTGCCGGTCGGGTCGCCGGTCTGAGCCATGAAGCCGTCGATCACGCGATGAAAGACGATGCCGTCATAGAAGCCCGCGCGCATGAGCTTCTTGATCTGCGCGACATGGTTGGGCGCGAGGTCGGGCCGCAGCCTCACCGTGATCTTGCAGCCATCGCAGGTCGCGATCACCATCGTGTTCTCGGGATCGAGATCCTCCGCCGCAGCCGGCAGGCTGGCGAAGGCCACGGCGCCGATGAGGCCGAAAAGGGCCAGTCTTGATGTCATAAGGGTCTCCTTGAGTTGCGGGAACGTTTTCCGGATCAGGCTTGGCTTTTTCAGCGCGCGGCCTTGACCGCCGCCAGCGCTTCTTTGGGGATGAACAGGGTGACATCGCCGCCCATGTGCGGCGATCTGCTTGACGAGCGATGAGGCGATCATGCGGGTGGCGGGGCTGGCGGCGAGGAAGACCGTCTCGATATCGGGCGCCATGGCCCCGTTCATTTGCCCCATCTGGACTTCATAGTCGAAATCGCTGGCATCCCGCAGGCCGCGGATGATCAGGCCGGCATTGGCGCGGCGCGCCGCATCGACGGCAAGATCGTCGAAGGTCACGACCGTGATCTTAATGCCCGTGTGCTCGGCGATCGGCGCCGTCACATGTCTCGAGCAGCTTGATCCGCGTCTCGGCATCGAGCAGCGCCTGTCTTGCCATGATGCGTGCCAACCCCGAGAACGAGCTTGTCCACGAGCCGCGCCGATCGCGCAATGATGTCGAGATGCCCATAGGTGACGGGATCGAAGGTGCCCGGATAGAAGCCTGTGCGCGCCATGGGCAAGCCATAGCCCGCTTCACGCTCCTGCCGCAACCTGTCAGCAGATGGCGCATACCCTGGCCCCTTACAAGTGGGAGAATTTCGACATGGCCAATGACAACCCATCGATCATTTCGCATGTCTCGCTCGGCACCAACAGATTTGCGGAAGCGCGCGCATTCTATGAAAAGATGCTGGCGACGCTGGGCTGCAGGATCATCATGGAGCATCCAGGCGCCGTTGCCTTCGGCAAGCAGTTTCCCGGAATTCTGGGTGCAGAAGCCTTATGACGGTGGCAGAGCCGATCGATCGGCAACGGTGTCCATTTCGGCTTCGTTGCGGGATCGAAGGTCGAGGTCGATGCCTTTTACAAGACGGCGATTGCCGCTGGAGCCAACGGAAGACGGTAAGCCGGGCGCGCGCGACAGACTATGGCGAACCCTACTATGGCTGCTTCCTGCGCGATCTCGACGGCCACAAGATCGAGGCCGCCTTCTGGGACGAGGAGCTGGCGAAGAAACTCGACACGGCCTAAACGCATGGTCCCGAAAAGGTTGCCCGACTTCTCGGATGAGGTCATGCACAAACAACCGCTACCTTCCGCGCAGCGCCATCCAGAGACCGCCGCCGATCAGGCAAAGACCGCTGACACTTCGACAAAGCGCACCCGGCTCTTGGAGAGCCATGAGCCGGCATTGCCGGCGGCGAAAGCATAAAGCTGTCGAACACCGTCGCGATCACCATGAAGCTTATGCCCAGGAGCAGAAGCTGCTTCATGTAATCGCCCTTGGGCGAGATGAATTGCGGAATGAGCGCGCCGAAAACGAGCAGCACTTTGGGGTTCGACAGGATGACGACGAAGCCCTGCAGGAAGAAGCCGCCTTTGGGTGCCGCGGCGGCCGCCGACAGGATCTCGCCTTTCGAGCGGAAAAGCTTTATGCCGAGCCAAATCAGGTAGGCCGCACCCGCGATCCGCACCACGTCGAACCACACGCCCATGAGGCTGATTGCGGAGGCAAGGCCCAGTATGGCGACTGCCATCCACACCAAGAGCCCCGCCTGGGTGCCCGCGACATTGAGGAGACCGGCGCGCTGGCCATATTGAGGCTGTTGGCGATCACGACCGTGACCGTGGGTCCCGGCACGATGACGATGGCGATGGCGGCAAGGCAGAAGGCGATATAGGCTTCGAGCGTCATAGGGCTCCCCTCTTCGTTGGAAAAGCACACCAGCAAGCCATAAGCACGGCAAGCGTCGCAAGGGGATTCTGACAAGGTGAGCCAGAGGCGCTGACTACCTCCAAAAGCCCTGACAATTTGAGGTCAGACCTCCGTTGCCTCCTCGTCCTCGCTGATCCGCTCGACCGAGACGACGTGCTCGTCCTCGGCGGTATCGAGGATGATGACACCCTGGGTCGACCTTCCGGCCTTGCGGATGTCATGCACCGGGCAGCGGATGAGTTGGCCGCCATCGGTCACCAGCATGATCTGGTCCTCATTCTCGACCGGGAAGGACGCCACCAGCGGTCCGTTGCGGTCGTTCACCGCCATGGCCACGATGCCTTTGCCGCCGCGATTGGTGATGCGATACTCATAGCTCGAGGTGCGCTTGCCATAACCATTGGAGGAGACGGTCAGGATGGTCTGCTCGGCAGCTCCCATCTCGGCATAGCGCTCCTGCACGAGCACAGTTTCCTGCGTCGTCTCTTCCTCGCTGCCGCCGTTGCCATTGCCGTTTTCGTCGACTTCTTCGCCCGAGACCGCGCGCGCCATTTTGAGATAGCCGAAGCGCTCCTCGGCCGAGGCTTCGACATGGCGCAAAAGCGCCATCGAGATCACGTGGTCGCCCTTTTCAAGCTTGATGCCGCGCACGCCGGTCGAATCCCGGCCCTTGAAGATGCGCACGTCATTCACGGCGAAGCGGATGCACTGGCCGCGCGCCGTGGTCAGCAGCACATCGTCCATCGGCGGTGCAGATATCGACGCCGGCAATCTGGTCGCCCGGCTCGAGCTTCATGGCGATCTTGCCGTTGCGGTTGATGCTCTCGAAATCGGAAAGCTCGTTGCGCCGGACATTGCCCGAGCGCGTCGCGAACATGATCTGCAGCGATCCCCAAGCTTGCCTCGTCCTCGGGCATCGGCATCATCGTGGTGATGCGCTCATCCTGTGCCAGCGGCAAGAGATTGATCAGCGCCTTGCCGCGCGGCTTGCGGATTGCCGACCGGCAGGCGCCACACCTTCATGCGATAGACCATGCCGGCGGAAGAGAAGAACAGGATCGGCGTATGGGTGTTGGCGACGAAGAGCTTGGTGACGAAATCTTCTTCGCGCGTCTGCATGCCGGCCCTGCCCTTGCCGCCGCGCCGTTGCGCGCGATAGGCCGAGAGCGGCACGCGCTTGACATAGCCAGCGTGACTCACCGTCACCACCATGTCTTCGCGCTGGATGAGGTCCTCGTCCTCAACTTCGCCTTCATTGTCGACGATCTCGGTGCGCCGGGGCGTCGCGAACTCGGCCTTGATGGCGGCAAGCTCGTCCTTGATGATGCCGAAGACACGGGCGCGCGAGCGCAGGATCTCGAGATAATCGGAGATCTCCTTTGCCAGCTTCTCGAGCTCTTCGGCGATCTCGTCGCGCCCGAGCGCGGTCAGGCGCTGCAGGCGCAGATCGAGGATGGCACGCGCCTGCTCGTCCGACAGCTTGTAAGTGTCGTCGGCATTGAGCGTGTGGCGGGGATCGGCAATGAGCGCGATCAGGGGCGCCATGTCCTTTGCCGGCCACGCCTTCGCCATCAAGGCCTCGCGCGCCTCCGCCGCATCTTTGGAGCGGCGGATCAGCGCGATCACCTCGTCGATATTGGCGACGGCGATGGCGAGGCCGACCAAAATATGGGCGCGGTCGCGCGCTTTGTTGAGCAGGTACTTGGTGCGGCGGGTGACGACTTCTTCGCGGAACGCGACGAAAGCCTGGATCAGGTCCTTGAGATTAAGGAGCTCGGGCCGGCCGCCGGTCAAGCGCGACATTGTTGACGCCGAAGGTGGTTTGCAGGGGCGAGAAGCGGTAGAGCTGGTTGAGCACCACATCCGCCATGGCATCGCGCTTGAGCTCGACCACGACACGCATGCCGTGCCGGTCGCTTTCATCGCGGATGTCGGAGATGCCTTCGATCTTCTTTTCGCGCACCAGTTCGGCAATCTTTTCGATCATCGCCGACTTGTTCACCTGATAGGGAATCTCGGTGACGATCAGTGCCTCGCGCTCCTTGCGCAGTTCCTCCGTCGCGACCTTGCCGCGCATGACGATCGAGCCGCGCCCGGTATGCATTGCCGATTTGATGCCGGCGCGACCGAGGATATGGCGCCCGTCGGAAAGTCCGGTCCCGGGATGATGCCGATCAACTCATCGATCGAGATGCCGGGATCGTCGATGACGGCGATGCAGGCGTCGATCACTTCGCCGAGATTATGCGGCGCCATGTTGGTGGCCATGCCGACCGCGATGCCGCCCGAGCCGTTGACCAGGAGATTGGGATATTTCGCCGGCAGCACCGACGGCTCGCTGGAATTCGTTCGAATAGTTGGCGACGAATTCGACCGTGTCCTTGTCGAGATCGTCGAGCAGCGGCATGGCGGAGCTGGCGAGGCGCGCTTCGGTATAGCGGTCGGCCGCAGGCGGATCGCCGTCGACGGAGCCGAAATTGCCCTGCCCGTCGATGAGCGGCAGCCGGAGCGAGAAAATCCTGCGCCATGCGCACCAGCGCGTCATAGATCGCAAGGTTGCCATGCGGATGATATTTACCCATGACATCGCCGACGACGCGCGCCGATTTCTTATAGGGCTTGTCCGGCGTGAAGCCGTTCTCATGCATCGTATAGAGGATACGCCGGTGCACCGGCTTCAGCCCGTCGCGCACATCAGGCAGTGCGCGCGACACGATCACGCTCATCGCGTAATCGAGATAGCTCTTCTTCATCTCGTCTTCGATGGAGATGGGGGCGATTTCACCCGGATTGCCGGAGGAGGTCGGATTGTTGTCGTCGTTATCGGCCACGGAAAACCTGACTGGATGGGGCGCTTCATGAACCGTCCGAAGGGGCCCGGGAGACCCCGTTTTGGCAACGATTCGAGCGGCGGAGCATACTAGCCGGAGCGCTTGATGGATTCAATGCCAAGCGCATGAAAAGAGTGGGAAAAAAGCGATTTTTGATGGTCGAAATCAGTCCTTGAAATCAAGGCCTTGCAAGGGCCCTGAATCAGAGCTCCGAGGTCGAAGTATATGGGTCGGCTTGCCGTCGATGCTGATGGTGTTCTTGCGCTTCCAATAATCGTGCACGCCCTCCTCGCCCATGGCCTCATAGAAAGGCAGAAGCTCAACCGGCCCGCGCTCGGCCCTGAAGTCCATGAAGGGCACGCCCGAGCCACAGGAGGTCTGGACCAGGTCGATCGCAAAATCGAAGACCTGGCGCGCCCCGGCCATGGGCGCGAACAGTCCCGCAAGATCGGGCCATTCAGGGTCGCGCGGATGGATCACCTTCGCATGGCCATATACCCTGAGGATCATTGCCTCGCCTGAGAAGGCACAGAACATCAAGGTCATGCGGTCGCTCTCGGCCAGATGGGCCGCCGTCTCATTGCCGCTGCCCGAGAGGCTGAGCCACACGATGCGCCGCTCATCCATGATCTTGAGCGTCTTGAGGCCCTTGGGCGAGAGATTGACCCGTCCTTGCGAAGCCGCGGTCGCGACGAAGAACAAAGGTTGCCTTTCGATGAAGCCGCAGAGCGTTCGATTGAGCTTCTGTCCGATGGCCATGCTGCCTCCCACTGATGGAGGGCAGCCTATGCGCCTGCCGCACCAGAATCCGTCAGCATCACTCAGTCGGACGCGGGAGCGACGCCGGCGGTCCGTAGTCCCTCCACGAGCCGATCGAGCAGAGCGGGATCCTTGTAAGGCAAGGTCCGCCTCAAGTGGTCGATCGAGAATTTGGGATTGACCTCCAACGTCTCTTGCCAAGTGCGGCGCGCCTCTTCGTGGCGTCCGCTGAGGCCATAAAGACAGGCCAGATAAAAGCGCGACATGTCCGAGCCCGGCATCAGCGACAATCGCCGCTTGAGGGCGATCTCAGCCTCGTCGAAACGGCCCAGGGCAAGCAGGGCCCGTCCCAGGAAATGGAGCGACATGTCGAACTGCGGATCGAGGCGGTAGCCCCGCCTGTGGAGGGCTATGGCATCTTCATACCGGCCTTGGAAGTCTCTTACGTTGCCGAGGCAGGTATAGGCATCGGCTAGATTGGGAGCGAGAGCAAGGGCCCGCTCTGCGGCCTGTTCCGCCTCGTCCAGGCAGCGCATCCAGCACAGGACAATGGCAAGCGAGATATGGCCTTGCGGTTCGGTGTCGTCCGTTTCGATCGCCTTGCGTGCCAGCACCAACGCCTGTGTCAGGTTTTCGCCCGTCGCGTTGTTCCACTGATTGGCATATTCGGCGAAGGTGATAATCGAGAGTCGCGCATAGGCAACTGCCAGCCCTGGGTCGATCTCGATCACCCGCTCCAGCATCCCGCGTGCTTCCATGGACGCCTCGGGCCGTAGCTGCAACACCGTCTGCCGGGCGCGGACTATGAGATCATAGGCCTCCGGATCGATCTTGCCGCGGTGTTCGCGTCGCGCTTCTTCTCCGGCTGTCAGCTTCACCTTGAGGGCATCGACGATCGTGCGGGTCACCTCGTCCTGGACGGCGAAGACGTCCTCCAGATCGCGGTCATAGCGCTCGGCCCAGAGGTGGCCGCCGGTCGCGCCATCGATCATCTGGGCTGTGATGCGAACCCGGCTGGCGATCCGGCGCACGCTGCCTTCGAGGACGTAGCGGACACCGAGGTCCCGGCTTACCTTGCGAATGTCCGGCGCTGAGCCCTTATAGGCGAACGAGGAATTCCGTGCGATGACGAAGAGGCCCGAGACCCTGGAAAGGTCGGTGATGATGTCCTCGGTGATCCCATCGGCAAAATAGCCCTGCTCGGGATCTCCCGACATGTTGTCGAAGGGGAGCACGGCGATCGAAGGCCTGCTCGCCGGCAGTTGCGGCGGCGCACCGCTTGCCGCGTCCAAGCTCGCACCCATGCCGCCGTCCGGTGACCAGGTCCAGATGTGCAGTGGGCGTTGGATGTTCTTGACCTCATGGCTGCCACCGTCGAGGAAATCGATGCTGAGGCGCCCATGCACATGCTCGTGGACGGCATTCGAGATCGCCACCCCGCCCGGATCGGCGAGCCCCTCTATGCGGGAGGCCACATTGACTCCGGCCCCATAGAGATCGCTGCCGTCGACCATGACATCGCCGAGATTTACGCCGATGCGCAGTACGATGCGCCGATCCGCAGGGGCAGCATCATTTGTGGCGGCCATGGCCTTCTGCAGTTCCACCGCGCATTCGACGGCGGCAACCGCACTCCCGAAGTCGACGAGCATCCCATCGCCGATTCTCTTGAAGATACGGCCTTGATGGCTGGCGACAAGCGGCTCTACGACCTCGCTCCACCGCACCTTGAGTTCCGTCAGCGTGGTTGTTTCATCCTGCTCCATGAGCCGGCTGTAACCGACCACGTCAGCAGCGAGAATGGCAACCAGTCGGCGCTGAATGGGGGCTTTGGACATGAACGCGAGTGCTTCCTGCATGTGCCTCGCATATTTAGTGGCGCACTGCTTCCAAGTCCATTTCAGCTTTGTCGGCTGGCCGTCGGCGCCAGCGCCTTCAATGTCGCTGCGGTAACGCTCTTTGTTGCAGTTGGAACTTGCTCAGAACGGCACTTCGTCGTCGAGATCGCGGGCAAAATTCTGCTGCGGCCGCGCGCCGCCGCTGCGTGGCTTGTCCATCGGACTAGACTGGCCGAAGCTCTCGCCATTGCTGAAGCCCGCCGTGTCGCCGCCACCGCCGCGCGCATCGAGCATGGTGAGTTCGCCGCGATATTGCTGAAGCACCACTTCGGTCGAGTACTTCTCGACACCATCCTTGTCGTTGTATTTGCGGGTCTGGAGCTGGCCCTCGAGATAGACCTTGGCACCCTTCTTCAGATACTGCTCGGCGACCTTTGCCAGATTCTCGTTGAAGATGACGACGCGGTGCCACTCGGTACGCTCCTTGCGCTCACCCGTCTGCTTGTCGCGCCAGTTCTCCGAGGTGGCAACGCTCAGATTGACGATCGGGCGGCCATCTTGCGTATGGCGTACCTCCGGATCCTTGCCGAGATTTCCAACGAGGATGACTTTATTCACTGATCCGGCCATATCCGCTCTCCTAGCTTTCCGGGCACTAAACTCAGATGTGGTGATCAACCAAACCTGTCTTCCGATCCACTGCGGATCAACTCTTATCCCCGATAAATATGTTCTCTTTATGTTCCATTTGCAAGCGCTATAGTGCTGTTATTCAAAAAAAGAGGGATTCATGCTCAAGGAGATCAAGACCGATGCCGCCCCGAAACCCTTTTCCAACTATGCCCAGGCCATCGAGACGCCGCCTGGCGCCCGCATGTTGTTCATTGCCGGGCAAGTCGGCGCCGATCCCTCAGGCAAAATCCCCGAGAACCCAGAAGAGCAGCACCTCCTAGCTTGGGCCAATGTGCTAGGCATCCTCAAAGCCGCAGGCATGGACCACCGCAACATCGTGGACGCCCGTGTTTTCATCACCGATCGGTCGCAGGTCGGACTCTACCGTCAGATTCGCGATGAGGTGCTCAAGGGCCACAAGGCCGCGGCCACCTTGCTGGTGGTGGCCGGCCTCGCCGATCCCCGGCTGGTGATGGAAGTCACCGTCATAGCAGCAGCCTAATGGCAGCGGCCCCAGGCAAATCAGCCAAACTGTCGGGGCTTGTCTAGAAGATCAGCCGTTGATGAAGGGCTTGAACAGGCCAAAGCGCTTCGATTCGGGCGCGTTCTTCGCAGGTGCAACATTGCTCGGCCGCGACTGGTCCTGCATCATTGCCGCGTTGTAAACATTTGAGTAAGCTTCGAAAATCCAGTTCATGACCAATCTCCTTCTTTCTTCTGATATGTAATTTATCTCAGCTGTAGATAGTCAATTCGCGCTTGCACCACAAACGGCATTATCCTACGCTACCTGTAAGGAAAACTTACAAGGTCCCACATGGCGCGGCGCCTTCCCTCACTGAATGCGCTCAAAGCCTTCGAGGCGGCATCTCGCCATGAGAGCTTCACCGAGGCGGCGGTGGAGCTTTTCGTCACCCATGCCGCGATTAGCCGGCACATTCGCGAATTGGAGGAGTGGCTCGGCACGGAACTCTTTTTCCGCACCGGCCGCGGCGTGGCGCTGACTGACGCCGGCCGGCGTTTCGGCGGCCGCCTGACGCCACTTTTCGACAATATGGCGGAGGCCACCAGGGAGGCCGCGGCCCAGGGAACGGTCAGGGCCCTCAATGTCTCGGTCGAGCCGTCGATTGCCTCGCGATGGCTCGTCCCCAGACTGGGCCGCTTCAATGAGCTCCATCCCGATATCGAGCTCAATATCGACCCCGACAACCGGCTCGTCGATTTCCGCTCCGACAAGGCCGATCTCGGCATTCGCTATGGGCTCGCTCGCTGGAGTGATGTCGAAGTCCAGAAGCTCATCTCGGATGTCGACATCTTTCCTGTCTGCAGCCCGCGGCTCATCAAGAACGCAGGTCCCGTCTCGCCCGCCGATCTCCCGAACTACAATCTGCTGCATGAGACCCGCAAGCAATATTGGACCGACTGGCTCGCGGCGGCAGGCATCCAGGGGGTGGAGGATTGGCGCGGCACCGTGTTCCAGGGACATCTCGCCATCGAGGCAGCCGAAGCCGGCCAAGGCTTCGCGCTCGGCGACATGATCCTGTGCACCGATGCGATCCTCGAAGGCCGCCTCGTGCGTCCCTTTGCTCTCGACATCAGGGACCATGGCGGCTACTTCATCGTGCGCGCGAAGGGTTCGAAGGAGTCCGCCCCCGCGCGCGCCTTCCGCGAATGGCTGCAGGCCGAAATGGCCGAAACCCAACGGAAGTTCGCGAGCATCAAAAGCGCATCGAAGAAGTAGGCTATGCCCAGAAAAAAATACGACTGCCTGAAATGCCCCGGCTATTGCTGCTCCTATCCAGTGATCGAAGTGCGCGATCGCGATGCGGCCCGTATCGCCAGACATTTCGACATGCCGCTCGAAAAGGCGGAGAAGAAGTTCTTCAAATCATCGCATGGCTACAAGCGCGTGATGCGGCGCAAGAAGGACAAATATTTCGGCCGTACCTGCCAGTTCTTCGACACCGAGGAGCGCCGCTGCACCATCTATGAGGCGAGGCCCTGGGCCTGCCGCGACTATCCCGGCAAAGACAATTGCGGCTATTGGGACTTCCTCGCTTTCGAGCGCAATGCCCAGGAAGACGACGACTACGTCTCGACCACTTATCACATCGAAAGATGACAGCGCCCGTCAATGTCGTGAGACTGGCCGGGCTTTCGCCTGAAGAGCGCAAGCGCTGTCTCGCGCGCACCGACAGCGAGCTTGGGCCCTATCTGGAGAAGGTCGCGCCAATAGTCGCCGCCGTCGCCGAGGAAGGCGATGAAGCGCTCGCCCGCTTCACCCGCCAGTTCGACAAGGCGCCGGTGACGGCCGACAAGCTTGCCGCAACGCCTGAGGATTTCATCCGCGCGCGGAAGTCTCTAGCGGCCGACGTGATCGAAGCCATCGCCTTTGCCGCTGGCAATATCGTCCGGTTCCACGAAGACCAGATGCCTGACCAAATGTGGCTGCATGAAGTGAGCCCCGGCGCCTTTGCCGGAGACCGGATCGCCCCCATTTCCTCGGTCGCCTGTTACGTGCCGAGAGGCAAGGGGTCATTCCCGAGTTCGGTGATGATGACCTGCATCCCGGCGAAGATCGCAGGCGTCCAGCAAATCGTCATCGTCACCCCGCCCGGACCTGACGGCAATGTCGATGATGCGACCCTCATTGCCGCCGAGGCGGCGGGCGTCTCCCAAGTCTTCAAATGCGGCGGCTATGCGCCGGAGCATCTCCAGATCATGAGCCGGGAGCCCATGGCGTGGCTGGGCGCGTTCAAGAATGCAGGCGAGATTCTGCTTGGCGAATACACGCCCTCGACGCTCGCTAATTTCGTCCTCGGTCCCAATCACGTTCTGCCGACCGGCGGCTGGGCCAAGACCGCTTCGCCGCTCTCGGTTTTCGATTTCATGAAGCGCACATCGATCGGCCATGTCACGCGCGCCGGCTATGAGCGGCTGGCGCCCCATGCCCGCATCATCGCCCGTTATGAGGGCTTCGATGCGCACGCCAACGCGGTTTCACAGTTGCGCGGCAAGCTTCTCGGCAAATAGAATCGAAACCCCGCCGCGCTCTCTGGCGCCGGCGGGGCACTCGATCATTCGAGATTTTTCGAAGTCTATTTCCGGTATTCGAACACCGGATAATTTTCGAGACTCTGAGACGACCCAGCTTTCGGTGTCTCGCTCTCGCGTGACGTACTCAGATTGTTAATGAGCGGCCTGATCAGTGTCGAATTGAGCTGCAGCGCGCTGTCAGAACCGTGACTGCGGAGCCTGCCGCAGTCGAAGAAGGTAGCCCGGTGGATTCATGCCTCCCTCCTCTTCTTGTCTTTGTCTCGGTCATCGACCCTGCGATCGATGATCATTTTTATCTTGGTCCTCTTGCTTTCCATGTCAAGTCAAAATGACCCGGCAGCACGCAAAAGGGCGAAGCGAAATGGGCCTCGCTGAGCTCTTGATCAACCCCCCATTGTTCCAATATATGAGGCCCCATCCTTTCGTCGAAGTCATCGGGTTCCGGCTTCAAGGCGGCGGCTCGTGCAAGGGCGGGGACCGCCTCAGCCCGCCTGTGGACAGCGGTCAAGCTGCTGACATGTTCTGGCGCATGAAGGATGCAGCATGTGGGCTGGGCACTTGCCGCGCTTGCTCCCGTTCTCCTTTTGGTCTAGTCAACCGCCATGGCTGAAAACAAGAAAATCATCGCGATTCAAGGCGCGCGCGAGCACAATCTGAAGAACATCTCGCTCGAATTGCCGCGCGACCGGCTGATCGTCTTCACCGGACTTTCCGGCTCTGGCAAATCCTCGCTCGCCTTCGACACGATCTATGCCGAAGGCCAGCGCCGCTATGTCGAGAGCCTCTCGGCCTATGCCCGCCAGTTCCTCGAGATGATGCAGAAGCCGGATGTCGACCAGATCGACGGCCTCTCGCCAGCGATCTCGATCGAGCAGAAGACGACGAGCCGCAATCCGCGCTCGACCGTCGGCACCGTCACCGAGATCTACGACTATATGCGGCTGCTCTTCGCCCGCATCGGTGTCGCCTATTCGCCGGCGACCGGCCTTCCGATCGAGAGCCAGACCGTCACCCAGATGGTCGACCGGGTGATGGAATTGCCCGAGGGCACGCGGCTTTATCTCCTGGCGCCGATCGTGCGCGGCCGGAAAGGCGAATATCGCAAGGAGCTCGCCGAGCTGCAGAAGAAGGGGTTCCAGCGAGTCAAGGTCGACGGCGAGTTCCACGAGATCGACGCGGTTCCCGCCCTCGACAAGAAGTTCAAGCATGATCATCGATGTGGTGGTCGACCGCATCGTCGTCAGGACCGATCTCGGCAACCGTCTGGCCGACAGCTTCGAGACCGCGCTCAAGCTCGCCGACGGCCTGGCCATCGCCGAATATCACCGACAAGCCCTTGCCGCCTTCACGCACCGCCGAGGAGAGCGCCAACAAGTCGAAGAACGAGACGCATGAGCGCATCCTCTTCTCGGAGAAATTCGCCTGCCCGGTCTCCGGCTTCACCATCGAGGAGATCGAGCCGCGCCTGTTCTCCTTCAACAATCCCTTCGGCGCCTGCCCCAAATGCGACGGCCTTGGCACCGAGCTCAAATTCGAGGCCGATCTCGTCGTGCCCGATCCGACCCTTTCCTTGCGCGAGGGCGCCATCCTGCCCTGGGCCAAGACCGGCAATACCTCGCCCTATTACACCCAGACGCTCGAAGCGCTTGTCCAAGCACTACAAGTTCTCGATGACGGCGCCTTGGAAGGACCTGCCCAAGAAGGCGCGCGATGCGGTGCTCTTCGGCACCGGCGATGACGAAATCACCTTCGTCTATGACGATGGGCTTCGCACCTACAAGACCAAGAAGTCCTTCGAAGGCGTGATCGGCAATATCGAGCGGCGCTGGCGCGAGACCGACTCGCAATGGATGCGCGAGGAACTCTCCCGCTTCCAGTCGGATCATCCCTGCGATGCCTGCAGGGGCTATCGTCTGAAGCCGCAGGCGCTGGCCGTCAAGATCGACAAGCTGCATATCGGCCAGGTCTCCGACATGTCGATCCGCGCCGCCAATGACTGGTTCGGCAGAGCTCGAGGCGAAGCTCAAGCCCAAGGACCGCGAGATCGCCGCAGCGCATTCTCAAGGAAATCCGCGCCCGCCTGAAATTCCTGGTCGATGTCGGGCTGGACTATCTCAACCTGTCGCGCGTCTCGGGCTCGCTTTCCGGCGGCGAGAGCCAGCGCATCAGGCTCGCCTCGCAGATCGGCTCAGGGCTCACCGGCGTTCTCTATGTCCTGGACGAGCCCTCGATCGGCCTGCATCAGCGCGACAATGCGCGGCTCCTCGAAACGCTCATCCATCTGCGCGACATCGGCAACACGGTGATCGTCGTCGAGCATGACGAGGAGGCGATCCGGCTGGCCGATTATGTCGTCGATATCGGCCCGGGTGCCGGCGTCCATGGCGGTGAGATCGTGGCGCAGGGCACGCCCGAGCAGGTCATGGCCAATCCGCGCTCGCTCACCGGGCAATATCTGATCGGCCTCCAGCAGATCCCCCTCCCCCAGCGCCGCCGCCAGCCGGAAAAGGGCCGTCGCATCAAGGTGACGGGCGCGCGCGCCAACAACCTCAAGAATGTGACTGCCGAGATCCCGCTCGGCCTCTTCACCTGCGTCACCGGCGTTTCGGGCGGCGGCAAGTCGACCTTGCTCATCGATACTATCTACCGCGCCATGGCCCGCAAGCTCATGGGCACGCGCGAGGCGCCGCTCCGAGCATGACCACATCGAGGGCCTCGAACATCTCGACAAGATCATCGACATCGACCAGTCGCCGATCGGCCGCACGCCGCGCTCGAACCCCGCGACCTATACCGGCGCCTTCACGCCCATCCGCGACTGGTTCGCCGGACTGCCCGAGGCCAAGGCGCGCGGCTATGAGCCGGGCCGCTTCTCCTTCAATGTCAAGGGCGGGCGCTGCGAGACCTGCCAGGGCGACGGCGTCATCAAGATCGAGATGCACTTCCTGCCCGATGTCTATGTCACCTGCGATGCCTGCCACGGCAAGCGCTACAATCGCGAGACGCTGGAGATCAAGTTCAAGGACAAGTCGATCGCCGATGTCCTCGACATGACGGTCGCCGAAGGCGCCGAATTCTTCCGCGCCGTGCCCTCGGTGCGCGACAAGATGGAGACGCTGGAGCGCGTCGGCCTCGGCTATATCCATGTCGGCCAGCAGGCGACGACGCTTTCGGGCGGCGAGGCGCAGCGCGTCAAGCTTGCCAAGGAACTGTCGAGGCGCGCCACCGGCCGCACGCTCTATCTGCTCGACGAGCCGACGACGGGCCTGCATTTCCACGACGTGCGCAAGCTGCTCGAAGTCCTGCATGAGCTGGTCGACCAGGGCAACACGGTCGTCGTCATCGAGCACAATCTCGAAGTGATCAAGACCGCCGACTGGATCATCGACATGGGCCCCGAGGGCGGCGATGGCGGCGGCGAGATCGTCTTCGCCGGCACGCCCGAGGCCTGCGTGAAGGAGCCGCGTTCCTATACCGGCCAGTTTCTGAAAGATGTGCTGCGCCGCGGCCGTGCAAAAACTGTGGCGGCCGAGTAACCTCGACTATTACGGCATTTGACCGACGGCCACCAATTCGAGGTGGGCGCCATGCTCTTGCCGGGATCTTTTCAGCGCCGACGCAAGACGACAGAATTCTACTACTATATAGCGAGGTCTGGAACATTCGACACGCTATCGGGCGGTAGTGCGCCGATCTGCGTGCATCCATCCAGTGGATTCCGCTTCGTGAACGAGAACCGGTCGCAGGTGACTTGTCGGCGGGCCGGCGGCAGATGGCTCACCTTCGGTTCTCGAATGCGATGGCGACAAATCACAAGCTCACTTTTCGTATGTCGAGCGGCCCGATCTGCAATTTGTGAAGGCTCGCCCGCTTGGAAACCCGCAGCGCGCTGCACTTCACCGGGAAGCGCGTGCGGTGTCTTAATTGGAGACAAAGCCATTCGGGTGCGATGATTAGTTTCTGATCATAAGATATGATTCTTAAGGCATAAGGATGTTCTCGGAAATTTGTTCGAAAGTCTTTGCAACTTTTTTGAGGGGTTTTTGCGTAAACCAAGTATTGGTCTCAGCCGGACGACGGCCATTTACAGGGCTGAGCCCTTCTACGGTTTCCGGGGTATAGTTTTGCATTTCCACTCTGCCTCTCGCCTTGATTACAGGTGGGTCACGGGGTCTTGGTTTCGAGACTGCGCGCCAGATGGGAAAACTGGGCTACCGCCTGTTCATTGCCAGCCGCACCCCCGCACATCTCGAGCAAGCCGCGCAGTCGTTGCGCACTGATGGCTGCCTCGTCAGCCTTCATGCCTTTGACATGCAGAATCCGGAATCGATTCAGATGCTCGTCGAAGAGGTCAAGAAAAAGGATGTGCCGATCGAAGTGCTGATCAACTGCGCCGGCGTCATGTATGAAGCCAGCAATGGGAATGATGCTCGCAGCGAGATCGGCTCGACTGCAAGCGTTCTGCGCAGTCCTGAAAGGAATGTTACCGATACGATCGCCATAAACATGATTGGCACCTGGAGCGTGACTCGCGCCTTGGCACCCTATCTCGCCCGCGGCGCCCGCATCGTGAATGTGTCTTCCAGCATGGCCTCGCTCGGCGAGATGGGCCCGGCTATTTCGGCTACCGTGCATCCAAGGCGGGCATCAATGTCTTCACCCGCACCCTCGCCTATGAGATGCGAGCCGCGGCGGAATCATGGTGAATTCGGTATGTCCGGGCTGGGTCAAGACCAACATGGGCGGGCCCGGCGCCACCCGCGATGTTGCCGAGGGTGCCGCCGGCATCGTGTGGGCCGCAACCCTGCCGCCCGAGGACCAACCGGCGGCTTCTTCCGGGATGGCCAAGCCATACCGTGGTAACTGGCAAGTGCTGGGCGTCTAATCTTCGCCGCGCTCTCGCCTCAGCTTCGCCCAATAGTCCAGCCGCTTGCGGATCTCGCGTTCGAAGCCGCGCTCCGGCGGATCGTAATAGCGCTCGCGCTTCATTGCGTCGGGAAAATAGTTCTGGCCCGAGAAAGCATCCGGCGCATCATGATCATATTGGTAGCCCGCCCCATATTCCTGTTCCTTCATCAGCCGCGTCGGCGCATTGAGGATGATCTTGGGCGGCTGACAGCGAGCCGGTTTCCTTCGCCCGCCTCATCGCCGTGTTGAACGCGGTGTAGCCGGCATTGGATTTGGGCGCGGTCGCGAGATAGATGATCGCCTGCGCCAGAGCCGAGTTCGCCTTCCGGACTGCCAAGGAAATCATAGGTCTCCTTGGCAGCGAGCGCCTGCTGCAGCGCCTGCGGGTCGGCGAGACCGATATCCTCGATCGCCATGCGTACCATCCGGCGCGCGATGTAGAGCGGATTCTCGCCGGCCGCCAGCATGCGCGCCAGATAATAGAGAGCGGCATCGGGATCGGAGCCGCGCACCGACTTATGCAGGGCCGAGATCAGATTGTAGTGGCCATCCTGCGACTTGTCGTAGAGCGGCACGCGCTTCTGCACGACCTCGGCGAGCTTCGCTGGGTCGAGCGCAGCGCCTCCTCCGGCACGCTGGCGAAGATGTCCTCGACCAGATTGAGCAGATAGCGCCCGTCGCCATCGGCAAGGTTGATCAGCGCTTCGCCGCGCCTCCTCATCGACCGGCAGGGCGCGCTTCTCATGCAATTCCGCCCGCGCGATCAGAGCCTCGAGAGCCGCGGCATCGAGCCGGTTGAGCACCAGCACTTGCGCGCGCGACAGGAGCGCGCCGTTCAGCTCGAAGGACGGATTTTCGGTGGTGGCGCCGACCAGCGTGATGGTGCCGTCTTCCATCACGGGCAGGAAACTGTCCTGCTGCGACCGGTTGAAACGATGGATTTCGTCGACGAACAGCAGCGTGCCCTTCCCCTGCTCGCGCCGCGTGCGCGCCATCTCGAACGCTTTCTTGAGATCGGCGACGCCTGAGAAGATCGCCGACATCTGCTCGAAGACGAGCCCCGTGTCGCCGGCGAGCAGGCGCGCGATCGTGGTCTTGCCGGTGCCCGGCGGCCCCCAGAAGATGACCGACGGCACCCGCCCGGCGGCGAACATGCGGGTCAGCACGCCTTCCGGACCCGATGATGTGCTCCTGGCCGACGACGTCCGAGAGCTTCTGCGGCCGCAAGCGATCGGCAAGCGGCCGCGGCGCGTCCTTCTCGAGTCCCGCGGCCTGGAAAAGATTGGCCATCAGCGCGATCGGGCATGTTCAGCCGCCCAATTGCAGGCGGATCACGCGTCCGCTGCGATTGACCGCGAACTGCCAGTAGCCGTCGCTCCTTGTTGATTGCCTGAGTTGAGCGTGTCGACGGAATCGATCACCACGCCGTTCACCTCGAGGATGACATCGCCCTTGCGGAAAAGCCGGCGCGCCGGCCCGCCCTTGATGTCGGCGGCGACGACGCCGGTCGATGCCGACGGCAGTCCCAAGCTCATCGGCGACGGCCGGCGACAGATTGGCGACGACAGGCCGGTGAACGGCGTGTTGCCCTTCATCAAGGTCTCGTCCCGCGCCGTGGTCTCGGGCGCGCGATGAGCTCGACGCGCGTCTCGCGCCGCTTCGGTCCCGCGCTGATACTCGAAGATGGCGGAGGATCCGACCTGAGCGGTAGCCACGCGGTAGCTCAGCTCCTTGGCGTTCTCGACCGGCTTGCCGTCGATGCCGAGGATCGACATCGCCGCGCTTGAGGCCCGCGACGGCCAGCGGACTGTTCGGATGCAGGCTCTGACGATCAGGGCGCCTTCGGGCCGCGCAAACCGAGCGAATCGGCGATCTCCGCCGTCACATCCTGCAGTCTCGGCGCCGATCCAGGGCCGCTGGATGCTTCCGCCCGATTCCGCCGACTGCACCACGGTCCTCACCATGTTGGCCGGGATGGCAAAGCCGATGCCGATCGAGCCGCCGGAGCGCGAGAAGATCGCGGTATTGATGCCAACGAGCTCGCCATTCATGATCGACGAGCGCACCGCCCGAATTGCCGGGATTGATCGCCGCATCGGTCTGGATGAAGAACTGATAGTCGCGTGATGCCGACCTGGGTGCGCGCCAGCGCCGACACGATGCCGCTCGTCACCGTCTGGCCGACGCCGAACGGATTGCCGATGGCGAGCACGAGATCGCCGACTTCGAGATCGTCCGAATCGCCCAAGCTTGAGCGCCGGCAGATCTTCGTCCTCGCCGGTATCGATCTTGAGGACGGCGAGATCGGTGCGCTCGTCGGCGAGCAGGAGCTTGGCTTCGAATTCGCGCCTGTCGGCGAGCACGATGCGGATGTCGGTGCCGCCCAGGATCACATGGTTGTTGGTGACGATGAGACCCTTGCCGATCGACGATGACGCCCGAGCCCAGCGAGTTCTGCACGCGCTCGCGCGGCGCGCCGAACGAGCCATCGCCGCCGAAGAAGCGGCGGAAGAACGGATCGGCAGAACGGCCCCCGGTCGCGTTGCGCCACCAGCCGCCGGGCATAGACATTGACCACCGCGGGCGAGGTTTCCTTGACCACCGGCGCGAAGGTCATATGTATCTCGCTCCGCGTCCTTGGCACCGAGGGTGTCTCCGCCAAGGAAGGCGTTGCGAGAAAACTCACCAGGAGGGCTGCGGCCAGCAGTTTCGACTTCATTCGTTGACCCTAACGCCGATCGATCTTGGTCGACAAAATAATGGCAGATTCTGTCCGTGTAACGCCCGGAGTAAGACCAACGACATCCAGCATCCGATCCATGTCCTCTGCCGAGGGCGTGCGGGCCAAGGCCACGAGATCGAACTTGCCCGCCACACTATGAAGCGCCTCGATCTGCGCCAGCTTGCTCAGCGCGCGCCCGACCTCGACCTAGCCGGCGCGCCTCTACGGAAATGGTCACATAGGCGCGAATGCCGCTCTTGTCGACCGGACTTGCGAGCCTGACCGAATAACCTTCGATCACGCCCTGCTCTTCGAGACGCTTGATGCGATCCTGAACCGTGGTGCGGGAAAGTTTGAGCTTCCGCGCCAGCGAGGCCACAGGCTCGCGCGCATTGAGGCGCAGGAGCGCCAGCAGGTCTTCGTCCTTTTGTCGTCGGGCTCTTCATTCGTCACCTTGCCGGAAATCTGATCATTTCGACGAGAAAACCGGTAGTTGGCTGCATAACGCCGTCTGCGCTCCGGCGCAACCGTGAAGGAAAGTTCATGCAGTTTTTGCGTCCGTTGCCGGGACAATGTGCCTATAAGGGCAGGGTGGCGTAAAACGAGAAAAGCGGGCCTTGCGCCCGCTTTTCAATTCTGGGGTAAGAGTTAACAGCCGTATCAGGCAGCGGCGCTCTCACTCGCCTCTTCCTCGCCCGTCTTCATAGTCGGGCCCGAAATCCTGGCCCTTGGCATTGACGTCGCGGTCGACGAACTCGATCACCGCCGCGGGGCGAAATCGCCATGAGCGAAAGCCTGCCTTGAGGACGCGCGTATAGCCGCCGTTGCGCTCGCCATAGCGCTTGGCGAGCACGTCGAAGAGCTTCTTGACCTGGGTTTCGTCGCGCGATCTGGCGATCGCCTGGCGGCGGGCATGCAGACCGCCCTTCTTGGCGAGCGTCACCAGCTTCTCGACCACCGGGCGCAGATCCTTGGCCTTGGGCAGCGTGGTGACGATCTGCTCATGCTTGATCAGCGCTGCCGCCATGTTGGCAAACATCGCCTTGCGATGCGGAGGCCGTGCGGTTGAACCGGCGGCCGGCAAATCCGTGACGCATGACCGTCTCCTTAACGTCTCCTGGCCAGCGTAATTTCTCAGTAATGCGTTTCGAATTTCTTGGCGAGCTCGTCGATGTTCTCCGGCGGCCAGTTCGGCACTTCCATGCCGAGATGCAGGCCCATCTGCGCCAGCACTTCCTTGATCTCGTTCAGCGACTTGCGGCCGAAGTTCGGGGTACGGAGCATCTCCGCTTCCGACTTCTGGATGAGGTCGCCGATATAGACGATGTTGTCGTTCTTCAGGCAGTTGGCCGAGCGCACCGAAAGCTCGAGCTCGTCGACCTTCTTGAGCAGGGCGGCGTTGAATTCGAGCTCGGGACGGGCTTCCTCAGGCGACGACCTTCGAAGGCTCGTCGAAATTGATGAACACCGAGAGCTGGTCCTGCAGGATGCGCGCCGCATAGGCCACCGCATCCTCCGGGCTCATCGAACCGTCGGTCTCGACCGTCATGATGAGCTTGTCGTAGTCGAGGATCTGGCCCTCGCGGGTGTTCTCGATCTTGTAGGAGACGCGGCGCACCGGGCTGTAGATGCTGTCGACCGGGATAAGGCCGATCGGCGCATCCTCGGGACGGTTGCGTTCGGAAGGGACATAGCCCTTGCCGGTGTTGACGGTGAACTCCATGCGGACTTCCGCACCCTCGTCGAGCGTGCAGATGACATGCTCGGGATTGAGGATCTGGATATCGGCGGTCTGCTGGATGTCGCCGGCCTTGACGACGCCCGGGCCTTCCTTGCGCAGCGACCAGCCGCTTGGGACCTTCCGCATGCATGGCGAGGGCGATTTCCTTGATGTTGAGGACGATGTCGGTCACGTCCTCGCGCACGCCGGCGATCGAGGAGAATTCGTGCAGCACGCCGTCGATCTGCACCGAGGTCACGGCCGCACCCTGCAGCGACGACAGAAGGATGCGGCGCAGCGCATTGCCGAGCGTCGTGCCGAAGCCGCGCTCCAGCGGCTCGGCGACCAGAGTCGCAACCCGCTTGCGCTCGCGGCCCGGCCGAGACTTCGAGCTTGCTCGGCCGGATGAGTTCCTGCCAATTTTTCTGATTCACATGCATGTTATCGTCCTGTCCCATGGATCTTGCGCCGCGATGAGCGAATGCGCCGGGTCTCTCGTTCACTTGTTTGCGGGAGCGTCGCCGCTTCCGGAAACCCATCTCGTCAGACGCGGCGGCGCTTTGGCGGCCGGCAGCCATTGTGCGGAATGGGCGTCACGTCGCGGATCGAGGTCACCTGCAGGCCGCAGGCCTGCAAGCGCGCGCAACGCCGATTCACGGCCCGAACCCGGACCCGCTGACTTCGACTTCGACGGTCTTCATGCCGTGCTCCATGGCGGCGCGCCCAACCTGCTCGGCGGCGACCTGGGCCGCATAGGGCGTCGACTTGCGCGAGCCCTTGAAGCCGAGCTTGCCGGCCGAGGCCCAGGCGATCGTGTTGCCCTGGACATCGGTAATGGTGATCATCGTGTTGTTGAACGATGCATTCACATGAACGACGCCAGAGGTGATGTTCTTGCGCTCTTTGCGGCGCGGACGTGCGGCTTCTTTAGCCATGATTGCTAGGTTCCTTACTTCTTCTTGCCGGCGATGGCCTTGGCCGGGCCCTTGCGGGTGCGGGCATTGGTGTGGGTGCGCTGGCCGCGGACCGGCAGGCCCTTGCGGTGACGCAGGCCGCGGTAGGTGCCGAGATCCATTGAGCCGCTTGATATTGATGGAAACTTCGCGGCGAAGGTCGCCTTCGACCACGTAGTCGCGGTCGATGATCTCGCGGATCTGCAGAACTTCGGCATCGCTCAGCTCGTTCACCCGCTTGGACATGCGGAATCTTGACCTTGTTGCAGATTTCACCTGCATTGACCGGCCCGATGCCATGAATGTAGCGCAGCGCGATAACAGCGCGCTTGTTGGTTGGAATGTTAACGCCTGCGATACGGGCCACTCTGTCTTTCTCCTAAGCCTTACAAGGGCTTACGCCCATAGTTCTCCGTTCTGTATCAAACGTCAGTACCGGGCGCCTCAATGGCGCAAGGCCGCGCCTCCGGAGGTTTCCCTCCCGAAGCCAGCCTCATGTCGGTCAAGATGCGGGGTATCATAGGCTGGAATCGCTTGCGCGTCAACCCGATCTGACCTAGCACACCTGACCGTCATGACCGTTCAAGCACGTCCTCGATCTGGCGGCGTCACCACTGCGATATCCGCCATGCCGTCCACCTTGTGCAAATGCCCCGGTCTGGCCATAGTAATCGACCAAGCGGCGCCGTCTGCTTGTTGTAGACCTGTCAGCCGGTCTCTCACCGTCTTTTCATTGTCGTCGGCGCGCCGGATAAACTCGCGTCGACCCGCAAACGTCGCAAACTCCGTCCTTTTTCGGCTTTTCGAAGCGTGTCGTGATAGCCCTTGCCGCATTTGGCGCAGGTGTAGCGGCCGGCGATGCGCTCGACCAGTGCCTCGTCATCGACCTTCATCTCGATGACCGCATCGAGCTTCAGGCCTCTTGCCGCCAAGCATCCGGTCGAGGGCTTCCGCTTGCGCCGGGTTGCGCGGGAAACCCGTCGAGGATGAAGCCCTTCTTGACGTCCGGCTGGTCCAGCCGCTCGGCGATGATCGACACGACGATGTCGTCGGACACGAGATCGCCGCGATCCATGATTGCCTTGGCCTTGTTGCCCATTTCGCTGCCGGCGGCAACCGCCGCCGCGCAGCATGTCGCCGGTCGAGAGTTGCTTCATGCCCGCGCCTTGTCCTCAAGCAGCTTAGCCTGCGTGCCTTTGCCGGCGCCCGGCGGGCCCGAGCAGGATGATGTTCACCGCCGCGCTGCCTCTGAGCTTCGCCTTCTTGACCAAGCCTTCATACTGCTGGGCCAGAGATGGCCCTGCACTTGCGCCACCGTATCCATGGTGACGCTCACCACGATCAGCAGCGACGTGCCGCCGAAATAGAACGGCACGCCGGCATAGCCGATGAGGAATTCCGGCAGCAAGGCAGACCAAGCGTCAGATAGAGGGCGCCGATGACCGTGATGCGGGTCAGCACGTAGTCGATATATTCGGCCGTCCGCTCGCCCGGGCGGATGCCCGGAATGAAACCGCCATACTTCTTCAGATTGTCGGCCGTTTCCTTCGGATTGAACATGATGGAGGTGTAGAAGAAGGCGAAGAAGATGATGAGCAGCGCATAGAGCGACGAGGAACAGCGGCTGGCCATGGCCGAGCAAGCGCCGTGATGCGGTTGAGCCAGTCCGGCCCCTGCCCTGCGTGAAATTCGCGACCGTGATCGGCAGCAGCAGCAGCGAGGAGGCGAAGATCGGCGGAATGACGCCCGACGTGTTGAGCTTCAGCGGCAGATGCGAGCTGTCGCCCTGGGACATCTTCATTGCCGACCTGGCGCTTGGGATACTGGATCAGCAGGCGGCGCTGGGCGCGCTCGACGAAGACGATGAAGGCAACGACGGCAAGCGCCATGACGATGATGCCGAGGATCAGGAAGGTCGACATCTGGCCGGTGCGGCCGAGTTCGAGCATGGCCGCGATGCCTGAAGGCAGGCCCGCGACGATGCCGGCGAAAATGATGAGCGAAATGCCGTTGCCGATGCCGCGCGCGGTGATCTGCTCGCCGAGCCACATCAGGAAGACGGTGCCGCCGGTCAGCGTGATGACCGTGCTGGCCCGGAAGAACAGGCCCGGATCGAGCACGATGTTGCCCTGCCCTTCGAGGCCGACGGCGATGCCATAGGCCTGCAGCGCCGCGATGAGCACGGTGCCGTAGCGCGTGTATTGATTGATCTTCTTGCGGCCCTGCTCGCCTTCCTTCTTGAGCTGCTCGAGATGCGGCGAGACCGTCGTCAGCAGCTGGATGATGATCGAGGCCGAGATATACGGCATGATGTTGAGGGCGAAGATCGCCATGCGGCCCAAGCGCGCCGCCGGCCAGGCCATTGACCCAGCCCAGAATGCCGGTGGAGTTCTGCGCCGCGAAGCGGGCGAGCTCGATCGGGTCGACGCCGGGGATCGGGATATAGGTGCCGAGACGATAGACGATCAGCGCACCCAGCGTGAACCAGATGCGCTTCTTCAGATCCTCGGCCTTGGCCGAGCGCCGAGAAGTTGATATTGGCCGCAAGTTGTTCAGCTGCCGATGCCATTCGCTATCCTCGCGCTGCGCCACGAGCTCCTGATGTGGGTTGGCGTCCGTCAACGTGCAAGCCTTACTGTCGATGTTCGGCTCGGCGCTTCGCCGGCTTCAGAACCTTGACGCTGCCGCCCGCCTTTTCGACCGCCGCAATGGCTCCCTTGGAGGCATGATACACTTCGAAGGCGAGCTTGACTTTGAGTTCGCCCTTGCCGAGCAGGCGAACGCCCGCCAGCGGGCCTGCGATAATGACGCCGGCCGCGACCAGCGCTTCAATCGTCACCGGCGCCTGGCGTCGAGCTTCTTGGCATCGACCGCCGCCTGGACGCGGCCGAGATTGATTTCGTTGTAGTCGACCGGATTCGGCTTGTTGAAGCCGCGCTTGGGCAGACGGCGATAGATCGGCATCTGGCCGCCTTCGAAGCCCGCCTTGGCGCCGCCCGAACGGGCGGTCTGGCCCTTGCCGCCGCGACCGGCGGTCTTGCCGAGGCCCGAGCCGATGCCGCGGCCGACGCGCTTGCGGACTGGCGCGCGCCGCGATTGTCGGCAATCTGGTTGAGTTTCATCGTCGTATTCCTTACTCGACCACGCGCACAAGATGCGCGACCTTGGCGATCATGCCGCGCACCGCCGGCGTATCGGCAAGCGTCGATGCGCTTGTGGATCTTGTTGAGGCCAAGGCCGATCAACGTCGCGCGCTGCTCCGCCGGGCGGCGCTGCGGGCTGTAGATCTGCTCGACCGTCACGGTCTTGTGCTGTCTTTGCTTTCGCCATGGTCTACATCCGTTACTCGGTCGACTGCCGCATCCATGTCGCGACGGCGGGCAAGGATATCGCTGACCTTCTTGCCGCGCCGCGCGGCGACCGAGCGCGGGCTCGCCTGCTTCTTCAGCGCGTCGAAAGTCGCGCGCACCATGTTGTAGGGGTTGGACGAACCCTTCGACTTGGCGACGACATCCTGCATGCCGAGCGACTCGAACACCGCGCGCATCGGACCGCCGGCAATGATGCCGGTGCCCGGAGGGGCTGAACGCAGCACGACCTTGCCCGCGCCCCAGCGGCCGTCGACATCATGATGCAGCGTGCGGCCTTCGCGCAACGGCACGCGGACCAGGCCGCGCTTGGCGCCCTCGGTGGCCTTGCGGACCGCTTCCGGCACTTCGCGCGCCTTGCCATGGCCGAAGCCGACGCGGCCCTTCTGGTCGCCGACGACGACGAGTGCCGCAAAGCCGAAGCGCTTGCCGCCCTTCACAACCTTGGCGACGCGATTGATGTGCACGAGCTTGTCGAGAAACTCGCTGTCGCGGTCGTCGCGGTTCCTTGCGGTCCCGCTCGCCGACGTTCCTTAGCCATCGTGTTCTCTGCCTGTCTCCTCGATGATTAGAAGTTGAGACCGCCTTCGCGCGCACCGTCGGCCAGCGCCTTGACGCGGCCATGATAAAGATAGCCGCCGCGGTCGAAGACGACGTCCTTGACGCCGGCCTTGACCGCGCGCTCGGCAATGAGCTTGCCGATCGCCGCCGCCGCCGCCTTGTCGGCGCCGGCTTCTTGCCGTCTGCCTTGAAGCCTTCTCCAGCGTCGAGGCGGCAGCGAGCGTGACGCCCTTCGCGTCGTCGATGACCTGTGCATAGATGTTCTTGCTCGAACGGAAGACCGAAAGGCGCGGACGCAGCTTGCCCGCGGCCTTGCAGCGCCTTGCGGACGCGCGTCCGGCGCAGATCGATGGCTGTGAGTTTCGTAGCCATGATGATCACCCGTTACTTCTTCTTGCCTTCCTTGCGGAAGATGCGTTCGCCGGCATATTTGACGCCCTTGCCCTTGTAGGGCTCGGGCCCGCGGAATTCGCGGATTTCGGCGGCGACCTGGCCAACCCGCTGCTTGTCGATGCCGCGTGATGACGATTTCGGTCGGCTTCGGCGTCTTGATCTCGATGCCTTCGGGAATCGCATAGGTCGACGTCATGGCTGTAGCCGAGATTGAGCTGCAGCGCCTTGCCCTGAACGCGGCGCGATAGCCGACGCCGTTGATTTCGAGCGACTTGGCTATAGCCGTCGGTCACGCCCTTGATCATATTGGCGATCATGGTGCGCGACATGCCCCAGCAGGAGCGCGCGAGCTTGCGTCTGGTCGCGCGGGTCGACCTTGACCTTGCCGCCCTCGAGCTTGGCGAGCACATGCTCGACCAGCACCAACTTGAGTTCGCCCTTCGGCCCCTTGACGGAGACATTCTGGCCCGCAGAGGTTGACGGTGACCCCGGCCGGCACGGGAACTGCTTTCTTGCCAATACGAGACATTGTCACGTTCCTCAGAATACCGTGCAGAGCACTTCGCCGCCCACATTCTGGGCGCGAGCTTCCGCATCCGACATGACGCCCTTCGGCGTCGACAGGATGGAAATGCCCAGGCCGTTGTAGACGGTCGGAAGCGTGTCGACCGAGGCATAGACCCGGCGGCCCGGCTTCGACACGCGGTGGATCTCGTGGATCACCGGCTCGCCATCGAAATATTTCAGCTCGATTTCGATCTCGGCCTTGCCGCCGCCATGCTGGACCGTGGCGAAGCCGCGGATGAAGCCTTCCTGCTGCAGCACGTCGAGCACGCGCTCGCGCAGCCGCGACGCCGGAGTCGCCACTTTCGGCTTGCCGCGCTCCTGCGCATTGCGGATGCGGGTCAGCATATCGCCGATCGGATCGGTGACACTCATTTGTCTGTCTCCTTCGTCCGTCCGCCGCTTACCAGCTCGACTTGACCATGCCGGGGATCAGGCCCTGGTTGGCCAAGCTCGCGCAAGAGCCAGACGCGACATTTTCACTTTGCGATAGAAGGCGCGCGGGCGGCCGGTCATCTCGCAACGGTTGCGAATGCGGTTCGGCGCCGAATTGCGCGGCAATTGCGCAAGCTTGAGCTGCGCCGCGAAACGCTCTTCCATCGAAAGCGCCTGGTTCTGCGTGATCGCCTTGAGACGCGCGCGCTTGCCCGCGAATTTCTTCGCCAGCTTGCGGCGCCGTTCGTTCTTTTCCACCGAGCTCGTCTTTGCCATGTGAGCTACCTCAGTTCATCTTGTTGTCCGCATTAGGCCGCCTGCTTGCGGACGCTGGCTTGCGGAACGGGAAATTGAATGCTTCGATCAGCGCGCGGGCCTCTTCATCGGTATTGGCCGTCGTGCAGACGATCACATCGAGGCCCCAAACCCGATCGATCTTGTCGTAGTCGATCTCCGGGAAAATGATGTGCTCCTTGATGCCCATCGCATAATTGCCGTTGCCGTCGAAGCTCGTCGTCCGACAGGCCGCGGAAGTCGCGCACGCGCGGCAGCGCGATGGTGATCAGCCGGTCGAGGAACTCATACATGCGCGTCTTGCGCAGCGTGACCTTGGCGCCGATCGCCAGGTTCTCGCGGATCTTGAAGGTCGCGATGGCCTTGCGGGCCTTGGTGATGACGGCCTTCTGGCCGGCGATCTTTTCGAGCTCCGCCACCGCGACCTGGACCAGCTTCGAATCGGCCGTCGCCTCGCCAATGCCCATGTTGAGCACGATCTTGTCGAGCGCGGCACTTGCATCGGGTTCTTGTAGCCGAACTGCTCGATCGAGCTTCGGGCGCACCACTTCGTCATAGTGCTGTGCGCAGGCGCGGCACGTAGCCTCAGTCTGTCGGCAGCCATCGATCGACCTCTTCTCTTCGGACTTTCCTGCTTGGCGGACTGCGCCGACCTTGTTCTTAGCCATCGATGACCTCCGACGCTTGCAAGCGACCTTCTTGCCGTCGCGAGCCTTGTACCGACCGGGTCGGCTTGCCGTCCTTGGGATCGCGCAAGTGCGAGGTTCGAAATGTGGATCGGCATTTCCTTGGAGACGATGCCGCCTTCCTGGGCCGGCGTCTGCTTCTGGTGGCGGCGCGCGACGTTGACGCCCTGGACGACGCGCCCGGTTGTCCTTCGGGAAGAACGCGCAGCACTTCGCCGACCTTGCCCTTGTCCTTGCCGGTAATGACGACGACCTTGTCGCCCTTGCGGATTTTGAGTTTCACCGCCATCACAACACCTCCGGCGCCAGCGAAATGATCTTCATCTGGTTCTTGGCGCGCAGCTCGCGCGGCACGGGTCCGAAAATGCGGGTTCCGACCGGCTCGCCCTGGGCGTTGATCAGCACCGCCGCATTGCGGTCGAAGCGGATGATCGAGCCGTCGGCGCGGCGGATGTCCTTGGCGGTGCGCACCACGATCGCCTTCATCACATTGCCCTTCTTCACGCGTCCGCGCGGAATGGCGTCCTTGACCGACACGACGATGACGTCGCCGACGGAGGCATATTTGCGCTTCGAGCCGCCCAGCACCTTGATGCACTGTACGCGGCTTCGCGCCGGAATTGTCGGCGACATCGAGATTGGTTTCTTGCTGGATCATGGCATCACCTGTTTCACTGGCGCACGGCAGCTCGCCCGCTTTCCTTATTCGATCCGATTCATGCCTTGGCCCGCGGCCACCTTCTCGACGAAGCGTCCAGCGCTTCTGCTTCGAAAGCGGCCGGGTCTCTTCGATGCGCACGACATCGCCGATCTTGGCGGTCGTTCTTCTCGTCATGCGCATGATACTTCTTCGACAGGCGCACCGTCTTCTTCAGAACCGGATGGGTCAGACGGCGTTCGACCTTGACCACGATGGTCTTGTCGTTCTTGTCGCTCACCACCACGCCTTGCAGGATGCGTTTCGGCATCATTCTCTCTCCTACTTCGCCGCGCCGAGGCGCGGCTGCGCTGCGCCGTCTTGATCCGGGCGACGTCGCGGCGGATCTGGCGGATGCGCGCGGTGTTCTCGATCTGGCCCGTCGCCTTCTGGAAGCGCAGGTTGAACTGCTCCTTCTTGAGCTTGAGCAGCTCGTCCTTGAGCTGATCGGCGGTCATCGCCTTGACGTCGCTGGTTTTCATCGCACGGCCTCCGCTCACTCGCCAAGCCGCGCCACGAAGCGCGTCTTGATCGGAAGCTTGGCGGCCGCAAGCGCCAGCGCTTCCTCGGCGATCGCGCGGCTGACGCCGTCGACCTCGAACAGGACGCGGCCCGGCTTCACCCGGGCAGGCCCAGTATTCGGTCGAGCCCTTGCCGGAACCCATGCGCACTTCGGCCGGCTTCTTCGACACCGGAACGTCCGGGAAGACGCGGATCCAGATGCGGCCGGCGCGCTTCATGCCGCGCGTCAGCGCACGGCGGGCCGCTTCGATCTGGCGGGCGGTCAGCCGGTCGGGCTCCTGCGCCTTGAGGCCAAAGGCGCCGAAATCGAGGTTGTTGCAGCTCGTCGCCTTGCCATGGATGCGGCCCTTGTGGGCCTTGCGGAATTTGGTTCGTTTCGGTTGCAGCATGATCGCTTACCTCAGATCTCAGGCCGCCGTCGCGTCGCGGTCGCGGCGCGGACGCTGGCCCTCCTGGCGTCTCGCTCATTGCGCTTGTCCTGCGCCATCGGATCGTGCTCGAGGATCTCGCCCTTGAAGATCCAGACCTTGACGCCGTTGGTGCCATAGGCCGTGACGGCGGTGGCGGTGCCATAGTCGACATCGGCGCGCAGCGTATGCAGCGGCACGCGGCCCTCGCGATACCATTCGGTGCGGGCGATTTCCGCGCCGCCGAGACGGCCAGCGCAGGTGATCTTGATGCCTTCCGCGCCCATGCGCTGCGCCGACTGCACGGCGCGCTTCATGGCGCGGCGGAACGCCACGCGGCGCTCGAGCTGCTGGGCGATGTTCTCGGCAACCAGCGTCGCGTCGATCTCGGGCTTGCGCACTTCGACGATGTTGAGATGCACCTCCGAACTCGTCATCTCGGCGACCTTCTTGCGCAGCTTCTCGATGTCGGCGCCCTTCTTGCCGATGACGACGCCGGGGCGCGCCGAGTAGATGGTGACGCGGCACTTCTTGTGCGGACGCTCGATCAGAACCTTGGAAACGCCGGCCTGCTTGAGCTGCTCGCGCAGATAGTTGCGGATCTTCATGTCCTCATGCAGCAGCTTGCCGTATTCGCGGCGGTTGGCGATACCAGCGCGAGTCCCAGGTGCGGTTGATGCCGAGCCTCAGGCCGATCGGATTGACTTTCTGGCCCATCAGGCGGCCTCCTCTTTCGAGCTTCGCGAACGATGATCGTCAGCTGGCTGAAGAACTTCTCGATGCGTCCGACGCGGCCGCGCGCGCGCGGCGTCCAGCGCTTCATCACCAGGTTCTTGCCGACATGGGCCTCGGCGACAACGAGCTGGTTGATGTCGAGATCATGATTGTTCTCGGCATTGGCGATCGCCGATTCGAGCGTCTTCTTGATCGTGCCGGCGATGCGGCGGCGCGAGAAGGTGAGTTCGGCCAGCGCCTTGTCGACCTTCATTGCCGCGGATGCACCGCGGCGACTTCGTTGAGCTTGCGCGGCGACATGCGGATCGAGCGGGTCACGGCCTTCGCCTCGTTGTCGGCAAGCGAGCGCTTTCGTGATGTCTTGCTCATGGCTGCTCTGGATGCCTTCGTCGCCTTCTTGTCGGCGGCGGTATGGCCGTGGAAGATCCGCGTCGGCGCGAACTCGCCGAGCTTGTGGCCGACCATGTCCTCCGACACGAGGACCGGAATGAACTTGTTGCCGTTGTGGACCTGGAAGGTCAGGCCCACGAACTGCGGCAGGATCGTCGACCGGCGGCTCCAGGTCTTGACCGGAGTGTTGCGGCCGCTCGAGCGCGCGGCATCCGCCTTCTTCAAGAGATACCCGTCGACGAACGGGCCTTTCCATAGCGAACGTGCCACGGGCTACCTCTTAATGCGATTTCTTGCGTCATGACGGCTGCGCACGATGAACTTCTGCGTCGCCTTGTTGTTGCGGGTCTTCTTGCCCTTGGTCGGCTTGCCCCAGGGCGTGGCCCAGTGCTTGCCGCCGTTGGTGCGGCCGCCATTGGGATGGTCGACCGGGTTGCGGGCGATGCCGCGCGACACCGGACGCGCGCCCTTCCAGCGGGTGCGGCCGGCCTTGCCGATGATCTCGTTGACATGGTCGGGATTGGAAACCGCGCCGACCGTCGCCATGCATTCGGCGCGCACCATGCGGGTTTCGCCCGACTTGAGCTTGAGCAGCGCATAGCCCTGGTCGCGGCCGGCGAGCATCGCATAGGTGCCGGCGGCACGGGCGAGCTGACCGCCCTTGCCGGGCTTGGTCTCGATATTGTGGATGATCGTGCCGACCGGCATGGACGCCGAGCGGCATGGCATTGCCGGGCTTCACGTCGACGGATGGCCCGACATCACCGTGTCGCCGACCGCCAGACGCTGCGGCGCCAGGATGTAGGACTGCTCGCCATCGGCATATTTGATGAGGGCGATGTAGGCGGTGCGGTTCGGATCATATTCGAGACGCTCGACCGTTGCCGCGACATCGAACTTGCTGCGCTGGAAATCGACCAGGCGATAGGCCTGCTTGTGGCCGCCGCCCTTGCGGCGCGACGTGATGCGGCCCGTGATTGCCGCGCCCGCCGTTCTTGGTGAGGCCCTCGGTCAAGCGCCTTGACCGGCTCGCCCTTCCACAAATGGCTGCGGTCGACCATGCACCACGTGGCGGTGGCCGGCGCTTGTCGGGTTGTATGTCTTGAGTGCCATGTTTCGCAATCTCTTCACTCAGAGGCCCGTCGTCACATCGAGCCGCTGGCCCTCGTTCGAGCGTCACATAGGCCTTCTTGACGTCGCCGAGGCGCGCCGGCTTGCCCTTGAAACGGCGCTGAGCTTGCCCTTGCGCACCAGCGTATTGACCGCCTTGACCTTGACGCCGAACAGGCCTTCGACGGCGGCCTTGATCTGCGGCTTGGTGGCGTCCGAGGCGACATTGAAGACGACCTGGTTGTTCTCGGAAACCAGGGTGCCCTTTTCGGTGATCGCCGGGCCGCGGATGATGTCGTAGAAATGTTCCTTGCTCATTTGAACCGCGCCTCCAGCGCTTCGACGGCGGCTTTGGTCAGGACCAGCTTCTTGCGGCGCAGGATGTCATAGACATTGATGCCCTGCACCGGCAGCACGTCGATATTGGGAATGTTGCGCGCCGCTGCGGCAAAGCCCTCGTTGAGCGTCGGCGCCGTCGATGATCAGCGCGTTGTCGAGGCCAAGCTTGGCGAAGGCCGCCTTCAGCGTCTTGGTCTTGGCCTCCTTCGACTTCGGCCTTGTCGAGGATGATGAGCTCGGAAGCCTTGGCCTTCGACGAGAGCGCATGACGCAGGCCGAGTGCGCGCACCTTCTTCGGCAGTCGCGTCTCATGGCTGCGCGAACGCGGGCCGAAGGCCTTGCCGCCGCCGACGAAGATGCCGGCGCGACGCGAACCGTGGCGGGCGCCGCCGCGAGCCCTTCTGGTTGCCGAACTTCTTGCCGGTGCGGTTGATTTCGCCGCGCGTCTTGGCCTGATGCGTGCCGGCCTGGCGCTTGTTGAGCTGCCACTGGACGACCCGATGCAGGATATCGGCGCGCGGCTCGAGTCCGAAGATATGCTCGGCCAGATCGACCGAGCCGGCCTTCTTGGCCTCGATGGTTTGAATGTCGGCTTTCATGACAGGCATCCTTACTCCTTCGCCGCAGCTTCAGCCGCTGGAGCTGCTGGACCGGCGCCTTGAACGCGCCGGGCTTCGGCGCCTGCTCGGGAAGCTTGCGCTTGACCGCATCGCGCACCGAAACCCAGCCGCCCTTGACGCCCGGAACCGAGCCGCGGACCATGATCAGGCCGCGATCCTTGTCGGTCTTGACGACCTCGATGTTCTGCGTCGTCACCCGCTCGGCGCCGAGATGGCCCGGCATCTTCTTGTTCTTGAACACCTTGCCGGGATCCTGGCGGTTGCCGGTCGAACCGATGGAGCGGTGGCTGACCGACACGCCGTGCGTGGCGCGCAGGCCGGCGAAGTTCCAGCGCTTCATGCCGCCGGCGAAGCCCTTGCCCATCGAGGTGCCGGTCACGTCGACGAACTGGCCGGGGACGAAGTGATCGACGGTGATTTCAGCGCCGACCGCGATGAGATTGTCGGGGCTCACGCGGAACTCCTGCAGCTTGCGCTTCGGCTCGACCTTGGCCGCCGCGAAATGGCCGCGCTCGGCCTTGGTCAGGCGCTTGATCTTGGGCGTGCCGACGCCAAGCTGCAGCGCGGTATAGCCGTGCTTGTCAGCGGTCTTGTGGGCGACGACTTGGCAATTGTCCACCTTCAGCACGGTGACCGGCACTTGCTGCCCGTCATCCGTGTAGATGCGGGTCATGCCCAGTTTCTGTGCGATGAGGCCAGAACGCATCGCTTCACTCCTCAATAAGCCCGTTCAGAGCTTGATCTCAACATCAACACCGGCAGCCAGGTCGAGCTTCATCAGCGCATCGACCGTCTGCGGGTTCCGATCAACGATATCCAGAAGACGCCGATGCGTCCGCATCTCGAACTGCTCACGGCTCTTCTTGTCGACATGCGGCGAGCGGTTCACCGTGAAACGCTCGATGCGGGTCGGCAGCGGAACGGGCCCGCGCACCTGCGCGCCCGTACGCTTTGCCGTGTTCACGATCTCGCGCGTCGACGTATCGAGGATACGATGGTCGAACGCTTTGAGACGGATGCGGATGTTGTTGCGTTTGCATCTGTTTGCAACTGATCCGTTATTCAACAATCTTGGCGACGACGCCGGCGCCGACGGTTCGGCCGCCTTCGCGGATGGCGAAACGCAGCTTCTCTTCCATCGCGATCGGCGTGATCAGCTCGACATCCATCGTCACATTGTCGCCAGGCATCACCATCTCGGTGCCCTCGCGGCAGCGTCACAACCCCGGTCACATCGGTCGTCCGGAAATAGAACTGCGGACGATAGTTGGTGAAGAACGGCGTGTGACGGCCACCCTCCTCCTTGGTCAGAATATAGGCCTCCGCCTTGAACTTCTTGTGCGGCGTGATCGAGCCCGGCTTCGCCAGAACCTGGCCGCGCTCGACACCCGTCGCGGTCGATGCCGCGCAGCAGCGCGCCGACATTGTCGCCAGCCTCGCCCTGATCCAGCAGCTTGCGGAACATCTCGACACCCGTCACCGCCGTCTTCGGTCGTCGGACGAATGCCGATGATCTCGACTTCCTCGCCAACCTTCACAATGCCGCGCTCGATGCGCCCCGTCACAACCGTGCCGCGGCCCGAGATCGAGAACACATCCTCGATCGGCATCAGGAACGGCTGGTCCTTCGGACGGTCAGGCTGCGGAATATAGCTGTCAACCGCCTCCATCAGCTTCAGGATCGAGTCATGGCCAAGCTCCGGGTTCTTGCCCTCGAGCGCCATCAAGGCCGAGCCCTTGACGATCGGGATCTCATCGCCCGGGAACTGATAGGACGACAGAAGCTCGCGCACTTCCATCTCCACCAGCTCGATAAGCTCGGGATCGTCCACCATGTCGACCTTGTTCATGTACACAACCAGCGCCGGAACGCCGACCTGGCGGGCCAGCAGGATGTGCTCGCGCGTCTGCGGCATCGGGCCGTCGGCCGCCGAAACCACCAGGATCGCGCCATCCATCTGGGCCGCACCGGTGATCATGTTCTTCACATAGTCGGCATGGCCCGGGCAATCGACATGGGCATAGTGCCGCGCCTTGGTCTGATACTCGACATGCGCGGTCGAAATCGTGATGCCGCGCGCCTTCTCTTCCGGCGCCTTGTCGATCTGGTCATAGGCCGTATAGGTCGCCCCACCCGTCTCCGCCAGAACCTTGGTGATCGCCGCCGTCAACGACGTCTTGCCATGATCGACATGCCCAATCGTCCCAATGTTGCAATGCGGCTTGTCGCGGTTGAATTTCTCTTTGGCCATCGGAGTACTCCGTTCTTCGGGTACTTGACTTCGTGGATTAAGCGAATTTCTTCTGGACTTCCTGAGCAACCGCCGTCGGCACCTGCTCATAGTGATCGAACTGCATGGTGTAGCTGGCGCGTCCCTGGCTCATCGAGCGCAGGTTGTTGACGTAGCCGAACATGTTGGCGAGCGGCACCATCGCATTGACGATCTGCGCGTTGCCGCGCTGCCGGTGCCGATGATCTGGCCACGCCGGGAGTTGAGATCGCCGATGACGCCGCCGAGATAATCCTCAGGCGTCGTGACCTCGACCTTCATGATCGGCTCGAGCAGGACGGATCCCGCCTTCTGCAAGCGCTTCGCGCAAGGCCGCGCGCGCGGCGATTTCGAAGGCGATCGCCGAGGAGTCGACCTCGTGATAGGCGCCGTCGACCAGCGCCACCTTGACGTCGACGACCGGGAAGCCCGCGACCATGCCCGAGGTCATGACCGAGTTCAGGCCCTTTTCGACGCCGGGGATGAATTCCTTCGGCACCGAGCCGCCGACAACCTTGCTTTCGAACTCATAGCCCTTGCCCTTCTCGTTGGGCTCGATCTCGACGATCTGACGCGGGCGAACTGGCCGGAACCGCCGGTCTGCTTCTTGTGGGTGTAGTCGACTTCGGCCTGGCGGGTGATGGTTTCGCGATAGGCCACCTGCGGGGCGCCGACATTCACTTCGACCTTGTGGGTGCGCTTCAGGATGTCGACCTTGATGTCGAGATGAAGCTCGCCCATGCCCTTGATGATGGTCTGGCCGGATTCTGCGATCGGTCGAAACGCGGAAGGACGGATCCTCGGTCGCGAGCTTGTGCAGCGCCACGCCCATCTTCTCCTGGTCGGCCTTGGTCTTGGGCTCGACCGCCATCTCGATCACGGGATCGGGGAAATCCATCTTCTCGAGGATGACTGGCTTTGCCGGATCGCACAGCGTATCGCCGGTGCGGGTATCCTTGAGGCCGACGAGCGCGACGATGTCGCCGGCATAGGCTTCGGAGATTTCCTCGCGCGTATTGGCATGCATGAGAACCATGCGGCCGACGCGCTCGGTCTTCTCGCGCGTCGAGTTGAGCAGCGAGGTGCCCTTGCTCAAGCTTGCCCGAATAGATGCGGCAGAAGGTCAGGATGCCATACTGGTCGTCCATGAGCTTGAAGGCGAGCATGGACAAGCGGCTCGGTGTCGGAAGCCATGCGCACGGTCTCTTCGCCGGTCTTGACGTCGATGCCCTTGATCGAGGGGCGGTCGAGCGGCGAGGGCAGATAGTCGACAACGGCATCGAGCAGCGGCTGTACGCCCTTGTTCTTGAAGGCCGAGCCGCACAGCACCGGGAAGAAAGCGCCGGTGACCACCGCCTTGCGCAGAAGCTTCTTGATCGTCTCGTTGGAGATTTCCTTGCCGTTGAGATAGTCTTCCGTCGCCTGCTCGTCGAGCTCGGCGCAGGCTTCGATCATCTCCTGGCGCGCGGCTTCGGCGGCGTCCTTGAGGTCGGCCGGAATTTCTTCGTCATGATACTTGGCGCCGAGGGATTCTTCTTCCCAGACCACCGCCTTCATGCGGACGAGATCGATGATGCCCTTGAAGTTCGCTTCCGAGCCGATCGGCAGCTGGATGGGAACCGGCTTGGCGCCGAGGCGCTCCTTGATGTCCTTGATGCACTGCTCGAAAGAGGCGCCGGTCTTGTCCATCTTGTTGCAGAACACGATGCGCGGCACATTGTACTTGTCGCCTTGGCGCCAGACCGTCTCGGTCTGCGGCTCGACGCCCTGGTTCGAATCGAGCACGCATACCGCGCCGTCGAGCACGCGCAGCGAGCGCTCGACTTCGATGGTGAAATCGACATGGCCGGGCGTGTCGATGATGTTGAGGCGCTTGCCGTTCCAGAAGGTCGTCGTGGCGGCCGAGGTGATGGTGATGCCGCGCTCCTGCTCCTGCTCCATGAAATCCATGGTGGCGGCGCCGTCATGCACTTCGCCGATCTTGTGGCTCTTGCCGGAATAATAGAGGATGCGCTCGGTCGTCGTCGTCTTGCCGGCATCGATGTGGGCCATGATGCCGAAGTTGCGATAGTCTTCGATGGCGTGGGTGCGGGGCATGATCTTGATTCCTCGGGTGGCTTACCAGCGATAGTGCGAGAAGGCGCGGTTCGCCTCCGCCATCCGGTGGGTGTCTTCGCGCTTCTTGACCGCCGTGCCGCGGTTGTTGGCGGCATCGAGAGTTCGCCGGACAGCCGGTCGACCATGGTGTTTTCGTTGCGGCCGCGCGCGGCGATGATGATCCAGCGGATGGCCAGCGCCTGGCGGCGCTCGGTGCGCACTTCGACCGGCACCTGATAGGTGGCGCCGCCGACGCGGCGCGAGCGGACTTCGATCGCCGGGCTCACATTGTCGAGCGCCTGATGGAAGACCTGCGACCGGGTCCTGCTTGGCCTTGGCCTGGATCTTGTCGAAGGCGCCATAGACGATGCGCCTCGGCGACCGACTTCTTGCCGTCATGCATCAGGTTGTTCATGAATTTGGAAACGATGAGATCGCCGAACTTCGGATCCGGGTTGATCTCTCGTTTATCGGCGCGGTGGCGACGTGACATGTGCTCGATCTCCCGCGTTATTTCGGACGCTTGGCGCCGTATTTCGAACGGCGCTGACGGCGCTTGACGACGCCTTGGGTGTCGAGCACGCCGCGGATGATGTGATAGCGCACGCCCGGCAGGTCCTTGACGCGGCCGCCGCGGATCATGACCACCGAGTGTTCCTGAAGATTGTGGCCCTCGCCCGGAATGTAGCTCGTGACTTCGAAGCCATTGGTGAGGCGCACGCGCGCGACCTTGCGCAGCGCCGAGTTCGGCTTCTTCGGCGTGGTCGTATAGACGCGCGTGCAGACGCCGCGCTTCTGCGGGCATGCCTGCATCGCCGGCACCTTGTTCCGATAGGTCGGAGCGGTAGCGCGGCTTGCGGATGAGCTGGTTGATCGTCGGCATTGGGCCTTGTCTCTACCTTCGCAAAACTGTTTGAGCCCGAACGATGTTGCATCGCACATGACAAAAGCGCTGGCGCATCCGGCTCAGGAAGGTGCGCAGCGCCTCAAAACCAGAGGACCGCATGCCGGCAGGGCCTTGAGGTCGTGACCTTGAATGTTCAAAATTGTTTTCCGCCAGCGTTTAGGATGCGCGAAGCACCTACTGCCTGCCGCCTGAAAACGCGCGGAACATACTGGTGCGCCCCGATGCCGTCAACCCCTGAAAGCAAGAAAATTACGCTATTTTTTCTGCGGCTAAATTGCCGCAATCGCGCCACATCGGCCTCCCATGATCGCCTCCGGACGGCAGTCCTTCGAAAGGGAGATTGTCGATGATGCTGGCTCAGCCCGCCTGGTGGCACGAACTCAATACCTGGGAACCCGAAATCGCCTTGGCCTTCTATGGCCGCACCCTAGGGTGGCAATTCGATCCGACGACCCTCCCCGATGGCGGCAGCTATTGGATTGCCCGGAAGGACGAGAAGCCCGTCGGTGGCATTTTCGAGCTGACCTCTCCCCAATATTCAGGCATTCCCTCTCATTGGATGACCTACCTGTCGGTGACCGATATTCAGAAGGCGGAGCAGGATACGGTGCGGGAAGGCGGCGAGATCATGCGCCCCTCGGCTTTCGTGCCGGGCGTCGGCAAGCTCGCGGTAGTCACGCGATTCGGCTGGGGCCCTGATCGGCCTGATCGAGCCCGAATCCGCCGTGGCGGCGGCCAATTGATCAATATTGACGTTGAGGCAACTGAAACGGGGCCTGATGGCCCCGTTTTAATTTCACTCTGGTCCTAGAATCCTGTCGCAAAACAGCAAAAATTGCCTCCGGCAATTGGGGGAGCTCTTCCATGGCAGAACTCGCTACCGACTGGTCGGATGAAGCGATCATTGCGCGCCGCGACAAATATTATGCCGCCTCCCAGCGTGCCTTCGTCCCTTACAGGTCACCGCTCATCTTCTCGCGCGGCGAGCGCCAGTACCTCTGGGACGAGAAGGATAGGAAATATCTCGACCTGCTCGGCATGAATGTCTGCATCTCTGTGGGCCATGCCCACCCGACCGTGACCCGGGCGGTCGAAGAGCAGATCCGGATGCTCCAGCATTGCACTACGATGTTCTATCATCCCGTGCCCGCCCATTACGCCGAGGAACTGGCGGCCCGCATGCCGACCGGGCAGGACTGGGTGGTGCATTTCACCAATAGCGGCGCCGAGGCCATCGATCTGGCACTCATCATGGCCCAGACCTTCACCCGCAATATCGATATGCTGGCCCTGCGCAACGCCTATCACGGCGCCACCATCGGCGCCCAGTCACTGACCGGCATCAGCGGGCTTCCGTCATGCGATCCCCCTCCTCGGCGGCATCCACCACATCGCCAATCCCGATCCCTATCGCGGCATCTTCGGCGACGACACCGAGGCTTATCTCGCCGAGATCGATCGCACCATCCAGTATGCGACACCGGGCAAGCTTGCCGGCCTCATCGTCGAGCCCATCCAGGGCTATGGCGGCATCGTCGAATTGCCCGACGGCTATCTGAAATCGGCCGCGCGCAAAGTGCGCGATGCGGGCGGCGTCCTGATCGTCGATGAGGTGCAGTCCGGCTTCGGCCGGACCGGCGACAATTTCTGGGGTTTCGAGCACCACGGTGTCGTGCCTGAGATCGTCGTCATGGCGAAAGGCATCGGCAACGGCTTTCCGCTCGCCGCCGTGGTGGCGCGGCGCGACGTTGCTGAAAGTCTCGCCAAGAAGTTCTTCTTCAACACCTATGGCGCGAGCCCGATGGCCTGCGCCGCCGGTCGCGCCGTCCTCAAGGTGATCGATGAGGAAAAGCTGCAGCAGAATTCGAAGACCGTCGGCGCCGAGCTCAAAGCGGTGCTGAACCGCCTGCACCAGAAATACGAGATTATCGGCGACGTCCGCGGCCATGGCCTGATGCTGGCGATCGAACTCGTCACCGACCGCAAGAGCAAGGCGCCCGCGACCAAGGAGACGGCGGAGATTTTCGAGAAGACGCGCGAGAACGGCATCGTGGTCTCAAAGTCCGGCGCCAACCGCAACATTCTCCGCATGGTGCCACCGATGTGTATCACCAAGGAGGACGTGGCTGCGGTGGAAGATGCGCTCGACCGCAGTTTTGCCGGCTATTGAGCGCTGGCGATGTCGCCTCTGATCTTGGGCGGAGATCGCGATCACCTCAGGCCGCTTCGACCTGAAGTGATGAACGTGATCAAAATCTTGCATTTGACGCGAGATCGGACGGAAAACTGGTGACCACTTTTCCTGTTCTCGCGCTTAGCTCGCTCTTCGTCTTCCTTGCGGCGATCGTGCGGGGCTATGCGGGGTTCGGCTTCTCGCTTCTGGTCATCACGGCCTTGTCCTTGCTGATGGCGCCGGCAACCATCATTCCAACGATGTTCATGCTCGAAATCGCCGCGAGCCTGCATCTCCTTTCCACGATCTGGAAGGACATCCATTGGCGTTCGCTCGCACCGTTGATCATCGGCTGCATGATCGGCACGCCACTCGGTGTCTGGCTCCTCGCCAATATCCCCGCACCGCCGATGCAGGTCGCGCTCGCTCTCTTCGTCCTCACCGCGGTTTGCTTCCTCTGGCAGGACTTTGCCCTGAAAACGATGCCAAGCACCGTTGCTTCAGGCGCGGTCGGCACCGCCTCGGGCCTTGCCAATCGCGCCTTCGGCATTGGCGGTCCGCCCGTGATCCTGTTCTACTTCGCCTCTCCCGCCGGCACCGTGGCTGGCCGTGCGTCCCTTATCGCCTATTTCCTCATGACCGACGTGAGGCTTTGCGAGCACCAATACGGCGACCTTTCGCAAAGGGGTGCTCATCCTGCTGGCCGTCCTGGCGGTCCTTTCCGCCGTCAAGGGTATTGTCGTCTATTGGCAGGGTTAGAGCATCGGCGTAGAGACGAGCCTCTTTGACCCTGACCTGTAGAGGGTCCAGCAAGCGAGAGATCCATGTCCGCCCAGCTCGAAATTCGCCGCTATAGCGGCGGTGATCGGCACCTCCACGATTACAGCCAAATCCTCTTCCCTTTGCAGGGCTCAATGCGGATTGCCATCAATGGGCGCACTGATATCGTGTCGAGCCACGCGATCGCCGTCATCCCGCAGCGCGCTATCCACGATTTTCAGCCGAGTCGGGACTGTTGCATGCTCGTCCTCAATGTCGAAGCCGCGGCATTCTCCGCGGACTCGCTTCCCTCTGTCCTGCACTACCGGGATAGGATTACGACGCAGATCGATCCGTTCATCTGGCGCTTGTACAGTCTGCTGGGCCGCGAGGTCGAGGCCGACGCCAAACGGGCCCCGGACGTGATCCACCTGGCGCTTGCGGGCCTGCAGCTCCTCCGGCCTGCAAGCAAAGCGTCCGACCGGCGCATCCTCGCCGCCGCCCATGGCCAAGGAGAAACGAAAGTGGCCGCAATGGCGCGCGCTGCCGGACTCGGCCAGAGCCAATTCCATGCCCTTTTCCGGGCAACGACCGGCCAGTCACCCAAGCAGTTCCATTTGCGCAAGCTCCTCGACAGCGCCGTCGACCGGCTCATCACCACGTCTGATCCCATTTCCGAGATCGCCTATGACCTGGGCTATCAGAATGTCTCCTCCTTCAACCGCTTGTTCCGGCAACGCTTCAGCGTGACCCCATCGCAGTTCAGGGCGGCGCGTCGTAATTTCGGCTAGGCCAGCCGGAGCTTTGGCTCATCACGGGCCTTGGGCTTTCAGCTAAACTCGCCTCGTTCATGAGGAGGACCCAAGATGAAGCTGAGCGATTTCAAGGCGCTGACCTTCGATTGCTATGGCACGCTGATCGACTGGGAAACCGGACTGTGGAATGCGCTGCAGCCGCTCATCTCCGCGGAAGCGCTGAATGTCGGCCGCGAGACGGCGCTCGACATTTTCGCCCGCCTGGAGACCGAACAGGAGCGCGAAACGCCATCGCTGCGCTATTCGACCCTTCTCGCGGTCGTCCATGCGCGCATGGCGAAGTCATGGGATTTCCATGCCCATGCCGATCTGCATGACCGTTTCGGCGCCTCCGTGCCCGATTGGCCGGCCTTCCCCGATTCCGCCGCGGCGCTTTCTTATCTCAAGCGCCACTTCAAGCTGGTCATTCTGTCGAATGTCGATCGCGCGAGCTTTGCCACAAGCAACAAGAAACTCGGTGTCACCTTCGATGCGGTCTATACCGCCGAGGATGTCGGCTCCTACAAGCCCGACCCGCGCAACTTCGCCTATCTTATCGAACATGTCGAAGCGGACCTTGGCATTCGCAAGTCCGAGATCCTGCATACCGCTCAAAGCCTGCATCACGACCATGTCGCGGCCGAGCGCGTAGGCCTCGCCCGCGCCTGGGTCGACCGCCGCTTCGGCAGAGAGGGCAGTGGTGCCACAGTCATGCCGGCGAACCCGCCGAAGGTTGACTTCCACTTCAAGAGCCTGGCCGAGATGGCCGAAGCACATCGCAAGGAAAAAGGCGCCTGACCTTCGCGACAGCGCCACCAGGTCGTTCAACGACAAAAAAAGCCCGGCGGATTGCTCCGCCGGGCTTGATTTCGCTGCGATGCGCCGCTTATTCCGCGGCGGGCAGGACCTCTTTGCCCTTGGCCTGCTCCTCGAGGATAAGCGTGTCGCGCTTGTCGGCCACCTGCTTGAAGCGCGCCAGCATGCCGCCGGTGCCGGCCGGGATCAGCCGGCCGACGATGACGTTCTCCTTGAGGCCTTCGAGCGTGTCGATCTTGCCCTGACGACCGAGGCTTCGGTGAGAACACGCGTCGTCTCCTGGAAGGATGCCGCCGAGATGAAGGACCGCGTCTGCAGCGAAGCCTTGGTGATGCCGAGCAGAACCGGAACGCCCGTGGCAGGCTTGCGGCCGTCGGCGACCAGCTTCTCGTTTTCGTCGTCGAGTTCGACCTGGTCGAGCTGCTCGCCGGCCAGCAGCGTCGATTCGCCCGCATCGGTGATCTCGACCTTCTGCAGCATCTGGCGGACGATCACCTCGATGTGCTTGTCGTTGATGACACGCCCTGCAGCCGGTAGACTTCCTGGATCTCGTTGACGAGGTAGGAGGCAAGCTCCTCCACGCCCTTGATCGCCAGGATGTCGTGCGGCGCCGGATTGCCGTCGAGCATGTATTCGCCCTTCTCGATGAAGTCGCCTTCCTGGACCGGCAAGTGCTTGCCCTTCGGGATGAGATACTCCACCGGCTCGACCGAGTCATCCTGCGGCACGATGCGAATGCGCCGCTTGTTCTTGTAGTCGCGTCCGAACTCGACCCGGCCGGAGATTTCGGCGATGATCGCATGATCCTTCGGCCGGCGCGCCTCGAAGAGCTCGGCAACGCGCGGCAGACCGCCGGTGATGTCGCGGGTCTTGGCGCTCTCCAGCGGGATACGCGCAAGCACGTCGCCAGCCTTCACCTTGGTGCCCGGATCGACCGACAGAATGGCGTCGACCGAGAGCAGATAGCGGGCTTCGCCGCCGCGTGCCAGCTTCGTGCACCTTGCCATCCGCATCCTTGACGACGATCGCCGGCTTCAGCGACGAGCCGCGCTGATTGCTGCGCCAGTCGATGATCACGCGGTTGGTGATGCCGGTCGCCTCGTCGGCGATTTCGTTCAGCGACACGCCCTCAACGACATCCTCGAACTCGACCGTGCCGTCGGCTTCGGTCATGATCGGGCGCGTATACGGATCCCACTCGGCGAGCTTGGTGCCGCGCTTGACCTTGTCGCCTTCATCGACGAACAGCCGCGTGCCGTAGATCACCTTGTGAACGGCGCGCTCATTGCCCTTGGCGTCTTCGATGACGATCGCGACGTTGCGGCCCATGACCATGAGCTTGCCGTGACGAATCCTTCATCACGTTCGGTTGCGGATCCTGATCTTGCCCTCGTGGTTTGCTTCGACGAAGGACTGGTCGAGAACCTGCGCCGTGCCGCCGATATGGAAGGTGCGCATGGTGAGCTGGGTGCCCGGCTCGCCGATCGACTGGGCCGCGATGACGCCAACCGCCTCGCCCATGTTGACGGGCGTGCCGCGGGCCAGATCGCGGCCATAGCACTTGGCGCAGACGCCGAACTTGGTCTCGCACGTCAGCACCGAGCGGATGCGGATTTCCGTGGACACCCGCCTTCTCGATCTTCTCGACATGCGGTCTCGAGGATCTCCTCGCCGGCCTTGACGATGACGGCGCCGGTCGCCGGATCCTTGACGTCGTCCGCCGCGGTGCGGCCGAGAACGCGCACGCCGAGCGAAGCGATGACTTCACCGGCATCGATGATCGGCCGCGCCGTGATCGCGGTCTTGGTGCCGCAATCCTCCTCGCTGATGATGCGTCCTGCGCCACGTCGACCAGGCGGCGGGTCAGATAGCCGGAGTTGGCGGTCTTGAGCGCCGTGTCGGCAAGACCCTTGCGGGCGCCGTGCGTCGAGTTGAAGTACTCGAGAACGGTCAGGCCTTCCTTGAAGTTCGAGATGATCGGCGTCTCGATGATCTCGCCCGACGGCTTGGCCATCAGGCCGCGCATGCCGGCAAGCTGCTTCATCTGCGCCGGCGAACCGCGCGCACCCGAATGGCTCATCATGTAGATCGAGTTGACCGGCTTCTCGCGGCCGGTCTCCTCGTCCATCTGCGACGGACGAGATCTGCTTCATCATCTCGTCGGCGACGCGATCGGTGCACTTGGCCCAGGCATCGACGACCTTGTTGTACTTCTCGCCCTGGGTGATGAGGCCGTCGATATACTGCTGCTCGATATTCCTTGGCCAGTCCTCGCGCGTGTCGTCGACGAACTTTTCCTTCGTGCCCGGGATGACCATGTCGTCCTTGCCGAAGGAAATGCCCGCCTTGTAGGCGTTGAAGAAGCCGAGGCCCATGACGCGGTCGCAGAAGATGACCGATCTCCTTCTGGCCGCAATGGCGATAGACGGCGTCGATCATCTTGCGAGATGTCGCGCTTGGTCATCAGCCGGTTGCACAGGTCGATAGCGAAATGCCCTTGGCTTGCGGCAGCAATTCGCCGATCTTCATGCGGCCAGGCGTCGTCTCGACGATGCGCGTCTTGCTCACTTGCCATTCGGCGTCGGCTTCCTTCACGCGGCCCTTGATCTTGGTGTGGAGCGTGATGACGCCCGCGGCCAGCGCATGATCGATCTCCGCCGATTGAACCGAAGGCCTTGCCCTCGCCCGGCTCGTTCTGGCGCATGATCGACAGGTAGTAGAGGCCGAGAACGATGTCCTGCGACGGCACGATGATCGGCTGACCATTGGCCGGATGCAGGATGTTGTTGGTCGACATCATCAGGACGCGCGCTTCGAGCTGGGCTTCGAGCGACAAGCGGTACGTGCACGGCCATCTGGTCGCCGTCGAAGTCGGCGTTGAAGGCCGCGCAGACCAGCGGATGCAGCTGGATCGCCTTGCCTTCGATCAGCACCGGCTCGAAGGCCTGGATGCCGAGGCGGTGCAAGCGTCGGCGCACGGTTGAGCAGCACCGGATGTTCGCGGATGACCTCGTCGAGGATATCCCAGACTTCCGGCTTTTCCTTCTCGACCAGCTTCTTCGCCTGCTTGACGGTGGCCGACAGGCCCTTGGCGTCGAGGCGCGAATAGATGAACGGCTTGAACAGCTCGAGCGCCATCTTCTTCGGCAGGCCGCACTGATGCAGCTTGAGCTCGGGACCGACCACGATCACCGAGCGGCCGGAATAGTCGACGCGCTTGCCGAGCAGGTTCTGGCGGAAGCGGCCCTGCTTGCCCTTCAGCATGTCGGCCAGCGACTTCAGCGGACGCTTGTTGGCGCCGGTGATGACGCGGCCGCGGCGGCCGTTGTCGAACAGCGCATCGACTGCTTCCTGCAGCATGCGCTTCTCGTTGCGCACGATGATGTCGGGGGCGCGCAGCTCGATCAGCCGCTTCAGGCGGTTGTTGCGGTTGATGACGCGGCGATAGAGGTCGTTCAAATCCGACGTCGCAAAGCGGCCGCCGTCGAGCGGGACCAGCGGACGCAGCTCCGGCGGGAATGACCGGCACGACGGTCAGGATCATCCACTCCGGACGGTTGCCGGACTCGATGAAGGACTCGACAATCTTGAGGCGCTTGGCGAGCTTCTTGGGCTTGAGATCGCCGGTCGCCACCTTGAGCTCCTCGCGCAGTTCATCGCGCAGCTTATCAAGGTTGATCGACATCAGCATCTCGCGGACGGCTTCGGCGCCAATGCCGGCGGTGAAAGCTGTCCTCGCCATAGTCCTCCTGGGCCTTGAGGTACTCGCTCTCGGTCAGGAGCTGTATAGTGGCTTGAGCGGGGTAAGGCCCGGCTCGAGCACGATATACTGCTCGAAATAGAGCACGCGCTCGATGTCCTTGAGCATCATGTCGAGGAGCAGGCCGATGCGCGAAGGCAGCGACTTCAGGAACCAGATGTGGGCGACCGGTGCGGCCAGCTCGATATGGCCCATGCGCTCGCGCCGCACCTTCGACAGCGTGACCTCGACGCCGCACTTTTCGCAGATGATGCCCTTGTACTTCATCCGCTTGTACTTGCCGCACAAGCACTCATAGTCCTTGATCGGCCCGAAAATGCGGGCGCAGAACAGCCCGTCACGCTCCGGCTTGAAGGTGCGGTAGTTGATGGTTTCCGGCTTCTTGATCTCGCCGAAAGACCACGACAGGATCTTTTCCGGGCGATGCGATCGAGATGCGGATCTGATCGAATGTCTGCGGCGGCGATGCCGGGTTGAAGATGTTCATGACCTCTTGGTTCATGGGTCACTGTTCTCCTTTTTGCGGGGGTAGCCTTCCCGCCGAGGGTGAATGTCTGAACGCGACGAAGCTCGTGAGGCAGGCCCGTCTCGGCCGGCCTGCCCTCTCGATTACGATTGCTGCTGCGAGTTCTGCAGCTCCACATTGAGGCTCAACGAACGCATTTCCTTGACCAGCACGTTGAAGCTTTCCGGAATGCCCGCCTCGAAAGTGTCGTCGCCGCGCACGATCGCCTCATAGACCTTGGTGCGGCCGGCCACGTCGTCCGACTTGACGGTGAGCATCTCCTGCAAGCGTGTAGGCGGCGCCATAGGCTTCGAGCGCCCACACTTCCATTTCGCCGAAGCGCTGGCCGCCGAACTGCGCCTTGCCGCCCAAGCGGCTGCTGGGTGACGAGGCTGTAGGGGCCGATGGAGCGGGCATGGATCTTGTCGTCGACAAGGTGATGCAGCTTCAGCATGTAGATGTAGCCCACCGTCACCTGGCGATCGAAACCCTCGCCCGTCTTGCCGTCATAGAGCCTGACCTGGCCCGATGAGGAGAGGCCCGCTTCCTTGAGCATGTTGGCGATGTCTTCCTCGCGCGCGCCATCGAACACCGGCGTGGCGATCGGAACGCCCTTGCGTCAGATTGTGCGGCGAGCTCCACCAGCCTGATCGTCGTCGAGCGCGTCGATCTCTTCGTTCTTGCCGTAGATCTTGTTGATCTGGTCGCGGACCGGCTTGACTTTGCCGATCTCGCGATAGGCATCGAGCATCCGACCGATCTGCTTGCCGAGACCGGCGCAAGCCCAGCCCAGATGCGTTTCGAGAATCTGGCCGACATTCATGCGGCTCGGCACGCCCAACGGGTTGAGCACGATGTCGACATGGGTGCCGTCCTCGAGGAACGGCATGTCCTCGACCGGCACGATCTTCGACACCACGCCCTTGTTGCCATGACGGCCGGCCATCTTGTCGCCCGGCTGGATCTTGCGCTTCACAGCGACGAAGACCTTGACCATCTTCATGACGCCCGGCGGCAGTTCGTCGCCGCGCTGCAGCTTCTCGACCTTGTCGAGGAAGCGGTTTTCCAGGCGCTTCTTCGACTTCTTCGTACTGCTGCTTCATGGCTTCGAGTTCGGCGATCGACTTTCTCGTTCGACAGTGCGATGTTCCACCATTGCGAGCGCGGAATATCCTCGAGGATCTTTTCGGTGATCTTGCCTTCGAGCTTGTGGCCCTTCGGCCCGCCGGTCGCCGGCTTGCCGACCAGGAAGTCGTGCAGGCGGCCATAGGAGTTGCGGTCGAGGATCGCGAGTTCGTCGTCGCGGTCCTTGGCGAGCCGTTCGATCTCCTCGCGCTCGATGGCGAGCGCGCGCTCGTCCTTGTCGACGCCGTGGCGGTTGAAGACGCGCACTTCAACGACCGTGCCGGAGACGCCCGGCGGCAGCTTGAGCGAGGTGTCGCGAACGTCGGAGGCCTTTTCGCCGAAGATGGCGCGCAAGAGCTTCTCTTCCGGCGTCATCGGGCTTTCGCCCTTGGGCGTGATCTTGCCGACCAGGATGTCGCCCGGCTTCACTTCGGCACCGATATAGACGATGCCGGCTTCGTCGAGGTTCTTCAGCGCTTCTTCGCCGACGTTCGGGATATCGCGGGTGATCTCTTCCGGGCCGAGCTTCGTGTCGCGCGCCATCACGTCGAATTCCTCGATGTGGATGGAGGTGAACACGTCATCCTTCACGATGCGCTCGGAGAGCAGGATCGAGTCTTCGAAGTTGTAGCCGTTCCACGGCATGAAGGCGACGAGCACGTTCTGGCCGAGCGCCAGGTCGCCGAGATCGGTCGAGGGACCGTCGGCGATGATGTCGCCCGCCTTCACCTGATCGCCCACACGCACCAGCGGCCGCTGGTTGATGCAGGTGTTCTGGTTCGAGCGCTGGAACTTCGGCGAGCGTGTAGATGTCGACGCCAGACTTGGTCGGATCGGTTTCTTCCGTGGCGCGAATGACGATGCGCTTGGCGTCGACCTGATCGACGACGCCGGTGCGGCGCGCCGTGATGGCCGCGCCCGAGTCGCGCGCAACCACGGCTTCCATGCCGGTGCCGACGAGCGGCGCGTTGGTGCGCACCAAGCGGCACCGCCTGGCGCTGCATGTTCGAGCCCATGAGGGCGCGGTTGGCGTCGTCATTCTCGAGGAACGGAATGAGCGCGGCCGCGACCGAGACCAGCTGCTTCGGCGAAACGTCGACAAAGTCGACCTTCTCGCGCGGCACGGTGAGCACGTCGCCGTGATGGCGCGCGATCACCAGCTCTTCCGCGAACTTGCCGTCCTTGGTTAGCGGCACGTTGGCCTGGGCGATGTGATGCTTGCCCTCTTCGATGGCCGAGAGATAGATCACCTCGTCCGTACACTTTGCCATTGGTCACCTTGCGGTAAGGCGTTTCGATGAAGCCGTACTTGTTCACCCGCGCGTAGGTCGCGAGCGAGTTGATGAGGCCGATATTCGGACCTTCCGGCGTCTCGATCGGGCAGATGCGGCCATAGTGGGTCGGATGCACGTCGCGCACTTCGAAGCCGGCGCGTTCGCGGGTGAGACCGCCCGGACCAAGCGCCGAAAGACGCCGCTTGTGGGTGATCTCGGAGAGCGGATTGGTCTGGTCCATGAACTGCGAAAGCTGCGAGGAGCCGAAGAACTCGCGCACCGCCGACGCCGCCGGCTTGGCGTTGATCAGGTCATGCGGCATGACGGTGTCGATATCGACCGAGGACATGCGCTCCTTGATCGCGCGCTCCATGCGCACCAAGCCCAGGCGATACTGGTTCTCCATGAGCTCGCCGACCGAGCGAACCCGGCGGTTGCCGAGATGGTCGATGTCGTCGACATCACCCTTGCCGTCGCGCAGTTCATGCAGCGTCTTGATGACCGCGAGGATGTCCTCCCTGCGCAGCACGCGCACGGTGTCGGCGGCATCGAGCTCGAGGCGCATGTTCATCTTCACCCGGCCGACGGCCGAGAGATCATAGCGCTCCGAATCGAAGAACAGGCCGTTGAACAAGGCCTCCGCCGTCTCGCGCGTCGGCGGTTCGCCGGGCCGCATGACGCGGTAGATTTCGATCAGCGCCTGCTCGTAGCTCTCGACCTTGTCGGCCTTGAGCGTATTGCGGATATAGGCGCCGGTATTGATGTGGTCGATGTCAAGGATGTTGAGCTGACTGTAGCCGGCATCGTTCAGCGCCTTTCAGGAGCTTCTCGGTGATCTCATCGCCCGCTTCGGCGAAGATCTCGCCGGTCTTCGCATTGACGAGCTCATCGGCGAGATAGAGGCCATACAGGTCCTCATCGCGCACCAGGAGCTCCTTGACGCCGTCCTCGGCGATCTTGCGGGCAAGCCGCGGCGTGATCTTCTTGCCGGCCTCGACGACGACCTGCTTGGTCTTGGCGTCGATGAGATCGACCGCGGGCTTGTGGCCGCGATAGCGCTGCGGATCGAAGGGCGTGCGCCAGCCGTCCTTGGTCTGGGTGTAGGGAACGGTCTTGTAGAAAAATGCAGGATCTGCTCGCCATCGAGACCCAGCGCATAGAGAAGCGTGGTGATCGGCAGCTTGCGGCGGCGGTCGATGCGCACATGGATGATGTCCTTGGCGTCGAATTCGAAATCGAGCCAGGAGCCGCGATAGGGAATGATGCGGGCGGCAAAAAGCAGCTTGCCCGAGGAATGGGTCTTGCCCTTGTCGTGGTCGAAGAACACGCCGGGCGAGCGGTGCATCTGGGAGACGATGACGCGCTCGGTGCCATTGACGACGAAGGTGCCGTTCGAGGTCATGAAGCGGCATGTCGCCCATGTAGACGTCCTGCTCCTTGATGTCCTTGACCGACTTTGCGCCGGTGTCCTGGTCGATCTCGAACACGATCAGACGCAGCGTCACCTTGAGCGGCGCCGCATAGGTCATGCCGCGCTGCTGGCACTCATCAACGTCATACTTCGGCGGCTCGAACTCGTAGCGGACGAATTCGAGCATGGCCTGACCGGTGAAATCGCGTGATCGGGAAAACCGATTTGAAAACGGCCTGCAAGCCTTCACTGGCCCGCCCGCCGGCGGGTTCCTTCACCTGCAGGAACTGGTCGTAGGATTCCTTCTGAACCTCGATGAGATTCGGCATTTCCGCGACTTCCGCGATCTTGCCGAAAAACTTGCGAAGCGTCTTGCGACTTGCGACAGTCTGTGCCTCAGCCATGTGTTCTTCCTTCGTAAGTAGAGCTTTTACAAGCCAATTCAACGGCTTGCCTCAAGCCCCTTTTCAAGGGCTTCAAGAAAGCCGTTGCAAACCACACCAGTTATGGATCACGGGGTCCGGCATCACCGGAGCCGCCGTGATATAGTCATTACTTCAGCTCGACGGTGGCCCCCACCGCTTCGAGCTTCTTCTTCATCTCTTCGGCGTCCTTCTTGTTCACGCCTTCCTTGACCGGCCTTGGGGGCGCCCTCGACCAGGTCCTTGGCTTCCTTGAGGCCAAGACCGGTGATCGCACGGACTTCCTTGATGACCTCGATCTTCTTGTCGCCGGTCTTGGCGAGCACGACCGTGAACTCGGTCTTCTCTTCAGCCGGGGCAGCAGCCGGCAGCCGCAGCGCCAGCAGCGGCAACCGCCACCGGAGCAGCGGCGGAGACGCCCCACTTCTCTTCCAGGAGCTTCGACAGTTCGGCGGCCTCGAGGACCGTCAGGCTCGAAAGTTCGTCAACAATTTTGGACAGATCAGCCATTTTACATTTCTCACTTTCAATCGGTTTGAACCAGTTGTTTCAGAGGCGAGCCGTCAGGCAGCCTTGTCTTTGGTGGCATAGGCGTTGATCACGCGTGCAAGCTGGCCGGCAGGCGCCTGCAGCACACCCGCGATGCGGGTGGCCGGCGTCTGGATCATGCCAACGATCTTTGCCCTGAGCTGGTCGAGCGAGGGCAGTTCGGCGAGTGCCTTGACCGCAGCGGCGTCCATAATGGTCTTGCCGAGCGCACCGCCGAGAATGACGAATTTTTCGTTCGCCTTGGCGAATTCGGCGGCAACCTTGGGCGCCGAAACCGGATCGGTGGCATAAGCCACCATCGTCGGACCGGTGAACAGGTCCTTGATCCCGGCTGCGGCGTGCCATCCAGAGCAAGCTTGGCGAGACGGTTCTTCGCGACCTTCACGGTCGCGCCTGCCTTGGCCATCCTGCCGCGCAGATCATTGACCTGATTGACAGTCAGGCCCTTATTGTGGGCCACAACGATAACACCGGTGGTTTGGAACACCTCGTTGAGCGCTGTGACGAGCTCTTTCTTTTCAGCTCTTTCCACTTGCTCTCTCCTTAGTTGGCGCCTCATCCTGAGGATGAAGGCGCCGGTGGACCAACCGCCGAAACCCGACCTGCACAAAGGCAGGTGAGCTTCAGCGGCGCTCACTTGCCTGTCCCCTCCACGTTCGGGAAAGCGGAGGCCTCTAGGTTCAAACCGATCTCGTTCCATCTGGAACTTCGATCTCTTTGACACCCATCTCATGCGGGCTTTCGCGGTTTAAGTGAGGAATTCCCCACGCCAGCAATCTCGGACAGGTTTGCAAGAAACCCTAAGATTTCCTGCTAACCAGCTGAAACACTTTCGTTTTCCAGCTGGAAACTCGTTTCGTATTAAGCCGTCAGAACGCTGGCAAGATCGAGCTTGAGGCCGGGGCCCATAGTCGAAGAAATGGACACTTTCTTGACGAAGGTACCCTTCGCGCCCTGCGGCTTCGCCTTGAGCACGGCATCGACAGAAGGCCTTGACGTTGCCGGCGATCTGCTCCTCCGAGAAGCTCGCCTTGCCGACGCCCGCCTGGACGATGCCCGCCTTCTCGACGCGGAACTCGACCGCGCCGCCCTTGGCCGCTTTGACCGCCGCCGTCACATCCATGGTCACGGTGCCGACCTTGGGGTTCGGCATCAGGCCGCGAGGGCCCAGCACCTTACCCAGACGGCCGACGAGGCCCATCATGTCGGGCGTCGCAATGCAGCGGTCGAACTCGATCGTGCCCTTGCTGACGATCTCGAAGAGATCATCGGCGCCAACGATATCGGCCCCGGCCTTCTTCGCCTCCTCGGCCTTGGCCCCTTGGCGAAACCGCCAACCCGGACCTTGCGGCCCGACCCGTTCGGCAGGTTGCACACGCCACGGACCATCTGGTCGGCATGGCGCGGATCGACGCCGAGATTCATGGCGACTTCGATCGTCTCGTCGAACTTGGCATTGGCGCGCGCCTTGACCAGCTTCACAGCCTCGCCCAGGCCGTAGAACTTCGCGCGGCTCAGGCCTTCAGTGTTCTTCTTGATGCGCTTTGGCAGCGTTGGCCATGTCATTACTCCACCACTTCGAGGCCCATCGAGCGGGCGGAACCGGCAATCTCACGCGCCGCGGCTTCGATGTCGCGGGCATTCATGCCCTTGATCTTCTTTTCGGCGATCTCGCGGCACTGCGCCATGGTCACCCTGCCCGCCGGAGCGCCCTTGCCCGGCTCCTTGGAGCCGGCATTGATCTTGGCGGCCTTCTTCAGGAAGTAGGACGCCGGCGGCGCCTTCATCTCGAAAGTGAAGGACTTGTCCTGATATGCGGTGATCATCACCGGCACGGGCGAGCCCGGCTCCATGCCCTGCGTGGCCGCATTGAAGGCCTTGCAGAATTCCATGATGTTGAGGCCGCGCTGACCGAGCGCGGGACCGATCGGCGGTGACGGATTGGCCTGTCCCGCCGGCACTTGCAATTTGACGTATCCGACTACTTTCTTCGCCATTTGCTTTCCCTCGCCGTCTTGCGACGGCAGTTGAGGTTAGTGGTCCGGCTTCAAGGGCCTCCCACCGTTCACGTGCAGTCGATCCGATCAGCGGATCTTTTCGACCTGCCCGTATTCGAGCTCGACCGGCGTCGGCCGGCCGAAAATGGAAACCGCCACCTTGAGCCGCTCCCGCTGTTCGTCCACTTCCTCGACGAGACCGTTGAAGGAAGCGAACGGACCGTCGGCGACGCGAACCTGCTCGCCGACCTCAAAACTGATCGATGTCTTCGGTCGCTCAATGCCTTCCTGAACCTGGTTCAGGATGCGTGCGGCCTCGGCATCGGTGATCGGAATCGGCTTGTTGTCCGAGCCCAGGAATCCCGTGACCTTCGGGGTATTCTTGATCAGGTGATATGCCTGATCGGTCAGTTCCATCTTCACCAGCACGTAGCCCGGGAAAAAGCGGCGCTCGCTCTTGATCTTGCGGCCGCGGCGGATCTCGACCACTTCCTCGGTCGGCACCAGCACCTGCCTCGAAGAGCTCGCCCAGACCCTTGGCAACCGACTGCTCCTTGATCGATTCGGCCACCTTCTTCTCGAAGTTCGAATAAGCGTGAACGATGTACCAGCGTTTTGTCATTGTTCCGCTCTACCATCCCGAAGAGCATCTTCTCGACGCCCCATTTGAGGATGGCATCGACCACCAGGAAGAAGACTGAGGCCAGCACCACCATGATCAGCACCATGACGGTCGTGATCATCGTCTCTTTGCCGCGTGGGCCAGGTGATCTTCCTGGCTTCCTCGCGGACTTCCTGTAGGAACTCGAGTGGGTTTGTCTTGGCCATCTAACTTTCGCTTTCAGAAACTGGCAGGGGCAGAAGGGCTCGAACCCCCGGCCTGCGGTTTTGGAGACCGCCGCTCTACCAACTGAGCTATACCCCTAAATCCTGCCTCCCTTACTCAACAATTTTGGCGACGACGCCGGCGCCGACGGTGCGGCCGCCTTCGCGGATGGCGAAACGCAGCTTCTCTTCCATCGCGATCGGCGTGATCAGCTCGACATCCATCGTCACATTGTCCCCAGGCATCACCATCTCGGTGCCCTGCGGCAGCGTCACAACCCCGTCACGTCGGTCGTGCGGAAGTAGAACTGCGGACGATAGTTGGTGAAGAACGGCGTGTGACGGCCACCCTCCTCCTTGGTCAGAATATAGGCCTCAGCCTTGAACTTCTTGTGCGGCGTGATCGAGCCCGGCTTCGCCAGAACCTGGCCGCGCTCGACACCCGTCGCGGTCGATGCCGCGCAACAGCGCGCCGACATTGTCGCCAGCCTCGCCCTGGTCCAGCAGCTTGCGGAACATCTCGACACCCGTCACCGTCGTCTTCGTCGTCGGACGAATGCCGATGATCTCGACTTCCTCGCCAACCTTCACAATGCCGCGCTCGATGCGCCCCGTCACAACCGTGCCGCGCCCCGAGATCGAGAACACATCCTCGATCGGCATCAGGAACGGCTGGTCCTTCGGACGGTCAGGCTGCGGAATATAGCTGTCGACCGCCGTCCATCAGCTTCAGGATCGACGTCATGGCCAAGCTCCGGGTTCTTGCCCTCGAGCGCCATCAGGGCCGAGCCCTTGACGATCGGGATCTCATCGCCCGGGAACTGGTAGGACGTCGAGCAGCTCGCGCACTTCCATCTCCACGAGCTCCAGAAGCTCGGGATCGTCCACCATGTCCACCTTGTTCATGTACACAACCAGCGCCGGAACGCCAACCTGGCGGGCCAGAAGGATGTGCTCGCGCGTCTGCGGCATCGGGCCGTCGGCCGCCGAAACCACCAGGATGGCGCCATCCATCTGCGCCGCACCGGTGATCATGTTCTTCACATAGTCGGCATGGCCCGGGCAATCGACATGGGCATAGTGGCGCTTCTTCGTCTGGTACTCGACATGAGCGGTCGAAATCGTGATGCCGCGCGCCTTCTCTTCCGGCGCCTTGTCGATCTGGTCATAGGCCGTATAGGTCGCACCACCCGTCTCGGCCAGAACCTTGGTGATCGCCGCCGTCAACGACGTCTTGCCATGATCGACATGACCAATCGTCCCAATATTGCAATGCGGCTTGTCGCGGTTGAATTTCTCTTTGGCCATTTCTACTAACCTTGTTCTACGGCTCTGCACTTTCAATTTGGAGCGGGTGAGGGGAATCGAACCCCCGTCATTCAGCTTGGAAGGCTGTTGCTCTACCATTGAGCTACACCCGCCCGGGAACTCGAACTCCTCAAACCTCGGCCACTCAGCCGGCGTTCAGATCCTGCCCCCTCGCACGATGGTGGGGGAAGTAGGACTCGAACCTACGAAGGCGAAGCCAGCGGATTTACAGTCCGCCCCCTTTGCCGCTCGGGACATTCCCCCGAATTCGCCGTATTGAGCTTGAGCCAAACGCCAACGAGCCCGGGTTTTGCCCGGGCCCTTGAGTGGCGGGCTTTATGCGCGCCACACCTGGGCCTGTCAACCGCAAAAAAGCGAGTTCTTACAAGGATTGAGCGACAAAGGACTTTGTATATAAGGTCGCCCATGGCCGATCACCAGAAGCCCCCGCAGGCGAGTGAAGAAATCGAGCGTCTTTATGGTGTCCATACCGTCGCCGAGGCTCTCAAGAACCCTAAGCGCAAGTTTGTCAGGCTCCTGGCGACCAAGAATGCCGCCGATCGCCTTCAGGCGGAGATCGCCGAAGCCCATCTTAGCCCGGAGCCGGCGCTTCCACGCGAGCTCGACCGGCTCGTGGGCCCGGAAGCCGTCCATCAGGGGCTGGTCCTCGACTGCAAGCCGCTTGCGCCAGCCAAGACTCGACCAGATTCCGCGCCAGGGCGTGGTCGTTTTCCTCGACCAAGTGACCGATCCTCACAATGTCGGGGCCATCATGAGGAGTTGCGCCGCGTTCGGGGTGACGGCGCTCGTGGCCACCGCCCGGCACAGCCCCGAAGCCTCTGGCGTCCTCCTCAAATCGGCCTCGGGCGCCTATGAGCACGTACCCTTCGCCAAGGTTACCAATCTTGCCCGCGCCATGGAGGAACTGCGAAGCTATGGGTTCCTGCTCCTCGGCCTCGACAGCGAGGCGGAGGCCGATATTGGCGATGTGAGTCTCTCGCTCCCCCTGGCGCTTGTCCTCGGCGCCGAAGGCAAAGGGCTGCGGCAACTGACGCGGCAGACCTGCGATAGGGTGGCGAGGCTCGACATGCCGGGCGAGATCAAGAGCCTCAATGTGTCGAATGCCGCCGCCATCGCCCTCTACGCTTTGCACCGATCGGGAAGCTCTCCTTCGGAAAAAGCGCGGGCCCGAGAGAGCTGGATCGGCTAGGAGGACGGTTCCAGCTTAGGAATCCAGCCGTGACCACTGCCGAGAGCGCCAACGCCCCGTCCCATCATGATACCGTCATTGCGGTGCTCAGCGCGCTCAGCCTCTGCCATCTTCTCAACGACATGATGCAGTCGCTGCTGCCCTCAATCTATCCCATCCTCAAGGAGAGCTATCAGCTCGACTTCAGCCAGATCGGCTTGATCACGCTTGCCTTCCAGCTGACCGCCTCTTTGCTGCAGCCTGTGGTCGGCATGTTCACCGACCGCTATCCCCAGCCCTATTCGGCCGCGGTGGGCATGGGCCTGAGCGTCGCGGGGCTCGGGCTCCTCTCCACCGCCAACTCCTATCCACTGCTGCTCGCGGCGGCGGGCTGCGTCGGCATTGGCTCATCGATATTCCATCCTGAATCATCGCGCGTCGCACGTCTCGCTTCCGGCGGACGCCATGGCTTTGCGCAGTCGCTGTTCCAGGTCGGCGGCAATGTCGGCTCGGCGATCGGTCCCCTGCTGGCAGCATTGATCATTCTGCCCAATGGGCAAAAGAGCGTCGCCTGGTTCATGGCAGCCGGACTGGTCGCGATGGGTCTCCTCACCTTCGTCGGACGCTGGTATGCAACGCATGGGCGCGCTCGCATATCCGGCACATCGAAACGCACGCATATCGCGCATCTCTCGCAAGGCCGAATCGGGTTCTCGATCGCCGTGCTGGTGGCGCTGGTCTTCTCGAAATTCGTCTATATGGCGTGCCTGGGCAACTACTTTACTTTCTATCTGATCGAGACCTTCGGAGTCTCGGTCCACAACTCGCAGCTCTATCTCTTTGTCTTCCTGGCCGCGGTCGCCGCCGGCACTTTCCTCGGCGGCCCGCTTGGCGATTATTTCGGCCGCAAATACGTGATCTGGTTCTCCATCCTGGGCGCGGTGCCATTCACGCTCCTGCTGCCCTATGCCGATCTCCAATGGACCTTGGTGCTCGCCATCATCATCGGCCTCATCTTGTCCTCGGCTTTTTCGGCGATCGTCGTCTATGCCCAGGAGCTGGTGCCGGGCCGTACCGGCATGATCGCAGGCCTGTTCTTCGGACTCGCCTTCGGCATGGGCGGCTTGGGTGCCGCGATCCTGGGCGAGATCGCCGATTGGACCAGCATCGGCTTTGTCTACAAGATCTGCTCCTTCCTGCCGCTGATCGGACTTGTGACATGGTTTCTGCCCAATATCGAAGGCAGTCGTTCCAAGGCAAGAGCGTCAGCCTGATCGAGCGATGTTGTCCTTCTGATCAAGCACTCATCGGGGACGTACCTAGCGCATCCCGGCGAAGTGGAATCACTTCGCCGATGAGGATTCGCGCCGCATCAGTATGTTGGAGCAAATCCTTATCGCCAAAGTCTTCAACCCGGGTCGAAGTCCGGGGCAGGCCTTTGGCGGGATTTGCTCCAGACATTGCGTGGCGAAACGCTGCCCGCTATATGCCTGACGCATTGCCGGAATAGCTCAGCGGTAGAGCAGCGGTTTTGTAAACCGAAGGGCGGGGGTTCAATTCCCTCTTCCGGCACCAAATAAATCAAATACTTACGGAAGCCGTTCCTAACGCCCATGGGTCAGGGGTAACACTCAGGGTAACGCCAGGACGCCCCGCGCTCGCGCACAGCCGCGCCATGACGGCAAGAACCAAGAAGCGGCGACATCATTCTCCACTGTGCGAAACCGTACACAGCGGAACTAAAAATGGCCTATCAAGTTTAAATGCCCGGTGCGGGCCTGCGCCAGACGCAATCTCATGACAATACACTCGACAAAGGAGGAACATTACCGCTGTGGCAAAATTTGGCGAACCCATTGGGTTCAGGAATTACATGGAGCAGGACGGCTCTTACATGCTTCTGGTCAAAACCCCTTCTGGCGAAGTTGTCGAAATTGCCTTCAGCCCAGCAATGGCGCTTCACTTTGTTCAAACTTTTCACGCGGCGATCATGTCTCATTGGCCGCATTGGCCGCATAACACACCCGATCCCGAGTTCCCAGTATTGGTGCTAAAGCGGTTGATTGCTGGCGATGGGTTTCCTCAACCGGAGGTGATGGCCACTACGGACCGAATTGCCAATGTAATGTTGTCTGCATCTGATGCGGTCCTCGAACAGGCCCAGAATGCAATTAGTCAGGTGCTAGAGTTGCGCGCGGCTAAAGGTAAGGACTTGCATTGACGGCCGACGGACGGCTGACCGCGATGGCGATCTTCAAAGACACGATCATGATCAAAGACCGGCCGTACGATCGAGCGGTCGAAGTCATTGTCAATAGCCTGATCATTTTATTAGTGGTTCGAGGGGAAACATTTACGGAGTCTCAGGAGTTCCAATATATAAGTTCACTGTTCTCCGAATGTTCAAATGTAACTCATGAACAGTGGAGCCGTCGCGCCGGGCCCCCTATTTCCAATGACGGAGGGGAAGATGAGTTTGTCGCAGGCCCCCATGATCTCGATTGTCGATGATGATGAATCCGTCCGCGAAGCAACCAGAGGTCTCGTGAGGTCACTGGGGTACAATGCAATGACATTCGAGTTTGCGGAAGAGTTTCTCAATTCCGAAACAATTCGTGATACCTCCTGTATCATAACCGACGTGCAGATGCCGGGAGTGAGCGGGGTTGAGCTGCAGAGTTGGCTCATCGCCGAGGGTCATCAGTTGCCAATGATTTTCATTACGGCGTTCCCCGAGGAGCGCATCCGTGCGCGCACTTTGGAGGCCGGGGCTGTCGGTTACCTCAGCAAGCCTTTCAACGAGGAACATCTGATTGGATGCCTCGATAAGGCTCTTAAGATCCGTGACGACGGAAACGGTGGCTGAAACGTCAGCCATACTGGACCGGTTGCGCTGTCGGCATAGCGTGAACCTCATATTTTCCACACGTTTGAAACTCCAAGGTCAGTTCAGCAGCACAGCCCAGTCAGCCGGAGGGTCGAGCGCCTCGCGCTGAGCAAGCTCTTTCTTGCCGGGCGGTCGCGGCTTTGGCGGCAGCGCTTCGCGAGTCAGTTCTTCGAGTTTCCGCAGAGAAGCCGCGTTGCCTTTGCGAGCGGCGCGAAAAAGCAGGCTGATGACCTCGCGCCGTTTGCGAGCGCCGCCGTTCGCGATTTCGTCGACAAAAGTCGCGCGCATTGTTGGAACGCTGACGCCGAGTGATCTCGCAATGACATCGTGCGGCGTGGCGCAAGCAATCATTTCCTCGACAGCGACGCGATGTGTCATCGTCGCTTTAAATTTTGGCCGACCACGTACAGGTTTTGACCTCATTTTATGGCCTCAATTGAAATCGCCGGGAGAGAAAAAAATCCGTCCGTGACGGCACCGGGGGCTTCCGGTCGAAGGGCCACCAGACTTTTTGCCTGCCCCCCCTTCGGTTTCTGAAAATAGAAGCCGCGCACCATACCGTGACTAGGGGCATCGGCAGGGCGCGCGGCCCAGCAGCGGCAGTCATGAAAGGAGGAAAATTCCTGCCGCGCATCACTGCAATGGTCCGGCTTTCTTCGAAAACATCATGTGCCCGACGATCATGCTGCGATGGCCCGAGTGCTGGAAGTTAGCAAGATAGGCGGCGCGCATTTCTGCGAGGTCAGGCAACGGCGGCGGCAGGCTCTCCTGTGGGGAAGCCCACCGCCGCGCCTCGGCAGATCGCGACGGACGCGGCGCCGTCTGCCAAGCTGATAGCTGCCGACGCTGCATAGATGCCTTGGTGCGATAGGCAAGGAACTGCAGGTGGCGCGGCAATGTGGTGATATCTTCGTCAAGGTCCCAGCAGAAGGCGGCCGGGCAAGCGCCAGCGGTGGCGAGCAGCGAGATTTCCTCGATAGTGGTGTAGATGACGCGCTCGATCCCGTCCTCGCCGACTGTAGTGTCCGGGCAGAGATGACCGACGGAAGCGCCGCAACTGCCATGAGCGAGCCGTGCTATCCGCGCGCCGTCGTCGTCAAGTGGAACAGTGGCGGAGAACAGAACGCCGATGTCGTGATCAATCCAGCAATCGAGCGAGCCATCGCTGGTGTGCGCATAGACGTGCCCGAAATCGTGCCCGACAAGCAGACGGACATCGCGGTAGTGAAGGTGGTAGCAGCCCTTCGTCGGCAGGAGTACGCGGCCCTGCGAGTTCTCGGTATGGAGGATGGGCGCGCTGGCGACGCCGAGTAAGGTGATGTTCATATCACACGCTCCCCGGATTGATGATGGCTCGACAGTAGACGATCCATTGCTGAAGGCCGGGAAGCGCAAGCGGCAGTGCCGGAGTCGTCCGAACGGTCGCCGGATGCTCGATGGCAATGATGCGAAATATTTCACAGGCGTTTTCGAAATCCGTCGCCGCTGAAAGCGCCTTTCGGGCAGCGTCAGCCATCATCGGCTCCAGCGCCCTCGAAATGGCCGCGTTATAGGGCGCGAGCAGCTTGTTTCGGCGCTCACGGAGCGCGACAATCTTCGGCTCGATCTCTTCGGTGATTTCCTTGCCGATAAGGCGCATTTGCGCTTCGAGACGGCTGTATCCGTCAGCGCCCTTTGACAGCAGGGTGTGCAGTTGGCCACGTTCCGCGACCAATTCCTGACGTCTGGCGCGCAGTGCCATCAGGTTGGATTCACACTCGGTCAATGCGCGCGATTTCTGCACGGCAGCGACGGCTTGGGTAATCCTTTCGCTTGGCGTCAGTACCGGTTCGGATTCGGTGAAGCGGGTTGTTGAGAAATCGTTCATGAGCGCCATTTTCGCACAGGTTCACGGCTTCCGAGTGCTATGCGTCGCACTTTTTCGCACCCAAGCCGCCAGAACCTGCGCCGCAGCATTGGCGAGTTTACGCCGGTCGCGGGACGAAGCCTCATCTAGGATGCCCGCCTCAAGCATTGCATCGGCAAGCCCGAAAGCATCGACCTCCACCGCGAGCACAATATGGCCGCTACGCTTTCGCCGATGATACCGCCGCGAGCGTGCCGCTGGCGTCATTGCTGGCGCAACCGGAACGCGACCGGCGCTTCCTGAAAGTGCGGCTGATGAAGCTCGCCGTCCTCGATGACATAGACCAGCGTCGTGCGCGCTTCTGACTCGATGCCGTCGGTCCTGCTTATGGCATCGAGAGCCGCCGCTCCGGTTTCAGACAGGCCGTGCCACGCGATGGTTCGCTTGATCATTTTGCCACGGCGAAAATGCTCCGGCCATTGCCGGGCCAACTCGGCAAACGTGACATCGCCCTTGGCGCGGATGAAGGCGAGCATTTCAGCGGCAAGGGCTTCGGCCGTCATCGCTATGTGCCGCCTCGATTCAGAAATCGCATCAAGCGCAGCGCCGAGAACGCTGGCGGGTCGGCCGCTGTCGTCTTTCGTCAAGCTGTGCTGAAGCTGGGCAAGCGACGCGTTTTGCGCAACTGTGATCGGTCGGCTGTCGTGGACATGACTAGACCCCCGTCGCTTCGATCAGGTCCTGCAGCCAGTCCCACTGTTTTGGCGAAAGATGCACCTTCGGCCGAAACGATCGCGACCGCAGCGAGCTGACAAACTCGGCTGACCGGAGCGGCAGAAACGGCGAGCGGTGCTCGACCAGATCAAGCAGGTCGATCAATTGCTGGCGCGGCAGATCAATCGCGCCGGTCGATCGTTTCCACGTTGTCGCGCCGGGTGCCGGGCGTGGCTCAGGCCTGGCCGGCGCGGGCTCGGCGAGCAGCACCTCGGTCAGATCGTGAAAGTCGCATCCGTGTTTTTTCAGCACGCGGCCGATTGCTGCGGCGGCACTGGCCCGCTCTCCGTCAATGTCGCTCGCCAATAAACGCAGAAGCGGCGCGAGCTTCGCCTTAAGTATGGTCGGTAGTGTCCGCGCCCGCTTCCATGGAGAATCCCACCGGTCAGATCTTACAAGAAGGATTTCTTTCGGTTCGCTCTGCCGTCGGTGACCGTGGCGTTGTCGACGGGACGGCGGCGCAAGGGTGGCTACCGTTCCCGGCGCCGGCGCGGCAGCGGATCATGGTGATCTGCTTATCGAGCTGGGTGTCCCGGTCAACGATCGTCAGGTCGACGGGAAAAATCTCGATGACGGTGCCCGGTCCACTCAAACATCTCGTCGCCGAGCACCTGCGGCGATGTCGCTGCGCGCTGCGTCGCGCTCAGCTTTAATCCGCGCTTTTCGTCGGCGAAGCAGAGGACGAAAGTCTCTACGCCGAGGATTGTTTCCGTATTAACGCTCTCGATCGTAACGATACGGGGCTTGCCGTTTAAGTTGCTCGGCCTTGAGATAAGGCGCCGCCGAATATTTCGGAAACTTTTGGCATTGGTCAGTTCCTTTTAGTTGGTTGGTAGGTTTCTCGGTTGGTGTTGAGGTTTGGACGGATGCGGTTTCTTGAGGAGCTGCAGCTCGCGCTACAGCCCCTCGATGACGCCATTGAGATCCGCAACGGAGTCGTCGGCACTTTCGATGGTTTCGGCGAGCTCCTGTTCGAGCTCGGCAATGCGGCGGGATTGATCACGCAACACCGTCACGGCAGCGAGCGCGAATTGCTGGGGGGTGGCGCCGTTGAGCTGGCACTCGATTTTGTCAAGTGTCGCTCGATCGCTCAAGAACGTGAATTCCAGGGTATCGGTGATATGGCCGATAACTTCACAATCAAGCATGATGACGCCCCCTTCGCCCTGAAGGGCCATTTGCTGCTGAAAACCCCCTCGCGAGGCCGTTATATCGGCTCCGCGAGCCAGGGCGTGCCTACCTGCCCGGAAAGGCCAGAGCGGACATTTTATGGCCTCGCAGTGCCGGATTTCGCTCGGCTGGAAGCAGGAGCAATCGCGGCATTTGCGCGCGGATGGTCGTCCAGCGGTGCACATCGGAGCGTGGCCGGCTTCGCGCAGATGCGGCGGCGGATGGGGGCCAGATGGCAGGTAACGTCGTTCTGATTGGGCGGCGGCAGCTTGCGCTAACGCCATCATGTCGGTAGAAGAATTCTGCATTCTCCCGTCCTTCTTTCGAGGCCGTGCGGCGTCTACCGGCGGCCTCTTTCAAAGAAACAAGGATGACCTGGAGCACCAGGCGCTCCGCACAAGCTTAAGCGGCATCCGGCATCGGCACGGGACAGGATGCGAGTTCGCATGATCTCTGAGCCAGGCGTGGCGCACCATCATGACTTTCGAGGCCGCCCGCGGCGGCCTTGGTCTAGAGGCGAGAAGCGATCCTAACTTGAATATGATGCGCGAGGATCTCCGGATCGCGTATAAGCGGATGGCATTCCATCGATCTTTATATTGGATCACGCGATTTAAGGCACCGTATAATTGGTCATGCGCGGTTGATGGCGCGTGCAACCTCACCACGACCGGGCGGCGCTCGGCATGTCTGCGGTCACAGTCGCACGCGATTTGCGTGAGCCGTTCGGCGTTCGAGTGGCGTCGGCTCATCGAGCCCGTCTCCAACCAGTAGTGACGGTTATTTATGCTCAGGTCCGGTGGCGTGAGTAGTTCGCTGCTTCACCCACCGATCAATAGTCCTCGCGTGCTGACGTCACCGTAACGCTCGTACAAAGCGCGTTTACTAATGAAGCCGCCGTTGGGGTGTCGAGGTAGTGCCATTTTGACGCTCCAGTCGGGGACATTGCGGGACCAGAGCGTGCGCGCCGCGTTTATGAAACTCAATAGCACCAAACCGGAGCAAACCGGACGGAATTGAGTTATGGTCCATCCACCATGAACGCGGTTTTTTCTGAATTCCACCGTGCGGATGCTTCGTTTCGGTGCGGGAGCGGATCGTGTTTGGCAAACCTTCGGTCATCGGCCTCCACGCGCGGCATGGCATGGGCTACAGACTTTGCTCGAGGAAACGGTCTGTCGCTCGCAACGTCACGGCGTCGAAAGTGGCGAGCCGCATTTGCTCCCAGTCATTCAATGGGACGCTCCGCCCGCGGTGCGTGCGGGGCAGGCACGGTCGCAACCGGCAACAATATCTCTCGACGGCGTCGGCCTCGAATTCAATGCCGATGGCAAACACGTCGTGCGTGACCAGGTCATCCTCGCACGCCGCCGAGGACCATCATGAATATCACCCGCCCGGTCGCGGGGTCGACGCGTGCGCATCAGCCCACAAACTCGGATCGAGATCTCCAGGCCCACCACACGCTCCGCCGTCGAGCCAGTTATAGAAGCCCTTGTAGCGCGCCATGATACGACGGTTGAGTAGATATGGCCGCAGGGTCTCAATGCGATCCCGGCGCGCTTCACCGCCTCTGCGAGACGGCATCCACATGGAAGTCATGTCCGCGTCTCGAGCCTGACGACATTCCGACCGCGACGACCGGAAACCAGATCGGCGACATGCGCGCCCCAACGCTCAAGCGCGTGGCGCTTTTCATCAGCAAAGTCGTGGCGCTGATAGACGCCGACGATGCCGCCGAACGACCCGACGTATGGTTGAGAACCTTCTCGATCACCGGCAGGTAAACGCCGAGCCGGGCCATGCCCGACGCCATCGAGCGCCGCAGATCATGCAGCCACCACGCCGGCATGTCGGCCGGCAGGAGGGCGTCGAGACGGCGCTTGCCCTTGCTGTAGCTGCTCGCCGGCGACGTGCCGGTGGTGGTGAGCACGAAGGTCTCGCCGATCCGGGGCAGCGATTCCAGGATCGCGACGGCGGGATCGCTCAGCGGAATGTCGTGCGGCTTGGCCGTTCTTGCTGCGCTCCTTCGGCAGCGTCCACAGCCGGGCATCCGAGGTCGACTTCGGCCCAGGTCATCTGCGCCACCTCGTCTCGCCGCTGACCGGTCAACATCAGCAACTTGACGAGCGCCGCATACGGGCCGCCGAGCTTGTTGGCGGCAAGCCAGATGTTGCGCAGCTCGAAATCGCGCGAGCATGCGGTCACGCGACTGCTCGGGCGTCGGCGGCTTGACCCCGGCGCACGGCGATGTGGCGATGATGTCGCGCTCCATGGCCCAGTTGAACATCTTGCGGACGGCGGTCAGCACCCGGTTGGCCGCGACCGGCCGGCCGCTCTCCACGAGGCTGTCGAGCAGATCGAGCACGTCGCGTCGGGTAATGTCCTTGATCAGCCGGCGCCGCCAGCGCGGCAGCACATGCAGGTCGAGGAGCCGCTGCGTCGATTCGATGGTGCGCGGCCTGTTGACCCGCAGGCAATGGCGCTCGACGAACAGCTGCGCCACCACCTCGACGGTGTCCGGACGCTCGGTGCGTGCCGAGATCTTCTCGCGGCCGGGGTCGCGGCCCTCGGCCACGGCCCGCAACGCCTTGCCCGCGAGCTCGCGGGCGGCTTTGAGATCGAGCGCCGGATAGGAGCCGAGCGTGTGCTTGCGGGACTGGCCGTCCTGCGGTAGCGTACCGCCCAGCTGACGGGCGCCGGACGGCTGCACGATGAGGTACAGGCCCGGCAGGTGACGGTCGGGAATTTCTTTCCGGTCGGGGCCAGGCTTGATGGTCTCGACGGTGCGGGCAGTGAGTGCGCGTGACATCTGGTGTTTGCTCCGGGGTAACGCCGGGGTAACACCATAGGGCTGTCTTGCTATGTCCGCAAGTGTCGTAGACAGATGGCGATAATAGCGCAGTTAATGCGATAAAACGGGCATTTCCTGGCGGTTTGTGGCAGTAAATGTCCGGGTTTGTCCAAGGCCGACCCGTTTTGTAAACCGAAGGTCGGGGGTTCAATCCCCTCTTCCGGCACCATTTGTACCGAGTCTCCACCACATATACTTCCAATAAATCCTGCCGTGCTACGTTCGCGGGCAGAATCGACATATGGGGACGTCATGAACAGACGGCAGTCCAACAGAGAAGTCACGCGCAGGGATTTTTCAATTTTTGCCTTGGGGATCACCGCCTTTGCCGCAACAGCGACAAGCGCTGCCCAGGCAAAACAGTTTCTGCAGAAGGAGGCTTTGGAGGCGCTTGATCCGTGGGCGGATGCGCTTGCGACCGGCGATCCCGCCAAAATCGAAAAAGTTCTCGCGCCTGAATTTCAGATCGTGCGATCGAACGGAAGCGGCCACGACAAGACGAGCTATCTGACCTCGCTTCCCAAGCAACGGACTCGCTCCAAGTTCAGCGACATCGTGGCGACCGGCGGCGGCGACATCATGGTTCTGCGCTACCGCATCGAGACCGATCAAACCGTCGAGGGCAAGGAGGTCAGAGGAATTTCGCCGCGGCTTTCGGTGTTTCGAAGGGTGAACCGTCGCTGGCTTGTCTCGGCTCACGCGAGCTTTTCCGCGCTGACCTGAGAGGCGCTCTGGAAGTCTCGACGCCATCACTTCTATTTCTTCCTTGGCTCGGAGCCGGCTAAGAAGGCAGCTGGACCCCTTCATCGACGCATCGTTGCCGAATGAGTTCTTCGGGCTGTTGGCCGGCCACGGCAACGAGCAGCGCCGTTCTCATGTAAGGGACATACATCGCGAGGAAAGGCCGGTAGCCCTTACCGTCTTCAACCCACCCGCAGACAATATAGCTTTTGGACGTGACCCTGCTGATCGTTGCCACCATTGGGCCGAACTGGGCAGGACTGGGCCCAGGCAAGCCGCGCCGCACGCCCTGCTCAATATCGGACCGCTGTTGCGCAGTTAGCTTGACCGCTCGACCAGAGCGGGTCGCCTCCCCCGCCACGCCAGGCGTTAGCGCTGACTGCTGTTCCGCAGGTGGCTCGACCGCGCGACCGGAGTTGGTCACCTGTCCTGTGACGCCGGAGCCTTGCGCTGGCTGCTGTTCTGAGCCAGTCACCGTCCTTGGTGCGGTGGACGCCTGGGCGGTCGGCGGGACATCCTCCAGATTCGGTATCGACCTGCTGACGCACCCGCCAAGCAGGAGAGCCGAAATAACTATCGCCGCCCATTTCATGCACTTTTCCCCAATCGGCCCCCCTTACCTGCCAAACTCCGAAAGGTCAAATTTGCGTTTAATCTTAGAGAATTGCATGTGGAAAACCTGGGCCACGCCCCCGGCAGCATGGCCCGAATACTCAGGGCCTTGTCGCTGAGATCACCTCTGATCCGTTGGGCAGGGTCGCACGCCTCGGATCATCAAATCCCGCTTGGCGAAGCCAGTGGAAATGGGTCGAAATTGTGTAGGCGGCGCCGGCCGGATAGAGGTTCATCAGGGTCAGATTCAGGTATACGCCGGCAGCCGGCTGCAAACGATCGTCGGCGATGATGCCGCTGCCGGTTACGAAGATCGTTCCCCTTGGCCGCAGGCATGTGAAGACGTGCGCGATCGCGCGCGCGGCATCTTGAGGCGACAATACCTGAATTACTGCACGCAGGACTGCCGCGTCATGAAGGCTCGCGGATGGGGCCGCGACGATGTCGCCGATCTCGATCTCAATTCGTTTCGCTTCCTTCACGTCCGCCAGCAATGGCCGCGCGGCGCGCGCCACCCTCGCTAGTTCGAACAACGTCCCGCGCATCCTTGCATTCTTGCATAAGAGACCGACCAACGTGGCGCCGGAACCGCCTCCGATGTCGATGACCGAGTGGCATTGTGAAAGGTCGAATTGCTCGGCCAGCGCCTGTCCGGTGGCGAGCGCATAGGGTTGGAGGCCACGCAGAAATGCCGACAGCGCAAGATCATCCATGCTGTCGAAATCATGCAGGGCGGCGGGGTGGCCGCTGCGGATGGATTTGGCTGTCTGCAGGTCGGCGTGCCAGAGATCGGCGATCAGTTCATGGGCACCGCCGAGATAATCCGGCTTTCCCTTGACCAGGAAATGCTTCGCCTCTGGCGAGTTCGCAAAGCTTTCTCTCTCGTGAACAAGCAAGCCCGTGAGCACCAGGGCGTGGAGCAGACGCGAAAGACGCCCTTCATCGAGAGAAAGCTTTGCGGCAACGACCGCCGGCAGGTTGGGGAACTTTTGCCTCGCAAAGACGTTCTTATTCCCATCGACAGCTATCTTATTGCGAGGTTTTGCCGTGGCAAAAGCAACAAGGGGGCGCCCGCAGAGGGCCCGCCGCTATCGCCGTCCCGCCGCGAACCGCGTTTTGGACGACGCGCTTTCACTCGCTTCCACGCTTGCCGACAGCCGCAAGCTTGCCGGGGCCGACCGTATCGTCGAACTCGCATCCGCCACGCGTGGATTCGGCGCAAGCCTCGATGACTTCCCGCAGCTTCGCCGTTACAGCGATCAGGCTGCCGACAGCCTGGACGACCTCGCCGACTACATTGCCAGAACCGATATCCCCGATATGCTCGATGACTTTGCGGGTTTCGCCAAGCGACAGCCCGTGGCCACCCTGACCTTGGGAGTCGCTGCCGGCCTCGCCTTCACCCAATTGGTGCATGGCTGGCCGATGCCGATGAAGAGGGCTCACGGAGCGTCAAATGGGAGTATCAAGCGCCGGGGTCGGCGGCGCCAGTCGGCAAACTAGGAGCCGTGCAATGGCGCAGCATGAGGACAAGGCCGGCGATGAAACGCTAAGCGCCGCTTTCGAGCAGTTGAAGCGTGATGGCGCTTCGTGGATCTCCGCAGAGCAGAAGTTGCTGCGCGCTCGTTTCCAAGATGGCGCGCGGCGCGTCGAACTCGCCGCCCTTCTCGCCATTGGCGCTCTTATAGCCGCCCTGGTCGCCACCTTCGCGCTGGCGAATATGCTGATCCTTTTGCTGACGCCGTTGGTCGGTCCTGTTCTCGCGAGCCTCGTGGTGGCGGTCGTCCTATTTATCGCCGGCGCGCTTCTCATCATCTGGGTCAAGTCCTTGCTGCGGCCAAAGGACCTCAGCATTCGGGCAAAGACTTATGCGAAGGTCATCTGGAGCGCTCTCAATGAACCGAATTGACACGCTCGAAGCAGAAGCCGATCGCCGGCGCGCCGATTTTGCCGCGAGCCTGCGTACGCTCAAACGCAAGCTCACACCCCTGGGGCTGGCGGATGCCAGCTTGCACAAACTCGATCCCGAGGCCGAGGCGCTAACCGCCATTGGCCGGTCACTACGCGAAAATCCCTTGCCGGTCGTGCCCCTGCTCATCGGTCTGGCTTGGCTCGCCGTGAATACGCGAGGCCCGGCCAAGCCGGCGAAGGTCAAGCGCGACAAGGGCAGATCGCTCATCCCATCGCAGGAGAAGGAAACACATGATGAAGACGACCAGAAAGCGCAAAGCAAACAAGGCCGGACGAAGAACCGCCAGGACCACGGCCGCGCAGTTCCGTGAGAGCAATGCTGGCATGGCGATGCGTCGCGGACGCGAAACGATCAGCCGCGCCTATGGCTGGGCGCATGATGCCGCCGAAGGCGCCCGCCTGGGAAATTTGCGCCTGCCGCAGCGAAGCGACTTGAACCATCTTACGCAAGCCAATCCGCTCTTGCTCGGCGCGGTTGGCCTCGGCATTGGTGTGGCCATCGGCACCCTATTTCCACGCGCAATGGGCCAGCGCGCTGCCAACCGCCGCCGCCCGGCCAATGGATCGGCTGCGCTGGTGAAATCTGCACGCCGCCGGCGCAGGAAGGCCCGGACCAGCAGCGCCAAGGCTCGGGCGGGCACCGCGTCGGCGGGCTGATACTTGGCTACTTAAGCCGTTTCAGCGCTTCCGTGAGCTTGTCGCGCTGAGCGGCGAGCGCCGTCTTGCGCTCGCGTGTGTCCTCCAGCACCTCTTCCGGCGCTTTGGCGACGAAGCCCGAATTGCCGAGACGGGCCTCGATCACGGCAATGTCCTTCCCGACCTTTTCGAGTTCCTTGCCGAGCCGTGCCCGCTCGGCGGCAAAATCGATAACGCCTTCGAGGGGCAGCGCAACGATCGCTTCACCCAGCACCATTTGCGCCGAGGAGGCCGGCACCTTATCCTCGAAGGTGATCACTTTCAGTCTCGCAAGCCGCATGATCTCCTGTTCCCAGGTCGCCGTCCGGCGCCGGGTTTCCCTATTGGCGCCGATGATCGCGCAATCGATCTTGGCGCCCGCCGGTATGTTCATTTCCGACCGTACAGAGCGGACTTGCGAGATGAAGTCGATGACCCAGTTCATCTCGGCATCGACCTTCGCATCGCCCAACCCCCGATAACCAGGCCAATCCGCGATGATGAGCATGCCGGGCGCCTCGGTTTTCTGCCAGAGCTCCTCGGTGATGAAGGGCATGAAGGGATGTAGCAGCAGCAGGATCTGGTCGAGAATCCATTGCGCGCAACGCTGGGTCTCGGCCCTGGCCGTCTCGTCGTTGCCGGTGAGGATCGGCTTGATGAGTTCCAGATACCAGTCGCAGAAGACGTTCCAGACAAAGCCATAGAGTCCGCCCGCTGCATCGTTGTAGCGATGTTCGTCGATGGCCTTGGTCACCTCATCGCGGGTGCGAGCCACTTCCCCCGCGATCCAGCGGTTGACCGTGGCGCGCGCGGCGATGGGATCGAAATCAGGATCGCGCCTGGCACCGTTAATCTCGCAGAAGCGGGCCGCATTCCATAGTTTGGTGCCGAAATTGCGATAGCCTTCGACGCGCTGGGTCGAGAGCTTGATATCGCGGCCCTGCGCCGCCATGGCGGCCAGCGTGAAACGCAACGCATCGGCGCCAAACTGATCGATGAGCTCGAGCGGATCGATGACATTGCCCTTCGACTTCGACATCTTCTGGCCCTTCTCATCGCGGACCAGCGCATGGATGTAGACGGTGTGAAAGGGCTTCTGCTTCATGAAGTGAAGCCCCATCATCATCATGCGTGCAACCCAGAAGAAGATGATGTCGAAGCCGGTGACCAACACGTCGGTCGGATAATGGCGCTTGAGCTCAGCCGTCGCGTCGGGCCAGCCCAAGGTCGAGAACGGCCACAGCGCCGATGAGAACCAGGTGTCGAGCACGTCTTCATCGCGCGTGAGCAGCGTGCGGCTGCCATAATGGCGCTGCGCCGCGGCGAGCGCCAGGTCTTCCGATCTCCTCGACGAAGACCTCGCCATCGGGCCCGTACCAGGCGGGAATCTGATGTCCCCACCACAATTGCCTCGAAATGCACCAGGGCTGGATATTGCGCATCCATTCGAAATAGGTCTTCTCCCAGTTCTTCGGCACGAAGACCGTATCGCCCCTCTCGACCGCGGCGATGGCAGGCGTGGCGAGCGTCTTGGCATCGACATACCACTGCTCGGTGAGCCACGGCTCGATGACGACATCCGAGCGGTCGCCATGCGGGACCTGATGGACATGCGGCTCGATCTTGTCGACAAGCCCTTGATCTTCCAGCATGGCGACGACGCGCTTGCGGGCCTCGAACCTGTCGACACCATGCAACGCCAAGGTGGAGGCAGGCACTTCAGCGTCGCGCGCGAATTCTTCATTCCCCTGGAGCAGCATCTTTCCGGATTGATCGAGCACATTGATCTGGCGCAGGTCGTGGCGCTTGCCGACATCGAAGTCGTTGAAGTCATGCGCCGGCGTGATCTTCACCGCGCCCGTTCCCTTCTCGGGGTCGGAATATTCGTCGGCGACGATCGGGATCAGCCGGCCGACCAGCGGGAGCCTGACGTGCTTGCCGATGCAGATGCTTATAGCGGCCATCATCAGGGTGCACCGCGACGCCCGAGTCGCCCAGCATCGTCTCAGGGCGAGTGGTAGCGACGATAATGTGCTCGCTCGTGCCCTCGCACCGGATATTTGAGGTGCCACAGATGGCCTTTGATCTCTTTCTGCACGACTTCGAGATCGGAAATCGCGGTCAGCAATTTAGGGTCCCAGTTGACCAGCCGTTTGTCCTTGTAGATCAGCCCTTCGCGATAGAGCTGGACGAAGACCTTGAGCACGGCCCGTGAGAGGCCTTCATCCATGGTGAAGCGCTCGCGGCTCCAGTCGCAGGAGGCACCAAGGCGGCGAAGCTGACGCGAGATGGCGCCGCCCGATTCCTCTTTCCATGCCCAGACGCGCCTCAGGAAGGCTTCCCGACCCATGCTGCCGCGGTCGGTTTTGTTCTCCTTCTGGAGCAAGCGCTCGACCACCATCTGGGTGGCGATGCCGGCATGGTCGGTGCCCGGCTGCCACAACACCTCGCGTCCGCGCATTCTTTCGAAGCGGCACGAGGATGTCCTGGATCGTGTTGTTGAGGGCATGGCCCATGTGAAGCGAGCCCGTTACATTGGGCGGCGGGATGACGATGGTGAAGGGCTTGGCCTTGGGCCTCCGCCCCGGCTTGAAATAGCCGCCTGCTTCCCACTCCTCATAGAGACGCGTTTCCATTTCGGCAGGGATATAGGTTTTATCGAGCATGATTTTTGAAGATTTGGGGGAGCATGGCGGGCTTTTAAACACTACCGCGCCATGGATTTCAACCGCCTATCCTAAAGGCCGAGTGTTTTCGCCAGGGCTGCAAGACCGATGCCCCCTGGTTTCGAGGCGCGTATTGGGCCTCGCCCGCCCGATATTCCCCTACCGTGGCCGCCGGACAACGCGCTCGATCTCCTCGCGCACCAGGCGTTCCACGATTTTCGGCAGATTGTCGTCGAGCCATTGCTTCAGCATGCCGCGGAGTATTTCCTGGGTAATGTCGGCGATCGGACGCTCACCCCCGAGTGCACGCCGCGCCAGGGTCTCGGCTAGCCGGGCGAAGGCGGCCTGGGCCGCATCGCTGCTCGCTTGCGACATCAGCGCGTCAGCCGGTGGGAGACCGAGACGCTGTCCCGCGACCATAGGTCGGGGCAGCGGCAGATAGCCTGCCGGACCTGTGCTTGCGGACGCCAGCGCCTGATAGGGCTCAGTCCTGGATGCCGGCTCGGTGTAGTTCATGACCTGCGCGGCATAATAGCCGTCATAGATTTTTTGGCCCTCATCACTCTTGGACGGTGGCACGGACTTCGACCGGCGCTGGACGGGCTCGCGAGGCTTGAATCCGTCGCGAGGGGCGCTGGCCCCGGGACGGTCTTTCATGCCGGTCAATATGCCGGCAAAACCTTGCGTTGTGGGCGAAGCCGCAGGGGAAACTTGCTCATAGCTGCGCCGGCTGCGGTTTTCCTGATTGGCCGGCGGATCGAACTTCACCTTGAATTCCGCCATCGATCCCCCCAGGCGACCCTGGGTCGCGCCATTTGCATTCTCATCTATGGCGCGGCGAATGGAAGCAAGCACATCCTCCATTCTGGACTCTGCCGGCGTCTGGCCGTGGCTCATTGAAAAGATCCCGTCGCCGACGACTTACTTAGCGCCGACGCATGGGAACATCGCCCAAATCCGGGACCCATGCAAATTGGGTCCGCGAGTTATCAAGAGGATCATCCACTTCGCGCCTGATCGCACGTCGGAACTTAGAGCAAATCCCGCCAAAGTTGAAGACTTTGGCGATGAGGATTTGCTCCAGGATATTGATTTGGCGCGAATCCTTTTCGGCGAAGTGATTTCACTTCGCCGGGATGCGCGCTAGTCGACCGTGTCGACGTCCGTTCCGATCCATTTGTTGCGGACATGGGAGTAGTTGTCGATCGGGTCGTAGTATTCGACGCCAAGGCCGATCTGCCGGGCAGTCAATTGGCCGATCGAGCCCAGGATCTGATAGGCCGCGACGACCAGATCGCGTTCCGCCTGCGCCAGGATGACTTGCGAATTGAGGAGCTCGGCTTCGGCGTTCAAGACATCGAGTGTGGTGCGCGATCCGACCAGATATTCCTGCTTGACACCATCGAGAGCGAGAATGTTGGCGGAAACCTGCGCCTTGCTAGAGACGATGGTTTCGCGCGAGGCGATCAGGAAGTTCCAGGCAGTGACGAGGACTTCCCTGACAGTACGGGCGGCGCCGATGATTTCGATGCGCCGCTGACTTTCCGTCTGCTTGGCTTCTCGCACCGCCGAATAGACGCTGCCTGATTTATAGAGAGGGACGGTCACACGCCCGAGGAGGGTCAACTGATTCACGTTTCCCTTACCCCTTTCCTCGTCCTCGACGTGCTCCAGATCGTCAATGTGCCGCGTCCCCATCGCCTCGACCGTCACTGTCGGCAGGAGATCGCCCCTGACCACACCGACATTGTGCCTCGCCGCCTCGGCGACAAAGGCGGCGGCGAGGATATTGGGATTGATTCTTTCAGCGAGCGCATTGGCGCTTTCAAGATTCCTCGGCAGCTTGGGCAGCTTCGGATATTTGAGCGAGCCCGGCGCGTGGCCGACGACCCTGGTATAGGTCGCGATGCTGGAGGCAAGGTTGGACTTCGCTTCCGCCACCGTCGATTGCGAAAGGCTCAAGCGGGCGCGCGACTGGGCAACGTCGGTGCGCGTGATTTCGCCTACATTGAAGCGCTCCTGCGAGGAGCGCAGCTGTTCCTGCAGCACCGTCACATTGCGCCGCCTGAGCGCCAGGATCCGCCGGTCACGGATGACATTCATATAGGCTTGGCACCGTGTCGAACAGCGTCTGCTGCTCGACGGCGAGGAGGTTCTGCCGGCCCGCTTCGACCGTCGCTTCCGCCCGCTTGACACCCTTGACCGTCTTGAAGCCGCGGAAGACCGGCTCCGTCAAGACGATGGAGAAATCGGCCGGATAAGATGTCCCGGTCTGGGTCCCAGTCGGATTGGGATTGGTATTGGTTTTTTGCGCGGCGACATCGGCGCCAGCATCGATGCGCGGCCGCCAGCCTGACAGCGCCTGCGCCGTCTGTTCATCGGTCGCGCGCTGGCGGGCCCGTTCGGCTCCCAAGACCGGATTGCCGGAATAGGCGCTGGCGAGGGCTTCGCTCAGGCTCTCGGCATTGACGGTGGACGATATGAACAACAACGGCAGAACGACGACGCCTGCCATGGCCCAAACCGTTCCCCGCTTACTCCCCATGTGACCAAGACTTACTTATGTTCCCCTCGAGCCCACTTGCGATCTTAGCGCAAGTTTGGAACTCAATCAAAAGACAAAGGCGGGCCCCTCCACAATGAACCCTGGCAGCCGCCCGACCGACGCCTCGAATGCCGGCCGCGAGCTGATCGCGCCCTCATGACGATTGTAAGCCATTGCTGTCGCGACGGTATTGTCGCCGACCACAGCGACCAGCCGCCCGCCATCGCGCAACCGTTCGAGCAAAGCGGTGGGAACCGCCGGCACACGGCCGTCGATCAGGATAGTGTCATAGGACTGACCGTTGCTCCAGCCCACGGCATGAGGCGCCTTATGGACGTGGCGTTGGCAACGCCGAGATGCGCGAGATTGGCGCCGGCCGCCTCGACGAAGTCCGCCTCTTCGTCTATGGCGACCACCGATTTGGCCAATGCCGCAAGGAGGCGCCGTCGCATAGCCCGTCGCGCATCCGACATGGAGCACATGGTCGCTGGCCTCGATCTCGGCAAGTTGCAGAAGCTTCGCGAGCGCCATTGGCTCCATCAGCGAACGGCCGGCGCCGATGTCGATATCCTCGTCCATATAGGCAAGGCCGCGGCGCGCTTCGGGGACAAACATCTCGCGCGGCAGCGCTGCCATTGCCTGAGATGATACGCCCGTCGGTGATGCCGTTGGGTCGCACCTGGGACACGATCATCTTCGCGCGGGCAAGAGTAAAATCGGTCATAGGTCGCTGATAACCAAATAGCCGTTGTCTGTCCATCTGCCAATCGTAACACATTGTAGTCGCCGCGGGCTTCGACTATAAGCCCGGCCAAGGCCTCGTGGCGGAGTGGTTACGCAGCGGACTGCAAATCCGTGTACCTCGGTTCGATTCCGGGCGAGGCCTCCAAATATAACAATAACTTAGCAAACCTATGCCCGCGATCCTTTAGTATTTGCACCGCGCTTGCACCCTTTCGAAATGCCCGATCCTCTTTGTACTGAGCATGAAAAAACCCCGCCGGGCGCGACCGACGGGGCTCATGTGGAAGCGTTAAATGGATTAGTGGTATCTGAGCGCCGCCCACATCGCGGTCATCCATGCCGATCGCCGGAACGAGAAAAGCCCCGCAGGACGGTGTATCAGGCGAGGCTTTCCTTGGTGGTCCGCTTGCCAGTTTGGGACGGCCTCAGACCAAGCCAAGCATAAGGCCGAATCACGGTGCAGCAAAGCTGGCTCACGGCCCGCGATATGGCAGCCAGACCCTAGGCCGCTTTGGCGGCCTGCTCGCCCGCTTTGCCGCTTCGACTGAAGCCGCGCGATGTCACTTGGGCGATCACCAGAAAGAGAAAACCCCGCCGAGGGGAACCAAGCGGGGTTTTCTTCCCATAGGGTTCCGCTCGCTTTTTCGGGGAAAGCTTGCGGTCGGGATTGCAGCTAACGGAGAACGGAGATCGGGGGATCATTGTCCGTTAACGCGTGGATCATTTAACACCGATGACTGCCGGTGAAAATTAATTCGGCTTAATGCACGCTGGCCGCCTAGGCGGCAACGCGATGGCCCGCCGTGCCACACAACTGACCGCGGGCGGCGCTTTCGAAGGGAAGGCCGACGTGCCAAAGTGTACTGATGGCGACAGGCAAGAAGACCGCGACCGAGTAGCCGAGTTAGTGGCGGCAATCGAAGCGATCCGCGCGGCGACTTGGAAGACGGGGCAGACCTTGCCCAAGCTGCGCCACGCGATTGCGTTGATCCTGCATGAACTCAAGAAACAATGAGGACCTGTCTGCCTGCGATTAGTCAGGGAGAGGACATATGAGGGCAACTTCCTACAGCATGCTAGTCATCTGGAACGCAAGTTCGTCACATTATATGATGGCTCGAATCTCTATAGAGGAGAGCGCTTGTGGCGAATGCAGGTGTGAGAGGCCGGCCGATCGAGCCGTTGGTGCTGAGTGCGCAGGAGCGGACGTACTTGGAGAGACAAGTCCGTCGTCACCGTGTTGCGCGGTCGCTATCTGAGCGATGCCGCGTGATCGTGCGATGTGCGGACGGCTTGCCAAGCAAATCCGTGGCTGCCGAACTCGGCATCCACGAGCACACCGTTGGCAAGTGGCGCCGCCGGTTTTTGAAGGATCGCTGTGATGGCCTGCTTGACGAAGCCCGCCCTGGCCGCCCTCGCACCATCAACGACGATCAGGTGGCCGCCGTGATCGAGCGAACGTTGCGTACGACACCGGCCGACGCGACGCACTGGTCGATCCGCTCGATGGCTGCGGAAACTGGCCTTTCCCACACCACGATCCGCCGAATGTGGGCGGCGTTTGGCTTGCAGCCGCACCGTAGCCAAACATTCAAGCTGTCGAGCGACCCGCTTTTTGTCGACAAGGTGCGCGATATTGTCGGCCTTTACCTATCCCCACCGAACCGAGCCCTTGTCCTCAGCATCGATGAGAAAAGCCAGATTCAGGCACTCGATCGCGAGCAACCGGTCTTGCCGATGATGCCTGGCGTGCCGGAACGTCGTACGCACGGCTACGTGCGGCATGGTACGACCTCGCTGTTTGCCGCGCTCGATGTCGCCTCGGGGTTCGTCATCGGCAAATGCTACAAGCGCCACCGAGCAGTCGAGTTCTTGAAGTTTTTGAAAGAGATCGATGCTCAAGTCCCTGAAGGGCTCGATGTCCATATCGTCATGGATAACTACGCCACCCACAAGACACCCAAGATCAAAGCGTGGCTCGCCCGCCGGCCGCATTATCATGTCCATTTTACGCCGACTTCCGCGTCATGGATCAATCAGGTCGAGCGCTGGTTTGCTGAACTCACCAGAAAGCAGATCCAGCGAGGTGTCCACACCTCCGTCAGGCAGCTCGAGACCGACATCCGTACCTTCATTGACCTGCACAATAGAAACCCGAAGCCCTTCAAATGGACCAAGTCCGCAGACCAGATTTTGGCTTCAGTCAAACGCTTTTGCCATAAAGCCCAGCAGACTTTATGTGGCGAACTTTAGATTGACGTGACTAGGTGTTCTTGGGCTTTTTCTTTCAGGAGAAGCGCTCGCGGATGAGCCCTCCGCATATATCTGCACCATGCTGCATGTTACGGGCTTCAACTACGAGAATGGTGCTTGGGGTCCCGCCTCGTTCAAAAAAGGACACCCTTATTTTGAAGTATGAGAAGAATTATCGTTCGGGCAAGGAAGAAAAGTGGAGGTGGACGCTTACCGAACTCGGAGAAAAAACCCCCCTGTTAGCAAACTGCGATGACACCTACAGGGAACAACGCACCAACGAGATCTACTGCGATGGCCTTTTCACATTGAGGATGAACAAGGAAACGCTCCGGTTTCTGTACTCCTATTTCTACGGGTACACAGACGGTGTCGACAATAACGCCAACACTCCCGCCTTGGCCATCGGGAAATGCACTCCCCTTTAGAGAGGGCTTCATTTGCCGTACCTGCGTCGAGAGATTGCTAATGGCGATTTTCAAAGACACCATCATGATCAAGGATCGGCCTCTAAGATCGCGCCGTGCGATTGCGCTGATCCTGCAGAACTTGAAACGCGAATGACGAAGGGTGCCGAAATGCGGAAAGTCTTGACCTTGATGGTCCTGTTCTGTGGTCCGGCAAGTGCTGATGCTGCCGTACCGCAGAATTGGTGTTCTGTGGACGGCGTAGCCATCGTCCAGACGGAAACGGGCACCTACCTTTTGGATGGCAAACCAGTCGAAGTGACGCGCGAACACGGCAACGGAGAAGAAGATTTCCTTTTCGTTGTGTACGATGACAAGATTTTCGCGCCCTGCGATGCGGCAAGCGCCGACGCTGCCAAATGCGACGAATTCTTCCACTGCCCGTAGCGAAATGGCGATCTTCAAAGACACCATCATGATCAAGGATCGGCCCTATGACCGGGCGGTCGAAGTGACGGTGATCTATCCCGAAGGCATGAACGTCACCAACGTGCAGGAACTGGCCGAAAAGGCATGGCGATCATCAACAAGACAATCACCATTGGCAAGGTGAGCTGTGAAGGTGCGGCTTGGCGTTCTCGCGGTAAAAACCTTTAGTGAGCGAGCGCGTTTCCCAGTGTCTCGCCTTGGCCCCCCAATTCCCTAGGAGAGACCTCACCACCTAACCCGCCTCGGTGCGTATTTCCGGACGGGTTTATCTTTCCCCAAGGACATGCCACACTGACGTATGGCGACAGGCAAGAAAGACGGCGACCGCGAAGCCGAACTTGAGGCGGCAATCGAAGCGATCGCGTCGAGACGTGGAAGCCGGGGCAGACCTTCCGAAGCTTCGTCACGCCATTGCGCTGATCCTGCAAAACCTGAAACGCGAATGACGATCTTCAAAGACCGCCCAATTCCAAACCGTCACGGTAGCAACCAATGGATGCGATACCCCAAATAGTGGCCGCTATAGAGCCAGCCGACTACGCCGCCTTTTCCGAACTCATAGTCGAATATACCAACTGGTGTCGTGCGCGATACGAGGACGACGCTTGGTTCGTCGATAAAGCATTAGGTCATCAGTCCTTGAAGGACGAACTCAAAAAACTTTCGACGGTGTTTGGGCCACCAAATGGAAAGACGCTATTGGTTCGGTCAGGTGACAAATATCTGGGTTGCGGAGCATATAAGCGACTTGATGAGACGACGTGCGAAATGAAGCGCGTGTTCTTGCGCCCCGAGACAAGAGGCTTGGGCATAGGACGCATTCTTTGTACCGAGCTTATGCGCGAGGCCAAAGACCACTACGCCTCCCGCGACGACGACAACCTCGCCGGTCTTCCTGGTCATCACGACCGCTCAAGGGCGGATCGTGAATGCTGGATGAATACCACGCGGATGCACTTCCGTACTCAGCGTTCGACCGAGAAAAGCGCCGCCTGTCCCATCGGAATATCGAGTTCCTCTCCAAGAGCCCTGGCAGTGGCATTGCCGAATATTGAAATCGGCGGCAATCACAAAGGCTGCGTTCACTGAAGCGAATGCCGGACCGGGCCCTCGCCTCGACGCTCAAGATCGGGGACAAGTTCGTGGCGATCTGATGGATAGACGTCCTGCCTTTCGGGGTTGTGACTTCGACGTAGTAGGCGACTTCTTGATGGGTATGCGGGG
>CAWJDZ010000027.1:0-58296 GCA_963841765.1 uncultured Alphaproteobacteria bacterium
GGGAGCCCAATAACTTCCCTAATAGTTTGTAATCATACGGTTTTCGTATTTTATCCATCTGCTAATCCCCGCATTAATCCCAGTAGCGGTGCTGGTTGGACCTCTAGGGCTTTGATAAAATCCTGTTCAAGACAGGTTGTCGCACACTCTCAATGACCGGCATGCGGGGCCCGTATCGTCTGACTTCCATGCGCGTCTCGCTTCGTCTCGCTTTCCAGCAGGGCCTCATTGGAGGCGTAGCGTAAGCCGAGCTTACCTTAATTTCCTCATTCAGAAACAAAGCCTCATACCGGAAATAATAAATGCCCATGCGTCAGCAATTATTTAACCTAGGGGCACGTTTAGGGAAATCCGGGGGCCCGTCTCTAGAGAGGTGTCCCAATGAATACGGCAAAAAACAGCAAGCGGCACGCAGCGTTATTGGCAGCCGTCTCCCTTATTGCACTAATTGGCGTCACTACTCCAAGCTCGTCCGGTAATCTCGTTGGTAGCGCCGTCGGAACGGTCAGCGGCGCCATCGGAAAGGTCGGTGGCACTGTCGGGACGGCCGGTAGCACTGTCGGAACGGCCGGCAGCACTGTCGGAACAGTCGGCGGCACCGTCGGAAGTATTTCCGGAACCGGCGCAAGTGGCACCGGCGTGATCGGTGGCCTGACGAGCGCCGTCGGTGGCGCAGTCGACGGCATCGATGGCACCGTTAGCGGAACCAAGGCAACGATCAGTGCTCTGAGCCCCAAGGGGGTTCTGAGCGCCACTGTCAAATCCAACCTGATCGGCGGAATCAAGGCCAAACTCAGTGTGCTGTCCAAGAAGCAGCTGCTGAAGCTTTGCATCGGCATAGGCGGTGGTTCAGGCTGCGGCCAGGGTCAGAGCCGTCATCAACTCCTGGGCTTCATCGATGCCAGGTTAGGCTTGCTGTCGCACAAGAAGCTGCTTGCGCTTTGCGTGAGCTTGGGCGGCAGGGGCTGGCGGTGGATAGGGAGGACTTAAGACTATCGCCAAGATTGGGATTCTCGATCGCAAAGGCGTGCTGCACGGCACCGTCAAATCGAACCTGATCGGCGGAATCAAAGCAAAGCTCGATGTGCTGTCCAAAAAGAACCTGGCTAAGCTGTGCGTCGGTGTAGGCGGTGGTTCAGGCTGCGGTAATGAGAAAAGTCGCCATCAAATTTTGGGCCTGATCGATTACAGGCTGACGCTTCTTCCAAGAAGCAACTGCTCGGCCTCTGCGTGAGCGTCGGGGGCGGCTGCGGTAGCAGAGTGGCCGATGGTGGAGGTGGTGGCGGGAATGGTGGCAATGGCGGCAGTGGTGGCAATGGCGGGAATAGTGGCAATAATGGCGGCGACCATGGCGTCATCGGTCCGGAAGTTGCCAGCCTGAGCGCCGGCGAACGCCTGCAACTCAAGCGGAAATGCCCTGCCGTCCTGCAGAACCCGACCGCCTATAGCGCTGATGCGGTGAGGGTCTGCCGCGTCGTCGCGCAGATCGCGGGGCGTTAGATCCGTCCTGCTTCAGGTCGCAGACCGAAGCATTAACGGTGATTTAATCGAGTGCGTGATCGGATGAAAAAGCCGCAAGGCCGCTTCTCTAATTACGCACTGAGATTGTGCCAACGCCACGCTTGGGCACCCAATAATCCGGCCTCGGCCAATGCCGTCGCTTCGACAGTCTGGCGATTGCGCGCACGATGTCGAGTGCCTCAGCCTCGGTCGGGCTCTTGTAGTCGGTGTTCTGGTTGAGCCGCGGATAGACATAAAGCAGCACCCGGCCGGACTTCGATTCAATCCACATGCCGCCGCCCTTGCGACGCACGATGCGCCATGGCGGGGAGAAAGCCCGGAGGATGCGAGGCCAGAGGCTCGGCATCTCAGCGCCAGGATCGGCGGCGTTTGATCCGCTCGATCGTGACCTCAAGCATGACCTTGCACGACGGCGAGCTGTCGGCCGCTTCGCCCAGCATCTGCAAATCAAGGCAGGAGGTATCGCGTTCCAGGCAATCGAGGATGAGCTCAGGGCCGTCAATCTCGACATTGCGCGCTCGCTCTGCACGGGCGACCGGGTCATAGATCATGAGTGTCGTATTGAGCTTTGCCATCCGGCTGGGGAGATAGCGGCTCTAAAGGCCTTGGGGAAGGTTAGCGCGCGAAATTCCTTTCAGGACGTCGTCTTGCAATGAATAAGCCCTTCAAAACGGTCACAGCCAAGGTCCAGAAACGGGAAGAGCCCTGACCCCCGGGCGGGTGATCAAGGCTCTTCGTCTCGGAGCGGGGAGACGGCGATCCACCCGCCCCAAGCTTAAAAGCTAAGGGCCCGTGGCTTTTCTATCAATGCGACGAAGTGGTGCTACCCTTTTTGACGGAACCGCTCTGCCCTTTGCCGGAGTTCCCAAGGCAGCCGCTGCAAGCTTCCTTGCCAAGCGGATAAACTCACGGCGGGCACCTGGGTTAGCGGCCCTGTCTGCGGCGTCGCGGGCCTTTCCTGCCAGAATTAGCAAATGTGACGGTAACGGCTCCTTCATCGACACTTGGCACCCCCATTACTGGCGGATTTACAACTGAAAGCTACGGTAGTTGGTTCCGAGGGTTCGCGAAGTATCGTGTCTGAAGTTCACCAGATCGTGGCGCAATAAAGAGCCCGCCGAACGTGGTGACGCGGCGGGCTCAGTTGCGGGGTGTGCTCGACAATCATAACGGCAATTCTTGCCTGAGAGCCGGGGCCCTTATCGGCAATGATTGGCCGGAAGCGTTATCTGTGCAAGGATTGCGTGGAGCCGGGAGGAAAGCATGAAACTCGTCAGCGAGAACTCAGAGGCCGAGTTCGCGCGCACGCGCTACGAGGCGGAAATCAGGTGGGCTCTTCGAAACCTGACCGCAAACCTGATCCGGATCACACGCGGCGCAGGCAAGCCTTACGAAATTGTTCGCCAGGTCGATGAACTTGCCAGAGCGTTGCGCGGATATCACGATGCTCTCGGACACTGGCCACGGTCCGATGAGCTAGAAAACGCCCTCGCGTTCGATTTGAGGAAGCTTTCAGCAAGCACCCACCCGACTATCAAGAGATTCATTACGCGAGACTGGAAATAATTGACGGCGCTTTCGTTCAACAGGGGCGCGACTTCTGTTTCATAGAAGTCGGCTACAGCCTCATCGCAATGCTGTTCGTTCACCCGCGCGGCCTCAAAATCCAGTCCCTTTGTAGGGTACTCGTCAAAAATGGGCTCGATACTGCGCCAAAGCGTAAAGGCATTTCTGGCAAAGCTCGATCAGCGGCAGATCGGAAGCGGCAAGACCTAATCTTTCGTCTCGTATGTGGGCAAGTCTCTCCCGGCCCGTGAGTTTTACTTTGTAACCGGCGCGATCCATCAACGCCATGCGCAACGCATACTCGATAATGTACCCGCCCCTGTCGTTTCCGGCGCCGAATAGTTCCCGTGCTTCCAGGCATTCCGATTTCTCTTTGGAGCGCCCGTAGCCTTTCCGCCATGCATTCTGCACTTACGGTTCTTCATCGCTCCGTTCCGGCACGGGTTATCGCATTTGGGTCTGCAGCATTCGGATTGGCACCCGCCTTCAACAAGATTTGCAGGACATCGAGGTTGTGTATTGTCGCGGCCCCTAGGCTTTAAACACTTATTTTCCAGGTTGATCGAGAATGCGACGTCGAAGCATGCATTCCTTCTCATAAGCCTGCGCCTTCTCGTCGAGCCGATTGTATGTTTTCCAACGCATCCATTTGGGCTTTGGAGGGAAATCCCAATCCTCGGTCGGTCGTGGTGTGTCCCGAGACTATGGCGCGGCAGTAGGTTGGGCGCGTAAGGCTGCTGAGCAAGGAGAATCCTGCTCCGCAGGTGCTACGGGCCGGAGTTCGTCTCCCGCGCGCTGTTGAAATGGATCCTCGATCAGGGCGTCGAGACGGCATTGATCGATCCGGGCAAGCCTTGGCAGAATGGGACGGCGGAGAGCTTCAACGGCAAATTCCGCGACGAGTGCCTGTCCCTCGAATGGTTCCGCTCGCGGCCCGAAGCAAAGGTGGTGATCGAGAACTGGCGCCGGCACTTCAATGAAGTGAGGCCGCATTCGAGCCTCGGCTATCTGACGCCGGCCGCGTTCGCGGCGAAATTCAGAGACGAGAACGCAGCGCCCGCGCAAGCGACGGGGCGGAACGCTGCGGTACCTGGAGCCTCCGCGCTCCGCCCCGTCGCGCAACCGCTCCGCAAGGAGCAAGCAGAAACAGGGGCGGTCGTCTCAAGCTAAGCATGGACCGAAGAAATCGAGCAGGTCACTTGGACGGGAAGTGCAAGATCCTTGCCGAGAACTCCGGATGGTCTTGGATTTGCCTTTAGCATTTTCCAATTTAGGCAGAGACCGCTTTCGCCTATCAGGTAACGGTCTGGAATGACGAACGCCTTGCGCGTAATTTTGACGGCAAAATGATCCGCGACGTTCATTGGGCGGTCGCTGGTCGAACTTTCGCAGCGACCCTTATCTTCAATCCGACTCCTTGATCGAGCAAGGGCCCGCACTTTTTTGGCATTGGCCAATTGCAGCCGCTTCAGCCGCCGCTTTGGACGGATAGCCCGCCGCCCAGGCGCAGGCAATTCCTTTGACTGTGCCTTCGCTCATGTTCGTTACGGCGAAAGCCCGGTGCTTCGGCTTGGTCTGAAATTGCTTGAAGATTTTCCTGCATTCAATGTGCTGATGCGGAATTTGCTGCGCCAAGCCAAGGTCGACAGGAAGTGCAACGAAATAAAGGATAATGGCTGCGCTTAGCGCAGCCTCAATCGTTCGGCGTATTGGTTTCATAGATAATATCCCAAGCCCCCGCGGGCCAGCAAATTTTCGTTGAAGCGCATATGGCCTGTATGGCGCGCCCTGTCTTACGATGAGCCGCCAAAACAATACTCTTGGACGCCAAACGATAGGTTAGGGGGTCAGCTCGGACCGCAGAGGCCGCCGACCAGCTCACCGCCTGATATGGACCGATTGTCGATCGCGTCATACACGTCCTATCGACCGAGCAGAGTGACGTCGTCACGTCATCACGGATCGGGCATTGCCTTTCGTTCAAGCGCCAAGCAGTTGCTGACCAATCCGCGGTTCAACGATTGGATGGAGCAGAACGGTAGGGAGTTCGTCCCGGGCGGCCCTGGCCGAGGCCGCTCGCCAATGTTCCGCAAAGCTCCACGGAAAATACTACGGGCTCACTGCAGAGGCCGCCGAGTACTCAGTTACAGGGGAAGTCTTTGCGAAAGGCTGCCTCCAATACCTTCCATGATTGATCTTTCGGACTTGCTTTCGGAATTGCAGCGGACGCGCTTTTGATAAGCCAGTTGACATTGACCGGAGTGCAAATGGCTCGATCCTGTTCCAGTTTAGTTGCAACCGCATAGACGAAACCGAGGCAAAATCCCTGCTGGAACTTGTCCTTTTTTGCCATAGCCCTGCTCACATGCGTGATTTCGGACCAAGGAACATCATGTCCTCTTGAGCCGAGGCCGCGCAGCCGCTCACGAAAAGAACAAATGATCCAAGGACAGTAACAAAAAATCCGGATCGCAACATCGCCGTCCTCCTGCACCTGAATAATGAGCTCGACCCACGCCGTAGCAACCGCCCCGACTCCCGCAAAGTGTTCGTAGATGAACGGGCAATTCTGAACTTCTCTCATCGCCAGAACCTGCCTGAGGAGTAGATTGGCCCATTAGGGTGATGGCCAGTTCGGAACGGCGGATGCGGAGCACGGAGGAAGGACTGCAGATTCGGCGCGTCGGCGAACTGGCGGAAGCCATTCCGGGTTAGTCCGGCGATCGCCTCTGCCTCGGATGCGAACGTCATCTCGTCGAAGATGCCGCCGGTGTCGCTGACAAAGTACACACGAACGGCGCCGGAAGCATCGGCCTCGATGGCAGCCCAGTTCTGCTGAAGCATTTCGCTAAGAAAAGCCCGACGGTAGCACCCTCTGATGGCTGAGATCGAGGCTGGAAAGAATGACCAGCGGTCATTTCGCTTCGGCCTTGTCGGACACTGCCCGTCCCCCTTTTGCCGCTGGCGGCCCGGCTGTGAGTTTAGCGCGGGACGAGAACATACCGGGGATATATTTGCCGGGGATAATTGTCGATCCGCTGTGGATCGGAAGACAGGTTTGGTGGATCACCGAAGCGACTTCGCGATGGAGCGGTGTGAGTCCGACTGCAATCGCCATCGGCAGCTTCTGGTTCCGATGCTACCATGAGCGAAAACCTCCTCCAATGCGGGTTGTTCGACTTTTCCAGCCTTGTGCGCCGGGTGTCTTGGTCCCGCCGCGAACTAGAGTAGTGTGGCCGGATGCGCTTCAGCCGACTCGATACTCGTCACCCGAAGCTGAGCAGATCGTCGGTATCAGCGAGCGGACCCTGCGCGATTGGCTCCAATACCTTCGACGGAAAGAAGATGACGCGGCCTTCGACGTGTTCGTGGTCGCCGAACTCTTGGCCATGAAAGCGCTTGCCGATCACGGCATCAGCCCGGAGCGGACGGCCGACAGCGGCACCGCCTACCGGTGCGCAACGAGTGTCGTCTGGTTTGCCGTGCAAGCTGCGATGGAAGTCGGGAAGGGGCGCAACGCGACCGGCGGCCGATTGTGGCGCCACGGGCTGACTTGGCTCATCAAGAAAGGCATCCGCCCAAGGTGCGGCGGTCTGTTCCCGCCGCCAAGGTTCTGCCCGATTGACGGAGGCCAGAAGCCAACGTCGGCCCCGGTGCTTGATCTGGAGCCGCTGGGAGCCATGCTGGCAGAGAGCACCACGCGGTCGTTCGTGCAGCCCGACTGATCCGGGAAAGCTAGGTGTATTTTCCGATTGCGGTTGAGACGTCGGGCGTTTCCTGCCCGCCATGACCGTGGAGATCATTTACTGAGATAGTGGATTTGGCGGCGGCGGCTCCAGCTCAAACTTGTCAATCGGGATGCACTTCAGCGCATCAGGCGGAAGACAGAGCGCATCGGCCAAGCGGCGCCTGATGGTGTCGCGGTTTGCCATGTTGGCCCACCTTACGCGAGGCAGAAGATTTTTCCATCGACGGGATGCGCCGCAAGCCGCCACGCGATGGCAATCGCTCGCAACCAGCGGTTAGTAAAACGGACGCGTTCGTCCGTTTTGCCAACAGCCTGAACATTTTATCGTGGTTCGAGGGGGAACATTCCCCGAGCTCAGGAGCTTCTATGTATAGGTATAGTTTGGCCTGTGGAGCCGTTACGCCGGGCCTCTATTTCCAATGGCCGGAGGTAATATGAATTTGTCGCAGGCCCCCGTGATCTCGATTGTCGATGATGATGAATTGGTTCGCGAAGCAACCAGAGGTCTCGTAAGGTCACTGGGGTACAATGCGGTGACATTCGAGTTTGCGGAAGAGCTTCTCAATTCCGAAACGGTTCGTGACACCTCCTGCATCATAGCCGACGTGCAGATGCCGGGAGTGAGCGGGGTTGAGTTGCAAAGTCGGCTCATCGCCGAGGGTCATCAGTTGCCAATGATTTTCATTACGGCGTTCCCCGAGGAGCGCATCCGTGCCCGCACTTTGGAGGCCGGGGCTGTCGGTTACCTCAGCAAGCCTTTCAACGAGGAACATCTGATTGGATGCCTCGATAAGGCTCTCAAGATCCGCGACGCCGGAAACGCTGGCTGAAACGTCAGCCATACTGGACAGGTTGCGCTGTCGGCATCGTGTGGCTCCTCACTTCTCTTGACGCAAAAAATTCGAGCCTGTATGGCGCACCCTGTCTTACGATGAGCGGCCAAAACAATACTCTTTGACGCCAAACGATAGGTTAGGGTCAGCTCGGTAATCATGCGCCGGTCTAGAGCGCCGGACGTTCCGATAGAATCTGGAAAGGGCGCTCTATCTCTTTGTTTTGCGCATCGGATTGTCCGAAAACCGCTTCGCACTTTTCGGTCCGATGCTCTAGAGCCGCCAGACGATGTTTCCAGGCGCGTACTCATAAATCGAGTTTGATGGTGAGGCTTGCTCGATGTCCGCTATGCCCGGATAGCGACTAAATTCTGCATCGCAGCGAAATGACGCAATGGGCCATGTGTGGACGGCTCCGAGCTGTCAAGGCACTTCCTCACGTCGCAGCGCTGGTCGTAGCAGCCATGTGTGGACGGCTCCGGGTTGTCAAGGGAGTTCCTCACGTCGCAGCGCTGGTCGTAGCAGCCATGTGTTCGGCCTTTGAGCGCGGCTCACAGGGCCGCTGGCCATAATGCCTTCCGCGGATCAGGTCCCGGTCAAAAGCTCGCATTCGACAATGCAATGGCCCAAGTGGGTTGTCCTGATCACCGGATCGACCGGTTCTGCATTACGTGCTGTCAGTCCTTTCCAACCTTCACATCACGCCGTTGCCGGCGCGATCTCGTCCGAAGTCGCCTTGCCCTAGCGAGCCAGTGCGACGGGTTCCCTGTAACGTTCGCCCTTGGCCATCATCGCCCAGGCCATGCGCGCAATCTTGTTGGCGAGCGCGATCGCGGCCACCTTCGTCGGCCGCCGTTCCAGCAGCTTGGCAAGCCATGGCCGATGCTTGGTGCCGTGGATTTTGGCGTATCGGATCACCGCCAACGCGCCAGCGCAGAACAGCGAGCGCAGGTATCGGTCGCCCTGTTTGGTGATGTTGCCGAGCCTCTCCCTGCCTCCACTGGAGTTTTGCTTCGGCACGAGTCCAACCCAGGCTGAGAAGTCGCGCCCCGATCGAAACACTCTCGGATCGGGGATACTGGCGACCAGCGCGGTTGCCAGCGCCGGGCCGACCCCGGGGAGTTCGTCGAGCCGACGGCTAGTCTCGCTTGAGCGATGCCAGGCGTTGATACGCTGGTCGAACGTCAGGATCTGCCGCTTCAGCCGCCGTAGTTGACTGCCCAGTGCCTCCAGGCACTCGCGCGCAATCTCGGGCACGCGTCCATCGTCGGGATCGGCGACCACATCGAGCAGCTCCTCGACGCCATTGCGGCCGACCGGTGCGACAATGCCAAACTCGGCAAGGTGGGCGCGGATCGCATTGATCAGCGCAGTCTGCTGGCGAATGAACAGATGCCGCGTACGGTGGAGCATCAGACAGGCTTGCTGGTCGGGTGTCTTGGTCGGCACGAACCGCATGCTTGGCCGCTGCACCGCCTCGCAAATGGCCTCGGCATCGGCCGCATCGTTCTTCTGGCGTTTCAGATACGGCTTCACATAGGCCGGCGGCATCAATCGAACCACGTGCCCGAGAGCCTGCAACTCGCGTGACCAGTAGTGCGAGGAGGCGCATGCCTCCATACCAACCACGCAAGGCGAAAGCTTCTTGAAGAAGCCGAGAACCCGTGACCGCCTGAGTTGCTGGCGAACAACGCCCTGGCCCTCTGCGTCAATGCCGTGAACCTGGAAAACAGACTTCGCAATGTCGAAACCGATTGTTGTCACCGCTTGCATATCGAGCTCCTCCGAATCGTGGTCACCTCACCAGCAACCAATCCTATGGCGCTTTTGCGCGCCAGGTGGAGGAGCCGTCCACAGCATCAACTGCCGACGTGCAAGGAACTTTCGTGTCTTCGTGGAATTAGCGCGAAACGTCTGATGTTCATCCCGGCGCGCACGATCGCTGAGGGATGGCAGGACATCCACGCTTTTCCCCGGATGTACGATTGAACTGGAACAGGTAATTTCGCGTCGGTTTAGCGATGTCAGTGGATTGGGTCAGCTCAATCGCGGAGACCTCCGAAGCGTTGCGCCTCAGCAAGCATTGAGAAGTGAACGACAGAACGCCGAGAAATCGGTGACCCTTCTCATTCTCGCCTAGTTGGCGCAGAATGAGCCAGTAGTGAGGCTGCGAGGATCGCCGTAGCCGATTTCGAATACGGCGGCGGCCGAGTCGCACCTTCCCGAGCAGACAACGTCGAGCTAAGGGAGCAACACAATGGCAGCGAAGGAAATCCGCTTCGGAGGCGAAGCCCGCGAGCGCATGCTGCGTGGCGTCGACATTCTCGCCAATGCGGTAAAGGTCACTTTGGGGCCTAAGGGCCGCAATGTCGTGATCGACAAATCGTTCGGCGCACCCCGCACCACCAAGGATGGTGTCACGGTTGCCAAGGAAATCGAGCTTGAGGACAAGTTCGAGAATATGGGCGCTCAACTCGTACGCGAGGTCGCCTCGAAGACCAGTGACATGGCTGGTGATGGCACCACAACAGCCACCATACTTGCTCATGCCATCGTACGTGAGGGCGCCAAGGCAGTCGCCGCTGGCATGAATCCGATGGACCTGAGGCGAGGAGTTGAGATGGCCGTCCATACCACAGTTGAGGATCTCAAGAAGCGCACGAAGAAGATCAAGTCGTCCGATGAAATTGCCCAAGTCGGTACGATTTCCTCCAATGGCGATAGGGCGATCGGCGACATGATCGCCCAGGCCATGCAGAAGGTCGGCAAGGAGGGCGTGATCACTGTCGAGGAAGCGAAATCCCTTGCTACCGAGCTCGACGTCGTCGAGGGCATGCAGTTCGACCGCGGCTATCTCTCCCCCTACTTCATCACCAATGTCGACAAGATGATCTCCGAAATGGAAGACGCCTATATCCTCCTCCATGAGAAGAAGCTCACCCAGCTGCAGGCCATGCTGCCCATCCTCGAAGCCGTGGTCCAGGCTAGCCGGGCGTTACTGATCGTTGCCGAAGATGTCGAAGGCGAAGCTCTCGCGACACTTGTCGTCAACAAGCTCAGGGGTGGCCTCAAGGTCACGGCCGTCAAGGCCCCGGGCTTCGGCGATCGCCGCAAGGCCATGCTCGAGGACATCGCCGTCCTAACCGGCGGTCAGGTAACTCGGAAGACCTCGGCATCAAGCTCGAGAACGTGACGGTGGAGATGCTCGGCCGCGCCAGGCGGGTGAAGGTCGACAAGGAGAACACCACCATCGTCGGCGGCCATGGCGAAAAACCCGCCATCGCCGGGCGTGTCGCCCAGATCAGCAGCAGATAGAAGAGACGACCTCCGACTATGACCGTGAGAAACTGCAGGAGCGGCTGGCGAAGCTCGCGGGTGGTGTCGCTGTCATAAAGGTCGGCGGCGCCAGCGAGGTCGAGGTGAAGGAACGCAAGGATCGCGTCGATGATGCGCTCAATGCAACGCGCGCCGCCGTCGAGGAAGGCATCGTGCCGGGCGGCGGGATCGCCCTGCTGCGCGCCAAGAAGTCGGTCGACGGCCTGAAATCCGAGAATGCCGACATCCAGGCCGGCATCAAGATCGTGTCGAAGGCGCTTGAGGCTCCGATCCGCCAGATCGCCGAGAACTCCGGAGTAGAGGGCTCGATCGTGGTCAGTAAAGTGCTCGAGAAGTCGGGAAATTTTGGTTTCGACGCTCAAGAGGAAGATTACGGTGACCTGGTCGAGAAGGAAATCGTCGATCCAACCAAGGTCGTGCGCATTGCGCTCCAGGACGCCGCTTCGATCGCCGGTTTGCTGATTACTACCGAGGCGATGTTGGCCGAAAGGCCAAAGAAGGAATCTGGCATGCCACCCATGCCCGGCGGTGGAATGGGTGGGATGGATTACTGATCCCAAGAATTTAGAGTCTGACCTGTCAACTTCGACTTCGAGTGACATCGGCATGATCATATATCCGGATATCGAGTTGCAGAAGGGTCGTTGTGTGAAATCTGATTCGGGGCCGGATGGATGTCCCTGTTGTTTATGATGTCGAACCTATCGAAGCGGCCTGTGACTTTTCATCTCAAGGGGCGGAATGGCTCCATGTCGTCGATCTAGATGCTGTATTTAATGACGGTGATAACGCCGCAATCATAAAAGAGATCATCCGGGTGGCGGGATGTCCGGTACAGGTCGGAGGTGCGATCCGCTCGATCGACAGGGTACGAAAGTGGATCGGCGCCGGTGCGGGTCGGGTGGTGATAGCTACCGCCGCGGTGAAGGATCCTCACTTCGTCGAAGCAGCGGCCACAACCTATCCTGATAAGGTCGTTGTCAGCGTTGATGCGCGAGGAGGCAGGGTAGTCGTCGAAGGATGGCGCGAGACGACAGTGTTTACACCAATTGAGTTTGCACGCCAGTTTGACGACATGTCGCTTGCTGCCATCATCTACACGGACATAGATCGCGATGAGGACGCACCGGAAAGCAGCATGGCCCATACGACGCAATTGGCCGCACGCGTTCAAACGCCTGTGATTGCAAGTGGTGTCATCAAGACCCTTGATGATATCTCCACACTGAAATTTCTGCCAAACATCTCGGGCGCTATCACCAGCCGTGCTTTATTTGGTGGTACTTTTCGGCTTTCTGAGGCTATTGCCATTGCCGCAGCGCCAGTCGGTCCAACCGCGCCATTCATCTGAACACCGTACGCTGGTAATCGAGAAATTGCCGGGGTGATTCCTTTAGAGAGCTGTGCCGCCACTTCCATCCATCAAGTGGCCTCCCGTGTCGGCCTGAATACCAGCGCCGCCGCGGCGTAGAGGCCAAGCGCGAGGGCAAGCACAGCGGCGAAGCCGACTTCCATCGCGACGAGGCTTGCAAGCACGGCCGCCACCACCGAAGCACAGCCATTGATCCCCCACGCCCATGGAACGAGATCGGGTGCCTCGATGGCGAGGCGGCTCAACCCCAAGGGAAAGGGCAAACCCATCATAAAGCCAAGCGGCGCGATGAGGCAGGCGGCGATGACGATCTTGGCCGCCAGCGGCAGCCCCAAGACAGCGGCAAAAAGGGGCGGCAGCACCAGGACGTAGGCCGTGCCGAGGGCAACGATGGCGGCAACTGCAAGCGGAATTGCGGCTTTCGGCCAGTGTTTGGCAAAGCGGCCTGACATCCCGCTGCCTACACCCGCCGATACGAGAAAGCTTGTAAGCGTGACAGCAATCGCAGAGAGCGGATGGCCGAGGAACAAACTGAAGCGATGGATGAAGCCGATCTCCACCAGCAGAAACGCTAGACCGAGGAACAGGAAGTAAAATGCAATGCGCCACCATGCCGCCGCTTCAGACCTTCTTCGCTCACGGACCAAGGCGGAGAGCGGAAGGAGAATCAAAATGATCGCAGCCGCCACAGCCTGCAAGAGCGCCAGAAGGCTGACGAGATAGCCGCCATCGATATATATGAGCCCGCCTTGAGCCCTAAGTGCCACGAGCTCCGGCAGGAGCTTCCATCTGAAGAAGCGGTGGAAGAATGGGCGATCATCGGTTGCCGGTCGAATGTCAAATTTGTAGTCGTCGAGAAATGCCGATCGTTCGAGCCGAGCAGTAATCGTGCAGCGTCATGGAGGCTCGGCGGGAGCATGTGGTGGTAGCGACTGGCTTCGCTAGGGGCGATGCCTGGAAACCAGGCAAGATCGAACTGCCGCTCGGCGGCGAAACGCCGCACAGCGGCGATCTCTCGTTCGACGAATGGACCATGTTTCACGAGCAGTGTCGCCGTGCTCCAGTCGTGTAGGAGCACGATCCGCCTCGCTGGTGAGGTCTCGCCCTCTGCCTCGAGGGCCGCGATGGCAGTACTAGGATCTTCAATGTCTCGCGCGGCGGACTGCCAAGCCAGCGGGTGATGGCGAGCATGCCATCGGGAGCGAGATGATCGAGATAGGCTCTCAGCGCTTCGACTGTGTAGATCGGGCTTTCTCTCAGGGCTTGCACGCCAGCTGCGGATGCTGCGAAGGAATCGACGAGCGAGAGTCCGATCAGGTCCCACCGTGCTGTGCTCGCTTCGATGAAGCTTCGCGCTTCGGCAATATGGAGTGTCACCTCGGGGCGCTGAAAGACATGGCCCGCAAAGTCGCCAAAATCTTGAATGGTCAATCGGGCGAGCTGAGGATTGAGTTCAACCGCATCGATCCGCAGCGACCCGTGATAAAGGGCCATAAGCACGTCGGCGCCGCCACCTGAACCAAGCACGAGTGTCGCCGGACGGTCGAGAAGGTGGAATGGCAGGGCGGCCGTCTGCTGGTCAAGATATCCAAGTGCCGCCAGGTCGCCCTCCAATCGAGTAACAACCGTCAGCCCCTCGCCATCGGTGAAGATGCCCAACTGCTCGGGCGGCGTGAGTTTGGTCGAAAGGCTGAGACCCGGTGCATGGCGCAGAGGCACGTCGCAATTCTCGATCACGCTCAAACGCCCGAGAGGTCCTGTGCGCTCGGCAATGAGCCGCGCTCCAGGCACATTGAGGGCAAGGCTCATCTGTTTATATGGCGAGGAGATTGGCTCGAGCCACACCGCTGGCCAGGCCAATGCCGCTGGAATGGAGAGGAGCACGAGGTAAAGGGCCAGGTGTCGCCGCCCATCTCCGAACGATGCGAGCGCTGCTGCGAGGAACGCAGCACCAGCGAGAATACGCAGGCAATCTTCGGGGCGAAGCACAAACAATGCTGCTACTATGGTTGCAGCACCAAGGCCTGCGCCCAAGAGATCGGCGCGATAGATGCGTCCAATCGCAACCGGCCGGGCGGCAAGCCCAAGTCCGATCGCGCTCGCGGCGGCGCAGAACGGCAACGCAAGGATGATGTACATCGCCGCGAGATGGACCTGCTGATGCCAATCCCATATCATCTCGAGTGGATTGAAAGGGATTCGCGAGGCGAGCGCGTAGCAGCCGACTGCAGTGAGCCCGAAGGTTGCGGCAAAGGCGGCAAAGCTCAATCCAAATCGCTTCAGAAGCAGGCGACGTGCGAACACAAGAAGTGTGCCGCTCGTCCCATAGCCGAGCAGTGCCAAGCTAATAATCATGTAAGCGAAGTGATGCCAGAGTGTGATGGCGACCAGGCGCGTGAGCAGGATCTCATAGGCAATCGCAGCAGCGGACAAAAGCGCAATTGCCAAGATCAACGGCATTGCTACTCTTGGCGTGTGAGCGGCACGAAGGCGACCGGCAGCAGGACGTCGGTGCGGATCGCCCCGTCGGCGAGCTTTTCGACCAGGATCAGTTGTTGCACGAGGAAGGCGGCGCCAACCGGAATGACCATGCGGCCGCCGGGCTTGAGTTGCTCGAGCAGAGGCGGCGGGATCTGCGGGGCTGCGGCGGTGACCATAATGCCGTCGAACGGTGCTTTGTCCGGCCAACCGAAATAGCCATCCCCCTGACGGACCTCGACCGTACCAAAACCCAATTCCGACAGCCGCGTCGCCGCTTGCTGGGCGAGCGCTGGTATAATTTCGATCGTAAAGACGTCATGTCCGAGGGCCGCCAAAATGGCGGCCTGATAACCGGAACCGGTGCCGATCTCGAGTGCCCGGCCGCCCGGAGGAACCCGTAGCATATCAGTCATCAATGCAACGATATAGGGCTGCGAAATCGTCTGACCGTAGCCGATGGGCAGCGGCCGATCCTCATAGGCATGGTCCCTGAGATCGGCCGGGACGAAGGAATGGCGAGGTACACGGCGCATAGCTTCGAGCACCCGCACATTAAGCGCCCTTGGGTTTGCCCCGCCACCCGCCTCATCCGCAATCTTCTCAATTGTGCGGACCATCTCGAACCTTGCCGGTGCATGGGGATCATCCACCGCCTGAGCAGCAGAGGAGTAGATGAGCAACACTGCGCCCGTCAGCAGTGATCTCAGATCTGCAGAACCGGTTCGGGCAAGACGCATTGCACCTACACCAATTGTTGGCACTCATGGGGAACGCGTTCCGTTTCGTCAGAAAACGCCGCCCCAAGTGCGCACAAAATCGCGTCAAAAAGGCGATGCTAAAATCGCCGGGATATCTTAGACCAATTGGCTAGGTCAGACATAGCCGATCTTGAATTGATTCCATGCGAGGGCCACTACGGGTCAGATTCGGACTTCATGACCATGTCGGCTGTACGGCAGCTTGCCCCTCAAAGCCGGGCATCGCAATTGGCAGCTGGGATGTCGCCTTGGGGCCACAATCGGACTCTTCGGTCGTGCGGGAAGCGAAGGGATTTCATGCTAAGGGTCTTGTTTCAGCTCATTCAGTCGCGCTTCCGCTTCCTGGGTCCTGGCGCGTGGAAGCCTTCGGTGAACCAGCAGTAGATTGGCTCGAGAGGATCGCGGCTTCGATGCGCCCACCATATACGGCCGCAATCGACGTTTCCCATGGGTAGCCATTCAGTGCCTTCTGGTAGGCGTAGTCAAAGAGCGCTCGCATGTAAGCCTGGTCGAATTGCTCGTGCGGCTTAAACTGAAAATCGGTGCCGATGTGGGCGAGACGGAACTGCGCGCCATCTCGTTGCGCCGTCGCATAGATCCGTATCGCATCGTTGATGCCGCTGTAGTGTAACATCGTGCGAATAGTTCGTTGCGCGATGGTGAGGAAGGAGCGCTCCGTGGTCGCCCAATCGGGGTCGAAGCGGCCGTTGCGAATTACGTAGGCATTCCTCTCGCGCACTATTCCGCGGCGGCCCGCTTCGCGCGACAGCTCAAGGGCCTGTGGATAAAGGAAAGCCTGCGCAATCGCTCCCCCGTCGACGTGCATTTCGCTGTAGCGTCGTCCATCGATTTCGACCTCGATTAACACTGGCGGGAATGCGCCAGGAATGGCCGACGAGGCCAGCAGGATCTTGCGCACAAGATCCAGTGCTCCAGCGTGTTGGCTCGCCGCGATCGCACCCACGTTCCAGATTACTGGCCGTTGAACGTCGAGGTTAGTAGTGCCGATGAACAGGAGCCGTCCCCTGTAGTATTCCCGGGCGATGTCGGCCAGCATCTCTGCATTCACAAATTCGGAGATCAAGCTGAAGAGCGGAGCGGTATCGGAGAGCGCATCGTCATAAAGCGCCGCCATGAGCCACCGTGCACTGAAGACGTCCTTCTGTGTGATGTCGGTGAACACGCGCCGGAGCTGCTGGTCGCGAGAGGGGCCCAGAAAAGCAAACGAGCGAGCAGGGCTCCCGTCGAGACGCCGGTCACCAATTTGAACTCGGGACGCTGGCCGCTCTCGCTCCACCCCACCATGAGGCCGGCGCCAAAAGCGCCCTTCTCGCCGCCGCCGGAGAGCTCGAGAAAATTCGCGGGTGGGCGCTCGCCATTTGGGCCAGGCGGGACCGACGCAACCTCTCGATCCACAGCAAGCAAGCCCTCCTGCAATATCGCCTCGGTGGACCGATCCACAAAGAACCGGGCGTTCGGGAGTCCGAGGACTTGAATCTTTTCCGTCTCTGCGGCGGGTGGCGCATCGAGCCGCGTGTGGAGCGAGTAAGCCATTTTCCGTCAGCTCTTGGGTAGCGTCAATATCGGCGACCATTCACTATCGCGCATTCCTACAACGTCTCCAAGACCTCCTAGTGGACGTCTGATTAGCCGCCGTGCTGCGGACATCGCTGTGACTACCGACCACAACGCAGATCGGACGTCTCAAATCCGCCTATTGATGCAGATCAGTGTGGATGGACACCTGAGGCGTATCGCTCTAGGCGGATGGGGCCAGGACCAGTCGGACCCTCTGGCCGCAAGATCATCCAGCTGAGAAAAGCAAAGATCGCCAGGCTGGATATACTGAGAGTGGTGCTCAAGGATCGCTAGGTAGAGCTGCTTTCGCGGGTGTCCACGGGCACGAGCGTGAAGAGTTCCTGTGGACTGCGCACGCCGCGCAGCACATAGCGGCCGAGGGAAACAAGGCGGTCGGAGGAGCCCTTGGCCACCTCGGCGAAGGCCGAAGACACGATGAGATCCTGGTCAAGCGCGCGGCACATGGCCTCGATCCGACTGACCTCATTGACCGCCGGGCCGATTACGGTGAAGTCGAGGCGGTTCGGGGCTCCGATGTTGCCGTACAGGACATCGCCGAGGTGCAGGCCGATGTAGAACCGCGTGACGGGAAACCCGTCCGCATGCCTCCTGGCGGTGATCTCGGCGACCCTTCCCATGGCGCGGTCCGCAGCCTCCAGGGCTGCGTGACAACTCTTGCCGTCGTCACCCATGTTGAAGATCGCCAGGATCCCGTCGCCCATGAACTTCAACACGTGGCCATGGTGCTCGTCGATCGCAGTCACCATGCACTCGAAGTAATCGTGCATGAGACCGAGGAGGCGGTCACGTGGTGTCGTATCGGCGAGCTTTGTGAAGCCCTGCAGATCGCAAAACCACAGCGCCGCGCGGATCGTCTCGCCGGAGCCGCGCTCGATCGTCCCGCTGAGGACTCGCCGGGCGGCGTCCTTGCCGAGATAGGTTTCGATGACCGCGTTGGCGAACTCGATAGGTCGAGGCTGCCTTCACCGCGAGCGCGAGCGGGGGCGCAAGTTGCTCGATGGCCGCCAGGTGCGCTTCGTCGAAGCCTTCGGGCGCATCGGTCAGCCAGGAGGTCAGGACCCGGTCAGCTGGTCCCAGCCGATGGGCCTCGCCAAACGTTGTCTGTAGCGCAAAATAATCCGTGGCTCCCTCCGACTGGAAGCGATCCAACATGCGAAACTTGGATCGGTTATCGTCCTGCACCAACCGGCGGCGAAGTGTCGGCGTGCCAGTCCTCATCATGTGCCCGAAAGGTGTAATCGAAGGGTCTCCGCCTGCCGCAGCCACATTGCGTGCCCAGTCCTCCTCGACCGCAGATGGTTTGTCGCGGCGCCAGATGAACAGATGCCCGCCAATGACCGGGTGGAGCGTGGGCTGGCAGATATTGACCCGGAGAAGGGGAACGCCTGCGGCATTCAAGCGCTCGCACAGTCCCTCGAGGAATTTCGCCTCGTGCGTCCCCTGGAGACCCTGCGAGATGATCCACTGCGTGAGCGGAAGTGTGTCCTCCGGCTTCATGCCATTTGGCCGCCTGTCCACGGTCCACAGCAGCCGACCGCGGAGACGGCGCTCTGCCTGACACTCGGCTCCCACAACCACTCAGCCGACATTTCCCTGGACCCTTTAATCCGATAGGCCAAATGATAGCGCTGCGGCGAGTCCAATGCGAGCCGCAGCAGTTACGCCCAGCCGGTTCGGCGCTCCCGCTGAGCCGCTGGGTCCCCCGCTTCATGTGCTGCTACCGAACCTCGAATGCGCCCCGGTAGGTATTCGTGGCCCAGATCGTTAAAGGCACTTTCGGAACGATCCCTTGATCCATGTCAAAAACGCTCATGCCGACGCGATGACTGCTATGGGTCTTGGTTGTGTGAAAACCATTCTGCGACTCGTTCTGGCGCAAGATTGATTTCGAACCGAATGGCGCTCGCGCATCAAAGAATCGCCAAAGCCGCAAGTTCGATTTTTTTGTTGCGCGGTGATGACCGTTTCCAGCGTTTTCACACAGCCAGGGTCATTCGCGACCGGGTTGAGCCGGTAGCAATTCCGGTCATGTCCGCTATGCCGCCGAATGCGGAATTAATTTCACCGTCAAAGAGGCGGGATTTTCTTCCTTCGAGGGGGGAGTTGACAAACGACTCCAGGACTGCCGATCTTGTCCGGGGCTACCCAGGTAGCCAAAACCTGCAAATCGCCGTCCTTGACTCGACATGCAGGCGGGAAACGGCATTCCTGGCGGGAAGGATTTCCGGCTTACCGCTCCAGCCAGCGGGCCATGCGTGGTTTCGTTTCTTGCTCGTTGGCTATTTCAGTAGTTCGACGGCGGCAGAGCATCTGCGACGTCACTGGCGGAAGCTCGCCAAGCTTGCCAATGTCCATACCGATGTCGTTAAGAAGTTTGGTGTCCATGGCGCATATGCACAGCACGGCGTCCTCTTCCATGCGACGAGCGCGGTGGGCCTGCCATCTCGTGCTGACCCAAGCGGCAATTCCTCCCATGGGCGAAGGGCTGGACTGTTGATCGAGCGGACGATTTGGATGAGCCTTCATTGGTCTCTCCTGCGTTGCTTCCGGCTTCTGAGTGGCCGGCTTTCGGAAGCTGATGACAGAGAGCTTAAGTAAGAGGGCCCGATGAAATCTGTGGCGAAACTCACAACTGCCGAGAGAACATATCCAGGGATGTGGGATACTGGCCAGCGCTCGCCAGCGTCTGAAACTAGGACGGAGACTAGGACGAAAGAAGGAGGTAAAATCGAATTACCTCGTAGAAACATGCACTTATGTTATGTAATTGGCGGAGGGGGAGGGATTCGAACCCCCGGAGGGCGTGAACCCTCAACGGTTTTCAAGACCGCCGCAATCGACCGCTCTGCCACCCCTCCGTCCAATGAAATCAAACTCTTACGACAGCCAGGACGGAAACAAAACTCGAATTTGGCACCGAATTGGCACCGGACCTTCCATATCACGTTTCCGACCTCAGACCCTCGTCGATCGCCGCGGCCGCGGCTTCCTCTGTCTTCTCGAAAAGGTGCCCGTAAACGTTCAGTGTGACGGCGGGGCTTCCATGCCCTAGCCGACGAGAGATCGTCAAGATGTCCAGCCGTTTGGCGATGAGCGCCGACGCGTGGGTGTGGCGCAAGGCGTGAAACATCACTTGCGGCAGCTTGAGCGACTTCACCGTATCTCGCCAATCCCGGCTTAGATTATCGGGAGGCATCGGCGTGCCGTCTGGCAGGCTGAAGACCAAAGTTTCGGCGTCAGGCTTTCCAAGACCCGACGCGACAAGACGGAATTCCGCAGCGAGATCCGAATCCGGCTCGATCAAAATTCGGAAGGTCAGGTCCGCTGTCTGAGCCGATTTGTGTTTGCTTACCGCGTCCCGGTCCCATCGACCCTGCTCGACTGTTCCGCCATCTTTCGAAGCGTGAAGAGTGAACTTGTCGAGAGGACCGAGCAGCGAAACGGCCTTTCCGACCGCCAGTAAGATGCCGGCAAGGTGGGGCCGAAGGCAAGCGAGCTCGCCTCCGACAAAAGGTCCTGAGCATTTCGCTCGATCGCCAGGAGATCGCGGAAATGCGGCGCTGGTGCAAGGCACAGCACCCCGGCGGCGAGGAGGCTGAGGCTGCAATCATTCGCCTGGCCGAGCGCCCGCAGGCCGACCCGGAAGGCCTATGGGAAATGATCGAGATCATCTTTACGATCGACGGAAAGGTGACGAAGTCAGAGAAGGCGGCCGCAGTCGAGCTTGCGGGATATATCGAGCAGGCGTTTGGAAGGAATCCGCTGGTCGCATGACCGACCTATTGATCGGCAAATCCAGCGCTACCCCCCGTCCAATCCTTGGCCCAGGAAGCGTTGGTTTCGATTTCCCGAATAGCACAGCTGCGCCTGCAGTTCACCGCGATGCGATCGAGGACCAGATCGAGCGCCTTATCGGCATCCTGGACACGATCGATCCCAGCCTTGGCACAATCCTTACGTTGGCAATCCCGTCACGGTAGACCTTGAGGGCGACGGCGCCGACGATGAGCCGGAACTGGGATGGACTCGCGCTGAAGCGTTCACCGGGCGCTACATTGAGGGCGATCCTGGCGAGCCCTCACTTGGCTCAACCAACGCCATCGACCAAAGCAAATGGTCTGCCGGCGGCGTTGACGATCTTGAGCGTGAGCATGACGGCCGTGAGCCTTGCTGCGAGGATGAAGGCGCTCGATGCGATGATGAAGGGGCGCAACATGGCTGACAGATCAGATTTACTAGTTGTTCACCTTATCGATTCATCCTCACATTCATCGGGACGGCTGCAAAACCGAAGGGGAGTAATCTCAATGGTTGCTGCTGTTGCTGGCTGTGTCGCTACAGCCGCATTGACGACACTGCGCGCCAAAAAGGTTGCGCTCGATCCTGATCACGAGTTGATCGCAGCTTATGAAAAATGGAATGCGGCCTTTGACAGATACAACGCGATGTGGCCCGAGGAGCGGAAAGAATACGGCTGGGATTTCAACCAGAATGCACCTAGCGCCAAATTCTTTGAATCCACAGTTTTGCCGTTGGTCGATTTCATCCAGGAGACACGGCCGACAACACTGGCAGGCGTAGCGGCCAAGGCCAAGTTCATCAAGAAATACTTTGATGGAAGCAACCTTGATTTAGCGCGCTTATTCTTTGATGAACTGAGCGTGCTCGGGGCTTGAGCGAGATCACCAAACATCACAGGCGCCGGTTTTGGGAGCGGGCTGACCGCCTCAGCGCCAAGGAGCCGCCAGCATGGCAGGCTCGGGGAGAGAAGCCGCGGGAGGTGCTCGCAGCCGATGCAGGATGTGACGAGGTCGCGGCCAAGTTGGCGAACGTTCAGAACGGCGGTGACCGCAAGACTGCGCAGTCGGCAAATTTGCCGACTGAAAGGGTCGCCGAGATGTGCGGGCCTGCCCGACAGGAGGTGCGTCCTGTCCGTCCCGTCACGAAGGCGAGTGCTTTTATGGTGGGACAAGGATCGCCGCCTTATCCATCTGCCGCCCGAGTCCACACCGCCTCGCCCTCGTTGGGGATGGCGTCTCTTTGCTCTCGCGCTAGCAGCTGCCTTGGGCGGCATTAGTGCTCAACATGTCTATGACCATGGTCTTACGGGCGCGGTTGAATCCGCGAACGCTTCTTGTTCGGTCGATCGGCAAGCCCTTTGGCTATTGCCAGGAAGGATATCGGACAAGGTGCGTCGTCGACCGAGAGTAATCTGACCGGCGATCGCCACACATGGGGCGCGGGTGTCTCAAAGAGAAACCCGCCCGGGCGATACGCACCGTAGCGGGTCAGTTGTCACCGTCTCGACTTTTGGGGGGGCTGGAGGTTTGCTAGGGAAGGCGAGACACGCCGCCAATGCGCGCGCGCGTCGAAAAGTTCCCAACGCGTGAACGCCTGGACCTTCGGTTGATTATCGATGCGGCACATGCCGCACATTTGGTGTAGTATGCAAGAAACGACCCTGATTCTGTCTAACAGGGATGCTTCCAAATCCGGGCGGGATGGGCACCACAGTAAGATTATCGTGATGGCTTCAGATTCGGAGCAGGTTCATGGACAAACTCTGGCCCATGTTTGTTGTGCTGGTGGCAGCGTGGCTCTATCTCTTGAGCACACAATTCGTCTTGGCACATGATTGGTATAGCTCGACATCCGATCCGGTCTACCAATCGAACTGCTGCGGCGGGCATGATTGCGCACCGGTCGATCCCGCGTGGGTCAGCGAAGTGGGCGAAGGTTATCGCCTCACCATGACGGCAGATCAGGCACGGACCGTCAACCCCGAGGCTCAGTCTCCGGTCGATGCGGTCATACCCTGGAGCCGAATCCAGAGCCCGCCCAAAGCCGAGCACGAATTTTATGCTTGTATCTATGACCGAGATCGCACCGCGCCGCGCCATGGCGTGATCTGTTTCTTCGCGACGCCAACCATGTAGGCCATGGTTTACCTCGAAGGCTCGTATCCTTGTAATTCACCGTCACCTTGCCGATGGTGATCGTCTTATTGACCGACCGCCACGCCTTCTCGGCCAGTTCCTGCACGTTCACCACGTTCATGTTCGTCGGGCGCGATGACGGTCACCTCGACCGCTCGGTCACACGGCCGGTCCTTGATCATGATCGTGTCTTTCTATTGGCGGAAATTAGGACCGTGTGGTCTCATCCAAAGCGATCGCCAGGAGCGTCCTGTATCGTCGCTCGCCTCTGTTCGCAAATCCAAGGACGCGGGCGGCGATTATGGCCTTCAATGCATCGTTGCAGCCGAGCTTCTGGCAGGCTTCATTCATCACTTGGTCGACCATGTTCAGCTCGTCGGGCATCAGGGCGTTTATCATGGCGCGGGTGTCCCTCCCATGCGCGGTCCCAGCAAAGAATTCTTGGTCCCAAATCTGGCCAAAGTGAGTTGCAGCTTTGGCAATGTCTGCCCAGGGCTTCCAAGTCTCGACGCGGATCGCCTCAATTGCGGCCTCTAGCTCGGGTCGCGCGATCGCCGTCTTTCTTGCCTGTCGCCATGAGACAGAGCTAAGGCCAGAGGTCACGCAAAGTCAAACTTGGCGAGGGCGCGTGTTTAAAACGCTCGCTTGATGAGTTTGTCCATTGCAGCGGCGAAGCCTTCGAGCGACCCCTCGCGATCCAAGCGCTCATGTATCCGAGTGCGGAGACGCTTGCCGGTCCTCAACTGTGGCAAAATTTCCTTTGGATCGATGCAGCCGCCCTGGTCACTTTCGATGGCTTTCTGGTCGTCAATTCTGATCATCCCGCGGCGGCCAAAGTTGAAATTGCCCTCGAAAAGGCAAATGGCTTGAGCGGCCGTGCGCGCGGACTTTTTTTCAAACACAACGCTCAACCCGATGTTGTCATCGAACACGGCGCACGTCTTGGCGTCTGTCTTGGGATCGACTGGGCCACAGTAGAATAACCACGAGGCAGCGCTGGCGGGCGATGCAAGCAGGCCAAGGGCAAGCATGGTAAGCGGCAGGTACCTCACTTTGGTTCCTCTAACAGGATATTCGGCTACTCGGTCGCCGTCTTTATCCCTGTCGCCATGGGCAAGGAGTTTGACACACGTTTCCTAAGGAAAGAAAAACCCGCCCCGTGATACGCACAGCGGGCGGGTTAATCGTCTGGTGTCTTCGCCGTCCCAGCTCGAAAACCAGGGGCGAGACAGATCCAACGCTTAGTTTTTGGGACAAGTTCCCAAGGGAGGAAAATTGGCACCCAAATTGGCACCCAACGCGCGGGGACGGCACGATACGCACCGGGACTAGCGGACTTTACTCGAGGTGAAAAGGCTTGTTTTTCGGGAACAATCGGGATGCAGCGGGACGCGGCGGCACGTTAAATTCGCATTTCAAGACCGCCGCAATCGACCGCTCTGCCACCCCTCCGTCCAAGCAATGCCTTGTCATGGGCTGCATTGCAACGGAATGCGAAACTGGTACCCCATTGGCACCCGACCGTCCATATCACTGCGCGGACCCTGAGCCGCCTCGCCGATCGCCGCTGGGCTTCGTCAGCTCCTCGAAGAGGGGGTGTCCATACATTTGGTGTCTACAATATACATATGGCGTCCACAATATTTGGGTGCGACGGCGGGGCTTCAATGCCCCAGCCACCACCATGGAAGCTCAGGATGATCGAGGGCGGGAAGAGGGAGGGGTTAAGCCGGCAGCGATTAGTTCTGAAGTTACCTTCCGCCGCTAACGAGGGCGCCCAGTCGAGGAGCGGATGCAACGCTTGTTCAATGCCAACTGCTCAACTTTCGCAAGCTTTTCAACAAAGCACTCTTGCCCGTCCTCACTTCGCTGATGACATGCTCAGTCACTTCACTTCGATACGATCCGACGCATGGAGCAGGACAAGTCCGATGATGAGCCTTCGCTTGGCGCGGCCAAATGTTTCTCTGCCGGCGCCGCCTTATCAACTTGGCGGTGGTCACGGTCACTGCCTCTTCTCGATTCACACGGGACGACCGTGAAGACGAGCACGACGGAAAGGAGCGCGAAGATGCTATCTGAACGCAAAGCTGAAAACGATCTCCGCGAACTACGAAGGCTCGCAAGCCTCGCTTTCCAGGACGAGGACGAAGGCGAGCAGCTGGCGGCGGTGATGGATGCCTAAGGGCTAAGGCGCTAGAGAACGAGCGCAATTGGGATGACCAATGGAAAGCCGCAGCCGGCAGAGTATTGCTGAGGCTAGAACTGACTTGTGAAGCCCCGTCGGTCCACCGACGGGGCTTTCCATCAGTTGCCGCCGATCTGTGATCGGTTTTTTATTTGACGGGCAGGAGGCCGGAGTGGAACATAGTACTTGCTTGCAGAATCCCCCACGGCCAGGGCAACAAGTCTATTCACGCTGGTTTCTCCAGCAGATGCGCCGGTCACAATCTGATCGGCGATGTAATCCCGATCAGCCTTGGCAAGATAGCCTTTGCTGGCGATGATCTGCGCACAGGCCTTACCCATCGCTTTGAGGACATAGGGTTCTCGAATATCGCATGACATGAGCATTCTCCCTCGATCCCATCCCAAGAAACATGGAAACTAAAATTCGTTTCAATTCCATGAATCACGAAATCGATGCCGCGGGTTCGCTCGTTTGTCTCCGGGGATTGTCCTTGCGTCAGATTGCAGAGTGCCTGTTCGATCGAAGTGTGCGGCAGAGAGCCGGCAAAATGCGACGCGCTGACTAAGGCAAGATGTCGAGCGCCGTGACGATGATCGCCGACGCACGGCCATGGCGCAAACATCACTTCCGGGAACTTCACGGTTACCCTGTCGCTGCGCAATGGCCGCTTCGTCGGCGATAGATCAGGTGCTCACTGATCGCCAAGCCCTGCATTGTTGAAGAGGCCGGGGCGAGCTCGACCTCTCGATCGCCGTTCCTTCTCTGGCCGTGCTACTGCTGCGGAGCTGTCGGCTGGGTGGTCGTCGGCTCGGTGGTTGTGGGCTGGGTGGTTGTCGGCTCGGTCGTGGACGGTTGCGTGGTCGACGGCTGCGTCGTGGTCGTGCCCTGATCGGTAGTCGAAGGCTGAGCCGGAGCAGGCTGCTCAGTTGTCGTCGTTGCAGGTGGAACCGCCGCTTCCCTCGTGCCTCCAAACCACCCTGCGGCATAGCCGATGATAAGCAACAGGATGACAACTGCGACTATGCCAATTGTGTAATTTCGCGTGCTCGTATTCATGGCTCAACTCCCGGTTCTGAGTGAATAGTGGGAGAAACATGCCCCCCATTCGACATCCCTTATCTGTCTGAGTCGCACTTATAGGCGAGTTGTACGCCTGCCCGCAACCCGTACAATTAGAAGGCGGTTTGCTTAACTAGCCCATGCAGCATATCACGCGTGGCGGCGGTTGGGGATGAGATTGGGCTTCGGGCCGATCCCGAGGCCCATATCGATGATTTTCATACTGTACGCACCGTGGTCAATTTCCATCCACAAGGCAAAATGCGTCGTTGGACAGCAGGATAACCGTCGAACTCTGAAGGCAATTGCCCGGCGGGCTTTGGCCGAGCTTCGCTTACCATACTCGCCCATTGGTACATGGAAATAGGAGGCCTGCGACTCTGGCCCCGTGGAAGCAAATCATTTGCCATCCGGCCACATTGATCTTGAACTGGCGGAGCTTGTCGGTAAGTAGCTGTAGTAAGGCCGCAAAATGGGAGCTCACATAGCCGGGGAAAAACGCGATCCATGCCCCAAACCCGACATGATATTGCCATGCCGGCGGCCAAAATGATCTTCATGGACTTGTGAACAGCCAGGGGGATCGGCATAGTCGACCCCCACGGCACAAACAGACACAAGATGCGGAGACTAACAATGAAAGCAACTAGCCTTGCCGTTCTTGGGCTATTGGCCACAACCGGTTACGCCCTCGCAGATGATCCGTCCGGAACATGGCGCCTGGACAATGGCAAAGTCACCGTGAAAGTGCGCCAATGCGGCGAGCAGGTTTGCGCCAATATCGTAGCGCTCAAGGAGCCCAGCTATAAGGACGGCACGCCGAAGATCGACAGACACAACAAGAATCCGTCGCTGCGCAGCCGTCCGCTGATGGGCCTTTCTGTGCTAAGCAACATGAAGTCCACGGGGGAAAACAAGTGGGCCGGCAATATCTACAACGCCGATGACGGCCGTACCTACACTGCTACCATGACCCTGAGCGGCTCCACGATGAAGCTCAAGGGCTGCGTCGCCGGCATTTTCTGCAAGACGAACACCTTCAAGAAATTGAACTGAGGCCTGGGCTTTAGTTGAGACACGATTTCGCGTCGGAACCCGCTGGTCGGTTGCCGCTAGCCAGAGTGCTGACACATTTTTAGCCCAAATTTGGGCGCCGATTGATGAAAGGACCTGGAGTTTACCGATGAAGCGCAGCTTGGGGGTTGTCCTTGCGGGCTTGGGCGTGGTCGCCCTGATGTTTCTTAGTGCTGCCGCCCAGACGCTCGACACTTTGCCGTTCAAGAAGAAGCTGGCCCTTGCCAAAGCCGGCGATGAGGAAGCGCAGTTAGCCGTCGCGGAGGCTCTGGCGAACGGCAAGGACGTCAAGGTCAATAAGGCCGAGGCGTCGAAATGGTATGGCAAGGTCGCCGATCAGGGCAATGCCGATGCCCAGTTCAAGCTGGCGACGCTTTTCCATGAAGGCGCGCCCGGGCTAAAGAAGAATCCTGAACGGGCGGCCAAACTCTATGAGGCGGCCGCCAAGCAGGGTCATGCCGAAGCGCAGAACTGGCTCGGCTATTGCTATCAGCATGGGCTCGGCGTCGCACAAAGCGACAAGAATGCCGTCGAATGGTATCGCAAGGCTGCAGATGCCAAGCTTGCCATAGGCGAGAACAATCTTGGCCTCATGTATCTCTCGGGCAATGGCATCGAGCAGGATTACGGCAAGGCCTTCGAACTTTTCCAGCGCTCGGCCAATCAGGGCTATGACTGGGGCATGAACAATCTCGGCGGCCTCTATGAAAAAGGCTGGGGAACCGAGCAAGATTTGGCGAAGGCGTTATTCCTCTATCGCGATGCGGCCGCCAAGGGCAATGACGCCGCACAGAAGAACGTGAAGCGGATCGAGCCACTTGTCGTCAAGACGGAAGCCAATCCGGCCGTGGAGCCGACATCTGCGGCTCCAAATAACCCGGCCGTGAGCCAGCCTCCCGCGGCCAAACCCGTCCCGACAGCAGCAACGGGCCGGCTCCGCTCAGCGCGGAAAACCCGCTTGACGGTAAGCCAAAGCTGCCGCCCCCGCCTGAGAAGAAGGTCAAGTCGGACTCTCAGCGAGTAGGGGCTCACCCGGGCAAGCATGGTCGTGTCGAAACGCGACCATGATGCGGCTAAAGTCTTACCGGCCGACTCTGTTGGGAAAACGGCCTCCACTTTTCCGGATCATGCTGTGCTTTGACGCATGATCCCATCGGAAGACCGGCCTCGCCTTTTCCGGATCACTTTTCGTTAACCATGTCTGTGAACGGCGCCTTTACGGGCCAGACGTCAAAAATCCCCTGTGCGCGCATTTGCGCAAACGGGCCGGGGGGCCCGGTGTGGGGAACTGTCTGCATGCGCCAGCAGCTGAAGTATTCAGCCGTCGTCATCTCCATCGGCCTGATCGCGGCTGGGTGCTCATCGTCCAAGAAGCGTGATCCTTTCGCCGGCATCGGCAGTCCTTATTATTCGAAGGCCGGCCCTTTGCCCAAGGGCGGCGGACGCTATCATATCGGCAACCCATACGAAGTCGCCGGGCGTCTGGTTCAAGCCAAAGGAGCAGCCGAGCTATGACAAGGTCGGCGGCGTCATGGTATGGGCCGCAATTTCACCGCCGCATGACCTCCAACGGCGAATGGTTCGATATGGATTATCTGTCGGCCGCGCATCCAACCCTGCCGCTGCCGAGCTATGTCAAGGTCACCAATCTCGAGAACGGCCGGGCGTGGTGGTGCGGGTGAACGATCGTGGCCCCTTCGTTGGTGATCGGATCATCGACATGTCGCGCAAATCGGCCGAGGTCCTTGGCTTCAAGCAGAAGGGCAGGGCCAATGTCCGGGTGCAGTATCTCGGCCCGGCGCCGCTCAATGACCATGGCAGCGACCTCATCGCGATGAATCGACGGTTGCGATGGCAAGCGGCTCGACCGATGTGGCCGCCGCCTGGCCGGTCGACCGGCGAGACGCAGGTCGCGGCGGCCGATCGGGCACAAGCCTATCCAGCAACGTCAAAGCTTTGGAGCCTATCCGACGGTTCGAACCAGTATTGCCTCCGCCAATGCCGATTACGAGGCGCCCGACTATGTGCAGATCGGGGCCATTCGCCGATCCGCGCAATGCCGAGCGCGCCCGCGAGGCGCTGCGCCGGTCGGGCCCGGTCTCCGATCGACCTCGATTGCCGGTCAGCTCGGCACCCTCTATCGGGTGAGCTCGGGCCGCTGGAAGAACGAGGGTAGGCGGCGGCGGCGCTTGGCCAGGTGGTGGCGCAGGGTCATGCCGATGCCCGCCCTCGTGCGAAGGCGACGAACTGGTCCAATTGAGCAGGATAGGTTGTTCCGTTCTTGTTGCTTTTGGGGGGGTCTAGCCGATAGTTTTTGGACATTCTGCTAGGGTGGACGCATGTGGGATCGATGGGTGAGGTGGCTCGCGGACTGGCCTCGTGGCAGCGTTGGCGTTTGCCGGCCTCGGCTGCGGACGGGCGGCGCAAGAGGCCGCCGAGCCGGCGAAGTTCGAGAGCAAGGCTCCACTTGCGATCCTCATGGATGCGCGCTCCGGCAAGATCTTCTACGAGAAGAATGCCGATGACCTGATGGCGCCGGCCAGCATGAGCAAGCTCATGACCATGCTCATGGTCTTCGAGGCGCTGAAGGCCGGGCGGCTGACGCTCGATCACGGAGTTCCCCATCAGCGAGAATGCCTGGCGGCGCGGCGGTGCGGCGTCCGGCGGCTCGACCATGTATGCCGAGCTCAATTCGCGGGTGAAGCTCGTAGGACCTGATGCAGGGCGTGATCATCCAGTCCGCCAATGACGCCTGCATCGCCATTGCCGAGGGCATGGCCGGCTCGGAAGAAGCCTTCGCCGACCAGATGACGCGGCGGGCGCGCGAGCTCGGCTTGCAGAAGTCGGTGTTCAAGAACGCCACCGGGCTGCCCGATCCCGAGCATAAGATGACGGCGCGGGAGCTCGCCCATGCTCGCGCGCTACATCATCAAGATCTATCCCCGAATACGTCCTCTACAGCCAGCCCGACTTCACCTGGAACAACATCTCGCCAGAGGAACCGCAATCCGCTGCTCGGCGACTATCCGGGCGCCGACGGCATGAAGACGGGCTACACCAAGGAGGCGGGCTATGGCCTGGTCGGCTCGGCGGTGCGCGATGGCCGGCGGCTGATCATGGTGGTGGCCGGCCTCAAATCGATCGACGAGCGCCGCAAGGAAGCGCAGAAGCTGCTCGATTGTGGGTTCCGGCAGTTCCGCCCTATGAGCTATGCGCGCCAATGACCGGTCGGCGAGGCCCGGGTCTGGGGCGGCACGTCGCCTGGGTCGAGCTGGTCATGCCGCAGGACCCGTGCGGGTGCTGCTGTCGACCAGGAGAAGCGCAGAGCGCGGTCGATCTGCTCTATCGCGGGCCGCTGATGGCGCCGGTCAAGGAAGGCCAGGAGGTCGGCATCATGCGGTTGACCGTCGACGGGAGGGTGATCGCCGGAGTTCCCGGTCGAGACCGGCGCGCAACGTCGCCGCCAGTCGGATCCATGTGGCGCAAGGCCTGGACAGCGTGATGTATCATGGTGTTCGGCGGCTGACGATGGCCGGGCCGCTTCATCACATTGGAAGGCGGGAAGGGGGCGGCAAGAGCACCCATGCGCGCGTCTGCCGAATCAGCTCGCGCGCAGCGGGCCGGCGCGTCGTCCTGACACGCGAGCCCGGCGGCACGCCCGAGGGTGAAGCGATCCGGTCGCTCCTGGTCACCGGCGATCAGCGGCGCTGGTCGCCGCAGCGGAGGCCCTGCTCAACTATGCAGCGCTCGATCGCATTTGCGCAAGATGATCCGCCCGGCCCTCGGCTGCGGCGACGATCGTCATTTGCGACCGCTTCATGGATTCGACCCGCGTCTATCAAGGCGTTGTCGGCGGCTTCGACATGGGGCTCATTGACGGCGCTCGAGATGCCGATGGTCGGCGCAGACCGGCCCCGACCTCACCTTGATCCTCGACGTGCCTCGGAAATCGGCCTCGCGCGTGCCCACGCCCGCAGCGGTGGCGAAGATCGCTTCGAGCGCAAGGGCCTGGCCTTCCATCGAGGCTTGCGCGACGGTTTCCTGGCAATTGCGCCAGTGAGCCGGAGCGCTGCCGCGTCATCGATACCAGCCGGCACAATGAAGACGGTCGCCGCAGGATTCTGGCGCCACGTGGCAGCCGCTGGTGGGTCACTGGCATGAGCGACGAAACGGACGATCCGCGCGAAGGCCGAATCCATCCGCGGCGGCGGACCGTGCTCTCCGGCCATCGAGCGGGCGGACGAGCGCTGCTGCGTCGATATCGCGTCCGGCCGCATGCACCACGCCTGGCTGATCGCCGGGCCGCGCGGCATCGGCAAGGCGACACTTGCCTATCGGGTCGCGCGCTTCCTGCTCCGTCACCCCGATCCGCCGCGGGCAGCGCAGACCTCGAGCCTCGAAGTTCCGCGCCGACATGGTGGCCCGCACTGGTCGCCGCCCGCAGCCATCCCGACCTGTCGGTGGTCGAGCGGCGTTTCGACGCCAAGACGAAGCGCATCAAGGCGAGATCGCGGCCGACGATGCCCGGCTGGCCAGTGCGTTTTTGCCCTCACGGCGGGCGCACGGCGGCTGGCGATGTGCATCGTGGATGCCGCCGACGATCTCAACACGGCGTCGGCCAATGCGCTGCTGAAGATCCTCGAGGAGCCGCCGCCGCGCGCTGTTCCTCCTCGTCAGCCATCAGCCGGGTCTCCTGCGCGACGATCCGGTCGCGCTGCATGCGGCTCGATCTCGCGCCTTTGAGCCGAGGCTGACACGCGTTGCGGTGCTCGAGAGCCATGAGCGACCGAGGCGCCGGCAAGCCGTCACGCAGGCCGCCGAGCTGTCGCGCGGCAGTCCCGGGTCGGGCGCTGGAACTGCTGAAGCTCGGACGGGGCCGAAATTTCGAGCCGTTTCCGCCAGCTGATGCGCCGCCGGCCGCTTCATCCGGAAGAGCGCTCGAGATCGCCGCCGCCGTTTCGGGCCGCGGCACGGCGAGAAGACTTGGATATGTTCTGCTGGCTTCTAATCGACTGGACTCGCGGCATGCCGGCGCGCGTCTGGCGCTCGCCGGCAAAGCGCGCCGCGCTTTCGCCGCGGCCCATGAGGAGATCGGCCATTCCCTTCGCCGGACAAATGCCCTAAACCTCGACCGCCGCCAAACGATCCTGGAAGCGTTCCGGGCATCGTGGAGCAAGGCGGCTGGACCACGCCCGACCGCATCATGACGAAGAAGACGTACTATCATCACCACGGCGATCTCCTACCCCAATGGGGCTCCCCATATCGGTCATGCCTATGAGGCATTGGCAGCGGATGCGCTGGCCCGCTTCAAGCGGCTGGACGGCTATGACGTTTTTTTCTGACCGGCACCGACGAGCACGGCCAGAAAATGCAGCAGACCGCTGCCAGGGAGGGCGTGACGCCGCGGGAGCTGGTGGAACGGATGGCCGCCCAAGTTCGAGCGACATGGTCGAGCTCCTCGATTGCTCGAAGGACGATTTCATCCGCACGACCGAGGCGCGCCACGCAGGACGGTCGAGGCGACTGTGGCAGCGCATGGTCGCGGCCGGCGACATCTATCTCGACAAATACGCCGGCTGGTACTCGGTCCGCGACGAGGCCTATTACGGCGAGGACGAGATCGAGGAACGCGACGGGCGGCGAGTTCGCGATCAAGACCGGAACGCCGGTCGAATGGGTTGAGGAGGAGAGCTATTTCTTCCGCCTCGCCGCCTATCAGTCAAGCGCCTGCTCGCTCATTATGAGGCGCATCCGGAGTTCATCAGCCCGCCGGAACGGCGCAACGAGATCGTGAGCTTCGTGAGGGGCGGCCTTCAGGATCTCTCGGTGTCGCGCACGACATTCGACTGGGGCATCCCGGTGCCGGGAGCGCCGGGTCACATCATGTATGTCTGGGTCGATGCCCTGACCAATTACCTCTCGGCCACCGGTTGGCCGGACCTGAGCCCGCTGAACCAATTCTGGCCGGCCGACCTTCATGTCATCGGCAAGGATATCGTGCGCTTCCATACGGTCTACTGGCCGGCGTTCCTGATGTCGGCCGGCCTGCCCGTGCCGAAGCGGGTGTTCGCTCACGGCTTCCTGTTCAACAGGGGCGAGAAAATGTCGAAGTCGGTCGGCAACGTCATCTCGCCCGACGAGCTCGTGGCCCGCTACGGCGTCGACCAGCTGCGCTATTTCTTCCTGCGCGAGGTGCCGTTCGGCCAGGATGGCAATTACAGTCACGAGGCGATCATCGACCGCGATCAATGCCGATCTGGCCAATGATCTCGGCAATCTCGCCCAGCGTTCGCTTGTCGATGATCGCCAAGAACTGCGCTGGTCGAGGTGCCGAGCCTGCGGCGCTGACCAATGCCGATCGACGAACGTCCTCGCGGCGGCCGATGCGCTGCTCGCGGAGTGCGCGCGACGCAGCATGAGGTGCAGGCGATCAACCGCGCGCTCGACGCCATCTGGAAAGTGGTGGCGGATGCCAACCGCTATTTCGCCGCCCAGGAGCCCTGGGCGCTTGCAGAAGCGATCCGGCGCGCATGGCAACGGTGCTTTACGTGACCGCCGAGGTTCTGCGGCAGGTCGGCATCCTGGTTCAGCCCTATATGCCGCATCGCGCCGGCAAGCTGCTCGATCTCCTGGCCGTGCCGCAGGACCGGCGGCGTTTCGCCGCTCTCGCGACAAGGCTGGATCGGCTTCGAGCTGCCGAGCGCGAGCGTCTGCCGGCACCGGCTGCCCGGTCTTCCCGCGCTATGTCGGAGGACGGCGGGCAGCTGCGCGGCTCGGCCATGGACATGCCCTGGTCGTCGACAGCCATTGCCATCTCGATTTCCGGGCCTGCGTGAAGATCTGCCGGAGGTGCTGGCGCGCGCCGAGGAGCAGGTGTCGGGCTCATGCGTCACCATCGGCACGCGGGTGAGGAAGTTCGACCGCGTACTGCGCGATCTGCCGAGCGCTCACGACAATGTGTGGTGCACGGTCGGCACCCATCCGCACAACGCTGCCGAGGAGCCCGATGTCGCTGCTCGATGAGCTATGTCAGCCTCGCACGCCATCCCAAGGTGGTGGGGATCGGCGAAGCGGGCTCGACTATCACTATGATCTCAGCCCGCGCGATGTGCAGCAGGCCGAGAGCTTCCGCACCCATATCGCCGCGGCGCGCGAGACCGGCCTGCCGCTGGTGATCCACAGCCGCGAGGCCGAGGAGGATACCGACTGCGATGCTGGAAGAGCGAGATGAGCGCAGGGGCGCATTCAAGCCCCTGCTCCATTGCTTCTCCTCCAAGGCCGAACTTGCCGAGCGCGGCCTGGCGATCGGCGCCTATGTGTCGTTCTCCGGCATGCTCACCTACAAGAGACGCCGACGACATCCGCGAGGTCGCGCGCCGACGTGCCGCTCGACCGGCTGCTGGTCGAGACCGACGCGCCCTATCTCGCGCCGGTGCCCTATCGCGGCAAGACGAACGAGCCGGCCTTTGTCGTCAAGACGCTGGAGACGCCTCGCCGCGTCAAGGGCGTGAGCGCCGACGGAGATGGCGCGCCAGACGAGCGGCAATTTCTTCAGGCTTGTTCGCGAAGGTCGAAACCGGCCGGCCGGCCTATGAGGATGGTCGTGAGCCTTCGCTGACCATCCTGGGCTGCGGATCGTCGGGCGGCGTGCCGCGCATCGGCAATCAATGGGGCGCCTGCGATCCCGAGGAGCCGCGCAACCGGCGCCTGCGCTGCTCGCTGCTGCTCGAGCGCTGCCGGGCAAGGACGGGCGCAACGCGCGTCCTGATCGATACCTCGCCGGATCTGCGCGAGCAGATGCTGGCGAGCGGCGTCGACGCGCTCGATGCCGTGCTCTGCACCCATGAGCATGCCGACCACACCCATGGCATCGACGAGCTGCGCGTCTTCTATATCAACAGCGGCAACGCGTGTCCGGTATGGGCCGACGAAGCCACGGCGACGCATGCTGCGCAGCCGCTTCGGCTATTGCTTCGCCACGCGCGCCGGGCACGCGAATATCCGCCGATCCTCACGCTCAACCGCCTGGTCGCCGGACGAGCTAGTCGCGATCGACGGGGAAGGGCGGCGCGATCGCGGCGCTGCCCGTTCACCGTCGCGCCATGGCAACATGGAGGCGCTCGGCTTCCGCATCGGCGATGTTGCCTATACGCCGGACATCAACGGCATCCCGGAGCGAGAGCCATGCGATGCGCTCGAGCGGGCTCGATCTGTGGATCGTCGACGCGTTGCGCTACGATGCCGCATCCGAGCCATTTCAGCCTGCGCCGAGACGCTCGCCTGGATCGAGCGGCTGAAGCCGAAGCGGGCGGTCCTCACCAACATGCATATCGATCTCGACTATGGGACGCTGAAGGCCGAGCTTCCCCCCTATAGTCGAGCCCGCATATGACGGAATGATGCTACCCTTCTAGAAAGGGGAGTAGCCCATGTCCCGCAGGATCGTTTCTCTCTGATCGCCGTCATGGCTATCAGCGCCACCCCGCTTCTGGCGCAGACCGCCTGCCCGGATGGCACGCCCCGCGATGCCCGGAAGATCTCGCAGCCGTCGATCTCTATGCACGCGAGCCGTTCAGCGCGCGGACCTGGCGGGTACTCAAGGGGCTCGGCGATCCGATGATCGATCCGGACTACGGCGGCTATTCTTCCTGGGCAGGATCGGCGACGCGCTCAAGAAGCTCATCGCCGAGATCGCGCCCGATGCGAAGCTGCCCAATCTATTACGGCTATGAATGCCGGCTCGGCTATCCGCGCGAAGTCCTGGAGAAGCGCATCGCGCGATCTCGGCAAAACGAATCCCTATGTGAAGCAGTGGGTCACTGTCCAAATCGCCGTGCTCGCCGCCTGCGATGGCGAGCAAGGTCGCCGAATTGCCAGATCCGCTCGCGGACCAGCAGTCGACGGTCAAGGAGCTGCAGGAGGCGGATCGAGCCTATCAGGCCGCGACGCTCGTCTTCTACAACGATAGGCCAAAGCGCTCGATCTCTTCAGGGCGATCGGCGCGCTCCGAATCACCGCACAGGGCGCGGCGCGCTACATGGTCGCCAATATCCTGGCCAATGCAAAGCAACTTGCCGAAGCTCGTAGCGGAGGCCAGTGCCATTCTCGCCGACTCCTCGCTCAGCGAGCGTCCAGGATCACCCAGGAGCTGCTGGGCTATATCGCCAATCTCGAGGATACGGCGCCCGGGCTGGACCGACATTGCTCAACGACACGATCGTCGTGCTCGACAAGCCGGCGGATGAGATCAGGCTTCGCCCGAGAGCTCCAAGGCGACTATGGCCGGGCGCTCTATGACATCGACTTCGCCGGTATCCGCGGCAAGATCCGATGACTGGTGGCTCGATGGCAAGCTGCCGGAAAATCCGACCATATCGAAAGCGATCGTAGATGCGACGCGCCAGCATCCGATGGCCGCCTGGATGATCGGCGGGCAGACGGCCAACGACTATTACGATCGGGCGCCGTGGCAGTTCATCGGCCCGAAATGGGAAGCGCGCACGCAGGCGCTGGTCGACCGGACCCATGGCGCTCGCATCCGGTACACCCGCTCTTGCCAAGGATGTCCTCGAAGCCCTCAAGGCCAAGGCCCGACGCCGCAACTCGCAAGGAGCTTTGGGACAAAGCGCAGGCAGCCGCCAAATCGGCCAATGACAGTTGCGGTTCGTCGCCCGAGACGGCGGCTACCGGCACCTTCCTCGCTCATGCCACGCGAGCTGTCAGCGCTCGCCGGCAAGCTCGACGAAGCCTATGACGGTCTCGCAGCCTATCCCTTCAAGACCTCAGCTGCATTGAGCCAGAAGGCGTTGCTGCCGCTCGGCCAGTATCTTGTGGGGCAGGGCATGGTGGAGGAGGCGCGCCGTTTTCGCGACCGCTTGCTTACCGATGATCTTTGGGCCGCGATCAAGGACGATAACGGCACGCGCGATGCGCTGGCGCAACTCGCTATGTGGGCGGCGGAAGACGCGCTCAATGGGACAAGGGCGCTGGCGCATCATACGCAGAAAACCGGTCTGCCGATCCTGAATTTCCTGCCGGCGAAGGATCTGCGCGCCATGGCGAAGAACGAAACCATGTTCACGCCGGAAGAGCGCGCGCTCTTGGTGCGCACCGCCTGGACAAGGACCTATGCGCGCGGCGCCGTGCCGGAGAAATCCTTGACGCGAGGAGCTTTATGCGCTCAATCCGAGGTCAAGGCGGTGGCCGACAAGGTTGCGGCCGACTATCCCAGGATGCAAGACGCCAACCGCCGCCTGTTAACCATGTTGCGCACACCGCGCATGGGCGTCCTGGTGAATGCGCCAGGCGTTTGGGAGCCGGTCACCATGACTGGCGGCGGCGAAGTCACGATGCTCGATTCCTTCGATCACAACGACAAGAACTGGTGGTGCCCGTTCGAGACCAGACCGTCAGCTTGGCGGGTTGCGTGACGATCTCGATTCACTCACCGGCGTGCAGCGCGCCCAATGGTCCGCGCAGCGGCTCGAGCCTGTCTTGGAAGCCGATGCTGCAGCAATGCTCGCCAAGAAGCGCGAAAGCGTGCTCAAGGCTCATCCAGTGGTCAAGAGCGTGAGCTGGAAGGAAATCGATGCGCTCAGCGCAATGCCGAGCGCGCCCAAGCTCTTCGCGCGTGCGGCTACCCAATGGGGAAAGTCGGCATCCAAGGGCGAGATGGCGGCAGCCGAGGCTCTGGCGATGGCGATCAGCTCGACACGATATGGCTGCAACTGGCATGGCGGCCACGGAGGCATATTCCAAAGCCGCCTATGAAGTACTGCACAAAAGGTTCGGCACGACGGCATGGGCGACGCAGACGCCGTACTGGTTCGACTGCGTGAATTTCTACAGCCAGACGAGCACGACCGGCGGTAAATGCCCGAGCCCGTCCTGGCCGAAGCAGAAGATCCCGCGCTGAGGCGGCCAAACCGGCAAAGCTTTGAAATACTGACACTATGCTCGTTTTTGGCCGTTCAAAAATATTCCATAATATACATTATGCGAATGCGGGTGGCTAAGCGGGCTGCCCTGTACTCCCCCCTCCAGCGCGCATCGATGGATCAGTCCGCGGTGGCCACTGCCTCCATCTCGATATCGAATTCCATGGGCCACGACGCCACCGGCACGAAGGTGCGCGCCGGCGGATCAGTTGGAAAGTGCCGCGCATAGACGCGATTGATCGCGCCGTAGAAGCCGGCATTCGCGGCATAGATCCGGACTATCAGAATATTGCCTGGCGAGGTGCCGGCGGCAGCAAGGCAATGTTTGAGCGCGACGAGCGCCGCCTCGGCCTGGACCTCAATATCGCCCTTGACCAAAGCGCCCGTGGCGACGTCGAGCGGCGGCGTGCCGGACACGAAGACGAGCCCGGCTCCCTTGGTGACAAGCGAGAGCGGCAGGCCGATCTTGCGCACCGCGGCAGACAGGACCGGGACTTCGATGACCTCTTTCACGGCTTTCTCCTCATTTGCTTTTTCCATGGAAGCTCAAATGAAGGGCGCGCACTTCCTCGGCAAGCTCCGGCACCGGCCCTTCCACGGTGACGCCGGGCGCAATCTCGGAGGCCGGCAAGGGACGCACGGGCGGCGGTGCCACGTTGATCTCGGCGAGCCACGCCATCAGCTGCTTGGAGGAGGCCACGTAGACGATGCGGCCAAGGCCGACCCAGCCATGGGCGGCGGCGCACATCGGACAGTGCTCGCCCGACGTATAGACCGTCGCTCCTGCCCGTTCGGCCGGCGTCATATGGGCGGCGGCCCATCGCGCCAGCTCGAATTCCGGATGGCGCGTCTGGTCACCCGCTGCGACACGGTTGCGATCCTCGGCGCGAATCCTGTCCTCGCCATCGACGAGGACCGAGCCAAAAGGCTCATCGCCGGCATCCAGCGCTTCCCTGGCGAGCTCGACGCAGCGGCGGAGGTATTTGTGTTCGCTCTCCCGTATCATCTTGGCTCCTCGTTAGGTCTCGTTGCCATCAAGCATGCAGTGTCGGCGATGAGCTTGCATTGCCCGACATGATAAAGCGCAAACCCCAGCGGCAACTACGCAGGCATGAGAACACCCAAGGGTTTTCTGGCGAACGGACTATAGGACGGCAATCCAAGGGTAGAAAGCACGTCCGCGGGCCGGTAGTCTCCAGCGATATCCCCTTCCGCCGCCACGGACAGCCCGGTGCCATTCGCATGACCAATCCCGCCGATCTCGATCCCCGCCAAGTCGCAACACTTAGGGCGATCATGAAGGCGCTGCGCAGGCCGGGCACCGGCTGCCCCTGGGATCTCGAGCAAAATTTCGCGACCATCGCCCCCTACACGATCGAAGAAGCCTATGAAGTCGCCGATGCGATCGAGCGCAGCGACAAGGGCGATCTTCGCGAGGAATTGGGCGATCTGCTCCTGCAGGCCGTCTATCACGCGCAACTGCCGCCGAGGAGAAAGGCCTTCGACTTCGACGATGTCGTCGAGGCGATCTGCCGCAAGATGATCCGCCGCCATCCGCATGTCTTCGGCGACGAGAAAGCGCGCTCGGCAAAACTCGCCAAGGGCTTTTGGGAAGAGATCAAGGCGCGCGAGAAGAAGAATGCTGATGCATGCCGGCATCCTCGACGGCGTGCCGGTGGCCCTGCCGGCCATGACGCGCGCCGTCAAATTGCAAGCCAAGGCCGCCAAGGTCGGCTTCGACTGGCCAGCCACCGATGACGTCTATGCCAAGATTGAACGAGGAGATAGCCGAGCTGCAAAATGAGACCGTCCCTGAAAAGCAGGCAGCGGAATCGGCGATCTGCTTTTCGCCATCGCCAATCTCGGCCGCCATCTCGGCATCGATCCCGAATGCGCCCTGCGCGCCGCCAACGAGAAGTTCGAACGCCGCTTCCGCCATATCGAGGACGAGCTGGCCAAACGCGGATCCTGCCCCGGAACGCTCGACGCTCGCCGAAATGGATGCGCTATGGGACGGGGCCAAGGCGCTGGAACCGCGCTGAAGGCCCTATTGCCGCCGCCTGATCGAATTGGCTGGTGTTGCGCAACCGGTATTTGAAGCGGCTCAAGGCAATCTGCGCCTTGTCGGCAGCCGAGCCGCACGGTCAGGACGACGCGGCCGTCCTCGAGCTGCTCGCGCCCCAGCACTTCGCCCTTGTCATAGAGCCAAGCCTGTCCCTGCCCGTCCGCCGGATCGAGGACCGCTTCATAGACGTCGAGATCCTTGCGCCAATTTGGCTTCGATCAATGATCGCAATGTCGTCGAGGCCCTGGCGCTGTCAGCGCCGATACCAGGACGCAGTCTTCCTGGCGTGCGCCTGTGCCTGGCGCATCGTCGCGGATCGTCGGGCAATTGATCGGCCTTGTTCCAGACCTCGATGATATGATCGCGACGGCTTTCGCCGATGCCGAGCTCGGCTCAGAATGGCGGAGACATCATCCGCCTGGGCATCGGTTTCGGGATGGCTGATGTCGCGCACATGCAGGATGACATCGGCCTCGATCACCTCCTCGAGCGTGGCGCGGAAAGCGGCGATCAGCGGCGTCGGCAGATCGGAAATGAAGCCGACCGTATCGGAGAGCACGGCCTTGCGGCCATGCGGCAGCGAGATCGCGCGCATGGCGGGATCGAGCGTCGCGAAGAGCAGATCCTTGGCGAGCACGTCCGCTTTGGTCAGCGCGTTGAACAGCGTCGACTTGCCGGCATTGGTGTAGCCGACAAGGGCCACGACCGGATAGGGAACCCGCGCCCTGCCCTCGCGATGCAGGCCCCGCGTCTTGACGACGGAATCGAGCTGCTTCTCGAGCCTCGAGATGCGCTCCTGGATGAGGCGCCGGTCGGCTTCGAGCTGGGTTTCGCCAGGACCGCCGAGGAATCCGAAGCCGCCGCGTTGACGTTCAAGATGGGTCCAGGACCGGACCAGCCGGCTTTTCTGATATCGCAAATGGGCGAGCTCGACCTGCAAGAGGCCCTCGCGCGTATGCGCGCGCCGCCCGAAAATTTCCAGAATGAGGCCGGTACGGTCGAGAACCTTGGCGTCCCAGGCCCGTTCGAGATTGCGCTGCTGGATGGGGCCAGCGTGCCGTTGACGACGACGAGATCCGCCTCCCCTTCCTTCGCGAGGCGGGCGATCTCATCGACCTTGCCCACGCCGATCAAGGTGGCCGGCCGGGGCTCGCTCAGCATGACGACGAGCTCGCCGACGATTTCGAGATCGATGGCGAGCGCTAGACCCACGGCTTCCTCGAGACGCGAGGCAGCGGTGCGATCCGTCAGAACCAACGGCGCTCTCGCCTTTGCGTTCCACATGAACGACAATGGCGCGCGTGGCCTGCGGCCCTTCAATCTGAAATCGAACTTCGTGACCGGCCGGATACTTGCGTCGGCTGCGCGTCACCCGTCCTGCCTTCCTCATCGAACAGGCTGATCGGCCCGCCCGGCATGATTGTCGAAATCGCATGCTTATAGACGAGCTGCGACAGGCCATCCCTGCGCAAAAGCACGCAGAAATTATCGAACCAGGTGATAATTCCCTGCAGTTTCACCCCATTAACGAGAAACACCGTTACCGGGATCTTCTGCTTGCGGACGTGATTGAGAAAAGTATCCTGGAGATTTTGTGGCTTTTCCTGTGCCATTTGGATCGCTTATTCCCTTCTTTTTCGGTCACAGCCAAGGGAATCCAAGGCTAGCACGGTTGTATTAGCAGCAAAACGCCAAATTCCGGCGGGCTCCCGGCTGTTCACGCCAAGATCGAACCCTCGAGGGGGAGTTGCCCATCCCAACGAGATGGCAGCCATCGCTCGTGTCCTTTTTGGACCGCTCACGCGGCGGTCGAGTTGACGCGGTTGCGCCCTTCGCGCTTGGCGCTGTAGAGCGCCTCGTCGGCCCGCTTCATGATTGCTTCCATCGTGTCTGAAGACCCCTCGACGGCGGCGACGCCGATCGAGACGGTGACCGTCAGCGGGCCGGTCCGGGCGCCGACATTGAAGGGCTTGGCCGAGACGCTTCGGCACATGCGGTCGGCGATTTTCGGCAGCCATTTCGGCATTGGTGTTGGGCAACACGATGACGAATTCCTCGCCGCCGATTCGGCAGACCATGTCGACATTGCGGATCGACTGCTTGAGGCGGGCGGCGAGCTCCTGCAGCACGCGGTCGCCGACATCATGGCCGTTCTCGTCGTTCACCGTTTTGAAGTGATCGACATCGAGCGCCAACAGCGACAGCGCTCTTGCCGCGATTGATGGCATGCTCGACCAGGGCGGCGGTCTGGTTCTCCATGTAGCGGCGGTTATAGAGCCCGGTCAGCGCGTCGGTGACCGCAAGCTCCATCGATGCCTGGACATTCGAGCGCAACTGTTCGGTATAGCGGCAGCGCTTGATCTGGGTGTTGACGCGCGCCAGGAGCTCCTGCTTGTCGATCGGGCGGATGAGATAGTCGTTCACGCCCATGTCGAGCGCGCGCAGCAGGCGCTGGTGATCATCAGGATCGACGACGATGAGGATCGGCGTCTGACGCGTGCGCTCGAGCGATTTGAGCTGCGAGCACAGACGCAGGCCGTCGACATTTTCCATGTCGAGATTGATGATGATGAGCTCGTAGCGCGTTTCCGCGGCATGCATGACGGCGGCCAGCGGATCATCGACGACGGTTACCTCATGATGCGGCCCACGAGAGCCGACCTGGATGCGCTCGCTCGCCGTGGCGCGATTGTCGATGACGAGGACCTTGCCCGGGACTCGCTGCATCGCCGTCTGCTGAACGGTTTATCAGGCTGATCGGCCTCGCCGATGGGCGAGCGGGCGCGCAACTCGTCGGTCAGCATCTTGAGCCGGACCAGGCTCTTCACCCGGCAGAACAGGGCCATGTCATTGACCGGCTTGGTCAGGAAATCGTCGGCGCCGGCTTCCAGGCCCTTGACGCGGTCTTCCGGCTGATCGAGCGCCGTCACCATGACCACCGGAATATGCTGGGTCTGCGGGATCTGGCCTTGATCGCGCGGCATACCTCAATGCCGTCGATGCCCGGCATCATGACGTCGAGAAGCACGATATCGGGCTTGGTCGCGCTGGATCGATCTCGAGCGCATCGGTGCCGTTCATGGCCGTCACGACATCGAAATATTCGGCCGAAAGCTTCGCCTCGAGCAGGCGAACATTCGCGAGAATGTCGTCGACGACCAGAACCCGGGCGGTCATTGCGGTCTCTTGAGGAAGCTGTCCACCGTTTGCAGGAAGCTCATGACCGAAATCGGCTTCGAGATATAGGCCTCGCAGCCGCCCTCGCGGATTTTCTCTTCATCGCCCTTCATGGCGAAGGCGGTCACCGCGATGACCGGAATGCTGCGCAGCTCGTCATCCTCCTTGAGCCATTTGGTGACTTCGATGCCGGAAACCTCGGGCAGCTGGATATCCATGAGGATCAGGTCGGGCATATGCTGGCGCGCGATATCGAGCGCGGACAGTCCGTCGCGGGTCTGCAGCACGCGATAGCCATGGGCCTCGAGCAGATCGTTAAAGAGCTTCATATTGAGCTCGTTGTCCTCAACGATCAGAACGGTTTTGGCCTGCGCCGGATTTTTTGCGAGCATCGGCTCGTTTCCCTGCCTTCCCGGTATGTGTAGCACGGCTGCCACCCAAATCGGCATAACGTGTGGTTGCCGAAACAACCTGCACGCCACCGATTTCCCCTGTTCGTTTCAAGAAATAGTGCAACATTTCTTGTGGCGGAATTGTCGCCGAGTTCGGTAACTAACGGTTTAACCAATATGACTGCCAAAACATGGTGAACAGCCGCTTAACGGGACATGTGGAATTTGACGAAAATGCTTAAACCCACGCTTGAAGAAGCCGAAACTGTCGCTCTGAAAGCACTCGCTTTTCTGGCCAATGATACGGAGAGGCTAAGCCGCTTCCTGGCGCTCTCCGGAGTGAGCCCTGGCGACATACGTGCGGCGGCTGGCGATCGGCAATTCCTGGCCGGCACCCTCAATCACCTGCTGCAGGATGAATCCCTTCTCTTGACCTTCACAGCTGATGAGGATCTCGACCCTCGCCTGCCCGCGTTGTCGGCCGAGATCCTCGAACGGGTCTCAGGCCTGATCAGGCAGCCTCGGCCGCCTTGACCGCGAGAGCGCCATGTGTGTCGAGCGCCGCCTTGAGGCGCGGCCGGGTCCGCACGTGCTGAACCACCTTGGCGATATGAGGATAGCGCTCGAGCACCGCTCCCTCGGAGGGGTAGGCCCAGAGCGTCAACATGAAAAGATAGATATCGGCGGCCGAGAAGCTTTCACCGAGCAGGAACGGTCCGTCCTCGGCGAGACGGTTCTCGAGTATGTCGAAAACCGCGAGACTGTGCTGCCCGCTCTTCCGGCGGATCGCAGCATTCTGTTCATCGCTCTCCGCAAGCCGCGAGGCGTCGAAAGCGAGGTCGATACTTGGATAGAGATTGACCGCCATGAAAACGAGAAGCGAAAGGTATTGCGCATGCTCGTCGCTGCCGATCGGCGGTGCCAGGCCTTTCTCAGGATGGGAATCGGTGAGGAAGGCGACGATTGCGGCCGATTCGGAGATGGCGCGTCCATCCGACAGCCCGAGCGCGGGGATAAGGCCCAAAGGACTGATCTCGCGGAATTCCGGCGCCTTCACCTGCTCACGCGTCATCCACACATTTTGATAAGGAACATCAAGCTCTTCCAGAACGAGATGGGCGCTGATTGATCCCCAACGCTTCACATTGTATAGCTTGTACATGAAGTATTCCCCTCTATCTTATTGATATATAACGCTATATTTCGCTCCCGGTTTTCTTGTGTAACGCCCGTGTAACCGAATTGTCGAGGCAATCAGGAGAGCCGAAAGACGCGACGAGGCAATGACGGTCATTCGGTCCGCCGTTTTTTTCAGGCTTGAATTCGGGTGAGGCACGGGATCGGCACCAAGAAAAGCGAAAGCCAGACGTCCCGACCCTAGAATACCTCGAACTTGCGGCCGGTAAAGACTTCCTTAACCGCTGTTCACAGGGTTCACGGTCCTCGATATGGCAGCCGACCTTGCTTCTTTCGTCGCTTCCTCGAAGGCCTTCTTTGCCGCCTGATCCCGCTTGGCAGACGTCGGCCAATTGAGCAACACTGAGGCCCATGGCGACAGGCAAGAAGAACGCGGGCCGCGAGGCCGACCTTGAGGCGGCAATCGAGAAAATCCGCAAGGAAATTTGGAAGCCTGGGCAGATATTGTCCAAACTTCACCGGGCGATTGCGCTGATCCTGCAAGACTTGAAAAGCGAAGGAGGGTTTCGAGATGCGAAAACTTATGGCCTTGATGGCTTTATTGTGCAGTACGGCAAGTGCCCAGGCGGCTGACCACTATTGTTCCGACAAAAGCGATCTGATCTATGCCGACAACGGAAGGACCGTGATCCTCCGAACCGGCAGGCAGGTCGAACGCTACAAGACGTATGGATCGGTGGGTACCGGTCTTAACGGAACCGTGTTTAAAGACAGTCGTGGTCGGCAGGATGCATCGTATTCCACATCCATTCAGATAGACAGCAACCCTTGGTTACCGCGATATCTCATCTTCCGTAACGACGTATTCTGGCCCTGCGAGTGAGCCGCCATGCGGAAAATCATGGCCTTGATGGTGTTGTTCTGCGGTGCGGGAAGCGCCCTTGCCTTCCCCAACACAGCGAATTACTGCTCTGACGGCTTTGACAAACCGGCCCGCCTCTCCATTCGGGGACTGAGCCTTGAGTTGACGGTTGGCGATGAAATAAGCCGTTACACTGTAAAGCGATACACACGCACAGAGGATGGTGCCCTGGTTGCCGGGGATGCGGATGGCTTTGAGCATTACTGCTTCGAGGTGCGCATCGGGGATAATGTGGTAATTGTTTTCCGAGACCACGTATTCTGGCCGTGCGCCCAGTGACCTTCAAAGACACGGTCATGATCAAAGACCGACCCTATGATCGCGCGGTCGAGGTCACTGTGATCCATCCCGACGACGTGAACGTGCGGAACGTGCATCTTCCCGTCCCGCAGGGCCGGACCAAGCATAGTGAACGTCGGCATTGGATTGAATTCCACGTGATTGATGCCGAGCCGTTTCGCTGCTGCACGGATGATATCGGGGTCCATGCCGGTGAGCTGACCGTCAGGGCCGACGAAATTGAATGGGTTGAATTCGGACACGCCACCACCGACCAGCGGACGTGCTCCGCTGCGAAGCTGAGCTAACGTGGGTTCGGGCTGCACCTGGGCGGCTGCGATCATCCCTGCAAGGAGAACGGCGAGCAGGAACACACAGCCGGAGATCAGATGCTGGAGGCTATGGCGATCAAAGGCCATGTGCTTTCCTCCGTTCCTCGTAAATGGGATTTTGCAGCAACCATCATGCGCTCCTTGAGCCCTCCTAGCAACTCGTCGCGGCCACTGTGCACAGGTCGGCTTTCCTCCACGAAGCGCATAAGCGCTTCGATGACAGGGCTCCACAGTCTTCCCCATGATCTTTCTCGAATCATGCGCTAGAATGAAACGATGGCGAGGGAAAAGGCGGAGCCGGGCTTCTGCCGGGATTGCTTCGATCCCGTGAGCGACGATGAGCGCCGCTGTCCCACTTGCCGCTCCCCCAGACTTCTTCGCCATCCCGAGCTGCATCACCTCACCACCGCCCATCTCGATTGCGATGCCTTCTATGCGGCAATCGAGAAGCGCGACGATCCCAGCTTGCGCGACAAGCCGGTCATTGTCGGGGGTCAGCATAGAGGCGTTGTCTCGACAGCATGCTATATCGCGCGCATCAGAGGCGTGAGATCGGCAATGCCGATGTTCCAGGCTCTCAAACTGTGTCCCGATGCGACCGTCATTGCGCCCAGCATGGCCAAATATGCCGCGGTCGGCCGGCAAGTTCGCGAGCTCATGCTGGCGCTCACCCCACTCATCCAGCCGCTGTCGATCGATGAGGCGTTTCTCGATCTCGCGGGGACTGAGCGCCTGCATGGGTGCAGCGCCGCCTACTCGCTCGCCTTGCTGGCACGGCAGATCGAGACGGAGATCGGCATCACCGTATCGATCGGCCTTTCGCACAACAAATTTCTCGCCAAGATGGCTTCCGATCTCGACAAGCCGCGCGGCTTTTCGGTGATCGGCCGCGGCGAGACCCTGAGCTTCCTGGCGGCGCGGCCGGTCGGCGGCATCTGGGGTGTCGGCAAGGCGATGCAGGCGGAGCTCGCCAAGGACGGCATCACGATGATATCGCAGCTGCAAACGCGCGAGAAAACGGACCTGATGAAGCGCTACGGCACGCTCGGCGCCAGGCTCTATCATCTGGCGCGCGGCGAGGATGAACGCCATGTGTCGCCCGACGACGACACCAAGAGCATCAGCGCGGAGACCACCTTCGATGTCGATATCAGCGACTACAAGGCGCTCGAACGTACCCTCTGGCAAATGAGCGAGAAAGTCTCACGCCGCGCCAAGAAGAACGGGCTCGCGGGTTCGACCGTCACTCTCAAGCTCAAGACCGCCGATTTCAAGACCAGGACCCGCAACGCCTCTTTTCAGGATGCGACGGTTCTTGCCGACCGCATATTTTCCGCAGCGCAGCCGCTTCTCAAGCGCGAAGCCACCGGAACCGCCTTCCGCTTGCTGGGTGTGGGCATATCGCATCTGCGCGAGAGCGATCCGACCGATGCCGAGCCGACGCTCGATGAGCGCGCCGCGACGCGCGCCAAGGCGGAGCAGGCCGTCGACCGTCTGAGGGAAAAGTTCGGCAAGAGCGCCGTCGAGCGCGGTCTCGCCTTTAATCGCGAGAGCGAGAGTTGATCACTTGCAGTCGGACTGGTCGAGGAATTGGAGCGATGTCAGACGCCCCGAGAGCACATAGCCGCCGTAGTCGATCGTGAGCGTGCCGGCGACGCCGTTCTCATAGATGGCGAAGGTCATCTGATAGCTCGGCAGCTCCTCGCTTGTCTTCTGTTTCGGGTCATACTCATAGAAGGCTACCGACAAGGGCCATGACGGCACGGTCTGCAGCGCCTTGTCGGCGGTCTTGTCGGCGCCCGGTTCCCTGCGCTTGCCGATGAAGGAGATCACCTTGGACACTTTCGCTCCCGAGGCGCCATCATAGAGGATCGAGACATCGCGCTTCTCCCCGCGCTCGGCCGCTTCCATGATGTGCTTCTGATGCGCCATCGGAAACAGGACGCCGGATGGCAACTCGAAATGCTCCGCCTTGGGCTCGTCGATAACGCCCTTGCCGCCTTTGCTGCGGTCCGCATCCATATCAGCCTTGAGCTTGGTCTCGCTCTGCAGCCGGTTGTTGACGAATTCCTTGTCGTTGAGCTGCAGCGACTGGCCGTCACCCGATTCCCACGACGCCACCTGGTTGTCAAAGAGCTGGGTCTCACCTTCCGTGGGGCGCATCTCCATGACACGACGGAAGCTGGTGGACCATCCCTCGCATGCCGAGCCCGTGAGCTCCATCACCATGCGGCCGTCGGCGCCGGAGACATTCGATCCTTGCGATGAGCGTTCGAGCTTGAGATCATAGACCGCGCGATGCGCCCTGATCGTCAGTGCGGCATCGGCTTTGCTGCCTAATGCCGCAAGGGCAGCAATGCCCAACAGAAGGCTTGCACCGCGTCCGATCTGGTGTTTTCTAGTCCGTGTCATTCCGATCCTCTTCACCCAGCCCTCTTAAGCCAAACGGTAGTTCACAACAATGGCCTCCGCCTTACCGCGCCTCCTGGTCACCCGGCATCTGCCACAGGAAGTGGAAACCCGCCTCGCCAATGCCTACAGGGCAGATCTCAATGCCGACGATCACCAGATGAGCGAGGCCGAAATCCTGGCGGGCGCAGAGGGAAAGGATGCGCTCCTCATCACGCCCATGGACAAGTGTTTCGCCACTGGCATCATCGCGAAGCTGCCAGTCTCGGTGAAGGTCATCGCGACGTTTTCGGTGGGCCACGAGCATGTCGATATTGCGGCGGCGCGGGAACGGAACATCGCGGTCACCAACACGCCGGACGTGCTCACCAATGCCACGGCCGACATCGCCCTCCTCCTCATCCTTGGGGCGGCACGGGGCGCCTATTGGGGCGAGCGCATGGTGCGCGAGGACCGCTGGAACTCGTGGTCGCCGACCGCGCCTTTGGGGTTCGATGTCAGCGGCAAGCGGCTCGGCATATTGGGCATGGGACGCATCGGACAGGCGGTTGCCAAGCGGGCGCGGGCCTTCGACATGGAGCTTCACTATCACAACCGTCGGCCGGTCGCGCCCGATCTCGCCCATGGTGCGCGCCATCACGCTGCGCTCGACCAGATGCTGCCCTACTGCGATTTCCTGTCGGTCAACTGCGCCTCGACGCCCGAAACACTCCGGCTCGTGAATGACCGGCTGATCGGCAAACTTCCGGACGGCGCCATCGTCGTCAATTCGGCGCGTGGCGACATCGTCGATGACGATGCTCTGATCGCGGCGCTGAAATCGGGCAAGCTCGCGGCGGCCGGGCTCGATGTCTTCCGCAACGAGCCCAAGATCGATCCACGCTACCGCGCGCTCGACAACGTTTTCCTGTTGCCGCATCTCGGCAGCGCCACGCGCGACACGCGCATCGCCATGGGCATGCGCGCCGCCGACAACCTCGATGCCTTTTTCGCCGGCAGGAAACCGGCCGATCTTTTGACCTGACCACCTCAACCATGGGAGACTTCCGTCATGAGCCAGATCGACAAAAAGCTAGCTGAGCTGGGGATCACCCTGCCGACGCCGGCAAAGCCTGTCGCCAACTATGTCGGCTGGGTCAGGACCGGCAGTCTCGTTTATACCGCGGGCCAGGTCGCGCTGAAGGACGGCAAGCTCGAATATCAGGGCAAGGTCGGCAAGGAATTTACTGTCGAGGACGGCGCCAAGGCGGCGCGGCTGTGCGCCATCAACATCGTGGCGCAACTCAAGGATGCCTGCGGCGGCAACCTCGACAAGGTGAAGCGCATCGTGAAGCTTGTGGGCTTCGTCAACGGCACGCCCGAATTCACCGACCATCCGAAGGTCATCAACGGCGCCTCCGACCTGATGGTCGAAATTTTCGGCGAAAAGGGCAAGCATGCGCGCTCGGCCGTCGGCTCGGGGTCGCTGCCGCTCAATGTCGCGGTCGAAGTCGAGGCGATCGCCGAAGTCGAATAGACCCATGCCACGCTCCCCGGCTCTGCGCGATCTCGCCTGGCTCACGGCCAGGCCCATCGCACATCGCGGACTGCACGACGCCGGGCGTGGCGTGATCGAGAACACCGCAACCGCCTTTGCCGCCGCGATCGACGCCGACTATGCGATTGAATGCGACCTGCAGCTCACCCGCGATGGCGAGGCAGTGATATTCCACGACGAGACGCTCGACAGGCTCACGACCAGGGAGGGCATCCTCATCAACCATTCGGTTTCCGAGCTCAAGGCCATGCCCTTCAAGGCAAGCTCCGACCGAATCCAGACCCTGGGCGAGCTTCTCGGCCAGGTCCAGGGCAGAGCGCCGCTGTTGATCGAGATCAAAAGCCAGTGGGACGGCAACGAAAAGCTCGTTCGCCGCACCATTGAGGTGGTACGGGGCTATCATGGCACTTTTGCCTTGATGTCCTTCGACCCCAAGGCAATCGATCTGGTGCGGGCCCTGGCACCCGACTTCCCGCGCGGTATTGCGGCGGACAAGGCGACGACCCATTCCGACTATGACAGCCTGCCCGCCGGGGAACGCCTGAAACTTCGAGAGTTGGCGCATCTTCCTGAAACCCAGCCCGATTTCATCTCGTATCAGTTCCGTGACCTTCCCTATGTGCCTGTCGCCAACTTTCGCCGGACCGGCCCGGTGATCACCTGGACCATTCGCAGCCGGCAAGATGCCGCCACAGCTCTGCGCTATTCGGACCAGATCACCTTCGAGGGTTTTCGCGCCTGAGCCGCCTTTCGCCATGAAGATCGAGATCGTCCCCAGCATGCTCCAGGTCGAGGCCAAAGCTTGGAATGCTTGCGCCAATTCTTCAGGAGACTCGTATAACCCATTAATTTCTCACGAGTTCCTTGCGGCGCTAGAGATGTCGGACTCGGCTACGCGCAAGACCGGCTGGATGGGCCGGCATCTTGTCCTGCGCGATGATGCGGGCAAGGTCTTGGGGGCGGCTCCTGCTTACCTCAAATCTCACAGCTATGGCGAATATGTCTTCGACCATGCCTGGGCCGACGCGTTCGAGCGCGCCGGTGGACGTTACTATCCGAAACTGCAGGTCTCCGTTCCCTTTACCCCGGTGACCGGCCCTCGCCTGCTGGCGCCAACCAAAGAGGCCCGCGCGCTGCTGCTCGATGGCCTGAAACAGCTGTCGGCCGAAACGGGCGCCAGTTCAGTCCATATCACCTTCATGCCGGAAGAGGATTGGCGCGACTTCGGCCTGACGCCCTGGCTCAGACGCACGGACACGCAGTTCCATTGGTTCAACAAAGGCTATGGAACATTCGAGGACTTTCTGGCCGATCTCTCCTCACGCAAGCGCAAGAATATCCGCAAAGAGCGGCAAACCATCTGTGAACTCGGCATCGAGTTCGAGCAGTTGACCGGCAGTGCCATCACCGAAGCCCACTGGGATACGTTCTTTGCCTTCTATATGGATACGGGTTCGCGCAAATGGGGCAGTCCCTATCTGACCCGGCGTTTCTTCAGCCTCATCGGCGCGAGCATGGCGGACAGCATTCTCCTGGTCATGGCCAGGCGCGGCAGGAAAGTGATCGCCGGGGCGCTCAATTTCATTGGGTCGGAGGCAGTCTATGGGCGCAACTGGGGTGCCATCGAGTATCATCCCAACCTGCATTTCGAGGCCTGCTACTATCAGGCCATTGATTTTGCCATCGCCCGCAAGCTCGCGCGCGTCGAAGCAGGCGCCCAGGGTCCGCACAAGCTCGCCCGTGGTTATGTGCCGAAAAGCACCCACAGCCTGCACTATCTTGCTCATCCCGGGCTCGCCCGGGCGGTCGCCGACTATCTCGAGCATGAGCGCCGCGCCGTCGCCGAGAACCAGAGCGCTCTTGCCGAGCACGCGCCGTTCAGGAATGCTGTCGAGGACGACTTTTGACCCCGTTCCTCACGGAGCTTCTCATGCCCGCTTATGATCCCAACAACATCTTTGCCAAGATCCTGCGCGGCGAAATCCCGTCCATCACGGTCTATGAGGATCAGGATACGGTCGCCATCATGGATATCATGCCGCAGGCCGACGGCCATGTGCTTGTGATCCCCCGCGCGTCCTCGCGAAACCTGCTCGATGCAGATCCCGCCGTCTTCAAGCCCCTGTTCGAAGCCGTCCAGGTCGTGGCCCGGGCGGTGCAGGAGGCTTTCGGCGCGGATGGCGTTCTGATCAAGCAGTTCAATGAGGAAGCCGCGGGACAGACGGTCTTCCATCTCCATGTCCATATCGTTCCGCGCAAAGCCGGAGAGGCCCTGCGGCCGCATGGCGGCAAGATGTCCGATCAGAAACTGCTCGCCCAGCACGCGGAGATGATCAAGCGGGCGCTTGCGTCCCCGCAGAGCTGAAGGCAAGGAGCGTGAGCGCTTCCGCACGCGATCGGGCGCTGGGCCTCGACGCCCGGATCACGCGGCGCGACTTCCTCGACGGCGCCCTTGTCGCAGTAGGTGCTTTGTCCGTGAGTTCAACGTCCGCAAGGGCCGAGGCTGGAGTGCTCTATCCGCCGGCCCTTACCGGCCCCAGAGGTCAGACTGTGGAGTTCATTTCGCGTCCTGCACGCCCTGCGCGATCACGACCTGGGAAAGGTGATCAGCGGACCCGCGGAAGCCACCGGCGAGGCTTATGATCTGGCCGTGGTCGGGGGCGGCATCAGTGGCCTCGCGGCCGCGTTGCTCTATCGTCAACAGGCGGGCAACAAGACGCGTGTGCTCGTCCTCGAGGCATGCGACGAATTTGGCGGCCATGCAAGGCGCGCCGAATTCACCGGAGGCAATGGCCGAAAGATCATCGGCTATGGCGGCTCGGAGTTCGCTCCAGACGCCGAGCTTTTTCTCGCCGGCCGTCAAGCGCCTGCTTGCCGATATCGGCGTCGATATCGCGAGGTTCAAATCGTCATACGATGAAGCATGGGCCGAGAGGCACAAGCTCGGGCCTGCCGTATTCTTCAACAAGGAGTTGTTCGGCGCCGACAGCCTGGTGAGAAAGACAGACGATACTGCCGACTGGGTGGCGCGGACACCGCTGAGCGCGAAAGCCAAGAAGGACCTCATTGAGATCATCGACTATCCCCGCGACTATCTCGCGGGCAGGTCGCGGGCGGAGAAGCTTATGCTCTTGTCGGGGGCGACTTATGATAAGTTCCTGACCGAGATCTGCGGCTGTGATCCGCAGCTTGTCGCCTATTTCCAGAACTCGACGGAAGGCTATTTCGGTGTAGGTATCGACTCCGTTTCCGCGCTCGATGCGTGGGGCAACGGGAACCCGGGTTTCGAGGGCATGAACCTCGGCGCTGCTCCCTATCGGGCAATGAGCGCCAGCGCCCGCCGTCTGCTGATGGATCCCGATCCTAATATTTTCCATTTTCCTGATGGCAATGCCGGAATCGCCCGCGCGCTGGTGAGGGCAACTCATTCCGTCAGCGCTTCCCGGCCGCGGAATGGACAGCCTGGTCGTGACGCCAGTCGACTATGCCAAGCTCGACCAGGCAGGAAATAACATAAGACTGCGGCTCAATGCGCCCGTGGTCGATGTGGCGCATATCGGCTGCCCTGATAGCGCCCAATCGGTGCGACTGGGCTATGTCGAAGGCGGGAAACTGAAGTCGCTCGAGGCTGCACATGTGGTGCTCGCCTGCTGGCATCGGGTGATTCCTCACATCTTCAAGGAATTGAAACCCGAGCAGGTCGAGGCTCTCAATGATCAAGAGAAGGTTCCGCTGGTCGTCGCCAATGTCCTGATCCGCAATTGGAAGGCACTTGCCAGGCTCGGAATCCGCGGCTTCATCGCGCCATCGGGCGCCTGGCAGGGAGCGGTGATCGATTTTCCGGTCAGCATAGGCAAATATCACTTTTCTGAAAATCCCCGCGAGCCGGTGCTTCTCACCCTCGTCAAGGTCCCGCGCGCGCCGCCTAAGGGTCTTTCGCCGCGCGAGCAGAGCCGCGCGGGACGAAGGCTTCTCGCAGAGCTCAGTTTTGCCGATATGGAGCGCGAGATTCGCGACCTCCTGGCCAGAGCCCTCGCGGAAGGCGGCTTCGCTCCGGCCTTGGACATCGAGGCCATTACCATCCACCGCTGGGCCCATGGCTATGCGCGCGAATATATGCGGCCTTGGGACAGGTTTTGGCCCGACGGCCCGCTGCCGATCGAAACAGCGCGCCGATGCGTTGGGCGCGTCGCCATCGCCAATGCCGATTCAGGCGCTTATGCTTATGCCAATTCGGCCATTGACCAAGCGGCGCGCGCGGTGCGCGACCTGCTGGGCCATTCTGCCCACTTGCCCGCTTTTGCCGATTTCCCGGGACCGCCACGCAATGTGCTTGGACTGAAATGAAAAGCCCCGGCGTCTGCCGAGGCCTTTTTTTCCCGATCTTTCTTGGGCCTAGTTCAGCTTTTCCTTTTTCTTCGGCGTCCGGCGCGGCTTGGCCGACTTGCTCTGCGTCAGTGCCTTGCGATCGGGCGGCCTAGGAAGGGCTTTCTCCTCCTCGCGGCTCAGATACTGGAAGTGCAGCTGGCCTTCGCCGTCTTCGCTGTCGCTCTTCTGATAGAGCACGCGCACGGTGCCGCCCTTGGCGAGCTTGCCGAACAGCACTTCGTCGGCAAGCGGCTTCTTGACATGTTCCTGGATGATGCGCGCCAGCGGCCGCGCGCCCATCTGCTGGTCATAGCCCTTCTCGGCCAGCCAGTTCGCCGCTTCCTCGGAAAGCTCGATATTGATCTGGCGCTCGGACAGCTGGGCCTCGAGCTGGAGAACGAATTTCTCGACGACCTTGCGCACGATTTCGGGCGGCAGATGGTCGAAGCCAATAGTCGCATCGAGACGGTTGCGGAATTCCGGCGAGAACATCCGGTTGATCGCTTCCTGATCGTCGCCCTCGCGCGTGGTGCGGGTGAAGCCGAAGGCCGCCTTGGCCAGATCCTGCGCGCCGGCGTTGGTGGTCATGATCAGGATGGCGTTGCGGAATTCGACCGTCTTGCCGTTGTGGTCGGTGAGCTTGCCGTGATCCATGACCTGCAGCAGGATGTTGAAGAGATCGGGATGCGCCTTCTCGATCTCATCGAGCAGCAGCACGCAATAGGGATGCTGGTCGACGCCATCGGTGAGCAGGCCGCCCTGGTCGAAACCGACATAGCCCGGAGGCGCGCCGATCAGACGGGAGACCGAATGGCGCTCCATATATTCCGACATGTCGAAGCGCAGCAGCTTGACGCCCAGCACTTCGGCGAGGCGCTTGGCGACTTCGGTCTTGCCGACGCCGGTGGGGCCGGAGAACAGATAGCAGCCGATCGGCTTTTCCGGCTCGCGCAGGCCGGCGCGGGCCAGCTTGATGGCGGCGGCCAGCGCGTCGATGGCCTTGTCCTGGCCGAAGACCATGCGCTTCAGCTCAGTGTCGAGCTCGCGCAGCACCGTCGCATCGTCCTTGGAAACCGTCTTCTCCGGAATGCGCGCCATGGTGGCGACGGTTTCCTCGATCTCGGGGACACCGATCACCGTACTTGCGCTTGTTCTCCGGCAGAAGCATCAGCGAGGCGCCGGTTTCGTCGATGACGTCGATCGCCTTGTCGGGCAATTTGCGGTCGCTCATGTAGCGCGCCGAGAGCTGCACGGCGGTCTCGATAGCATCATCGGTGTAGCGGACCTTGTGGAACTCCTCGTAATAGGGCTTGAGGCCCTTCAGGATCTTGATGGCATCCTCGAGCGAAGGCTCGTTCACGTCGATCTTCTGGAAGCGGCGAACCAGGGCCCGATCCTTCTCGAAATGCTGGCGATATTCCTTGTAGGTGGTCGAACCGATGCAGCGCAGATTGCCGCCGGCCAGTGCGGGCTTCAGCAGGTTGGAGGCATCCATGGCGCCGCCGAGGTGGCGCCTGCGCCGATCACCGTGTGGATCTCGTCGATGAACATGATGGCGCCGGGCTGGCGCTCGATCTCCTTGATCACCGCCTTGAGACGCTCCTCGAAATCGCCGCGATAGCGGGTGCCGGCGAGAAGCGCACCCATGTCGAGCTGATAGATCGTGCAGTCCTTCAGCACGTCGGGAACTTCGCCATTGACGATCCGCCGCGCCAGGCCTTCGGCGATCGCCGTCTTGCCGACGCCTGGATCGCCGACGAACAGCGGATTGTTCTTCTGCCGGCGGCAGAGGATCTGGATGGTGCGGTTGACTTCCTGCTCGCGCCCGATAAGCGGATCGATATGGCCATCGGCGGCTTTCTTGTTGAGGTCGACGCAATAGGCTTCGAGCGCATCGGCATCGTTCTTTTTCTTGCCTTCGCCAGTCTCGCCCTCGCCATTCTGCTGGTCCTGCTCGACGCCGCGGGCAGGCCTGCGGTTCGAGAGGCCGGCCCGCTTGGCGATGCCATGCGAGATGTAGTTGACCGCGTCATAGCGGGTCATGTCCTGCTCCTGCAGGAAGTAGGCGGCGTGGCTCTCGCGCTCGGCAAAGATGGCGACCAGCACATTGGCGCCGGTTACCTCCTCGCGGCCGGAGGACTGGACATGGATGACGGCGCGCTGGATGACGCGCTGGAAGCCGGCCGTCGGTTTCGAATTCCTTGACGTCGTCGGCGATCAGATTGGCGAGTTCGTTGTCGATATAGCTCTCGAGATTGTGGCGCAGCACGTCGAGATCGACGCTGCAGGCGCGCATGACGGCCGCGGCGTCCTTGTCATCGGTCAAGGCCAGCAGCAGGTGTTCCAGCGTCGCGTACTCGTGGCTGCGCTCATTGGCGATGGCCAGCGCACGATGGAGAGCTTTTTCTAGACTGCGTGAGAATGTGGGCACCCTCGTGAGCTCCTATTCTTTTTCCATGGTGCATTGTAGCGGATGTTGGTGCTTGCGCGCAAAGTCCATGACCTGCGTCACTTTCGTTTCAGCAATCTCGAAAGTATAGACTCCGCAGATGCCCGACGCCCTTCTGGTGGACGTGCAGCATGATGCGGGTGGCCTCGTCCCTGCCCTTGTTGAAGAACCGTTCAAGCACGACGACGACGAACTCCATGGGCGTGTAGTCGTCATTCAGCAGAAGCACCTTGTACAGCGACGGCTTCTTGGTCTTGGGCGCCGTCTTGGTGATGACGCCCGTCTGTCCATTGTCATGTTTCGAAGTCTCGCTGGCGCATGAGATCAATTATATATGCGCTGAGGGCTGAAATGGGAGAGGTTAAAGGCGGCGATTTTGCGTCACGCGATCAAATCTGATGCATGGCTTGCCACCAGAAGCCAAAAACAGACCAATTGGCTGCGTTTTCGGCACGGGTCGTCACAAAAAGAAAGCCCGGAGACGAACATCTCCGGGCTCAAAAAGCCTAGATTGAAATCCAGACTTACTTGGTCACTTTCGGCGCGATGGCCGAGAACTTGGCCTCGAAAGGCTTGTAGGCTTCCTTCGCGGTCGCGAGGTAGAGCTCGCCGAACTTGTTGATCTGGCCGAGGAACGCCTCATAGGCTTCCTTGGCATAGCCCTGCTGGACTTCGAGCGCCTTGTCGAAGGACTTGGCCGCGGTCGCCTTCTCGAAGGCTTCGGTGCTGCGCTCGAACGACTTGCGCGAGAAGTCGACGGCTTCAGCCGTCATGGTCTGGATGCCCTTGCTAAAGGCGGTGGCGGAGGCGACGTA
>CAWJDZ010000028.1:0-273944 GCA_963841765.1 uncultured Alphaproteobacteria bacterium
CTCGAAGGGCTCCCTCGCGGTCATCCTCTCCCCGGCGGCGCGCAAGGGAGGCGAGACGAAGGCCGAGGTCGCCGTGGCCGCGACCCGCGGGCTGACGGCCGAGGAGATCATCGCGCGCGAACGCGCCTGGGACGCGGGCCAGCGCGAGAAAGTCCGGAGCTACGTGGCGTCGGTCGAGACGTCGCTGCGTTTCCGGGTGGCCCAGTTCGGACAGAGCCTGGACCTGACGATCCTCGGCCCGTACTTCTTCGAGCGCGGGAAGCCCGCCGACTGGGCCTGGCAGGAGTTTTTCTTGAACGGCGTGCGCTGGAAGGGCCGGACGATTCCCCGGCTCCCGATCCTGCAGCCCGAGAAGGTGACAACTCTGCCCCTCGACATCCGCCTGGGCGAGGAGTACGTGTATTCGCTGGGCGGCGAGACCACGGTCGACGGGCGCCCGGCCTACCGGGTCGACTTCGTTCCGCGCGAGACGGTGCCTCGACAGGCCCCTCTACCGGGGCACGGCCTGGATCGACCGGGAGACGTTCGCTCTCCTGCGCCGGGAATCGATCCAGCTCAACCTCAAGGGCGACACGCTGTCCAACGTCCAGACCGAGTACTACCGCGACGTTCCGGGCGCGCCGGGGGTTGTCCTGCCGCTCGAGATCCGGGGGCAGCAGGTCTTCTCGACGGCCTGGGCGCACGACGGCGGTCGAGCGTCACGTCGTGATGACCGACGTCGTCGTCGATCCGCCGGATTTCGAGGCCCGGCGCGCCGAGGCTTATGCCTCGCAGTCCCAGATGGTCCGGGACACGGATCAGGGCCTGCGGTACCTCGTGCCGGACGAGGCCCGCGCCCGGAACGCGGGTCGTCGAAAACGCCCTGTCGCGCAAGAGCCTCTTCGGCCTGGTCGGCGGCTTCTATCAGACGGGGCAGGACTACCCGTTCCCTCTCCTCGGGATCCAGTACTTCGATTTCGACCTGTGGAAGAAGAACAAGCAGCTTTCCGTCTTCTTCGCCGGCGCGCTGCTCTTCGCCAACTACACCGACCCTTCTCTTCCTGGGCTCGCGGTTCGATCTGGGCGCCGACATTTTCTGGAGTCGCCTTTCCGTTCGTCGAAGAGCTCTGACCGCAACGGGGAAGAAGTCCGATCCGAGCGCATCAAGCACCTCCCGGAGTACGCCCCCAGGTCAACATCGGCCATCCTTTGGGAACGTACCTGAAGGCCTCGCTCGGCCTCTTCTCCCAGTGGGACAACTACCAGCGGGACGAAGGACACCGGCCCGAGGTTCGTCGCACACCCGTGGACACTTTCACCAACGGCGCCCCAGCTCCGACTGAACTGGAGCCTGGCCGGCCTACAACCTCGCGCTCACCGGCTCCTACCAGGCGCGGGCGAAGTGGGAGCCCTGGGGCGACCCGGACACATCGGGTCTTCTACCCCGACCAGAAGACCTACTGGAAGTATTCGGCCGAGCTGACCAAGGGCTTCTATTTCGCGCTGCTTCCGAAAGCTCTTCGTCAAGCTCTCCTACCTGGACGGCACCCGCCTCGACCGGTTTTCCCAGTGGGACTTCGGCCCCTTCGGATCCACCACGCTTCACGGGTTCCCGGGTGGCAGCGTGCGGGCGGACCGCGCCGTCCTCGCCAACGTCTCGTACGGCCTCAACATCGAGAACGTAAGTCCGCTTCGAGGTGTTCTACGACCAGGCCTCTCGTCACGAACACGTTCGCCGGCTACGACGGGGCGTACTTCTGGGGCGCCGGAATCTCGACGGCCTTCAACGGCCCGTGGGACAACACGCGCGTTCGGGGCCGAGGTCGGTGTGCCGGTCGTGCGCCACGGCGTGAACGGGTTCACGATCAATCTCCAGCTCCTGAAGCTGTTCTGACCTGCGTGGTGCTCGGTCGCGCCGGCCTTTCGTGGCCTTCCTCGAAAGGCGTTGAAGACCTGCCCTCGCAGGCCGACAATGGCCTGACGCGAGACCGGCAGGAGGAAAACCGATGCCCCGTTCCCGCGGGCTGATGACCGCTTGCGCTGTCGTTTTCTTTTCATCGGCGGCCGCCCTGTGCGCCGATGTTCTCTACGTGGACGCCGCCGCGACCGGCGCCAGCGACGGGGTCGAGCTGGACCGACGCCTACACGGACCTCCAGGCCGCGCTCGCCGCCGCGGTCGCGACGGATGAGATCTGGGTCGGCGGCGGGGACATACCGGCCGACGGTCGCGCCGGATCGCACGATTTCGATTGCCTTGAAGAACGGCGTCGGCGTCTCCGGCGGCTTCGACGGCACCGAAACGCAGCGCGACCAGCGGATCCGGTGTCCAACGCCACGGTACTCCCGGGGGACATGGGGTTGATGCCGGATGGCCGTGTTCCTGCCGAAGACGTTTAATCTTCCCTGGTCCCGATGCGCCCGGCGCCCTGCTATATTTCGCGAGCGATGCCCGAGCCGATTCCCTTCCTTCCGCCGTCACGCCGGTCCGCCGGGCGCTCGTGTCCGTTCACGACAAGACGGGCATCGTGGAGCTCGGCGGGCGCTCGCCGAGCTCGGCGTCAAGGTCGTCTCGACGGGCGGCACGGCGGCACCTGAAGAAGGCCGGGATCGAGGTCGTCCCTCGTCGAGGAGACGACCGGATTCCCGGAGATCCTCGGCGGGCGGGTCAAGACGCTCCATCCGAAGATCTTCGGCGGCGTGCTGGGGACAGACCCGCGAAGACCACGCGCGCGACCTGCGAGCGGCCGGGATCGAGCCTTCGACCTCGTGGTCGTCAACTGTATCCCTTCGAGAAGACGGTCGCGGCGCGGCGGCGCCGGACCGAGAACGATCGAGATGATCGACGTCGGCGGGCCCGCGATGATCCGCGCGGCGGCGAAGAACCACGCGCGGGTACGGTCGTGGCGGACCCGCCGGACTACGAGGCTCCTCGAGGAGATCCGCACGACGGGGGCACGACGCTGTCCACCGCGAGCGCCTGGCCGCCCGGGCGTTCGCCCGGACCGCGGCCTACGACGCGGCGATCGCCGGTCGACGGCGCTGGCAGGAGGAGCGTTCCCGGAGAACCTGGTCTCGGCCTTCAGCGGGCAGGCCGCTGCGCTACGGGGAGAATCCTCACCAGCGCGCCGCGCTCTACCGGGAGCCCCGGCGCCGGCCGACGCCCTCGTGCGCTTCCAGATGCTCCAGGGCAAGGAGCTGTCCTTCAACAACCTCCTCGACCTCGACTCGGCCGTCGCGCTCGCGCGGGATTCGACGGTCCGGCGGCCGTCATCGTCAAGCACAACAACCCGTGCGGCGCGGCCATCGGCGAGACGATCTCGAGGCGTTCGGCCGCGCCTTCGCGTGCGATCCGCTCGCGGCGTTCGGGGGCATCATCGCGATCCGCGGGCCCGTGGACGGCGCGCTCGCGTCTCTCGTGCTCCAGCATTTCGTCGAGGTCGTCGCCGCGGACGACTACACGAAGGAGGCGATCGACTACTTCGGCAAGAAGCCGAACATCCGGCTCCTGCTCGTGCCCGTCTCGCGCCGCGGCGCGGGCTCATCGACTGGAAGCGCATCGAGGGAGGGCTCCTCGTCCAGGACGCGGACGCGGCCCGATCGAGTCCGGCGTGGCAGTGGCGTCGCAGGCGCAAGCCGACCGCGGTCGAGCGGGCGGCGTGCGAGCTCGCCTGGAAGGTCGGCCGGCGGGTCAAGTCCAACGCGATCGTGCTCGCGAAGGCCCGCCAGACGATCGGCATCGGCGCCGGGCAGATGAGCCGCGTCGACGCCTGCCGGCTGGCGGCGACCAAGCCCGTGCTCCCGATCGTCAATTGCGGCGCGGCTTCCGACGCGTTCTTCCCGTTCCGCGACGGGCTCGACATCCTGGCCGACGCGGGGGTCACCGCGGTCGTGCACCCGGGCGGATCGATCCGCGACCAGGAGATCGTCGCCGCCGCCGACGAGCGCGGCATGGCGTTCCTCAGACCCCGCGGCGGCACTTCCGGCACAAGCCGATGATCCGCTCCGCGCTCCTCGTGCTCGCCGTCCTCTCCGTCGCTCGCCGAAGGCAACGGCGGACGCCGGCCCTCTTCGCGCGGACCGCCGCCATCTACGGCGACGGCGCGGCCCACGCCTCGGCTTCACCCAGACCTACACGCCCGCCGGTTTCGCCACGGCGCGCCGCGAGACGGGAACGTTGGATCCAGGCGCCGCAGCGGCTGCGCTTCGACTACACGGCGGAAAAGAAGGTCTTCACCTACGACGCCGGCGAAGGCCGTTTCTTCTCGCCGGAGGACCGGCAGCTCACGATCCGAAAGCTGTCCGAGGACGACAGGCGCGTCTGCCGATCGTCTTTCTGACCAAGCCCGACGACCTGGCGGCCGATACGAGATACGCTCGACGGCTCGGGGGCCGTGCTGCTGAAACCCCGCGCGCCCGGACCGGACCTCGCGTGGGTGGGGTCGCGGTCGCTCCACGGGGAGGTCAAGGCTCTCGTACGAGGACTCGGCCGGCAACCGGACGGAGTTCCGGTTCGAAGGCTGGAAACGGAGAAGGCCCGGCCCCCCGCCGACTACCGGATCCACGGGCCGACGGGGACGAGGATCGTCGAAAACTGACCGCGGCAGGCGGAGCCCGCCGCGGTCATCCCGAGCCTGAGAGCCGAGGGATCCCGAACTCGTCGAGACCGACTCTCATACAATCCCCCCGATGCCCCAGGAATTCTCGTTCGACGTCGTCAGCAAGGTGGACCTGCAGGAGGTCACCAACGCGGTCAGCAGGCCTCCAAGGAGATCGCCACGCGGTTCGATTTCGAGGCTCGAATCGAAGATCGAGTGGAACGACAAGGAGCTGGAGCTGACGCTGACCTCCGACGACGAGGGCAAGCTGAAGTCCGTCAAGGACATCCTGGAGACGCGGCTCGTCAAGCGCGGCGTCGCGCTCAAGGCGCTCGACTACGGAAAGGTCGAGCCGGCCGCGAGGGCACCGTCCGCCAGGTCGTCAAGATCCAGCAGGGCATCGCGTCGGAAAAGGCGAAGGAGATCGTCAAGGCGATCAAGGACAGAGAAGCTGAAGGTGCAGGCCTCGATCCAGGCCGACCAGGTCCGCGTCACCGGCCGGGACAAGGACGAGCTCCAGGAGCCATGGCGCTGCTGCGCGCCGGGGACTTCGGCGTGCCGCTGCAGTTCACGAACTACCGATGACCCCTTCCCGCCTCGACGAACGTCGCGCCTGACAGCGCGGCCTACGACCTGATCAGCGACAAGCTGGCGAGGTCGAGGAGAGCTGCTCCTCCATTTCCGGTCGCCCATCCCGACGATCGACCGGATCGGCGCCATCTGGCGCAGGGCGGCGGCAAGCGGATCCGGCCCGCCCTTCTGCTGCTGTCCGCGAAGCTGCTCGGCTACGCGACGGAGACAAGGACGTCCGGTACGCGGCGGTCGTGGAGTTCATCCACACGGCGACGCTCGTCCACGACGACATCATCGACGAGGCGCGGCCTGCGGCGCGGCCGCACCTCGGCCAACGCGCGCTGGGGAAACAACCTCACGGTGCTCTTCGGCGACTACCTCTACACGAAGTCGATGGGGATCGCGCTCGACGAGGGGGACCTGACGATCCTCAAGGTCCTGTCGGACACCACGCTGTCGATGATCGAGGGCGAGATCCTCGGCATCGAGAAGACGGGCGTCGATCCACGTGACGCGGGAGGAGGCGCTCGAGATCATCGCGCCGCAAGACCGCGGACCTCTTCGCGGCGGCGTGCCGCCTGCCCGCGCACTTCGCTCCCCGGGGCGACCTGATCGCGGCCGAGCGCCTGGCCGAGTACGGCCGTTGCCTCGGCATGGCGTTTCAGCTCGATCGACGATCTGCTCGACTACACCGGCAGCGTCGAGGAGGTCGGCAAGCCCGTTCTGAACGACTTGCGCGAAGGCAAGCTCACGATGCCGCTCTTGCTGGCTCTCCCGTGGCCGATCCCGCCGAGCGCGAGAAGGTGGCGGCCGTGCTCCGCGAGCGGGAGTTCCGCAGTGTCCAGCCGGCGGAGATCCTGTCGATCGTCGAGCGCTACGACGGGATCCCCGAGACGCGCGCTCTCGCGCGCGACTATGCGGGCGCGGCGCGCGTCGCCCTCGGGGGGTTCCCGGAATCCGAGGCCAAGGAAGGCCTCCTCCTGGCGACGGAATCGGTCATCGACCGGATCGGGTGACGCCTTATTTAATTCGGCAGAAAGTAGAAAATAGCTAATAAACTTAGGTAGTGCTGCGACCGCCCGGCCATACTAAAGAAGGATATCTTAGCCTTCCGTCGAAGTTTTTATTGAGATTCGTCTGGATGGGCGTATACTCCCACCCAGATGGCATCCCCGGCAGCAACTGGTCGGCCCTCGCCTCGACACCTCCGAAATCTCTCTCTATCCTTCCAGGTCAGTCAGATCCATCGGGCGAGGCCCATCTCTATTATCGGAGGGCGTGCCTGGCGGCCGCCGAGGAGCGCTACGACGTCGCGCTGGTCTTCTGCACCAAGGCCGTGGAGGTCGCTCCGCGACACCTGGCCGCGAGGCTTCTGCTCGCGACAGATTCACGACCGCGGCCTCGGCAACCTCGAGGCCGCGGTCGCCGGCTACCGCAAGGTCATCGCGCTGGCGGGCTACGACGGCGCGAATCCCTACTGCTCGCGGCGCGCGAAGCGCTCGACGCGCTCGTCTCCCGCAGCGAGCTCGTCCCGACCGAGTCCTGACCGACGCGTTCGTCGAAACGAGTCGCCCCCTCACGGTTGCGGCTCCGTCTCCGAGCTCGTTCGGCCGCGGCAGCCGGGGGTAGCCCCACGGATACTTCGGCGGCCTTCCCCACACCGGCGGCCGGTACCTCCCGCCGTCGCGGATCGCCTCCGCCGAAAGGTCCACGCGCCACTTTCCGTCCGAGAAGACCGCGTCGCGCCCGGAGGCGTCGAGGTCGAGCGAAAAGAGAATCCCCCCGATCCCGGTCGGGCTCGCGGCCTCGATCGCGATGCGGTTGAGCCCCCGGCAGAGGGCGGGTCAGGTCGTAGACCGCCAGAGGATCGCCCGGGTGCTGCGCCGGCGCCGACGCGCCGGCCGTTGACGCAGAGCGCGTGCTCGCGGTCCACGAAGAGCTTCGGCGAACGCGCGGGCCGGCGCCCGGGCGAGCACGAAGTCGCGAGTCGCGAAGAAGCGCACGGGCCGCGGCTCCTGGACTCGCGCGGAGTACCAGATCCACTCGGCGGGCCCGGTCGCGAGCGAGAGGCGATCGGCGTGCGGCCGCGGACGAGAGATCGCCCGGCGGCGGCGGCGAGGATCGCGAGCCGCGATCGCGTAGGGCCACGCGGCCGAGAGGCCTCGAAAACAACGGGTCCGACCGCGTTTCTTGACGCAAACCGCGGGCGAGGATACTATTGCCGCCGATGATTGCATGAAGGTCATCGCCGTGATTCCCGCCCGCTACGCCTCCGTCAGATTCCCCGGAAAACCCCTCGCTCCCCTGGCCGGCCGGCCCATGGTCGTTCACGTCCTGGAGGCGGTCCGCGGGGCGAAGCGTGTGGACCGGGTGCTGGTGGCGACCGACGACGCCCGGATCGCCGACTGCGTGCGCGAGGCGGCGGCGAGGCCGTCATGACGTCGCCCGCGGCGGCGAGCGGAACGGACCGCGTGGCGGAGGCGCTCGGTACAATGTCGGCCGACGTATACGTGAACGTGCAGGGGGACGAACCGCTGATGTCGGCCGAAAACATCGACCGGGTCGTGGCGGCGCTGCTCGCCAGCCCGGGCCGGGCGATCGCGACGCTCTCCTGGCCGCTCCCGGCGGCCCGGGCCGCGCGACCCGGACACCGTCAAGGTCGCGGTCGCGGAGGACGGGCGGGCCCTGTATTTCTCGCGTGCGGCCATCCCCTCTACCGCAACGGCGAGCCCGGCTATCGCAAACACCTGGGCATCTACGCCTACCGGGCGGCGGCGCTCGCGCAGGTGGCGGCGCTGCCGCCCTCCCCGCTCGAAAAGGCGGAGTCTCTCGAGCAGCTGCGCTGGCTGGAGGCCGGGCACGCGATCTGGGTCGGGGAGGCGGCGGGCGACTCGATGGGGGTCGACACGCCCGGCGGATCTGGCCGAGGCGGAGAGACAGTGGAACAAGGAGGTCGTGTCGTGAGCACGAAGTACATCTTCGTCACCGGCGGTGTCGTCTCGTCGCTCGGCAAAGGCATCGCCGCGGCGTCGATCGGCGCCCTGCTCGAAGCGCGCGGGCTTCACGGTCACCATGGCCAAGTTCGATCCGTACATCAACGTCGACCCCGGCACGATGTCGCCCTTCCAGCACGGCGAAGTCTTCGTCACCGACGACGGCGCCGAGACCGACCTCGACCTCGGCCACTACGAGCGCTTCACGCGATGCGCGGCGCGCGCGAACAACACGACGGCCGGCCGGATCTACGCGACGGTCATCGAGCGCGAGCGGCGCGGCGACTACCTCGGCAAGACCGTGCAGGTCATCCCGCACATCACCGACGAGATCAAGGAGTCGATCCGCGAAGGTCGGGCACCGGACGTCGACGTCGTGATCGTCGAGATCGGCGGCACCGTCGGCGACATCGAGTCGCTGCCGTTCCTCGAAGCCATCCGCCAGTTGCGCCAGGAGGCCGGGCGCGGCAACGCGATCAACGTCCACCTGACGCTCGTCCCCTACATCAAGGCCTCCGACGAGCTGAAGACCAAGCCGACGCAGCACTCGGTCAAGGAGCTGCGCGCGATCGGCATCCAGCCCGACATCCTGCTCTGCCGCTCCGACCGCGCGCTGCCCGACGAGGTGAAGAAGAAGATCGCGCTCTTCTGCAACGTGCGGTGGAGGCCGTGATCACCGCGCAGCGACGTCGCGTCGATCTACGAGGTGCCGCTCGCGGTTCGCGGCCGAGGGCCTCGACGAGATCCTCCTCGACCTGCTGACATCCTGCCGCACGACGACCGGGACCTCTCGCAAGTGGGAGAGCATCGTCAACCGGATCGAGATCCCGACGGGCGAGGTCGACGATCGCGATCGTCGGCAAGTACGTCGACTACGGCGACTCGTACAAGTCGCTCAACGAGGCGCTCGTCCACGGCGGCATCGCCAACAACGTGAGGGTCAAGCTCCACTACGTCGACGCCGAGGAGCTCGAGGACGACCAGTACCCCGACGTCGCTCGTCGCGCGCCGACGCCATCCTGGTGCCCGGGCGGCTTCGGCCGCGCGGCGTCGAAGGCAAGATGCGCGCCGATCCGCTACGCGCGCGAGAAGCAAGGTGCCGTTCTTCGGCATCTGCCTCGGCATGCAGACCGCGGTGATCGAGTTCGCGCGCAACGTCTGCGGGCTCGAGGGCGCGAACTCGACCGAGTTCGACGAGGAGCCCCAGCACAAGGTGATCTACAAGCTGCGCGACCTGATCGGCGTCGAGGCGCTCGGCGGCACCATGCGCCTCGGCAAGTACCCCTGCGAGCTCTCGCCGAGGGCTCCTTCGCCGCGCGCGCCTACGGCGACGAGCCCGATCGAGCGAGCGGCACCGCCACCGCTACGAGGTCAACCAGGAGTACCTGCCGCGCGCTCGAAGGAGGCCGGCCTGACGTTCACCGGGCATGTCGCCCGACGGGAAGTTCGTCGAGATCATCGAGCTCCCGACGACCACCCGTGGTTCCTCGGCTGCCAGTTCCATCCCGGAGTTCAAGTCCAAGCCGTTCGCCTGCACCCGCTGTTCAAGGACTTCATCCGGGCGGCCGCGCGCTCACCGGGCGGCCACGCCGGGAAGTCGCCGAAGCCGCGGAACGCGAGTCGTCGGCGCGCGGAGCCGTCCTGACGGACGTCCGCCGCGTCGAGATCGCTCCCGGATACGCCGCGGGCCCGGGCGCTCCGCCCCTGTTCTTCGCCGGGCCCTGCGTCATCGAGTCGCGCGAGCACGCGCTCGGCGATGGCCGAGCGCGTCGAAGGCGATCGCCGAGGAGACGGGCGCGCGCATCGTCTTCAAGTCGTCCTACGACAAGGCCAACCGTTCCTCGAACGACTCGTTCCGCGGACCCGGGCCTGGAGCGGACTGGAGATCTGGCGCGAAGTGAAGGCGAAGACCGGGCTGCCGCTGCTCTCCGACATGCACGAGCCGGAGCAGGCGGAGCCGGCCGCCGCGGTCCTCGACGTGCTGCAGATCCCGGCGTTTCTCTGCCGCGGCAGACCGACCTCGTCGCCGCCGCGGCGCGGACCGGCAAGCCGATCAACGTCAAGAAGGGCCAGTTCCTGGCGCCCGACGACATGGCTCACGTCGTCGAGAAGTGCCGGGCCGCCGGCAACGAGAGGATCCTCCTCTGCGAGCGCGGGACGCCTGTTCGGGTACCACAACCTGGTCGTGGACATGCGCTCGTTCCCGATGATGCGGGCCCTCGGCTACCCCGTGTCTACGACGTGACCCACTCGCTGCAGCTCCCGGGCGGCGGCAAGGAGACGGGCGGCCTCAAGCAGTACGCGCCGGTGCTCGCCCGCGCCGCGGCCGCGACCGGGTGCGTCGACGGCTTCTTCCTGGAAGTGCACGACGACCCGGAGCGCGCGCTCTCGGACCGCTCCACGCAGCTCGACGTGGAAGCGTTGCCGGAGCTGATCCGAACGCTGCTGGCGATCCGGGAGCTGGTCGAAAGCCGGCAGCTCTAGCGCGGTTGCCGGGAGCCCCTCAGCCCGCGCGCTCGTAGAGCTCGCGGATCCGGGCGGCGAGCGTCATCGGGTCGAAGGGCTTCGGAATCACGCCGGCCACACCCATCTTCCGATAGCTCGCGACCTCGTCGGGCTGCGCTTTCGCCGTCATGAAGACGACCGGCGTCTCGGCGACGCTCGCGATCAACCGCAGAGCGAGGAGCGTGGCCGGGCCATCCATACCCGGCATCATGACGTCGAGAAGGATCAGCTGGGGAGCGAACATCCCCACGGCCTCGACGGCCTCCTCCCCCGAGGCACACGCCCTCACGGTCAGACCGCCGATGTCCTCCAGGGCGAAAGCCCCGACCGCACGCAGGTCGGGATTGTCCTCGACATAGAGCACGCGCTCGAGGACCGCGGTCACCCGGCGACCCTGGACCCGACCACGATCCGGCTGCGCCCCTCCGTCTTGGCGGCGTAGAGGGCCTCGTCCGCGGCCTGATGCCACGACTTCAGGTCGGACCTCGGAGCCAGAGCATCGCCACGCCGCCGGAAAACGTCACCCGAAAGGTCTGGCCGTCCGGACCCGCGTGGGGAATGGCCGAGAATTCCTGCAGGAGCCGCTGCATCAGACGCAGGGCCTGCTCCTCGGTGAACTCCTCGAGCAGGATCGCGAACTCCTCGCCGCCCATCCGGCCGATCGTGTCCGTCAGACGCAACCTGCGGCGAAGAAGTGCCGCCAGCGTCGCCAGGACGCGGTCTCCCGCCGGATGGCCATACAAGTCGTTCACCGCCTTGAAGCGATCGATGTCGAGCATGACGAAGGCGCATTTCCAGTCCGGGTGCCGTTCCTGCCGGGCGACGGCAACCCTGGCGCGCTCGAGAAAGGCCGTATGCGACAGCAGCCGCGTCAATCCGTCCCTCTCGACGAGGCTTCGGAGGAACCGCGCGCGTTCGATCCGTGAGGCCACCGTCGAGAGCAGAAGGCCCGGGGAGACGGGTTTGACCATGTGATCGTCGCCGCCGGCCCTGGCCGTCTCGATGCGTGACCCCAGCTCGGCCTGCGTCGTCAAAAGACGACCGGCAGCATCGCCTGGGTCTCCTCCTGGCGAAGGGAACGGACCAGGTCGTAGCCGCTGGCTCCGGGAAGCTGAATGTCCATCAAGACAAGGTCGGGGCGAAAGGCGGCGATGTCCGCAAAAAAGCTCTCGGGTTCGCTGCAGATCCGGACTTCGTAGCCACCAACTCCGACGGCGGTCAGGAAATTCGCCTGATGCGGGTCGTCTTCGACCGACAGGACGCGCGGCGTCTCGACGCGGGCGCGATGGAAGAGAAATTCCAGGCGGCGCATCAGGGCCTCGCCGTCCAGAGGTCTCATGAAGAACCCGTCCGCTCCGCAATGGATCGCGTCCACGCGATCCGCAAACTCCCCGATGCCACTCAGGATCAGAACGGCGGGAGTCTCGCCTCCCGGCAGCCCCCTCAGGCGCTCGACGACCCCGGAGCCATTGCCGTCGGGCAGATCGACGTTCACGATCGCGCCTTCCGGAATCCGGCGAGCCAGCTCCCGAGTGGCCTCTTCCGCCGATCTCGCCCAACGCAGGGCCATCCCGTCCCGCTGAGCCAGTTGGTCCAGGAGGTCTCGATCCTCCTCCTCGCCCCCCACCAGGAGCAGGTCCATCGGAGGCCGGGCCGCCAATACGCGGGACACGACGGAGACTTCCGGCGACGGATCGAGGACAGCTCGCTCCGAAGATTGGCGACGAGGTTCGACCAAAAGACGACGTCGGCGGGAACCGACGATCCGGCGCCCGACAGGACGCCCCGGCAGGAAGCCTCTCCGTCCTGTCCCAGAGTCGTCACGCCCGGAAACCCGTAGGCCCCCCCGCGCCCGACAGGCCATGAAAGTGGCCGAGAAGGGCTCTGACCGATTCGAGGTCGGCGGGTGCTTTCTCGAGACGGTCGACCAGAGTCTCCATGTCGGCGAGCCGGTGCAGAGAGCTGCGGACGAAGTCGTCCCGAAAAACCCGCATCGCCTCTTCCTGCTCCCTCGGAGTCATCCTGCGCTGATGCGCTGCAAGTTCGACGCCCGAACAGCCACTGCCCGCCCGGTCACGGGCAGAAAGTCGAGAAAGTGACAGAGATCCGCAGCCGCTCGAGCTCGTGGCTCCCCACGATTCGCCGGAACGGCAGGCGGTCCGCGGTCGGACGTCGCCCCGGTAAGATACGGGCTGAATCTCGAGACAGCCCGAAAGGTTCTGGAGGTCGAGGCGGACTCCGTTCGGCGGCAGATCGACAACCTTGGGCCGCCGTTCCTGGAGGCCATCGACGCGATCCAGTCCACGGCCGGACGCCTCTGCGTGACCGGTATCGGGAAATCGGGCCTGATCGGCCAGAAGATCGCCGCCACCCTGGCCTCCACGGGGACCCCCGCCTACTTTCTGCACGCCGGGGAGGCCAGCCACGGGAACCTCGGCATGCTGATGCCGGGCGACGTCGTCCTCGCGCTCTCCACCTCGGGAGAGACGCCCGAGGTCGTCCGCCTGCTGGAGTTCGCGCGGTCCCGGAAAATCCGGACGATCGTCATGACGGGCGATCCGGCGTCCTCCGCCGGGCGGGCGGCCAGATCGCGATCTCCCTCGCGATTCCGCGCGAGGCCTGTCCTCTGAACCTGGCTCCGACCGCCTCGACGACGGCGATGCTCGCCATGGGAGATGCCCTCGCCCTTTCGATCTCGGAGCGGCGGGGCTTTCAGGAGGAAGACTTCGCCGCGCTCCATCCGGGGGGCACCCTCGGCCGGCGGTTCCTCAAGGTCCGGGACCTGATGCGCACGGCGAACGGGTCCACGGGTCGCGCCCGACACGCCCATGCCGGTCGCGATTCACGAGATGTCCCGGAAGATGATGGGGATCACGGCCGTCGTCGACGGCGCGGACCGCCTCCTCGGCGTCATCTCGGACGGCGATCTCCGGCGCCTGCTCGAGAACGACGCGGGTGAGCTCGGAGAGCGGCGGGCGACTGCTGCCGGCCGGATCCCCGCACGATCGGCGCCGAGGAATTCGCCGCGACCGCCCTGGAAACCATGCGGAAGCACCGGATCACGTCGCTCTTCATCCTCGACGGCGACGGGCGCTGTCGGGCGCGCTACACATGCACGACCTGCTCTCGGCGGGCTTCGGTTGACGATCCGCGCGCTCTTCCTCGACGTCGACGGCGTGCTGACCGACGGCCAGATCTACCTGGACGGCCGGGGGCAGGAGTTGAAAGTCTTCAACACGAAGGACGGTCACGGCATGCGCAAGGCGGCGGCCGCCGGGATCACGCTGTGCTGGATCTCGGGCCGGAGCTCGCCCGCGACCGCCCGCCGGGCGAGGGAGCTCGGCGTCCCCACTCTACCAGGGCGTCGGAGACAAGGGCGCCCGGCTCGAAGCGGTGCGCCGCAGGCTCAAGCTCCAGCGCTCGGAGATGGCTTCCATCGGCGACGACGAGCCCGATATCCCGATGTTCGAAGCGACCGGGCTGTCCGCCTGCCCCGCCGACGCCGTTCCGGCCGCGCGCCGGGCCGCGACCATCGTCCTCAAGAGTCCCGGCGGACACGGGGCCGTCCGCGAGCTCATCGAGCTGATCCTGGAGGAGAAACGCGAGGAGCCGCTAGACCTCCGGCTGCTGGATCTCCCCGGAGTCTCGCGCTTCCGGAAAAGCCAGGCGGCCAGGATCCCCAGCAGGTACAGCAGGATCATCGGCACGGCGAAGACGCACTGCGTCGCAACGTCGGCCGAGGGCGTGATCACGGCGGACAGGATGAAGATGATGAGGATGGCGTACTTGAACTTCTTGAGAAGCCACCGCTCCGAGACGATCCCCATCCGGGCGAGGAAGAAGATGAGGATCGGCATCTCGAAGCACAGGCCCAGGGCCAGGATCAGCTTCGTCGCGACCGACAGGTACTCGTTGATCGTGATGACGGCCTCGAACGGCTTGCCGACGTCGACCAGGAACCTCACGACGAGGGGGAAGGCGACGTAGTAGGAAAGCGCAACCCGCCAGGAAAAAGGAGCCCCGAACGTCACGAAGGGCCAGACCCAGCGTTTCTCGCGGCGGTACAGGGCCGGCGAGATGAACAGCCAGACCTGCCAGAGGACGACCGGCGAGGAGATCAGGATCCCGGCGAGGAGGGCCACCCGGAAGTACATCATGAAGGGCTCGGTGAGGGTCGTGTAGGCCAGGTTCTCTCCGGGGGGAAGCACGTCGCGCAGCGGCCGGGCGAGAAAGTCGAAGATCTCCTGCGCCCACGCCCAGGACAGCAGAAACCCGATGAAGATGGCGGCGATCGAGGCGATGAGCCGCTTGCGCAGATCGTCGAGATGCTGGAAGAAGCCCATCCGCGCCAGCTCTTCCTCGTCGCCGGCGGGCGGCCGGGCGCCCGGGCCGTCGACGAGGTCGCGCGGGTTGAAGCGGCTCAAGTGGGGCGGATCGGCGATTCGGCTCTCGGGACGGTGGCCTCGGGGGCGCGCGGCGTCTCGATTCCGGCGGCGCCCGCGAGCGAGCTTCCGGCTTCCGAGACCTGTCTCTTGACGGTCTCGGCTTCGCGCTTGCCCTGCTCGATCTCGTCCTCGATGGTCTTCTTCAGGTCGTCGGAGGCCCTCTTGAACTCGGCCAGCCCGCGCCCCAGCGACTTTCCGAGCTCGGGCAACTTCTTGGGTCCGAAGACCAGAAGCGCCACGACGAAGATCAGGATCAATTCGGGCATTCCGATGGAGCCAAACATGTTCTGTCCCCTCGCAGGGCGATTTTACGCCGCCCTCCGGGGTCCGGGGAGACTTTCGGCGACCGGCGTGCCAGAATGAACGCGAAGGGGGAAATCACGGTGAGCTTGAAGAAATCCCGATTGTTCCTGGCGCTGGCGCTCGTCGCCGGGGCGACCCTGGCGGGCGGCGTTTTCGCGAATAAGCTCAACGCGAGCCCCGAGAAAGACACGCCTCCTCTGGACGAATACGCCGACATTCTGACGACGCTGTCGGACTGGGCCCCCGAGCCGGTCGCGCCGGACAAGATCGTCTACGCCTCGATCCACGGCATGCTCGCGCGTCTGGATCCGCACACCGCGTTTCTCGAGCCCGACGAATTCTCGGCCATGAGGGAAAAGCAGCACGGCTCCTTCTACGGCCTGGGGATCCAGATCCAGAAGCGGATGGGCAAGATCACGGTCATCGCGCCCATGGAGGGCACTCCCGCCTACAAGATGGGCATCCGGGCGGGCGACATCATCACGCACATCGCCGACGAGGAGCTCAAGGAGGACACGACCACCGAAGACGTCGTGCGCAAGCTCCGCGGCCCCAAGGGGACCACGGTCGCGATCACGATCCGGCGCGTCGGCTTCGACGAGCCGATCCGCATGACGATCACCCGCGCCGAGATCCCGACCCGCTCCGTCCGCTATGCCTTCCTGCTCGAGCCGGGCGTGGGCTACATCATGCTGTCCGACTTCACCCACACCTCGAGCAAAGAGGTCTCCGAGGCCATCCAGAAACTGGAAAAGCAGGGCATGAAGAAGCTCCTGCTCGACCTGCGCGGCAACCCCGGAGGCGTCCTCGAGCAGGCCGTCGACGTCACCGACGTCTTCGTGCCCAAGGGCTCCATGGTCACCTACACAAGGGCCGCACGGCCTCGTCCGCCCAGGAGTACTACGCGCCGGGGGAAGGAACGCACTTCGACCACCCCCTCGTCGTGCTCGTCAACCGGGGCTCCGCTTCGGCCTCCGAGATCGTGGCCGGTGCGATCCAGGACCACGACCGCGGGGTCGTGGTCGGACAGCGCACGTGGGGTAAGGGCCTCGTCCAGAGCGTCTACACCCTCTCCTACGGCGCCGGGCTCGCCCTGACGACCGCCCGGTACTACACGCCGTCGGGCCGGTGGATCCAGAGGGATTACACCGACCTGCTCGCCTACGTGAACCCCGGCGATCCGGACGCCGGCGCCGAAACCTCCGAGACGGCCCCCACCCGGGCTCCGAGAGCGCCGTGTTCTACACGGACGCCGGCCGGGTGGTCTACGCCCAGGGGGGCATCACCCCCGACGTATCGTCAAGAGCGACCGGGATTCCAAGCTGCTCCAGCAGCTCCTGGCGCGGTACGCGTTCTTCAATTTCGCCGTCGACTGGCTCGCCCGCAACCCCAAGGTCGCCGAGGACTTCGCCGTGACCCCGGCGGTCCGCGACGAGTTCTTCCGGTTCGTCGAGAAGTCCGCCCGCTATTCGACGGCCGACGAGCTCAAGAAGTCCTACGAGGACGACCCAACCGCAGCCTCGTGGATCTCGCCATACAGATCGAGATCGTCAACGCCCGCTTCGGCCCCGAGGCCGGCCGCAGGCCTTCGCCTCCGGCGACCCCCAGATCCAGAAGGGCATGACCCTCTTCGGCGAAGCCGCCCGCATCGCGGCCTTGCCCAAGAAGAAGCGCGAGATGGCCGTCAAGGCCGGAAGCTAACGTCGCCTCCGCTCGCTCGGGATCTGCGGCCTGCGGCCGCACCGGTGTACGGCTCGCGCGGGTGCGCGCTCGACCGTTCGCCTGATCCCTCGCTCGCTGCGGCTCCCGCGGCGCGAGGCGTCCTCCGCTGCGCTCGCGGAGATTAACGCCGCGCTTCGCGCGACGTTGCCTACTGCCGGGGGTCGTCCTTCGGTGGTCGGCTGCCTCGCGCCGCGAGCTGATCGGGACCTGGGCCGCTGAAAGAGCCGTTTGGCGGCAGGATCTCAGGTCGTCTGCTCTTCCCTGGTCGCCTCTTGCCAGTCGGCGCCTGGGGGCAGGATCATCTGGAAGCCGCGTAACCGGTAGGCGCTCGGAGCGCGGACCCCGGGAGGCTCCCCTCGCCAAAGGTCGGCGGAGACGGCGGGCCGCGTCCCAGCAGGCGCCGGCGCACGCGGATGACGCCTTCGTCCGAAGCGACAAGGTGCTCGCCGGAGCGGTCGACGATCGGGCCCATGCTCTCCTGGACGGCCGCGTCCTGGAGGGGAGGCGAGTCCTCGATCCCGCTGAAATTCGAGGTGCGCTGGCGCTCCCGGTCGATCCGATAGTCGTTCTCGGAATTCGCCGCGAATCGCCCGCGCTCGAGCGGGTCCTCCGTATTGGGCAGCATCGACGCTGTCCTTGCCGAAAGCCTGGAAATCTTCGAACGACTTGATCATTGAGTAATTCTCCTGAGTGAACTGGGGCTCGTTACTTAACTTTGATGCAGAGCAATATATGCAGTGCACAATGGATGTCAAGACTTATTTTGCAGTGCACAAATTCGGCATAATTGCCAAATTTTTGCCGTTTTACAAATTGGTAAGCACGATAGGGTGAAATTGGCTGACGGCGGGTGGGGCGGCGGTAGCGTAGGATTAAAAGCGGAACGCGTACCAAGAAAATTAATTCCATTTTCCGCCGCCGAGTAGCTTAAAATGCGTAAAGGGAGCGGACGCGGTCCGCCCTAGGGGAATTGAAGATGTCGTTGACTGCCCTTCGCCGTATGATGGTCAGCTTGGTGCTGGTTCTTGTCGTAAGCGCAGGCGGCATTGATCTGGCCGCAGCCAAGGCCAAGTTTTCAGCACTTGCGGTCGATGCGAGGACTGGCGATATCCTGTTCGCGAGCGATGCCGACGGCCTTCGTCATCCGGCCTCCCTCACCAAAATGATGACGCTCTACATCCTGTTCCAGGAGCTTAAGGCCGGCCGGCTGACGCTCGACAGCCGCCTTTCTGTCTCGCGCTATGCCGCAGGTCGTCCGCCGACCAAGCTCGGCGTGGGGGCTGGGCAGACAGTCAGGGTCGAGGATGCGATCAAGGCGCTGATCACTTTGTCCGCCAACGACATGGCCGTCGCGGTCGGCGAGAATATCGCAGGCAGCGAGTCCGCCTTCGCCCTGCGCATGACGCAGACCGCGCGTTCGCTCGGCATGTCGCGCACCACTTTTCGCAACGCTTCGGGCCTTCCTGACTCCAAGCAGGTAACGACGGCGCGCGACATGGCGACGCTCGGACTCAGGGTACAGCGCGATTTCCCGCAATATTATCCCTATTTCCGCCTCACCTCGTTTCAGTTCGGCAAGCGAACGATCCGCACCCATAACCGGCTGCTCAAACGGTTCGAGGGCACCGACGGCATCAAGACCGGCTATATCCGAGCCTCGGGCTTCAACCTCACGACCTCCGCCCGTCGTGGCGACAAGCGGATCATCGGCGTCGTCATGGGCGGCCGTACCGGCCGCGCCCGCGACAACTACATGATCGCGATGCTCTCCAAGGCCTTTCCCCAATGCGCCGGGGGCACCACACTTGCTGCCGCCGTGGAAGGCACGCGGCCACGCCCGACTGCGAGCGAAGTGAAGGTCGCCGAGGCGGCCGAGCCAGACAAGGACGCGATCGCCAAACGGGTAAAGACGCAGCGTAAGGGCAACGCCCCCGATCAATCCGCGGAATCCGAAGGTGATACTGGCGGCTTCGACAATGAGGAACTGGCGGAACAGGCACAAACCGCCGCGAAGCTCCCCGGCACGACCTATGCGACGGTGAATGCCGACCAAGCCGATCTTGCCCGGGCCTCAGGTGAAGCCGCCAATCCCGACGCTGCGCCGCAGCCCGCCTCACCCGCCTCCGCTGAGGCTTCCAAACCAGCCGACCTGCCCTTTGAAGTCAAGACACCCGGCACGGCGTCGGACGGAAAAGCGGTAATCGGCCCTGTGGATCCCACCTGGAATATCCAGCTCGGCGCCTATCCGACGAAGAAGGCGGCACAGGATGCCCTTTATGCGGTGCGTAAGGCCAGCCCCAAGCTCTTCGCCAACAAGCCGGCCTTCACCGTCGAAGTGATGAAGGGTGATGAGACACAGTTCCGCGCCCGCATGTCAGGCTTCACCGCCAAGACGGCCAAGCGCGCCTGTAAAGCCCTTACCCGCAAGGGCGTCGATTGCGCGGCGGTTGCGCCGCAATCTTGATTTGCTGGCGCAGGATTCTCGCGCAAAAACCGGCGTCCATATTTTCGCATCCCGCGTTAAAGCAATACATCCTTCGCCTGATTGATCTTGGCGGCGAGATAGTCTGAGCCCCCATGGTCGGGATGGAACTCCTTCATCAGACGGCGATGCGCGGTGCGTATCTCGTCTTCCGTGGCTCCGTCGCTCAGCCCCAGCACCGACAGTGCCTCGGCCCGGCTCATCGCGCCCGAAGGCGCCGCGCCATTGCCCCGGGGCCCCGTTTGCCACGCCTCACGCCAGCCCGTTTTGCTGCGGTCGAGCCAGGCCTCGAGCAGAGATCGGCTCTGGTCCCTGAGGCCGCTGCATTGCCGATGGAGCGCTCTCAGCTGCGCATCGTTGAGCGACGACAGGAGCCGGTCCTTGAAGGGACCAGCGAGCACGGTCCCATCCATGCGGCCGGTATCGTGATCGAGTTCCATGGCAAGCAGGCTCGTCGCGACACGCGAGCGCTGGCCCGCCGATTTTTGCCCCCAGGAGAAGTCGCCGCCCGGGAACAAGCCCGATTTCCCCAGAAGCCCGAGTCCCAGGATGAAAAGCGGAACGGCGACACTGAAGGCGCCTCGGAAGGTGAGAAAGGCGGCGATGGCGATGAGAGCAAATCCGCCGGCCTTACGGGCGACACGGGCAACCTGCGTAGCTGGCGTCGAGATGAATTGGCGCAACAGCCAATAGCCGCCGAAAGCAATCACCAGCGCAAACACAAGAATTCAGCATGGGAGTTTATCGCAATTGTTCGAGCAGAAGGCGAGCGCTTCCGCCCTTCTCCTTCGAGTGGAGGGCGAGCGCATCGCGCCCGCCCGCGGCATAGACGGCGACCGCCGCCAGGAGCTCGCGCAATTGCCGGGCGGAGGACGCATCGAGGCGGAAATAGGCGCCGCGCGTCAGCCGCGCGATCTCGCGATAAGCCTCGCGGGTTACGCCGTCGTTGCCTTCCTGGAACATGAAGATCGGCACGTTGAGAAGGCCGATCTCGCCCGCGGTCTGGCATAGCCCATCGACATTCTCTTCCATGGCATCGCCGACATAGACGACGGCACTGATCCGGCCCTCCCTCGCGACGCGGCAAATATGCTTGAGCACCTTGCCGATCTGGGTATTGCCGCCGCGGCAGTCGACGCCGGTCATCACCCGCGACAGGGCGGAGGGCTCGCTCACCCACTTGGAGGCGCGGCATTCATTGAAGCCGCGGAAATAGACGAGTTGCACGTCAAGTCCGCCGATCCTCTGCGTCTCGATGAACATCTCGCTCTGAATCTGCAAAGCGCGGTCCCAGGTCGGCTGGCGGCTCATAGTCGCGTCCATGGCGAAGATCAGCCGGCCGCGCTCGCCCGCCCGCTTCTCGGCGGGCGGCATGCGCTTCACCCGCTCGAGAAAGGAAGACACATCCTCGGACGCTGAAACTTCCGCCTGCGCATTGCCGGTCTTCACCGGCGCATTGGACTTGGCCATCCGCCGCCCTCCTCAAAAGCGACGTTACAGATAGGCAAGCCTAGCATAATTCAAAGGATTTTTTTTACCGCCTTTGAGGACCCCGCCACGGGCCGTGACGGGGTTTTGCCGCAGCCGGCGTCAAGCCTGCTCAAGGGTCATTTGGCCACCGCATCGCAGGACACATCGGGGTTCATGTCCGCGAAGGCGCCTTTGCGGTTCTTCTTCCAGGCCCATACGTGAAGCGCGTAGAAGGCGGGGAGGCCGTAGCGGTTGGAGGCGTTGTTGAAATTGAACAGATGCCCATTGAGCTCGGTCGGTCCCTTGGCGGTGATGTATTCGACGCCGATCAGCGTGAGTTTGCCCTCGGCCGACGGTTCGTACATGATGGCTTCGGGCTGGGCCAGGTTGATGCCATCATCCTTGAGCTGAGATTCGTTGACATAGTGGATGCCCATGGATCCACCCTCGATGCCGCTCGCGCAAGCGATCAGCTTGTAGCCTTCGGCCGCGGCGACAGACACATCCGTGAAGCGGTCATTGGCCTTACGCACCTCATCCACCAAAGGATTTGCACCGCTGGCAGCGAGAGCCGCTCCCACCGCTGCGGCCAGGAGGGACGCAAGCATAATCGTCCATCTCGACATCTTCATTTGAAGCTCCGTCTCTTTAAGCATGCACCCTCTGCTTTGCCCTCTGCGCTTATACGCAAGGCGTTGCGTTGTTATGCCAAGCGGCTGCGCTAAAAAATGACCGCGCGTCTGCGATGCGTGACTTCGTGTCCATGATTGCGGGAAAGCGCGCGTGGAGAGAAATATCTTGCGGCTGATGATGAACTGTATGCCATTCGACGCTAAATTAGAGAGCGTTCAGGATGGCACGCGCAGCCGCCTCTCCCGATCGGATGGCGCCCTCGAACCAGCCGGCAGCATATTCGGCGAAATCCGAGGTCGCGAAGACAAGACGCCCTTCCCTGCTCCAGGTCTCGGGATCACCGATCCAGATCGCACTGGCCGGCAGTGCGACCCAGGTGCCGCGCGCAAACGGATCGCTCACCCAATCATGCCAGTCCCAGGCGATGAGTTCTGCTTCAGGAAAGAACCGCGTAAGCGAGGCCACGACTGAGCCCCGGTCGGTGGGGTCGAGCGTCCCGTCGGCAAGCGCAAAGCCCACGATCAGCGTGGCGCCGTCGGTGCTCAAGCGTTCCGAAAAGAGCCAGCGCAAACCGTCCGGCCCGCCGCTCGCCAGTATGCCGGGCTCGACGCCTTTGACTTTCAGCCAGAGTTTCAGCGATCGGCCGCCATGGCCAAGCATGATCGCCTCGCACTTTTTCGCCGCAAGTGCCGGCGTGAACTCCACTGTCCGCAGCGCATTCAACGGCAGGGCGCAAATGGCGGCGCGCGCTCCAATTGTTCTGCCGTTCATGCACGTGACGGTAACGCGGTCGCCGCTCTGCCTCAGCGCCGCAACCGGCGCATTCAGTTCGAGTCGCGCTTGCGCCGATGAGATCATGCGTTCGGCCAGCATGCTGGCGCCCGGCTTGAGCGTGTGCCGCAGCGCCGACATCATGCTTTCGGGCGTTCCGCCACCATAGGCGCAGCTCGAGAGGAATTCGCTTGCCGAAACCTGGTCAGGATCGCCATTGCCCGAGATCGTCCACCAGGCGAGCACATAAGTCCGCACTTCCGCGTTGGCCTCGATCCGGTCGAGATACGCACCGAGCGTCAAGGGCGTCTTCCACGGCAAGGGCTCCCCGGCCTTATAGAGCAGCGCATGTTCCCTGATGGCCTCCAGCGCCGGGTGCCGCCCGGGCGGCCCCTGGCGCAACACCTTGCCGTCATGCCAGCGCTGCTCGCTGACGGGTTGAGTAGGCCGCAATGTGATGCGGGTCTTGTCGGCATAATGGCGGATACGGTCGTGCCAGGGCGCGATCCAGCCGCCGCCAAATTCGAGAAGGTCCTCAGTGTCCCTGAAGCTGCGGGTGAAGCCGCGCCCGCCTGCGCGGTCCCGCGCCTCGAGAATGATCGCCGAAAGTCCGTGCTCGGATGCAATTGAGGACGCCGCCGCGCCTGCGAGCCCCGCGCCTATGATGACGACGTCACAATCGGGCTCACTCATGATCCCGCTCACCGCTTCCCATGCTCATCAGCGCGGCATTGCCGCCCGAGGCCGTGGTGTCGATCGAGCAGACGCGCTCGGTGGCGAAGCGATGGAGATAGTGCGGACCGCCGGCCTTCGGCCCCGTGCCCGAAAGTCCTTCGCCGCCAAAGGGCTGGGCGCCGACCACGGCGCCGATCTGGTTGCGGTTCACATACATGTTGCCGACCCTGATTCGGGCGCGCACCTCATCGACCGTGCGTCTCGATGCGCGTATGAAGGCCAAGCGTGAGGCCGAAGCCCGTCGCATTGATGGCCTCGCAGACTTCCGCAAGCCGGTCGCCGGCAAAGCGCACGACATGCAGGATGGGACCGAAGACCTCGCGCTTGAGGAGCGAGATGGAGGGCGAATTCATAAGCCGCCGGCGCAACAAAGGTCCCCGCCCTGGCTGACGGCGGGCAATGGCAGGTCGAGGATGGTCTTGGCCTCGCTTCGCCATCCGCGCCTTATGCTCGTTCAGCGCGCTGCGCGCCTCCTCATCGATCACCGGACCGACATCGGTCGCATAGTCTAGAGGATCGCCGATCGTGAGCTCCGCCATGGCGCCTTCGAGCATCGGGATGATGCGTCCGGCGACATCTTCCTGGACGAACAGCAGACGCGCCGCCGAGCAGCGCTGGCCGGCGCTGTCGAAGGCCGAAGCGAGCACATCGCGCACCGCCTGCTCCGGCAGGGCGGATGAGTCGACGATCATCGCGTTCATGCCGCCGGTTTCGGCAATAAGCGGCAGGATGGCGCCCTCGCGGGCGGCAATCGCGCGGTTGATGATCGCGGCCGTCTCGTTCGAGCCGGTGAAGGCGACGCCCGAAAGGGCCGGATGGGCGAGCAGGATCTTGCCGATCCGCGCGCCATCGCCCGGCAGAAAATGCAGGATATCGGGCGGCACGCCGGCTTGATGCAGAAGCTTCACCGCCTCGCAAGCGACCAGCGGCGTCTGCTCGGCCGGCTTGGCGATCACGGCATTGCCGGCGGCCAGGGCTGCCGCGACCTGGCCAGTGAAGATGGCCAGCGGAAAATTCCATGGGCTGATGCAGGCGAAGACGCCGCGGCCATGGAGCGAGAGTTCGTTGCGCTTCGCCCGTCGGCCCCGGCAGGCGCTAGCGTGCCTCGAAAATTCGCTTGCGCGCGCGCTCGGCATAATAGCGCAGGAAATCGACCGCCTCGCGCAGATCGGCAAGCGCATTGTCGAGCGTCTTGCCCGCCTCGCGGATCAGCAGCGCCATCAGGCGCGCCGTATTCGCTTCATAGAGATCGGCGGCCTTTTCGAGATATTGCGCGCGCGCTCAGCACCCCCGCGCCGATCCCAGGCGTGCATGCGCCTTGCTGCAATCGGTCCATGCGCTTCGGCGCGATCGCTTTGTCATCGGCCTCGATGACCTCGCCGACGATTACATTCGGCGATCATGCGGCGCGGTGATGGTGCGGATGCGGCCGCCCTTGCGCGGCCTTGCCGCCGACGAGGGCCGCGGCTTCACGGGCTTTGCCAGCACCTCGCTCGATCTCGGCCAACATCGTTTCGCGCGTCGTATCATCCCACAGCGGCATAGCCCTGCGAATTGACGCGCGGCGCGAAGATGTCGCGCGGCAGGGGAATGCGCGGATGCGGAATGGCATGAGAGCTCTGCAACCTCCTCCACCGGATCGGCGATGATCTCGGCGATCGGCGCTTCATCATCGGCAAGGCGGTTGACGAAGGACGTATTGGCGCCATTCTCGAGCAGCCGGCGCACCAGATAGGCGAGCAGATCCTCATGGCTGCCGACCGGCGCATAGATCCGGCAGGGCTGGTTCATCTTCGGCATGCGCCGACCACCTGCTCATAAAGCGCCTGCCCCATGCCGTGCAGGCGCTGGAATTCGTAAGCCCGGTCATCGCCCGCCATGACCGCGACCGCTGCAATCGTATGGGCATTGTGGGTGGCGAATTGCGGATAGAACACATCGCGGCGCGACCAGCAGATATTTGGCGCAAGCGAGATAGCTGACATCGGTCGAAACCTTGCGGGTGAACAGCGGATAGGCTTCGAGACCCGCTTCCTGCGCCCGCTTGATTTCGGTATCCCAATAGGCGCCCTTGACCAGGCGCACCGGCAAGCTTGCGTCCGGTCTGGCTCGGCAAGCTCGGCCAGCCATTCAGCACCGGCTTGGCGCGCTTGCCATAGGCCTGCACGGCAAGGCCCAAGTCCGTTCCAGCCCTTGAGCGCAGGGCTCATGCAGCAAGCCTGCCAAACAGCTCGAGCGACAGATCGAGCCGGTTGACCTCTTCGGCATCGATGGTGAGTCCGAGATCGAGCGCCTTGGCCTGCGCGGCGAGATCGATGACGCGCGGCAGGAGCTCGGCCAGCACCCGCGCTTCCTGCTTCTCTTCATAGCGCGGATGCAGCGCCGACAGTTTCACCGAGATCGAGGGCCGCGCGAAGACGCCGTCGGCCCTGTCGGCCTGCCGGCTGCCGACCATCGTCGAGCGCATTCTCATAGGCCGCGAAATAGCGGTCGGCATCCGTCGGCGGTGAAGGCCGCCTCGCCCAGCATGTCGATAGGAGAAGCGATAGCCCTCCGCTTCCAGCGGCTTGGCGATGTCGAGCGCTTCCTCGATGGTGCGGCCGAGCACGAATTGCTTGCCCATGATCCGCATGGCCTGCTTCATGGCGTTGCGGATGAAGGGCTCGCCCGAGCGCGACACCAGGCGCTTGAGATAGCCGCCGATATCGGTCTTGGTGCCCTGCCGAGCTCGACGAAGCGGCCGGTCAGCATCAGGCCCCAGGCCGAGGCATTGACGAACAGCGATTCCGACTGGCCGAGATGGCGTTCCCAATCCTTGCCGCCGATCTTGTCGGCAATGAGCTTGTCGGCCGTTTCGGCGTCGGGAATGCGCAAGCAGCGCTTCGGCCAGGCACATCAGCACCACGCCTTCTTCGGAGGAGAGCGAGTATTCCTGCATGAAGGCGTCGATGCCGCCCTGCTGGCGGCGCCCGGCCCGCACCGCGGCGACGAGCTGGCGCGCGAGTTCGGCTCACCTGGCGCGATTGTTCGGGCGACAATCGCGCCTCGGCGCTCAGCGACTTGACGCACGGCATGGTTTCGTCCGCAAAGAGCATGGCTCGAGATCGGGGCGCGGCTGGGAAGGGCTGGAGTCTGTGGTCATGACGCCTGGATATGATGGAACGAGCGGCACTGGTTAGCATCGTCTTTCGCAAATCCGAAATGACCCTGGAGATCGTCCGTAACATTCTAGATCTGCGCAGGGCAACGGCGGCCTGGCGGGCTCAAGGTCTGGCCAGCGCGGTCGTTCCGACCATGGGCGCGCTGCACGAGGGCCATCTGACGCTGGTGCGCGAAGGCTTGCAGCGCGCCGACCGGGTCGTCACCACGATCTTCGTCAATCCCAAGCAGTTCGCGCGCCACCGAGGATCTCGGCCGCTATCCGCGCGACGAGGCCGCGCGATCTTGCCCAGCTCGACGAAGCGGGCGTCCATCTCGTCTTCGCGCCGGCGCCGGACGAGGTCTATCCGCCGGGTTTCGCCACGAGCGTCGTCATGGGCGGGCCTGCCAAGGCGGGGCTCGAGGACAAGTTCCGCCCGCATTTCTTCGATGGCGTTGCCACTGTCGTCGCCAAGCTGTTCACCCAGACGGCTGCCGACTTCGCGATGTTCGGCGAGAAGGACTATCAGCAGCTGCTGGTCGTGACGCGGATGGCGACGCGATCTCGATCTGCCGATCGAGGTCATCGGCGTGCCGACGGTGCGCGAAGCAAGCGGCCTGGCACTCTCTTCGCGCAATGCTTATTTGAACAAGGCCGAGCGCAATCAGGCAGCCTCCCTGTTCCGGACATTGACCCAGGCGGCGCTCAAGATCAGAGCCGGACAGAAACCAAGCCGCGCGACCGCGGCAGCACGGCGCGCTCTGACGACGCGGGGCTTTCGCGTCGACTATGTCGCTGCGCGCAATGCCGAGACACTGGCCCTGCCGCGAACGGCGGATGAGCCGATGAGGCTTCTCGCCGCGGCTTGGCTCGGGAGCACGCGGCTTATCGACAATATTGCGGTTTAGAAGCGCATCGACTTCCCTGATGACCTCGCGTAAGCTGTGCGCAGTGGCTTTCGTTCTATCTGGAGGTCGTCCGGCGTGCCTTCGAAAACTCTGCAACAGAAGGCGGGCGAAAACGAGCGCGCGGAGGAGCTGCGCTGCCTTCGCCTCGACGTCGAACGGCAGGCGCTTGAGCTTTCCGAGGCGCGCGAGCAGCAGGCGGCAACAGGCTCGATTCTTCGGGCCATTGCCGCATCGCCGACCGATGTTGAGCCAGTCCTCAATACAGTCGTCGAATCGGCCACGCGCCTATGCGGCGCTTCTTTCGGGCAGATATTCAAATGGCACGGAACGTATTTGCGCTGGGCCGCCGCTTATGGGTTGACGCCGGAGTTTCTCAAAGCGCAGCGGGAGCAGGTTTACAAGCCCGGGCGCGAGTTGCTCGTTAGCCGCACCGCGTTAAATATGGCGGTCACGATCATCGACGACGCGCTCGTGGATCCAGACTACGCCCTCAAGGAACATGCGCGGCTCGGCAACTATCGTACGATGCTCGGCGTACCCTTGTTGCAGTCGGGGAAGCTCATCGGCGTTCTTGCGCTGGTTCATCATCGCGTCGAGCCGTTCACCGGCCGGCAAATCGAGATGGTGACGACCTTTGCCGATCAGGCGGTGATCGCGATTGAAAACACCCGGGTGTTCGAAGAATTGCAGACGCGCAACCGCGAGCTCGCCGAAGCGCTCGAGCAGCAGACGGCAACCGGCACGATCCTCAGAGCCATCGCCGCCTCGCCAACCGATGTCGAGCCTGTTCTCAATACCGTAGTCGAGAGCGCGGCAAGGCTATGCGGCGCATATGATTTTGCGATCCTTCTCGCCGATGGCGATGCCCTTGTCGAGCGCGCGCATTACGGGCCGATACCCATCGATTTCGCGCGCTGGCCGATCGGGCGCGACTGGGTGACGGGACGGGCCTATGTCGACCGCAAGCCTATCCACGTGCATGATCTGTTGGAGGAAGCGGACACATTTCCTCTCGGCCGCGACACGGCGAAGCGCCATGGTTACCGGACTATGTTGGCGGCGCCGCTTATGCGCGAGGACAAAGCCATTGGCGTCTTGATCCTGCGCCGCAGGGAAGTGCGTCCGTTCAGTCAGAAGCAGGTCGACCTCCTTGTCCTCTTCGCCCATCAGGCTGCCATTGCCATCGCCAATGCCCGGCTGTTCGAGGAACTGGAGACGCGCAACCACGAACTCACCGAGGCGCTCGAGCAGCAGACGGCGACGGGCGCCATATTGCGCACTATCGCCGCCTCGCCGACCGATGTCGCGCCAGTTCTCAACGCTGTCGCGGAAAGTGCAGCAAGACTTTGCGACGCCTATGATGTCGTGATCGCGCTTGCGGAGGACGACACCCTCGCTATGCGCGCTCATCACGGTCCGATCCCGATCGGTATTCCCAGGTGGCCGATCGAACGAGATTGGGTCACGGGACGCGCCTATGTGGACCGCGAGCCGGTCCATGTGCACGACTTGATGCAAGAAGAAAAACAGTTTCCTGCGGCTCACGCGCTCGCCGAGCGCGTTGGCTATCGTACGAATCTTGCCGTACCGCTGCTGCGCGAGGACAAGGCCATTGGCGTGATCGGACTGCGTCGGCAAGAAGTGCGACCGTTCAGCCAGAAGCAGATCGACCTTCTCGTCCTCTTCGCCGACCAGGCGGCGATCGCCATAGAAAACACCCGTCTGTTCGAGGAGGTGCAGATCCGCAACCGCGAGCTCACCGAGGCGCTCGAGCAGCAGACAGCGACCGGCGCGATCCTGCGCGCCATCGCCGCCTCGCCAACGGATGTGGAGCCAGTTCTCAATGCGGTTGCGGAAAGTGCGGCAAGACTTTGCGAGGCCTATGATGTAGTGATCTTGCTTGAAGAAGGAAACATGCTCGTCCCGCGCGCGCATAATGGCCCCATACCGCTCAATTTTGTACAGTGGCCGATCGGGCGCGACTGGGTAGCGGGACGCGCTTATGCCGATCGCAAGCCTATACATGTTCATGATATCATGGCGGAAAGAGACGAGTTCCCCGCCGGCCATGCATTGGCGGAGCGCGGGGGCGGACGCACCGTTCTTGCCGTGCCGCTGCTGCGCGAGGACAAGGCCATCGGCGTGATCGCGATACGTCGTGGCGAAATGCGGCCGTTCAGTCAAAAACAGATCGATCTCCTTGCGCTCTTCGCTCATCAGGCAGCGATCGCTATTGAGAACACCCGATTGTTCAAAGAGCTCGAGACAAGCAACCGCGAGCTCACCGAGGCGCTCGAGCAGCAAACGGCGACCGGCACGATCTTGCGGGCAATCGCCGCCTCGCCCGCCGACCTGCAACCGGTTCTGGGCATTGTTGCGGAAAGTGCAGCGAAGCTTTGTGATGCCCACGACGCGGCGATCCTCCTTCCCGAGGACGATGGACTACGGGTGCGTGCCCATCACGGCCCGATACCGATCGACTTCGAAAAATGGCCGATCAGTCGCGACCTGGTGACGGGTCGCGCCTTTGTCGATCGCAAGCCGGTTCACGTGCGCGACCTGACGCAGGAAGGCGACGAGTTCCCGATCGGTATCGGAATGGCGAAGCGCTTCGGTCATCGCACCATGCTTGCCGTGCCGCTGTTGCGCGAGGACAAGGCCATCGGCGCGCTCATCATACGCAGAATGGAAGTGAGGCCATTTAGTCAAAGGCAGATCGACCTCCTCGTCCTCTTTGCTGATCAGGCGGTCATCGCAATCGAAAACGCCCGGCTGTTCGAGGAGCTGCAGACCCGCAACGGCGAGCTGACGGAGGCGATCGAGCGGCAAACGGCTACGGCTGAAGTCTTGAAGGCGATCAGCCGCGCGGCGTTTGATTTGCCCGCCGTGCTGAGAACCCTGGTCGCGTCGGCAGCCCGGCTATGCGGCGCAAGCTTTGGCGGCATCATGCTGCATGAGGGCGGCGTCCTGCGTGGTGGCGCGATATTCGCGGGGACGCCCGAGGATGAGGCCGACATGCAAAATCGCATCATCCCGGTCGATGGCAGCCGCATATCGGGCCGTGTTGTTCTCTCCGGCCACATGGAGCAAATTCCGGACATACGGGCCGATCACGAATATGAACTCGGCCTTCCTCGCGCGCTCATCGAACACTCGTGCGCTGCTGGGTATTCCGTTGCTGCGCAAAGGCGTCGTCGAGGGCGTGTTCTTCCTTGGCCGCCCGGAGCCTGGTAATTTCACGGAGCGCCAGTGTGATCTGGTGCAGACATTCGCCGACCAGGCGGTCATTGCCATCGAGAATGTGCGGCTGTTCGATGAGGTCAAGACGCGCACCAATGAGCTCTCGGAGTCCCTGCAGCAGCAAATCGCGACCGCCGATGTTCTCAAGGCGATCAGTCGGTCGACTTTCGATCTGCAGGCTGTACTCAACACCTTGGTGGAATCGGCTGCTCGTCTGTGCGCAGCCAATATCGCCCAGATATTCAGGTGGGACGGTACCTGCCTGCGCTGGGCCGCCGGATACGCTCTAGGCCCGGTCTATCTCGAAATCCAGCGTGAACGCACGTACGAGCTTGGGCGGGATTCACTCGTCGGCCGCACCGGGCTCGAGAAGCGGACCACGATCATTCCCGATGTTCTGGAAGATCCGGAATATGCCTACAAGGATCATGCGCAAATCGGCCAAATCAGAACACTTTTGGGGGTGCCGCTGCTGCGCTCGGGCGAACTGATCGGCGTTATTGCGCTTGCCCATCAGCAAGTTGAGCCCTTCACCGAAAAACAAATTGAACTGGTTACGACTTTCGCCGACCAGGCGGTCATAGCCATCGAAAATGCCAGGCTGTTCGAGGAAGTGCAGGAGCGCACGCGCGAACTGCAGGAAACGCTCGACTATCAGACGGCAATTGGCGAGGTGCTCAATGTCATCAGCCGTTCGCCCTCCGATGTCCAGCCCGTGCTGGACGTGATCCTCCAGACGGCTGTCAGGCTCTGCGATGCGGATGGCGGCACGATCGCGCGCGAGCAGAACGGCGAGTTCATCCGTTCCGGCCAGGTCGGCTTCTCGCCCGAATTCGGAGAGCTGATGGCGCGCGAGCCGGTTGAGCGGTCGCGCGGCACCGTCACCGGGCGGACTCTGATCGAAGGCAAGGTCGTTCAGGTGCTCGATGCCCAAAACGATCCGGAATATACGTGGAACGAGGCGCTGAAGCTTGCCGAGCTGCGCACTCTGCTCGGCGTTCCCCTGTTGCGCGACAAGACGACGATCGGGGAGATCTCCCTCATCCGCCGCAAGGTTCGGCCATTCACCGAGAAGCAGATCGACCTCGTCACCACCTTCGCCGATCAGGCGGTGATCGCGATCGAGAATGCGCGTTTGTTCGAGGAAGTCCAGGCCCGCACCTCGGACCTCGCCCGGTCGGTCGAAGAATTGAAAGCTCTCGGCGAAGTCAGCCAGTCGGTCAATTCGACCCTCGATCGCAAGACCGTCCTCGAGACGATCGTGACGAAAGCGGTCCAGCTGTCGCGCACCGATGCCGGCGCCATCTATGTCTATAGCCGGCAGGCCGACAACTTCCGCCTCAGGGCCACCTACGGCATGAGCCCCGAGCTCATCGCGGCCATTTCCGATCAGTCGATCAGGTTGACCGATCCGGGCATAGGGGATGCCGCGCGCTCGCGCCGGTCGATCCAGACCGAGGATTTGACCGACAACGCGCCGACCCGGGTCCAGCAGCTCGTCCTCGCTGCGGGTTTCCACAGCGTGCTGGTCGTGCCGCTATTGCGGCCGAACAGGGTAATCGGTGCCCTTGTCGTGCGCCGCCGGGCACCAGGGCGCCTTCCCGATTCGACGGTGCATCTCCTCGAAACCTTCGCCGCCCAGTCTGTGCTCGCGATCCAGAATGCACGGTTGTTCAGCGAGATCGAGGAGAAAGGCCGCCAGCTCGAGACCGCGAGCCGCCACAAGTCGCAATTCCTGGCCAATATGAGCCATGAATTGCGCACTCCGCTCAATTCCGTCCTGGGCTTCACCGAGATGCTTGCCGACGGGCTCTATGGCGAGCTGCCGGCGAAAGCCAAGGTGACACTTGGGCGGGTGCAGGCAAATGGACGGCACCTTCTCGGCCTGATCAATGATGTGCTCGATCTGTCCAAGATCGAAGCCGGCCAGCTCTCGCTCACCCTCGAGGACTATGCGATCGGCCAGATCGTCAAGACGGTCGCCGCCACCACCGAGCCCCTGGCGCGCGCAAAGGGCCTGAAGCTCACGGCGACCGTCGCTGACGGGCTGCCTTTGGGACGCGGCGACGAACGGCGCCTGCATCAGGTTCTCCTCAATCTGGCCGGCAATGCCGTCAAATTTACCGAAGCCGGATCGATCGAGATCGCCGCCGATGCCAGTGACGGCCGCTTTGAGATCCTGGTGCGCGATACCGGCCCCGGCGTCGCTCCCGAACATCAGATGCGGATTTTCGAGGAATTCCAGCAGGTCGATGACAGCAACACACGCCAGAAAGGCGGCACCGGGCTCGGCCTTGCGATTTCCAAACGCATCGTCGAGATGCATGGCGGGACCATCGGCATCGAGTCCGCCCCGGGATCGGGATCGACCTTCAAAGTGACAATTCCGATCAGGGTGAACGAGGGGATGGCAGCGGCATGAGCAAACGCATCCTTATGGTCGAAGACACCGAGGACAATCGCCAGATTCTGCGCGATCTCTTCGCCGTCACGGACTACGAGCTTATCGAGGCGGCGGACGGGGCGGCTGGACTTGCCATGGCAAAGATCCATAAGCCCGATCTCATTCTCATGGATATCCAGCTGCCGGTGCTCGACGGATATGAGACGACGCGGCGCCTGAAAGCCGATCCTGCGCTGCGTGATATTCCCGTCATCGCCGTCACGTCCTTTGCGTTGTCGGGCGATGAGACGAAGGCGCGGGCGGCGGGCTGTGACGCCTATGTCACAAAGCCGTTCAGCCCGCGCCTGCTTTTGGCCAAAGTTCGTGAATTCCTGACCTAGAGGCGATCTGATTGCGCGATCCTCCCCGAATTCTCGCCGTCGACGACATGCCGGAGAATCTGGAAATCCTGCGCGTGCGTTTGGAGGCTAATGGCTACGAAGTGATGACGGCGGCGGATGGCGAGGAAGGCCTCGCGGCCGCGCGCAGCCTGAAGCCCGACCTCATCCTTCTCGATATCATGATGCCGAAGCGCGACGGCATCAGCGTGGTGCGTGAATTGAAGTCAGACCCCGACTTGCGAGCCATACCCGTCGTCCTCGTCACGGCCAAATCGGACACGCGGGACATCGTCGAGGGCCTCGATGCGGGAGGCGATGATTTCCTGTCCAAGCCGTTCGAGCATTCCGCCCTCCTGGCCCGGGTGCGCTCGATGCTGCGTCAGAAGAAGCTGCATGACCAGGTGCAGGAGATGGCCGTCAATCTTGCGACCTGGAATCGCTCCCTGGAAGAGAAGGTCGCGGCGCAGGTCGCGGAAATCGAACGGGCCAATCGGCTGAAGCGCTTCCTCCCCGAGCAAGTGGCCAACCTCGTTGTCGCGTCAAGCGAGACGGATGATCCGTTGAAGAGCCATCGGCGCGAGGTGACCGTGGTCTTCTGCGACCTGCGCGGCTTCACCGCCTTTGCTGAGGTCGCCGAACCCGAAGAAGTGATGGCGGTCTTGGGCGAATACCATGCCTGCCTCGGCGTCTTGATCGATCGCCATGAGGGAACGCTCGAGAGGTTCATTGGCGATGGTGCGCTTATCTTGTTCAACGATCCGCTTCCTTGCCCCGATCATACCGAGCGAGCCGTCCGCATGGCGCTTGACATGCGCGATGCGGTGGGCGAACTCGGCAGCAAATGGCAACGTCAGGGCCATTCGCTGGGCTTTGGCATCGGCATTGCGCGCGGCCATGCGACGATCGGCAAGATCGGCTTCGACCGGCGCTCGGACTATGCCGTCATCGGCAGCGTACCCAACCTCGCCGCTCGTTTGTGCGATGAAGCGAAAGCCGGGCAGATATTGGCGAGCCAGCGGGCCGTTACCCCCATCGAGTCCAATGTCGAGGCTAGCTCTCTCGGCGACCTCACACTCAAGGGATTTCACCGTCCGATGGCGGCTTTCAATGTCACCGGATGGCGCGGCTGACGGAGCTCATCTTCCTGGTGGCTATCCGTCAGAGATAGGGAGATCGCCACTATCGTTGCCGCGGGGTTGATCGAGGCAATTCAGGAATAAACACCCACTTCGGTCGCACCGCCTGCGGCAGTGCCTTCGAAATCGAACGGTTCATTCGACCCGGATCAATCAGTCCGTCGCCTTTTCGCGCGTATTGTTGTTAGACTTCCCCTTGCCTGGGAAACAAGATCAAGGACACGAGTCCGTATTTTGCCGCCACGCGTCGCCAACGGGAGCCAAACGGACCATTCTGGCGGATGGTATTCCGCGCGCCCGCTCTACCGCTACATTTGGCGTACCACCCGTTCCAGCCAAATCGGCATCTGCCTGCTCACCGCAATCATTACGCCCCTGCCAATGGTGAGTTTCGAGTTCCAGCGCCGCATCGTCGACGATGCTGTTGGTGCGCGGAATGTTTGGTTGCTGGTCGCGCTTGGCGCCGGTTACTTCGCGGTGATTTGTCTCAGGCTGTTGCTCAAGTATGTGGCCGACATCGCCAAGGGCAGAACTGCCGAGACGGTGGCCCGCGATCTGAGGCTCAGGATTATGAAGGCAACGCAGGCAATATGGCGTCGAAGAGACAACAACTCCGATGATGAGAAAGTCGGCACGGCGATCTCGATGCTAGGTGCGGAGACCGAAGACATGAGCGGTTTCGCAGGCGATGCACTTTCGCTGCCGCTCTTGACCGGCGGGACAGTGATTTGGGTCGTGGGCTATCTCATATGGATCGAGCCTTTGATTGCCGCCATTGCCCTCGTCCTCTATATTCCGCAATTGCTCGTCGTACCTGCGACCCAATTCACCATCAACCGCCTTGCCCGATTGCGGATCCGCCAGTTGCGAAATCTCAGCCATCTCGCGATCCATGGGTCCTCCAAAAGCAGCGGTCGCAAACAAACGGCTGGAAAGGTTTTCATCGATCGGCTCTATCGGTTTCGTATTCGCATCTATGTGCGCAAATTCTTTCTCACCGAATTCGGTAATTTTCTAGATTCGCTCGGACCAATCGTTGTGCTTGTTGTTGGAGGCTATCTCGCCATCATTGGACAGACGCAAGTCAGCACGCTCGTCGTGTTCATCTCGGGCTTGCAGAGGATTGCCGAACCCTGGGACCAGTTGATCACCTTCTACCGGACGGTATCGAACACTGGCGTGATGTATGACATGGTCCGCGCGAGGCTTGCAGGTACCCCCGGAGAAATCTCCTAAAAGATCTTTTTCGACTTGCCGGGAACTATTGGGAAGACTTGGCGATCCTTTTTGCGAGAATCAGCCTGCCCTCGCTGGCAAAGCCGAGCCGGTCGTAAAACGCCCTGAGATCATGGGCCTCCTGGGCGTAGGGCGTGACCGTCACCTGATAGAAGCTGGCGCCGCGGTCTTTGAGGAAGTCCTCGATTGCGACGACGAGTTGGCGCGAGAGGGCCTGGCCGCGCCACTCGGGCAGAACATACAGGTCGCCCATTTCGGCGCCCCATCCAAATTCGATGCCGAATTCGAGCGATATGGTGGCGACGCCAATTACCTTGTCCGAAGTCTCGGCAATGAAGAGACCACAATTGTCGAGGCCCGCCATGATGGCGGTATGGCGACGGATCACTTCAACCGGCGTGGCGAAGCCCTCTTCGCGAAAGAAGCGGATAAGAAGATCGCAGGCTTGGTCGAGATCGTCACCACGGCGAAGCTTGCGGATGCGGATTTCGCTCATAAGAGGCCGAGCTCGATCAGCTCCTTGCGCATCTTGGGCGGAATATTCTTTCTGCGTTCGCCCTTCGGCAGGTCGCGCGGCGCATCTTCCTCCTTGAAATAGCGCCACCCTTGAAAGGCGCGGCGAGGGATTGGCTGCACCGGCACAACCCGGTGCTTGAACTCGATCCGGCAGCGCTCGATGCCGTCCTTGCCGGTGACCGGAACGAGATCGGCAATGGGGGTGCGACAAAGGACAACGCCTCGGATCACCCAATAGAGCGACCCGCCGGGCAGGATCTCGTCCTTGCGGCGCGGAAACATGCGAGTGGTGTGGCTGAACTTGTCGCGGCCGGCCTTGGCGTCCTTGAGCCAGCGGTACATGTCGTCGATATCCTCGCTACCGACGGAGAGCTTAATGATGTGGAGCGGCATTGGTCACTGTCGTTCTTTGAAACGAGCCATATTATGCTACGATCCGGCCATGCGGACAAACAGTGACAGCGCGTTTTCCGCAAAGTATGTGAATAACTGGGAGGTTGACCATGAGTGTCGCCAAAGTCATCGAACTCACCAGCGCGTCACCGAAAAGCATCGAAGATGCCATCGAACAGGGTATCAAACGCGCCGACCAGACGCTCGATCAGGTCGAAGGCGTCTGGGTGCAGGACATCAAGGCGACGGTCAAGAACGGCAAGATCGCCGAATGGCGGGTCAATATGAAGGTGACCTTCCTGCTCAAGAATTAGGTTCACACTGCACTTCGGAGGTTCCCCCTCCTCCGGCTTGCAGCAGCATCAGTCGATCTCCTCACGCGGGATCATCCAGGGCTCCTCGAGCGCCGCCTTCTTCCAGGTCTGGAAAGCTTGCGTCGCCAGCACCGCTTCCATATAGGCGCGGCTTTCGCTCGAGACCTTGATGTCATATGTGTCGAAACGGGTCACCACGGGTGCGAACATCGCATCGGCTCTTTGCGGCACTCACGCCACAGCGCGTCGATGCGCACAATATCGGTGTTTACCGCCTCGTTCAATGCCACCGCCTTCCGTGGCCGGCGCAGGTTCATCGGACAGGCATCTCGCAGCGCCGCAAATCCGCAATGCATCTCGTTCGCCGCTGAGCGCGCCGCCGCGCGGGCGGCCTTGCCTTGCGGCCACAACTTCTTCTCCGGAAAGATCTCCGCCAGATATTCGAGGATGGCGAGGGACTCCCACACCGTCAGCTTGCCATGACGCAGCACCGGCACGCGACCCGCGGCGGAATGCTCGCTGATGCGTTTCTTGGTGTGAGGCTGGTCAAGCGGGATGACTGTTTCCTCGAACGGAATATGCGCCATGGTGAGCGCCATCCACGGCCTTAGCGACCAGGAGGAATAGTTCTTGTTGCCGATCACGAGATGAAGCTGCGCCATGATGCTCCTTACGTGCTCTTTTTTTCCGGCAGCTTCTCGACGCTCTCGACCGCAGCCTCGGCTTTCGCCATCAGCTCAGTGTAGCCATGGGTAATTTTCTGCGCCATTCGCGTTCCCGGGAAGGCGGATACAGTCGCGCCAAGGCGCGCAGCGGTCAAGCGGTAAGAAAACTCGCAGGGCGAAACGGAAAGCGTTCAGATCTGGCCGATATGCGATGCCGCCAGCGCACCCATCGCGAGCATGGCGATAATGTACATGTAGAAAATCGCCGGAATTTTTGTACGCATGCGAAACATGACACGCTCCCAAACCTGGTGACGATCGCACAGGATCGTTAAGCAGATGTGGAGGAGCTCTTAACACGGCCTTCACCATGCCGCTGTGCGCATTGTCACATCGAGCGGGGCAAATAGCGCCAGGCGACGAAGCCGACGATCGCCAGCCAGGCGCCCAAAATATAGAACACGCTGCCCAGCGGAAAGGCGAGCAGCACGAAGGAATAGATGAGCGGGGGAAGAAGATCGGAGAAGTCGATATAGCTGCGATAGACTCCGGTCATTTGCGGGCGCTCATGCGCCCTGACCGAGCGCAGATAGGGAATTCCTCCCACTCCGTCCAAAGCAGAATTGGCGGTAGCGCCAATGAGCAGAAAAACGGCCGCGAGGACCGGCTGGCTCGTGCCGGCATAGCCTGCGCCAATGACCGAAAGAGCCGCGACGGCATAGGCGCCAGCGATCACCTTGCGCACGCCGGCGCGCTCGGAAATCTTGCCGGCAAGATATGCCATGCACAGCCCGAGTTGGCTCAGCGAGATCAGGAGCCCGCTCGCTTCCTTGCCGAGCTTGCCCTCGATCATCAGCAGCGAGCCATAGACGAAGAAGGTCGTCCAGAAGCAGGAACGGCCGAAGGCAATGAACCAGGCAAGCCGCAAGCGCGGCTGCCTGACGAAGCGGCCGACATTCGCCAAGGGATTCTGGGGCGTCGACCTCGCGGCGCGGATGACGGGATGGTCATTGAGGCGCAGATACCAGAAGAACATCGCGACCAGACAACAGGCGGCAATGCATAAAAGCTGTGGCGCCCATGGCCCGTAGTTCTCATAGAGCCAGACGCCGAGAAAGGGGCCGATGGTCCACGAGGCGGCTGAGAAGGCAAGCCGCTTGGGCTCCGACCTGACCAGATCGGCCCTGCGGATGTAGTCGAGTATGTAAAGCGAAAGCGCAATGTTGAGCGTCGCAGAACTCACGTTGCGCAAATACATGCCGCTGACTTGGCCGGGAAGCACGTCAGTGGCGAAGGCCAGCGACGCAAGGCATAGGCCGGCCACTCCGCCCGTATAGATCCAGCGGCGCGGCACATAGCGGAAGATCAGCGGAAGCGTCAGCGTCGAGGCGAGGACTGCCAGGCTGACGAAAGTGAATAGCATACTCACCTTCTGGCTGCTCTGCAGGATATCATGCGCCTGCACCGAGACGACGGTTGAGATGAGCGCGCGCGCGAAGGACTCGAGGGCGAAAAGCGAGGCGAAAGCCAATGCACCGCGCTTTCGCGGTGCAGATGTCCAGATCAGCGAAGAGGCCTCAGAAGCCATAAGCGGGGAAACTCGAAGTGCGAGCGACAAAAGCATCTCACCCTGAGGATTCGCAAGGAATATCCGGACAAATCATGCATGCGCCACCCTCATGGCTGGTTACCCGGCTCAATCGCCAACCAAGACGAGGTTCCACTTCATAGCTTTGTGCATAAATGTGCGCGCAATTGTTGCAGATATCCCGGTTCCTCTTTCCGCTCTTGCCCTCTAAACAGCGGCCATGCATGTTCATTCCGAAAAGCAGTCGGTAGCGCTTGTCTCCATGCTCGCCAGCGCCGGCCTTGCCCTTGCCAAGCTGGTCGCCGGCCTCATGACGGGCTCGCTCGGCATCATTTCGGAAGCGGTCCACAGCTTCACCGATTTCTGCGCCACTGTAATCACCTTCTTCGCCGTGCGGCTCGGCGACCAGCCGCCCGATGAGCGGCATCACTATGGCCACGCCAAGTTCGAAAGTGTCGCGGCGCTGGCCGAGACGGGCCTGCTCCTCGCCACGACGACCTGGATCGCCTATGAGGCCATCCATCGCTTGCTGACGGGTGAGACCGAGATCCTTCTGACCTGGTGGGCGGCGGCGATCATCGTCGCCTCGATCATCATCGACTTCTTTCGTTCCCGCGCTCTGGGCCGGGTGGCAAAGGCGACGTCGAGCGAGGCGCTCGCGGCGGACGCGCTCAATTTCGCCTCCGACATGTGGAGCTCGCTCGCGGTGCTCATTGGCCTTGCCGCCGCGTGGCTCGGTCATTCGGCTGCCGATTCGATCGCGGCCCTGATCGTCGCGGCGGTCATGATGGTGGCCGCCTTGCGGCTCGGTAAACGCACCTTCGACACGCTGCTCGATGCCGCGCCGGGCGGCGCCACCGAGGCCATCCGCAAGATCGTCGAGGCAACGGACGGCGTGCTATCGCTTGTTCGGCTGCGCATCAGGCCGGCCGGGGCGACGCTCTTCACCGGCGTCCTCGTCACCGTGCCGCGTACCATGCCGGTCGACGATATGATTGCGCTTCGCGAAAAGATCGCCCGTGACATCAAGGCCCTCTACCCCAATGCCGATGTCACCGTCACGGCCGATCCCGTGGCGCTCGACGATGAATCGATTTCGGAGCGCGTTCGCCTCATTTCGCAACGCCAGGGTCTCGCCATTCATCACCTCACCGTCCAGAGGGTCGGCATCAGGACGGCGGTCAGCTTCGATCTCGAGGTCGACGGCAAGATGACGCTGGAGACGGCGCATGAGAAGGCGACCGCCCTCGAAGCCGCCATTCGCCGCGAGCTCGGCGAGGATGTCGAGGTCGAGAGCCATATCGAGCCTCTTCCGGAGAGAATCCTGCCTGGCGAAGACCTCTCCACCCCCGGCAAGGAAAAGATCGAGATGATGCTGCGCACGCTCGTTGTGGATGAGAGCCGCATGAGCGACATCCACAATGTGCGGGTGCGACGCAACAGCGAAGGCCTCTTCGTGCATTACCATTGCCGCTTCGACCCGACCCAGACGATCGAGACCGTGCATGACGTCATCGATCGGATCGAGACGGAGCTTCAGCACGAGGAACCTCGGATCAAGCGGGTGATCGCCCATGCCGAACCCGTCGGGCGGGCGAGGCATTGAGCAGAAAGCCGGGTATGAGAATTCTGCGGCAGGGAGACTACAAAGTGATGCCCTGGAAGAATGGCGGCGGCATCACTACCGAGATCTGGGTGTCGCCGGAAGGTTCAGGCATAGCCGGTGCGCCCTTCGATTGGCGCGTCAGCATTGCCGATGTCGCGACAGACGGCCCGTTCTCCAAATTTGCAGGCTATGATCGCCACATCATGCTGCTCGACGGCGAGGGCATGCGGCTCGAGATCGAAGAAAGCGGCGCCATCGCTCTGGACCTGTACCGCCCCGCCCACTTCTCCGGCGACTGGAACGTGACTGGCAAGCTCATCGCCGGCCCGGTGCGCGATTTCAACCTGATGGTGGCGCGCCGCTTCGGGTGTGGGTCACTGGTCTGCCAGAGATTGACGGCGCCCCTATCCTTGATCGGCGATGGTGCGATGCGCCTCATCCATGCGATCGACGGCGAACTATCGCTTGGCGGCCATATCATTGGCCAAGGCGAGACGGTGATCCTCACCGAAATGGATACAGGCGTCCTGTCCCCGCTGGCGGCGGAAGCCCTCTTCGCCCTGTGTTCAGTCCATCACCAGGGCCAGGGGTCCCGCATATAGCGCAAATAGGGTGTGCGGATGCTGTTGCGAGCATAGAATCTCTGCAGTCTCTCATCCGTCTCGTCCACCATCCAGAAGACCTGGGTGGCGCCGTGCTCATCGGCAGTGCGGTAGACGGCGCCAAGCAAAGCGTCCCCTGCTCCCTGGCCCCGCGCGCGGTCCAGGACAAAGAGATCCTGCAGGAAGACGATATCTGAGCCGATCCAGGCAAACGGTGTGAAGCTCACCGTAGCAAAGCCAATAGCCTCACCTTGAGACGTGAAGCCGAGCAGGATGAGGAGGCGGCTGTCCGTCTGCTGCGACAGTTGCCAGGTTCTTTCCGTGACATCGGCGGGTACGGCGCCTTTCATATGAAGCTGCCAGGCATGCCAAAGGCTCAACCACGAATCCTTGTGGGCCTCTCCTGCCCGCGCCACGCGGATGATCGGGTCCTTCACACCAGCCATAGCGCGGCGAGCCCCAAAAACGAGAAGAAGCCGACCACATCAGTCACAGTTGTGACGAAAACGCCGGAGGCGATGGCCGGATCGATGTCGAAGTAATCGAGCGCCAGCGGCACCAATATGCCGGCGAGCGCGGCGGCAAAGAGATTGATGATCATGGCCGCCCCGATGATGAGCCCGAGCTTGTCCGAACCGAACCACCAGAAGGCCATGCCGCCGATGATGAGCGCGAAGATGAATCCGCTCAACAGGCCGGAAGCGCATTCCCTCAACGTGACCCTGACGGCGTTAAAGGGGCCAAGATCGCGCATCGCGAGGGCTCTTACCGCCACCGTCACTGTCTGCGTGCCGGCATTGCCGCCCATCGAAGCGACGATCGGCATGAGCACGGCGAGCGCCACCATCTGGTTGATGGTGGCATCGAACCAGGAGATCACCCACGAGGCGAGGAGCGCCGTGAAGAGATTGAGCAGCAGCCAGGAGAAGCGCGACTTCGTCGTCCGCCAGACGCTGTCATTGATCGTTTCTTCGCTGGTGACGCCGCCCAGATGCAAAATGTCCTCTTCCGCCTCCTCCTCTATGACGTCGACCACGTCATCGACCGTCAGCACGCCGACCAGGCGTTTGTCGGCATCGACGACCGCCGCTGACACCAGATTGTAGTGCTTGAACTTGAAGGCGATGTCGCTTTCCTCATCAGTGACTGAGAAAATCGTCTGCTCCTCTTCCATCAGGCTTGCGATCTTTCGGTCGCGCTGATTGCGCAGGATCCGGCTAACCGGGACGACGCCCGTCAGATGGAAATTCGGACTGACGACATAGATTTCGATGAAATCTTCCGGCAAATCCTTCTCGCCGCGCATGTAGTCGATGGTCCGGCCGACCGTCCAGAATTCGGGAACCGCCACGAATTCGGTCTGCATCAGGCGGCCGGCGGTGCCTTCCGGGTATTCGAGGGCGCGATTGAGGGCGACCCGCTCCTCGCGCGAGACCTTGGCCAGAATCTCTTCCTGGTCCTCCTTGTCGAGATGCTCGATCAGATAGGCCGCGTCATTGGTGTCGAGCGTGTTGATGGCGGAGGCGATGACGTCGGCCGGCAAGGCTTCCATCAGTTGGTCGCGCACGCCTTCATCGAGTTCGGCGAGCGCCTCGCCATCGAAGGAGCGGCCCAGGGCGGCGATCAATCCGACGCGATCGCCGGTTTCCAAAGCTCCGATGAGATCGGCAAGGTCGGCGGCATGGAGGTCCTTCGCTTGCGCGCGCAATGCCTCATTGTCGCCGGAAGCGAGTGCAGCCTGGATCCCGGCAATGAAATCCGGCGCGAGCGACCCCCATTCGTCGCGGACCTGCCTCTCCTCCGCTATTTCCGCCATGTGGTCCGCCGATTGCCTTTTATCCGCACTCCGTGGCACAGTTTCAGAGGACCCTTTCAAGAGCAAGAGCCATCATGCGCAAAATCGAGGATTCCGAGCGGATCGTCAGCAATATCAAGACCACCAGGTTCAAGCCCTATGTGGTGGACGGCAAGGTGCTCACTGACCAGAGCTATCTGCAGCTTGACGAAACTTTTCCGGAAAGCGCCGGCTTCTATATCTATCGGATGGAGCCCGGCGCCTCGAGCCTGCCGCACGAGCACACCTGCCATGAATCGTTTCTGATGATCGAGGGCGAACTCATCGACAATGACGGCTATGTCTACAAGCCCGGCGATTTCGTGCTGCTCAAACAGGGAACTCAGCACAATTCCTATACTAAGACGGGTGCCACTATTGCCGTTTTCGTGCGCGAGCTCGAGCGCAATTTGTAGGTTCGAATTCCCTACCATGAGCGGCACTGTTTCCTACGCTTCCCCTCACCCGTTGCGAAGCAATGGGAGAGGGTGCCCGAAGGGCGGGTGAGGGCTCTTTGTCTGCAAAGCCAATGCTTTTGAAATCACAAAGCGCTGGAAGAAAGAGCCCTCATCCGGCCGTTGGCCACCTTCTCCCACGCTGCGCGCGGGAGAAGGGAAGATTTGAGAGTGTGGTGAGTACTTGATGCTCAGCGGGATTGTCGCCAGATGAAAACCGAAAACCTGGCGAAGCTCGCTTGTGCCTATTCCGGCTTGGTCTGGGGCTTGTTCTGGATTCCAGTCCGGCATCTCGATGCCGTCGGCATCGGCGGCCTGTGGGCGACGTTCTATTTCTATGTCGTGCCTTTGGTGCTGAGCCTGCCCGTGCTTGTCCTCAGATGGCGCCCGATGATCTCGGGCGGCCTGTGGCTGAAGCTCCTCGGATTCATGCCGGCCGTAAGCCTCGTCCTCTACTCCGTATCGATCCTTTACACCGACGTCGTTCGGGCGACGCTGCTGTTCTATCTCACGCCCTTTTGGAGCACGCTTCTCGCGCGGATCTTTCTTGGTGAGGCAATCACGCCCCTGCGCTGGCTCGCCATGGCGGTGGCGCTCCTCGGTATGCTGGTCATCTTCCACGCCGACACCGGGATTCCGTGGCCCGAGCAGCCCGGCGATTGGATCGCGCTTGGTTCGGGCTTCCTCTGGTCGGTCGCCGCGCTGCTGCTACGTGCGGACAAGGAGAGCGTGGCGATCGATCTCGTCCTCCAGAATTTCCTTTGGTCAGCTGTGGTGGCAACGCTGCTCCTGCTCGTCTTCGGGCCTGATCTTTCGACTTCCCCGCCCCTCGAAATCTATCTGGCGCAACTGCCCTGGCTCGTGCCCACCCTCATCATCGTGGTGATGAGCGGGATCTATGCCTCAATGTGGGGCACGCCAAAGCTCAATCCGGGCCTCGTCGGACTCCTGTTCATGACCGAGATCAGCGTCGGCGCCATCACCGCCGCTCTCTGGTCCGGCGAGCCCTTTGGCTTGCGGGAAGCCATCGGCGTTATCCTAATCTCGCTGGCCGGGATCATGGAAAGCCTGTGGGAAATCTGGCGGAACCGGCGCGCAACTTTCCCCAGCCTCAAATAGCGCTCTTGCTTTGCCGCGTCGGCAGAGGCACGATCTGTCCAAAAGGGTTGGTAACATGGCGAATCTTTTCAGAATCGTTGGTGTGATCGGAATCATCGTCGGGCTCGCTCTTATTGCGCTGCCGCTGGCACCGCTCGCGAGTAGCAATGTTTCAACACCGATCGGACCTGCCTTCATAGCGCAAGGCGTGGCCGCGCTTGCGGGAGGCGTCCTCGCGCTCGGGCTCGGCCAGCTCATTGCCCTCAACCGGCGGGTTGCTGACAATGTGGACAATCTCCTCGACTATATCAGGAACCAGGATCGGGACACTCCCGTCGCCGGACCTTCGCGCGATGTCTTTGCCAATGTTCCCGATTATAGCCCCCGCCGCGATCCGCCGATCGTCAAGGAAGGGACATATCGCGAGCACACGGTCCTCACCCTTGAGGACGGTACCGTGGCGGTTCAGACGCCCTCGGGCTGGAAGCGATTCCGGCGGATTCGCGACTTCGAGCGACTGCTCACGGCCTGAGCGGGTGAAGGTGCGAAGAGCGTTTGCGGAAGACGCAACTGAGCTTGTTAGGCTATTCGAACGAGCCTTTGCCACATTCATGGCTCCAGCCTATAGCGCCTGTTGCTGCGGCCCTTCCTTTTCTCACAAGTCCAAATCAGAACTCCCCGCTCGCGCAATGGTTGACGGGCGTCCGCCGGCGGGCCATTACAGCCCGGCATTGGGAGATCGTCTAACGGTAGGACAGCGGACTTTGACTCCGTCAATCTAGGTTCGATTCCTAGTCTCCCAGCCAATTGATTTCACTAAACTTTTTCCATCACGCAATTTCCAGAAAAAATGGCGTGTACCCACCATGTACCCAAATCCGGGGGCTGGTCATGGTGTGGAAGACTTCGGCCATTTGGGTCACACTGCGACTCATGGCGACAGGGAAGAAAAGCGGCGATCGGGAAGCCGAACTTGAAGCTGCGATCGAAGCAATCCGCACCGCGACTTGGAAGCCCGGACAGACACTGCCCAAGCTTCGCCGGGCGATTGCGTCGACCCTGCTGGAATTGAAGCACTAGCCTATGGCGATCGACACAATGCTGCAAATCTATATGGACGAATCCGGTACGGATGATGGTGCTCCCGTGGTCACTGTTGGCGCTTATATCGCTCGCCCCAGCGTCTGGAATGACTTCACCAAGCGTTGGAACCGCCAGAAGTATCCAATCAATGTCTTCCATGCTGCGGACTGCGCCAATTGCCGAGGCGAGTTTGAGGGATGGGAGAAGGCGGCAAGAGACGAGTACGTGGCAAAGCTTTTGCCGGTGCTCGGCGATACCAACATGCTTCTCCCTTATGCCACCGGAATTGTACTCAAGGACTTTGACGCGCTTATCGACAAGGATGATCCCGCCAGAGAATACTTAGGCACTCCATACGGGGCCTGTTTCCATTGGCTTGTGCAAACCATACTTGAAGATTTGCAGGAGCAGCGATTGGACTTCTTCCACGAAACCAATGATTTCAAAGATGATGCGCTTCAGACTTTTGCAATTGTGAAAGAATCGAATCCGCACCGGAGCCTTTCGCTTGCCTTCGCCACCAAGGAGGAATTTGTGCCCCTCCAAGCAGCGGACATCCTTGCGTATGAAGCCAACAAAAGGCTTCGAAAGCCGAAGTCCGAGCCAGACAGGCGCGCATTTGCGGCCCTAAAAATCGAAGGTCGCGGTCGGGTCAGATATTTCGACAAGGATAACCTACCAGGGCTCATTGGCGAGATGAGGCAGGCCCATGAGCAATTTATCCGAATTATTGAGGAATTGAAGCACTAGGCGATGGCGATCTTCAAAGACACCATCATGATCAAGGATCGCCCATATGATCGCGCCGTCCAGGTGACCGTGATCTATCCCGATGACATGAACGTGCTGAATGTTCAGGAATTAGCCGAAAAGGCGTGGCGATCGATCAACAAGGAAATCACCATTGGCAAGGTGACGGTGAAGGTTCGGGGCATTTAGGCGGTGACAGAATGACCCCCAAACAATTCCCAGAAGATGTTCTACATCTGACCATAACTCGTACGGTGCCATATGAATTAGGAATGCTCATCGAAACGTTTCGTCTGCTCCAAGTAAGGGCAATTGCTGGGACTCCGTTGGGCGATATCATCAACAATGCATTGATTAAATCATTCTGCATTCATGCACGGAATTTGCACGAGTTCTTTGCCTGCAAAAGGCATGTGACAGCGTGCCATTTTACTAAAGCCTACCAGCCTGCGGGCTTAACCCGCGACCACGTACTAAAACTGAACAATCAGATTGCTCACATCGGTCAAGGGCGGACTGCGGATACCTCACTCAAGATCAACGGCAACGATCGAAAGGTTATGCTGCAGAAAATTCTGGCCCAACGTCGAATTTTCGTAGGATGTTTGGAAGACCGATGGAAGCCTAAGACGCAGGAACTGCCGTGCTTTGCAGATGGCTGGCCCGACCGATCATGATTTTTTGAGTTCAGCCGTCACCGCATGGGCGAATTCACACCGTCGCCAATCGCGTCCATTTCGGCTTCAGCTTTGACGGTGTTATCACCTGGAATGCCGACACACATGAAACAAACATCGATCAATACGGACCAAACTAGTTCAGTCCGCCGCGATCCGATTTCAGCCGTGGCGTTTGAGTTCGGCTTCGATCTTGGCGGTGCCGGTTTCAATGTGGCCTGTCAATCGCCTTCGCCACCGCATTCAATTCGGCGCGGGCTTGCGGATTGACAATGCGCTGGCTGGCGATGCTGACCAATTGCAAAAGCCCGCTGGCGTGCGTCAACGTCGACCATACACCCGATCACCGCGCAAGCAAGCCTGGAAGCCGCCAGGATGGGCCAGACTTACGCCGTAGCGGCGATTTCGATCCGGCTGGCACTCAGAGACCAGTCCAACTACGATCGCCCGCTGGTGGACGGACAATACGAACGCGTAGCAAAAGCCCGCTGCAGTTGTGCCCGGTGGCAGCTTCGCGACTGAAGGCACTGATTTGCTGTACAGTCGCCGGATCGCCAACAGCGGGCGCGCCTGGTGTGCTATGATCGCGTTGCGCTTCGCCCTTTCGGTTTCTTCCCTGCCATGTGGCGATCGTAAGGGCCGGAAGGCTTATCCTTTTCCTTCCGGTCCTTTTGCGTGAAGCAACGCCGCATTGGTTTTAACTGTCGGCATATTCCGCCATCATACGGAGTTTCCGCGAAAGCCGCTGGCAAAGCTTCAAAGCGGCCTCGTCATCATTCATACGGGAAAGGGCCTCAACAATTTTGGCTAGATTGGCCTTGGAAAGATTGATCTGCATTTGGGGCTTCCGGGTATATTCACCAGCAGCTTTTGCAGGTTCAGCGGCAAAACTGATTTCGGATGCACGCCAAATTCTTACGATCTAATGCCAAAACGATAGCAGGATAAAAATTTCCGGAAATGAGGGCACGCGGGTCGCCGGGTTGCGGCTTCGAAATCTTTGAACCATGCCCCCATGCCGTCAGTGCAAGGCTTGACGCTTGCACCAGGCGGATACTTCGGCAAGTGCGCGTTGCCTTTCCGCGTCAAGCTGTGCTCGATCCGATTTCAGGCGCGCCTTTAGCCGATCATGGCGGGCGGCACCGCCTTTAGCCTGGTGCCGCGTTCCTTAAGCTTTGCCACTTCAGCCGCGAGTTCATCGACCTTGGCTTCAAGGGCCAAACGCTTCCCGCGTTCCTCGGCTATCACCTCGCCGACAACCGTCAAAATCGCCTTGGCTTCAATCTTCATGGCTTGCCCCTTCCAATTGCTGGCGCAAACGGTCTAGCGCCACGATCGCGTCAGGCATGGAACGGTTGACGACTGCGAACCGCAACAATGCTTCGAAGCAGTCCATAGTCGCGCGTTCGATCAACTTGTTATGGCTGATCGTTTTTTCAATCCACGCAATATCGGTGACGGGTGTCATGGCGATTACCACGAAACAGCCGTGATTGCCGCCACCGCGCCCGCCCTGGCCGCCCAAGCGACATGAGCAACGACACGCATCAGGGCAACATCGGTCTGAAATGCCGCGCGCATCGGCGCAGCAACCACGTTCGGCGAACCAGCCGTTCCGAGTGCAAGCGGTGTCGTTTCCTCATGCACTGCGGCGTTTTCGCTAACCAAGATCGCAGGCTCGGCAGCGAGTGCCGCGGCCAGGCCTTGCGCATCGACCGCGACAACCTGGGCGGAAGCGACCGCGCTTGACGCCGCGAGCCTATAGGCAAAGCTCGACGGCAACGACGCCGATGCGAACGCCAGGCGGGACGGGCTCATCACGAACACCACATCGCGGGACGGCGCAGTCAGCGCGGCAATCAGGTTTTGCAGGTCCTGTCTCAAGGCAGTTTCAAGCGGTGTTGCCGTCGACGGCGTAATCGGTGACACGCCGTTGAGCAAGCCGCCTGGCAATTCGTCCCGAACGCGATTTGATCGATGCCTGCCGAAACACTTTGGTTCAGCATCGTGTGCACGGCGTTCTCGATCACAGTCGTCTCGGCCAGCTCTTTTGAAAAATGCATGATCGCGGCGACTTTGAACGCCGTCAGGCTCAGTGGCGAAAACGTGCCTTTCAAAACCGGGATCGCATTGCCCTCGGCAACGGTTTGTGCAGGCGGGGCCGCTGCCGCGACCGGCACATTCATTGCGCCGACGCCAAGCAGGCTAACCTGCGGGCTACGCGCCAGGATCGCCGCCATCGCGGATTGCCTTTCCAGGCTGAGGATCAAGCTAGGCAAGCCAGCGACCGCAAGCTCGCTGGCCCAGGTGGAAACGCCGGTCATCGCAGGCGCGACTGCGGCTTTTTCTTCCAAAGCCTCAGCCAGAAAATCATTGCGGGCGGCAATGCGCGCCAGTGCTGCCGCCGCGCGCAAGATCACTTGCTGCCCTGGGCGCGCTGGCTGGTGGCGCGTCCGGTTTTGACGTTCAAGATGAACGAGCATTGATTTTTGTTCGCCGATCTTGCGATCAAGCCCGCGCACCAATGTGCCCAAGTCGGTTAGTTGCATTTTTGAAATTCCCCGTGAAGGTGCGTGCGGACGCGCGGCAAGCGGGGCGCTTTCTCAGCGCCGCATCAATGCTCAGGTCTTTGCGCGTTTTACTCCCGAACGCTTGAGGGGCCAGGCAGGCTCGCCGGTTATGCTCGGGAAATTCGGGGGCCCGATATGGCGGGCTTGCCTGGGCCGGTCCAGATTTCCACGGCAAAGCAATGATACGCTGATCCGGCGGGAAAGCAACGGTCGGTTGCAGGACAGGCGCGATCACAGCCAGTTGGCGTTAGTTTTTGCAACCAAAAATTGAAAATAAATCAATTTTGTTCTGCCCATGTCGGTCCCTTGGCATTCGGTTTTAAAATTGAACACCCCCGCCCCGTCAAGCGGCCGTCCGACTGTGTTCGGGATCACTCGACGGGCAAGCCATAGGCTTTCAATGCGCGCCAGGCGGTCGACCAATGCGTGTCATAGGTTTCGATCACTCTTGTGACGCCAGCCGCCGCCCGTCATCGTCTTACACTTACTCTTTTGCTTCCATGACCGAAAGCAATCCAGTGGGCAGCTGCCAGCACAGGCGCGGGCTGTGCGACAAAGGCTCAATGTTTGACGATGCAGCCACGACGCCGATAGCCGCCCCGGTATCATCGAGGATCGGCGATCCCGACATGCCGCCCTCAATGTGCTGGGCGCAGTCTGTTGGCCACCACGGTCCGCCGTGGTGCTTCACCTTGCAGGCAAACCAATCGCCGGCCAGCGACAGCATCCATGCGCGCTGCTCGGCGGCCTTGTTCGTGATTACGGCGCTGACGGCAAGCGGCTCGATGCTCTCGACCAACGTGTCATAGTCATTTTCATCGAAGAAGACCTGATAATCCGGCGGGCCGAGCACCGCAATGTCGGCTACCGGATCGACGAATAGGCATTCGGCCGTGATAAAAGTTTTTCCCTTGAAACCGAGCCTGGCGAGTAACTTGCGATAGGTTCGCTCCTCGACGTCGCCGATGCCGAAGCCGGTCGGCAGGTTGGGCAGGCAATGGGCAGCGGTGATGATCATCGAGCCGTTCACGACGAAGCCTCGGCCTTCGCCGACGCGGATGACGGAACGCGCAGCTGTAGTAAAAATGCGGGGTAAGCGTGCCATGGAAACCTCACTTTCCCTGAGCACGTGCCGGTTCGGTGGCGACCAACCATCGGACCGGCTCGACTTTAGCACTTTTGCCGCCTGGGTGCGCCGTGCCGCCTCATCGGCATAAGGCCGAGTGACCGGTCGCGGTAGCGTTCGCTATGGCGGCAAAATACGCAATCGGTTTGCCGCATGTGCAGAGGCGGGTTCGGCCTTGGCAAGACGCGCCGATTGTCCGGATAGCGGGTCAATGTTCAATCCTTTGTTGCTGATGTTGCCTTCTCTGTCGGTTGCGCCATGTCGATGCCGTGGCATTCGAACAGTAGGTCTTTGTCGATGAGTGAGGTCGGCTTTTCCTCTTGCTGCTTCAGGAAGGTGGTGCCTCGGGTTTTCGCAGGGTCGTAGCCAAGGCGACTTTTCACAGCGATCTTGCGGGCCGTGGCATCGACGAAGGCTGATGCGGATCGCGTCTCTTGAGCCAGGCGCGCCTCATATTCATCGATAGCGCGCCGATCAGCGGCCTTCGGCCAGTCGCCGTCAAACTCGGAAGGCCACATCGACGGCACGCAGCCCATGCCGCGCGCATCGAAGACGCGACGGCAAATTTTTTTGGCATCGAAATATCGCATCCATGCGTGGAATGCCTTTGGGGTGCACGGGAATTCAGGCACCGCAAGTTCGGCGTCGCGGATGATAAAAAAGCCGACGTTGCCATTGGCGCGAATGAAGGCAGCGGCCAAGGTGACATAGTTTTCGGCGGTGACGCCTCGAACTGGTTCAACCATTGCCGTGCTTCGCCCTGTGTTCGGCCAGGAAGCGCAGGGCATCTTGCTTGCGCTGATCGATGTCGGCTGACATCGGCATCGGCGCACCGGCTGCCAGTCGGGCAGTCATGGCATCACGAATTGGTCCGATGAAATATTTCCAGCCGCTGCGGGCGTTGACCCTTGGTGCCAGTGACCTGATCACCGGCAAGACATCGGCTTCGAGGCTGGCTCCAGCTTCGATCACCGCCATGATCGGGCCGGTGACGCATACGCCGGGATGGGGTTCGTTCTGCCAGCCCGCCGCTTCCCTGAGTTTTGTTTCTAGACCTTCTAAGCCCAGCCCAGCCTCGCGCGGCAGTTTGGCTGGGCTGCTAAGAGTTTTATCTTTTTCCCTGTCTATTCCCTGTCCCTGTCCCTGTCCCTGTCCCTTAGTTAACGTGTTGTTGAACGTATCGTTGACATCACGTTGTTCGGCACGTTTGCGCATTCTGGCGTTCGTGACGTTCCTCATCTTGTCGGTGATCTGACGCTTTTTCTTGAATGCCTCCAGGGCCAGATCGGCAATCAAGGGATGATATAGACGGCCATCGCTGCAGAGTTCGAAACCATGCAGCGCCATTTCCTTGACACGCCGCCAGCCCTTCATGTCGCGCCCATAGCCAGCGAAGCGGGCCAGCACCCGATCATCGTTCGGCAATGACGCGGCTGGTACCTCATGCCAAGCTGCCGACCAAAGCAGCACCGCCGCCCTGAATTCATCGCCGGTCGCAATCAACACGATGTCGCTGTCACGAAGTTTGCGAACGTGTAGCGGCATGAATGCGAAGTCGCGCAGATCGACATCGGCAGAAACAAGCGGCGCTAGTGTCTGGGTATCAGCCATGATGGTTTTCCTCCGGATCGCCGCCGGTAGCCGCCAGCCGTTCGATGCTGCCGGTCATGCGCGCATACGGGCGAATTTCGATCGTGCCGGTGATCCGCATCGCCAGGACGATGCGGGCGGCATCAAGCAACGGCCTGGTTGTGGCTTCGATGATGACGGCACCATCGGGCTTGTGCAGCCTGACGCGATAGCGGGCGCTAGATTTGTGGGGTTCGATGTAGATGCGGGTCATGCGATTTCCTTGGTAGGAAACCGCCGGGCGTTTGGCTTTGCGATGGGCTTGTGCTAAAGGCGGGCTGTTGCAGTAGCCCGGACCTTTTCGGAAGCCGTCCGCAAATCCAATGCGGGCGGTTTCTATTTTTCCATAGAACGCGCTTCGACTTCCTCAATCTGGGCGATCGGGAACAATAGGCGCTTGCCGACGCGGATCGGCCTCAGGCCCAGGGAACGATATTTCGCGGAAATGGTGAAGACGGTACAGCGCCAGCGTGCGGCGAGTTCGCCTGTGGTCAGGTGAGGATAAGGGGACTTAAGTTTTAAATCAGCAGCGCCATATGGCGAAGCTTGTTCTGCAGGAACGGGCGGCATGGCTGACTCCATATTTCATAAAGCCAGCAACCTATTATGCACATCGCCAACTATTTTGAAGGGACAGTTTTGCCAGTTGTGTCCTTTTTGGGAGGCGGCCTCGGCAATTTCATGCGTATCCCCGGCCCATCGGGTCCCTGCACAAGTGAGGCCGCCAAAATGGCCATAGCGATGCGCTTGAGTTCAAGTTCCAAATCAGCCTTCGCGCCATAGAAACCCAATTCTGCAAGGTGCCGCCTGTCTTCTTCTTCGCTTTCCCTGCGCAGAAGAGTAAGCCGCTTTGAACTCAGCCCGTACCGTTTATGGTCCTTTGAGACTGCCTCCGGGTCCTTTTGCACGATTTGCGCGACTACCTGTGAGGCGGCATCAATGCTCGGAAAATGTACGGCGAAGGTGTCTACCATTGCGGCGATTTCCCTGGAAGTCAGCGGCTGCTTTCTTAGGTCCGCATTCGCGAGTATCATTTGCAATTCTTCCGGCCTAAGCGGCACGCCGGTGCCAGCACTGATGGCCACCATGTTGCGCAAAAGGCGGTGTGCGGGCAGTCCGCTGATCAGCACTGGTTTCTGTTTGCGGCGGTCCACCTAGCTACTCATCGCCTTCGCGGCGAGGGGCGAGGATCGTGGCTACCTTGCCGAGTGCATCGCGGGCCACATCATGTTCAAGATGCGCATATCTTTGCGTCGTGGTCGCCTGTCGGTGCCCAAGCAGCTTGCCGGTCACATACAGGCTGACGCCCTTCTTGATGGCCGCACTCGCGAAACTATGCCTTAGGTCATGAATTCGATGACGGCTGACACCGGCTCGCTTCACGGCGTCATTGCGATGCTTTTCAATGGCGGCTATGTGGCCTGTCTTGGAAACAGCCGGAAACACGAATGGCGAACTGGTGCGCGGCAACTGTTTCAGGATCGCCACGGCTTCCGGCAGCAAAAGGATGTCGCGGCGATTGTCGCTGGTTTTGTCCTTTTCGAGTGCGATCAATCCATGATCCAAGTCGACCGCTGCCCAGCGAAGCGACAGGATTTCGCCCTTGCGCGCACCGGTCAAAAGCAGAAGCCGCAAGGCGGCAAATCCCATCCGGCGTTCGGGCTGTTCGGTCATCAGTTCGACAATGGCCGCGTCAAGCCGGACCAATTCGTCGGCAGTATAAAAATTCTGCACTTCCTTCGACTTCTGCGCCGTAATGGCGATCACTTGAATTGTCGCCAGACCACGTGATAACGCGAAGCGCATCAGGCTTTTCAGAAGCACCAGCATTGGTTGCGCTGGCCGTCCGCATCGATGCCATCAAGCCAGCGCCGCACCCTTGCCGTATCGATCCGGCTGATAGCTTCGTTGCCAAGCGTCGGCTTGACGCGGCTGGTGTAACGGTCGGAATCGGCCTTGATGGTCGAAGGGCGCTTGCGGCCTGTGCCTTTCAGTTTCGGGAATCCCGCGTCGGCATATGCTTGCCAGACTTGGGCAAGCGTCAGACCTTCCGGGGCTTTGGTTTGCCCTATGGCCTCGCGCGGGTCCTCGCCGTGACGGGCGGCGGTGATAGCGGCAATAGCAAGGTCGCGTGCGCCAGGACGTTGCGGCGGTCCTTCGAACGGCACCACGCCGACCGCGCCAAGCGTCAGCCGCAGTTTTTTGCCGTTGTGGCGCAATTGTACGATGTAGGATCGCCCGCCCGGGGTCAGCCGAACTCCGAAGCCTTTCACCTCGCTGCAGAACTCGAATGCCGCGCCTGTGTCCGGCAATTTGATGCGTTCGGCGCGCGTTTGTGTTAGTCTTGGCATTGCGGATGCTTCTCCCCTGATCTTGCTTGTGTACCCACCATGTACCCAGCAAGTCGCAATTATCCGCAACCAAGCGAAATTAACAAGGGGAAAAAGCTAGCAATATCAAAGATGCACAACCATTCCACATATTAGGCTGTCGCACTTTTGACTCCGTCAATCTAGGTTCAATTCCTAGTCTCCCAGCCAGCGCCGCACCGGCTCGTCCACGCCTTCGACCGACATTTCGAAAATCGGCGAGGACAGCACGGCATGTATATGCAAAAGGCCGGTACCGGTATTTTGAAAACCGTGCTTTCTGTGCGCGGGGATACAATGACTGCCCGGCTGTCAGGGTGGCGTGCTGGTCGTCGATCCACATATCGGTCTCACCCGCCAGGATTGTGAGCACTTCCTCCACCGGATGGGAATGTGTGCGGGGACCTTTGGCTGGTGCTACCCATTGCTCGAAGATGCACAGTTGCTTGGCACCGGTCAGGGCTGAAACCAGCATCCTGGTCTCGACGCCCGGGCGCCATTCCTCGCGCGGCTGAGCATCGGCGGTGACGATAAGCATGGGCGGCCTCCTGTCTCGAGCCAGGGCTTGCGCACGCTGGCGGGCCCTGCAGGCGCTTCTATTCTTCTGGAGGAAAATGTAATCGATTGAGATTACTGAAGATATGGTGCGGTCGAGAGGACTCGAACCTCCACGATGTTACTCGCTAGCACCTCAAGCTAGTGCGTCTACCATTCCGCCACGACCGCAAATCAATGGAAGCGGGCGGTGTGTATCAGGCACATTTGGCGAAATCAACCCCCGTGAGCCGCCTCTTTTCCTCTGCCCCTCCGGGGCTTATCTAAGGTGCCATGCGCCCGCGCTCGAGCCTAGCCTTGGCCCTCAAGACCGGCCTCTCGGCCCGTTGGGAAATATCAGCTGGCCCTGTCCCTTACGAGGACGCGCTCGACCGCATGGAGCGCGAGACGCTCGCCATTTCCAAAGCCGAAGCGCCGGAACTCATCTGGCTTCTCGAGCACCCGCCCCTCTACACCGCCGGCACCAGCGCCAAGGAAGGCGATCTCGTCGCGCCGGGCCGTTTCCCGGTCCACAAAACGGGCCGCGGCGGGCAATATACCTATCATGGACCCGGGCAGCGCGTCGCCTATGTGATGCTCGACCTGCGACAGCGCGGCCATGATGTCCGCGCCTTCGTCGCCGGCCTCGAAAACTGGATCATCGCCACGCTCGAGGCTTTCAACATCACCGGCGAGCGCCGCGAGGACCGCATCGGAGTGTGGGTCAGGCGGCCCGAAAAAGGCACTGGCGTTGAGGACAAGATCGCCGCCATCGGCATCAGGGTGCGCCAGGGCGTCAGTTTCCATGGCATCAGCCTCAATGTGGACCCTGACCTCAGCCATTTCTCCGGCATTGTCCCCTGCGGTGTCCGAGACCATGGGATCACGAGCCTGGTCGATCTCGGGCTGCCGGTCACGATGGAAGACGCCGATGTGGCGCTGCATGCCGCCTATCGAGAGATCTTCGGTTAGGTGGTCATTTTTGACCCAATATTCCCTGATCTTCCCTGTATCCGTGACGGCGAGAAACTACAGCGCATCCCGGCGAAGTGGAATCACTTCGCCGAAAAGGATTCGCGCCAAATGGATATCTTCTGAGCAAATCCTTATCGCCAAAGTCTTCAACTTTGGCGGGATTTGCTCTGGCAGCGCCGTGCCTAGATCGTTGGCAGAACCGAAAACTTCGTCCAGCCTTCATCGCCCACGGCGGTGGCGACGACATTGTCCACCTTGGCGCCTCTTGGGCCCCGCCAGCACCCGTCCAGCATGCGGACCACCGGATCCTCATCGCCCTTGAACACCGCCTCGACCGAGCCGTCTCGGCGGTTGCGCACCCAGCCCGCAAGCTCCAGCCTTTCCGCCTCTCGGGAAATCCAGGCGCGGTAGCCCACGCCTTGCACGCGACCGCTGATCACGGCATGCAGCACCTTGGTCATATGAATTCCATGATGATGGCATCGACGGCGAGGCTGTCACCCTTTTTGACATGGATCTTCTTGACGAGGGCGTCGCGCTCGGCCCGCAGGATATTCTCCATCTTCATGGCCTCGACGATGGCGAGGGGCTCGCCCGCCTTGATCTCCTGGCCCTCGGCGACAACGATCGAGACGACGAGGCCCGGCATCGGGCACAAAAGCTTCTTCGACGAGTCGGCTGCCTTCTTCGCCGGCATCAGCCGGGCAAGCTCCGCTTCCTTCTCGTTGAAAACATGGGCGTCGACGGTGACACCCTTGTGCCACAGTCGATAGCCGTTGAGAATCCGGCGCAAGAGAACGGAAACCGGCTTTCCATCGATCTCACCCCGCCAGATCGGATTGCCCGGCGTCCACGTGCTGCGCACCAGGCATTCCTTGCCGTTGTTGAGCGTCACCATTTTCTCATCCCCGCTCACGATGGTAACGCGCAGCCAGTCATTGCCGAGGCGCACGACACGTTCAGGGCTCAAGGTCACCGTCTTGCCGTTGATCTGGCCGCCTATGCGGCGCTTGCGCCGATTCTCGATATTATCGGCGGCAACCGCGACGGCCGACAAAATGGACTTGAGGTCTTGCGTCAGTTCGTTGCCGGCAAATCCTTGCGGGTATTCCTCGGCAATGAAGCCGGTCGAGAGTTGCCCCGATTTCCAGCGCTTGTTTTCCATGATCGCCGCGAGGAAAGGGATATTTTGCTGGATGCCCTCGACATAGAATTCATCGAGAGCGGCGCTCATGGCGGCGATGGCGGCGGCGCGGTCCGGCCCATGGGTGCAGAGCTTGGCGATCATCGGATCGTAATAGATCGAGATCTCGCCGCCCTCGAACACACCGGTGTCGTTGCGCACGGTGATGCCGTCATGAGAGCTTTCCCTGGGCGGACGGTATTTGATGAGGCGGCCGGTCGAGGGCAGGAAATTGCGATAGGGGTCTTCCGCATAGACACGGGATTCGACCGCCCAGCCCTTGAGCTTCACATCCTTCTGGGCAAGCGCGAGCTTCTCGCCTGCGGCGACCCTGATCATCTGCTCGACGAGATCGATTCCGGTCACGAGTTCGGTCACCGGATGCTCGACCTGGAGCCTGGTGTTCATCTCGAGGAAATAGAAGGAGCGGTCTTGCCCGGCGACGAACTCGACCGTGCCGGCGGAATCGTAATTCACCGCCTTCGCCAACGCCACTGCCTGCTCGCCCATGGCCTTGCGCGTCTTGTCGTCGAGCAGAGGCGACGGCGCCTCCTCGATGACCTTCTGGTTGCGCCGCTGGATCGAGCATTCGCGCTCACCCAGATAGATGACATTGCCATGCTTGTCGCCCAGCACCTGGACCTCGACATGGCGCGGATTGACGATGAATTTCTCGATGAAGACGCGGTCGTCGCCAAAGGAGGACTTCGCTTCCGAGCGCGCCCTGGCGAAGCCGTCCTTCACGTCGGCATCCGAATGGGCGATGCGCATGCCCTTGCCGCCACCGCCGGCCGACGCCTTGATCATCACCGGATAGCCGATCGATCTTGCTATCTTCACCGCTTCGGCTTCATCCGCGACGATGCCGAGATGACCCGGAACCGTCGATACCTTCGCCGCAGCCGCCGCCCTCTTGGATTCGATCTTGTCGCCCATGGCATCGATCGCCTGCGCGTTGGGCCCGATGAAAATGATGCCGGCCTCCGCCAGTGCGCGCGGGAAAGCCGCCCTTTCCGAGAGGAAGCCATAGCCCGGATGGACGGCTTCGGCACCCGTCAGCTTGCAGGCCTCCACAATCTTCGCGATGACGAGATAGGACTGGGCCGCGGCAGAGGGGCCGATATGGACCTTCTCATTCGCCATCTCGACATGAAGGGACGCAGCGTCAGCATCGGAATAGACCGCCACGGTCTTGATCCCGAGGCGACGTGCCGTCTTCATGATCCGACAGGCAATCTCGCCCCGGTTGGCGATCAGGATTTTCTTGAACATTCATCCTCCCCAAATCCGTCATAGCGGCTCGGGGTCTGCACGTAAACGCCACGGTGCCCGGCGCCCTCAAACAGGCTGGATTGGAAATCCAAGGCTCGGTGTGATAGGTCCCGGCCATGACAATAAAGCCCGTTCACATCATCGGCGGCGGCCTGGCCGGCAGCGAGGCCGCCTGGCAGTTGGTTGAGGCCGGCGTGCCGGTCGTCCTTCATGAAATGCGCCCGTTGCGCATGACCGACGCGCACAAGACTGAAGGCCTGGCTGAGCTCGTCTGCTCCAATTCCTTCCGCTCGGATGATGCTGCCGCCAATGCCGTAGGACTTCTGCACGAAGAGATGCGCCGGGCGGGATCGCTCATCCTACGCATGGGTGACCGCCACAAGGTACCGGCGGGCGGCGCGCTCGCCGTCGACCGCGACGGATTCTCGGCCGCCATTACAGAGGCGCTTGCTCAACATCCGTTGGTCACCATCGCGCGGGGTGAGATCGCAGGCCTTCCGTCTGCGGATTGGGACAATGTCATCGTCGCCACTGGCCCTTTGACCTCCCCTGCCCTGGCCGACGCCATCCAGGCGCTCACGGGCGATGCGGGTCTTGCATTCTTCGATGCGATCGCGCCCATCGTCCATCGCGAAACGATCGACATGAAGATCGCCTGGTATCAGTCGCGCTATGACAAGCAAGGCCCTGGCGGCACCGGCAAGGACTATATCAACTGCCCGATGACGCGCGAGCAGTATGACGCTTTCATTGGAGCGCTGATCGAGGGCGAGAAGGCCGACTTCAAGGAATGGGAGAAATCGACGCCCTATTTTGACGGTTGCCTGCCGATCGAGGTCATGGCCGAGCGCGGACCTGAAACCTTGCGCCATGGGCCGATGAAGCCGCGCGGCCTCACCAATGCGCATCAGCCGGGCATCAAACCCTATGCGGTGGTGCAGCTTCGTCAGGACAACAAGCTTGGCACCCTCTACAACATGGTGGGCTTCCAGACGAAGCTCAAACACGGCGAGCAGTTGCGCGTGTTCCGGAGCATCCCGGGGCTCGAGAGCGCGGATTTCGCTCGCCTCGGCGGGCTTCATCGCAACACCTTCCTCAACAGTCCGCAGGTTCTTGATCAGGGCTTGCGGCTCAAAGCTCAGCCGCGCCTGCGCTTCGCCGGTCAGATCACAGGTGTCGAAGGTTATGTGGAAAGCGCCGCCATGGGACTCGTAGCCGGGCGGATGGCGGCAGCCGAGCGCCTGGGACACGACTTCGTGCCGCCGCCCGCGACGACGGCGCATGGCGCCCTCATCAACCACATTACCGGCGGCCATATCGAAACGACCGACAACAATAGAGGCTCGTTCCAGCCGATGAATGTCAATTTCGGCCTATTCCCGCCGGTTGAGATCTCCAAAGGGCCGGATGGCAAGAAGACGCGCGGCAAGGAAAAACAGGTCGCCCGCAAGCGTGCTTATACGTCACGCGCCTTGCGCGATTTCGATGAGTGGCTGGGTGTCAAGCCGGCTATCGCCGCAGAATGACCCAGAAGCCCATGCTCAGATAAGCCTGCTTGTCGTTGAGGGTGCCCTGCGTCTGAATGATGACGAGGCGCATTCCGGGTTCCACGTCATAGATTATGGGCCGTTGCTGATACATGGGAATCTGGGATGACTTGGCGAGTTCGGCCTTGATGTGCTCGAGCAGGACTCTCACCGCGATCGTCCACTTCCGCTCACCGATCGCAATCTCCAGGTTCTCTCCGGCGCTCTTCGCCCAAATGTCTCCCTGTTGCGGGACCGCCGTGTTCGAATAAACCTGGAAGGGGCCGACGAGCCGCCCCTGCCCGGTGATATCTTGCGATATGGGCGTCGCGGCGCCGAAACTCACCTGATCGGAAGCCAGTGTCCACTGATCAAGGGTCAGGACCTTGCGGATCTTGGTCACGGCGTCCCAGCCTGTCGCACCACCTGCGAAAGGATCGTCGCTGCGGCCCACGAAGAACGGCCGGATCTCGTCGAGCCCGCCCATGAGGTTGAGCGCCGTCAGAATGGCATCAATCTCGCGCTTGCCCTCATCGCTGATCCTTGGCACTTCGGCAACGATGTGGCCGTCGGGCGTCAGCAGCTTCTCGCTTTGGAGAAAGGCCACAAGGCGCCCGAACTGGCTTGCGATCGAGACACTGTTGGCGCCCCATGGTCCGGTCGAGCCCAGGAGGACGAGAAGCGCGAAACTGCCGATCAGCACGCGCATGTCGGCACGGTTGCGCCGGACCGCAAGATAAAGCGTCACGATGGCAAGCCAGACGGCGATGATCGCGATGCCATAGCGCTCCGGCGTCACCCCATAGGTCGCGATGCGCTCCCAAATCGCGATTATCAGGAGAATGGCCGGCACGATGGTGAACCAGAACCAGTAGCGCATGAAGAAGCGCAGGAGCCAGGTGCCGGTATCGCGCCAGGGCCATGCCACGAGCCAACTTGCCGTGCCGCCCAGTGCGAAGATGGTGACCATGACGCCGATCTGCCCCTCGGGTAAGACGCCGTTGAGCAGGATCTTCACCCCATAGGCATGCAAAATGACCGTGTAGATGACCGCAATCGGCACCAGCACGTAGTTGACCAGCACTGAGACGCCGCGTTCGATAAGCGTGTCCCGCGTGCTGGCGAGGGTCACTTCCTCATCGAGCCGCGTCGGCGCCAGCGCCAGGCCATAGATCGGCGCGATCAGTGCTGCGGCCGTTGCCCATACATGCTCATGCGCGCGCCAGGGTATGTCGACATTGAAGAGAAAGTTGAGGCTTTCGATAATGGCGCTGACGCCTCCCGCGAAAATGAGGCCGACGACGATTGCCAGGAGAATGGCGAGGCCGAGCCGGAGGTTGAACAGCCACAGCGCTCCCTGCTTGGCATCGGGTCGCAGGAAGCCTGCGATCATCAGGAGCGGCACGAGCCCGGCGAAGAGAAAGAGATGCGAGGTCCTGAGATCCACGTCCCAATACGCCAGGATACCGGCGAGCATGGCCGCGAGCGCCGCGAGGGCGACCTCGGTGAGCTTCAGGAGGCCGCGGCTCTGACCGAAATAATGCGCAGCCCCGGCAGCGATGAAGGCCGCCGCGCCTCCCAGATAGTCATGATTGCCGGGCTGGCTTCCGTCGCTCACGAAGTAGGCGATATCGAGCTGAGCGTAGACAAAGAGCAGGACGGAAATCAGCGCAGGAACGGGAAAGCGCACCAGGGTCTCCGACAAGTCCGGGACGAGGCGGCTCAGGCGGCCGGCAAGGCTCATGAAAGCTCCGTAGCTTGCAACTAGCGCGCATCCCGGCGAAGTGGAATCACTTCGCCGAAAAGGATTCGCGCCAATCAATATATTCTGAGCAAATCCTTGTCGCCAAAGTCTTCAACTTTGGCGGGATTTGCGAGTGTGGCAGAGCGAATTTCGCCCTACAAGTTCTGGGCTCGGGCACTGCGATAGAGCGCCCATTGCCGGCGCCATTGGGCGACCTCGACGATGTCATGCAGGCCTTGGGAGCCGAGCTTTTCCAAACGCGCCAGATAGAGGCCGGTGAGGCTCGCCGGCAAATAGGCCGGGAATGTCTCAGGGGTTATGCTTCGTGATTTCGCCCTGGCTTCGGCAAGTCTTTTTGCTGCATGGGCGCGAAGCTCGGCCAGCACGGTTGCGAGTGCCTCAGGATTGCGGGCAGCGAGGAGATGGGCCGGCGACAGGCCGTGGCGCTCGAGCATCTCCTTGGGGATGAAGCATTGGCCACGCGCGCGGGTGAGCGGCAGCGAGCGCAGGAGCCCCGCAATGCCCATGGCGACGCCCGCGAGGCCTGATACATCGGCGAGGGCCTGGGCTTGATCCTTGGCCAAAATCATGGCGGCGAGCTGGATGAGCATGGATGAAGTCTCGCCGAGATAGCCCTCGAGCGCCCCGAGATCTGGCATCGGATCGTCGTAGAGGTCGAATTGCCGGGCTGCGATCATGTTGATAAAGGCATGCTTCGGCAGACCGGCTTCGGCGATCGCCGGCGTCAACGCTGCAACGACGGGATGTCCCATCTCGGTGCCGGCATAGAGGCCCTCGATGGCGTCGTGCCACCATTTGAGCTTGATCTCGCCCAGCATTGTTTCGCTCACCGTCTCGCGGATGCGGGCGATCTCGATATTGAAGGCATAGAGCGCCAGGAGCCGCGGCCGCAAATGGTCGGGCGCGAAGAGCGACGATAAATAGCGGTCCTTGTCGCCCGCGCGGACGAGGTCGTCGCAGTAGTTCGAAGTCATCTGACGGCGGCGACGGCAATGAGCGCGGCACTGACATCGCGCTTCTCGGCCAGCAGGATATTGTAGGTGCGCACCGCCGCACCCGTCGTCATGGCCTCGAGAGCGACGCCGGCCTCGGCAAAGGCCTTTCGAAGATCAGGCGCCGGAAAATGCATCTCGGGGCCCGTGCCGAAGAGCAGGAAGGACGGACGCCCGCTGCCCCGAAGGACGGCAGCGAAATCGGCCGGAGCGACCTCGGAAAACCGGCCAGGGCGCCAGGCATGCATGCCATTGGCCAGGATAAGCAGCGAGCCTTGATGCGACATGCCGGCGAAGCGGAACCCGCCATTGCCATAGGATTCGATCGGCGCGCGCTCGGGGAGAAAGCGGTCCCCCTCACCCGGCGGATGAGGGTCGCTCGTCATCAGGGCCGTGCCGCCGCTGCCGTCTTCCTGCTGCTCGGCTCGATCTGGATCGCGTCGCGATTGATGCCGAGTAGCGCCAGCAGCGATGCAGCCGAAAAGATCGATGAATAGGTAGCGATGATCACCCCCCAGATCATTGCGAGCGTGAAGCCTTTCAGCACCTCGCCGCCAAAAATATAGAGTGCGATGAGCGCGAGCAGCGTGGTCACCGAGGTGAGCAGCGTTCGAGGCAGTACGCTGTTGATCGAGAAGTCGATCAGGTCGGCAAGCGGCATTTGCTTGTATTTGCGCAAATATTCGCGGATGCGGTCGAACACCACGACGGTGTCGTTGAGCGAATAACCGACGATGGTTAGAAGTGCCGCAATGATCTGCAGGTTGAACTCGAGGCGGATCAGCACGAAAAAGCCGATCGACAGCATCACGTCATGGAGCAGCGACATCACGGTCGCTATGGCGAATTGCCATTCGAATCGGAACCAGATGTAGATGAGAATGCCAATGATGGCGACCAGCACGGCGATGATACTTTGCTGCGCCAGTTCGCCCGAGACCTTCGGGCCGACGACATCGATTGAAAGGTATTCGACACCTGACCCCAGCACCTCCTTCACCTTGGTCTGAACATTGCGCTGCACATCCTCGCCGCCCTCGATCGTCGGCAGGCGTATCAGGACCTCACGCCCCGTATCGCCGAAATCCTGCAATTCGGCATCGCCGAAGCCCAGGCTGTTCACCTTGCTCCTCAGCGCGTCGAGATCGGCGGTCTGCTCGGTGCGGATGACGAAGACGGTGCCGCCCTTGAAATCGACGCCGTAATTGAGGCCGACGAAGACGAAGAGCAGGACGGAGGCGAGGCAGGCGAGACCGGACGCAAAGTAGCCGTACCGGCTCAAGAGCATGAACTTGATCTTGGTGTCGTCCGGGATGAACCGAATGGGCTTGAACATGTGCATATCCGCTTAGAGCGGAACCTCTTTGGGCTTCGTCGTCCTCACCCACCAGGAAACCACTAGGCGGGTGAAGGTGAACGCGGTGAACATGGTGGTGAGAATGCCGATGGCATGGGCGATGGCGAAGCCGCGCACCGGGCCAGAGCCGACGCCGAACAGCACGATGGCGGCGATGAAGGCGGTGATGTTCGAGTCGAGAACCGTGGCGAGCGCCGCCCGGAAGCCGGTCTCGATCGCATTGAGCGCCGTGCGGCCGTGGCGCCACTCCTCTCGGATGCGCTCATAGACGAGCACGTTGGAATCGACCGCGATGCCCATGGTCAGCACGATGCCGGCGATGCCCGGCAAGGTGAGGGTGAAGCCCGCGACCGACATGATGCCGATGAGAAGCACGAGGTTCACGATGAGCGCGACATTGGCGAATATGCCGAACAGGCCATAGGCGATCAGCATGAAGATCATCACCGCGACGAGGGCGATGATCGAAGCCACGGCGCCGGCATGGATCGAGTCCGACCCGAGGCTCGGACCTACGGTGCGCTGCTCGACCGGGATCAATCGCGCCGGCAAAGCGCCCGAGCGCAGCACGATGGCGAGGCTGGTGGCTTCTTCCACCGTGAAATTGCCGGAGATCTGGCCCGAGCCGCCGAGGATCGCCTCGTTGATGCGCGGCGCCGAGATGACCTGGTTGTCGAGCACGATGGCGAAGGGCTTGTCGACATTGTCGGCGGTGAGCTTGCCGAAGCGCAAAGCGCCCTTCTGGTTGAAGCGGAAATTGACGATAGGCTCGTTGTTTTGCGAATTGAAGCCCGGCTGCGCATCGGTGAGATCAGCGCCATCGACGGTCGCCGTACTCGATGTCTGCACCCACATGTTCTGTTGGGGATTTTCCTTCATCGGCAGCGCCGCGCAGTCCTGGGGCGGATTGTCGGGTGCCGAATTGGGCTGGCTTTCGCAGACGAGCTGGAAGGTGAGCTTCGCCGTCTGGCCGATCATCTTGACGACCTGATCGGGATCGCCGACACCCGGCAGCTGGATGACGATGCGGTCCCTGCCCTGACGCTGGATCGAGGCTTCGGCGATGCCGGAGCCGTTGACGCGGCTCTCGATGATGCGCAGCGATTGATCGACGGCCCGGCCGATGCGCGCCTCGACGCCCGGATCCGAGAAGGTGAAGGTGAATTGCTGGCCGGAGTGCTCGAGATTGAAGATCTGACTCGCAGTGCCGGTGTCGAAGAGACCGGTATCGATCGGCTGGGTCAGTGTGCGCAGGACCTCATTCGCCTTGTCACCATCGGTCGCTTCCGTGATCTGCACGGTGACGCCGTTCGGCGTGCGGTTGAGCTTGTAGCCGATGCGCGCTGCACGCAGGGCGGCGCGAACGTCGCCCATCTGTTGAGTGATCAGCGTATTGATCAGCTCCTTCCGGTCCACTTCCATGAGGACGTTGGAGCCGCCCTGCAGGTCGAGACCGAGCGTCACAGGGCGCAGGATCGTGTGCCGGCGAAGCGTATCCTGAATGTCCTTGGGCAGGATATTGGGCAGTGCAAAAACAATGCCGGCAAGCACCGAAGCCAGGATGGCGATGACTTTCCAGCGGGAGAAATAGAGCATCTTAAGGATCTTGCTGCTTCGGCTCGGCATCCATGCCGGGCCCGGTTGATATGTAGTATATCCGCGCCGGCAGAGCGCCCGAACGCAGAGCGAGCGCCACGCTCCAGGCCTCTTCAGGTGTGAAGTACCCCGAAATCTGGCCGGCACCGCCGAGAATAGGCTCGTTGATGCGCGGAGCACTGACAACCCGTTGGTCAAGGATAATGGCAAGAGGCTTGCCGACATGTTCGCTTGTCAGCTTGCCAAACCGTTCAGTGCCCTTCCGATTGAACCTGAAGTTGACCACCGGTTCCTTGCTGACGGGATCAATATTTGCTTCGCCGTCATTTATGTCGTCCCCGCTGACGATCGCATTTGCCACCGTCTGAACCCAGAGTTTCTGTTGTGGAATTTGCCTGAACGGGTAGGCGACACAGTCTGCCGGCGGGATATCCGCCGCCCCTACGGGCTGGTTTTCACAAACCGCCTGGAAGGTGAGCATTCCTTTCCGGCCGATCATCCTGGCGATCTGCACGGCATTGATGTCGTCCGGCAGTTTAATCAGGATACGGCGTCGATCGTGGCGTTGGACAGAAGCATCCGCGACTCCCAGGCGATCGAGGCGGTCATGGAGGATTTTCATCGACTGTTCCACAGCGCGGCTGATCAGGCCCTCGCCCACTGTGTCCGGGAGCGCGAAGATGAATTGCGGTCCTGACTGCGCAAGAGTGAAGATCTGATTACCACTTCCATCGCGGCTCGATCGGACAAGGCCGTCCAGTATCTCTCTTGCCTTTTCGACGGCGCCAGCTTCCGAAATCTTCGCCGTCAGTCCCGTCGGCGTCGCCTTGACACCTTTGTCGTCGATGCCGGCTTCCCGCAAAGCGGCTCGCACATCGCGTGCTTGCCGGGCAATCATTGTGTCAAGCAAATCCTGGCCATCAAGCTCCGCCATGAAACTCTCTGCCGAAACATGGGAAGCGGCGAAAGCAGCGCCGGCAAGCCCTGTAGCCAGGATGGCGATGACTTTCCAACGCGAGAAAAACAGCATCTTACGGTTCTAGCCTCGTCAACAGCTCTTACTTCTTCGCCGCATCGTCCTTGATGGGTTCGCCCTTGGCGCGGACTTCGGAAATGGCGCTGCGCACGATGCGCACCTTCACGTTCTCGCCGACTTCGACCAGGAGTTCGCGTTCATCCACCACTTTCGACACCCGGCCGATGAGGCCGCCCGAGGTCACGATCGTGTCGCCGCGGGCGACCTTGCCGATCAGTTCCTGATGCTCCTTCTGCTTCTTCTGCTGCGGGCGGATCAGCAGGAACCAGAACACCACCATGATCATCGCAAGTGGCAGCAGCATACCAATGAAATCGCCGGTGCCTGGACTCCCCGTGGCTTGGGCAAAAGCGGGAGTGATGAACATCAGGGAGTCTCCTCTGGGCGGATCAAAGGCGGAAAATAGGCCGCCTGGTTCTGGGTTCAGCGGTATATAGCGCCGAAACCAGCCATTGCAACCATATGTCGCCGCCCTCATCGCGAACGCCTTGCCCCTGAACATTCAAGGGTTTATTGACCGGCGCCATGCCCAAGGACCTGTCCCAAGACGAATTTGCGGCCACCCTGAGCCGGATCGCTGCCGCCCTCGAAAGACTCGCCCCTGCCTCCCTGCCGCCTTCCGATCCCGGTTCGGCCTCAGCCTTCATCTGGAACGCGCCGGCGCGGCGACTCGAGCCTGTGGCCAAGGTCAACCGGGTCCATATCGGCCTCCTGCGCGGCATCGACCAAACTCGCGACATCCTTATCGACAACACTCGCCGCTTCGCGAAAGGCCTCCCCGCCAATAATGCACTCCTGTGGGGCGCGCGCGGCATGGGCAAGAGCTCGCTGGTCAAGGCGACGCACCATCTCGTGAATGCAGAAACCGGAGACAAACTCAAGCTGGTCGAGATCCATCGCGAGGATATCGAAAGCCTGCCCCAGCTCATGAGCTTGATCCGCGCAAGGCGCGGCTTGTGCTTCATTGTGTTCTGCGACGATCTCTCTTTCGATGCCAGCGACACGTCCTACAAGTCGCTCAAAGCAGCTCTTGAGGGCGGCATCGAAGGCAGGCCCGCAAATATGATCTTCTATGCCACCTCCAACCGTCGGCACCTCCTGCCACGCGACATGATGGAGAACGAGCGCTCTACCGCCATCAATCCCTCAGAAGCGGTCCAGGAGAAGGTCTCGCTCTCCGATCGCTTCGGCCTGTGGCTCGGCTTCCACAATTGTTCGCAGGACGAATTCTTCGAAATGATCGAGGGTTACGCCCGCCATTTCAAGCTAAAGATCACCTCCGACGAGATGCGCGCGCAAGCCATTGAATGGGCGACGACGCGAGGCGCCCGCTCGGGCCGCGTCGCCTGGCAATTCGTGCAGGACCTCGCCGGCCGACTTGGGGTTAAGACCGAAGACTAGGCCACCGCCTTCTCGTGGGCTGCCCATTCTTCGGGACTGCGGCCGAAGTCGACCATGATCCATTTTTGGTAGGCGGAGCGCTGCTGCAAGGCTCCGAACCAGCGTTTGATGTTGGGAAGGCTGAGGGTCTTTCCGCCAACCTTGAAGTAGCGCCAGTAGAGCACGCCCATAGCGATGTCGCCGAAGGAGAAGCCGTCACCCGCGAACCATTGCGATGACGCCAACGCATTGTCGGCAATGGGGAGCATCTTGGCCAGATTTGCTTCAGCCGCGGCGATGGCGTTGGCATTGCGTTCCGCTTTCGGCGTGCGAACCTCGTTCCAGAAGATTGCCGAAATCGGAGGCACGACATTGAGGTTCTGCCATTCCATCCACTGCTCGGCCGCCGCCAAGCCCTTCGCATCCTTGGGGCGCAAAGTGCCCTCGCCATAGCGTGCTGCCAGGTAACGGACGATGGCGTTCGATTCGAACATCGTGACGTCGCCATCGTGGAGGACGGGCACAAGGCCGTTCGGGTTCATCTTGAGATAGGCCGGGTCGCGATTACCGCCAAAGCTGCCGCCCACCGTGTGACGATCGAATTCAAGGCCCAGCTCGTCCAGCGCCCATATGACCTTCTGCACGTTGCTCGAACTGCGGCGTCCCCAAACTTCGATCATGATCATCTCCTTGAAGAGGCCCGCATGATCGAAGGTTTTGGACAGGCGCGCAAGCAAAAGCCCGGCAAGGTGGCGCCGGGCTCTTGTGTCAGTCAGTATGCTTGTGTGTCTACTTGGCGGCCGTCGACGCGTTCAGGAAGCGCATCGGATCCATCGCGGTCGCGCCCTTGCGGACCTCGAAATGCACTTGCGGGCTCGAAACAGAGCCGGTCTGGCCGGCCTTGGCGATGACATCGCCACGCTTCACTGTGTCGCCGCGCTTCACGAACAAGTCCTTGTTGTGGGCATAGGCGGTGACCCAGCCACCTTCATGGCGGATCAGGACGAGGTTGCCGTAGCCCTTGAGCTCATTGCCGGCATAGGCGACGACACCGGCCTCGGCGGAGCGCACATCAGTGCCTTCCGGCACGGCGATGTTGATGCCTTCATTGCGCAAGCCGCCGGGCTTCGATCCATAACCCGAAATCACCCGACCCTTGACCGGCCAGCGAAAGGATAGGCTGCCCGCTTCCTCTGCCGGCTGCTTGTCCCCCGCTTGTTGCTGCGGCTGCTCGATTGGCTTTGGCGCCGCCGTCGCCCCATCGCCCGCGGGCTGTTCGGCGGCGTCATTGTCGATGCCGGCCGGGGCGTTGTCAGTCACGGCCGCCTGCGTGTGCTCGGGCTGACGGGACGCAACCGCGGACTCCGCGTGCGAAGCGTTGGCTGGAACGCGCAGGGTCTGGCCCTGGTGAAGTGCTTCGTTGTTGGATAGGCCATTCAGGCGGGCAATGGTGAAAGGATGAACGCCATAGGTACGGCCTAGCGAATAAAGCGTTTCGCCGGCGCGCACGGTGTGGACGCCGTTGCCCGCTGCCAAGGGGGTGTCCGGCTTGGCATAGGCGGGCTGCGGAGTCACGGCCTTGGCGCGGCCCGGAATGACCAGCGTCTGGCCGACGCTCACCGAATAGGGCGCGGCAAGGTTGTTGGCCTGGGCGAGTTCGCCGACACTCAACTGGTTGGCGCGGGCGATCGAATAGAGGGTCATGCCGGGCTCGACCCGCACCGTTCCGAACCGGCCCGGGGTGTTCGACTGGTCATTGACGGAAGGTCCGGTTTCCGCCGTCTGGTAGCCCTTGGGCTGAAAGATCGGCTGCTTGTAAACCGGCTTGTAGTTTTGCTGATAGTTGTAGCCGTTGCTGGCGTAGTTCTGGCTGCCTTTGTTGAAATTGGTCGCCAGAGGCTTGCGCGAGACCGTATCGCGGTCGTTGGAAGAGGCGACTGCCCTCCTTTGCCCCTCGCCCGTATCGTCGCCGGCGCGCTGGACTTCCTTCGGCACCGAGGCGGTGTAGAGCGTATCTGGCGAGGATGGAGAGGAGAAATCGACGAACCGATCGACCGAGCCGGAACAGGCCGAAAGCAGGACAGCAGCCGCAATACTGAGAAGAAGCGGCGCTTTCGACGGGATAACGGCGGGGCGCGCGAAAGAGGAACGCATACCTACACTCCAAGAACCAACTGACCAGGCAACAATGCCGCGTTTAGGTTAAGGGAGGGTTATCTTGTCAAATCAAGGACAAGTTTTACGCAAATCGGGCGGAACTGCGACTTTTACGGGTTTGCGGCCGTCAGATGCAGCCGAGATGGCGTCTTTCGCTGTGGATGGCCCGGCGCTCCGCATTGGCCTGACGCCATTCTTCCTCGACCTCGGGCGAGGGATAGTACTTGCGCCGGTAGCGCAGGGTGGTCGCGATATATTTGATGACCTGGCCCTCTTCACGCGCCAGCCGGACGCACTGCTGATAGCTCTGCTCGTCATGGCCATAGCGCCCGCATGCGCCCAAGGCCAGGGCGGCCAATATAACAATTGCTGCTTTCTGCATCGGATCCCCTGCTTGCGGCTATTTCGTCACTTGTGAGGGCACCCGTCAAGGGGCGGACCGGCAGCTTTCCATCGGGAACAGTTTTTTGTGTTATGCGACAAAACTCTCCGCTAAAGAGCGGCGATCTTCAACGTCAGCGGAGGGCTTGCATAAAATGACCCTTTGGCCACAACACGCGACCTGGAATGGCCCCATCGTGATGATCGGGTTTGGCTCGATCGGACGGGGCACGCTTCCCCTCATCTTGCGCCATATCGCCTGTGACCGGAGCAAGTTCACGATCATCGATCCCGACGACCACAACCGGCATCTCGCCGATAAAGAAGGCATCGCCTTCATCAAGGAAGGGCTCACCAGGCAGAACTACAAGTCGCTGTTGACGCCGCTTCTCACCCAGGGCCCAGACCAAGCCTTCATCGTCAATCTGTCGGTCGATGTCTCCTCCCTCGATATCCAGAAGCTGGCTCAAGCCACGGGGTCGCTCTATATCGACACAGTGGTCGAGCCGTGGCCTGGCTTCTACTACAACAGTAAGCTCGACAATGCGGCGCGCACCAACTACGCCATGCGCGAGCAGGTCCTGGCGCTCAAGGAAAAATTCCAGGGTGGCCACACCTCGATCTCCTGCTGCGGCGCCAATCCCGGCATGGTCTCATGGTTCGTCAAACAGGCGCTGCTCGACATCGCCGCGGCAACCAAGGTGAAGGTCAACGAACCGAAGACGCGCGAAGACTGGGGCAAGCTCATGAAGCGCCTCGGGGTCAAAGGCATCCACATTGCCGAGCGTGACACGCAGCGCGCCAAGAAGCCTAAGCCGCTCGACACATTCGTCAACACCTGGTCGGTGGAAGGCTTCATCTCGGAAGGCCTGCAGCCGGCCGAACTCGGTTGGGGCACGCATGAGAGGAAGATGCCGCCTGGCGGCAAGAAGCATAAAACGGGCTGCGGTGCGGCGATCTATATCACGAGCGCTGGCGCCAATACGCGAGTGCGGTCCTGGACGCCGACCCCTGGTCCGCAACATGGCTTCCTCGTCACCCACAATGAGGCTATCTCGATCGCCGACTATTTCACGCTCCGTAGAGGCCGCAAGGTCACCTACCGGCCGACCTGCCACTATGCCTATCACCCCTCCAATGACGCGGTGCTCTCGGTTCATGAGATGTTCGGCAACGGCGGCAAGAAGCAGTCGCATATCCACATCCTCGATGAGGACGAGATCGTCGACGGGCGCGATGAGCTTGGCGTGCTGCTCTATGGGCACAAGAAGAATGCCTTTTGGTACGGCTCGCAGCTCACCATCGAGGAGACGCGCAATCTGGCGCCGAACCAGAACGCCACCGGCCTCCAGGTGACGAGCGCGGTCCTCGCGGGCATGATTTGGGCGATCGAGAATCCGAGAGCCGGCGTCGTCGAGACGGACGAGATGGATTTCCGCCGCTGTCTCGAGGTGCAGTTCCCCTATCTCGGCCAGATGGCCGGCGTCTATACCGCCTGGACTCCGCTCACCAATCGCCAGACGCTCTTCGCTGAGGACATCGACAAGCGCGATCCCTGGCAGTTCACCAACATCTTGGTAAAGTAGTCAAAAAACATTTCAACGTCATTCCCTCCCCATATGGGGAGGGGTTCAGCGGATCATGTAGACCTTGCGGATCGTCTCATGCACCCGGCACGTGCCCTTCCAATCCTTGGGGAAGAAGGCCGTAGTGTCGGGCGTAATCTCGATGACATCGCCATTCTCATGGGTGTAGGTGCAGCGGCCCAGAAGGAAATGGCAGAACTCGTCCTTGGTCACATGGCAGTTCCAATAGCCTGGCGTGCAGATCCAGATGCCCGTCTCGCTCTGGCCCTCCGGTCCCTTATGCAGGACAATGCCGGAGGTATGAGATTGCCCGTCGATCATGGTCGGGATCACGCCCCAGTCCTTGAACGGGCCCGGATACTGCGCCGGATCGGCAATGTGCGGCGCAGACGATTGCAAGTTGGTCGGCATTCCGTCTCCTAACTCAGCATGTAGACATTGCGCATGGTCTCATGAACCACGCAGATTCCGGACCAGCCGGCTGGGAACAGCACCGCCGTTGCCGGCACGATTTCAATCTTCTCACCCGATTGATGCGTGTAGGTCGCGCAGCCGGAGACGAAATAGCACAGTTCGTCGCGCGGGATCGAGAGCAGCCAAGTGCCCGGCGTGCATTGCCAGAGTCCTGCCTCCGGCTTGCCGTCAGGCCCCTTGTGCAAGAGCACACCATCACTCTTGGAATGGCCGGCGATCGGATCAGGCTGATGGCCCCAATCCTTGAGGGGTCCCGCAAAGTTTGCAGGATCCGCGATATGGGGGGCGCTCGAGGCGAGTCCCTTGCTCATCAGGCTGACTTCCTGCGGCGCAAGAGTCCGTCGATGACTTTGGCGGCCTTTGCCGGACCCTTTTGCCTTTGCATGTCCTGTGAGGTTTTCTTGAGCTTCGCCTTCATCTTCTTGTCGCTGACCATCCTCATAATGCGGTCGGCCATGTCCTCATCCGTCCAGTTGTAGCGGTCGAGCCTGAAGCCGTGGTCGGTCTCCTCGACACGCGTCGCATTGTCATGACCGTCCCAGACATAGGGCATGATGACGGCAGGCTTGCCGAAATAGAGGCATTCGGTGAAGGAGTTGTTGCCGCCGTGATGGATGACGGCGTCGACTTGCGGGATCACCGAAGGCTGCGGAAACCATTTGGCGATGTGCACATTGGGCGGCACGTCGTCATACTGATCGATATAATCGCCGACATTGACGAGTGCCCTCACCGGCAGCTTGCCGAGCGTGACGATGAGCCGCTTCAAGAGATCGACATCGCCCGAACCCAGGGAGCCGAAGCTCACATAGAGCAATGGCTTGTCATTGTTCTTCTTGAATCTGGGCACCCTGTAGGGGATCTCCTTGCGCACGCAGCCTTCGAGATATTGGAACTGCTTGGGCGAGAGCTTGTGCCGGCGCTTGAACTTCACTGCCGAAGGATAGAGCAGCAGGTTCATATGCGGCGATGCCTCGAAGAACTGGCCGAGCGGATAGGCATCTTCACCGACACTCTTCAGAAACCGGTTGAAGTTGTCGTGGATCGGCTTGATGACTTCGTTGAAGTGGTTGCGATAGCGCCGGAAGCCGTCCTTGTCCTTCTCGCCGCAGCCGGAAAGATGCGGTGGGATATCGGGATCCTCGATCTCGTTCTCCGAGCACGAAATGATCCTGACCCATGGCTTGCCGTTGTCCTGCGCATAGCGCTTGATCGCCGGGAAAAGGATGACATTGTCGACGCAGACGACGTCGGGTTTGACCTTGTTCAGCACGCCGGGCAGATCCTTCTCGGCCCATTTCGCCGTTTCCACGATCATCTCCCAGCAGCCCTTCACATAGTTGTCGATCTGATCATAGGGGCTTTTGCGGAAGTTGGGGATGTGGCCGTTGATGAAGTCGACCCAGAATTTCGCCATCTCCTCAGGGGGCAGAGGCTCCGAGAGGTTCACCGGATGAGCCTCGAAACCATAGCCCTTGTAAACATCGAGAAAACCCGGATCGGAGAGGAAGACCACCTTGTGGCCGAGCCTCTCCAATGCCTGGCCGATGCCGACCGAATTGAGCGCCGGCCCGAAGGCCGCTTCCGGGAAGAGCGCGATGACCTTCTTCGGCTTTCTCACAACCTTGCGGGCCGTCTTCTTCCTGACTGGCTTGTTTGCCGCCTTCTTCGTCACAGTCTTCCGTGCCATTTCAAGATTCCCTTTCGTATTGTCCCCTGACAGGTCATTACATTCCCGGCATGCGGCCGCGGTTGATGCGCTGCGCGAGCAGCACCAGAACGAAGCTCACGAGCAGAACGATCGTCGCCATTGCATTGATTTCAGGTGTGACCCCGAAACGGATCATCGCATAGATCTGCATCGGCAGGGTCGTCGAGCCCTGCCCGGCGCCGGCGGTGAAGTAGGCGATGATGAATTCATCGATCGACAAGGTGAAAGCCAGCAGGGCCGCCGCGACCACCGCGGGCCAGATGAGTGGAAAGGTCACATGCCGGAAGGTCGCAAGCGCAGTGGCGCCGAGATCGCGCGAGGCCTCGGTCAAGGACCAGTCGAAGCTCTTGAGCCTCGCCCGCACGACGGCGCACACGAAAGCGATGTTGAACACCACATGCGCCAGGATGATGGAATGAAGCCCCAGACTGAATTTCATCAGGATAAAGAATGAAAGAAGTGCAATTGCCAGCACGATATCGGGGATGATCATCGGCATGAAGAGAAGCGCGTCGAGCCCGGCCGAGGCTTTCCGGCGCTCGACGCCCAAAGCGAGGAGCGTGCCGATCGTCGTCGCGATGAAGGTCGAGGCCACGGCCACGATCAGCGAATTCTTGGCCGCCGCAATGATCTTGGGGCTTTCGAGCAGCCGCCCATACCAGTCCGTCGAAAAACCGGTCCAGGCCGTCGGCAGGCCCCCTTTGTTGAACGACAAAATCATCAGCACGACGATCGGCATGTACAGAAAGGCGTAGACGAGCCCGAGATAGGCCTTACGCATGGTCTCTGCCCTCCCCGCCTGCCCGGTTGGCGGCAACCGCCTGGGCGAAGAGCAGCAACAGCATGACGGCGATGAGGACTACCGAAAGGGCCGACCCGAAGGGCCAGTCACGGGCGGTCAGGAACTGGTCATAAATGAGATTGCCGACCATTTGCAGCTTGCCGCCGCCGAGGAGATCAGGGGTTACGAAATTGCCGATGGACAGCACGAAGACAAAGACCGCACCGGCGGCGACGCCGGGCGCCGTCAGGGGCAAGGTGATGCGCAAAAAGGTCGTCGCCGCGGAAGCGCCGAGATCGCGCGACGCTTCGGCGTAGGACGGATCGAGGCGCTGCAGCGCCGAATAGATCGCGAGGATCACGAAGGGCACGTAGTTGTAGACAAGTCCCAGGATGACGGCGAACTCGTTGTAGAGGATCGGCAGCGGTGAATTGATCAGCCCGGTCCATTGCAGGAAGTTATTTGCGAGGCCGGCGGGATTGAGAAGCACAATCCAGGCATAGGTGCGGATGAGATAATTGGTCCAGAAAGGCAGCATCGCCAGAAACAGCAGCGCCGTCTGACGCTGTGGCGCCGCTTTGGCGATAGCATAGGCTGCCGGATAGCCGACGAGGAGCGCAAAGAAGGCGGCAAGACCCGCTATGCGGGCCGAATCGAGAAAGATCGAGAGATAGAGCCATTCACCAGCACGGGCAAAATTGCCAAAGGTGAAGATCGACCAGTCGACGCCGCCATAGACGCCGCGCTCATAGAAGGCGGTGAGGAGGATGATGCCGCAAGGCACCACCATCAGAATGCCCAACCAGAGAAGGCCGGGAAGCATCAAAAATAGGGACGCCAGTCGTTGCGGCATGACACCGTTAAGGCAAGCGATGCGGGCTGAACCCCGCATCGCTCCGGTCGGGTTTGAAACTTTATTTGGACGAAAGGATTTCAGTCACGACTTTCGAGAAATTCTTCATGCCGTCGCCCAGATCTCGCAACTGCTCATATTTGAGAAGCTCGGCAGGCGTGATCGCCATATTCGGATATTTCTCCAGCATGGACTTGTCGATCGCTTCCATGCCCGCCTTGTTGGGCGATTTGTACATGATGTTCTCGACCACCCATTTGCCGTTGTCGGCCTTCAATATGTAGTCGAGGAACTTGTAGGCTGCCTCCTTGTTCTTAGAGCCTTCCACCAGCACCATGGTATCAACCCAGAGATCGGAGCCCTCCTTGGGGACGACATATTTGATCTCGGGCTTGTCGGTGATGCCGTAATTGCACCAACCGTCCCAGGCATGGACCAGTGAGGCCTCCCCTGACACGAGCTTCGAATAGAAGGTCGTGTCGTCATAGGTGAGCAGCGTCTTTTTCGTCTCGATCAATTGTGCCTTCACCTGGTCGAGCTTGGCGGGATCGGTCTCATTGACCGACATGCCAAGCGCCAGCTCACCCGCCGCCATGAGCCAGCGGTCGGTCGACAGCATGGTGGTCTTGCCCTTGAGATCATCGGTAGGCTTCAGGAGATCGTTCCAGCTGGTGGGTGCGGTCTTCACCACATCCGAGCGGTAGCACAGGCCGGTCGTCCCCCAGGTGTAGGGGATCGAGAAATTGTTGCCGGGATCATGCTTGAGCTGGGCCGCTTCCGGATAGAGATTGGCGATGTTCGGGAATCTTGCTGTGGTCGAGCTTGGCGGCGATGCCGAGCTTGCTCAGGGCCTCCGCGAAAGGCGATGATACGAAGAGCACGTCGAAACCCTCGCCTTTCGAGGCCACGACCTTCCCCATGATCTCTTCGTTGGTCGCATGTACCGCGACCTCGAGCTCGATTCCCGTATCGGCCTTGAACTTCTCCGGCAAATCCTTCGGCATATAGCCGTCCCAGTTGGAGATCACGATCTTGTCGGCGGCTTGGGCCAGGCCCACCGCAAGCATCAGCGTTGCGCCGGCCGTCACCGCGGCCGACATCAATTTCAGGATTTTCACTTTACCCTCCCTTGGTTTTTATTGGGCATGACTGTGCCATGCCCGGCTTTCCGCCTGCAAGGGGGAGCCGCTCAGTTGCGCTGGGCGGCAAGCAGCGTGTGGTTGATCGTCTCGACCTGGCCCTTGACCGGCTCATCGGCGAGCGCCGAAACGGGAATCGTCCGCCGCAACATGTCGTGATAATCGCGCACGCCTGCCTCGAGATCAGAGAGGATCATGCTCGAAAATCCCGAGGACTGCATCGATTCCCATGACCATTTGATGAGCTGTGCGTCCTCGGCGCCGGTGACGCGGTCTATGCGATGCGCGAGGTAGCGCGCCACTTTCGCCTGGCGGCTGTCATTTGAAGGCGCGTAATAAGCCACGCGCTGCAGCGTCTTGCCCACTTCCAGCGGCAATTCCTGATAGAAGCCCACAAGGTCGGGATAGAGCATCAGCACCAGATTGGGAAACATGCCGAGATAGACCCAGCGGCCACGGGCTTCCTCCGGCAGATACTCCATGACGGGTCGATGCTTGACATAATTGCGCACGCTCCAGAAGCGCGGCGACACGCCCGTGATGCGGCCTTCGGAGCGCGACACACCGGCCGAGGGCCTGCCGTCCTTGTATTGCTGGCCATAGAGGTCATGCAGCGCCGGATGGGCTATCGGCACGTGATAACCCTCATTGTCGACATCGCGCACGGCCTTCCAGTTCACCTCGAGTACATCGCGCGTCTGGGGCCCATAGGGCGTGATCCCGGCGAGCCTGTAGAGGGAAGCCTCGGCCTCATGCGCCGCCATCAGCTCCTTTACCGAGCCTTGTGGCCCAGACTTGAAGCGGACGAAGACGAAACCGTGCCAGATTTCATGCTCGACCGGCACGAGGCCGTGTGCCACGGGATCGAGTTTGGGGAAGGTCTTGGCCTTGGGCACGGCGCGCAGCGTCCCGTCGAGATTATAGGACCACCCGTGGAACGGGCAGACCATCGCGCTCTTGCAGCGGCCACGCTCGCCCGCGACGACGCGCGAGCCCCGGTGCCGGCAAACATTGTGGAAAGCGCGCACGACATTGTCCTTGCCGCGCACGATCAGGGCCCGCTCGCCCGCAATGTCAAACGTCGTCCAATCGCCTTCCTTGGGTATATTGCTCAAATGGCAGGCGAGCTGCCAGTGGCGGCGGAACAGCTCCTCCTGCTCGATCTGGAAGAGCTCCTTGTTGAAATAGGTCCATGGCGGAAGGCCGGCGCGCTCATCGTCGCTTAGATGGTTCGGCGTCACGAAGTCGATCGCGTCCATTTGTGGCCCTCCTTTTCTAATTGAACGTTCAATCAATATACGCCGGAGAGTTGCGCAAAAGACAATAGGAACAGACTGCTGTGGAGAGAATGGAAAAGCTGAGCCTTGACGGTGAGTTATGGGCGTGGCACCCATGTTCAACGCGGTGTTTCGATGCCTAAAGGCTAGAAACCGAACAGGGAACACGGTGCGGATGACCCAATCGGGGCCAAAACCGTGGCTGCCCCCGCAACTGTGAGCGGCGAGGACGTACGCAATTGGGCCACTGGTTAACCGGGAAGGCCGCGTGCTTCCGCCCGAGCCGCAAGTCAGGAGACCTGCCGCGCCAACCGAGGGCCCTGCCCTCAAACCATTGTTGAGCACACGGAGGGTGTTACGCTCATGACTACGGACCGGATTTCCACCTCTCTCACTTTGTCGCAGCGCATGGCCGCAGGATCAGCGTCATGGCCTTCGGCCTCTTCCTGGTCGTCGGCGTCGGCCTTTCCCATGCCGACAAGTTGCATAATGCGGCGCATGATACGCGCCACTCGATCGGCTTCCCCTGTCACTAGATAGGCACCTCAATGATCGGGCGAGTAATCCTCGCCGCGCTCCTTGCCGGGATTGCGGCTGGCTTGTTCTATGGCGCGGTCCAGCATGTGCGGCTCACGCCATTGATTCTCGAAGCTGAAAAATACGAAAATGCCGGCGACGGTCATGCGAATGACCATGCCGCCGTGGCGACGACGACCTCGACCGAGGCCACTGGTCCGGCAGCCGAGGCGGCCCCTGAGCAAGAGACCTGGGCGCCGCAGGATGGCGCCGAGCGCACCTTGTTCACATTCCTCGCCAGCATCGTCGCCGGCGCCGGTTTGGCCGCCATACTGGCAGGCGTCAGCCTCCTGTCGGGCGTGCGGATAACGCCACGCAACGGCGTCCTCTGGGGCCTGGCTGGCTTTCTCGCTGTCCATCTGGCGCCGGCGGCGGGCCTCGCACCTGAATTGCCGGGTATGCCGGCCGCTGATCTTGCGGCGCGCCAGGTCTGGTGGGTTGGTACGATCATCGCGACCGCTGTGGCGATCTGGCTCTTCACGCAACGAATTGAAATGTGGGCGAAGATTGCCGCCGTCATCCTGGTGGCACTCCCCCACATTATCGGGGCGCCGCAGCCGCCGACCCATGAAAGCGGCGTGCCCGCCGGCCTTTCAGCCGAATTCGCGGCCAATACGCTCGCGGCAGCGGCCCTGCTCTGGCTCGCAATTGGCGGCTTCCTCGGTTTTACCATGGACCGCTTTGTGAAGGAGGCCTGATTCATGGCGCTCGAGAAAATTCCTGCCACGGTCATCACCGGTTTTCTCGGCGCCGGCAAGACGACTTTGATCCGCCATCTCCTGCAGAATGCAAAGGGACGGCGGATCGCTCTTCTCATCAATGAGTTCGGCGATATCGGCGTCGATGGCGAGATCCTCAAGGGTTGTGGCGATGATTTCTGCCGCGAAGACGATGTCGTCGAACTCGCCAATGGCTGCATCTGCTGCACGGTCGCAGACGACTTCATCCCGACCATGCGCAAGCTCCTCGACCGCGACCGCCCGCCTGAGCATATCGTCATCGAGACTTCCGGTCTGGCACTGCCCCAGCCGCTGGTGCGCGCCTTCAACTGGCCCGAGATCAGGTCGCGCGTGACCATCGACGGCGTGGTGACCGTCGTCGATGCCAAGGCACTGGCCGAAGGCCGCTTTGCCGATGACGAAGAGGCGGTCGCCCGCCAGCGCGCCGCCGATCCCAATCTCGACCACGAGAATCCGATCGAGGAGTTATTCGAGGATCAGCTCAACTGCGCCGACATGATCATCCTCAACAAGACCGACCTGCTCTTCGATCACGAGGCCGACAAGCTCGCGGGCGAACTGAGGAGCCAGATCCGCAAGGGCACCAAGCTGGTGCCAGCGCAGCATGGGGCGCTAGATCCCAGTGCGCTGCTTGGCATCGCATCTGCTGCGGAGGACGACATTCACAACCGCCTCTCCCATCACGAGATGGAAGGCGAGGTGCAGCATGACCATGACGACTTCGTCACCTTTTCGGTGGCGCTCGGCGTCATTGCCGATCGCGAGCAGCTCATCGCACGCATTCAGGGTGTCGTTGCCGAGCACGACATATTGCGGCTCAAGGGCTTTGCCGCGATCGCGGGAGCGCCGGGCCGGCTCCTGATCCAGGCGGTAGGCCCACGGCTCAACAGCTATTTTGATCGCCCCTGGCGGGTCGATGAACGGCGAGCGAGCGAGATCGTCGTCATCGGCCTCAAAGGAATGGACCGGGCGCTGATCGAGGCCCGGCTGCGAGGTTGATGCCGATGCTTGTTGTCACCTCCCTCGCCGCATTGCGGAGAGGGTACGCCCAGCGTGGGATCAGGAAAAGTGGAAACCGGTTTTCCGTCCGATCCCGCGCCGACTTAAGATTTCGATCACGTTCATCCCTTCTGATCGTATCGATCAGAAGGGATCGTGATCCAGGGGCGGGGGCGGGGTACATCTGATGCATCTGCTTGCGACCCAGACGGGTGTCATCGACGGGGCGGCCGAAGCCGTCGATCTTGCGCAAGAGCCCGGCGACATCATCGTGCTCTCCGCCGCCGACAGCGAGCTCGCCGCTCTGGCGCGCGCCTGGGAAGCGATCGGCAGCGACGCGACTACGTTGCGTCTTGCCAATCTGCTGCAGCTCCAGCACAATCTCTCCGTCGACCTCTATCTCGAAAAAACTCTGCGGCACGCGAAGCTCGTCGTGCTGCGTGTCCTCGGCGGGGCGCCATACTGGGCCTATGGCCTTGGCGAGGTCGAAGCCTTGGCGCGCGAGCACGGGATCGGGCTTGCCGTCCTCCCGGGTGACGCGCGGCGTGACCCCGATCTTGTCACGCGCTCCACCTTGCCCCCCGCCGATTGCGAAAGGCTGAGGCAATATCTCATTGCCGGCGGACAGGAGAATGCGGCTGCCTTTCTCAGACTCTGCCTGCATTTCCTCGGGCATGGCGGGGCGCCCGTGCCGCCGCGCCCGCTCACCAAGGCGGGCCTCTATTGGCGGGGCGAGACGTGCGAGAGCCTGGACCAGCTCGGCGCTGATTGGATTGTCGATGCGCCCGTGGCAGCGCTCGTCTTCTATCGCTCCGTGTTTGAAGGCGCGCAGACCGCGCCCGTCGATACGCTGATCGCAGCGCTTCAGCAGCGAGGGATCAATCCTCTGCCCCTCTTTGTCACCAGCCTCAAGGACATCGCGAGCGCAGAGTTCATCGCCGCCACGTTTGGCGAATGCCGGCCGTCGGTCGTTCTCAATGCGACTGCCTTTGCTGTGTCGTCGGGGAGTAGCGCTGCCGACACACCCTTCACACCGTTTGACTGCGCGGTGCTGCAAGTGGTCTTTGCCGGATCGAGTGCCGAGAGCTGGCAGGAAAGCACGCAAGGTCTCGGCGCTCGCGATCTCGCCATGAATGTCGTCCTGCCTGAGCTCGACGGCCGCATTCTTTCGCGTGCCGTCTCCTTCAAGGCGGATGATCATTGGGACGAGCGGACGCAATGCCGCATCGTTACCTACCGACCGGTCCACGACCGCACCGACTTCGTCGCCGATCTGGCCGCGGCCTGGATCGCTTTGCGCCGAACGCCGCTTTCGAAGCGGCGCATCGCCCTCCTTCTCGCCAACTACCCCAACAAGGATGGGCGCATCGCCAATGGCGTCGGCTATGACACGCCGGCGAGTTCGATCGCCATTCTGCGCGCGCTTGATGCTGCGGGTTACTACATTGGCGAGATCCCGCCCGACGGCAATGCGCTGATCGAGCGTCTGCAGCAGGGTCGGACCAATGCACATCGCCATGCGAGCGAGATCAGGCTGGCGCTCGGCGACTATGCCAGGCACTTCGCCGCCTTACCCGAACAAGTCCAGCGCGAGATCACCCAACGCTGGGGGGCTCCCGAGCAAGATCCGTTCTTCTCCGCAGATGCTTTCGAGCTTCCCATCCTTCGCTTCGGCCATGTCGCGGTCGCGATCCAGCCGGCGCGCGGCTTCAACATCGATCCCAAGGCCACCTATCACGACCCAGCGCTGGCGCCGCCGCATGGTTATCTCGCCACCTATTTCTGGCTGCGCCACCAGTTTGGCGCCCAGGCCATCATCCACAATGGCAAGCATGGCAATCTCGAATGGCTGCCCGGCAAGGCGGCGGGGCTGTCTTCCGCCTGCTATCCAGAGATCGCTTTCGGCCCCCTGCCGCATCTCTATCCTTTCATCGTCAACGATCCGGGCGAAGGCACGCAGGCCAAGCGCCGCGCCCAAGCCGTTATCATAGATCATCTGACACCGCCTCTGACTCGGGCCGAGACCTATGGGCCGCTGAAGGACCTCGAAGCCCTGGTCGATGAATATTATCTCGCCTCCGGCCTCGATCGCCGCCGGCTCGCCGCGCTCAAGCGCGACATCCTCGATCTCACCAGGAGCCAGAGGCTCGATGTCGATGCCGGCTTCACCGGTGATGAGACGAGCGATCTCATGAAGCTCGATGCCTATCTTTGCGATCTGAAGGAGGCGCAGATCCGCGATGGCCTCCATATTCTCGGCGCATCGCCCGAAGGTCGGCTCGAGACCGATCTCCTTGTGGCGCTGACGCGCGTGCCGCGCGGGCTTGGCGAGCACGGTGATCAATCGCTGATTCGTGCTCTGGCTCAGGATCTGGATTTCACCGATTTCGATCCGCTGGTGTGCGACATGGGTGTTCCCTGGATGGGATCCCGTCCCGAAGCTCTTGAGAAACTGAGCACAGATGCCTGGCGCACGCAGGGCGACACGGTCGAGCGTCTCGAACTCCTGGCGTCACACTGCATCGCCAGACATGCTGGCATCGGAATGCAATCGGACAAGGTCGTGGCCCAAATTGAGTTCGGTTATTCGGCTGGCTTTGCGTGCTTCAGGTGAGCGCGAAATCTCAAACCTGCTCAAGGGCCTCAATGGGCAATTCGTGCCGCCTGGTCCTTCCGGCGCTCCGACTCGCGGCCGGATCGATGTCCTCCCCACCGGCCGTAACTTCTATTCGCTCGACAACCGCATGGTGCCGACGCCGACCGCCTGGACGCTCGGCCAGAGATCGGCGGAGGATCTCATCGCCCGGCATTTCCAGGATTTCGGGCATTATCCGAGCGCCCTCGGCCTTTCGGCTTGGGGCACTTCCAATATGCGCACCGGCGGCGATGACATTGCGCAGGCCCTGGCTCTCATAGGCGCCAAGCCCATATGGGAGCCATCGAGCTGGCGAGTGACCGGCTATGAAGTGATCCCGCTCGCCAGGCTTGGCCGGCCGCGCGTCGATGTCACCTTGCGCATCTCGGGCTTCTTCCGCGACGCCTTTCCGATCCAGATCGAGCTCTTCGACAAGGCGATCCGCGCCATTGGACAGCTGGAGGAGCCCGAAAGCGACAATCCGGTCGCTGCGCGCATGCGCCAGGAAGCCAAGAGCCTTGCAGCCGCTGGTCTTCCCGAATCGGAAGCCGAGCATGTGGCGGGCTATCGTATATTCGGCTCGAAGCCCGGCGCCTATGGGGCCGGACTCCAGGTTCTGATCGATGAAGGACTGTGGACCGAGCGCGCCGATCTTGCTCGCGCCTATATCACCTGGGGCGCCTATGCCTATGGTGCCCGCGATACCGGCGCCCACCACGAGCGCGCTTTCGGCGAACGTCTCAAGCGCATCGAGGCCGTGGTGCACAATCAGGACAATCGCGAGCACGACCTTCTCGATTCAGACGACTACTACCAGTTCGAAGGCGGCATGACGGCGGCCGTCGAGGAGATGTCCGGAAAGCGGCCGCGGGTCTATCACAACGACCATTCGCGTCCCGAGCGCCCCATCATCCGCACGCTCGAGGAAGAGGTGGGCCGCGTCGTGCGGTCGCGTGTGGTCAATCCGAAATGGATCACCGGCGTCAAGCGCCACGGCTACAAGGGTGCGTTCGAGATTGCCGCGACAGTCGACTATATGTTCGCCTTCGCAGCCACCACCGGGGCGGTGCAGAGCCACCATTTCGATCTCGCCTATGACGCCTTCCTCGCTGATGAGGCGACGCGCTACTTCATCGCCCGCAACAACCCTGCCGCGCTGATCGAGATCTCCGAGCAACTCGAGGAAGCGATCGCGCGCGGCCTGTGGACCCCGCGCTCCAACTCAGCCTACGGACAGCTCAAGCTTCTCAAGGAAGGACGTGTCCCATGAGCGAAGACGAAAATGCCCGTCACCACGACAAGATGCAGAAAAAGAAGGCGGCGCGCGACAAGATCATGGCCGGCAAGACCATCGAAAAGGGCCTGATCATTGTCCATACCGGCAAGGGCAAGGGTAAATCGACCGCCGCATTCGGCATGGTCTTCCGCTGCATCGGCCACGGCATGAAAGCAGGCGTGGTGCAGTTCGTGAAAGGCGCCTGGGCGACGGGGGAGCGGAGCGTGCTGGAGAAATTTCCTGAGCTGGTGACGATCAAGGCCATGGGTGAGGGCTTCACCTGGGAGACCCAGGACCGCGAGTGCGACATCGCTCACGCCCGCGCCGGCTGGGAGGAAGCCAAGCGCATGATCGCCGACCCGCAATACAAACTCGTGCTCCTCGATGAACTCAATATCGTGCTGCGCTACGACTATCTGCCGACCGAGGAAATCGTCACGACCTTGCGCGATAAGCCGGCCGACAAGCATGTGATCGTCACCGGCCGCAATGCCAAGGACGAGCTGATCGAGATCGCCGACCTCGTCACCGAGATGGAGCAGATAAAGCATCCCTTCCGATCAGGCGTGAAGGCGCAAAAGGGCATCGAATTCTAGCTCAGCACGGCCAATCACCGGTCTCCCCCAATCCCCATGGCGACGCCTTTGCACCATGGGAGGTCGCGGCGATGATTGACCGGCGGTCTTGGCGTGGCTAGGGGTTAGACCAGCAAGACGAGCAGCGTTCCTTCAGGAACTGAAAGCAAGTCCGGTGCGGCCGACCCAAATCGGGGACCAATGCCGGAGCTGCAGAAAGCCAAGGCACATTTTACCTGGTGCCTGGAACCTGTCCCTCCTTGCATCAAAAAGGGGCAGAACCCATGCAAACAAAGACCGGTGTGATGCTGTGCGGCCATGGCAGCCGCGATGAAGATGCCGTCCAGGAATTCGCGGTCCTCGCCCACCATCTGAGGCGGCGTTTCCACGGCCAGCCGGTTGAGTTCGGCTATCTCGAATTCGCCACGCCCGTCATCCGCGATGGCCTCGACCGGCTCCGGGCGGATGGCGTCGACAAGGTGCTCGCCGTCCCCGGCATGCTCTTCGCCGCCGGCCATGCTAAGAACGATATCCCGTCGGTGCTCAACACCTATGCAGCCCAGCACGGCATTAGGATCGACTACGGCAAGGAACTCGGCATCGATCCTAAGATGATGCGTGCGGCGGCCGATCGGATTGACGAGGCCCTTGCCGATGCGCAAGGCGATATCGCTCGGCACGAAACTTTGCTGGTCGTGGTCGGGCGCGGCGCTTCTGATCCCGATGCCAATTCCAACGTGTCGAAAGTCACACGGCTCCTGTGGGAAGGCTTTGGCTTCGGCTGGGCCGAAACGGCATATTCCGGCGTGACATTCCCGCTGGTTGAGCCGGCCCTCGAGCACGCCGCCAGGCTCAACTACCGGCGCATCATCGTATTTCCCTATTTCCTGTTCACCGGCATACTGGTCCAGCGCATCTATGACGCGACCGATGCGGTGGCCAAGCGCTATCCCGGCATCCAGTTCACCAAGGCGCCCTACCTTAACGACCATCCGGCCGTGATCGACACATTCGTCGAGCGGATCGACCAGATTACCACGGGCGAAACCGCCATGAATTGCCAGATGTGCAAGTTCCGCACCCAGGTTCTGGGCTTCGAAGCCGAGGTCGGCGCGCCGCAAGAGAGCCATCACCATCATGTCGAAGGCATCGGCACCCGCAAGGCGACCCATGGCCACGACCACCATCATCATGACCATAGTCACCACCACCATCATGGCCATGATCATGATCACCATCACGATCATGAAGGACAACAGGGGCACCATCACCATTCCTATCCGCATGCCGATCACCCACTCGGCCCCCGGAGCATGAAAAAGCGGTGAGAGACTACCTGCGCGATCCGACCGAGATTTACCGGCAGTCCTTCGCGGCGATTCGTGCCATGGCCGACCTGTCGTCCCTGCCAAACTCCACCCATGGCATAGCCGAGCGCGTTATTCATTCCTGCGGCATGACTGATATTGTGGCGGATCTGCGCATTTCGGCCGAATTGCCGAAGGCCGTGGCTGAGGCCTTGAAGGACAGGAGGCCCATCTTCACCGACAGCGAAATGGTTCGTCACGGCATCATCGCCCGGATGCTGCCGACCGGTGTCGATGTCATTTGCACTTTGAATAACGAGAAGGCGCGCAAGATTGGCATTGCGCGCAAGATCACGCGCTCGGCGGCGGCCGTATCGCTCTGGCTGCCGCGTCTCGCTGGAGCCGTGGCCGTGATCGGAAATGCGCCGACGGCGCTCTTCGCGCTGCTCGAGGCGCTCGATGCCGGCGCAGACAGACCCGCCGCCATCATCGGTTTCCCCGTAGGATTCATCGGCGCCAAGGAATCCAAGGACGAGCTCGCAGAGAATCCCCGCGAGGTTCCCTATGCCACGCTTCTGGGACGGCGTGGCGGGTCTGCCATGGCCGCCTCGGTCATCAATGCAGTAACGGCAGATTTGACGATATGACGAAATGGCTCAGCATCATCGGTATGGGTGAGGACGGCCTCGAGGGTCTCTCTCCCCGGGCGAGGTCGCTTCTCTCGCACGCCGAGGTCATCGTCGGCTCAAAGCGCCTGCTGTCGCTGATAGGTGACAGCTCGGCCGAGCAACATGAATGGCCGCAACCGTTCAGCGCTGTCGTCGATCGCATAGGGCCCCTGCGCGGCCGCTCTACGGTGGTGCTGGCAACCGGCGATCCGCTCAACTTCGGCGTCGCTCGCAAGCTCATGGAGATCGTGCCCTTCGCCGAGATGGAAGTCGTGCCTCATCTCTCCTCCTTCAGCCTCGCTGCCGCGCGTATGGGGTGGGCTTTGGGCGATTGCGACACGATCACCTTGCATGGCCGGCCCGCCGCCAATCTCGAAGCCTTCATTCAGCCCGATGTACGTCTCCTGGCCCTTACCGCAGACGCCTCAACGATCGCCGAGGTTGCTCGCCGCCTTGTGGCGCGCGGCTATGGACCCAGTGAAATAACTGTTCTCGAGAATATGGGCGGCCCACACGAGAACAGCATCCACTTTCGGGCCGAGGATTTCCGCGAGCGCTCCTTCGCCGATCTCAACACCCTCGCCATCTGGTGCAGGCCCAAGCCCGGCGCTGCCTTCCTGCCGCGCATTCCGGGCCTTCCCGATGATGCCTTCATCCATGATGGCCAACTTACCAAACGCGAAGTCAGGGCCGCTACGCTCGCCGCCCTTGGACCATATCCGGACGCGCTGCTTTGGGATGTGGGTGCCGGCTGCGGATCGATTGCCATCGAATGGATGCGCGCTGCGCGGGGAGCGCAGGCCATTGCCTTTGAACATGATGCCGAGCGCCTGCGCATGATCGGTGAAAATGCCGATCGCCTCGGAACGCCACGGCTGAAAGTGATCGCCGGCGAAGCGCCACAAAGTTTCGCCGGACAGGTAAGACCCGATGCCGTTTTCATTGGCGGCGGCATGGGAATTCCCGGTGTCTTTGAGACGAGCTGGACGGCGCTCAAATCGCATGGACGCATGGTGGCGAACGTGGTGACACTCGAGGGCGAGTTGCACCTTGTCGACCTTCAGGAGAGACATGGCGGCGACATGGTGCGTCTCGATATCTCCTATCTGAGGCGCATCGGTCCGTTGCGGGCGCTGAAGCCGCGCATGTCGGTCCTGCAATGGCAGGCCGTCAAGCCATGAGAGGCACGTTTTATGGTCTCGGCGTCGGACCCGGCGATCCCGAGCTTCTCACGCTCAAGGCTTGGCGCCTCATTTCGCAAGTTCCGGTCATCGCCTATCCGGCGGCGAACGGCAATGACAGCCTGGCGCGCAGCATCGCCGCCCCCTTCATCCCGGAAGATGTGATCGAACTCGCCATCGCAGTGCCGATGCGGCGCGAAAGACAACCTGCGCAACAAGCCTATGATGTCGCGGCGCAGGCCATCGCCAATCATCTCGATCAAGGGCGCGACGTGGCTTTCCTGTGCGAGGGCGATCCCTTGTTTTATGGCAGCTTCGCCTATCTCCTGACGCGGTTGGCGCAGAAATATCTGACGCAGGTCGTTCCAGGCATCGCCTCGATCACCGCCTGCGCGGCCGCGATCGGCCGGCCCCTCGCTGCACGCAACGATGTGCTGAAGGTGCTGCCCGGAACCCTCGATGCCCCGCGCCTCAGGGATGAGATCGCTTCCTCTGACGCCATTGCCATCATGAAGGTGGGCCAGCATTTCGAAAAGATCCGCGGTGTGCTGAGCGGGCTCGGGCTCATAGGGCAAGCGACCATTGTTGAAAGAGCGACGCGCGAGGACGAGAAGATCACGCCGCTCGCCGACGTCCCCGAAGGCGAGCGGCCCTATTTCTCTACCATCCTCGTCTACAAAGGCGGCGAGTCGTGGTGAAGGTCGCCGCCATTTTCATCCTGGGGCGCTCCGCCTTGCCGCTGGCGCTGAAGCTCAAGGACGCCTTTCAAGCCGAGGTCCATGGGCCCCGCGGCCTGAAAGGGCTCGACCAAGATTACGCGAATGCGACGGCGGCCCTGCAGGCGTTGTTCGGCGAGTGCCGACCGATCATTGCCCTTTGTGCCTCCGGCATCGTCATCCGCGCCTTGGCACCACTGTTGGGTAACAAGCGTCACGAACCGCCTGTGCTGGCGGTCGCGGAAGACGGCAGTTCCGTCGTCCCGCTGCTCGGAGGTCATCATGGCGGCAATGAGCTGGCGCGCAAGATCGCTAAGATCACTGAGGGTCATGCCGCGATCACGACAGCCAGCGATCTACGCTTCGGCATGGGCCTGGACGATCCGCCGCAAGGCTGGGCCATAGCCAATCCAGACGATATGAAGCCTTTTGCAGCGCGGGTCCTCGCCGGTGAAAGAGTCCGTGTCAACGGTCGCATTCCGTGGTTCGATCTTCCGGTGTCCTCGGAAGCTGCTCTCCAGGTGACGGCGACGCATGAGGACCTCCCCGGATCTTCATCACACCTCGTTTATCATCCGAAAGTCCTCACGCTTGGCGTCGGGGGCGAGCGCGGCGTGTCGCCGGAAGAGCTTCTGGCGCTGGTGGAGGATACGTTCGCCCGAAACCGCTTGTCCAAGCATGCCCTTGCCGCAATCGCATCCATCGACCTCAAGGAGGACGAGGCCGCGATCGACGCTCTTTCGCAGCATCTCGGCGTGCGGTTCCGCGTATTCACGGCGGCCGAGCTTAATGCCGAGGCGCCAAGGCTCAAGACGCCGTCGGACCTCGTGATGAAGGAGGTCGGCTGCCCGGGCGTCGCTGAAGGGGCGGCCTTGGCGGCAGCGGGTCCTCATGCCGAGCTTATCGTTCCCAAAACAAAATCCAAGCGCGCCACATGCGCCGTCGCGCTGTCCCCTGACCCGATTGTCGAATTGCGCGGTCGCGGGCGCGGTCGGGTCACACTCGTCGGCCTTGGACCGGGCGATCTTTCCTCGCGCAGTCCTGCGGCGAGCGAAGCCTTGCGCAGAGCGACCGATTGGGTCGGCTATGAGCTCTATCTCGACCTGGCGCGAGACCTTAGGCATTCGCAGAAAGAGCACCGCTTTCCCCTGGGCGCCGAAGAAGCCCGCGTGCGTCACGCCATTGCGCTCGCAAGGGTAGGCCGCGAGGTCGCCCTCATCTGCTCAGGCGATCCCGGCGTCTACGCCATGGCCGCGCTGGTCTATGAGCTCATCGATCTCGAGCCGCAGCGTGTCGCCGTCGAGGTGCTGCCTGGCATTTCCGCCTTCCAGGCGGCGGCGGCGCGGGCGGGCGCCATGATCGGCCATGATTTTTGCTGCGTCTCGCTCTCCGATCTCCTGACCCCTTGGGAAATCATCGAGAAGCGGCTTCAGGCTGCTGCCCAAGGCGATTTCGTAACCGCCTTCTACAATCCACGATCGCTCAAGCGCCGAGACCAGCTCGAGCGGGCGCTCGCAATCCTGAAGCCTTATCGATCAGACGATACGCCGGTCATCATCGCCAGCAATTTGGGACGGCTCGAAGAGAAGATGCGCATCGTTCCGTTCAACGAATTCGATCCGGACGTAGTCGACATGCTCACACTGGTGATGGTCGGTTCATCGCAATCGAGATCCTTCCGCCGTGGCGATGGCCGGACCTATGCCTACACGCCGCGCGGCTATGCCCGGAAGAGAAAAACATGACCGTTCACTTTATTGGCGCCGGACCAGGCGCGCCAGATCTCATCACGCTCCGGGGCCTGAAGCTGATCCAGAGCTGTCCGGTCTGCCTCTATGCGGGCTCGCTGGTGCCGGAGGAAATCGTCAAGGCCGCCCCCGAGGGGGCGCTGGTCATCGATACGGCGCCTCTTCATCTCGATGAGATCATCGCCGAGATCGAAACGGCGCATCGGGCGGGTAAAGACATCGCCCGCGTCCACTCTGGCGATCCTTCGATCTACGGCGCCATTGCCGAGCAGATGCGCCGGCTCGACGCGCTCGGTATTCCTTATGATGTAACTCCGGGGGTGCCGGCCTTCGCGGCTACGGCGGCGGCGCTCAAGACCGAATTCACCCTGCCCGAGATCGCCCAAACGATCATTCTCACCCGTACCGCCATGCAGGCGTCGCCAATGCCGCACCTGGAGACGCTCGAGGAGCTTGGGCGCTCCAAGGCGACACTCGTCATCCACCTTTCGGTGCGCAATCTGGGCTATGTGGAACGGGCCTTGATCCCCCATTACGGACCCGACTGCCCGGTGGTGGTCGGATACCGGGTGAGCTGGCCCGACCAACGGATCATTCAGGGCACGCTCGCGACGATCGCCCGGAAAGTACGCGCGGCAAAGCTTACCCGCACCGCCTTGGTGATCGTCGGACCCGTCCTCACCGCCCACGAGTTCCGTGATTCGGCCCTCTACGACGCCGGTCACGAGCACGTTCTGCGCAACCGAAAGACGGCGAGAAAGGCCTAGAGTTTGGTTGCGGCGCCCCCCGCGGGAACTTGCAAGAAGTAGGCTCCTGGAGCGGGGAACCTTCCGAAATCGGGCCTTTTTCTGCTCTGCCCCGCAGCGAAGCAAGACGACGGAAAAGCGACTTATTCCCGCATTTGGTATTGTGAGTTTCCCCACAGACGCGATCCGGGTCTCTCACTAGTCTCTCATGCATGAACTTTCGAATTCGGCCGCCAAGAGCCGAAGAGCAATACAGGAGAGAGAACATGAACGCTCACGCGCATCGTCCCCTCACTCGCCGCCAACCGAGACACTCGCCGCTCGGAAAATTCGCCGACTGGGTGAACACGAAGTGGCAAGCCCGCCGCGCCCGCCGTCTGGAAGAGGAGACGGTAGTGTATCTCAGCGCGATGGACACCAAGCTTCTCAACGATATCGGCATGGACATAGGCACACTGACCGATCTCGCAAATGAGCCCTCGTCAATTGACGCTACAAATGTCGTGGCGCTGCCGCGGTCTTCAAAGTGGCGTAAACGGTCATGATCCGGAACGCAGCCATGGAGTTTCCCGCGCCGCAGTCGAGGCCGCCGCACCGCTTGCATCCGCACCGCACGCGCTTTCTCGCCGCCTTAGGGCTTGTCGGGATACTGCTGGTCGGAGCCGACGCGCTCCTCACCCACCGTTTCAGCGCTATTGCTATGACCGGCTTGTTTCTATGCCTTCCGCTCGTGCTCATTGCGGCATGGAGCGTGGGACGCGGGCTTCTAACGCCCTCTCTCAAGGAGCTCGCGTTCTATTTCTTCGCCATCCTAGCCGCCGGCGCAATCTGGCCCGGCGCCCATTTGGCGATTTCCACCTACAAGGACGAGGGCTTTTTGGCGCTCGCCGCCTTCATGATCTTCGTTTTTATGCTCGCCGTCGCCCTCGCCGTCTTGTCCGCCTATTGGTTGGCTGATTCCGACGATCAGACATGACATCTCCCCACCTCTGGTTTTCCTCCAGAGGCAACTAACCCCATTCCGGTTCCGACGCCCGGAATGGGGCCCTTTTTTTGCGGAAGAGAGTCACCGCCTGCACGACTTCTCCCTCGACCGTTGTGTGTTTCGTCACAGACATTCAGGTGCGGCCAATATTAGGGTGCGTTGTCAGTTCGAGACCTGTCGAACGAACGCCTGACGGGGGCTAGGAGAGGAACCATGAACACTCAAGCAGAGCGCCTGACCAGTCGCCGTGACGCCCGTGTTTCCGGGTTCACTTATCTGAAAAAGCTTGTGGTCTGGATAGAACTGAAGCGTAAAGCCTACAGGGCTCACCGGCACGCGTTAGAGCTGCGGGACACGCTGAGCACGCTCAGTCCTGACCTTCTCGACGATATCGGCGTCGCGCTCGATACCAATGGCGACCCACGGCTGGAACTTGCGAGCCGCAACCCGCACGTGATTGTCACGAGTGTCCCGGAAAAGTCACTGCGGTATCACGATCCCCATTGAATCTGAATGCCCATCTGCGCTCGTCGGGAGCGCGAGTCTTCGAGGCCCACATCGAGCGACTCGCGTCTCACCTGCGCCGGCACCAGAAGATCGGCCTGATTCTGTGGCCGGGAGGGGGCCTCAGTTCGCCATTGCCGCGCGTGTGCTTTGTTCCTATTCATAGTCCGCAGCTTCTTCCTGCCGGCATTGTGACATGAGCAAGCAACATTTGGACGCCTTGAGGTCGATCCCCTATTTCAAACCCCTGGATCCGGCTGCATTTGCCGAGATCGCCAAGCATTGCGCGATTCGCGAATACGTCGCGCAAGAGCTCATCATGGGCCATACCGATCTGACCTTCGATGTTTTGTTTCTTCTCGAGGGGATGGCCCGTGTCAGCATCTATTCGCCTGATGGGCAGCGCGTCGGTTTCCGAGACATTGCCGCTGGCACGATCGTCGGTGAGCTGTCCGCCCTCGACAGCCAGCCGCGCTCAGCGAGCGTCGAGTGCGTCGAGCGCTGTGTCGCAGCGGTCATGCGGCAGCCGCATTTCCACGCTGCCATCGCCAACAATCCGCAATTCACCATGGCCGTGCTGAGGCACTTGACCGGGCAAGTGCGCGTTCTGACCACCCGTATATTCGAATTCAGCACCATGGCGGTGCGCCAGCGACTGCGGGCGGAACTCTTGCGGATCGCGGTGGCGGCTAACGGGGACAAGGACCAGGCTATCCTATCACCGCCCCCAAAGCACGCCGAGATTGCCAGTCGCATCAGCACGCACCGGGAAGCTGTCACCCGCGAATTCGCCTGGCTCGAGGGCCAGGGCTATGTCGTGAAGGAAGGGCGCGCTCTCAAGATCCCAAGTCTCAAGCGATTGCGCGATTTGGTCAACAAGGACTGGACGTGAAGCGCAAAGTTCGACTGGGGGGTTGCCGGTCACGCGCCGAAAAGTTCTCTCTGCCGATCCACCTGGCCGTTGCGGACGCACATACCTTCATGGCTGAGCAGCCAGGCCTTGCGCGGCAGACCGCCGCCATAGCCGGTAAGCATGCCACCCGATCCGATCACGCGGTGGCAAGGCACCACCACCGAGATCGGATTGCGGCCGTTGGCGAGACCAACCGCTCGCACCGCCTTTTTGTCGCCGAGCCGCACCGCAAGATCTCCATACGATACCGTAGTGCCGACCCTGATGCGCCGGAGCTCGATCCAGACGCGTTCCTGGAAAGCCGTGCCGCCGCCCTTGACCGGGAGATCGTCGAGGGCCGAGAGGTCACCCGAATAATATGCCCGCAAGTGGTCGGAGAAGCCGCAAGGGTTGATTTTTTCCCGCATCACGAAATTGGGAAAACGCTGGCGCAAATCCTTCATATAGCGTTCCGGCTGATCGTCGAATTCGAGCCCGACCATCACATTGTCCTCGACCATCAGGAACATCGGCCCGAGGGGCGTGTGGACACGGTCGGTCAGAATAGTCGTGCTCATCGTGAAACCTCGTCGATTGGCATGCCCCTGAGAGTAGTCGCGAAGCTGGGGCCGACCCACCCGAAAACGGCTGAACGGAGAAGCAGACCAGGCGGACCGGCGTCAACTTTCCTTGGCAACACCTTCGACCAGAGGAACGAATCTCACTGGAAGCAGGCGCTCATGGGCGTAGCCTTGCTCGTCACGCGTAATTCGCACAAGCTCCTGACTCATCGGTCCGCTCTCGAGCGGAATAACCATGACGCCGCCCACGGCAAGCTGGTCGGCAAGCGGTTGCGGCACTTCCGGCGCTGCCGCGGTGACGATGATGCGGTCGAAGGGCGCTTGTTTCGGCCAACCCTTGTTGCCATCGCCTACCATCTGCGTGACATTGGAAAGGCCAAGCGACTTGAAGCGCTCCTCGGCCTCTTTCGCCAGCATCCGGTATCGTTCGATGGTATAAACCCTGCGGCAAAGCGGCGAGAGAATGGCGGTCTGATAGCCTGAGCCGGTGCCGATCTCGAGCACCTTGCAGCGGTCGTTCAATTTTAGCCGATCGGTCATGAAGGCCACGACATAGGGCTGGCTGATCGTCTGTCCGCAGGCAATGGGCAAGGCCTGGTCGGCATAGGCCATTGGCTGGAATGACGGACTCAAGAACATTTCGCGCGGCGTGCGCTCTATCGCTTCGAGAATCCCCTGATCACGGATGCCCTGATTGCGCAGGGACATGATCAGCTCGATCTTGCGATAGTCCTCGATCACGATTTCTCCAGAGCCACCCGAAGAGGTTCAATGGCTTCGAGCTGAGTGAGGTTCATATGAAGTGGCGTCACCGAGATGCGCTTTTCCAAGGCAGCCCGAAGATCGGTCCCGGCCGGCGGATTGCCGCGTTCGCGCTGGAAGCCGATCCAGTAGTAAGGCCGCCCACGGGTATCCCGACGCTCATCGATAGTGAGCAAATTCTGGTCGCGCTTGCCCTGCCGCGTCACCTCGACGCCTGCCACGTCATCCGGGCGGCAGTCCGGGAAATTGATGTTGAGCAGAACGCCCGGACCCAATTCAACATCGAGAAGCTGCTTCAGGACATTTGCGCCATGGCGCTCAGCGACATCGTAAGTCAGCGCGTCTCGATTGTGGATACCTATTACTTGCGACAAGGCAATTGACTTGAAGCCGAGCACAGTACCTTCCATGGCCGCGGCAATGGTGCCCGAATAGGTCACATCATCGGCAATATTCTGACCCCGGTTGACGCCGGAGAGCACGAGATCGGGCGCGTCGGGCATGACCTTGCGCGCTGCCATCACGACGCAATCGGTCGGCGTGCCAAGGACGGCGAAGCGCCGCTCGCCGATCTTGCGCAGGCGCAAGGGATCAGCAAGTGACAACGAGTGCGAGGCGCCGGACTGTTCGGATTCGGGCGCCACTATCCAGATATCGTCAGAAATCTCACGCGCGATCTTTTCGAGCGACTCGAGACCCTCGGCGTGGATGCCGTCATCATTGGTGAGAAGGATGCGCATCATACCCCTTTGATTGCAGTCTCGTTATTCATGTACAGGCGCAGTGTCTCCGGGATCGTGACGCTGCCATCCGGATTTTGGTAATTTTCAAGCACGGCGATGAGAGCACGGCCAACCGCAACTCCCGAGCCATTGAGCGTATGCACGAACCGGGGGCCCTGGCCTTCCTTGGGCTTGTATCGCGCGTCCATGCGGCGCGCCTGGAAATCGCCGCAGACGGAGCAGGAGGAAATCTCGCGATAGGCGTTCTGGCCCGGCAACCATACTTCGATGTCATAGGTCTTGCGAGCCGAGAAGCCCATGTCCCCCGTCGACAGCGTCAATGTGCGGAACGGCAAGTCGAGCCGCTTCAACACCTCCTCAGCGCATCCCGTCATGCGCTCGTGCTCATCGCGCGACTGCTCCGGACTCGTGATCGAGACGAGTTCGACCTTGGAGAATTGATGCTGGCGGATCATGCCGCGGGTGTCGCGGCCCGCGGCGCCTGCTTCGGAGCGAAAGCATGGCGTCCATGCCGTGACACGGATCGGCAACACTTCTTCCTCGATCACCGACTCGCGCACCAGATTGGTGAGGGATACTTCGGCCGTCGGGATGAGCCAGCGCCCGTCGGTCGTGTGGAATTGATCCTCGGCGAATTTCGGCAGCTGGGCCGTGCCGAACATGGTCTCGTCGCGCACGATCAGGGGCGGGTTGATTTCGGTATAGCCGTGCTCGCGCGTGTGGAGATCGATCATGAAATTGCCAAGGGCGCGCTCGAGCTGGGCAAGCGCGCCTTTGAGGACCACGAAACGGGCACCCGAGATTTTCGCCGCCGTCCCGAAATCCATGAGACCCATCGCCTCGCCGATTTCGAAATGCTGCTTCGCGGCATTTAGGCCTTTGGGCCTGCCGTGGCGGCGGACTTCGACATTGGCGGCCTCGTCAGGCCCTTCGGGCACGTCATCAGCCGGCAGATTGGGAATGGCGGCGAGCGCATGGTGCAGTGCGGTCTGCGCCGTCTTCAGGGCCTCTTCGTCGCCCGGCATGCTCTCCTTGATGCGGGCGACTTCCGCCTTGAGCGATTCGGCCTTGGCCTTGTCGCCCCTCCCCATGGCCTGACCGATCTCCTTGGAGGCGGCGTTGCGGCGCTCTTGCAGCGCCTGGAGCCTGGCAATCAGGCTGCGGCGCTCTTCATCGAGGGCGATGAGCGCTGCTGCCTCGGCCGCGAGGCCGCGCCTGGCCAGGCCCTTGTCGAATGCTTCAGGATTATCGCGGATGAATTTGAGGTCGTGCATGTCCGATTCCCGTGTTGCGGGATGCTATAGGGCCCCGGACGCTCAAGGCAAAGCCTCCGCACTTGCGAGAATTTATTGCCAGGCGGACTTACGCCGATTTCGCTGCCTCTTCCGCCTCCATCCTGGCTGCCGCAGCGGCATGCCGACTTTCCATGATCCGCACCGCCTGCACCGCGACCTCGTAAAGGCCCATCAGCGGGATAGCCATGGCGATCTGCGAAATGGGATCGGGCGGAGTCAGCACGGCAGCAACGATGAATACGCCGACGATCGCGAACTTGCGCCCGCTCTTCAGCTGCTGATAGGAGACGACCCCGATTTGGCCCAAGAGCGTCAGGATGACCGGCAACTGGAAGCACAGGCCGAAAGCCAGGATGAGCATCATCACGAAATCGAGATAGGAGAGCACGTCCGGCATGAGTTCGACCGCTGTTTGCCCATTCCCGCCGGTGTTCTCGATGAGGCTGTAGAAGAACCTTATGGCGACCGGGAGGAGGAAGAAGAAGACGAGGCAGGCGCCCAAAACGAAAAAGACCGGAGTGGCGATAAGATAGGGCCGGAACGCATTGCGCTCATTGCTATAGAGACCGGGTGCAACAAAGCGATAGATCTGAATGGCGATGAGCGGAAAGGTGACAAACATCGCGCCGAAGAAACCGATCTTGAGCTTCACCAGGAAGAAGCCCAGAAGCTGCGTCTGTATGAGCTTGGCCGATGCTCCCGTTCCCCATTCGAAGGGCATGATGAGGATATTGAAGATCTGAGTCGAAAAGGCGAAGCTCAGCGCGAAGGCGAGGACGAGACCGATGACGCAATAGATCAGCCTTCGGCGCAACTCGATCAAATGATCGAGCAAGGGGGCTTCGGTTGCGTCGATGTCGGCCTGGCTCATCAGTGCACTACGGGCGGCGCCTCAGTCTTCGCCGCGGCGGCAGACTCGCTCTTCACAACTTCGCTGGTGGGGGTCGGCGCAGGGCCGGCCGGCTTCGTGCCATTCTCGCCGAAATACTTTTTGAAGTCGTCGTCCTGCTTCTTGATCTCGGCCGAAAGATCTTTTGCCACAGTCGGAATTGGATTGCTGGCTGAGATCGAATTGATTTCCTTCTTCACATCTTCGACAGGATTCATGGTCTTGAGATTGTTGATCTCCTTCTTGATGTCGTCGACACCCGCCTCGCGCATCGCCTGATCGAGGTGACCCTGGAATTCGCGCGCCATGCCGCGCACCTTCTGCATCGTGCGGCCAAAGGCGCGCAAGACCTTGGGAAGGTCCTTGGGCCCGATGACGATAATAGCCACCAGGGCGATCACCATAATCTCGGTGTAACCGATGCCGAAGTCGAACATTTTGGCTCTCTGGCCCCCCTGATTTGGGCCTTAGCCCAAATCAGCTTTTGACTTTCTCGCCGACCTTGCTCTCGGCCGACTGCTCGAGCGACTTCGTCTTGTCGTCAGCATCAGCATCGGCGGTGTCGTCAGCCATGCCCTTTTTGAAGCTCTTAATGCCTTTCGCGACGTCACCCATCAAATCGGAGATCTTGCCACGGCCGAACAAGAGGACGACCACGAGGATCACCAGCAGCCAGTGCCAAATCGAAAGCGAACCCATTTACTACTCCCTTGAAACCATGAGGGCCCTCGGCCCTGCGTTGGCGGCACTATTGCAGAAAGGCATGAGCGCCGCAACAAAACTGCCCCTTGTTAGATGGGGGTGGAACCATCGGCCGTAAAGATCAAAACCTGAGCTGAATCGATAGAAAAGGCGAGGCTCGCGCCCTGGCCCGGCGCCGTTCCCGCGGGCATGCGAATGACGAGCGGCTCCTCGAGGCCCGTGAAAATGACGTTTAGGAGCATTGAATCGCCAATGAAGCGCTCGGCCAAGACAAATCCCTCCGGGCCTAACCCGGCAGGGACTGGCGAGAAGGCCTGCGGCCGCACCATTACCAGTACCGTTTCACCCTCGGCGTGGCCTTCAGCGGCAAAAGTTCCAAGCGGCGTTTCTACTTGGCCGTTCCGCACCCGGCCGGTCAGTTCGTTCATATCGCAAAAGAAGCGGGCTGCCTCGGCATCGGCCGGACGGCGATAGATGTCGGTGGGCGGTCCCGCCTGGATCAGGCGGCCGCGGCGCATCAACAGAATGCGATCGGCAAGGCCGAGCGCTTCCGCCGGGTCGTGCGTGACCAGCATCGCGGTGGCGCGCGTCTCCTTCAGCAAGGCGAGCGTCTCAGCACGGACATTGTCCCGTAAGCGTTGATCGAGACCGGAAAACGGCTCATCCATCAGCATCACTTGCGGGCGCGGCACGATCGCACGCGCCAAAGCGACACGCTGCTGCTCGCCGCCCGAGAGACGATGCGGATAGTCATGCTCATAATCTTCGAGTCCCACGCGCTTCAAGGCATGGCGCGCCTCGTTCAGCGCATCGAGGCGGCGCAATCCGCGCAGGCCGAAAGCCACATTGTCGATGACGCTCATATGTGGGAAGAGCGCGAAATCCTGGAACATCAGCCCGATGTTGCGCCTCTCGGGTGGCACGAACCGGCTGGGCCCCGCCATTTCCAGGTCGTCGATCAAAACTCGGCCCGACTGTGGACGCTCGATCCCCGCCGCGATCCGCAATAGTGTGGTCTTGCCGCAGCCCGAAGGTCCGAGCAGGCAGACGATCTCGCCCGGCTTCAGGTCGAAGCTGACTCCGCGTACGGCCTGGATCGGGCCGAAACTCAAGCTCACATCCTCGAAGGTCAGCCGCCCGGCAAAGGTCGCTCCGGCCGTGCCGCGGGGCCCCCATTCATGCGTTTTCACGGTTCCGTTGATGAACTCTGCCGTGTTCATGGGGGGCGATGTACACTACCGCCAAGCTTGCGCCAAGAAGACTGAGCAGCGCAGTCAGGAATTGCTCTCGCTATCCGCCCGCCCGTCCTCGGGCGGCGATTCTTCCTGATCCGGCAAATGCATCTCCAAAGGGATCTGCTCATTCCCGTCGAGGGGGTCCTCGTCCGGTGTCAGCTCATCGGTCACCTTCGGAATGGGGATATCGAAGCCCGGCGGCATGGTGGCATCAAGCAGGCCGGTACCGCGCAGCTCCTGCATACCCGGCAAATCGGCGATCTCGTTCAAGCCGAAATGCGAAAGGAAGGCCGGCGTCGTGCCGTAAGTCACAGGACGGCCAGGCCTGCGCCTGCGCCCCCGCATGCGCACCCAGCCGATCTCCAGCAAGATGTCGAGCGTTCCCTTGGAAATGGCAACACCGCGGATTTCCTCGATCTCGGCGCGGGTGACCGGTTGGTGATAGGCGATGATCGCCAGGGTTTCGAGCGCGGCCTTGGACAGGCGCTTCTGCTCGACCGCTTCGCGGCGCAAAAGGAAACTCAGGTCGCCGGCGGTGCGCAACGTCCATTTGCCGCCGACCTGAACCAGATTAACGCCGCGATTGGCGTAATTCGCCTGTAGGTCAGTGAGCAAGGAAGGAAGGTCCGCACCTTCCGGCAAGGCAACGCTCAACTGCTCCGCCGACAACGGCTCGGCCGCGGCAAATAGCAGCGCTTCCAAAATGCGCAGGTGATGACTGCGATCGGCGCGCGGATGCATTGTCACATTGTCGCTTGGCTCTGGCATGACTTCATCTGTCACCGGCTCCACGGTTTGAGGTGACGTTGAGATTGCCTGCGGCCTCGTCATGAGTTGAACTTCCTCCTCACGCGGCACTGGCGCGCCGGCGCATGTAAATAGGCTCGAAAGCCCGTTCCTGCCTGATCTCGATAACGCCTTCGCGCGCGAGCTCCAGACTTGCGGTGAAACTCGATGCGATCACGGTGGCGCGCCCTTCCATCGAGCCCATATAGTCGGCAAGCCAGGTGTCGAGACTACCCCAACCGTCCATGCGCCCGACAAGGCGCTCGAGAACCTGGCGCGCATCCTTGATCGACCAGGCCTTGATGCGCTTGATCGTATAAGTGTGGTGGCGCGCTTTCTTCTGCCGCCGTTCGGCATAAGCCTTCAGTAAATCGACCAGATTGTCGGCATATTCAACTTTGGTGTCGAAGACGAGTTTCTCGGGCTCGCCACGCCCGAAGACATCGCGGCCCAAACGATTGCGTGACATGAGCTGGGCTGCCGCGTCGCGCATAGCTTGCAGCTTCTGCAGACGGAATGAGAGATGGGCAGCCAGATCTTCTGCCGGCATTTCTTCTTCGCCTGGGGTCTTGGGCAGGAGAAGGCGTGACTTGAGATAGGCAAGCCATGCCGCCATCACGAGATAGTCGGCGGCAATCTCCAGGCGGCGGGCACGAGCATTCTCGATGAAGCCCAGATACTGTTCCGCCAGCGCCAGAATTGAGATCTGCGACAGATCGACCTTGTGATGGCGTGCAAGCTCGAGCAGCAGATCCATCGGACCTTCGAACCCCGACACATCAACGATGAAGGTCTCATCGGCGGGGAGCGCCTCTTGGCGAACTGGTCCCTCACCATCCGGCCAAGTCGTCTCTTCGGTTTCGTTCGTCATCGTTCTGCAATTCGCTACAAATCAGCTTGTCGCAGAAAGCGAAAGTGATTCGCTTCCCTCCCCACACACTATCCCCAGATTCAAAGCTTTACGAGCCATTCGGGCGGGTCCGCGGGGGCCCTCCGGCAATCGGCATTCGGGGCCTCGGTGGCTCCATCGATCCCGACCACAGATGATCGGCGCATTCCGGGACGTGCGATCGATCGAAATTGGCTCAGTTGCCGCGCACCAGGCAGTCGCGCTCGCCGGCGGCGATGAGCGAGGTGCAGAGTTTCGATGCTGCCGAGCGCGAAGCGAGAGGTCCAACCGCCAGGCGATAGCGCGATGCGCCGGCGACAGTGGCCTTGACGACACGTGGGCTCAAGCCGCTCAGCACATCGCTATGCTTGGAGCGAAGGCGGTCATATTCTGCCATCGCCTCGGCTTCCGAGCGGAAGGAGGCGAGTTGGGCGATATAGCCGCTGCCGGAGGGAGTTGTCTGCTCGGGAGCGGGCTGAGCCGGTTGTGGAGCGGTCACCGTCTCCGGAGCCACGGAGACGACTTGCTGCGGCGTCGCCTCTGGCACTTGCTGCGGCACTTGCTCCGGCCCAGCATCAGTAGCCTGGGCGCTGGCGGCGCTCTGGGTCGGTGAATTGACCCAGTTTCCGGTGCCGCCCTGGATCGCTCCCTCGGCGCCCTTCCCGGTCAGCCTGAGTTTGTTCGAGCCCACACCGAAGAAGGACGTTGACTTCTGTTCCGCGCCGGCAGTCTCGGCCTTGGGCTGCTGCTTGGGCTGCTGATTGACATCAGGCAGCGCGACCGGGGTGGGATTATTCTGGATGTCCTGTGCCTGAGTAGTGCCCGTCTGGGCCGGCGGCACAAGAACGAGAGGCGCCACGCCATCATTCTGTCCGGCCCCGGTCTCATCCACTGCTGCAACAGTTTTCTTTGGCGGCTTTTTCTCCGCCCGGACTTTCGGCTTGACCGGCTGCACAGGCAGGGGATCGGGCTCGCTGATCTGCTCAGACGGAGGCGGCGGCTGCGTTGCGTTCGGTTCGGTTGCCTTGGCCACTTGTCCGGGGACTGGTGCCCCCGTGTCCGCACTATCGTTCAACGCAGGTCCGGCAACACCGTTCGAAACAGACTCCGGAGCCGGCTGGCGCATCACGCTTTCGTTCACGGCTCCCAAGGCCGCGGTCTGCTGGTTCGCATTGCCGGGTAGAGATCCTTGGTCGCCAGGCGGCGGCAGAGGAAGAGGCATTGGGTCATTGGCATTGTCGTCGGCACCGATCGTAGGAATGGGCGCCCCGCCCGTAGTGGCGTTGTCGCCCGTCGGCTCGACGCTCTGCGGCTGTTCCTGCGTTGGCACCACCTGATTGCCGCCTGCCTCGTCATCACCCAGGATGCGGTCATAGATCTGCTTGCGCTGGTCTGCCGGACTTGGTTGCATGGACCCTTGCGTTCCGAGCGTCGAGCCGCTGCCAGGCTCCGGCGCGGATTTCGGCGCCTGCTGTGGCGCTTCGATGACCGGCACATTGCCATTGGCCTGGCCGGACGTCTTCATGTACGTCAGATAGTAGTAGATGACGCCTGCGGCGAGGAGACCGATAGCGGCGATGGCCAGGAGCCATAACCATGGGCCACGGCGCCGCGGCGGCTCCGCGTCATCGCCATCCTCATAGTCGCGATAGGCGCGATTGTAGTCCTGGGCCGAAGCGCGGCGCCGTTGCGGGCGTGGCGGTTCTTCGTCCTCAAAGACCTCGTTCACGTCTTCATCATAGGCTGGCCGCCGTCCGCGCGCGGGAACTGGTGGCCGGCTGCGGCGATAGTCGCCTAGGGATGGCGCATCCTTGTCGTCGCCATAGGCGGGCAGTGCCGGACCACGGCGATATGAATCATACTCGCGGTTCGCCGGACGGCGCGCCAGCGGGTCATCGCGAAAAGCCGCCGTATCCGCATAGGGTTTTGATTTCGGCCCCAAGCCGCCTGGCGGCGGATCGAGCGAGCGATAGTTCCCACCCGGGGGCTGCGGCGGGCCGCTGAATTGGGACTGGAAGCCCGGGGGACTGGCCGCGGGTCCATTGTTCGCTGGTGGTTTGGGCGGCTGCGGACGAGGCTGCTTTTGCGCCTGCGCATTGCCGCCAAGCGCCGGACGCGGGGGCGTCAGGGGCGGTGGCGGCGTCGCGCTTAGGCTAGACTTGCTGGTGAAGGACGGAAACTCCCGCTCAGGCGAAGGCCCCTGCTCGCGTTTGTCCTTGGCAAGTTCCTCTGGCGAGAAGCTGAATTTGGGTCTTTCAGGCGCCCGCTCCGATGCAGGGGGTGGTGCCATGCGCTGATTGCTCGTCGGTTGCTGCTTCCGATCAGAACCGCTGCGGGCTTGTGCAACACGTTGCTCGGCGAGCTTCTCGGCGGCCTGACGCTCTGCGCGCAAGCGGTCACCGAGGCCAGATGCTCCCTGTGGTATCGCCGAACCCGAACGTGTTCCCGCATTTGCTGGCGCCCCCGGACGCGACGGCGAACGCGGCGCCATCGGCGCAGGCTTGGTCACTGGCTGATGACCACGGTTGGCCGCTTGCGGAAGTTCGACCTCTCTCGCAGGCGAAGGTGCCGGCCGCGCCGGCTGAGAAGCCGATTTGAATTCGTCGGAAATCTTCGGCAGTTCCTTGCCAGGACTCCCCATCCCCAATCTTTCGCGCCAACGTGCCTTGCCGGGACTGTTCGAAGTATCTTGATCCATCCACCTGTTCCCGCGTCTACATTTCCTCTACAGGCTTTACGCCAAGGATTCCTAGGCCATTCGCCAGAACATAGCGAATCACGCGTAATAAAGCGAGCCGTGCAAGGCTAGTTTGCATGTCCGACGTCAAAATAAATCTTAATTGCGGCGACTCTTTGCCCTTGTTCCACAGGCCATGAAAATCGCTAGCCAGATCATATAGATAAAAGGATATTCTATGCGGCTCGTGAGCAACGGCGGCGGCCTCGACCATGCGCGGATATTCGCCGATCCGGCGGATGAGCCCTACCTCGGCCTCGTCGGTCAGTCTTGAAAAATCGGGCTTGAACGCGTCAGTGGTGAGTTCACCCGCATTGCGGAACACTGACGCATATCCGCGCATGCGCATACTGCACATAAAAAACCGGATTGTCCTTCGATTGTTCGGTGACTTTCTTGAAATCAAAATCAAGCGGCGCCTCGTTCTTGCGGTAAAGCATCATGAAGCGCACCACGTCGGGGCCAACTTCGTCCACGACATCCCGCAAGGTTACGAACTCGCCCGCTCGTTTCGACATTCTGACCGGCTCGCCGCCCCGGAACAACTTCACCAAGCTGGCAGAGCCTGACGATGACCTTCGACGTCGCCATCGCCCGCAATGGCCGCGGCGACGGCTTCCAGCCGCTTCACATAGCCGCCATGGTCGGCGCCCAGCACATAGATCGAGTTCGTTGAAGCCGCGCTGATCTTGTGGCGGCTGAATAGGCGATGTCGGAGGCAAAATAGGTGTAGGACGCCGTCCGATTTGATCAGCGGCCGATCAATATCGTCGCCAAATGCGGTGGCGCGGAACAGCGTCTGCTCGCGATCTTCCCAGTCTTCCGGCAACTCGCCCTTGGGCGGCGGCAGGCGGCCTTGATAGATGTGACCGCGGGCACGCAGGTCCTCGACGGTCTCGGTCTACTTCGCCCGTCTCATGCAAGGACTTTTCCGAGACGAAGACCTCCTGACGAATGTTCAAGCTTGCCAGATCGTCGCGAATAAGATCCATCATCATCGCAATGCGCTTGGTCGCGCACGATCGGGAGCCATGCTTCTTCCGGCATGTCGACAAGAGCGCGGTCCATGGTCATAGGCCAGCGCCTGGCCGACGGGCTTCAGATAGTCTCCAGGATAGAGTCCAGCCGGGATTTCACCAACGTCCTCTCCAAGTGCTTCGCGGTAACGCAGGAATACACGGAGCGCGCGAGCACATCCACCTGGGCGCCCGCGTCATTGATGTAGTATTCGCGTGTCACCCAATAGCCGGCAACGCTCAGAAGCTCGGCCAGCGCATCGCCGAAGACGGCGCCCCGGCAATGGCCGACATGCAACGGGCCGGTCGGATTGGCCGAAACATATTCGACATTGACCTTCTTTCCCACTCCCATCTCCGAGCGTCCGTAGTTCGCCTCGAGCGCCAGAGCGGAGGCCAGGAGCTTCGGCCAAAACGAAGCTTTCAGCCTGATGTTGATGAAGCCTGGTCCGGCTACGCCCGTTGACTGAATATCAGGATCGGAAGCGAGCCGCCCGGCGAGCAGCTGCGCGATCGCGCGTGGCGGCTGGCCCGCGGATTTGGCCAGCACCATCGCGGCATTGGTGGCGAGATCCCCATGAGTGGCATCACGAGGCGGCTCCACCGTCACGCGGCTGACATCAAGGTTGGCGGGCAATTGGCCACCACGCGACAACGCTTCAAGTTCGGTGCGGACCACGTTTTGGAAATGCGCGAATAGGTTCATGCAACTCAAGGATTCGGCGGAGTTTTTCTATGAGCCTCTGCCCTACCGGATGGCTCGCCGCCCGTCAAACTCTAGCGTGGCCAGGAACCTCAGCGCAGTTTCTCCTCTGGCTTTTCGGCGCCTGTTCCGTCACCAAGCGAGGACAGGCCAGATGGCGCCAGTGACGCCTCGTCACTCTACGACGACCCCTCGCCTATCTCCGCTAGTAGGTGTTGACCAGCGGCTTCTCGGTCGTCATCAGCCGGCGGATGTATTTGTGCATGTGCCAATGGGTGGCGCATTTGAGCGCATAGATGCGCAGTACTGAGGGCTCCGGCCGCGCCTTGAAGAACGACCAGAAACGCTGGCGATAGACCTGGCGCAGCGACGGGTCCGGCACCCTGGCGAGGATGCGCAGGAGGATACCCAGCGATTCGAGCCACAACCGCGCCTGGTGTGCACGATGCGCCCAAGGATGGGTCGTGGCGTAGCTCCGCCAGGCGCGATCGATGACGATGCCGCCGTCGCGATAGAGATCATCGACCCGGTCGAAATAGGCCTGAGGTTCGTAAAGCCCGGCCATCAGCCGTACATAACCTTCGCTCAGGGTCGCGCGGCTCATATTGACCGGGAGCACGTTGGTGCCATGCGCCGGATCGTCATCCTCATCGAGCCGCCCCGCGGCCTTCAGACGGTCAAAGAGCGGTGTCCTCGGAATGGCCGACAGCATGCCGACCAGGCGGTCGAGATGCGCGCTTCGCGCAGGAAGTGTTCCTGGGCCGAAAATATGTTCTCGTCGTCATTGTCGAACCCCACGATCATGCCGGCCCAGACCTCCATGCCGCGGTCCTGGATGCGGCGCACCTTCTCGGCGAGGCTGCCGCCCTTGCGCAGGTTCTGCAGCTTCTTGGTCTCTTTCAGCGACTCCTCGTTCGGAGCTCTCGATGCCGACGAACACGGCGGCGATATTGGCATCGATCATGAGCTGCATCAGCTCGTCGTCGTCGGCGAGGTCGATCGAGGCCTCGGTAAAGAACATCAGGGGATAGCCGTTGCGCCGTTGCCAGTCGATGACGTCGTGGAGGACTTCCTTGATCGCCTTCTTATTGCCGATGAGGTTGTCATCGACGATGAAGACGACCGCCAGCTTCTGGGCCCGCAGGGCATCGAGCTCGGCCAGGATCTGGGCCGAGGTCTTGAGGCGCGGCCGCCTCCCGAAGATGACGATGATGTCGCAGAATTCGCAGGTGAACGGGCAGCCGCGCGAGAATTGCACCGAGCCGAAGGCGTATCGGTTCATCTTGAGGAGATCGAGGCGCGGCACCGGTATCCTGGTGAGATCGGTACTTCTCCTTCTGCTCATAGCGCTGCCGCACCGCGCCCTTGTCCCAGTCCTGCAGGAATTCGGGCCAGGTCTCCTCCGCTTCGTCGACGAAGATCACATCGGCGAGATCGCCGAAATAATCTTCCTTGACCGATATCCACGGGCCGCCGACCACCGTATAGGCGTTGCGGCGCTTGAGCTCGGTCAGGATCTCGCGCATGCGATGGCGCTGCACGATCATGCCGGTCAGGGCGACGATGTCGGCCTTGGCGCAGCGGTCGAAATCGATGGCTTCGACATTCTCATCGACGAGCGTGATGCGATGCGGTTCCGGCGTCAGCGCCGCGATCAGCGGCAAGGCTGCTACCGGCATATTGGCGCGCTTGCCGAGAAGCGGCAGTGCGTGTTCCAGGCCCCAGAAGGAGATCTCGAATTTCGGATTGATGAGGACGATGTCGGCCATGGCTCCCCCTCTTCTTCCAGGAACTCTAATAGACTTCGGTGTCGGGCGCCATCCCGCCGTTCAGCGGAACAAAGGATCGAGGTCGAACAGTTTTTTGTGCTGGTCGAGAGCATAGCGATCCGTCATGCCGGCGATGAAATCGCAGACTTGACGGGCGAAATCGCTCCTATCATCGGTGAAGGAATCTTCGCGCCAGCCAGGCGGCATGAGTTGAGGATCGTTCATATAGGCCTCGAAAAGATCGCGTATGACGCGCTGGGCCCTTTCCATGATGGCAAGCACCCGCTGGTGGCGGTACATGCGATGCGAGAGGAAGGCTTGCAGAACGCGGTTCTTCTCCTTCATCTGGGGCCCGAAGGTGATCACCGGCATGCGCAGGCTGCGGATCTCCTCGACGGACGCGGGGTTCAGGGCCTGCAGCTGCCTGGCGCTTTCGGCAAGGACGTCATTGACCATGGCCGAGATCAGCCGACGCACCGTTTCATGGATGATGCGAGGCCGTTCGAGGTTCGGATAGGCTTTGAGTACCTGGGCAAGGGCCGCACCGACCAAGGGATCATCGCCCAGATCGATCACGTCGAACAGGCCGGCGCGGAGGCCATCATCTATGTCATGGGCATTATAGGCGATGTCATCGGCGATTGCGGCCGCCTGCGCCTCGGCCGAGGCGAAAGAAGCCAGCATCAGGTCATGGGCCTCGGCATAATCGATGATGGCGGCCGGCAGGCCCGTTTCGCGATAGGGCCCAAGCGCATGCCCTTCCCTGTCGGTCAGCGGGCCATTGTGCTTGACGAGCCCTTCGAGCGTCTCCCAGGTCAGGTTCAGGCCATCGAAGGCGGCATAGCGGCGTTCGAGCCTGGTCACGATGCGCAAACTCTGGGCATTGTGGTCAAAGCCGCCATGATCGCGCATCAGCTGGTCGAGTTCGCGCTCGCCGGCATGACCGAATGGCGTATGCCCGAGATCATGGGCGAGTGCCAAAGCCTCCGTCAGGTCTTCATCCAGCCGTAGGGCGCGGGCAATAGAGCGCGCAATCTGCGCCACCTCGATCGAATGGGTAAGTCGCGTGCGGTAATGATCGCCCTCGTGATAGACGAAGACCTGGGTCTTATGTTTGAGGCGGCGAAAGGCCGAGGAGTGAATGATGCGATCGCGGTCGCGCTGGAAAGGCGTGCGGGGCGGCGCATCCGGCTCCGGCGTCAGCCGGCCGCGGCTCTTGGCGGGATCTGAGGCGAAAGGCGCCCGCATCAGCTAGGTTCCCCGGTTGACAAGCGCCGCCGGGCGCACGACATATGTGACTATGACGGATACCGTTTCCATAACCTCACGCGCGGCTTCCCGCATCAGGCACATACTGGCGGCAGAGCCGGGTGCCACAGCGTTGCGGGTGGCGATCGAGGGCGGCGGCTGTTCCGGCTTCCAGTATGACTTCAAGCTCGACTCCGAGCGCGCAGATGATGATCTGGTGATCGAGAAGGATGGTGCTACCGTTCTGATCAATTCCGTCTCCCTCGTCTATATGAGCGGCTCCGAGATCGATTTTGTCGATGACCTTATCGGCCAGAGCTTCAGGGTCAATAATCCGCAGGCGACAATGTCCTGTGGTTGCGGCACCAGTTTCTCGATTTAGATATTTTTGTCGCCTCGACCGCCCCCCGGTGCAAGCGCTTGGTCTCTTGTCCCCCGCGATTTTGGAGGAAAGTTGAAAAAGCGTGTAATCGGACGATCGGACCTCAAAGTGGCGCCGCTCGGCCTCGGGGGCAATGTCTTCGGCTGGAGCGCCGATGAAAAAGCCTCCTTCGCCGTCCTCGATGCCTTCGTGGCGAGTGGTTTCAACCTGATCGACACGGCGGATGTCATATTCCGCCTGGAAGCCCGGCAACAAGGGCGGCGAATCCGAAACGATCATCGGCAAATGGATGAAGGCCCGCGGCAACCGCGCAGACATGTGCTGACCACCAAGGTCGGCTCGGAAATGGGGCCGGGGAAGAAAGGGCTATCGCGCCGCTACATCGAGAGCGCCATCGAAGCCTCATTGAGACGGTTGCAGACCGACTACATCGATCTTTATCTTTCCCATTGGGAGGATCCCTCGATCGAGATCGAAGAGACGCTCAGCGTTTATGCCGAACTGGTCAAGCTCGGCAAGGTTCGGGTGGTCGGCAATTCCAACCATTCCGTGGCGACCATGAAGAAGGCTCTCAGCATCAGCGCCAGGCAAAAATGGCCGCGCTTCGAAAACCTGCAGACCCACTATAATCTCTATGACCGTTCAGGCTATGAAACCGAGCTCGAAGGCTTCTGCTGCGAGAATGAGATCGGCGTCACCAGCTACTTCTCGCTTGCCAAGGGTTTTCTGTCCGGCAAGTACCGCAACCCCGATGACTTCAGCAAGAGTGCGGCGCGTGGTGATGAGATGAAGAGCTATCTCAATGAACCCGGCCTGGGGATCCTCGCTGCTCTCGATGCTGTGGCCAAGGCCCACCACGCCACGCCGGCACAGGTCGCGATCGCCTGGCTGATCGCCAGGCCCGGCCTTGTGGCGCCGATCGCCAGCGCCACCAGCGTCGATCAACTCAATGATCTGATCAAGGCGACAGAACTCGACCTCAGTCCGCGAGACATCAGGGAACTCGACCAGGCAAGCGAATGGCGCAACAACTCCTGACAGGGAGTGGCAATCGTTTCTGCTAGAGCTTGAATGTCCCGACCTTTATCGAGTCCCACCCGAGCCTTTCATGAGCAGATGACATGCTGATCGCAACATGGAACGTGAACAGCGCCAAGGCGCGCCTGGAGACCATCCTCGCCTGGCTCAAGGAGGCTTCGCCCGACGTCGCCTGCTTGCAGGAGCTCAAATGCGAGGACCAGGCCTTTCCACGCCAGGCCGTCGAGGACCTGGGCTACAATGTCGCCCTCCATGGTCAAAAGACCTACAACGGAGTCGCCATCCTCTCGAAGCGTCCGTTCGACGAGATCAAGACGAGGCTTCCAGGCGATGACGGCGACGAGCAGGCGCGCTATGTCGAGGCCGTCATTGCGGGCATGCGCATTGCGTCGATCTACCTGCCGAACGGCAATCCGGTGGCAAGCGAGAAATATTCCTACAAGCTCGCCTGGATGGAGCGCCTTATCGACCATGCGAAGAGCCTTCTCGGGTTCGAAGAGCCGCTCGTCCTTGCCGGCGACTACAATGTCATCCCGCATCCCATCGACGCCAAAAACCCGCAAGTGTGGGTGAACGACGCGCTGTTCCTGCCGCCGACCCGGGCGAAATTCCGCGAGCTGATCAATTTGGGTCTCACCGAGGCGGTCAGGACGCTGAACCCGGAGTCCGGAATCTATACTTTCTGGGATTACCAGGATATCGCGCGCCGGCGGGACAACGGCATCCGTATCGACCACATGCTGTTGTCGCCACAGGCGGCGGACAGGCTCAAAACGACGCGCATCGACAAGCATGTGCGGGCCTGGGAGAAGCCCTCCGACCACGTGCCGGTGCTGGCGGAGTTTGCAGCCTAGCCAAGCGAGAGCGCGACCTATTCGGGCTGCTGGTCGGCCTCGTCGTCGGCTGGATATTGATCGGCCCAGACGGTGGCGCGGGCTTCGGCCTCGAGCCTTTCGGCTTCGCTCGTCTCCGCCAACATCTTGTCAAGGCGATCATAGATCTGAGGCGATTCACCAGGCCGGGTCGTGGAGCGAGCGAGCAGATACCACATCATGGCGCGGGTCCGGTCACGCCGGACGACGTCGCCTTTCCAGTACAGATCACCGAGCGCGGCTTCCGCTGGCGCATATCGCTTCTTGGCCGCGGCGAGCAGCCAGCGCAGGCCCTGTTCGGGCTGTTCGCGCATGCCTTGCCCGCGCATGGCCATGAGCCCTAAGGCAAATTGCGAAGCCGGATGGCCATAGGTCGCCGCGAGACGGTAGATGCGGCTTGCCCGATCGAAGTTTTGCGGAACGCCCGCCGCCTTGCTGCCGGTGCGATAATAGTCGGCGACGCGCACCAGTGCATCGACCATGATCTTGAGCCGGTTCTGATCGCTCTCCTCGGAGTCGAAAGCATCGGCGACGCGGCCATAGTAGGAAAAGGCCTTGGCATCATCGCGTGGAACGCCGCGCCCGAGGCGATACATGTGGCCCAGATACCAGTCCGCCACGATGTTGTTGTCATCGGATGCGCGCTCGAAATATTTGCGCGCCTTGTCGAAGTTGCCCTCCTTGTAGGCGCGTCTTGGCCTTTTTGAGCTCATCCGTCCAGAACGGGATGAAATCGAGATCGGGCGCCTTGATGTCGGGCGTCGCCGGCAAATAGGAGTAAAAATCAGAGGCCCAGTCGCCGTCTTCGGCATTCGCGGAATCAGGGAAATTGACGAAGCAGCCGGCCATGACCGCGACCGTCGCCAGTACTCCACGCGCCCACTTACTCGCGCGCCGATCATATATCGGCGTAGCAGACACCTTCGTGTGATCCTCCGGGATGGGTCACTGCGCCGCTCACGGCAGGACCGACCTGCTGCGCATATTTCCATAGCGCGCCGGCTCCATAGCCATGCTCGCGCGGCTTCCAGTCCTTTTTACGGCGAGAAAGTTCCTCAACTGTGACATTCATATCAAGGCGCCCGTCCTCAGCATCGATGGCGATGATGTCGCCGTCCCTGAGGAGACCAATCGGTCCACCAAGCTGCGCCTCAGGCCCCACATGACCAATGCAGAAGCCGCGCGTGGCACCGGAGAAGCGGCCGTCGGTGACGAGCGCCACCTTGTCGCCCATGCCTTGGCCATAAAGGGCAGCCGTCGTCGCCAGCATCTCGCGCATGCCGGGCCCGCCGCGCGGTCCCTCATAGCGGATGACCAGCACCTCGCCTTCCTTGAATTGGCGCTTTTTGACGGCCTCGAAACAAGCCTCTTCGGAATCGAAGCAACGTGCGGGTCCGGTAAATTTCAGGTTCTTCATGCCGGCAACTTTGACGATCGCCCCTTCGGGGGCCAGATTTCCCTTGAGCCCGACAACGCCGCCGGTCCGGGTAATCGGATTGTCGGCAGGCCTCACCACGTCCTGATCCGGATTCCAATTCACCTTGCCCATGTTCTCGGCCAGCGTCGCTCCCGTGACGGTTAGGCAGTCGCCATGGAGATAGCCGTGATCCAGCAGCGTCTTCATGAGCAGCGGGATGCCGCCTGCTTCGAACATGTCCTTGGCGACATATCGGCCGCCCGGTTTCAGGTCGGCGATATAAGGGGTGCGCTTGAAGATCGCGGCGATGTCAAAAAGATCGAATTTGAGACCGCACTCATGCGCGATCGCCGGCAGGTGCAAGGCGGCATTGGTCGAGCCGCCTGATGCCGCCACGACGGTCGCGGCATTCTCGAGGGCTTTTAAAGTTACGACATCGCGCGGGCGGATATTGCGGGCGATGAGCTCCATGACTTTCTCGCCTGAGGCGAAGCAGAAGGTGTCACGGATTTCATAAGGCGCCGGCGCTCCGCAGGAATAAGGCAAGGCAAGGCCGATGGCCTCCGCCACAGTCGCCATCGTATTGGCGGTGAACTGCGCCCCACAGGAACCGGCCGAGGGACAAGCTACCTGTTCCAGCACTGCGAGGTCCTCGGCGCTCATCCGCCCGACCGAATGCATGCCGACCGCCTCGAAGACGTCCTGGATGGTCACCGGACGGCCCTTAAAGGTGCCCGGCAGGATCGATCCGCCATAGATAAAGATCGAAGGCACATTGAGCCGGGCCATCGCCATCATCATGCCCGGTAAAGATTTATCGCAGCCGGCGATGCCGACGAGGGCATCATAGCAATGACCGCGCATCGTTAATTCGACCAAATCGGCGATGCATTCGCGCGAGACCAGGGAGGCCTTCATGCCCTGGTGTCCCATGGCAATGCCGTCGGTCACCGTGATGGTGCAGAACTCGCGTGGAGTTCCATTGGCGGCCGTAACCCCCCGTTTTACCGCCTGGGCTTGTCGCATAAGGGCAATATTGCAGGGCGCAGCCTCATTCCAGCACGAGGCAACACCGACAAAAGGCTGATGAATTTGGGCCTGCGACAGGCCCATGGCATAATAGTAGGAACGATGCGGAGCACGCTCTGCCCCTTCGGTCACATGCCGGCTGGGAAGCCTTGTTTTTATTGTAGATTTCGCGTCCATTCTCTGCTGCTCGCTGGCCGATTTTTAGAGGCCACGTCCCATTTGGGCTGCCGCTTCCCAATTCGGCAGGTTCCCGTTCTTTAGGGTTATTGGCAAATTTGGGCAGATGGAAGGTTGATCGTGCCAGCGAATGCTTCGTCCTCAACAAAAGATCCCGTTGTGACATTTCCGCAACATTCTGTTACCTACGGTCCCAGCGCACGGTGGAACGCCCTTGATTTCCCGCTGCAATGCATCCCAACTTTGCAAGGACGACTTGATCCATGGCATTTCGGATTTTCGGCCGTCGGAGGTCGGGCAGCGAGATCCCCTATCTCAATAGAAAACATAGAGAAAACCGGTCTAAGCAAAATCGCCCTGCGCAACGTCGCGCTGTATCTGATCACCCTTTCGATCTATCGCTTCTGGGCGACGACGAATGTCCGTGGCCGGTACATCTGGAGTTGTGTCCATATCAATGGGGAGCCGCTGGCCAGGCAGGGCAGATTGGCGAACGCCTTTGACGCGAGTTGGATATGAGCATGCGTGTCGATGCCCGTTTCTTCGACGGCGAGACCGCTCGTGATCACCTTGTCACAGCAGAGCTCGGGCCGGAAGGACTTGCGATCGAAGGCGTCGAGCTATCCAGGCGAGTCTGGTCCCTCTCCGGCCTCACCGCCATAGCCACGATCGAAGCCGGCCATCCCACCAGGCTCGGCCATGACAGTGCACCGGGGGCGCGCCTCGTCATCACCCAGCAAGCTTTCCTGAAGGAGCTCGTGGCGCGCTCGCCGCACCTCGCCGGCGGGTTCAATGCCAGGAAAACCGGCCGCTGGGTGGCGATCATTGCGGCCTCGACGCTTCTCTTCGCGGGCGTGCTCTATGGCACCCTCTCCTATGCGCCGCAAGCTCTCGCCTTTATCCTGCCAGAGAGTTGGCGCGACACGCTGGGTGATCAGGTCGAAGCAACCTTGTCGAACGGCGGCAAGCTTTGCGCCACGAGCAACGACAATGCGGCACTGGCTGACTTGGCCAAGAGGCTCACAGCAGGAGATGCCGAAGCGCCTTCTTTCGAGCTCAAGGTCTATGACATCGATATCGTGAACGCCTTTGCGCTTCCGGGCGACCGCATCGTCGTCACCGAAAAGCTCATCGAGGCCGCGGCGACCCCGGAAGAGGTCGCGGGTGTTCTCGCCCATGAAATGGGGCATGTCTATCACCGCCATCCCGAGGCCCAGATGGTGCGAGCCGTAGGCATCGAGCTCCTGGTCAAGATTGCTTCCGGCGGCGATCTTGGCGGGTTCGCCGGTCTCCTCGCCATCCTGCGCTACTCGCGGGATTCCGAACGCGAGGCCGATGGCTTTGCAGTTGATCAGCTCAGAAAGGTAGCGATCAATCCTGTCGGGCTGAAGCACTTCTTCGAAAGAGTGATGAAGCTCGAAGACGATCGCGGCTCTCGCACTGGGATCTTCGATGCGGTAAGCGACATCATGTCGACGCATCCGGTGACAAACGAACGGATAAATGCCATCAGACCTCTGCCGGAAGGCACGGCCACTCGCCCGGTGCTTTCGGATTCCGACTGGGCCGGCCTTAAGAAGATCTGTAAGTAGTTCCGTTCAACGGGCGAGCGCGCCTTCCTCATAGGCGATGAATTGTTCGATCATCTCGCGCCACAGGCAACGGCCAGATCGGACTCAAGCTTGTGGGCATCTGCCAAGCCGCGCAGACGTTCCAGAATTTCCTCGATGCATTCCGGAGTGCAGGCCGGCAGCTTCTCGGCGCGTCTAATTTCGCTCACCCGCTCGATGCACCGCCGGTGCCTTACGAGGAGCACCACTAGCTCGCTGTCGAAATCATCTGCAGGCGGCGAAGCTCGCCGAGCGCCGCAGTCGCTTTTAGCGATGGATCATTCATCGCGGCCGCAACCAAGCACCTTGGCCCGCAGCGCGGGATGAATCCTTGCGACGCGGTTCGGGGACGATGGTCCATGGCCTGAGACCTTGCCGGCCTCGTGCCGTTTCGATCCGGATGGCGCTCTCGTCGACGTAGAGCGCATGAGCGCCCGAACGCCACACCGAGAAGCGATCTATGCGCAGTGGTACTGAGCTGCAACGGCCACGCAAGGGAAAGGCCGCGACGAGTATGTCCGCCTCGGTGCAAGGTATCGTCATGGCGAGCTTCTCTTCGGATAGATAGAGGATGCGGCGGCCCTTGACGGCGGCGCGGCAGATCGCTCCCTCACAATGCCAGCCCGGCCGGTGCGCCGCTTCCGCATGCTCGGCACCGTCGCCATCCGCCCGCAGCCACTGACTCACCGCGAAGCGGCCTCGGCGCGATTGCGCCGGCACCAGTTCGCCACTGTCGCTGCGGATCGCCACGTTCTTCGCGGCCTGGTCGACATAGATATCAGGCCTGTAGGTGAAGGCCGAGGCCAGCAGCGCGAACCCAGCGATGGGGAGTGCCGCAAAACGTACGATGCCTCTCGTCAGGCACAGCACAATCGCTGCCAATGTCAGCAGCAAGGCCGGGATGAGATGCAAGGCCGGTATGCGGCCCTGCGCGCCAGGCAAGCTCACAACCCAATCCGATATTGCCTGCACAAGAGCGAGGCCGGCATCCATAACTTGCAAGGGCACCGCCTCGAGCCCGAAGGGCATGGCGAGGACCGCGAAAAGCGCCGGGGGCATGACCAGTAAAGACATCACCGGCAGAGCCATGAGATTGGCGATCAGGCTGTAAGGTGCAAGACGGCCGAAGTGATAGGCGGCAGCGATCGAGGACAGGCCGCCAGCGGCGAGGCTGGTGAGCATCGCTGCGCAAAACATACGGAAAATGACTCTGGCGGCGCGATGGAAGAGCCCGTGATCGACCTCCTCTCTCTGCGCAAGCCATCTGCTCCAGACCTCGAGGATTGCGAGGAGTCCCATGACGGCGAGAAAGGACATTTGCAAGCTGGCGGTGAGTGCCGCCTCGGGAAAGGCGACAAGGATGATGAGAGCGGCAATGGCGAGATTGCGCATCGACAAGGCTGGCCGATCGACGAGGATGGCGATGAACATGACTGCCAGCATGATGTAGGAACGCTGCGTCGCTACCGATGCGCTGGCCAGCAGCAGATAGACGAACCCCATCGCGAGCCCCGCGACAGCAGCCCATTTCTTGATCGCATAGGCGGTGGCGAGCGTCGATGACAAAGCGAACAGCGCCCGCACGAGCCAGAAGGACAAACCTGCCACCAGCGACATGTGCAGGCCCGAAATGGAAAGAATGTGAGCAAGCCCTGAGGCCTGTAGACCGTCATTCACATCCGGCGGGATCGTGCCTCTTTCGCCGGTGATCATCGCTTCGGCGACGCCACTGCGCTCGCCTGGAAGTACCGCGCGGATGCGCGCGCCAATCGCCTCGCGCAAATCTTCGAGGCTGGCACGGAGTTGCAACAGCCCAGACGCGTCCGTTCCGTCAACAGAAACATCGCCGTAGAGCCGGCCCGTCGCCCCAATTCCTTCGAACCATAGACTGCGGCCGTAGTCATATCCGCCGGGCACGACCGGTGTCGGCAACGGGAAGAGTTGAGCCCTACCCCTGATTTTTTGCCCGAGGCGCAATCTGTTGGTGCCCGTCATGGTGACTCGAGCGCGCGCGGGGACGCGGGTGACACCCCTTCCCGCGAGCCCGGTGACTTTCAGTATGGCCACGGACCGCCGTGGCCCGCGCATCTCAAAATCCTCGACGACGCCCTCGAGGAGCGCCTCGCCCGTCGGAGCGCGCAGCATTGGCGCCGACACCCATTCAGTCCTGACTTTGATGAGGCAGAAGCCAATCAAGGCCAGCAAGAGGGCTTTGGCCAGAAGACCGCGCCGCTCGCGGATGCTGAAAGCGAAAAGCGCCAGAACCGCCACGATCACCGCGAAGATCAAGGGCGGCGGCTCGCGCGGCAGGGCAAAATAGGCGGCGATGCCGAACATCAGCCAGAGAGGCGACCAGAGGAAGAAATTTCCCCGCTGGGAGGCAAGCATGGCGCGCATCCTGACGCGCCACCAGGCGTGTTCCGCGCCCTCCTCGGCAATTGAGCCTTGAACCCACTCTGCCACGTCACCGCCCCTTTGACCGGCTACACCCTTGTGCTAAGCCCGGCCGATATCCCAAACCATCATTGCCAAGAAAGGCGGCCATGTCATCGCCCGTCGTTACCCGCTTTGCTCCCTCGCCCACCGGCTTCCTGCACATCGGCGGCGGCCGGCACCGCCCTGTTCAACTGGGCCTATGCCAAGGCACAAGGGCGGCAAGATGCTGCTGCGCATCGAGGACACCGATCGTGAGCGCTCGACCGAGCGGCAGCAGTTGAGGCCATTCTCGATGGCCTGACGTGGCTTGGGCTCGACTGGGATGGCGAGGCGGTGTCGCAATATGCCCGCGCCGCGCGTCACCGCGAGGTGGCCGAGATCCTTCTGGCCAAGGGTCATGCCTATCGTTGCTATTGCACGCCCGCAGGAACTTGCGGAAGCCATGCGCGCCAAGGCGGAAGCGGAGAAGCGTCCCATCCGCTATGACGGAACCTGGCGCGACCGCGATCCGTCCCTGAGCGCCTGCCGGCGTCAAGCCGGCGATCCGGTTCAAGGCGCCGCAGGAGGGCGAGACCGTCATCGAGGATCATGCTAAGGGCGCGTGGTCGTATTCCAGAACAAGGATCTGGACGATCTCATCATCCTGCGCTCTGACGGCAATCCGACCTACAATCTCTCGGTGGTGGTTGATGACCACGACATGGGCGTGACCCATATCATCCGCGGCGTCGATCATCTGACCAATGCGGCGCGGCAGACGCAAATCTATCATGGCGATGGGCTGGGCCGGTGCCGCACATGGCGCATATTCCGCTCATCCATGGGCCGGACGGCGCCAAGCTCTCGAAGCGCCATGGCGCGCTGGGCGTCGAGGCCTATCGCGCCATGGGCTATCTGCCGGCGGCGATGCGCAACTATCTGGCGCGCCTCGGCTGGAGCCATGGCGATGACGAGATTTTCTCGACCGAGCAAGATGATCGAGTGGTTCGATCTCGACGGGATCGGCAAATCGCCGGCGCGGTTCGATTTCGCCAAGCTCGAGAATCTCAATGGCCACTATATCCGCACACGCCGGATGACGAGCTGGTCGATGCATTTCGTCGCATTTTCTGCCGCATGTCGCAGGGCGGCACCTGAAATGCTGGCGCGGATCGATGTCGCCATGCAGCGCCAAGCTCGCCCGCGCCATGCCAGGCCTCAAGGAGCGCGCCAAGACGTTGACTTGACCTGATGAACGGCGCGCAGTTCCTGTTCGCCGCGCGGCCGCTGGTCCTGGATGAAAAAGCCAAGCAGATTATGGCCGACGGCGGCGTGGCAGCCTTGCAGGGACTCTGAAGCCTGTTCTCAGCAAGGCGTGAATGGACTGCCGCAAAGCCTGGAAGCGGCGGTTAAAGCTCATGCCGAAGCGAGCGGCGTCAAAGCTCGGCAAGCTTGCCCAGCCCTTGCGCGCGGCGCTTACCGGAACCACCACCTCGCCTGGCATATTCGATGTGCTGGAAGTGCTTGGCCGCGAAGAAGTCACTAGCGCGGATCAAGGATCGGCCTGAAGTTAAGTTGACCGTTCTTGCTGCAGTGCAATAAACTTTGCTGGATACAGCTGACAAATGGCAGGGAGTCAACCATGACAGACGCGGTCGCCAAGAAACCCACTGATGTAGCGCCGGACGAGACCGCCACGCTCACAATCGGCGACAAAACTTATGATCTGCCGGTGAAGAAGGGAGCGCTCGGGCCCGACGTCGTCGATATCAGCAGCTCTATCGAGAGCCGGTATTTTCACCTATCGATCCCGGCTTCACCTCGACGGCAGCATGCAAATCCAAGATCACCTACATCGACGGCGATGAAGGCATTCTGCTCTATCGCGGCTATCCCATCGACCAACTGGCCGAGCATGGCGACTTCATCGAAACCTGCTATCTGCTCTATTACGGCGAACTGCCGAACCACGCCCAGCGCCGCGAATTCGAACATGCCATCACCCATCACACGATGATCCACGAGCAGATGGCCGCTTCTATTCAGGGCTTCCGGCGCGATGCGCATCCAATGGCGGTCATGGTTGGCGTCGTCGGCGCGATGTCGGCCTTCTATCACGACTCAACCGACATCAACGATCCCGAAGCAGCGCGAGATCGCGTCGCGCCGGATGATCGCCAAGCTGCCGACGATCGCCGCCATGGCGTACAAATATCATATCGGCCAGCCCTTCGTTTATCCGAAGAACGATCTGTCCTATGCAGCGAATTTCCTGCACATGTGCTTTGCGGTGCCGTGCGAGGAATACAAGGTCAATCCCATCCTGGCGCGCGCCATGGACCGCATCTTCATCCTGCATGCCGATCATGAGCAGAATGCCTCGACCTCGACGGTCAGGCTGGCCGGCTCATCCGGCGCCAATCCCTTCGCCTGCATCGCCGCGGGCATCGCCTGCCTGTGGGGCCCGGCGCATGGCGGCGCCAACGAGGCGGCGCTCAAGATGCTGGGAGAGATCGGCGATGCCGGCAAGATTCCGGCCTTCATCGCCAAGGTGAAGGACAAGAACGCGCACATCCGGCTGATGGGTTTCGGCCACCGCGTCTACAAGAACTACGATCCGCGCGCCAAGATCATGCAGAAGACGGCGCATGAGGTGCTGGGCGAGCTCGGCATCAAGGATGATCCGCTGCTCGATGTGGCGCGCGAGCTGGAGCGCGTCGCCCTCAACGACAGCTATTTCATCGAGCGCAAGCTCTATCCCAATGTCGATTTCTATTCCGGCATCATCCTGCGGGCGCTCGGTTTTCCGACGATCGATGTTCACCGTGCTCTTCGCAGTGGCCCGCACGGTCGGCTGGATCGCCCAGTGGAAGGAGATGATCGAGGATCCCTCGCAGCGCATCGGCCGGCCGCGCCAGCTCTATACCGGATCGCCGCGGCGCGACTATGTTCCGATGAGCAAGCGCGGGAAGTAATCAGCTGCTCCGCGCTCGTTCATCAGCATGGCGCCGATCTCGGCTTCGGCCACCTTCTTGCCGTCGACCATGGCTTCGGCCGCATAGTTCCAGACGGGCGGCCGCTTGTTGGACAGCTTGACCTGGAAGTGCACGGTGTCGCCGGGCACCACCGGTTTGCGGAAGCGCGCCTTGTCGATCGACATGAAGAAGACGAGTTTGCCGGCATGCTCATCGCCCAGATGGTTCGAGGACCAGGGCGCCCGCCGTCTGCGCCATGGCTTCGATCAGCAAGCACGCCCGGCATGACCGGCTTGCCGGGAAAATGGCCTTGGAAGAACGGCTCGTTGATGGTGACGTTCTTGATCGCCGGTTCCCGACTGCTCGCCATCCATATCGACCAGCTTGTCGATGAGCAGGAACGGATAGCGATGCGGCAGAAGCTGCATGATGCGCGCGATGTCCGCGCTCGTCGAGCGCTCTGAGTTCCGCTGTGTCAGGCATGCCGTGCCATCCTCAAACGACAACGGACGGCATACAATGCCGTCCGTCGAAACATTTATCGCTTTGCCGACACTCCGTCCAGCGCACGGCTTCAGAGCGCCTCCCTAAGCTTCAGAAGCGCGTGCCGACCGAGAAGCGGAACACTCCGTCTTCATCATAGTCGGCCTTCAGCAAGGGATAGGCGACATCGACGCGCAGCGGGCCGAAGGGCGATTGCCAGATGACGCCGGCGCCCACCGAAGCGCGGAACGCCGGCGTGTCGAAGACCTCGCATTCGCCAGTATCGCCCGGATCCCACCGGACAGCAGGTCGTCACCATCCTGCAGGGTTTCCTCCGGTGCACCGAATACCGTACCGAAATCGGAGAACACCGCGCCTTCGAGGCCGAATTCTTCAGGCAGGCCACAAGCGGGAAGGTCGTCTCCACCGTGCCGATGGCAAAGGTCTGGCCGCCGATTGCATCCGTGATCGCCGCTCGTGTTCGTCATGCGCGGACCAACACCGCCGCGCGCGAAGCCGCGGAAGCAATCGGCGCCCTTGAAGAAGCGATCCTGGATTGGGATGTCGTCGCTGGTCAGCGGCTCCGATATGGCCGGCATTGGCCTCGAGCTTCAGCACGATCCCATCGAAGAACAGCGGAATGAAATACCAGGCCGTGGCTTCGGCGCTGGCATAATAGACATCGCCGCCAAGGCCAGCGATTTCGACCGAGCCTTTGCCGCGGAAGCCCTTGGTGGGCTTGGATCGGATTGTCGAGATCGTCATAGACATAGCCGCTGCCGACAGCCGACTTCCAGGTGAGCCCTCGGAATCGAGGATGGCGGGAGAGACGTCCTGGGGCGTCACTGACATTCACCTCGCCGGTACGAGAGCTGTATCTGAAGCTCAGGGACTGGAATTCGTCCAGCCGGAAGCCGGTGCGCAGCGCGCCGCCGATATTGTGATGCTGTCATATGATGACGTATTCGGTTTCGCTTGAGTTCGAGGCGAACAGGTCGAAGCCCGCCGACATCGGCATGCCCAGGAAATAGGGTTCGGTGAAGCCGAAATCCACGGCTCTGCCGGTTCGAAGCTCAGTTGCGTGTTCAGCTTGACATCTGGCCGCGGCCCAGGAAGTTGCGCTCGGTGACGCTGACGCCGCCGATGATGCCGTCGGTGGTCGAGTAGCCCGCAGACAGGTTGAGCGAGCCTGTCGATTTCTCGACCACTCGAACGATCAAGACGACCTTGTCCGGGGCCGAGCCCGGCTCTTCGCGAATGTCGATCTTCTCGAAGAAGTCGAGAGCGGTAAGCCGGCGGCGGCGCGCGATCCACCAGAACCCGATTGTAGGCGTCGCCTTCATAAAGGCGCAGTTCGCGGCGGATCACTTCATCGAGCGTGCGGGTGTTGCCGACGATGTCGATGCGCTCGATATAGGTGCGCGGGCCCTTCGGTAATGTTGTAGATGATGTCGAGGGTGCGATTGGGCTCGTCGCGTCTTGATGTCAGGTTCGACCTTGGCGAAAGCGTAGCCCGCCTTGCCCGCTTCGATCGTGATGTTCTCGACCGACTTGTCGACCTTGGTCGCGTCGTAGTCTTCACCCGGCGTAAGTTGCACCGCATTGCGCAAGGCGTCTTCATCGAGATTCGTGTCGCCCTTGTTGATGGCGACGCTGTCGACTTTGTAGAGCGGGCCTTCTTCGACGGTAAAGGTTATGTAGAAGCTCTCGCCGTCGGGCGCGAGTTCGGCGTCGGCGGAAATGACGCGAAAGTCGGCAAAGCCGTTCTTCAGATAGTAGCGGCGCAACAGCTCCTTGTCGTAATTGAGCCGGTCGGGATCGTAGCGGTCGGCGGTCGACATGAACTTCCACCAAGCCGTTTCCGCCGTCGTGATCTAGCGCGCGCAGATCGCTGTCGCTGAAAGCTTCATTGCCGACGAAGGTGATGCTCTTGATCTTGGTCTCTACGCCTTCGGTGATCTCGAAGACGAGGTCGACGCGATTCTGCGGCAGGCGGATGATCTTGGGCTCGACACGAGCGGAATAGAACCCGCTGCCGCCGGTAGACCGCAATGATGCGCTGCACGTCACTTTGCACCTTGGCGCGGGTGAACATCGTGCGTTCCTTGAGCTCGACTTCCTTCTCGAGATCCTTGTCCTTGACCTCGCTGTTGCCCTCGAAGTTCACTCGATTGATCATCGGGTTTTCTTCGACCGTAACGACGAGGTTGTTGCCGCGCCGGAAAATGCGAACATCGGAGAAGAGGCCGGTCTGGAACAACGTCTTCAGCGACTCGTCGATTCTCTCGGAATCGAAAGGATCGCCGGGGCCTAGCTGCATGTAGGAGAGCACTGTTTCCGGCTCGATGCGCTGATTGCCTTCAACGATGATGCGTCCGACGGTTTGAGCTTGCGCCCCCGGCGCAAACTTCTCAGGTGCAGCTATCGGTAGCGCGAAGGACAACAAGCACGCAAAAACTGCGACGATGACTGACTGATAACGCATTCCCCGGCATTCATCCCCTGCTAAGCGCCCGATCGCTCCAGAATCTCCATCGCCCGGGTGCCGTTTTACGCTGTTTTATCGCGAATGCAAATGAACATTATTTTCATATATCAATAAGCTAGGTTTCCGAACAACCAACGTATTGCATCGTTCCCATTGCCGACCAGCATGATGAAAATCACGACGGCGAAACCAATCCTGAAGCTCCATTCCTGGGCCTCCGGACCCAGTGGTTTTCTGCGAATGGCCTCGATTACATAGAAGACCAAGTGGCCGCCATCGAGCAATGGGATAGGAAAGAGGTTAATTAATCCGATACTCACCGACAGCAGGCCGATTATGCCGATATAAGGGACAATTCCGTTCGACACGGCATCGCCACTGAGCTTGGCCATCGTGCCGACGCCGCCGAGCTGGGCCAGGAAATCCTGGCCGACGATCAGGCGGCCGACATACTTCACCGTCAGCTGCACGATGCGGGTGATCTCGCTTACCGACAATTGCACCGCACGCGTCAGCGAAACTTCGTGGAAGTTGGACGGATCCTGACTTGCCGCCGCGCCAATCTTTCCGACGGTGAACTTGCCATAGAATTCACGATCTATGACCTCGGTGGCCGGCACGATGGTCAAGGCAAGCCTTTCACCGGAACGATCGACATCGAAAACCAAACTCTTGCCCGGGCTCTCCCGCACGATCATCACGATATCGTTGAAAGCCTGCATCTTCTTGCCGCCGATGCTGAGCACGACGTCATTTGGCTTGAGGCCCGCCTGCTCCGCCGGCGAGCTTGGAATGACCTCGCCAATCTTCGTGCCGGGCACTTGATCGCCCAAAATGAAGAAAGCGGCGGCGAACAGGACGAAGGCGAGGATGAAATTTGCGAAGGGCCCCGCCAGAACGATGAGGGCGCGCTGCCATATGGGCTTGCCCTGGAACTCATCAGGCTGCGGCGGCACATTTGGGTCAGGCTGGCTTGCCGCGTTGACATCGCCGGCGAACTTCACATAGCCACCGACCGGCAGCCACCCGATCTTCCACCTCGTGCCATGGCGATCGTTCCAGCCCCAGATTTCCCGCCCAAATCCGATGGAAAAAACGTCCACTTTCACGCCGCATAGGCGGGCGACTTTGAAATGGCCGTATTCGTGAACGAAGACAATGATGGTCAGCGCCACCATGAGCGCCGTGGCATAGGTGGCGACGCTGACGACGGATGCCGGAAAGGCTGCGAAAAAGTCCATACTCATTCCCTGTGTCAATTCCGGTCTAACTCACTGGCTGGTAAGGGCTTTCGCAAAACCTGTGCCAATCAAGCCGTCGCCGTATACGATTTATTAACCACGAAAGCCCCCCATTGCGACAACATTTCGGCACACTATGGTTACTGGACAAAAAGATCGTTACCGTTGCCAAAAAGTCGCGCCGCGAGGACAATGGCGGCGAGACAAACGGTGGCCGCGACCAGGCCATCAACGCGGTCGAGGATGCCGCCGTGACCGGGAATGAGCCGGCCGGAATCCTTGACGCCGTAATGTCGCTTCAGTGCCGATTCAAACAGGTCGCCCAATTGCTCGACAATGGCCAGAACCGCCCCGAGCACCGGCAGAACGAGTACATTTGCGGAACCGGCCCAATAGCCCATTCCGAGACCAGCCACAAGGCCGCCCACGACCGCTCCCCAGAGGCCGGCCCAGGTCTTCTTGGGGGATACGCGGGGGGCCAGCTTCGCGCCGCCGATCAGGCGGCCGGCAAAATAAGCGCAGATGTCGGCGGCCCACACCACCGCGAACAGCCACATGATGGTGAGCATGCCGGCGTGGGTTTGCCCTCTCAGGATCACAAAAGCCATCGCCGGCAGCCCGACATAGGGCACGCCCACGAGGACCCAGAGGCACATCTTGCGTTTTTGCAATACCGCGAGCGCAATGCTCACGAAAGAGATGACGGCAAGAACCAACAGCGTCGCCGGCCAATCAAGCGCGACCGTGAGGAAGGCGCCACACAGGGCGCCGGCGCCATGCAAGGCGAACTGCGCCGAGTTGCGATCGTGAACGATATTGGACCATTCATGCGCCATCATCACCGCGAGGAGCGCCACCAGCAGATGAAACCAAATGTCGCCGAGCCAGACATCGAGCAAAACCGCTGGCACCAAAATGGCCGAAGAGAGCGTGCGTATTCCCAGATCCCGCCACTTGGCGCTTTGCGGTTGATCCGGACTTTCCGTCATTTCAGGCTGATTGCGCCGTCAATCCGCCGAAGCGCCGCTCGCGCGTCAAATATTCGGCAATGGCCCGCTGCATCGTCTCACGATTGAAATCGGGCCAGTATTCATCGACGAAGACGAATTCTGTATAGGCGCATTGCCACAATAGATAGTTGGATAGACGCTGCTCGCCGCTGGTGCGAATGAGGAGATCGGGGTCAGGAATGCCCTCCGTCGCCAGACGACTGCCCAAGAGCTCGGGCGTAATGCTGTCGGGGTCGATGCGGCCTTCCTTTGCAGCACCGGCAAGATCGCGCGCCGCCCTGGCAATCTCCTGCCGCGCAGCCATAGTTGAAAGCTACGACGAGCGTCAGTCGGGTATTGTCTTTGGTGCGCTCCTCGGTTTCCTCGATGAGCGTCACGATGTCGGGAGCAAGACCTTGGCGGTCCCCGATGATGCGAATGCGCACGTTCTCGCGGTGCGAGTTCGGCAACGTCCTGGCGGACGAAATGGCGCAAGAGATCGAGCAGGAAGGAGACTTCGGCGGGCGGCCGTGACCAGTTCTCGGAACTGAAGCTGAAGATGGTCAGATACTCGATGCCGATATCGGCGGCGGCCCTCACCGCCCGGCGCAGCGCCTCGACACCCTTGCGGTGGCCGGCGGAGCGCGGCAGCCCGCGGCGCAAGCGCCCACCGCCCATTGCCATCCATGATGATGGCGACATGCCGCGGCACTGCCGCCATGCCCGCGTGACTGTTCATCGATTGGCCCTCATGGGCGTTGTCCTGACCGGCGAGCCGCTCAGACCTGCATGATCTCGCCTTCTTTGGCCTTCAGCGCCGCATCAATTTCCTTGATCGTCTCGTCGGTCATCTTTTGCACTTCGTCCGATTTCTGACGATGCTCGTCTTCGCTCATCTGATGGCCCTTCTCGAGGGACTTGAGCTGATCCATGCCGTCGCGGCGCACATTGCGCACCGCCACTCGGGCTTTCTCGGCATATTGATGGGCGACCTTGACGAGTTCCTTGCGGCGATCCTGGGTGAGGTCGGGCATGCGCAAGCGGATGACCTGGCCTTCGGTCTGCGGGTTGAGGCCCAGATTGGAGGCCTGGATCGCCTTCTCGACCGCGATCACGAGCCCCCGGTCCCAGACATGGATCGAGAGCAGGCGCGGCTCCGGCACCGTGACGGTCGCGACCTGGTTGAGCGGCATCGATGCGCCATAGGCATCGACATGGATGGGATCGAGCAGACTTACCGAGGCGCGTCCGGTGCGCAGGCCGCCGAAATCATGCTTCAAGCGCCTCGACCGCGCCGTGCATGCGCCGCTTGAGTTCCTTGGCATCGAATGGGAGCGGGCTGTGCCATTGCGTTAGTCTTTCGTCACAATCGTAAATCGGCCCGTTCCGTTCAGGACCTCGAGCACCGCGCCGGGCGTGCGGATCGAGAACACAACTACCGGAATCCCATTGTCCCGTGCAAGCGCGATGGCGGCCGGGATCCATGATGCGCAGATCGCGGGCCAGTATATCGCTAAAGGTAATGCGCTCGAAGCGCTTGGCGTGACGGATCGACTTTGGGATCGGCAGAATAGACGCCGTCGACGCTGGTGCCCTTGAACAGCGCGTCACAGCCCATTTCTGCGGCGCTCAGCGCCGCGCCTGTATCGGTGGTGAAGAACGGCAAGGCCGGTTCCCGCGGCGCAAATGACCACCCTGCCCTCCTCCAGATGGTGGACCGCCTTGTCGCGCGAATAGGTCTCACATACCGTCGGCATGGCGATCGCCGACAGGACACGTGCGTCGATGCCCTTCGCCTGCAATGCCCCTTGCATGGCGAGCGCGTTCATCACGGTAGCCAGTATGCCCATATGATCGGCGCTGACACGATCCATGCCCTTGGCGGCCTGGGCCATGCCGCGGAATATGTTGCCGCCACCGATGACCAGGCTGAGCTGGACGCCGGTCTTGAGCAGGCTGATCAACTTCCGACGGCGACCCGGCGCACCGTGTCCAGGTCGATACCGAAAGGCTGCGTCCCCATCAGGACCTCGCCAGAGACTTTCAAGAGGATGCGCTTGAAGGCAAGTTTGCCCATGTTCACTCGGTGGGAAAATTTGAGGGACTTGAGGGAGATAGCATATTTTCGGCCCGCTCACGCGATTCGTAGGTCGTCCCGCAAGAGACGTCAAATACCGCCTGGGAACGAAAATGGCCGCCTCAACCGAGGCGGCCATCGTTGGTGTGGGGTTCGTCGAAAAGCAGGATCAGGCGTTAGCGGCCTTGGCGACCTCGGCGGCGAAGTCGTCTTCCTTCTTCTCGATGCCTTCGCCGAGCTGCATGCGCACATAGCCGGCAATCTTGACCGGAGCGCCGGCCTTATTGCCCGCTTCGCCCAGGACCTGGGTCACCGACTTGGCGCCGTCATGGACATAAGCCTGTTCGAGGAGGCAGTTCTCCTTGGCATAGGACTTGAGGCCGCTCGCCATGATCTTTTCCAGCACATTCGCTGGCTTGCCGGCATTCTTTTCCTCGAGAATGGCCTTCTCGCGCTCAAGCGTCTCCGGCGGAACGCCGGCAAGATCGAGGGCAACCGGATTGGTCGCCGCGACATGCATCGCCAGCATCTGGCCGAAGCGCCGCGAGCTCTTCCTTCTTGCCCGTGGACTTCAAGCGCCACGATCACGCCGATCTTGCCCAGTCCGGGCGCGATCTGGTTGTGCATGTAGGTGCCGATGACGCCGTCCTTGACGCTGACAGTGCCGGTGCGGCGCACGCCCATGTTCTCGCCGATCGATCGCCACCATCTCGGCGACATATTCGGCGACCGCGTGCTTGCGAGCCTGGATAATGCGCGGTTTTCAACTTCTCGGTGTCGCCGCCGGCCTTGAGCGCAAGCTTGGCGATATCGGCGACCATGGCCTGGAACTTGTCGTTGCGGGCGACGAAATCGGTTTCGGAATTGACTTCGACCAAGGCGCACGGTATTGCCATCGACGGCAAGTCCGACCAGCCCTTCGGCGGCGACCCGAGTCGATTTCTTCGCCGCCTTGGCGAGGCCCTTGGCTCGCAGCCAATCGACGGCGGCATCCATGTCGCCGTTGGTGGCGGCAAGCGCCGCCTTGCAGTCCATCATGCCTACGCCGGTCTTCTCGCGCAGGTCCTTCACCATTGCTGCGGTGATTTCAGCCATGATTGTCCTCGTGGGTAAGGGGTCCGCCTCGCAAGGCGGACCCAGATCTGTGATCAGGCGCTCGCCGCTTGCAGCAGCTCTTCGCCATGCGGATTCTCGGATTCGCCAATATCGCGGCCGGCACCGCGCTGGCCTTGCGAAATGCCTTCGATGCAGGCACGGCTGACGAGATCGCAATAAAGCGCGATGGCGCGGCCGGCATCGTCATTGCCCGGGATCGGATAGGTGACGCCGGCCGGATCGCAATTGGTGTCGAGGATCGCGACCACCGGAATGCCGAGACGATTGGCTTCCTTGATCGCCAGCTGCTCCTTGTTGGTGTCGATCACGAACATGATGTCGGGCGTGCCGCCCATGTCCTTGATGCCGCCGAGCGCCTGGTCGAGCTTGTCCTTCTCGCGCGTCAGCGTCAGGAGCTCGCGCTTGGTGAGGCCCAAGCCTTCCTTCGACAGCCGTCTCCTCGAGCTGGCGCAGGCGCTTGATCGAATTTGAGATGGTTTTCCAGTTGGTAAGCGTGCCGCCCAGCCAGCGCGAATTGACGTAGTACTGGGCCGACTTCTTGCGCTGCATCGGCAATCGGCGTCCTGGGCGGCGCGCTTGGTGCCGACGAACAGCACACGACCGCCGCTGCGCGATCGTGTCGCGAGACGGCGAGCAGCGCCTGATGAAGAAGCGGCACGGTCTGGGCGAGGTCGATGATGTGAATGCCGTTGCGCGACCCGTAGATGAAAGGCTTCATCTTGGGGTTCCAGCGGTGGGTCTGATGCCCGAAGTGAACGCCCGCTTCCAAAAGCTGGCGCATAGTGAATTCTGGCAAAGCCATGCGTAATGTCCTTTTCCGGTTGATCCGCCGCGGATGATGTGACCGGATTATCCGGCACCGGAGGGAGGAAAAGCTATGTGGGGAGCGTTGGCTCCCATGCTTCTCATCCCGCATCCGCGTGTGAGTTAACGGGAGGCCTTATAGGGAAAGCGAACCACAAATACAATAGGACCCGAGCGCGCTGTCGAAAACGCCCCTTGGCCTCCCCTGACATTATTGCGTAGTCTTTGTGGAACAGGCATTTACAAGCCTGACGGAGGGGAAACATGGCAAAACGGGTGGCCACTCGGGGCAAGCGGGGAAAGCTAACAAGTCTTTCAGATATATATAAATTTTTCCGGCACAATCAGACACCTATCTATTTCCTCTCGCCCACCCCTTACAACCTCTTGGGCCTCGGGCGCTGGATCAACAATTTCGAATACATCAATTTCTTCGATAGCTTCGACGGTACGCATCCAAAGATCACCGTGCCGCGCGAGCACGGGCCGCATGAATTCCGCTCGATCGAGGATGTGAACAACTACCTTCTGCGTCACAAGGAAGTGCGGGCCCGGATCGCCCAGCGCGGCAAGGGCCTTCTCATGCTGGTGATGCTTGATGAAGAAACAGAGAAGCTTGCCAAGGAATTGGGCCTCAAAATCGCCCTGCCCTCGGTCAAATTGCGCAAGCATATCGATTCGAAGATTGTCACGACCCAGCTTGGCAATGAAGCAGGCATCAAGAGTGCGCCGAATACCCTCGGTAAAGCAAAGACATATACAGATTTATTGAAGCTTGCTCAGAAGGCGAAGCTCGGCACCGACCTCGTCGTGCAGACGCCCTATGGGGATTCCGGCCGGACCACCTTCTTCATCAAAACCGAATCTGACTGGAAGAAAAACGAGGAAAAGCTGGTCAGCGAGCAGCTCAAGGTCATGCGGCGAATCAACCACCTGCCCGGCACCGTTGAGGCCGTCGCGACACGGCACGGGACCCTGGTAGGCCCCCTGCAGACTGACATTACCGGCTTTGCCGAAGTCACCCCCTATAAGGGCGGCTGGTGCGGCAATGACGTCTTCGTCGGCGGCCTCGACAAAGAGCGCAAAGCTGTCACCCGCATGGCGCAGAAGCTCGGCGACCGGCTTTACAAGGCCGGCTACAAGGGCGCGTTCTGCATGGACTTCCTCATCGACACCGATACCCGCGAAGTCTATTTGGGCGAGATCAATCCGCGCGTTTCGGGCGCTTCACCCCTCACCAATCTCATCACTTCCACCTATGGCGGCTGCCCGATCTATCTGTTCCATATGCTCGAATTCACGGATGTCGATTGGGAGATCGACCTCGCGAGATTGCAGAACCGCTGGACCGAATATGACAATTGGAGCCAGCTCATCCTCAAATATCCGGTCGATCGCGTCGAGATGATCACCAAGGCGCCGGCATCCGGCATCTGGCAGATGAACAAGAACGGCGACATCTCGCTCGTCCGCAAGTCGATCGATTGGTTCCTTGTTTCCGGCGAGAATGAAGCTTTCTATCTGCGCGTCTACACCGCCGGCGATTACCGATATCATGGCGCGGATATGGGCATATTGGTGTCGCGCGGGCGCATGCAGACCGATGATCGCGAGCTGAAAAACCGCGCCAAGGATTGGGTCAGGGCTATCTACAAGCAATTCGAAGGCATTCCCCTCGAAGGATCATCGGCGCCGACTCCGCCACCGATGGACAGCGTCAACAAGATGTTCTGAGCAACGGCAAAGAGGGTCGCCATGGCTATCCAGCTTCATTCCTGGCCGCGCAGTTCCGGCACTCGTGTCTCTTGGGCGCTCGAAGAACTTGGCCTGCCCTATGAGTATATCGAGGTAGACGCCAGCAAAGGGGAACAGCACTCGGCTCGGCATCTGGCACTTCATCCGCTAGGCAAGATCCCGGCGCTGGTCGATGGTGATCGTACATTTTTCGAGTCCACCGCCATGCTGCTTCATTTGGGCAATACTTACGGCGAGTCCCGCCGCCGTGGCCGGTAGCTGGCGGACGCGAGCATGCGGAAACCATCTCCTGGACCGTTTGCGGATCAACCGAGATCTTCGGCCACATGATGCAGTATCTTTATCACGGGCTCGACACACCCGCATCCTACGATGCAAAAGACCGTAGCCAGGCCGCGGCCGATTACAGCCTGTCGCAGCTCAAACGCTGCCTCGAAGCGCTCGAAGCGCGACTGGACAAGCGCGAACATATGCTCGGCAATTTCACGCTGGTGGATATCGCCTGCGTCAGCGGGCTTCTGTTCGGCACGAGCCTGGGCTTGTCGCTCAGCGACTATCCGCGCGTGACCGCATGGGCAAATCGCTGCGGCGCTCGGGCGGCCTTGCAGCGCGCCCGCTGATCAACAGCGTTAATGCACGGCGGTATACATAATCGTCTCCTCGGTGGCCTCGAGGGGTGATATCTCCTCGACCACGCGCCCCTGTCGGCAGACAAGGATGCGGTCGGAGAGATTCATGATCTCCGGCAAGTAGGATGAGATCACCACCACCGCAAGGCCGTCATCGGCCAGGCGGTTGATCAACTGGTGTATCTCGGCAATTGCGCCGACGTCGACGCCACGCGTCGGCTCATCGAAGATGACGAGCCGCGGCGCCTGGATCAGTCCCTTGCCGATCACCACCTTCTGCTGATTGCCGCCCGAAAGCTCGACCGCGCGCGCATTGTCGTTGATCGCCTTGACATTGAGCTTCTTCGTCCATTCGGCCGAAAGCCGGCGCATTTCGCCAATGCTCACGACCGCCGACTTCTCGAGGCCGGCCGCGAGGAGACCAGAGTAAAAATTCTCCGCAATCGACATGGTCTCGAAGAAGCCTTCGAGCTTGCGGTCCTCGGTCACATAGACGATGCGGTCGCGCACGGCCTCCACTGGCACATTGTAGCGCACCTTGCGGCCATCGAGCTCGATGTCGCCGCCACGCAGGAAATCCCGCTTGTAGATGCCGGAAACGATCTTGAAGGTCTCGGTGCGGCCCGAACCGATGAGGCCGAATATCCCGGTAATCTGGCCCGCAAAGATCGAGAAGGAATTGTTGCGCACCGTGTTGCCCATCGAAATATCCTGGACCGACAGGATCTTGGCGCCGCGCTTTCTGATATTCTCAGACGTACGCCGCACATTGTAGATCTCATTGGAGAGTGCCCTGCCCACCATGGCGCGCACCACTTTCTCGCGGTCGAATTCCGCCGCCAAGCCCGAGGCCACAAGTTCGCCGTCGCGCAAAATGGTGATGCGATCGGCTTGGGCCAGCGCCTCTTCCAGCGCGTGCGTGATGAAGATGATGGAAACGCCTGAGCGTTTCAGGCGCTTCATCAGTGCGAAGAAATGCCGCTTCTCCTCAGGCGTCAGCGCAGCAGTCGGCTCATCGAAAATGATGACCTCTGCCTTGTGACGGACAGCCCGCGCGATCTCCACCATTTGGCGCTTGGCGGCGCCCAGCGAAGCAACCGTGGCAGCAGGATCGACGGTGAAATTGAGCGACTGCAGAAACTGCTGGGCCGAAATGTAGATGCCGCGCAAACGGTTCAGGAATTTTTCTTCGCCCAGATAGATGTTCTGGGCGACCGTCATGGACGGAACGAGGCTCGTTTCCTGGAACACCATGGCGATGCCCGCCTGCAAGGCCTGATGAGGTGAAACGAACCGCACCTCATTGCCCCGATAGGTCATGGTACCCGAGGTCGCCTCGACCACACCCGCCATGACTTTAGTCAAGGTCGATTTGCCGGCACCGTTCTCGCCCAGGAGCGCGTGGATCTCGCCGTTTTCCAGGATGAAGTCGACATTTTTGACAGCCGGTATGCCGCGATAGGCCTTGGTCACCTTCCGCATCTCAATTATCGGCGCCATTATGCGCCTCCGGATGAGGCCGCGAGCCTCAGGACAACATCACCGCCCTTTGCGGCGGCAATGATCTCGTCCCTCACAGCGATGGCACTGGTCACGCCATGGCGCACGCCATTGGCACGGCTGTGGAAGCTGGTGACGGGTTGCAGCTTGTCATCAAGCCCCACGACCAGGCCGTAGGACCTTGTCGGCGACCAGGGCTTGTGAATGCCCATCACGCGCACACCGCCGTTTTGCAAGGGCTCGAGGAAGCTGCGGCTCGGCGATAGTGAAGGCGCGATCCAGAAGCGGTCTTCGATCTCGCGCATCATGTCGGTGCGGTAATCGTCTTCGAGCAGCACGAATTCAATGAGCCGATTGCGGGGCGCGAACAGGCTCATGACATAGCCGCCCGGCCGTGCGGCGAGGCGAGCCGGATAGCCGGGCAGTTTGGTGAGCAGCGGCTCCGCCGCCCCGCCCGACAGCGGAATAGCGACAATGCGATGCCGCCAGCTTTCGCTCACCAACAGCCGGCCTTTGCTCTCATCGAGCGCAAGGCCATAGGGAAATGCGAGGCCTGCCGCGAGGCACTGGCGCTCGCCGTTCAGCTGGTCGACCCGCCACAAGGAGCCTTGTGCCCGCTTGCTCATGAGGTCGGCCTTCCACCCGGAGGGCGGCACGGCATCGGAGCCGTTGCAGACATAAAGCGTACCGTCGCTGCCGAAAGCGAGCGCCACTGGGCAATTGAACCCCTTAAGCTCGGAGATCTTGCCGCTGAGCAAATGGATGCCGCCGGTCTCAAGGCCGGCCGCCACCGCTCCCTCGCGGCTTACCGCGAGCGCCGTGATCGCTGCGGGTGCCGCTGCGATCACCTTGCCGTCTTCAAGCGAACGTACTTCATTTCGTGTGGTGAATGCGATCCGGCCTTTGCTATCGATCAGATTATCGGGCGCCTCTGCCGTGGCGATCACCTCGGCGTCATCGAGAAGCGTGTTGGGCTTGAGAGCGCCGTCGAGCGGCGGGATGGTCACCGCCTTGCCGCGGAACATGCCGAGGAGCGGATCGAGCAGCGTCATTTGGCGCCCCAATAGGAGGCTGGACCGCTCCAGGTGTGGTCGGCGCCCGGTATGGGGTAGCGGCCTACCCGGTTGTTGAGGATGCCACTCACATAGAGATAGCCCTTGTGCTCGCGCATCGACGTCACCATCGGATGGCTTTGACCCGTCATGTCGCCCAACGTCTCGATGATGTGGCCCTCGCTTGAGAACTTCACGACGCCGCCGGTATTGATATTCGGAAACAGCCATTCATCCTGGGGCAGCCTGCGGGTCATGCGCTTGCGGAAGCCGGGATGGCGCAAGGCCAGGTCGAAACTCGGCGTGCGCATGCCGAGCCACGCCATCCAGTAATTCCCGTCAGAAGCCCGGTTGATATTGTCGGGATAGCCCGGCATGTCCTTGATGACGCATTCGGCCGTGCCCGCCTTCGGACCTTCGATCCAGTAGCGGTGCACCCGGCAAGCCCAGCTCTCGGCGAAGAACACCGACTTCCCGTCATGGGCCAGGCACACGCCATTGGCATAACGGTAATTGTCAAGCAGCGTGCGGGTCTCCCCGGTCGCCGGGTCGAACACCAGAAGGCGCCCCGTCGCTCGTCCCTCGATCGAGTTGATCGCCCATTCATGCGCGTCGTAGCGCGTAGTCGAATCCGTAAAATAGATGCGCCCGTCGGGACCGACATCGAGGTCATTGGGGTCACGCAGGCGCGCATCATCTACGACCGATGTATAGGAGCGGTTGGTCTCCGCCGAGAGTTGAGTTACCTTGCCAGCGTTCGAAATGGCATAGAGGCCCATGGCGCCCACACAGGAGAGAAGCGTTCCCTCGCGATCGAAGGCGAGACCCAGCGGGAAGCCGCCAGTATGGGCAAAAACTTCCGAGCGCCTATGGTCGGGCGCAAAGAAGCGGACGATCTCGCCGTAGCGAGTGCCGCAATAAAGATGATCGTCACGATCAAGGATCACGTCCTCGGGACCTTCGAGCTCGCCGAGGCCGATATACTCGGTTTTCGAGATACGATTGTTGAGCGCATAGGGCGAGCCCGACTTTGGCAATGCCGACTGGGTCTCACCCATCTTGTGATAGACCGGCGCCACATAGACTTCGTTCAGCACCTTGTGGCGGTTCTTGAGCCAGCGGATGTCGAGCGTCACGGCTGCTGCCAGCATCAGACCCAGCACCATCTGGTTCGTCCCGGTGCCGTAACCCAGCCGAATGAGCCCGTTATTCATCACGAGCACGATGATGGCGCCCATAATGCCCTTCGCAACGGAGCCCCGGCCTCCGCCCAGGCTGTTGCCGCCGACGACCGCGGCGGTGATGGCCAGGATCTCGAGATTGAGCCCGGTGCCAGGACCCGCACCGCTAAGCCGACAGGCGATGAGGAATCCCGCAATCCCCGAGCACAGGCCGGAAATCACATAGGACATGAACACTGTCTCGCGCACTCTGATGCCGGAATTGTGCGCCGAGCGCCGGGAGCCGCCGACCGCGAGAATGTGCCAACCGGGCCTGGAGCGGGTGAGCGCCACATGAGCTATGGTCGCGATGACCGCCGCCGTGAGGACGCTTGCTGAGAGACCCAAGATCTTGCCGTCGCCGATGAAATCCCAGATTTCCGAGGTGATGTCCGATTGCTGGACCTGGGCGGCGAAGTTGATGATCAATATGTCATAGAGGGCGCGGCCTATGACCAGTGTCACGAGTGTCGTGAGAAAGGCGCGCAGGCGCAGATAGCCGATGAGGTACCCATTGATCGCACCGAAGGCCATGCCGGTGAGGATCGCGGCAAGGAAGCAGGCCCAGACCGGCAAGCCCAGGATGAACAGGCTCGACACCGAGGCAAAGGCGGCGAGCGCGAAAATGGAGCTGACCGACAGGTCGATGCCGCCCGCCAGCATGACGACAGTGAGGCCGGTGACGACGATCGAAAACTCGCCGAGCTGGCGCGTCGATTCGACCAGCGATGCAGGCCTGAAGAAGCCGGGGATGGCCGTGCCGAAACCCACCACCGTTATCACCGTGGCAAGAAATGGAATGGCATTGTCGGCCCAACGCTTGCTCAGGATCTCGCCGATGAGATGATCGGGAATCAGATTGTAGCGCCAGCGCTGCAGCTCTTCTCGCGAAGTCATTCAGGATGCATCATCGAAGGATGAGAAATGCTCTTGCCGTCTCCCCTTCTCCCACGGGCGGCGCGGAAGAAGGGGGAGGGTCTGGTACCTAGTTACCCGCTTGCAAGGCCTTCACGTCCCAGCAGGTGTCTGGCTTGAGATCGCCCTTCGTATAGGCGCGCTCCAGCGTATAGATGTAGGTCGTTGAGCTGCCTGGCGCCTGCCCTGATTGCAGCATGTATTTGATGAGCGCGTTCATGTCGCCCGACTGCTTGTGCAATTCGGTGGTGACGACAGCGGTATATTCGCCTGACTCGAGCTTGTCGCAGTCGGCTGTCTTCTCGCCGCCGCCCGTGGTGATGAGCGCAATCTTGCCCTGCTTGCCGGCTTCACGGATGGCCGCCGATGTGCCCGTCGCGTCGCCGTCCCAGAAATCGATGATCGCGCAAATATCGGGATTCTGTTGGAGCATAGTGGTGGTGACATTGCGCGCCGTCGTGGCATCCCAGTTGGAATCGGGTTTGGCGACGACTTTGAAGTCCGGATACTTGGCGAGCACCTTCATGATACCGGCATATTGATAAAGGCTCGATGAGTTCACCTGGTCGCCCTGGACAAGACCGATCTGCTTGGAGGAGTTCTCCCCGCACGCCTTCACCGCCGCTTCCGCCTCAAGCTGGCCGAGACGGTCCCAGTCCGAGCCGATAAAGGCATCGGCAGCGAAATTGGCCGGGTTGTCAATGAGGATGACATAGATGCCCTTTCCTTGCGCCTTCTTGAGCAGCTTGCTGTAGGAGTTCAGGTCCGGCGAGTGGACCACCAGGACGTCCGGATGAGGGTCGGCATTGATGAGATCAGTGATCGCCTGAGCGCCGGCCTCGATCGACCAGTTTGGGTCGCGGGTCTCGAACGTCCCGCCCCAGCCCTCGATTTCGCGCTTGAGATAGGCGGCCCAGCCTTGCGCGAGGTCGAAGCCCATGGCCATGGGGACAAGGGCCACGCGCTTGCCGTTGAGCGCTTTCGTGAAGGCGGCCGGGCCCGGGTCCTCCTCTGCCAAAGCGGTCCCGGCAAAGGCGAGTAATGTCATGCCCGCGGCTGCCGCACAGAATTTTCTCCAGTTCATTGGCGTCTCCTCCTGATCAGATATCGCCCTGCTGGGCGGTTTGTTCATCGCGGGGATTGAGCAAGCTGTCGACGATGATGGCGATGAGCAGGATCGTCGCTTTGAAGAGGTTCTGATAGATGTTGGGGATGTCGATGATGGTCATCGCATTGAGCATGATGCCGATGAGCAAAGCGCCCACGATCACATTGCGGACGCCGCCCTTGCCACCCGACAGGCCGATGCCGCCGATCACCACGACAAGGATGATGTCGTAGAGCAGAGTCGAGTTGACGACACGCGTGTTGATGCTGTGAAGACTTGCTGCGGTGAGAAGCCCCGCCGCCAGCGCGATCAGGGCTGAGATCACATAACGCAGCAGGATCATTGGTCGAACCGGAATGCCGAGATTGCGCGCGGCCTGGAAATTGTCGCCCATGAAGTAAACGAACCGGCCCCATTTGGTATAGCGCAGAAACATATAGGCGATGAAGGCGGTCCCCGCGAAGACGAAGACTTCGGTGGGCACGGCGAGGAAGCGTCCAGAGCCGATGCTCTCGAGCCAGTGACCAGGGGGGACCGGCACGGCATCCTGGGTGATGAGCTGAGAGCGTACGTAGCCGAAGACAAAGGCGCCGCTTGCCAGAGTTACAAAGATCGCCGGCACGTCGGCGTAAGCGATAAGAAAGCCATTGGCCATGCCGATGGCGAGCACGCCCGCGACGGTGACCAGAAGTGCCATGCCTTCCGACCAGCCGTCGTTCAGCAATTGCAGATACCAGGCGGCCGACATCGCCATGATGGCGACCGCCGCGAGATCTATGCCACGGCCGATGATGACAATGGCCATTCCGAGGGCAAGAATCCCCAGCACCGAAACGCTCCGGACGATCGAGATGAGGTTGGCAGGGGCGAGGAAGCCCGGCAGCAGCATCGCCGAGAGAGCAAACAAGAGCACGGCAAGCGCCAGGACGATGCGCTCCTGGCTCCATGCTTGATGCCCAAACAACGGCGAAAATGCGCCCACGATCCCGACGTCCCTCCCCAGTCGTTCCGCCCCCGCCAAATCCTGCCGGGGTCCCATTTCTCTCTTTCGAGAATATGATGTCACAGCGCACCGCGCCTCGGTAGTGGCCAAGACGACATGATGACTTAAGAAAAAGTCTTAGGAACATAGTCGTGACCCGCCCGTGCCACTTCGGCGGAGCCGGTCGGCGACATTCGGCAGGCTAGTTCACGAAGCTGCGGCGGACCGGGAGCGTATGTACATTCTTCGGAGCCGGCGCATCGACGCGCCGCGGCGTCGCCAATGGTCCAAGCGAATCGAGGTAGGACGAATCGAAACGCCCGCGGTCATAGACCGGGAAATCGGCCGGCCGGTCGCGGAAGCTCTTGGCCATCTGGCCCAAGCCCCTGATGCCGCGCTCGCGCGATCGCCGCACCTGCTCCATATCGATCTCGATCGGGATGATCTGCTCGGTAGCATCGCCCATGAACAGCGCATGGCCGGAAGGGTCAAAGACACAGGAGCGACCATTGCCGCCCGCCCCCAAGCCATTCACATCAAAGATGTAGCACTGCATCATCGCCGCTGTGGCGTGACTGATGGCGATATCGACGTCGCGGTCGATCGTGTGTGTCATGACCGGATGCAGGATGACATCTACGCCCATAGCGGTGAGCTGGCGTGACGTCTCCGGAAACCAGATGTCAAAGCAATTGAGGATGCCGAACTTGCCGACATCTTGGATGTCGAAGGTGAAGAACTCATTGCCGGCCTGTACGCCCTGCTCCAACGGCAAGAAAGGGAACATCTTGCGATAGCGCCCGACGATCTCACCTTCGGGGTTGATAACTGACGTCGTGTTGTAGATGCCGCCTTCGCGGCGCTCATACATCGACCCGTCGATGAGCCAGATTTGGTGATGGCGAGCGATGTCGCGGAAGGCATCCTCGGCAGCGCCCGGGAGGGGCTGAGCATATTGCAAAAGGGGTCCATAGCAGGCGAGCTCGGAGAACATCACCATTTGCACCCACGGGAACAGATGCACAGTCAGATCAACACGCTGGCGCATGGCCTCAATATTGGACCCGTGGCCCAGCTGCATCTGAATGCCGGCAATGGCGAATGGCGTCATGGACTGCTAAAACCTCGCTAAAGTCTTTACGCTACGTTGAGTGTTCCCTGCCTGACAGTGGCAATGTTGTACCGGAGCCTTTGAGTTCAAGGCAAAGGTTTTTCATGTGGGGAATTGTCATGCTTAGCGGGGCTCGCTTTCAGATTTTTCACCTTTAAAAACATAGCGTTGGTAAATATAGCCGATACCAACAAGAAACAGACCCAGCCCTAGGAACGAAGCGACCCGGTAGAGGCCGCCGAGTGCCGCCATGTCAGACAGAAAGACTTTGCACACGGTGAGAATCAGGATCGCCAGCGCCCCGTGTCTGAGCCATGGAGCCCTGCGCCAGAGTCCCACGGCCAACAATACCAGCGCGGATATGAGCCACACGACCGAATAGGCATAGTATTCGGCATCGCTCACGGCCGACAAATTGAGGACCGATCCCTGGAAGAAGCGCTTTGTCTCAAGCGTGATCCAGTTCAGAGCAAGCACCAGAGCGATCACAAAGAGCACAACGCGTGCGAACGGCGCCTTGGGGATGGGGGTGAGCCAATAGGCGATGAGGCTGACCAGGACTGCCGGCGCCAGATAAGCAGTCAGCAGCACATTCACGATCGGATAGTTGCCGACGCTCTCAGAGCTGACCAGCGGATTGAGGAAGAGAATCTGTCCGAAAATCACGCCCGCCAGTCCGAGGCCGATAAGCACGATGGCCCACCATTTGTCGAGCAGACGTCCAGACAACACAAAGCTGCGCAAGCGCCACCAACCGGTGCTCAGCCACACCAGCGTGTGCAAGGAGAACTCAAACAGTGTCAGCTCTTCGGCGGCGATACGTCCTTCGGTGAAGATGCGGATTTCGAGGGCGACCAGGAGCAAGCCGAAGACAAACGCGCCGCTCTCCATGACCGTCACGGACATATCATTCAGACTTTGCCTGAACACCCGGCCTGCCGTGAGGAAGGCGAGGGCCGGAATTCCATAGCCATAGATAATCCACTGCGTCCCAAGCGCGTGGTTGGTTTCGTAGCTCAGCACATAAGGATTAAGCGCCAGGCGCACCAGGATGAGGGCTGCGACGACGAGCGCCAACTTGCGCAGCTCCTTGAGGTCGAGCGTGCTTTCGAGCCAGGCGAGGGCCGGAAGCTGCAAAGCCAGCGCAACCGTGAGCCACGCCTCGCGGAACACGAATGCGAAGGCGAAACTGACGCCGGCGATGGCCGCTGCGGCATAGAAGCCGAGAGCCAGGCGATAGGACCGTTCCTCGCGCCGCTTGTTGAGGGCGCTGGCAAGCGTGACCGAGATCCCGGCTGCCGCTGTCGCGGTGATCGCCCAAAGAAGATCAGTCGTGAAAAAGCGGGTCCTCGCATAGCCCGCAGCCAGGATAAGCAAGGCGCCAAGGAGCGATATCCCCGCCCAGACCGGTGGTCGCTGGCTGCCCGACAGCAGGAAAAAACCGAGCCCGGCAATGAGCGCGCCGGCGACGAGATGCGACAACACGAACCACTTGGCCTCGGGCGCGAACAAGGCGCCCGCCGGCGCGATGATATTGCCGGCATCGAGATCATAGAGAAGCTGCCCAAGGATGCCTTCCGGATCCCAGGCGAGAAGGATGAGAAAAAGAAGAAGTGCGGCGAGCGCGATGAAGCCGTCGTAACGCTCGAAGCGTCGTCCGGAAAAGCCGAGAACCGCAGCGCTCAGCAGGGCAAGAGACACACTCACTGCAGGCTCATTGGCGACCTGCGCGGCGAAGGCGGCAAGGACCACGCTGCCGAGCGCCGCGAGCCAGCCGTTGAATTCCGGTCCCTGCGGCCGATGCGGCTTCTGCCAGATGACCGGCGCCTCATCAGGCGTCAGCCTGCGCGCCAGCCAGATTGCGGCCGCGGTCAGAACGGCCAGGAAGGCAGCGATGATCAAAAGATCGCCCGCTTGCATGACCGTAAGGATCCAGGCCAGGGTCCATGCGAGCCCGCCGATCGTCGCGCCATAGGCCAGCCAACCCCAGCCGCGATAGACGACGACCGCATAGGCGGCTGCCGCGATCAAGGCGAGATAGGCAAAGAGGATTTGGGCATTCGGTTCCGATGACGACACGAGCGCCGGTGTCGCGAAACCCGCAAGAAGGCCGATGATCGCAACAATGGGGGAATGTAGGGCGGCGAGCGTGAAGGCGACCAGAGCCACGATGGCGAGGCCGACGAAGGCGACGGTCGGCTCCAAAAGTTCGAGTAGCGCATAGGACGCGTAGATGCTGGCAAAGCAGATAAAAAGGCCGGCGCTGGTCAATGCCCCCGGCACATAGTCAGGCTTGAGGGCCGCAACCTCTTTCTGCAACGGCCGGCGCCTTAGCCATTCGCCGGCCACCGTCAAGGCTATGCCGAGCAACAAGCCGAAGGTCGCCCGCATCGCCGGCGTGAGCAATTCATTGTCGATCGAATATTTGATAAGAAAGATGCCGGCAAGGACGAGAGCGATGGCGCCGAGCCAGACGAGCCAACGCGACGTGAGCCTCTCCTCGATGCCGGCGCGCGGTGGCGGTGGTGGAGCCTCAGGCGGTGCCGAGGCGGCCACGTCAATGGGCTCGACGGGTTCGGCGGGCTGCTCGACTGTTTCGCTGACCGGCGGTGCTGCCGTGGCTGCGGACTCAGACGCCGTTTCCTGAGCCTGGCTTGCCTCTGCCCAAACTCTTCCCGGTTGCGCTGCGGCGGATTCGGGCGCCATGCCAGGCGCCTCGGCTTGCGCCAGCCTGGCTTCGAGGTTGGCGAGCCTTCGCTTGAGATCGCTTGAACGGCTGAGCGCGACGATCGAAAGGATGAGAGGAGCGAAGAATATCGCCAGCGCAGCAACAGCCAAAAAGCCGATAAAGGCGTCGTCCATGGAATCGGAGTTTACGTCAAGGCCGCTGCCGGTCGCCAGTGTCTAGGCATTCGCCTCCGGGGGCAGGAAATCGACCTCATGGCGGGCTGAAATCCGCACCGCCTCCGCCGGATCCTCGACATCATGCAGATTGTCGAACAGCTTCTCGAGCATGCGTGCCGGCGAGACCCAAAAAAGCGCGCGGGCCGGTTTATCCGATTTGTTGAAGTAGCCATGCGGGATGCCGCGGGGCATTCGAACCAGATCGCCGGGCCTGGCCTTCATCCATTTTCCGTCGAGCTTGAGATCGAGCTCACCTTCCTGAACGAGGATGAACTCGTCCTGGGTCGGATGAACATGGACCGGCACGAACTGGCCAGGCTGGCTGTTGGTTTCGAAGGCGAACATCGACGCGCACACGGCTTTCGGATAATACAACTGGCCAAGAATGTTCCAGCTCTTTCCGCCGAGCCCTGTACCATTCGCGGTGATTCCCTTCTCCAGATTCTCGGCCATTCTTTCCCTCCCTGGTTTTTTTATTTTCCCGGCCCGAGCAACGCCTCGCGGCGTTTCAAGCTCTCGGCCGGCCACACTGTCTTCATATCATAGAAAATCTCGAAAGCCGGGGCGTCTTCGGAAAGCCTGACCCAGGGCAGTTTCGAGCGCGTAAAAATATGTGCATCGGGCACGAAAGCCGCGGCGTCGTCGAGCGTACTCATGCGCACGAAGCGCATCGGCCTGCGGCCATAGTCGCTCCACAAGTCCGTGCCGCAGTCGGGGCAGCGATAAATGTCATGCGGACGACCGCTTTCGGTTGGCATGGCTATCGCTTCTGGCTTGCCTTTGAGCAGCTCGATGCGATCCGCCTCGATGATGCCGTTGATCACGAAGGCGCTACCGGTCTGGCGCTGACAATCGCGACAATGGCAGCAATTGACGAACATCGGCGCGGACTTGAGCCGGTAGCGCACGGCGCCGCAGAAGCAGCCGCCTTCAAGATGCCTGGTCTCGGCCATGATCACAGATCCTGCACGTCGATGACACCGGAGATCGCCTTGATCGCGCCCTTGATCTGCGGCGTGATGGTGAACTTGTTGCCAAGCACAATCTCGACCTCCCTGCCCTTGTCCATCTGCAGGATGAGCCGTACCGGTGCCTTGCCGCCATTGGTCAGGCGCTGGGCAATCGAATCGATCGGCCTTGGTATCGCGCACGAAGATTGTGAGGCCGGAGGCGATTTGGCTGCAGCCGCCTGCTCCAGCTCTTCTACGCCTTGCAGCCTGAGGCGTACCTCCTCGCCATCAACATCGGCTTCGACACGGGCGATCACCGCCTTGCCCGGCTCGAGCAGATCGCGCGAAACGGCGAGCGTATCGGAGAAGCAGATCGCTTCAAACTGCCCGGTCGGATCGGAGAAACCGACAAAGGCAAATTTGTTGCCGGATTTCGAGCGTCGCTCCTGACGGTGGGTGATGGTGCCGGCGAGCTTCGCAGCCGTCGCCCCCTTGGTCAGCGCCTTATCGTGGAAGGACGGCCCAGGTGTCGACCCCGAGCCTTGTGCCAGCGGCTTCATGTAGTCATCGAGCGGATGGCCCGAGAGATAGAAGCCGACCGCCTCGAATTCGTGCGCGAGCCGCTCCATCGGCAGCCAGGCTTCGCGCGTCGGCAAGGCACCAGTCTTCGCTCGTCCGAAGCAGCACCGAAGAGGTCATTCTGACCGGCGTCGGCTTCGTCGCTGGTGCGGTTCGCCATGGCGAGAATGGCGTCGACGCCATCGAGCACCTGCGCACGGTTGGGATTGAGGGGGTCGAAGGCACCCGCTTTCACCAGGCTTTCGAGTGCCCGCCTGTTCAACACATGAGCATCTATCCGCCGGGCGAAATCGCCAAGCGAGGCAAAGCGGCCCGCTCGGCCTTGCGCTTCTCGACCAGGTGCTGAATGGCGCCAGCACCCACATTCTTGAGCGCCGCCAGCGAATAGAGAATCGGCGCCGCCCCTTACCGCGAAATCGACGTCGCTGGCATTGACCGAGGGCGGCGCGATCCTGACGCCCATGCGCTGGGCTTCCTGGCGGAACACCTGCAGCTTGTCGGTGTTGCCCATGTCGAGCGACATCGATGCGGCCAGGAATTCCACCGGATAATTGGCCTTGAGATAGGCGGTCTGGTAGCTGATATAGGCGTAAGGTGCGGAGTGCGATTTGTTGAAGCCGTATTCGGCGAACTTTGCGCAGGCTTCGAAGATGTTGGATGGCGACGGTTGCGATCGATGCCGCGCTCGATCGCGCCTGTGAGGAAGTCGCTCGCGCTGCGCATCCATCTCCGACTTGATCTTCTTGCCCATGGCGCGGCGCAAGCAGATCGGCCTCGCGCCAGGGTATAGCCCGCCAAGATCCTTGGCGATCTGCTGCACCTGTTCCTGATAGGTGATGACGCCGAAGGTCTCCTTGAGGATCGGCTCGAGCCAGGGATGCAGGTATTCGATCGGCTCGCTGGCCAAGCTTGCGCGCGCAATAGAGCGGGATATTGGCCATCGGGCCGGGGCGGTAGAGGGCGACGAGCGCGATCAGGTCCTCGAAGCGGTCGGCGCGCATCTGGCGCACCGCGTCGCGCATGCCGGAACTTTCCAACTGGAACACGCCCACCGTGTCGCCCTGCGCCAGCATGTGGATAGGTCGGCCCGTCGTCGAGCGGAATCTTGTTGCGATGTCGAAATCCGGGCTTGCGCTGCGCGAATGAGCTTCTGCGCCTTGTCGATGACGGTCAGCGTCTTGAGGCCGAGGAAGTCGAACTTCACCAGGCCCGCCTTCTCGACATATTTCATGTTGAACTGAGTGGCCGGCAGCGACGAGCGCGGATCGCGATAAAGCGGCACCAGTTCTTCCAGCGGCCGGTCGCCGATGACGATGCCCGCGGCATGCGTCGAGGCATGGCGGTAAAGGCCCTTCGAGCTTGAGGCCGATCTCCAGCATGCGCGCGCACCGTCGGATCCTTGTCGCGCTCTTCCTTGAAGCCGCGGCTCGCCCTCGATCGCCTGGGCAAGCGCTCACCGGATTGGCCGGGTTCATCGGGATCAGTCTTGCTCAGACCGATCGACCTGGCCATAGGGCATCTGCAGCACGCGACCGACATCGCGGCATACCGCGCGCGCCTGCAGCTTTCCGAAGGTGATGATCTGCGCGACATGGTCCTTGCCGTAGCGCTCCTGGACATAGTCGATCACTTCGTCGCGCCGGTCCTGGCAGAAATCGATATCGAAGTCGGGCATCGACACGCGGTCCGGATTGAGGAAGCGCTCGAACAGCAGCTTGAAGCGCAAGGGATCGAGATCGGTGATGGTGAGCGAATAGGCGACAAGCGAGCCTGCGCCCGAGCCGCGCCCCGGACCCACCGGGATGCCTTGCGACTTGGCATACTTGATGAAGTCGGCGACGATCAGGAAATAGCCCGGATACTTCATCTTGATGATGACGTCGAGCTCGAATTCGAGCCGCTGCGCGATAGTCCTCTTCGCGTATAGCCTGCCGCCAACGCCGCGCTCGCAAGCCGCTGCGCTCAGGCCTTCCCGCGCCTGGTGGCGCAGTTCCTCGGCCTCGTCGCCGTCGCCAAAGCGCGGCAGGATCGGCTTCTGCGACCTTCACTATGAAGGCGCAACGCCGCGCGATCTCGACGGTGAGTTCGATCGCTTCCGGGATGTCGGCGAACAGCGCCGCCATTTCCTGCGGCGACTTGAAATAATGCTCGGGCGTCACGCCGCCGGCGATCCTCGGCGGCAACCACCTCGCCTTCGGCGATGCAGATCAGCGCATCATGAGCGGCATAGTCATCGGGCTGGCGAAATAGGGCTCGTTGGTGGCGACCAGCGGCAGATCGAGCTCATAGGCGAGATCGATCAGCGCCCGGCTCCGCCAGCCGCTCATTCTCGGTGCCGTGGCGCTGCAGTTCGACATAGAGCCGATCGCCGAACAGTCTCCTCGAGGCGCTCCAGGCGGTGCGCGCGCCAGCGTGGCTGCCGCCTGGACGAGCGCCTCGTTGATCGGGCCATCCGGCCCGCCGGTCAGGCAGATGAGGCCCGCGCGCATGCCGGCTCAGCATATCCCATGCTGACATGCGGCGTTCGGCTGTATCCGGCGTATCGAGATAGGCCCGGCTCGAAAGCTGCATCAGATTGCGATAGCCCGCCTCGTCCTTGGCCAGAAGCGCCAGACGGCGGCAGTTTTGCGCAATGCCGGTTCTCGGGCGATGGCCGTCGTCCGGCGCGGACTGGTCGCGGAAGTCGACCTGCAGCGTGACAGCCGATGATGGGCTGGATGCCCTTCTCGCTCAGCGCTTCGGAAAATTCCAGCGCGCCGAAAAGATTGCCGGTGTCGGTGATGGCGAGCGCCGGCATGCCCATCTCCCTGGCAAGCGCCGCCATCTGCTTGATATGCAAGGCGCCCTCGGCCAGCGAATAGGCCGAATGGGTCCGCAAATGGATGAACGTGACGCCGCTGTTTGCGATCGGCCGCCATGGCCCGGAAGTCTAAGCGCAGATTCGGCTCCGACAATGTCGAGGCATCAGCGGCGGCCTATCCACAAGTCTATCAGCCGGGCGTGCAGGCTCACCATTCTCGAGCCTGACCATGCGCGTCATCCGCCGGGCAAGATCAATATTGTGGGTGGCAATCAGGGCGCCCAGCCCTTCCTCGCGTGATAAGGCGCAGAAATTCCGCATGAACCTGCGTCGGCCGTGTCGGGGATCGAGATTGCCGGTCGGCTCGTCGGCCAGCAGCAGCAGCGGCCGGTTGGCAATAGCGCGCGCAATGGCGACCCGCTGCTGCTCGCCGCCTGAAAGTTCCGCCGGCCGATGCTCAGCGCGCTCGCCAGCCCCAGCCGCTCGAGCAGCTCCTGGCCCGCTCCGCGCGCTGCGGCTTCTCGGCGCCCGCAATCAATTGCGGCATCACGACATTTTCGAGCGCCGAGAACTCCGGCAACAGGTGATGGAACTGATAGACAAAGCCAATGCCGATCCGCCGGATGCGGGTGCGCGCGGCATCATCGAGCGCCGTGCAATTCTGCCCGGCAATGAAGACCTCGCCTGCGGTCGGCGCCTCCAGCAGCCCGGCAATATGGAGCAGCGACGATTTGCCCGCGCCCGATGGCCCGACCAGCGCGACGATCTCGCCCGGCATGAACACTCAAGTGCCAGGTCATTGAAGAATACGTCGAGCCGGCTCCGCCCCTTCCGCATAGGAGCGCGGCCACGTGGCGCAGTTCAAGCGCAGGCTGTCAGCCCTCCTCATTCGTACCTCAGGGCTTCAACGGGATCGAGCCGCGCCGCCCGCCATGAGGGATAAAGCGTCGCAGTGAACGAGAGCACCAGCGACATCACGACGATCCAGGCGGTCTGGCCGGATCAATATCGGCCGGCAACTGCGTCAGGTAATAGATTTCCGCGATTGAAGACATCGATGCCCGAAAGCCAGTTGCACGAACTGTCCGGATGCTTTCGACATTGAGGCAAATAAGAACGCCAAGAATGAGCCCGGCAAACGTGCCCACCACGCCGATCGCCGCGCCGGTCATGAAGAAGACCCGCTGCATCGCGCCGCGCGTCGCGCCCATGGTGCGCAGGATGGCAATGTCATGGCCCTTGTCTTTCACCAGCATGATGAGGCCGGAAATGATGTTGAGCGCCGCCACCAGAATGATCAGCGTCAGGATGAGGAACATCACATTGCGCTCGACCGCCAGCGCGTTGAAGAAGGCCTGGTTGCGGTCTTTCCAGGTCTGCGATCCAAAGGCCAGGCCCGACCGCATCGAGCAGCGCCGGAACTATGGCGTCGATGTCATCGGGCTTGTCGACCATCACCTCGATCGCCGGTGGCGCCGCATCTTCGGAGACGAAATAATTCCTGCGCGTCGGCCAGCGGCATATAGATCGATGCCCTCGTCATATTCCGACATGCCGATCTTGAAGATGGCGACGACCGGAAAGTCGCGGATGCGCGGCGCCGTTGCCCATCACGGTGTCGGGGCCGTTCGGGCGAAATGATCGTCAGCGTGCTGCCCAGCCCGAGCATGATGCCGATCAGCCAGGCCGCTCGCCAATGGCGATGCCTTCCGACTTGTCGAAGCCATCGAACGTGGGCCGTCAGTCGGTGACACCCGGCTCGCTTGACGGCGGTGATGAGTCTTGTCGTTGTTGATGCTCGTGCAGCTGTCTCGAGATCGGCCTCGGCAATGCCGCGCACCAGAGCACCGGTGTTGTTGCTGACGTGACGAGATGCCATGCGCCTGGCCTTCGACAAACGGCATGACGCGCTGGACGCCCGGGCACCTTGGCGAGACGCGCTCGGCGATCGGCGTCGAAATCCGGCAATCGGGCGCAGGTCCTCGAGATAGAACGTGGCATGGCCGCTGAAGCCCAGGATCTTGTCGAGCAGTTCGGCGCGAAAGCCGTTGAGCACCGCCATCACCACAATGAGCGTCGCGACGCCCAGCATGATGCCCGAGAAACGAAAAGAGCGAAATGACCGAAATGAAGCCTTCCCGGCGGCGCGCGCGCAGATAGCGCAGCGCCAGCATCCACTCGAAAGCGGCGAAGGGCCTCGTATCGGCGAGCGGCGCTGTCCATCAGGCGGCTGAAGCGTCCCACAATGTCGGCAAGCGGCACATTCCCGCGCTCGCCCGTCTTGCGGTTCTTCACCTCGGCGATCCCGTCCTTCAGGCCGCGCGGCCCGATGATGACCTGCCAGGGCAAGCCGATCAGGTCCATGGCCGCGAACTTGCCGCCCGGCCGCCATCGGTGTCGTCATAGAGAACCTCGACGCCCTTGGCCTGCAGCGCCTCGATAGATTTTCTCGCAGGCCTGCATCGGTCTCGGCATCGCCCGCCTTGAGATTGATCAGGCCCACTTTGAAGGGCGCGACCGGCTCCGGCCAGATGATGCCGGCATCGTCATGGCTCGCTTCGATGATCGCCGCCGACCAGGCGCGACACGCCGATGCCATAGGAGCCCGACTGCACCGCCACCTGCTTGCCGTCCGGTCCCTGCACCACGCAGCCCAGCGGCTCCGAATATTTCGTGCCGAAGAAGAAAATATGCCCGACTTCGATGCCGCGCCCGGTCAGGCGTGCGAGCCTCAGGCACCCGCTCTTCGAATTCCGCCTGCATCATGCTTGTCGTCGGTCGCGGCATATTTGGAGGTGAAGTCCTCGACCAGCTTGGCGACGGCATGCCGACATCGTCATAGTCGATGTCGAAACTCGTCCAGTCCATGTCGTAGAAATCGCGGTCGAAGAAAACCTGCGCTTTCGCCGGTGTCGGCGAGGATCAGAAATTCATGGCTGTCCTTGCCGCCGATGGGCCCGGTCTCGGCGCGCATCGGAACCGCCTTCAGCCCCATGCGCGCGAAGGTGCGCAGATAGGAGACGAACATCTTGTTGTAGGAATGCTGGCCCGCCTCGCGGCTCGAGATCGAAGGAATAGGCATCCTTCATCAGGAACTCGCGGCCGCGCATGACGCCGAAGCGCGGCCGCACCTCGTCGCGGAATTTCCACTGGATGTGATAGAGGTTGCGCGGCAGGTCCTTGTAGCTCTGCACACCCTGGCGGAAGATGTCGGTGATCATTTCCTCGTTGGTCGGACCATAAAGCATGTCGCGGTCATGCCGGTCCTTGATGCGCAGCATTTCCTTGCCATAGGCGTCATAGCGCCCGGATTTCTTCCACAGGTCGGCGGACTGGATGGTGGGCATCAGCACTTCGATGGCCCCGGCCCGGTCCTGCTCCTCGCGCACGATCTGCTCAATCTTCTTGAGAACCCGGAAGCCCAACGGCAACCAGGAGTAGCTGCCGGCCGCTTCCTGCCGGATCATGCCCGCCCGCAGCATGAGCTTGTGGGAGACGATTTCGGCCTCCTTCGGGTCGTCGCGAAGAATGGGCATGAAATACTGGGAAAGGCGCATGGAGAATCCTGTATGAGGAAAATCGGCGGCACTTTTAAGGGAAACTGCCGGAACTCAAGCCAATACAGGGGGCACGCCTCCCGGGGTCAAGAGGAGGCCTCACGGCAGCACGAGGGCCAGTCAGTGGAACTGCTCACGCGGTGAGCAGTTACGGCGGAAAATATCGCCACCGTTCCGTCATATTTCACGTGACACGGACCGTGAAATATGGCTAGCGTCGCCGCCACAATAACGACAAAGAGACGGGCCTAAGCGGACCCAAGTCTGGGGAGGAGTCTTCCGGCGCGCGCATCAAAGGGCAGCAGCCGCCACAGGATGAAATCCTGGAGCGCAGTGAAGGACCAACACACTTAACAAAGAGCAAGGCGAAAGCCTTGCTTTTTTTATTGCATCAGATCGGACGACCCGAGCGTGATCCAGCGCGTACTGAATGAGCGAAATAGATGACTGCGAAGACCACCGCCGCAACCACTGTGGTGATGACGACCTTCCTGCCCATCTGGGGCTGGACCGGCGCCCCCGGCTCGTTGCCTTCCAAGTCGTTTCGCCGGCCTCATGGGCATTCCGGACGCCCAAGGGCAGCACGGCGAACAGCACGATCCACCAGACGATGAAATAGATCGCGATGGCGCTCGCCGAGCCTCATGCCTGTTCGAGCTCGATCAAGGTGCCGCAGAAATCCTTGGGATGCAGAAACAGCACGGGCTTGCCATGGGCGCCGATCCTGGGCTTGCCATCGCCCAGGACGCGCGCGCCCTCGGCCTTCAGGCGATCGCGCGCGGCCATGATATCGGCGACCTCATAGCAAACATGATGGATGCCGCCGGACGGATTCCTGTCGAGGAAGCCTTTGATCGGCGAATGCTCGCCCAAGGGTTCGAGAAGTTCGATCTTGGTGTTGGGCAGTTCGACGAACACGACCGTCACGCCATGCCAGCGGCTCGGCCTGCGGCGCCGATACCTTGGCGCCCAGCACGTCGCGATAGATCCTGACGCCTTCGGCGAGGTCGGGAACGGCGATGGCGACATGATTCAAGCGGCCGAGCATGGAATTCCTTTCTCAATGCTGGCGCGCAATCTATGGGATGCGTGGCGCCCGATCAATGCGGCCTTTGCGCCTCATAGCTCCTCACCCACGGTCAGATGCGTCAATATCCAATGCGCGATTCGGGGCTCCGACGCCGCGCGGACCAAAAACATGGCGTTCGAGAAAAAGCCCGTGAGCTTGAGGCCGTCCACAAGTCCGTTGTCCGGGCGCTGCCTGCCTGGCTGCCCTTGAGAAAACCGGCAAGGCCAGAAGCCGGTCGCGATAAGCAAGCCCGGCCGCGCGGCTGACCGCCCTCCCGGTCTTGGGCGAGACATAGATAAGATCTTCGGTCGTGCCGGTCACGGCACAGCGGGCGAGGTCGAGCCCGAAGCCCAGTTCATCCAGAAGGCCGAGTTCCCAGCGCACCAGGAGAGCCGGCCAGGTGCCTGCATCCTCGAGCGCATCGAGCACGACCCGCATCGCCTCATAGAGGCGCGGATGCGGCTCGCGCTCAGGCAGCAATTGCGCCTCGGCCGTGAGCGTTGTCAAAGCGGCGAGCCGCAACGGCTCGCCGATCAGATGGCCGGCCTTGAGCTCCAGCGGCTCCAACGCTGAAAGTGCCGAGATGATCTTCGAGCCGGGCGCGCCAGGTCGCAAGGACGATATTTCCGGGCTGCAGGACCGGACGCATGTGCCGCGAACGGCCGCCGCGCACCAGGCCCAGCAGCGCCCATGCGCCGCCGTCAGAATTTCGGCAATGGCGCTGGTCTCGCCATGGCGCCGGACCGCCAGAACAATGCCTTCATCGCTCCATTCCATGGGTCTGACCTCAGTCCCAAGAGTCCCATCATGCGCAGGCGCTCCGGGTCTTTGGCCCAGTTCTCCCGCACCTTGACGAACAGGAACAGATGCACCCGCCGCTCGAAGGCCTTTTCAAGCTCGACCCGCGCGGCCTTGCCCAGGGCCTTGATGGTCTGCCCGCCTTTGCCCAGCACGATCTTCTTCTGGCTGTCGCGCTCCACATAGATCACCTGGTCGATGCGCACCGAGCCGTCCTTGCGCTCTTCCCATTTCTCGGTCTCGACCGTCGAGGCATAGGGCAGCTCCTCATGCAGCCTCTCATAGATTTTCTCGCGCGTCGATTTCGGCGGCCAGAAACCGCAGCGGCACATCGGCGATCTGGTCCTCGGGATAGAGCCACGGCCCTCCGGCATCAGGGCGGCAAGCCTCTTCCGCAAATCATCGACGCCGCTGCCATTCAGGGCGCTGATCATGAACGTCTCGCGGAAGCGAAAGCCTCGTTGAACGCGCCGGCGAGCTCCAGAAGGGCCTCGGCCTTCACGAGGTCGATCTTGTTGAGCGCCAGGAAAGCCGCGATGCCATTCTTCTTCAACTCGATCGATGATCGCGAGCACCTCATCATCGAGCCCGCGTCGCACATCGCACAGCAAGACGACGGCATCGGCCTCGGCAGCGCCGCCCCAGGCATCCTCGACCATGGCCTCATCGAGCCTCCGCTTCGGCTTGAAGATCCCCGGCGTATCGACGAAGATGATCTGGCTGTGCCCTCGATGACGATGGCCCGCAGTCGCGCCCGCGTCGTCTGCACCTTGTGCGAGACGATCGAAACCTTGGCGCCCGCCAAGCGGGTTGACCAGCGTCGACTTGCCGGCATTGGGCGCGCCGATGATGGCGCAAAAGCCGCAGCGCGTTTCGTCATTTGCGGATTTCCTCGCGCCTCAGGAAAGCTTCCGCCGCAACCTGCTCGCCGATGCGCTTCGACTGCGCGCTGGCGACCGCCTCGGAGAAGCCTTCCACACTGACGCCGACCGTGAAATGCGGCCCATGATCCGGTCCTTCGCGCGACACGATGCGATAGCCCGGGATAGCATGCGCCTGCCAAGCGCCCATTCCTGCAGGAAGCTCTTGGGATCCTTGACCAGCTTGTGCGGTTGGCGAGCCGCCGTTCCCATAAGTCGCATGATAGGCCGCGCGCGGCTCCAGCCCGCCATCGAGATAAATCGCGCCGAGCATCGCTTCCATCACATCGCCCAGGATGAGCGTCTGGGTCGCCATCCCTTGCGCCTTTTCCTTCGTCCCGACGCGGATATGATCGGCGAGGCCGAGTTCGCGCGCGGCATCCGCGCAAGTTTCGCCGCGCACCAGCAGCTGAAGGTTTAGCGAGCGCGCCTTCGCCGTGCGCGGGTTGCGGACGTAAAGCTCCTCGGCAATCACCAGGCCCAGAACCCGGTCGCCCAGAAATTCCAGTCGCTGATAGGTGGTGTTGGTCTTGCCCTTGCGGCCGCTGCTGCATGGGTCAGCGCGCGCGCTTGAGCGGGATCCGGTTGCGGAAACGTATAGCCGAGGAGCCGGCGATCGCTGTATTCGAGTTCGGCTAAAGCGGTCGAGGCGCGTCACGGCCTCAATTCACGAGATCGAGGAACCGGCTCCAGCGAATGGCGATCGGCCACTTCCAGACTTCCCAGAAGGCGTCGTGGCGCTCGATCGAAAAGAAGATGATGTCGGCGCGGCCGACGAAGTTTTCATAGGGCACATAGCCAACCCGCCACCCGGAGCGTTCTGGGCAAAGCGGCTGTCGAGGGAATTGTCGCGATTGTCGCCCATCATGAAATAATGCCCGGGCGGCACGACATATTCGATGGTGTTGTCGGCCGCGCCATTGGGCATCTGCGTCGAGCACACTGTAGCTCACGCCATTGGGCAGGGTTTCGACATATTGCGGGATCGGATGGCCGGCGCCCTCGCCCTGCGTTGCTGTCGACGTAATCGTCGATCGCGCTCCTTCGGCACCGCTTCGCCGTTGATGTGGAGAACGCCATCCTGCATCTGGATGCGGTCGCCGGGCAGGCCGATCACCCGCTTGATGTAGTCGGTCTCGTTGTTCGCGCGGCAGCTTGAACACCGCCACATCGCCGCGCTTGGGTTCGGCCGCCCAGAAGAAGCGGCCCTCGACAGGCGATGGGGCCGAATTTGAACCAGCTCGGGGCCGAAAGGTTCAAGCCGAAATTGAAGGAGTATTTGCTGTAGCCATAGGAAACTTGGAGACGAACAGATAGTCGCCGACTTTCAGCGTCGGATACATCGAACCCGAGGGAATGTTGAACGGCTGATAGAGGAACATCCGCACCGCAAAAGCAATCAGCAGCGCCTGGATGATGACCTTGACGGTATCCCAAAAGCCTTCTTCGGACTTCTTGCGCGGCATCGTGCGCCGCCGCCGCCATATCGTGATCTTTCATATGTTTCACAGATTCATGCCAGTTCCGCGGGCCCGGCTCGTATGCTCAGCCCTATAATCCGCATACCCCGATTCAACGGTAGGAATGATTAACTGCGGCAATGCACCTATTCTCCCGGGATTGGCCGATGCAGCCCAGTCAGCATTATCGGCAGCGCCTCGATGATGACAAGAGCCTGGGCGTAGGGAAAATCATCGGTGATGCGTGAGATGGATCTGCGGCCTATGGCCCTCTGGGCACAGGCTCGCGAGCCGCTCTCCCGGCGCCGCCCGTCAGCACCATGGTGGGCTTGCCCGAAGGCTCGTTCACAACGCCCAGGTCGCGCCAGAAGACGCCCCGGCGAAAGCCGGTGCCCAACGCCTTGGAACAGGCCTCCTTGGCGGCAAAGCGCTTGGCATAGGAGGCGGCACGCTGCGGCGCGCCGGTCCGACTTGCGCTGCTCGATATCGGTGAAGACGCGCTGTACGTAAAGCGCTCGCCATAGCGCTCCAGAGTCTTCTCGATCCGCCTGATATCGATCATGTCGTTGCCGAGGCCGATGATCATTTGAGGCCCCGGCTGCCCGGTTTGACGGCCGGAATGGCCGCGAGTTCGGGCGGCAGACGATCGGCCGGAAAGGTCGGAATATCAATGCTGGCGAGCGCTACGAGCGGCACGCCGAGATCGGCCTTGCCGCCGGAACGGTCGATGAGGCAGGCGGCGCCAACCGTGACGCCGCCCTCGCTCGCGATGCCGGCAATGCATTCGCGCGAGGACAGGCCGGTCGTCACAATGTCCTCGACCATCAGGACGCGTGGCGCCCTTGTCAATGGTGAAGCCGCGGCGCAGCGCCGAGCTTGCCCTCGATCCGCTCGAAGAAGATCGCCGGCACGCCCAAGTTGCCGCGCCCATCTCGTAGCCGACAACGACGCCACCCATGGCGGGCGAGGCGACGAGGTCGATCTCGCTTCCGGATCTTGGCCTTGACCTCTTGCGGCGAGAGCTGCGCACAGGCGCTCGGCGCGCGCCGGGATCCATCAGCACGCGCGCGCATTGCAGATAACGCGGGCTGTGCAGGCCGGAGGTGAGAATGAAATGGCCCTCGAGCAAAGCGCCTGCCGCGCGGAATTCCGCCAGATACCTCGTCCTTGGTCATCATGCATGCTATCCTTCGGCCCGGTCACCGAGCTCACCAGCAGGCTTGAGCTTGAGGCCGCGCATGATTTCGTTGAGATGCTTGACGATCATGTACTTCGAGCAGGATGTCGAGATCAAAGAAATCGCGCGCCCCGCCCTGGGTGACCATCTGCAGTTCATCGATATTGCCGCCCGAATCGCCGATGACCTGGGCGACCTGCGCCAAGGCGCCAACCTCGTTGTGGAGCTTGACCATTGATCCGCGCCGGAAAGCGCTGGTCCTTCAGTCGTCGGGTCCCAGGTCAGATCGATCCAGCGTTCGGGCTCGCTGTCGAAGCTGCTCAAGCGCGCTGGCGAAAATCGGATAGATGACGATGCCCTCGCCCGGCATGCGGATGCCGACGATGCGCTCGCCCGGCACAGCGCCGGTGCCGAGCGAGAATTTGAGCGCCTGGTCGCGCCCGGCGCCGCGTACCGGAATGCCGAATTCGACTTCGCCGTGGCTGCGTGGCCGGCCTCTTGCGCTGGCGCGTGCTCGGAGGCCTCGACCGCGAGTCCCATGGCCTTCAGAATGTCGGCCGGCGGCAAGCTCGCCCCGGCCGACGGCGGCCAATGCATCTTCCACATTCTTGTGGCCGAGTGCGCGGCGATCGCGGCGGCGACATCGCCTTGACGAAGCTCTTGCCGACCTTGTCCAGAAGCCGTTCGACGATTTCCTTGCCAAGGCCGGCATATTGCCGGCGCATGGCCGCCCGCGTCGCTCGGCGGATGGCGGCGCGCGCCTTTCCGGTGACCGCGAGCCCTTCCCAAGCGGCGGGCGGCACCTGCGCTTCCGACCGGATGATCTCGACCTCATCGCCATTGTCGAGCTGGGTCACCAGCGGCGCATGGCGGCCATTGATGCGGCAGCCGACGCAGCTGTCGCCGATGCTGGTGTGAACCGCATAGGCGAAATCGATCGGGGTGGCGCCGCGCGGCAGGGCGATGAGCTGGCCCTTCGGCGTGAAGCAGAAGACCTGGTCCTGGAACAGTTCGAGCTTGGTGTGCTCGAGGAATTCACGCGGGCTTTCGCCTTCCGACAGCATTTCCACCAAATGTCTCAGCCAGCGATAGGCGTTGGATTCGGCTTTCGGCGCACGCAACCCGTTGACGGCATCCACGGGCCGGTACACGTCCTTGTAGAGCGCATGGGCGGCAACCCCGCGCTCGGCGATTTCGTTCATCTCGCGGGTGCGGATCTGCATTTCGACACGGCGATGATGCGGGCCGATCACTGTCGTATGGAGCGACTGATAATCGTTCTGCTTGGGCGTCGAGATGTAGTCCTTGAACCGGCCGGGCACGGCCCGCCAGGTGCGGTGCACGACGCCCAAGGCGCGATAGCATTGGTCGACGCTGCCAACAATCACCCGAAAGCCGAAAATGTCCGAGAGCTGGCCGAGCGACAGGTTCTTGCGCTCCATCTTGCGCCAGATCGAATAAGGCCGCTTCTCGCGCCCCGTATACCTCGGCATCGATGCCATTGGTCTTGAGCTCGGCCTTGCAGCGCCTTCTCGATCTCGACCAGGAGGCTCGCCGCTTTCCTCATGCAGACTGGTCAAGCCGCTTCTTCACCGTGGCAAAGGCGTCGGGGTTGAGCACTCGAAACGAAATATCCTCGAGCTCGTCGCGCACATTCTGCATGCCCATGCGCCCGGCGAGCGGGGCATAGATGTCCATCGTCTCCTGGGCGATGCGCATCTGCTTGTCCGGGCCACGTGACTCCAGGGTGCGCATATTGTGCAGCCGGTCGGCGAGCTTGACCAGCAGCACCCGCACGTCCTTGGCCATGGCGAGCAGCAGTTTGCGCAGGTTCTCGGCCTGGGTCGCCTCCTTGGTGACGAGGTCGAGCCGCTTGATCTTGGTCAGGCCGTCGACGAGCGAGGCGATTTCATGGCCGAATTTCTCCTCGATCTGCGCCTGGGTCGCTTCGGTGTCTTCAACCACATCATGAAGCAAGGCGGCAGCGATGGTGGCGCCGTCCAGCTTCATCTCAGTAAGGATCGCCGCAACCTCCAGGGGATGGTTGAAATAGGCTTCGCCGGAGGCCCGCTTCTGGCCGCCATGCGCCTTCATCGCATAGACATAGGCGCGGTTGAGCAGATCCTCATCGGCGCCGCGATCATAAGACATGACCCGTTCAACCAGCTCGAATTGCCGCATCATGACGCTGTCTTAACCAACCCGTTGATAGCGATAGTAGCGGAAAAAAAGCTTAAGGCGAGTGCTCCGCCGGACGGGATAGCTCGCCCAAACCCTTAAATTGAGTGCCTGATCGAGGGTGTCGAAAGCCTCCGACTGCAGTCGGTCGGCTTTAGCCATGACTTCAAGACGCCGCGCAAGAAGCAGCGCCAAAGGCAATCGGATGTGTTGAACGCTCGGAGTCGGCTCAGTAGCCGTTGCGCTGGCTTCCCGGGCTTTCCGCCGGGGGAAGGCCTTCGAGACCGCGCAGCAATTCCTCTTCGGTCATGCGCTCCATGTCAGCTTGGTCGACTTCGGGCTGGTCGTTGATGACCGACATGTCGCCCGACTGCTGGATGAGCGGAACCTCGCTCTGCTCGGGTTCGTCCACTTCGACATGCTTCTGCATGGCATGGATATATTCTTCACGCAGATCGTCGGTATTCACCGACTCGTCGGCGATTTCGCGCAGGGCGACAACCGGATTCTTGTCGTTGTCGCGCTCGACGCTGAGAGGAGCGCCTTGCGAAATCATCCGGGCGCGATGGGCGGACAGGAGGACCAGTTCAAACCGGTTGGGGAGCTTGTCGATGCAATCTTCAACAGTGACGCGCGCCATGGGGCTCGTTCAATCCTTGAATATGGGTCGGGATTGCGGCCTTTTAGGCGCAACCCGTCTCAAATGCAAGCCCTGCCCCCGGATTTGCTGCCGCATTTCCTGAAGCGCTCAGCAACGATCGAAACTTGAAAAACCCTAAGCGATCTCAGTATTTTAACGTATGTTAGGGTTCCGCGTGACCGGGCGCTCCATGATCTTACGTCAACTTTGCACCAAGAGCCAATTCGGCTTGAGCCAGAACGGCGCAAGGCATAGCGGGGTCGAGGACAGAGGCAGAATCGTTTCCTTGAGATCGATGCCGACTACCTCGCGCATGAAGGACCGGCGCGCCAAAATGCGTTGCGCCGCTGCGGGATGTTTCGCGGCAACCTCGGCGCGCAGGGCCTCATCGGCAAAGACCACCGGGTCCTCGCAATTCAGGGCATAACCCGCACGCAGTGGAAGCGGGATGATGTCGACCTGGAACGCCATGCCGGATCTGATTTTGCCGGCATATTGGGGTTGGATCGGGCTGTGCAGCCACTCATCGTAGCTCGTGAGGTGACCGGGATTGAGCGATGAGCGTAACCCACCACGAGCCAGCGTGTCAGTGACCGCGGCAAAGATATCGTCGCCCCTGACGCCGATGTCGGCGCTTTCATACCAAGCCATAAGGCCTTCGAAATAGGACGAGGCAAGCTTCAGGAAGCCGTCGTCATGATCGGTCAGCAAGCCGCCGCGCGCCGACAGGCCGCACCAGAAGCCAATGGCGCCGACGATGCCATCGCCCCTTCTCAACACACGCGCGCTTGGGCTGCGCAGTCCGATCACTGGCGATGAGGCATCTCCGCTCGCCAGCATCAAATGCGCATTGAGCGGCTCCCCTTCGTATTCCATGCGAGAGACGGTCGCATATTCGCTGTCGCCGGCCTTTACAGCCGACAAGATGCGCCAAAGCGCAGCCGAGGCGCGTGAACCTGCCCATTCATGCAAGGCGATCTGGTCGGCATCGATAGTAGCTCGCAATCCTTCAGTTGGATGCATGAGAATTGGAGTCGCATCGCTAACCGCCCTGGCCTCGCCAGCGATGGCGCGCAGCACGTCCACAATGAAAGACGGCACGAAGAACGTTGGCAAGGCGCCTGTCCATTCCATTGCCTCAAGATATTTCCATCCGGCAAGCGCTATGCTGTCGCCAGATTTGATGCCCAACTGTCGCAAGACGTTTTCGAGGTTCGGGGCGCTGCTCCGGTCCTGCCCCATGAGACCAAAAGACTGGGCAAGCACGATATCAACGGACGGCAAGGATGCGAGCCGCGCATAGTCGACACATTCATTGCCGGCAATGATGATGCGGCGCTCGCCGGGCCCCAGCACCAGTAACGCCTCCTCGAAGCGTGGATCGAAGCCCGAAAGAAACATGATGTTGGCAAAATGCTCGCGATCACCATAGACGACGAGCCAGTTGGCGCCTGCCGCCTTGTAGGCGGCGCGGCATCTTTGCTCATAGGTGAACGGCGGAATCTGTGGCGGCGCAATGGGTACGCCGAAATCGGGAAGCGCAATGTCTCTCAATTGCGGCACGTTTCGCTCCTTCATTGCACAGAGATCACGGTGACCACAGCCGGGCTGGCTTGCCACGCTCGACCACGTAGAACGAATTGCCGGCAACCTTCTTCCATTCAGTGGTCGAACCGTCCGGCCAGGTGACGCGCATCTCCGCTTGATCGCCGTCTCCCAGACCAAAATGCCACCAGCCTAGCTCACCGCTTGCATGACCGCCGCCAATTGTGATCTCACGGCGTGTGACCGCTGAGCCGTTGCAACGCACCTCGATCGAGGCACCGATCGCGTCACGATTGGCACCATCCTGACTGAGCTTCACCTCGATCCAATGACCCGGATTGGGGGTCACATTGCGCCAGAGCTGTGCCGTCTGCCAACGATTGACGACGACCAGATCGACAAGGCCATCCAAGTTCAAGTCAACGAGGGCGGCTCCGCGCGCCACGCCGAAACTCACGATCCCGGCCGGCACGCCCACTTCGCGAAACCTGCCATCAGATCCTTGCAGCAGCAGATTGTTGGGATCTCTTGCCGCGAAATCCGGCATGCTGGCGACATTGCCCTTGGCGATGAAGAGATCGGCCAGGCCATCGTTGTTCACATCCTCGAACTGCGCATGCCAAGCCGTGCTTGGCCGCAAATCGCCGCCGAAATAAGGTCGATGCGCCGTGACACCCTTGGGAAAAGCGACATCCTTGTAGTCCGGCTTCGCTGTGCCCTCCTGCGGCGGGCTCGCGAGAGTCTGCAGTTTGTTGTCGGCCATGCTGGTCAGGAAATAGTCAGGATAACCATCGCCGTTGATATCTTGGCTTGCGATGCCCATGCCCCAGATACGCAAGAGCTTCCAGCCATCCGCATCGGTATACAAACTCGGCGGCTTTCCCGGATCGATGCGCCAAAGCTGTTCCTGACCACCTTCATAGTACTCACGATCATTGGAGATGCGCAACGCTGGCGTACCGGACCGGTTCCAGTCGGTGAACAACATCGACAGCGCGCAATAGCTTGGCTTCAGCGGCACGGCGGGCGCGAACTTGCGCAGGCCATTGCCATCTTCAACCAGCGGTCGGTGCAGCCAATTGTCGGTGCAGGAACCCCAAGGCTCCATTTCTTTGCGGCGATCGATATAGTTGCCAATGGCGAGCGTCGGCCACCCGAAGCCCCTTTCCCAAGTCGCGGCGAAAGCCGCCGACCAGGCATCACCGCCATCAAATCCCCACGCCTCGTTGGCCCGCTCGAAGCGGCAATTGCCGAGGCCACGCATCACCAAATTCTCGCCGACCCGCAGCAGAACAAGGTCTATGATCGCATCGCCGTCTATGTCGATCGGATATGTGCTGATCACACCTGCACGCTCGAGCCCGCTTTCGTGCGGCGTGAAGCGCAGCGGGCCCCCAAGAGAGCTGATGTTGAGATAGAACTTGGCCGGTGCTGAACCGCCGCTCAACAAGAGATCGGGAAAGCCGTCGCCGCTGCAATCGAATGCCGCAACGCCCCCGCCGACCATGTATTCCCAGTCACCCGAATAGATACTCTCTATCCCTGTGCTCTTCGTCTCTTCCACGAAACGCGGAGTGTTTGCAGGCGACTTGGCGAACGAAGCCCCGGCGAACGCGCAGCCGAAAGTTGCAAAAACCAGCGCTGGCAGACGCATGGCTATCTCCTCGTTCGCAAAGCGTTCGTGTAGTTGGCGACGCACTGTCCCTGCTGCAAGCCGCGCTCGATGGCGGAGCGGAAGTGTATGCCGCCCAGCAATCGCGACGTTGCGGCCTCACGGGCGGCTGAGGAGAAACTGGTAAAACTGCGAGACTTCAGGCCGTCACCTTCGCGCGTCCTGTCCGCGAACGCGAAATTCTCGCCAAATAGGTTAGTCAACACACTGGCGGCGGCGGCTGACTGCGTGCTGTGCCCGCTTGGATATTCAGGAAATGGCGGTGTGATGAGCAGCGGTTCCCAGCTCGGATCGATCACACGGCGAATGTAAGTCACCGGCCGCACCAGATCGTATTGGAATTTTGTTTCCCAGCAGCCGATGAAGGCATCGGCCAAGACAATTCCGAGGCGCGCCAGCACATCGACGCTCCGATCAAGATCGAGCTTGTCATGCTCGAGGATCTGAAGGGCAACGGATATCCAGTGCCCAGGCGGCGTCGGCGACAGCATGGGATCGTCCGACCAAAATCGCGCTATGGCGCGCTGATCCGGGTTCAAGCCCTTCGATATCTGATAGACCTCAAGCGCCTCGGCATAGAATGCCGAGTCCTTTTCTCACTATAGTCGGGCGGCGTGGGCAAGCCGCAGGTCTTGCCGTGGGGCATGGCGAAGGTGCGGTTGGCTCCCCATTTCGGCAGCAGCGGCACCTGCTGCTGTGCGATCAGGCTTGTCGGCACCCAATGGGCTGGCCCTTGGGTCAGTGTGTACTCATAGGGAAACCCCATATTCTCGATGACAGCGCCGCCATCGTCGCGCGACCAGGCCAGCACATGCACTGCGATCTCGCGGCCATAGTTCTCGCTACGGGCAATCACATCCGGCGCTATGCCTTCCGTCACCAGTTTGCCAAGCTTCGCGTCCTGAAGGTCGATGACCCGCTGTCCGGTAGGGCCGGTATTCTGAAACAGTTCGCGCACCATTGACCTGAGCGCGGCACTGACCATCACCGCATCATCATAGGCTTCGCCCGCTTTGCGTCGGGGCAGTGGCTGCAAGCCGTTCAATTGACCGGCCAGCGACCGCATCCCATCTGAGCCGCTGGCGACCGCCTCGAATGCCGCTACGCCCAAATAGGCGATGCTGCGGCTCGCAACGGGTGGCGAATAGGTCGGCGTATGCCGCACCAGTGCAAGGGACAGCTTGTACCAGGCGAGAAGCACCACTTGTTCAGCCCGTGGCGCCGGCACCTCAGCCGCAATGGACCCGCCCAGCCCCGGAACGGCGAACAGCGCAAGAAATACGAACAGGATCAGACGGCGGGTCGCGCCCATGGATAGGATCCGTGTTGCCTACGAACACAGGATAGTGACCATAGCCCATGGGGATCAAGCCCACCCCTGCTTTAGACGAAATGCTCAGTTTGCGGGATAAGCCTGGGACGTTCAGTTGAACTCGCTAGCGCGATTGTCGCAACATTTTTCGCCGCCGATTGAAATCGATACAGTCCAATAGATTGATCCGTAATCCGGCTTGAGCACCGGAAGAGTGAGGCGCGCTACGGAGCAGAGGGAGGATCAATATGAAGACCAGAATTTTGGCTGCGGCAGCTGGCGCATTGCTGCTGGGCCTGGCGCCGCTGCCTGTCATGGCTGCCGGCAAGACCATAGCGGTGTCGTGGAAGACCTTCCAGGAAGAGCGCTGGAAGACGGATGAAGCCGCCATCAAGGCGGTTGTCGAAGCGGCTGGCGACAAGTTCGTCTCCACCGACGCACAAGGTTCGGCACAGAAACAGGCCGCCGACATTGAAGGCCTCATCACCCAGAAGGTTGACGTCATTCTCGTCGTCGCCTTCAATTCCGACGCAATCCTGCCCTCCTTCAAGGCAGCGAGCGATGCCGGCGTTAAGATGCTCTCTTACGACGTGCTGGTGGAGGATCCGGACGCGCTCTATGTCACTTTTGACAATGTGGGCGTCGGGCGCTTGATGGCCAAGGTGATTCAGGACGTGAAGCCCGAAGGAAATTATGCGTTCATCAAGGGCGACAAGGGTGATCCAAACGCCACTTTCCTTTTCCAGGGCATCACGGAAGTGCTGAAACCTGCGATGGATGCCGGCAAGATCAAGAACGTCTGCGAGACCTTCACTGACGGCTGGATACCCGACAATGCCCAGAAGAACATGGAGCAGTGCCTGACCTCGACGAGCAACAAGGTCGATGCCGTCGTATCTGAGAATGATGGCATGGCCTCAGGCGTGGTCGCGGCGCTCGATGCCCAAGGGCTTGCTGGCTCGGTCCCCGTCTCGGGCCAGGATGGCGACAAGGCCGCTCTGAACCGCGTCGCGCTTGGCACGCAGACCGTCTCCGTCTGGAAAAATTCGCGGGCATTGGGCAAGGCGGCCGGTGAAGCCGCCGTCGCCATTGCAGGCGGTGCTGATCCGACATCGCTTCCGGGCGTCAGCAAATTCAACAGCGGCAAGAAGGGTGTTGAGGTCAACGCCATCCTGCTCACCCCGAATGCGATCACCAAGGACACGCTCAATGAGGTGATCGACGCGGGCTGGATCAGCAAGGCGGAAGCCTGTGCGGGCGTCAAGGCGGGCACGGTAAAGGCTTGCGACTGACGCACTGACAAAGACTCAGACGATATTGGCTGCGTCGTCCGAATGGCGGCGCAGCCATATAGGGTGCAGGTTCGGGGAGGAGACTGGGACGATGGTGTCACCGGCGATTGGATCACATGATCCCGCCAGCGAAGAAGGTTTGGTCAGGCGCTTCCTCAATGCCACGGAAATCGACCCGCGGATGCTGGGAATGGTCGGCGCCCTGCTGGTGATCTGGGCGGGCTTTGATATCTACAGCGAAATCCTGCGACCAGGTGAAGGCCTTTTCGGTGGCTTTTTTCTCACTCCGCGCAATCTGTGGATCCTGCTCGTGCAGACCGCCTCTATTGCGATCATGGCGACCGGCATGGTGCTCATCATCGTTATGCGCGAGATAGATCTTTCGGTTGGCTCGATGCTGAGCTTCATCGCCGTCTCGGTTGGTTATCTTCAGGTCTATATCCTAGGTCCCACCCTCGGCGTTGGTCATCCCGCCATCTGGATCATCGCCGTGCTGTTAGGCCTCACCATGGGCGCGCTGACCGGCTGCTTCAACGGCATCCTCATCGCTTACCTGAAGATCCCGTCCTTCATCGTGACCCTTGGAGGCCTCATCGTCTATAGCGGACTTGCGTGGTGGGTCATCCGCGGCGAGACCGTGGCGCCCATGGACCAGGCCTACAAGCTCATCGGCGGCAATGGCCCACTCGCTTCGATCGGACCTTTCTGGAGCTGGATACTCGCCTTCTTCGCCTGCGGCGGCATTGTGGCGGCGATCATCACCGGCCGTCAGCAACGGCGACGCTTCAAATTCCCCTTGCGCCCCATCTGGGCCGAGGCCGTCATCGGTGTGGTGGGCAGCCTGATTGCCCTCGGCACGACCTGGCTTGTGAATTCCTATCCCTGGCCGCCCAAAGTCGTCGAGAAATATGCCCTGGAGCACAACATCTCTATCCCTGAGGGCACGCTTGATGCCGCTGGCGATGCCATCTGCAGGGAAGGCGACAAGATCGTTCGGTGCGTCGGCGGCCTCAGCTATGAGACGGGTTATGCCATTCCGGTGCTGATCGTCCTCTTCATCGGCTTCCTCATGACCTTTCTCGCCATGCGCACGCGCTTCGGCCGCTATGTCTACGCGACTGGCGGCAACCCGGAAGCGGCCGTGCTGGCCGGGGTCAATACCAAACGGCTGACTGTGGTGATCTTTACCCTGATGGGGCTGCTGGTTGCCGTCTCCGCCCTCATCTCCACGGCCCGCCTCAACTCCGCCACTAATTCGCTCGGTCGGTTCAACGAGCTTTATGTCATTGCCGCAGCCGTCATCGGCGGAACATCTCTCGCCGGCGGCATCGGCACGATCTATGGCGCCCTGCTCGGAGCGCTCCTCATGCAATCGCTGCAATCGGGCATGACCTTGCTCAATTTCAAATCCGCCTACAAGGATATGGTGGTGGGCGCCGTGTTGGTCACGGCGGTCTGGCTCGACCAAGTCTATCGGGCGCGTCTGAAGTGAGGACAGGATGAGCGATAACACAATATCGGCGACGGGGTCGACTGCCACCGGCCCAGTACCGCTTGTCGAGATGCGCGACATGTCGATCGCCTTTGGCGGCGTTAAGGCCGTAAATCATGCCTCGATTGATCTCTATCCTGGCGAAGTGGTTGGTCTCCTCGGCCACAATGGCGCCGGCAAGTCGACGCTCATCAAGATCCTGTCGGGCGCCTATAAGCGCGATGCAGGCGACATTTATATTAATGGCGAGCTCGTCAAGATCGACAATCCGCGCGATGCCAAGGCGCTCGGCATCGAGACGATCTATCAGACGCTGGCGCTCGCGGACAATGTCGACGCCGCCGCCAACCTTTATCTCGGCCGGGAGCTGCAGACCAAATGGGGCACGCTCGACGACATCGCGATGAAATCGGCGTGCCGTGGCGTGATGGGAAGGCTCAATCCCAATTTCCGCCGCTTCAAGGACCCGGTGAAATCTCTGTCGGGCGGACAGCGTCAGTCGGTGGCAATCGCGCGCGCAATTCACTTCAATGCCCGCATCCTCATCATGGATGAGCCGACCGCGGCTCTGGGGCCGCAGGAGACGGTACAGGTCGGCGAACTCATCAAGCAACTCAAGGCTGAGGGCATTGGTATTTTCCTCATAAGCCATGACATCCACGATGTTTTCGACCTGGCGGACCGGGTGACCGTCATGAAGAACGGCCGAGTGGTTGGCACGGCGGATGTGAAGGACGTCACCAAGGATGAGGTCCTGGGCATGATCATCCTGGGCAAATGCCCGCCGGGTGCGGTACCGGGGCCGGGCGCTATCCAAGAAATAACTCCCATGTCCCAGCCAGTCGTGCCCGCGGCACAAGCCCAGGCGCTGCATTGAGAAAGTAATAAGGGCGTGGACCAGTGGCGTTTCTTGACTTTCATCTGACCTTCGGCCATATCCCACGCCAACAAAAGCCGGGCCCGTGGGCCTGAGGAGATTTTTTTATGGCCAAAGGCAATGTGATCAAGATCAAGCTGCAGTCGACAGCGGACACCGGTTACTTTTATGTGACCAAGAAGAACTCGCGCACCAAGACCGACAAGTTCACCTTCAAGAAATACGACCCGGTTGCTCGCAAGCACGTCCAGTTCAAAGAAACCAAGATCAAGTAATCCTGCTATTCAGCTTTTGCATGAAGGCACTGCCCTCGAGGCGGTGCCTTTTTGATATCATGTCCACCCTCACCTTTCCCTCGTCTCACAAGGAGATGCGTCATGGCCGCCGCTGAAGACTATCGCACCCAGATCGCTCAGGTTTCCTACCGCAATCAGGCCTTCATCGACGGCAAGTTCATGGCCGCCGCTTCGGGCAAGACTTTCGACTGCATATCGCCAATCGACGGCAAGGTGCTGACCAAGGTTGCCGAATGCGACAAGGAAGATGTCGAACGCGCGGTCAAGGCGGCGCGCGCCGCCTTCGAAAAGGGCGCATGGTCGCAAATGGCCCCGGCCAGCGCAAGCGCATCATGCTGAAATGGGTAGCGCTGATCGAGAAGCACACGCGAGGAGTTGGCGCTGCTCGAGACGCTCGACATCGGCAAGCCGATCGCCAATGCGCAGGCGGTGATCTGCCATCATCGATCAGCTGCCTCCAGTGGTATGCCGAGACAGCCGACAAGGTCTATGACGAACTGGCGCCGGCCGGCCCGATTCGATTTCGATGATCACGCGCGAGCCGATCGGCGTTGTCGGCGCGGTGGTGCCGTGGAACTTCCCGCTGTTGATGGCGTCGTGGAAGCTTGGTCCGGCGCTCGCGACCGGCAATTCCGTGATCCTGAAGCCCGCCGAGCAATCGCCGTTGACGGCGCTGCGCATGGCCGAACTCGCCGCCGAAGCAGGCCTGCCCGAAGGCGTGCTCAATGTGCTGCCGGGCTTCGGCGAGACCGCCGGCCAGGCGCTCGGCCGCCACATGGATGTCGACATGATCGCCTTCACCGGGTCGACCGAGGTCGGCAAATACTTCCTGCGCTATGCCGGCGAGAGCAACATGAAGCACGTCGCGCTCGAGACTGGCGGCAAATCGCCCAATATCGTTTTCGCCGATATCGCCGATATCAATCACGCGGCGGCGACCGCGGCCGCCGGCGTGTTCTACAATTCGGGACAAGTCTGCACGGCGGCGACGCCGCATCATCGTCCAGGAGAAGATCAAGGATCAGTTCGTCGAGCTTGTCGCCAAGCATGCCGAGAAATGGCGGCCGCAAGGATCCGCTCGATCCCAAGACCGCGATGGGCTCGATGGTGGATGAGGGCCAGATGGACCGCGTCCTCGGCTATATCGATATCGGCAAGCAAGGAAGGTGCCAAGGTTGCCTTTGGCGGCGAACGCGCCCGGCAAGCAATACCGGCGGCTATCTATGTCGAGCCGACGATCTTCGATGAGGTGAAGAACTCCATGCGCATTGCCCAGGAGGAGATCTTCGGGCCGGTTGTCGGCGACTATCACCTTCAAGGATGACGAGGAAGCGGTAAAGATCGCCAATGACTCGATCTATGGTCTGCAGGCAAGCCTGTGGACCCGCGACATCACCCGCGCCCACAAGGTGGCGCGCGCGCTTGCGCGCCGGCACGGTCAACATCAATGCAACCGATGGCGGCGATATCACCGCTCCTTTCGGCGGCTACAAGCAGTCCGGCATCGGACGCGACAAGTCGCTGCACGCCTTGGAAAAATACCAGCAGATCAAGCACACTTATATCCAACTCTGATTTGCGGGGGATCAAGGGGGGCCGGCCGGATGCGCAAGATCGAGGAGGCTTTCGGGGGAGACTTTCTTGCGCGCCGAAGGCGGCAAATTGCGCAAGAAGTAAATTGCAAACGTAAATCGGTCGTGCGTACTACTTGGCCGCGGCGGCAAATTCCTCACCTTCACCGCGAATTGCGAGGCCAAAAAGCTTGATTTTGCGGTGCAAGGCCGAACGCTCCATGCCGACGAAATTGAGCCGTGCGGGAAATATTGCCGCCAAAACGCGAAAGTTGTGCTGCCACATAGTCGCGCTCGAAAGCCTCGCGCGCTTCGCGCAAAGGCAGTGCCAAAAGATGCTCACCCCCGAAGCCTGCGTGATTGGCGACAGAGCTGCCCCAACATCCGCCGGCAGCATCGCGGCGGTGATTTCGCTGCCGGATCGCCGCCCGCCAGGATCATGATCCGTTCGACATTGTTGCGGAGCTGGCGGACATTGCCGGGCCAGTCATGGGTCTGCAGAATGGCGATCGCGTCGTCGCGAGCTTGCGCTGCGGCTGCCCGGAGGCCAGCGAATAGAGCCTGCGCGAAATACTCGATGAGTTCTGGAATATCCTCGCGCCGCTCCGCCAGTGAGGGCACGCGAACCGGCACCACGCTCAGGCGATGGTAGAGATCCTCCCGGAAGCTGCCCTCGCGCGATCAGTATCACGAGATCGCGGCCGGTCGAGGATACGATGCGCACATCGACCTTGACCTTCTTGCCGCCCCCTACCCGCTGGAAGGTCTGCTCGACAAGGACTCGCAGCACCTTGCCCTGGGTCTCCATGCGGCATATCGGCAATCTCATCGATATAGAGCGTGCCGCCATGGGCCTCTTCCAGAGCGCCGACGCGGTGAGTGCGCGCCCGATCCATCCTCGATGCCGAAGAGTTCTTCTTCCATGCGCTCGGGCGCCATGGTGGCGGCGCTCAGGATGACGAAAGGACCACTAGCGCGCTGGGACATGGCATGCAGGCTGCGCGCCGCAAGCTCCTTGCCGGCGCCCATGGCGCCGGTGATCAGGACGCGGCTATTGGAGGGCGCGATCTTCTTCAGGGTCTGGCGCAATTGGCGCATGGCCATCGAAGAGCCCAGCAGTTCGACATCGGCGCCGGCGCGGCCCTTGAGTTCCTCATTCTCGCGCCTCAGCCGCGATGCTTCGAGCGCCCGCCCGACGACCAGAATGAGCCGGTCGGCATTGAAGGGCTTCTCGATATAGTCATAGGCGCCGCGCTTGATGGCCGAGACGGCCGTTTCGATATTGCCGTGGCCGGAAATGATGACGACCGGCAGTCTCAGGATGCTGTTCGCTGATGACGCTCAGGAGGTCGAGGCCGTCGAGTTTCGAGCCCTGCAGCCAGATATCCAGAATGATCAGCGAAGGGCGGCGATCGGCTAGCGGCGGCGAGCGCGGCATCGCTGTTGTGCGCCAGACGGGTCTCGTAGCCCTCATCCTGCAGGATACCGGCAATGAGTTCGCGGATGTCGGCCTCATCATCGACGATGAGAATATCAGCTGCCATATCGTTCTTCCCGCACTCAAGCCGTCATTCGGCGGCCTGTTCTTGCGCAGAAGCGGCATGAAGCTCAAGGTGACGCGCGCGCCGTGACCGCCGTCGAATTCCGCCGGCGCGTCGTCCAGCACGACGCGCCCGTGATGTTCTTCCATGATGCGCTTGACGATCGCCAAGCCGAGGCCGGTGCCCTTCTCGCGCGTGGTCATATAGGGCTCGGTCAGACGGTGCCGGTTTTCCTTCGGCAGGCCGATGCCATTGTCGGTCACGCTGATGAACGGCGCGCTGCATTTTCGATGCCAGCTTCGACGAGAATGCGGCCCTTGATCGTCTGGTCCTCGTGCTGTCGCGGCCTCGATCGCCTCGCGCGCGTTCTTGACGAGATTGGTGACCGCCTGGGTGATCAGGCGCCGATCGAAGGGGAAGATCGATCCGCTCATGCGGCGATCTGACGTCGATCTCGAGATCGCCGGCAGCACACGCGCTGGAGAATGGTCGCCTCCCTCACCACCGCCGCCAGGTCCTGCATCTCGAGGCTGGCGCTCGGCATGCGCGCAAAAGACGAGAATTCGTCGACCATGCGCCCGATGTCGCCCACCTGGCGGATGATCGTGTCGGTGCATTGCTCGAAAATCTGCTTGTCGGTCTGGATTTCGCGGCCGTATTTGCGCTTGAGGCGCTCGGCCGAAAGCTGGATCGGAGTCAGCGGATTCTTGATCTCATGCGCGATGCGCCGGGCAATGTCGGCCCAGGCGGAATTGCGCTGCGCCGAGACCAGTTCCGTGATATCGTCGAAGGTGACGACATAGCCGTGGTCGTCACCTTCGGAGGCCTCGGTGGTGACGCGGACGACGAAATTGCGTTCATGGGTCCCGACCCGCATAGTCACCTGCCCTTCGGCCCAACCCGAGACTCGCGACAAGGCCTGCTCGAACACGGCGGAGAAGGCCGGCAAGGACATCCGAAAGCCGTCTGCCGAGAAGGTCTGGCTCGGCCATGCCAATGAGAGTGATGGCGGAGGGATTGAGAAGCGAGATCACACCATCCGGCTCGACCCCAATGACGCCCGCCGAGACGCCGGAAAGCATCGCCTCGGTGAAGCGTCGGCGCTCGTCGAGCTGGAGATTGGCGGTCATAAGCTCGTTGCGCTGCTCCTTGAGCTGATAGGTCATGCGATTGAAGGCGCGCGCCAGCGTCTGCAGATCGCCGGGCCCCTGCACCTCGGTCACCTTGGCATCGAGGTCGCCCGCTGAGACGCGCCGCGCCGCATTGAGCAAACTGACCACCGGCGCCACGATGCGATCGGCGAACCACAGGCCCAGCCAGATGGCGGCGAGCAAAAAAATAAGAGAGACGCCGGCATACATGAGTGCGAAGGTGATCTGGACGCCCGAGCGCTGCGACAGCAGCTGGTCATACTCGGCCTTGGCGGCGCGCGTTTCGTCCAGTTGGTCTATGACTGACGGATTGATGGCGCGATAGACGTAGAGATATTCCGAGGGAATAGTTGGTGAGCTTGATCAAGGCGCGGATGATATTGCCGCCCTCACCCGGCGGGATGACCACGAGCTCGCCCTGATCGGCCCGCTCGAGCGCCTCGGCTGATGGGCGCACGAAAGGCGATCTTGTTGTTGAGAGTGACGTTGGCGTCGATGCGCTTGAGGGCAGTGTCGAAGACGAAGGCGCCGACCAGGCCGCGCAGCGCGGCGTGACGTGCAACGCGGCGGACGAAATCCGGCCGGTCGGTGTCGAAGAGGACTCTTTGGTTGTTGAGGTCGGCGGCGATCGCGGCGATGTCTCCGCGGGCCGTTTCGCCGTGGTCTCGCATATAGGCTTCGGCCACCGTCACGGCGGAATTGACGATCGAGCGCGTGCGCTCGGAGAACCAGGCATCGAGACCGCGATTGAGAGTGACCGCCGCAAAGGCCGCCACGATGAGGGCCGGCAGGGCGGCGATCAGGCTAAAAAGCGATACCAGCCTGATATGGAGGCCCGCGCCCGCCGTCCCCCGCCGCTCGGGCAGCGATCAGCAACCAGATCTGCCAGAGGATCATGCCCACCATGATCATGACCAGGACGAGGTTGCCCCCCAGGAGCCAGGTGATGGTGTCGGGGGTGGGCTTGATCGGCGACAGGCCGGTCAGGATCGTATAGGTGGCAAGGCCGGAGAGGATCGACAGGCAGACGACGGCTATACCCGCTATCCCCGGCAGCCGGGACAGGCTCGAATGCTTTTCGGTCTTGATTTCCGTAACGGCCACGATCTCCCTCGACGGCACTGTGGCAAGAAATCCACAACTATCGTGGCAAATTTGCGACAGTGGGTAGACAAGAAATCTGGCTAGTCCAAGATAATGCGTTTTTTCAATTAGTTAGAACTTCTTTCCTGCCTAGGAGAAACGCATTACGTAGAGGAAAGTTTGTGGACTTGCCGCCTCACGGGTGCCCTGCCCTTCGCTCCCTCAGAGCCCCCGAACCACTTGGATGCCATGGATGCGGATCTTGGTCCTGAGCGTATTGCGGTTGAGCCCCAACAGTTCCGCTGCCTTGATTTGATTGCCCTTGGTGGCGGCGAGCGCGGCCCGGATTAGCGGCGGCTCGACATTGGCGAGGACCCGGTGATAGAGGCCCGGCGGCGGCAGGCCATCGCTGAAGCTCGCGAACTGGCGGGCGAGATGGTTCTCGAGATAACCGCTCAAGCCGCCCGTATCATCGCTCTGTTCCCCTCCGCCCCCAGGTGAAGCCGATGACGCCAATTCCCGGTCGATGATCTCGGGCAGCACCGTCTCCTCGGGGTGCAGGGCAGCGACGCGGCGGATGAGGTTTTCGAGCTCGCGTACATTGCCCGGCCAGCGATGTGCCTGCAGCCGTCTCGACCGATCCCGCCGGCATGATCTTGCGCGGCAGTCCCTCGCGCTCAGCTTGCGCCAGGAAGTGACGGACAAGATCGGGAATGTCGTCGATCCGCTCGCGCAGGGGCGGCAGCCGGATCGGCACGACATTCAACCGGAAGAACAGGTCCTCGCGGAACTGCCCCTGGTCGATCAGGCGGCGCAGATTCGCGGTGCGTCGCCGCGATGATCCGCACGTTTGTCTTGATCGGCCGGGTGCCCCCGACGGTCGTGTATTCGCCCTGCTGCAGCACGCGCAAGAGGCGCGTCTGCGCCTCAAAGGGCATGTCGCCGATCTCGTCGAGGAACAGCGTACCGCTCTCGGCCTGCTCGAAACGGCCGGCCATCCGGCTCGTGGCACCGGTGAAGGCGCCCTTCTCATGGCCGAAGAGCTCCGACTCGATGAGCTCGCGCGGGATGGCCGCCATGTTGATGGCGACGAACGGCCCGCGTCGGCGCTTGCCGTAATCGTGAACGGCGCGCGCCACCAGTTCCTTGCCGGTGCCCGACTCGCCTTCGATCATCACCGTGAGATCGGTCTGGGTGAGCCTCGCGATGACCCGGTAGATTTCCTGCATGATCGGGGAGCGACCGATGATCGGCAGATTCTCCGCCGGCGCGTTGGGTGGTGTCGCCGGCCTCGACTTCCATATGCTGGGCTGCGCGTCCCACCATCGAGACGAGCGCGTCGAGGTCGAAGGGCTTCGGCAGATAGTCATAGGCGCCGCGCTCGGCAGCGGCGATCGCCGTCATGATCGTGTTCTTGGCGCTCATAACGATGACCGGCAGAGACGGCCTGAGCTTCTTGATCCGGGGCAGGACGTCAAAGGCGTTCTCATCGGGAAGAACCACGTCGGTGACGATGACATCGCCCTCCCCTTCGCTCACCCAGCGCCAAAGACCCGCTGCCGTGCCGGTCGAGCGCACCGCATAGCCGGCGCGCGACAGGGCCTGCGACACGACGGTCCGGATGGCGCTGTCATCGTCCAGCGATGAGCACAGTCTTGGCTTTCATGCCTTGCCTTTTTCCGTTTGGTTTTGCTGGGCTTCCCGCATCATCGGCAGCAGCACTCGAAATGTCGTGCCGCGCTCGTGCGGTTCACATTCGATGATGCCGCCATGGTCGCGCACGATCTTTGCCACGAGAGCAAGGCCGAGGCCGCGTCCGCCGGGCTTGGTGCTGATGAAGGGATCGAAAAGATGCGGCCTTAAGTCGGGCGGGACGCCGGGACCGGTATCGCGCACACAGACCTCGAGCGGCAAGGTCACGCGCTCGCCGGAAGCGGCGATCGACAGCCTGACGCCGGGGCGGAAGGCGGTCGATAAATGGATTTCGCCACCGCTGCCGTCGCCTTCGATGGCTTCGATCGCATTCTTCACCAGATTAATGAAGACCTGGATCAGCTGATTGCGGCTGCCCATGACCGGCGGCAGGGATGGATCATATTCTTCCCTGATGCCGATTGTCTGGGTCATCCCGGCAAGCGCCAGCGCCTTCACCCGCTCGAGCACGGCATGAATATTGACCGGCTCGCGCTCGGGCGGCCTTTCATCGGAGAAGACCTCCATGCGGTCGACGAGATCGCGGATGCGATCCGTCTCTTCGCAGATAAGCCGCGCCAGCGGCCGGTCCTCGCCCGACAAGGTCGGCTCGATCAGTTGCGCCGCTCCCCTGATGCCCGCCAACGGGTTCTTGATCTCATGAGCGAGCATCGCCGCCATGCCGGAAACCGAGCGTGCGGCATTGCGATGGGTGAGTTGGCGGTCGATCTTATGTGCCATCGAGCGCTCGAGCAGCATGACGATGACGAAACGCGGCTGCTCATGGACGAGGACCGCCTGCAAATCGACATTGCGCTCGCTGCCGAAGCGCGGCGTGCCGGCGCTGATCGCGTATTCGTTCACCACGCCGCCCGAATGGCGCGCCTCGGCAATGGCGCTGAGAGCGGGGCTTGCAAGCGGTATCAGATCGGCGAAATTGGCGCGCAGGAGCGTCGCCTTTCCAGCCTGAAAGAAATCTTCCGCAGCCGAATTGGCGAGATGGATACGGTCGGTGTCATCGAGCACGAGCAGCGGATTGGGCAGAGCGTCGACGAGAAGCCTGCTATCGGGCGGCGTATTGGGATCGCTGGTACGGACGAGATTCACGCAGCCCTCGCTTCATCGTCCGCCAGCCGCAGGTAGAGATCACGCAATGTCTTGCGCACCCGGTCATTGTCGGTGTCGGCCGTCAGCTTCCGCCGCCAGGCGGCGGCGGCTTCCGCCGAAAGGCGTCCTTCCGCGCTCTTGCGGTCGACGACCCAACCCAGATGCTTCCGGGCGATGCGGTTGCCATGAACATGGCCATAGAGCGACAACATGGATTGATGCTGGCGATCGATGAGCTCCGCCTCGCGCGCAATGTCAGGTTGGGCGCGCCGTTGGTGGGATCGAGCAGATGCGCAAGCACGCCCGGCCACCAGGGACGTCCATAGCTGCCGCGTCCGACCATCACGCCATCGGCAAACGAGGCCGCAAGAATACCTCTGACATCCGCAATGCTTTCGACATCGCCATTGGCGATGAGCGGAATCTTCTTCAGACTTTGCTTCACCTCGGCAATGGCGGACCAATTGGCCTTGCCCTTATAGAACTGGCAGCGAGTGCGGCCGTGCACGGTGATCATGCAGATGCCGGCGGCTTCGGCTCGGCGCGCCAGTTCCGGCGCGTTCATCACAGTTTCGTCCCAGCCGAGACGCATCTTGAGTGTTACCGGCAGGCGCGAGGCGGCGACAGTCGCCTCGATCAGCGTCATGGCGTGATCGAGATCGCGCATGAGCGCCGAGCCGGAATATCCCCCCGTCACTTGCCGCGCGGGGCAACCCATGTTGATGTCGACAATATCGGCGCCAAGATCCTGCGCGATGCGGGCACCTTCCGCCATCCAGGGGGCCTCGCGCCCGGCGAGTTGCACAGCGAAAAGCGAGCCCGCGGGTGGTCGTTCAGCGCGACGGACCATCTCGGCGCGCTCTTCAGCGAGCTCGCGGCTCGCCACCATTTCCGTGACTACCAGTCCGGCCTTGCATTCATCGGCGATCTCGCGGAACGGCCGATCGCTTACGCCCGACATGGGTGCCAGGAGCACACGATTGCGCAGTCGGACGTCGCCAACGGAAATGCTCATTTATTAGGCGATCACTCTTGGTGTATGTTTTTTATGCAGTCTAGTCAGCCGGCCTTCATCGTCAAGAAGGGTTGGCTCAGCCCATTTGCCGCTGGCAGGATTTTCTGGCGATACTGCCTCACTTCCTGATCGCCAAGCCTTCAACTTTGTCATGATTTGCTCTAGAGGGCAGTTCCATGAAAATTGGCGCAGTGGTTGTCGCCGCCGGAACTGGCAGTCGGGCTGGGGGCGAAAAGCCAAAGCAATATCAAGTAATTGGTGGGCGGCCGGTGGTCTGGTGGGCATTGAAGTCCTTCTGCGACCACCCGTCGATCGCCCACATACAGCCGGTCATCGGCACCGGACAAAGCGATCTTTTCGCAAGCGCCACCCAAGGTCTCACCATCGATCCGCCAGTGATCGGCGGTGAAACCCGTCAAGAGTCCTGCCGCCGCGGCCTCGAAGCCCTTGCCAGGCACCAAGTCACTCACGTCCTCATCCACGACGCCGCCCGGCCCTTGGTATCAGTCGATCTCATCAGCCGTGTGATTGCCGGCCTCCAGGCGCATCAAAGCGCCATTCCGGGCCTTGCCATTGCCGACACCGTCAAGAAAGCCCCTTATGGCACGATTGAACGCACGATCGACCGAAGCGGCCTGTGGACAGTGCAGACGCCCCAAGGCTTCGCTTTCGAGGCCATCTGCGCCGCGCATGAGAAAGCCGTTCAAACGGGACAATCAAGCTTGACTGATGATGCGGCGGTCGCCGAACTCGCGGGACTTGAAGTCGCGATCATCCCAGGCGATGCCGCAAACCGCAAGATGACGACCGCTGCCGATCTCGCCGAGGCCGACCGGGCGCTTACCACAAGCTTGCATGACCTGCCCGACATCCGAACCGGTATCGGCATTGACATCCATCCCTTCGTGGCAGGCGATCGCGTGATGCTGTGCGGTGTGCCAATCGCCCATACCCACAAGCTTGCAGGCCATTCGGATGCCGACGCCGCTCTCCATGCGCTGACCGATGCGATATTGGGCGCCATTGGTGAAGGCGATATCGGCACGCATTTCCCCCCGAGCGATCCGCAATGGAAGAACGCGCCTTCAGCGATCTTTCTCGCCAAGGCGGTCGAGCTCGTGACGAGGCGCGGCGGCAAGGTCGGCAATGTCGATCTCGCGATCCTCGCCGAGGCGCCGCGCATCTCGCCGCATCTTCACGCCATGAAAGCCAAGCTCGCGGCGCTCCTTGGCATCGCCGAAGACCGCATCGCCATCAAGGCGACGACGACCGAGAAGCTCGGCTTCGTCGGCCGTGGCGAAGGCATCACCGCATACGCAATCGTTCTCGTCAGGCTGCCAGGATAGACCATGTTCGATCCAGCCCTCCTCGCTCGGGCCGAAACATTGCTCGCCGCCTTTCGGGGGCGTCGTGTCAAGCTCGCGACGGCCGAGAGTTGCACCGGCGGCTTGATCGCGGGCCTTCTCACCGAGATCGCCGGCTCTTCCGACGTCCTGGAGCGTGGCTTCGTCGTCTATTCAAATGAAGCGAAGATGAGCCTGCTCGGTGTGCCCCGAAGCGTAATCGAAGGGCACGGCGCAGTGAGCGAGGCAACTGCCCGCGCCATGGCTGAAGGCGCGCTCAAGAACTCCCGCGCCGACATCGCCGTCTCGGTCACCGGCGTTGCGGGGCCGGGCGGCGGGTCACCTGACAAGCCAGTCGGGCTCGTGCATTTCGCCTGCGCGTCACATCATATGGCGACCGCGCATCGCCGCTTTGTTTTCGCAGGGGCCAATCGCCATCAAGTGAGGATGAAATCGGTTGCCGCCGCGCTTAGTATTATCGAGGAACAGCTCAGCGCGACGACGCGGCTGGCATAGTGCAGAAGCCGGTGCCGTTCATGAGGTCTGGCTATGAAGGGCGCGCGCCCGGGCCTCGAAGGCATTGTTGATCTTGCGCATCATGAAGTCGAACATTCCGGAGATGAAGAACTGCAGTGACCGGCTCTTGGCCTTGTAGTCGACCTGGAATTCGACCGTCGTTCCGCCCGATTTGCGGTCGGTGAAACGCCATTGCGCATCGATATGGTCAAAAAGACCGCCTTGTGCGCGTGATGACACTCTGAATCCCTTCTCCTCGGCGAGCACGTCACTCACGAAGGTCTCATCGATATGGAGCTTCTTGTAGCGTACCCGCAATTCGCCCTTGAAGCGCTCGACACCTTCCTTGACCCGCTCACGATCGAAGGTGCGCGAGCTTTCGACCAGCGGCAGGAAATCCTTGTAGCTGTCGACGTCGGCGGCAATGGCGAAGAGATTCGCTGCCTTATATGGCATCTCGCGGGTGACGCTGTATTTTGGCATGTGCAATCTAGGTCGGATTGAGCTTGGCGGCACGCGCAGATCTGAGCCTAGCGAAATCATCACCGGCATGATGGGAGGAACGTGTCAGCGGACTTGAGGCCACCATGAGGAAGCCTTTTGAATAGGCAATGGTCTCGTAGGACTTGAACTCGTCCGGCGTCACGAAGCGGTCGATCGCGGCATGCTTGCGCGAGGGTTGCAGATACTGGCCGATCGTGATGAAATCGATGTCGGCCGAGCGCATGTCGTCCATCACCTGGAGCACCTGGTCGCGCGTCTCGCCCAGCCCCACCATGATTCCCGATTTAGTGAACATCTGCGGGTCGAGTTCCTTGACCCGCTGCAAAAGCCGCAACGAGTGGAAATAGCGGGCGCCCGGCCTGATGCGCAGATAGAGCGAAGGCACCGTCTCGAGATTGTGGTTGAAAACATCAGGTCGCGCCTCGACGACTCTCTCCAAGGCGCCGTCCTTGCGCAGGAAGTCGGGGGTCAGCACTTCGATGGTCGTCGCCGGCGATGCGCTGCGGATGGCGTGGATGACTTGCGCGAAATGCTCAGCGCCGCCGTCATCGAGATCGTCACGGTCGACCGAGGTGATCACTGAATGAGACAGACCCATGCGAGCGACCGCATCGGCGACCTTTTCCGGCTCAGCCGCATCGAGCGCTTCCGGCAGCCCGGTCTTTACATTGCAGAAGGCGCAGGCCCGCGTGCAGGTATCGCCCATGATCATGAAGGTGGCGTGCTTTTTCGACCAGCATTCGCCAATATTGGGACAGCCCGCCTCCTCACAAACCGTGACGAGGCGGTTTTCGCGTACGATCGCCCTGGTCTCGTTATAGACGGCCGAGCCCGGCGCCTTTACCCTGAATCCAGTCCGGCTTGCGCAAGATCGGCGTATCCGGCTTGTGTGCCTTCTCAGGGTGGCGCGGCCGGGCTTTCAGCGTGTCGAGAACGGTAACCATCAGGCCGGCATCAAGCGCTCCGCCCTCGGAACACCTTTACCACAAAGAGCAGGATCACCGCGCCGATGACCGCGACGAGCAGATTTCCCCAGAACCAGCCGCTGAATATCTCGCCCAGCCGGAGTCCGAGCAAATTGGCTAGGAACGCACCGAGAAAGGCGCCGATGATGCCGACAACGATGTTCATCAGAATGCCAATGTCGCTCTTGGTGATCTTTTCGGCAATCCAGCCGGCGAGCCCACCGATGATCAGCGTGCCGATCCAACCCACGCCGCCACCCAGATCCATAGAGTCCTTGCGGTTCCATTATCCATGCCTCCTGCTAGTGGATGTCTATTATGCGATAAAGCGCGCCAGTAACACTACGATGATGGCCCCGATCGTCGCCGTGACGATGTCGCGCGCGATCTCGTTGCCAATGCCGAGATGGATCCCGGCTTTGCTCAACAGGAAACTGCCGACGAAGGAGCCGATCACGCCACTGATCAGGTAACGGACGAGGCCTGAGCCTCCGACCACGAAGCTCGCCAGCCAGCCGGCGACCAGGCCGATCACCAAGGCAATGACGATGTTTCGTGCATCCATGATTTTATCCCCAAATGGGCCTGGGCTTTCCCATCATATGGCCCAGCCGCACTCTAGCATCAAGACCATTTGCGGCAAGGCACGCCTTGGTCTATGGAGCGCGCCAACATGAAAATTGCTGCACGACATATACCAAAAGTGGGCCTCGTCAGCCTGGGTTGCCCCAAGGCGCTGGTTGATTCCGAACGCATCCTCACTCAGCTCCGAGCGGAAGGCTATGTGATCTCGCCCGGCTATGACTCAGCCGACGTTGTGATCGTGAATACCTGCGGTTTTCTCGATTCGGCCAAGGCCGAATCGCTCGCTGCAATCGGCGAGGCGGTCAATGAAAACGGTCGCGTGATTGTCACCGGCTGCATGGGCGTCGAGGCAGACACCATCCGGGCGGCTCATCCTTCTGTTCTCGCGGTCACCGGCCCGCATCAGTATGAGGCGGTCGTATCGGCCGTGCATGACGCTGTGCCGCCGGTGCATGACGCCAAATTCGACCTCATCCCGCCTCAGGGCTTGCGGCTGACGCCCACGTCATTACGCTTATCTGAAGATCTCGGAGGGCTGCAACAACCGCTGCTCTTTCTGCATCATCCCATCACTGCGCGGCGACCTCGTCAGCCGGCCTGCGGCATCGGTCCTCTACGAAGCCGAGCGACTGGTCAAAGCCGGCGTCAAGGAACTGCTGGTCATATCTCAAGACACGAGCGCCTATGGCATCGATCTCAAATACGCGGCGAGCAAATATCGCAGCCGTGAAGTGCGCGCCAAATTCGGCGACCTCATCAGAGAACTCGGTCAATTCGACGCCTGGGTCCGGCTGCACTATGTCTATCCCTATCCGCACGTGGATGAGGTGATCCCGCTGATGGCAGAGGGAAAGATCCTTCCCTATCTCGACATCCCCTTCCAGCACGCCGCTCCCAACGTGCTGAAAGCCATGCGTCGTCCGGCAAACCAGGAGAAAGTGCTCGACCGGCTCACGGCCTGGCGCAAAATCTGTTCCGATATCGCCATCCGCTCAAGCTTCATCGTCGGTTTCCCCGGCGAGACGGAAGCGGACTTCAGTTTCCTCCTCGACTGGCTGAAGGAGGCTCGCCTCGAGCGCGTCGGCTGCTTCAAATATGAACCGGTCGCGGGCGCCAAGGCCAATGACATCGCCGCTCCTGTTCCGGAAGCCGTCAAGGAAGAGCGCTGGCACCGGCTCATGCAGGTCCAGCAGGAGATCAGTGCCGACATCTTCGCGAAAAAGGTCGGCCGCGAGATCGACGTATTGATCGACGAGGTCGATCAGGAAAATGACGAAGCGGTCGGCCGCTCGCCCTGGGATGCGCCGGAGATCGACGGCAATGTCTTCCTGCCGGGTGAAACCTCGCTTAAGCCTGGCGATATGGTCCGTGCCCGGATCGTCGAGGCCGAAGAATATGACCTGATCGGCGAAAAGACGGAATAGTGCCGCGAGATATCAGGCTGCCATTGGAACCAGGAGATAGGCCGCGGCCGCAGCTGCGGAGCCCACTACCGTTCCCGCCGCGACGATGAGCCCAATGGGGCTGCCGCCGACATAGGCGGCATAGCCCGTCTTGGCGAGCGTGTTGACGCCCACCGCGGTCAGGATCGCGAGCGCCGGTCCCCCGGCCGTGTCCGTTGACGCCGTCTTCGCCATTGACAGGGTGATAGCATCGACATCGGCGAGACCCGAAATGGCGGCGAGACCGACGAGGCCCGCCTCACCGAAGAAATGCTGTGCCGCCACCGCCAGCAGCATGACGACGGTAAGAATCAGGCCGAAGCGCAGGACTTCGAGCAGGTCGAACGGATTCTTGAGCTTGATATCGGCGCCGTTGTTCCGCCGGTTTTCGGGCGCCGAGCGGATGAGCCAGAAGGCGAGAAACAGCATCGCAGCAGCACCGGCGAGCAAGGCCGGTGCCAGCGTCATCGCAAAGGCAAGATTGATGATCGCGACAACGACGAGAACTCTGAGCAGCATGATCGCGCCCGACAGGATCACGCTGCCGCCGAGGAGACGGATACGTTCCGGATTGTCACGCGCCAGGCGAGCAAGTGTCAGCGCGACGGCAGTCGAAGCGACAAGCCCGCCGGCCGCTGCTGCAGCCACCGTGCCGCGCTCTGGTCCCACAATCCGGATCGCGGCATAGCCCGCAAAGGAGACCGCGGCGATAAGAACCGTCATGAGCCATAGCTCGTAAGGGTTAACAGCTTCATAAGGATCGATGGCGCGATGCGGCAGCAGTGGCAGGGCTATGAAGCTCATCGCCGACAGGATCAGTCCAGCACGCAGCTCCGGCCAGGTGATGCGGGCAAGCCAGCCGTGCAATTGCAGCTTGGCGGCGAGGAGCCCCGCCGCCGCCACGCCCGCAGCCGCCGCCACGGCAGGATCGCCGAGAACGGCGAAGGCGCCCAACATGAAGGTCAGCATCACCGCAACAAGGCTCGTCGCACTGAAGTCAGCCTCGCTCGCGCCCTCGCGCCAGAAGAAGGCGGCGAGTGCGCCACTCACGATGAAGAAGCCTGAGGCCAGCAGAAGGAAGTTCTGGTCCTTGGTCAGGGCGCCGAAACATGCCACCGAGGAGCGCAATCAGCGTAAATGTCCTGAGGCCCGCGGTGCGCTGGCCCTCCTTCTCGTCGCGCTCCTTCCAGCCACGCTCGAGACCAATGAGAAATCCAATGGCGAGCGCCATCCCTAAGCGCAGCAACAGGTCATCGCGGTCCATGGCTTACAAGGGAATATTGTCGTGCTTCTTCCAGGGATTCTCGCAGCTCCTTGTTGCGCAGCATGTTGAGCGCGCGGGCTACGCGCTTTCTGGTCGAATGCGGCATGATCACCTCATCGAGGAAGCCGCGTTCCGCGGCGACGAAGGGATTGGCGAAGCGGGTCTCATATTCCTTGACCCGAGCCTTGATGCGTTCAGGTTCGCTCGAGTTCCTGACGGTAAATGATCTCGGCGGCACCCTTAGAGCCCATGACCGCGATCTCGGCCGTGGGCCAGGCATAGTTGACATCGCCCCGGATATGCTTCGAAGACATGACGACATAGGCGCCGCCATAGGCCTTGCGCGTGATGACCGTGATCTTGGGCACCGTCGCCTCGGCATAGGCGAACAGCAGCTTGGCGCCATGCTTGATGAGCCCGCCATATTCCTGGGCGGTGCCCGGCAGAAAGCCCGGCACATCGACGAAGGTCACGATCGGGATGTTGAAGCAGTCGCAGAAGCGCACGAAGCGCGCCGCCTTGCGGCCGGCATCGGAATCGAGCGTGCCGGCCAGCACCAGCGGCTGGTTGGCCACGATGCCGACGGTGCGGCCTTCCATGCGGGCGAAGCCGGTGACGATGTTGCGCGCGAAGCTCTCCTGGATCTCGAAGAAATCGCCCTCATCGACGATCTTGAGGATCAGCTCCTTCATGTCATAGGGCTGGTTCGGGTTGCGCGGGATCAAGCGTGTCGAGCGACATGTCGAGCCGTTCGCCGTCATCGAAGCTCGGCAGCTCGGGCACCGGCGATGTGTTGGACGAGGGCAGGAAATCGATGAAGCGGCGCATCTGCAGCAGCGCCTCGACGTCATTGTCAAAGGCCTTGTCGGCGATCGACGAACGCGTGGTGTGCACCGAGGCCCCGCCGAGCTCCTCCGCCGTCACCGTCTCATTGGTGACGGTCTTCACCACATCGGGCCCGGTCACGAACATGTAGCTCGTGTCGCGCACCATGAAGATGAAGTCGGTCATCGCCGGCGAATAGACATCGCCGCCGGCACAGGGGCCCATGATCACCGAGATCTGCGGGATGACGCCCGAGGCCAGCACATTGCGCTGGAACACCTCGCCATAGCCGCCCAGAGCCGCCACACCTTCCTGGATGCGCGCGCCGCCGGCATCGAAGAGACCGATGATCGGCGCCCGGTTCTGCAGCGCCATGTCCTGGATCTTGGTGATCTTGCGGGCATGGGCTTCCGACAGCGAACCGCCGAAAACGGTGAAGTCCTTGGCGAACACATAGACGATGCGGCCATTGATGGTGCCCCAGCCGGTGACGACGCCATCGCCCGGGATCTTCTGCTTCTCCATGCCGAAATCGGTGCAGCGATGCTCGACGAACATGTCGAACTCCTCGAAGGAGCCTTCATCCAGCAGAAGCTCGATGCGCTCGCGCGCCGTCAGCTTGCCGCGCCCATGCTGGGCATCGATGCGCTTCTGCCCGCCGCCCAGCCTGGCATTGGCGCGACGCTCAGCAAGTTTCTCAAGGATCTCCTGCATGTCCCCTGCCCTTTTCTCTTGTCAATGTGACAGCTCGCGGAAGCGGAGGCAAATGTCGAACTCCCGCTTGCGATGATTACGCCGATGGCGCGCTTCCTCGTCCCAGCCCCAATGCTCGATCTGCCAATCCTCGTCGATATGGGCTGCAGCCCAGGCCTCGGAGGGCGGGACAGCACCGTCACACGCCATGGTCGCGATCAGCGCTGACCCCGTCAGTGTCGTCAGGTTGTGAATCGCGGTCAGTTCCCAGGAGCTCTTCTGCCCCAGATAGTTTCGGGTCGCCTGAAGCACTGCCGCGGGCTGCTGGACATGGACGACCCCCTCGGTCACCAGAAATTCGGCGCCGAGTGCTGCGCGCGCCCAGTCGACTATCGGCTGCCAGACTTTGGCCTGGCGCTCGATGAGACCAAGCGGCTCCTCGGCACGATAGCAGACGAGATCGGAGCCGGCGAAGTCGACGATCTCGTCAATAATGCGGGCGCGATCAGGGACCACCCGGTCAATCGCCGTATTGGCAAGCCGGGTCAAAGGCATTGTGCGCGGATCGATCCTCTCGGCCTGTACGTCCCATTCCGCGGCAACGGCTTGCGCCAGCGCTGCGGTCGGCAGGTCGAGCGCCCGCTTGAGAGGCGTGCGCAAGCTACGCTCATCCAGCGCCACCGAAAAAGGCGGAGTCGTGCCGGCGACGGATACTTTGTTGTAGAAACGCCGCGCCGAAACATCGGTCATGCCGCTACACCTTCCCACAGCACAGCAAGCGTTTCTTCCAATTCGGTGAAATTATCGACAATCGCGTAAGGCTTGGCGGCCTCGAGAGCAGCCCGTGACTGGAAGCCCCAGCTCACCGCAATCGGCCTCACGCCGGCGGCGTGGGCCATCTCGATATCGAAAACCGCATCGCCGATCATGACCGTATCCTCCGGATCGACACCTACCTCGCGCATAGCCTGTAGAATCATGTCCGGATGCGGCTTGGAGGGGGCGTCATCCGACGTCTGAATGGTGGCAAAGACACCATTCAGGCCGAATTGGTCGATGATGTGGCGGACGCCGCGTTGGGCCTTGCCCGTGGCAATGCCGATCAGCACATCGCCTCGTGTCTGCAGGCGGCGGAGGAGGTTGAAGGCACCATCAAAGGGAAGCTCTGGGAATGAGCGATTGGCGCGGTGAGACCAGAAGGCTTCCTTATACGCTGCAGCCAGACGCTCGTGACGAGCCGCCTCGTCCTCAGGCCTCAACACCGCCATCGCATTGACAAGGGATAAGCCGACAATTCCGAGCATTTCAGGACGCGATGGCAGGGGCAATTGCTCGGTCGTGAAGGCGGCCGTCAGGGAGGCGATGATCATCGCCTGACTGTCCATCAAGGTGCCGTCGACATCGAATATCGCGAGTTTCATTTTCTCCTGGCTTCTTTTTCGTCCGCCGCGGGTCCCCCGTCATAGCGCCCGGGATCGAAGCCGAACAGAGCCCAGGTCTCCAGCATATGCGCCGGCAAGGGTGCGGTCACGTCAATGGTCCGACCGTGCGGATGCGGGAACACGATGCGGCGGGCGTGAAGATGCAGGCGGTTCGCGATCGCCGCCGGCAGATCCTTGTCGCCGCCATATTTGTCGTCGCCGAGGATCGGATGGCCGATATGCGCCATATGCGCGCGCAGCTGGTGCTGGCGTCCGGTCGAAGGCTTGAGCGACATCCAGGCCATCACCGGCGGCGCCTTGTCGATGACGCTGTAGTGGGTGACGGCGCGCTGCGCCTCTTCCTCATCGGCCGCGGCTGCGCGCACCCGGTCGCCATCCGGCCCTGCTGCCTTGATCAGCGCAATATCGATCTTGCCCTGGGCAGGCTTGGGCACGCCCTTGACACCCGCCCAATAGATCTTGCGCACCGCGCGCGTCGCGAAGAGCTTGCCGAGGGAAGCGGCGACGGCCCGCCGCTTGGCGATCACCAAGACGCCCGAAGTCTCGCGATCGAGGCGATGGACAAGTCGCGGCCGCTCCCCGAGCTCGACGCCAAGCCCGATCAGCAATCCATCGACATGGCGGTGAGTCTTCGTGCCGCCCTGCACCGCAAGGCCCGCCGGCTTGTTGAGGACATAGATGTCCTTGTCCTCATGAAGGATCATGCCGTCGAAGAGCTGCCGTTCTTCCCTGGTGAGCGGCTTCGCCTCGGCCTGTGGCGCATCGGCGGGACGCGCCTCGAAAGCGAGCGGCGGGATGCGGATCTCCTGGCCTTCGGCAAGCCGCGCATTGGGTTTCACGCGCTTGCCGTCGACCCGCAATTGGCCCGTGCGGGCGAGCTTGTTCAAATAGGCGAAAGTCACTTGCGGGAAATGGACCACGGAACCAGCGATCGAGCCGCATGCCGTCCTCATCGCGCGTCACACGCCGGCGTGTGACCTCGCTCATGCCAGTGCCCGGGCCAGCGCCATGCCGAGAAAGATCGCGACGAGAGATACAACGACCGAGCCCAGGGCATAGGCGCCGGCGAGCGCATAGGCCTTGCGCTCGACCAACACGGTAAAATCGAGCGAGAAGGCCGAGAAGGTCGTATAGCCGCCGAGGATGCCGGTGGTCAGGAAAGCCCTGAGGTCATTGCCGACATTCCAGCGCAGCGCCATCAACGAGATCAACAATCCCATCACGAAAGAACCCGAGATGTTGATGAGCATCGTGTGCCACGGGAAGTCGCTGCCCGACATCCGCGCGATCCATATATTCATGAAATGGCGCAAAGTGGCGCCAAGGGCACCGCCCAACGCGATCCACAGGGTCAGCGCCATGGGTCAGTCCATCGGCAGCAGGAAATAGGTCTTGCGCACAGTTTCGATGACATTCCAGGTACCGCGCGTATTGGCGGGAAAATAGACGGCATCGCCCGCCGCGATATCGAGCACCGTGCCGTCCTCGTGATGGAACACGCAGCGCCCCTTCACGAAATGGGCGAATTCGGCATTCTTGACGGCGCGCTTCCATCTGCCGGGCGAGCATTCCCACACGCCGGCATCGGGTCCCTCACGCCAGTCCTTGGAACGGATCATGGCAAGTGGCTCACCCTGGGCTTCGTTCGCCTTGAAAGCTTCGCCAAGTTCGGCCGAAGCCAGACGATCCGAAGCCTTGATATGGGTGAGCCTGTTCATAGCCAGCCTTTGCGCTTGAAATAGAGTAAGGGAGCACCGCCGAGAGGACCATCAGCCCGAGCGCGAAAGGATAGCCCAGCAGCCATTTCGAGTTCCGGCATGACGTCGAAATTCATGCCATAGATGCTCGCGACCAGGGTCGGCGGCAGGAACACCACGGCGGCGACCGAGAAGATCTTGATGATGCCGTTCTGCTCGATGTTGATCATGCCGAGAACGGCATCGAGCAGGAAGCTGATCTTGCCCGAGAGGAAGCTCGCATGGTCGGTGAGCGAGATGATGTCGCGCTGCAGGATCTTGATGCGGGCGCGGTGGTCCTTCATTTCGCGCGTCTGCTTGTCTGGGTCGAGGATCGCCGTCATGAAGGCGGCATAGCCGCCCGATCGAGACCAGGCTTTCGCGCATCTTGGAATTGAAGTCGCCCTCCTCGCCGATCTTCTCGAGCAGCTCCTGGAGATTTGGCGCCTTCTTGCGCACCCGGCGGCTGGTCGAGCGCCGGTCGGTGTTGAAGATCTTCCGCGACGTGTCGTCGACGATGGTGCCGACGCGCTCGAGATGGTCGGCGGCGCGGTCGACCACCGCTTCGAGCAGGCTGATCGAGTATGCCCCAGCCCGTCATCGAGGTCGTCTGCGGCTTCATCGCGCGGCGGACATAGACGGGGAAGGCCTGCGGATGATGATAGCGGATGGTGATCAGCAGGTTGTCCTTGATGATGAAGGTCACGGGCGAGGATTCCGGCCGGTCGTTCTCGCCGCGGCGGATGAGGTTGGCGGTCATGAAGGCCGCGCCATCCTCCTGATAGAGCCGGCTCGACGCCTCGATCTCGGCCAGTTCCTCGCGGGTCGGAATATCGATGCCGAGCGCCTCCTCGACGGCGGCTTCTTCCGCGTGGCGTCGGCTCGACCAGATCGATCCATACGGCGCCGCCGGCACGATGACGGGTTTGTCCGCTTGCGGAAACTCGGTCAGGCAGCCATTGGCGGTTCCATAGGCGACAAGCATAGTCGGTCCCGTGCCATGTTCAGGTGCTCCAGTCCAGAACCACCTTGCCGCAGGAGCCCTGTTTCATCAGGGCAAAGCCTTGGGCGAAATCGGCGGCTTTCATGCGGTGGGTGATGACCTTCCGGATGTCAAGGCCCGACTGCAGCATGGCGATCATCTTGTACCAGGTCTCGAACATCTCGCGGCCATAGATGCCCTTGATGGTGAGCGACTTGAAGATCACGCGAGTTCCAGTCGACCGGCAGTCTTGCCGGAGGGAATGCCGAGCATGGCGATCTTGCCGCCCATGATCATGTGCTCGACCATCTGGTCGAAGGCCTTGGGCGCCCCCGACATTTCAAGCCCGATGTCGAAGCCTTCCCGCATGCCGATGCCGGTCCATGACGGCGCGCAGGTCCTCGCTGCGAGACATTGACGGTCACCACATCGGCGACCTCGCTGCAGAGATCGAGCCGGTAGTCATTGATGTCGGTCACCACCACATGGCGGGCGCCGACATGACGGCACACCGCCGCCGCCATGATGCCGATCGGCCCGGCGCCGGTGATCAGCACATCCTCGCCGACGAGATCGAAGGAGAGTGCCGTGTGCACCGCATTGCCGAGGGGATCGAGGATCGCGCCGATCTCGTCATCGACCTCGGGCGGCAAATGGATGGCATTGAAGGCGGGAAGCTTCAGATATTCGGCGAAGGCGCCCGGAACATTGACGCCGATGCCCTTGGTTTCGGGATCGAGATGGAAATGCCCGGCCCGCGCCATGCGGCTCTTCATGCCGATGAGATGGCCTTCGCCCGAAACCCGGTCGCCCACTTTCACGGTGCGGACATGGCTGCCGATCTCGGTCGACGACGCCGGAAAATTCATGGCCCGACCACCATGGGCACCGGAATGGTCTTCTGGGCCCATTCGTCCCATTTCCAGATATGGAGATCGGTGCCGCAGATGCCGGTTTTGGCGACCTTGATGAGGATGTCATCGGGGCCGATCTGGGGCACAGGCTCGTCCCGCATGACCAGGCCTTCCGTTCGTTCCGCCTTGACCAATGCGCGCATAGATCAGATCTAACATCCCAGTTCCTTGCCCACTTCCGTGAATGCTGCGATGGCCTCATCAATATCCTGCGGCGAATGGGCGGCCGACATCTGCGTGCGGATGCGGGCCTTGCCCTGCGGCACGACGGGATAGAAGAAGCCGGTCACATAGATGCCGCGCTCATAAAGCTTCGCCGCCATGTCCTGGGCGAGCTTGGCTTCGCCCAGCATGACCGGGATGATCGGATGCTCGCCGGGCAAGAGATTGAAGCCGGCCTTGCTCATGGCGGCGCGGAAGCGCCTGGCATTGTCGAAAAGGCCGTTGCGCAAGTCATCGCCCTTGCGCGCCAGGTCGATGGCCTTGATCGCGGCGCCGACGATGGGCGGCGGCAGCGCATTGGAGAAGAGATAGGGCCGCGAGCGCTGCCGCAGGAGATCGACGATGGGTTTCGCCGCGGCGATGAAGCCGCCGGCCGAGCCGCCAAGCGCCTTGCCGAGCGTGCCGGTGATGATATCGACCTTGACCCCGGCCCGGGCCGGCGTGCCTCGCCCTTGCGGCCCGATGAAGCCGGTGGCATGGCAGTCATCGACCATGATCATGGCGTCATGGCTATCGGCGAGCTTCCTGATCTCGGCCGAGCTTGGCGAAATAGCCGTCCATCGAGAAGACGCCGTCGGTCACGACGATCGATGCGACGCGCGTTCTCGGCCTCGGGCCGCTTTCAGCTGCGCTTCGAGGTCGTCCATGTCGCCATTGCGGTAGCGGATAGCGCTTGGCCTTGGACAGCCGGATGCCGTCGATGATCGAGGCATGGTTGAGGCTGTCGGAGACGATCGCATCCTCTTCGCCGAACAGCGGCTCGAACACGCCGCCATTGGCATCGAAACAGGCGGCATAGAGGATAGCAGTCTTCATGCTGCACATAGTCGGCGATCCTCGCTTCGAGCTCGCGATGAAGATCGGTCGTGCCGCAGATGAAGCGCACCGAGGCCATGCCGAGGCCATGGCTGTCCATGGCCTCCTTCGCGGCCTCGATCAGGGCCGGATGATCGGCGAGGCCCAGATAGTTGTTGGCGCAGAAATTCAGGACCTCGCGTCGCGACCCATCCTTGATGACCTTGATATGGCCGTCCTGCGGCGACACGATCGGGCGCTCCGTCTTCCACAGAGACTGCGCGCGGATGCTTTCAAGTTCGGTCGCGATATCGGCAAGTACAGACATACGGGAACTCCTCGGAAAGCCTTATCCGTCCAGAGGCAAGGTTCAAGCTATCATCGATATGCAACGGAACAGACTTACACTCGTGCAAAATCGACAGTGCAGCCATGTTTCATGGCGTTCACATGTGGATCACGCGTCCATAAGCGTCGAGCACGCTCTCATGCATCATTTCGGAGAGGGTCGGATGCGGGAAGACCGTGTGCATCAGTTCTTCCTCGGTGGTCTCGAGGCCCATGGCGATGACGAAGCCCTGGATCAGCTCGGTCACCTCGGCGCCCACCATATGGGCGCCGAGAAGCTGGCCGGTCTTGGCATCGAAGATCGTCTTGACCAGACCCTGGTCCTCGCCGAGCGCGATCGCCTTGCCGTTGCCCAGGAAAGGAAAGCGGCCGACCTTGATCTCGCGGCCTGCGGCCTTGGCCTTGGCCTCGGTCAGGCCGACCGAAGCGACCTGCGGCTGGCAATAGGTACAGCCCGGGATCTTGTTCTTGTCCATCGGATGGGCATCGAGGCCCTTGATCTTCTCGACGCAGATGACGCCCTCATGCTCGGCCTTGTGCGCCAGCATCGGCGGGCCCGCGACATCGCCGATGGCATAGATGCCGGGCACGTTGGTGCGCCCGTAAGCCGTCGACAACGATGATGCCCTTCTCGGTCTTGACCCCCAGCGCTTCGAGGCCGAGATTCTCGATATTGCCGGTGACGCCCACAGCCGAGATGACCCGGTCGACGGTGAGCTCGCTCTTCGCTCCGCCCTGCTCGATCGTCGCCGTCACGGTGTTGGCCGACTTTCTTCAGCGCGCTGACCTTGGCGCCGGTCTTGATCTTGAGGCCGTGCTTCTCGAGTTGCTTCTGGGCGATCTTGGCGATCTCGGCGTCTTCCACCGGCATGATCTGGTCGACGATCTCGACCACGGTCACATCGACACCCATCGAATTGATAGAAGGATGCGAACTCGATGCCGATGGCGCCCGAGCCGACGACCAGCAGCGATTTCGGCATTTCGGGCGGCACCATGGCCTCGAAATAGGTCCACACCAGCTTGCCGTCGGGCTCGAGGCCCGGCAGCACGCGCGGGCGAGCGCCGGTGGCGATGATGATGTGCTTGGCCTTGATAGGTGCCGGTCGCCAGCGCGCCGCGCGGCGGCGGATGCTGCGGCTGCATCGGCGCCTTGGTCGGGTTTGAGACGATGACCTCGCCCGGCTTGCCGATCTTCGCCTCGCCCCAGATGACCTGCACCTTGTTCTTCTTGAGAAGCCCGCCGACGCCCATGTTGAGCCGGCCCGAAACGGCGCGCGAGCGCTTGCACCACTGCCGCGCATCGAAGCCCACATTCTCCGCCGAAAGGCCATAATCCTTGGCATGCTGCATATAGTCGATAGATTTCGGCGGAGCGCAGCAGCGCCTTGGTCGGGATGCAGCCCCAGTTGAGGCAGATGCCGCCCAGATGTTCGCGCTCGACGATGGCCGTCTTGAAGCCGAGCTGGGCGGCGCGGATGGCCGTCACATAGCCGCCCGGCCCTGAGCCGATGATGATGATGTCGAATTCGGTATCGGCCATGGACTGCTCCTTCATGCACTCGTCCTGTCCGCATGGGCGGCAATGAGACGTTTCACAAACTCAGAATGCCCTTCACGACCGGCACCAGGGCATTGCCGATGGCGCGCGTATTCGCGGCATCGAGATGGCTGCCGTCGGTCGGATCGGCCCTGGCGACGCTTGCCGCATCGAAGAAATGGCACCCGGTCTCCTTGGCGAGCCTCGCATAGTGATAGGCGAGGTTCTTCGACTCCTCGATCGCATGCTCACATAGAACGCAAAGTACTCATCCTCGGTCTTGCACAGATGCGGCGGCGACATGAGCGAGCAATTCGGGCGGCGCGTAGCTTGGCGTTGTAGGCGTAGTGCTGCACGATCTCGATCAGCCGCCCCATGCCGAGCGCTGCATCGAAGGCGCGGCTGCGGGCCGCCCATTTGAGGTCGTTGGTGCCGAGCATGATGATCACGAGATCGAGCGGCTGATGGGTCGCGAGCATGATCGGCAGCGCCATCGGCGCCGTTGCGGTTCTCGCGTCAGGTATGGATCGTCATAGACCGTGATGCGGCCGTTCATGGCCTTCCTCGATGACCCGCACCTTGCCGCCGAGCCCTGCCGCCAGCACATTGGGCCAGCGGTCCTCGAAGGCATGACGCGTCCATGTGCCAGCCAGGAAGCCCCAGGTCAGCGAGTCGCCGAATGCCGAGGATGGTGCTTCATCTGAGCGCTATCACGCCATCATCAGCGCCGGCTCTTCGATCAGCGCCTTGAACGCCTGAAGCAGCTGCGCGCCGAGCGCGCCGTCGACGGCGCGGTGATCGCAGGAGAGCGTGCACGCGTCATCTGGGTGCGGATCTCGATCTCATCGTCGACCACGACGGCGCGCTTCTCGCCCGCGCCGACCGCGAGGATCGTCGCATGCGGCGGATTGATGACGGCGGAGAAATTCTCGATGCCGAACATGCCGAGATTGGAGACGGCGGTGGTGCCGCCCTGATATTCCTGCGGCGCCAGCCGGCGCTTGCGCGCGCGCGCCCGCGAGATCCTTCATCTCGAGCGAAATCTGCGACAGGGTCTTGGTTTCGGCCTTGCGGATGACCGGCGTGAACAGCCCGCCTTCGACTGCCACCGCGACGCCGACATCGGAATGCTTGTGCTTGAGCATGCCGCCTTCGGTCCAGGTGACATTGGCGTCGGGCACGCGCTGCAGCGCCAGCGCCAGCGCCTTGATGACGAAGTCGTTGACCGAAAGCTTCCAGGCCGGCGTTCTTGTCCTTGTCGCGCGGCGCATGGGCGTTGAGCCTCTCGCGCACCGCGAGCAGATTTTCGAGATCGCAGGAGATCGACAGATAGAAATGCGGGATCGTCTGCTTGGCCTGCAGCAGCCGCTGGGCGATGATCTTGCGCATGCCGTCATGCGGCACGACCTCGTAGGTGCCCGGCTCGTAGATCTTGGCGATGGCGTCATCGGCCATCGGCGCTGCAAGGGCTGTGGCTGCCGGTGCGCTTGGCGGCCGGTGCCTTGGCGCCGGGCTTTGCGCCTCTCGACATCCTTGAGCACGATGCGGCCATGCGGCCCGGAGCCATTCAGCGCCGCGAGGTCGATGCCCTTTTCCTTGGCGATCCGGCGCGCCAAGGGCGAAGCGAAAACACGTCCGCCTTGCCCGTTGGCTTGCTGCGGCTGGCTGCGGTGCTTCGGTCTTGGGCGGTGCAGCGGGCTTTGTCAGCAGCCGCGGTTTCTCCGGCCTTGGCTGGCGCGGCGGCGGCGGCGCTTCGGAGCGGCGTCGCGCCTTGATGTCGGTGGCCTTCTCGCCTTCGCCCAGCAGCACCGCGATCGGCGTGTTGACCGCGACATCGTCGGTGCCTTCGGCGATCAGGATCTTGCCGACCGTGCCTTCATCGACGGCCTCGACTTCCATCGTCGCCTTGTCGGTCTCGATCTCGGCCAGGATGTCGCCCGACTTGACCTGGTCGCCTTCCTTCTTGAGCCACTTGGCGAGCTTGCCCTTCTCCATCGTCGGCGACAGCGCGGGCATGAGGATATTGGTGGGCATGGCGCGTGCTCCTCATACGTAGAGAACGGATTTCGCCGCTGCGACGACCTCATCGACATTGGGCAGCGCGAGCTTCTCGAGATTGGCGGCATAGGGCATCGGCACGTCCTTGCCGGTCGACCCGCGCCACCGGCGCATCGAGATAGTCGAAGGCATGGGTCATGATCTTGCGCCGCGATATCGGAGCCGACCGAGAATTGCGGCCAGCGCCTCTTCGACCGTGACGCAGCGATTGGTCTTCTTCACGCTCTCGATGACGGTCGCGACGTCCATCGGGCGAATGGTACTGCAGATCGATGACCTCCGCCTCGATGCCCTCTCCGGCGAGCTTGTCGGCGGCGCGCCAGCGCATAGGTCATGCCGATGCCGAAGGAGACGATGCGTCACATGCTTGCCGGGGCGCGCGATCCGCGCCTTGCCGATCGGCACCATCCAGTCGTCGACCTTCGGCACTTCGAAGCTCTTGCCGTAGAGGATCTCGTTTTCGAGGAAGATCACCGGATTGGGATCGCGGATCGCCGATTTGAGCAGGCCCTTGCGCATCGGCCGCCGTGTAGGGCATCACGACCTTGAGGCCCGGCATCTGCGCAGTACCAGGCGGCATAATCCTGGCTGTGCTGGGCGGCGACGCGCGCCGCCGCGCCATTGGGCCCGCGGAACACGATCGAGCAGCCCATCTGGCCGCCCGCCATGTAGAGCGTCTTTGCCGCCGAATTGATGATGTGGTCCATCGCCTGCATGGCGAAATTGAAGGTCATGAATTCGACGATCGGCTTGAGTCCGGCAAAGGCCGCACCGACCGCGATGCCGGTGAAGCCATGCTCGGTGATCGGCGTATCGATGACCCGGTCGGGTCCGAACTCGTCGAGCATGCCCTGGCTGATTTTGTAGGCGCCCTGATACTGGCCGACTTCCTCGCCCATCAGAAAGACGACTGTGTCGCGCCGCATCTCTTCCGACATCGCCTGGCGCAATGCCTCGCGCACCGTCATCGTCACCATCTCGGTGCCTTCGGGCACTTCCGGATCCGGTGCGCGACGTTGCGGCAATCGCGGGCGCGGCACCGGCGCGCTCTTCTTTTCGCTTCGGCCTTCGCTTCCGCCTTCGGGCTTGGCTTCGGGCTTCGGCTTGGCCTTGGCGCGGCGGCTTCGGCAGCGACGGGTTCGGCCTCGCCCTCGCCCATGACCCGCGATCGGCGTGTTGACCTTCACATTCTCGGTGCCCTCGGGCACCAGGATTTCGATAGCGTGCCCTCGTCGACGGCTTCCACCTCCATGGTCGCCTTGTCGGTCTCGATCTCGGCGATGACATCGCCGGACTTGACCTGTCGCCGCTTTCTTGAGCCATTTGGCGAGCTTTGCCTTCCTCCATCGTCGGCGAAAGGGCGGGCATCAGGACGCTGGGCATGGATTGCGTCTCCGTAAGCAGTTCATATCAGGCGGTCTATGAGGAAAGAGGATGGTGAAGGACAGCGCTAGCAATGGCGCCGATGACAGCAAGGAAAACGAGGAGGGCCGTGCCGATAGCGTATGAGATGGGGCATCGACAGCTCGCGCCCGAGCTGAGGCTTCGAGGGCCGCAAAACGCCAGCCGGCACGAACTGGAGAGAGGCGTGCGAACTTCTCGCCCTTGGGAGCCAGTGTTGACGACATTGACCGCCGAGAGAACGGCAATCGCCCAGGCAATGAAGGCGGCAAGCGCGGCCCCGAACATCACAACGTGCGATGACACCTGCGCGCCCCATCTCACGCCGTCACATAGACATCGGTCCACAATTCGGAAGGATCGGGCTCGGGATCGGACTGGGCGAACTCGGCCGCCTCGAGTCACGATCGCGCGGATTTCGGCATCGATCTTCTTGAGTTCGTCCTCGCTCGCGACCTCGCTCTCGATCAGGCGCGACTTCACCTGCTCGATCGGATCGGATTCCTCGCGCATCTTCTGCACTTCTTCCTTGGCGCGATACTTGGCCGGATCCGACATGGAGTGGCCGCGATAGCGGTAGGTCATCATTTCGAGAATATAGGGCCCGCCGCCAGCGCGGCAGTGCGCTACCGCCTTGTCGGCCGCCGCCTTCACGGCCCTCACATCCATGCCGTCGACCTGCTCGCCCGGGATTCCGAAGACGGAACCGCGGTTGTACAGCTCCTCAGAGTTGGCGGCGGAGCGGGTCACCACGGTGCCCATGGCATAGCGGTTGTTCTCGATGACGAAGATGACCGGCAGTTTCCACAGCGCCGCCATGTTAAAAGTCTCATAGACCTGGCCCTGGTTGGCCGCACCCTCGCCGAAATAGGTCACGCTACACATGATCGTTGCCGCGATATTTGTTGGCGAAAGCAAGGCCCGCGCCGAGCGGAACTTGAGCACCGACAATGCCGTGGCCGCCGAAGAACTGCTTCTCGCGGCTGAACATGTGCATCGAGCCGCCTTTGCCCTTGGAGTAGCCGCCCCGACGTCCGGTGAGTTCGGCCATGACTCCCTTGGGGTCCATGCCGGTCGCCAGCATATGGCCGTGATCGCGATAGGAGGTGATCACCTGGTCGCCTGGCTTCAGCGCCATCTGCATGCCGACGACGACGGCTTCCTGGCCGATATACAGGTGGCAAAAGCCGCCTATGAAGCCCATGCCGTAAAGCTGGCCCGCCTTCTCCTCGAAGCGGCGGATCAGCAGCATATCATGATATGCCTTGATCTCGGCGTCCTTGCCGAAGCCCTGTCGTTCGGACTCTGCCCCTTTGGGCTGGTTTTTCTGAAGTTTTCTCGCCATATAAGCCGATTTGACCGCCATAGCCGACCCCGTTAGTGCCTCAGAGCCCTGACACTATAGCACTAAATCATTGGCTCAACACGGAAATCCAGAGTTAACTAGAATTCGGTTTATCGACCCGATTTCTCTGGGGATTACTTCGGCAGCCTGATGATCAGCTCGCCAGGCTTGCCATAATCAAGGGTCGAACGGGCGAGTTCGTCCAGCATGTCGGGATCGATCGATTGCGGGCGCATGAGAGAAACCTTGCGCTCAAGCGCCTGGCGGTTGTCGCGAATCTGGGTGAGCTTCCCATCGAGTTCCGCAGCCTTGACCTGAAGCGCATCGCGATGATCGAAGCTGCGCGGCCCGTAATAGCCATGCCAGCCGAAATAGCCGAGCAGGCTCAGGCATACGGTCATGACGATCAGGTCGAATTTGCGCTTAACCATCGCTCTTTCCCGTTGAACCCTGAAACTGAAGGCTCAGGGTTAACATTGCGTTGCTTGCAAAAAGACCTGGCCGTAAATATGTAATGCCCGGAGTTGCAAAATGCTGTCGAGCAGCCGATTCATGGTCGCGGTTCACGCGCTGAGCGTCATCGCCCGCAGGGGCGGCGATACTCCCGTCTGTTCGGGCATCGTTGCGGAAAGCGTCAACACCAACCCCGTCGTGATTCGCCGCCTGATGCGCGATCTCGAGAAGGCATCCCTTGTCACATCGGTCACGGGGCGCGCCGGCGGCTTCAGGCTCGGGCGCCACGCTGGGCGCATCACCCTTGCCGACATCTACAAGGCGGTCGAGGATGAGAGCATCTTCCGCATGCACAAGACCGACCCCAAGGGCAAGTGCCCGGTGGGAGCCGTCATCACCAAGATCGTCGCCGAGCCCTTGCGTTCGGCCGAGCACGCGCTCGAGCGCGCTCTCGCCACGACGACACTCGACGACATAGCGAGCCAGATCACTTGATCACCGGCCAAGGCTGGCTCGAAAAATAAGCGGCAAGCGCCTCAATATTCGCATCGGTAAGCTCGCTTGCCGCCTCTTCCATAAGATGGCTGAAGGACGTGCCGCCGCGCTTGCCGGCCCGGAACAAGCTTAGCTGATTCCTGAGATAGTCGGCAGGCTGTCCGGCGATATGCGGATAGATCGGATTGCGGTCCCTGCCGTCGTGACAGCCAAAGCACGCCGGCACGTTGCGCGCTGGAATGCCGTTACGGGCGATGGCTTCGCCCTTGTCAATGGGTTCCGCGTCGGTGCTGGTGTCTGCAGTCGTAGAAGGCGCAAGAGTGGAATAATGACGGGCGAGCGCGGCGAAGTCGTCCTCGCTGATCTGTGTCACTGCCAGGCCCATGACGCCGCTCGGACGCTTAGCGCGCGCATAGGCCTGCAGACTTTCGAGAAGATAGACATCGCTTTGTCCGGCGATGACCGGCACGAAGGGACTGCGCCCCTCTCCGCCATCGCCATGGCAACGGGCGCAATCCTTGAGCGTCTGATCGATGCCGGCCGGTCTGAGCGGCGGCATCTGCGTTCCATAAGTCAGCTCGCGATAGTCCGCAGGCGGCATGGACGGCAGCTCGCGCAAGAAGGCCACCATCGCCCAGACTTCATCATCGCGCTCCTGAGCGGGCCAAGCCGGCATGCCGGTGAAACGGATGCCATGCTTGACGACGCGGAAAAGCTGCGCGTCGGTCCATTGGCCGACGGTGTGTGCGAGATCGGGAGGTTGCGGCAGCATCCTGTGCACGGCAGCGCTGCGCGGCTCACCCGGCGCGCCATGGCAAATGGCGCATCCCCGCGCATAGTGGCCAGCCGCGGGCTGGATGGCACGACGTGGGAGTTCTGCCGGAACTTCGACAGCGAGCGCATAGGTGCGTACGGCGGAGCGCATGGCGAAGTGAAGAAACCATTCGGTGATCCTCCAGTGGCCGCTCGATGCGCCGACATTGAAGAAGCCGATCCAGGCGGCGAACAGAACGGCGAATGGCAGGATCGCCAGGAAAACCGCCACATGCTTCCAGTTAACATGCATCAGCGCGCTGCCTTCCCTGCCGCGGCTCCATCCAAGATCTTCCAGAGCAAAGAGAGACCACCGGCGAGATAGACCGCCCCGCCAATGAGCAACATGATCACGCCGCCGATTTCCTGATCCCGCTGCGCATTGAGGACGAGACCGAAGCAGATCACTTGCCCGACGCCGAAGAGCGGCCGCGGGCTCAGGGCCAGCAAGGTGCCGAGAAGGGTCATGTGGATCGATGTGAGCAGCAGGCCGGCTATCCCCGCCGCCCTGCCCTCGCTCCTCTCCGCAGCACCAAGACAGCTGATCCACAGCAGCAGGCCGGCGGCCAGGAAGCTCGCCTGTTCCAGGCTCGTCACCAGAAAGGATCTCTCGGCCAAAGCGCGCAAATAGGGCGCATGCCAGCCCCACACGACGATGAGCTCGATGAGCGATGCGATGATAGGCAAGGCCGGAATGCGCAGTCTCGCGCTCAGGTGCGGGGCCAGGCCTATGCCGAGCAAGGGCGACGCCACGGCGACGACCCCCATGTGGGCAAGCATGTGAGAGGCAAAAGACTGGCGCCAGGCTGAAAGCAACGGCCCCAACCAGATCAGGGCGAGACAAAGAAGACCTAGGAGCAAACATAACCGTCTCATCGCAGGCACTCCGTAACGAAAAGCGCCGGCAGTGCGACATAGATCACCGCGATGAAGCTCAGTCCCGACAAAAGCAGCGTGGCGAAGCCTTGAAACAAAGTGCGATCAGTGCGCGTCGGATCGTCATGGGGCGGATCGCTGGCGCCGAAACCCCATTGCCGCCAGGCGAGCCACGCCGAGAGGGCGATCAAAAGGAGTGCGATGGCCGTCGCAACCGCTATGCCGATGCGGACAAAGCCGAAACTCGCTCCCACGAGGCCCGGCTTGGCGCAATAGACTGCCACTCCGACATAGCAGACGAGAAAATGCAGCGCCCATACGCACGGTGCCGTGAACAATGTCCACAGCGATTCAACTTCTTTGAGAAAAAGCCGCATCGTCGCTCACATCGCTTCCGGAAAGAGGCCGATGACCGCGAAGGTGACGGCCGCGGTGATCAGCAGGAAATGCCAATAGAGAACGACATTGTGCAGGTCCATGTCGTGACTGGGAGTCACCAGCCGCGCGAAGCTGCGCGCCAGGCAGTAGAGCTGCATCACGGCGCCAATGACCGCGTGTGCAAGCGTCCAAATGACAAGGATCCAGACGATGGCCGGATAGACATGTCGCGTCGGATCCATGTCATGCATCCATGGTCCGGCGAAGCCGGCAGCGGAAGCAATGACCGTCAGCACCAATGACAGCATTAGCGAGAGCCGCGTGGCCGCAAGCGCGTTGCGTCGGTTCAGGCTCCGGGCGGCGACCGTCAGTCCCCAGGCGATGGCGAAGAGCAGCAAGGCGGTGATCGGCCAGAGCAAGCCCGGACCTGTCGCGCCTCCAATGAAATCCGCATGCACTGTCCAGTAGAAGAAATAGCCGAAGACCAGACTGGCAAAAGCCGCGGCATCGCCAATCATGGTGATGAACATCGCCCACCAGCCGACCGATGCCGGACCCGACGCATAGAGCGGCAGGGCAAGGCCGCGTCCCACCGGTTTTTCAGGTTTCTCCGGAATCTCAGCAGTGCCCGTCCACAGCCAATAGATGATGGCGCAGAAGCATGCGACCGCAGCAACAGCTGATGCGATCCACCAATGGAAGGTCAGCGCGACGAAGACCGCTCCGAGCGTCACGGCCGTGACGATGGTCACATAGGATGTTCCCCCGACCCGCAACACCTGTTCGGGGCGTGCGTCGAGAACGGAGGTCACTAACCCTTCGCGCCTCCCCTCTTCCGCATCCGGCAAATAAAAGCGGCCGGCACCGACGTCTCGCGCCAGATGTGTCTGGTCCCACAACGGATAGCGGCTCTCGATGATCGGTATGGAGCGCACGCCCCAATTCTCCTTCGGCTCGGAAATCCACTCGAGCGTGCCGGCGTTCCATGGATTGACTTCGCTCGTCGGCTGGCGGTGCTTCGGCCGCAGGACGTCGACGACGACAACCGCGATACCGGCCGCAAGAATGAAGGCGCCGATGGACGAGATGAGATTGAGCCAGTCCCAGCCGAATTGCGCCGGATAAGTGAAGACGCGGCGCGGCATGCCGCGCAAGCCGGTCACATGCATGGGCAGGAACGCGACATTGACCCCAGTGAACATCAGCCAGAAAGCGAGACGGCCCAGCCGGTCGGACAGATGCTTGGCGCCAATGAGGGGGTAGTAATAATAGAGGCCGGCAATAATGGGGAAGAGTATGCCGCCGATCAGGACATAGTGCAGATGGGCGACGACGAAATACGTATCGTGCGCCTGCCAATCGAAAGGCGCCACGGCAACCATCACGCCGGTGAGGCCGCCAATCACGAAGACGGCAATGCCGCCGGTTCCGAACAGCATCGGCGTCGAGAAGATGACACGGCCGGTCAGCATGGTGGCGATGAAGACGAAGATCTGGACGCCAGTGGGAATGGCGACGGCCGTCGAGGCGGCCGAAAAGAACGCCAGCGAGATCTGAGGCAGGCCGGTGGCGAACATGTGATGCACCCACAGGCCGAAAGACAGAAAACCAGTACCGACGGCAGCGAGCACGATCCAGGAATAACCCACGATCGGGCGTTGTGAAAAGGTGGGGACGATCATCGCCATCAGCGCAATCGCGGGCAGGAAGATGATGTAGACTTCGGGGTGGCCAAAGATCCAGAACAGATGCTGCCATAATAGCGGATCGCCGCCACGCGTTGCATCGAAGAACGGCCAGCCGAACATCCGCTCCATCTCGAACAGGATGTCGCCGGCGATGAGCGGCGGGAACGCCAGAAGGATCATGCCGGCCACCACCAGCAGATACCAGGCGAAAAGCGGCATCAGATTAATGCGCATGCCGGGTGCTCTGCACTTCATGATGCCGACGATCAGTTCTACTGCGGCGGCAATCGAAGCCACCTCGATGAAGGACAGGCCCAAGAGCCAGACGTCCGCACCGATGCCGGAATATTTCTCATTGGTGGTGAGCGGCGGATACATGAACCATCCCGAGGATGGCGCCGCATTGAAGAAGATGGAGCCGCAAACAAAGAGACCGCCGATGAGAAAGCTCCAGAAGCCGAAAGCCCCGAGGCGCGGGAACGGCAGCTCGCGCGCGCCTAGCATCGGCGGCAGCAGGAAGATCGCCACAGCTTCGAAGATCGGCACGGCGAAGAGAAACATCATCACAGTGCCGTGGAGAGTGAACGCCTGGTTGAAGAGATCGGCCGAGAGAAAGTTGTTATTAGGCACCGCGAGTTGAACGCGCATGAGCAATGCCAGAGTGCCGGCGAAAAGCATGAAGGCGAATGCCGATGCCGCATACCAGAGACCGACCTGCGTGTTGTTGACGGACGTCCAGTAGCACCATCCTCTCGGATTGGCCCATACGGCGCGCAGCCTCTCCTCCTGCGCCGTTTGCGCTATCGATGGCTTTTTTTTGCGCGCGATCACTGAAGTGTCCCGAGATAAGCGGCAATGGCACTGAGGTCGTCGGCAGGTAGCATGCCGAAAGCCGGCATATGCTGGCCAGGCTTGACTTCTTGCGGGCGCGCGATGAGGCGGATCATGGCCTCTTTGGTATTGGGCAGAATGCCGGCGCCCAACGTTTCGCGCGAACCGACATGCGACAGATCGGGACCAACCCTGGCCTCTGCACTGGTCCCGGCGATCCGATGGCAGGCGCCACAACCATGCCGCTCGAAGAGAGACAAGCCCGAAGCGGCTGCATTGGGTGACGGCATCGCCTGGTCCGCGAGCCAGGCGTGAAACGCCTCACTGTCCATCGCCACGGCCGCAATCGCCATCAAGGCATGTGATGTGCCGCAATACTCGGCGCAAGGACCCCGGAATTTGCCGGGACGCGTCGCCAGCAATGACAATCTGTTGATGCGGCCGGGGATCATGTCCATCTTGCCGCCCAGCGCCGGAATCCAGAATGAGTGGATGACATTGTCGCTCTTCAGTGTCAGCTCCACCCGCTCTCCGACCGGAAGCCTGATCTCGTTGGCTGAGACGATCGGGGGGCCTTCCGGGAGGTGATAGATCACCTGCCACCAGAACTGCTTGCCGGTCACTTCAATTCGCAACCCGGTTCCTGTGCTTTGCGCGAAGGGACGCAAGGCTGGCATCAGCCACAGCGCATAAGCAAGCAGAAGAAGAAGCGTGATGGACGGAAACACCGCTCCTGCCCAGAAGATGATCCGCCCGCCGGTCCGCTCGTGGTGAAATCCTTCGCGCCGGCCACGCGGCGTAGAGAAGCAATCCAACAACGCCCAACCAGATGATTGCCCCGCCTGCGGCCATTGCCCAGAACAACATCTGGATCTGGTGCGATTCTTCGCCGGCGGGATCGAGCGCCGATTGCGGCCCGGAGCAGCCGGACAGGACGGTGGAGACGACCAGGAAACAGCGACCCTTCCCGATCCTGCATATTACGGCAAATGCTCGCATCGGGAACGCAGTCACTGCTGCGGAAGCGCGTAAGCGATAATGGAATCCCCAGCCTTGGTGCCTGTCGAACCATGACCGCCGGCGACTACCACGACGTATTGCCGGCCGTCGACCGCCTGATAGGTCATTGGCGTCGCCTGGCCGCCGGCCGGCAGAGGGTCGCGCCACACTTCCCGGCCATCGGCAATGTCGAAGGCCCGTACGAAGTAATCGAGGGTTCCGCTATGGAAGGCGACACCGCCGGCGGTGACGATCGGCCCGCCTATGGCGGGCACGCCCATGTTGAACGGCAGCGGCAGCCAGGACAGGTCGCGCACAGTGCCGTTGCGATGCTGCCATATGACCTTGCCGGTATTGAGATCGGCGGCGGCGACATAGCCCCAGGGTGGCGCCTGGCATGGCAGGCCGATCGGGGTCCACATCGGCCGCATCAGCGCGGCGAAGGGCCCGCCGAAATTCTCGTTGAAGCCGGGTTTCTCTTCCGACACGTAGCTGGTGGTGTCGTCGGCGCGCGGGATGAGCTTGACTAGGAAGGCGAGATAGACCGGATTGGCGATCACCACCCGGCGCACCGGATCGACAGCGACGCCGCCCCAATTGAAGGTGCCGAAATTGCCAGGATAGACGATGCTGCCCTTGACGGATGGCGGCGTGTAGCGGCCTTCATAATTCAAGGTGCGGAACCAGATCCGGCAGTAGAGCTGATCCAGCATGGTAGCGCCCCACATGTCCTTCTCGCCGAGCGGACGGGGCTTGAAAGTCATCGCCGATGTCGGCTGGGTCGGCGCCGTGAAATCCCCTTCGACGGCACCTTGCGGCGCCGGCTCCTCTGTTGTCGGCAGAAGCGGCTCGCCGCTTCGGCGATCAAGGACATAGATGTCGCCCTGCTTGGTGGCCTGGACCAGCGCCGGCACCGTCTGGCCGTTGCGCTCGAGATCGACGAGCTGCGGCTGCGAGGGCGTATCCATGTCCCACAGATCATGATGCACGAGTTGGCGGACCCAACGCACCTGGCCGGTTCTCAAATCCAGCGCCGTCACCGACGAGGAAAAACGTTCGGTTTCAGGCGTGCGATTGCCGCCAAATTGATCGGGCGGCGCATTGCCCATCGGCGCATAGACGAGACCAAGCCCTTCATCGACGGAGAGGATCGACCAGGCGTTGGGCGAATTGCCGACATAGTGCTGGTCGGGCGCCAGCGGCGTCGTCTGATCAGGCTTGCCGGAATCGAAATTCCACAACAGCGCTCCAGTATCGGCGCGATAGGCGCGAATGACGCCCGACGGCTCGGTCGTCGATACATTGTCATTGACGGCGCCGCCGATAACGATCAGCCCGCCCGCGACGACCGGCGGCGAAGTCGAATAATAGGAGCCGGGATAGTAATGCGGCATGTTGAGCGCGAGGTTGACGGCGCCGTCCTTACCGAAGCCGCGGCAGACCGCACCCGTTTTCGCGTCGAGCGCAATGAGCCGCGCATCCGAAGTCGGCAACAGGATGCGGCGGCTGCATTCGGCATCGGCGGGAACGCCTTCAAGTTCAAAGTAGGAAACGCCCCGGCAGGTCTGATGCTGGCGCTGCTTGTTGGTGCCTGTTTGTGGATCGAAACGCCACTGCTCCTTGCCGGTGACGGGATCGAGAGCGATGGCGATCTGATGCGGCGTGCAGATATAGAGCAGGCCATTCACCATCAACGGCGTCACTTCATAGGTCGTCTCCTCCGGGTCCGCTGCGGGATCACGAAGGTCGCCGGTGCGATACTCCCAAGCGCGCTGGAGGCGCCGGACATTTTCGGGCGTGATCGTCGCCAGCGGAGAATAACGGCTGCCGCCCGCGGTGCGGCCATAGGCAATCCATTCTTCCGGCGGCACCGTCGCTTCGCTGGGCGGCAAAGTGGAAGTCGAAGCATCCGGAACGCGGCCGACGATCGTCCGCTGATCGGATGTCATCGAATAGAGCGCGACAGCGGTGCTGACCGCGAGAGCTGCGACGAGCATGTAAAGCCCGACCCGCCAGGCAGCTTGCTGTTGCGACCGTCTTCGCCCGACCCAGGCGGCAATCAGCAAGAGCACCCCGATCAGCACGATCAATCCGCCTCGCGGTGCAAGCAACCACCAGTCGAATCCGACCTCGTAAATTGCCCAGAAGAGCGATGCGACGGCTACTGCGGCAAAGATGAGAAGGGCGGCGGGACGACGGCGATAGAAGGCAACGCCCGTGATCAGGAAACCGAGGCCGGCGATCAGATAATACCAGGATCCGCCGAGCAGGATGAGCCACACTCCGCCCCCGGCAAGGAGCAGGCCGATCAATGCAAGCGCCATTGACAGAAGTAAGATCATGTCCACTCCCTCTCCGGCTGAACTATCGTCTGCGGAAAAAGTTCCTTGTGGGGGAACCAGGTGGACTTCGGGCGGATTACTGCGATTGCGTAAAGCCCCGACAAACAGCGGCCAGCTTATTGCCGTCAGGATCGCGCACATAGGCAGCATAGAAGTCCGGGCTGTAACGCAAGCGCAGACCGGGAGGGCCGTCGCAGGTTCCGCCATGCGCCAGAGCCGCTCTATGGAAATCATCGACGTCTTGCCATGATCGCGCGCTGAAGGCGACCATGCTGCCATTTTCGACTGTCGCCGGCGTCTGATTGAACGGAATGCCGATCCAGAAAGCGAGTTCGCGCAAGCCGCCTCCTTCATAGAGGCCCCAGCCGGCGGCAACACCATCCCATTCCGGGTCGCCCGTCACGACACGCTGCAGGCCAAGCGGTGCCAGGGTCGCACTGTAGAAGCCAACCGCGCGCGCGAGATCATTGGTGCCGAAATAGACATAAGTCAGCATAGGCCTTCTCCGGGCGTCAGGCGCTGCTTTTGCACGACGCAGAAGGTGTTGCCATCGGGCTCGGCGAGCACGATGTAGTCCCCATGTTCGGATGGTGCCAGTCCACACGCCTGGCACCGAGTGCGCGCATCGACTTCGGCTGCCTGATCAGTCGCATAGAGATTAAAGTGATGACGCTGATGGGACTGGCATCGGAGCTAGTCTAACGAGCTTGATCGCCGGTTGGAGCCCTGGTTCCTCGCGCGGTACGAGAATGGCCAATCATCCAAAGCTCGCGCAAGGACGATAGTCGAGCTCCTGGCACCAGAAGTCGATGGCGCGCGGCACGTCGCGCAGGCCCAAGACGCGATTCAATTCTCAGCATGGCTTCCCCTTCAAGAGGATTCCGCCGTTCCGTATTTTGGATTTAACCTATTGCAGGATCCTGAAATCGCCGACGGCGATCTTCTCGGCACTGTTGGGTCCGGCGATCCTCAGCCAGAGATATTTTCCGTGAACCTGGCCGGGAAGTGAAAACGTCTGGCGACCCGCTTCGGTCTGCAACGGGAAGCTGAAGACCGGCCGGCCCGAGGCTTCGAGCGCACCCTCGGGAAGCGCCATAATATCGAGGACAGTCGCACGCGCCGCCCCTTGCGCATCAGGTGCCGGCACGTATTCGAGAGCGACCACCTGACGGTCGCCCCCGAGGTCGAGGAGCACGTTGATCTCCTTATCGGGTACCGTGATCAGCAATGAGGTTTCCGGACGGCCGTCAAAAAGATCGCGAAACCGATAGCGCTGATCGCTGCCGTCCTTCAGAGCCGCCGTGGCGGGATTGTGGCTGAGATCGAGGGCCGCCATCTGGACGCCGGACCCAGGAAGTGTCGCGGTGGTGATATTGCCCTTGCCGCCGGCATTGACAGCATCGGTCGCGAGGCTTGTCGTCTTGCTCACGTCGACATTAGCGGCGGCGGTCTCGCCTGATTTGGCCGGGTCGAGCGCCACCGTCACATTGATAGGCCCCGATTTCGGATGTCGGGCCAAAGGCCTGGATCGCGGCAAAGACGACGCCCGCCAGCGCGGCGAAGGCACTGATGCCGAGATGAAAACTGGAAAGCCTGGAGGATTTTGCCGCACCTCCACTTCCTCTATTTGAGGATCGAGCGTCCCGCATATTGTGCTTGTGTCCCCAGTTCTTCCTCGATGCGCAAGAGCTGATTGTACTTGGCCAGCCGGTCGGAGCGCGCCAGCGAGCCGGTTTTGATCTGGCCGCAATTTGTGGCGACAGCAAGATCGGCGATCGTCGAGTCCTCGGTTTCACCGGAACGATGCGACATGACCGCTGTATAGGCGGCCTTACGAGCCATTTCGACGGCCTCCAGCGTTTCGGTCAGCGACCCGATCTGGTTCACCTTGACGAGGATGGAGTTGGCAACGCCTTTCTTGATCCCATCCGCCAATCGCCGGGTATTGGTGACGAAGAGGTCGTCGCCGACGAGCTGGCAGGTCTTGCCGATGAGGTCGGTCAAGGCCTTCCAGCCTTCCCAGTCATCCTCAGCCATGCCGTCTTCGATCGAGACGATCGGATAGTCCCCGGCAAGATTGGCGAGGTATTTCACCTGCTGGTCGATTGAGCGGGTCTTGCCCTCGCCCTCATACTCATATTTGCCGTTCTTGAAGAACTCGGTCGAGGCGCAGTCGAGCGCCAGATAGACGTCCTTACCCGGCTTGTAGCCGGCCTGCTCCGCCGCTTTCATGACGAAATCGAGACCGGCTTCGGCGGAGGGCAGATTAGGCGCGAATCCGCCCTCATCGCCGACATTGGTATTGTGACCGGCCTTCTTGAGGGCGGCCTTCAGCGTGTGGAAGATTTCGGCCCCCATGCGCAGGCCGTCGCGGAAGCTCTCGGCCCCTACAGGCATCACCATGAATTCCTGGAAATCGATCGGATTGTCGGCATGGGCCCCGCCATTGATGATGTTCATCATCGGCACCGGCAAAAGGCGGGCGGCGGGACCGCCGACATAGCGATAGAGCGGGAGGCCCGCCGCATCGGCGGCGGATTTGGCAGCGGCGAGCGACACGCCCAATATCGCATTGGCGCCGAGCCTCGCCTTGTTGGGAGTGCCGTCGAGCTCGATCATCGTGCGGTCGAGCGCGATCTGATCTTCGGCGTCGAAGCCGGCTAGCGCGTCGAAGATTTCGCCATTGATGGCGGCCACCGCCTTTGTAACCCCTTTGCCGAGATAGCGCGTCTTGTCGCCGTCCCTGAGCTCGACCGCTTCATGGGCGCCGGTCGAGGCGCCGGACGGCACAGCCGCGCGCCCCGAAGAGCCGTCTTCGAGGACCACATCGACTTCGATGGTCGGGTTGCCACGGCTGTCGAGAATTTCGCGTGCGGTAATGTCGAGGATGGCGGTCATGGGCAGCTCCGATCTGAAAGCGGGAGCTTTCTATGCTGCCTCCGCCGCCATTTGCAAGGGATCGGCAAATCCGCAGGCCAGCGTATTGCTGATGACGAGCCTGCTACACGCCGGACTTGGAGATGCGGTCGAAGGACTGAAGCTCGCGCAGCAAAACCTCCATCTGGTGGAGCGGCACCATATTTGGTCCGTCCGAGGGGGCGTTGTCGGGATCCTGATGGGTCTCGATGAAGACACCGGCAACGCCAACGGCAACCGCTGCCCTGGCGAGCACCGGAACGAAGCGGCGATCGCCGCCCGATGACGTGCCCTGTCCGCCGGGCTGCTGCACTGAATGGGTCGCATCGAAAACGACTGGGCAGCCCGTCTCGGCCATGATCACCAGGGCCCGCATGTCGCTGACCAGCGTGTTGTAGCCGAAGGAGGCGCCGCGCTCGGTCAGCATGACATTGGGATTGCCCGTGTCGACGATTTTCGCCGCGACATTCTTCATGTCCCAGGGCGCCAGGAACTGGCCCTTCTTCACATTGACCACGCGGCCGGTCTTCGCCGCGGCAATGAGGAGATCGGTCTGGCGCGAAAGGAAAGCCGGGATCTGCAGGACGTCGACGACCGGGGCAAGCTCCGCACACTGATGATTCTCATGGACGTCGGTGAGCACCGGCAAACCAAACTCCTTGCGGATGTCGGCGAAGATCGGCAAGGCGCCCTCGAGGCCCAGGCCGCGTTTGCCGGTGAGGCTCGTGCGGTTCGCCTTGTCGAAGGATGTCTTGTAGACGAGCCCAATCTTGAGGCGGCCGGCGATCTCCTTGAGCTTTCCTGCCATCATGAACGCGTGATCGCGACTTTCGAGCTGGCAAGGACCGGCAATAAGTGTCAGCGGCAGGGCATTGCCAATCTTGAGCACGCCGATCTCGACGGTGCTGTTCGGTTTCATTCGGTATAGACCATGAAAGTGCCGGACCCATGCGCATAGAGCTTGCCGGCCGCATCGACGATGCGGCCTTCAGCGGTCTGTATGCGCCGGCCGAAATGAATGACTTTCCCGGTGCAGGTCAAGCGCCCGGTCTCGGCAAAAATGCCGCGCACAAAATTGACCTTGAGCTCGATGGTGCCGAAATTAGCGTTCTTGCCGAGTCGCGAGAAGATGGCGCAGCCCATGGCGCTGTCGAGCATCGTGGCGGCATAGCCGCCATGGGTACGCTGCTGCGGATTGTAAAACCTGCGGGACGGGACCGCTTCGAACACCGCTTCGCCATCGCCCAGACTCACCAGACGCATGTCGAGCAACTCATTCAGTGGCGAGCCCATGCCTCGCCACCAGGCTTCAATTTCCTCACGCTGCGTCAACGTGGATACGTCATCACTCATCCTCTTCGCCTTGCCGGTTGAGCGCGAAAAACGCAATAGCGGTGCCGTTAACGTCAACTGGTAAAATTGCACGATGCGGTCCGTCCTTGTGCAGCCTCACGCCTGACCCGGTGATGCTCTCTTCAAGCCGCGTCATGCGGCGCACACCAATGGTGAAACCACCGAAGCGCGGTCCGTCGCTGAGATCAGGCGGGTTGCGAGCGAAGCTGTCGGCGAACCGTGCAGGCGTCACACAACTGACGTGGCCACGCGCCGTCTTCACCGTGATGCCGCCTTTGACCGGCTCTGAAGGGATGCCGCAAAAGGCCGACAGAAATTGTGCATGATCGGACGGCTTCTCCGCCACCATTGTCACCTCGAGCACGGTGAGCGCGCGATTAGAGTGGCGCTGATATTGCGCCTTCCAGAAATGCTCGGGCGCATGCTGTTGACAGGTGAAGAACGCCATATTGGGAAGCTGCGGATCGGTAGTGAAGGCAAGCGAGAATCCGACCGTCGCCTGGCCTCCGTCAGGCAGTCGCGCCTGCCGCGAAAAATCGAAGGGCTCGTAGGTGCGAAGGCCAGAGGCGCGAAAGGCCGCCACATCGGCGCGCGCATCGATCGAGTCGAGCACCAGCATCGACAGACCCTCGCGCTCGGCCAGGAAGTCGCGATTGAAGGCGGCGAAGGAGAAGCGCCCCGCTTCCGGCTCGAGGATCTTGTCGGGCTCGAAGACGCTCAGGAGTTCGAGGAAACACCCTTCGAGCTGGACCAGGCTGTTGCCGGTGCCAAAAGGATGGCGCGCCTCGGGTGTCAAGGTGAATCCCAAGGCGGCATAAGCTTCGCGCATCGCTGAATGATCACGCCCGCACAACACAAGATGGTCGATACCCTTCATGTCTTTGCCTGATTTTCCGGCTCGCTCACCGGCACGTCGCGCACGACGGTCGGCAGTGCAACACCGTTTTCCTTGAAAGCCGCCAGCACCGCGAGCCTTAAATCGCTCGCCACTCGCGCGCCGCTCATGATGTCGCCGACGAAAATCTTCAAGTCGAAAACAAACCCTTCCTTGCCGAAGTCGCGCAACGTGACGACCGGCTCGGGATGATAGAGCACGAGGGCGTGGTCCTTGGCCGCCCTTATTGCGATGTCCCTCACCTTCATCGGATCGGCGCTGACGCTGGCAACGATCGTTACGACGAACCCGCCGACCGTGTCGCGATGCGTCCAGTTCTTGACGGGCTCGGTGATGAGCAGCGAATTCGGCACGATGATCGTGCAATTGTCGAAGGTCTCGATCTCGGTCGAGCGAACATTGATCTGTTTGATCAGGCCTTCCACGCTCTTGACCTCTACCCAATCGCCGGCGCGCACCGGCCGTTCGGCAAGGAGGATCAGGCCGGACAGGAAGTTGTTGACGATCGACTGCAGGCCGAAACCGATACCAACGCCGAGGGCGCCCGCGATGATGGCGAGATTGGAGAAGTCAAGCCCGGCGGCCGAGAGCGCGAAGCCGATGGCCGCGACATAGCCTGCATAGTTTGCCCCCTTCACGATCGAATCGCGCACGCCGCTGTCGATTTGCGTCTGCGACAGGACGCGCGCATTGAGCCACTGCGTCACCAGCCTCGTGATGAGAAAGCCGACCGCCAGAACGGCGATAATGAGCGCGATGCTCGACAGCGATATGCTGATGTCGCCGATCTTGAACGTGTCGAGTGCGCGATCGATCAGGCCCCGGAAGCTGATCCAGGTGACCGTCCAACTCAGGAACAACAGCGGCAGGCCGACAAGGACGAGCGCCAAGTCGATGAAGGTGCGGAAAAGCGTGCTGAGACGCGAGATGCCGCGGTCGCCGAGGCCAGTGAGACGCCGCAGGAACTGACCGAAGGTCGAGGCGCTGTCGAGCCCCGATACCACCAGCGCGTCGGACAGATGGTGAATCAACAGCAGGCCGACAACAAGGAATGCGGTACCGACGATCTGCTGGGTGATGAAGCCGGCAAGCGCGGTGTAGCCAAGGCAAAGCGCGATCAAGGATATTGCAAGCAGAAGCCAGATGAGGGGAACGAACCGCTTTGCCCAGAGGAAATAAAGAGCTCCGCGATGAGCGGCGGCAGGCAGCCCCTCCTGATTGCGCGTGGCAACGAGAACGGCGGCAATGACCGCCATAAGGGCAATCGAGATCGAGGCGCTCTGCGCTACGGTGAAGGCGCTTGGCAGATAGAGGACATTTGACAGCTCGGTGAAGAAATTCTTCGCTTGCGACAGGAAGGCGGCGATGCTGGCAAGGAGCGCGAAGCGGGCCGCCGCCCTATCATCGAGATTGATGACGCGACAGGCGGGGTTGCCCGGCGCCGCAAGGCGATAGGCCAGCGCGCTATAGACGGCAGGATAGAAGAACAGGTCGACCGCCGCTGACAAGAGCTGCTCGAAACGCGCGGTGAAGATCCCGGCCAGTCTGAGGCCTACAAAGATCGTGAGAATCAGCGCAGCCCCGATGACGGCGGTAAGAACCACCCCCCGAGCTATGCGCCACAGACGATCTGAGTCATCCGGTGGCTTGCGGATGAGAAGCGTGCCGCCGTAACGGCGCATGAACCAGCGCCGGATTGTCCAGTACAGGAAGAACAGGCCGCCGAGCACCAGCGGCATGACGATGAAGATGATGAGATCACCGGTGCGCGAAGCCTCGCCCCACCAATTGGCGAGAAGCTGGCCCAACCTGGTGAAGAAGACACCGCTGGCGACCAAGCCGTCATACCACAGGGACGGTGAGAGTATCGATCCCGTGCGCTCGAACAATCGGCTGACAAACTGGGAGCGCTGCAATTGCGCCACGCGGTCGATCTGCTGGTCGGTTTCGACCGCAATGAGATCGAGCTGCGTCTGCGCCGCCTTGATGCGCGCCAGACTTTTCTCGAAATCGGCACGGCGCTGAGCGATGTCCTGAAACTCGCCGCCGTCCGAAGGGGCCGCGCCGATGCTCTTCAGCTGCTGGTCGACTTCGGCGAATGGTCCGTTCAGGCTCTCCGAGCGCGCAACTGCGCTGGCGCGGGTGTCGTCAAGCTGACGGCGCAGATCGCTGAGTTGGTCCGAAGAGAGCGTCGGCGACGACAATTCATCCTGGATACGGGTGAGATCCTGGCGCAACGACAGTGCCGCACGCTCCGCCTGACCAAGGAGGGCGGGATCGAAAGCCAGAGCCTCCTGCACCAACAGGAAAAGGCATGCCACCAGGGCCAAGACATAGCGAATTTTGATGTCAGTCGCAGTCATGGCGCGGTTTTACCGTCGCCGGCGGCGTTACACCAGACGGCTCTGATCGACGGCCGCAGCTATGAAGGAGGCGAAGAGCGGGTGTGGCTCGAACGGCCTCGATTTGAGCTCGGGGTGATACTGCACGCCGATGAACCAGGGGTGGTCGGAATATTCGATGGTCTCCGGCAAGAGACCGTCGGGGGACATGCCGGCAAAGCGCATACCTGCTTTTTCGAGCCTTTCACGATAGCGCGTGTTCACCTCATAGCGATGGCGGTGGCGCTCGGAGATGCGCGTATCGCCGTAGATCTCCGCGATCTTACTGCCCGGCTTCAACATCGCGTCATAGGCGCCGAGCCGCATCGTGCCGCCCAGATCGCCTCCGGCTTTGCGGATCTCGAGCTCGTTGCCCTTCATCCATTCGGTCATGGTGCCGACGACAGGCTCCGCCGTCTCGCCGAATTCGGTCGAGCTCGCTTTGGCGATCCCGCAGAGGCTGCGCGCCGCCTCGATACAGGCCATCTGCATGCCGAAGCAGATGCCGAAATACGGCACCTTGCGGGTGCGCGCGAAGGTCGCTGCCTTGATCTTGCCCTCGGATCCTCGCTCGCCGAAGCCCCCCGGCACCAATATGCCGTGCACGCCTTCGAGATAGGGGGCTGGATCCTCCTTCTCGAAGATCTCGGACTCGATCCATTCGAGCCTGACCTTGACCTTGTTGGCCACGCCGCCATGGACTAGCGCTTCGTTGAGCGACTTATAGGCGTCGAGGAGTCCCGTATACTTGCCGACTACGGCGATCTTAACTTCACCTTCCGGATGGACGATACGATCCATCACCGTTTTCCAGCGCGTGAGGTCGGGCTCAGGTGCGGTCGTGATGCCGAAGGCGTCGAGCACTTCCTTGTCCAGTCCTTCGGCGTGATAGGCGCGCGGCACATCGTAGATGCTCTTGACGTCGAGCGCCTGGATGACGGCCGAGGGCCGTACATTGCAGAAGAGTGCGATCTTGCGTCTCTCATTTACCGGGACTTCGCGATCGGCGCGGCACAGGAGGATGTCCGGCTGAATGCCGATCGAACGCAATTCCTTCACCGAATGCTGCGTCGGCTTGGTCTTGAGCTCGCCCGCAGTGGGAATATAGGGGAGCAGCGTCAGATGGATGAAAATCGTCTGGCCGCGCGGCAGTTCGTTGCTCAGCTGACGGATGGCCTCGAAAAACGGTAAACCTTCGATGTCGCCGACCGTGCCGCCGATCTCGACCAGGACGAAGTCATAGCCTTCATTGCCGGTGGCTACGAACTCCTTGATGGCATCGGTCACATGCGGAATGACCTGGACCGTGGCGCCGAGATAGTCGCCGCGCCGTTCCTTGGCGATGATGTCCTGGTAAATGCGTCCGGTAGTGATGTTGTCCTGGCGATTGGCCGAACGGCCGGTGAAGCGCTCGTAATGACCGAGGTCGAGATCGGTTTCGGCCCCGTCATCGGTGACGAAGACCTCGCCGTGCTGATAGGGGCTCATGGTCCCCGGATCGACATTGAGATAGGGATCGAGCTTGCGCAGCCGCACCGAAAAACCCCGCGCCTGGAGAAGCGCGCCGAGCGCTGCTGAAGCGAGACCCTTGCCGAGGGAGGAAACCACGCCGCCGGTGATGAAAATGTACCGCGCCATGGACCCCTAGTCTAACCTCTCATCCAAACAATTCGAAGCCCGGATTTTGGGGTCCGGGCTTCTGTGGAAAGCTGTGAAACAATTTACTGTGAAACAGGGACTTGCGGTTTCGCCGGAGCGCCTGAGCCACCGCTTTGCCCTTGCCCTGGTTCCTGCTGGCCGCTCGGAGGCAATTGCGGCAGCACGCTGCCGCCGGGCGCGGTCTGGCCCTGGTTTTGCTGGGTCGCCGGGCGATCGAACAGCGATCCGCCGCCGGTGTGGCGTGCAAGCAAGGTCAGGGCAATTGAGGTGAGAAAGAAGATGACGGCGAGAATGGCGGTGGTTCGCGTCAGCGTATTGCCGACCCCTCTTGCCGAAAACAGCGAGCCGCCACCACCGCCGCCGATGCCTAAGGCTCCGCCTTCAGAGCGCTGCAACAGCACGACGCCGATGAGCGCGACGGCGATGATCAGGTGAATGACAAGCAGGATGGTTTGCATTTTTCAGGGTCCGATTTCGATTTCGCGGGCAGCCTGTAGCGCGGATATGGGGTGGAGGCAACCCTCAGGCAAGACGTTTCCCGGCTTCCGCAAGCATCATGACAACCGTCAGGCGTAAGCCTTGATGATGCCTATGAAGTCGGCGGCCTTGAGACTCGCGCCACCGACTAGCGCGCCATTCACATCGGCAACCGCCATGAGCTCGACCGCGTTGGCAGGCTTGACCGAACCACCATAGAGAATGCGCAGTTCGGGGTCCGTCTGCTGCCGGATCGACGCATGCACTTCGCCCACTTCCGCAACAGTCGCAGTGAGGCCGGTGCCGATGGCCCAGACCGGCTCATAGGCGATGGCCGTATTCGCCGCCGTCGCACCCGCCGGCACCGAGCCCTTGAGCTGGCGTGAGGTCACGGCGAGCGTCTGACCGGCTTTGCGCTGCTCCAGAGTCTCGCCGATGCAGACGATGGCTGTAAGCCCGGCACGATGCGCGGCTTCCGCCTTGCGGCGGACGATCTCGTCGGTCTCGCCGTGCCCGGTGCGCCTTTCGGAATGGCCGACAATCACCGCGCTGCAGCCCGCATCCTTGAGCATCTCGGCCGAAATGTCGCCCGTATGGGCGCCGCTCGCATTCCAGTGGCAGTCTTGACCGCCGAGCCTGATCCTGGCGCCCTTGACTACCGTCCTGATGGCGCCGAGGAGGGTGGCCGGCGGACAGATCATCACGTCGCATTTGAGCCGGACGTCCTTGAGCATGCCCGCGAGCAGCCGCGCCTCCTTCAGCGACGGCGTGGTGCCGTTCATCTTCCAGTTTCCCGCCACCAGCGGTCTTGGCGATTTCTGAGCCATTTCAGTCCCCTACCCGTCAATCACACCCCTCCTAGCAGAGCCAAGCAATGCTTGCGAGGCCTGATCCTCGTCCCTATGATGCGCGCCGCTCGCCAAAGCAATCTTGTCGAGCTGATGTGAGAAAGGTGTTTGATGCTCGACAAAATGCGAGACGCCGCCAAGGGCTGGGTGGCCAAGGTGCTCTTGGGTCTTCTGATCCTGAGCTTTGGCGTCTGGGGCATTGCCGACGTCTTCCGCATAAGCTCGATCTCGGCACTGGCAACCGTTGGCGATCAGGATATTTCCGCCCAGGCATACACTGACAATTTCCGCAATTGGCTGCGTGACTATCAGCGGCGGACCGGGCAGTCGATCACACCGGAGCAGGCCCGCCTGCTGGGGCTCGACCGCGCCTTTCTCAACGACATGATCCGCAATGCCGCGCTCGATGGCGAGGCGCATAAGATGAAGCTGGCGATTTCGGACCAGCAGGTCGCCGGCGCGATTCAAGCGGACAAGATTTTTCACGATTCGCAAGGCCGCTTCGATCCCGCCCGGTTCCGCGACGTGCTGCGCGACAACGGCCTGAGCGAAGCGGGCTACGTCGCCAGCGAACGCCAAAGCTTCCTGCGCCGTGCCTTGGCCGATACAGTCACCTGGAACGTCACGCCCCCCAATGCGCTGAAGGACGCCGCCTTTCGCCACCGCAACGAGCAGCGCGATGCCCGTTATTTCGTCCTGCGCCCGACAGAACAGAATGTGCCGACCCCGAGCGAGCCGGAACTCAAGACCTTCTGGGAAAAGAACAGCGCCCGCTACACCGCGCCTGAATATCGCGTTATCGCCATCCTCAAAGCGGACCCGCAGGACCTGGCGCCGGCGATCCAGATCAGCGACGCCGACCTCGCCGCGGCCTACGACAAGTTCAAGCGCGACTATTTCAAGCCGGAGACCCGGACGATTCTGCAGATGCCGTTCGCCAATGTCGATGAAGCAAAACAGGCGAAGGAACGCATCGCAGCAGGCACGGATTTCGTGGCTCTTGCCAAGGAGCGCGGCCTGACCGATGCCGATGCCTCGCTGGGCGAGGTCACCAAGGACAAGATCTTCGACCCGATCATCGCCGATGCGGCCTTCGGCCTGGCTCAGGACCAGGTCAGCGATCCGGTGCAGGGCAAACTGTCCGTGGTGCTGCTCAAGGTCACGAAGATCAATCCTGAGAAGCAATCGACGCTTGAGGAAGTGAAGAACGAGCTTACTTCTCGCCTGCAGCTCGAAAAGGCGAAGGATTTGGCGCAGAGCACCTTTGATGCGGTCGAGGACGCGCGCGCTCAGCAGAAGTCCCTCGAAGATATCGCCAAGGAAGTGAAGCTCAATCTGGTCGTGACACAGCCGGTCGATGCGCAAAGTCTCGGCAAGGATGGCAAGCAGGTCGACGTGCCGTTCAAGGACGGCGTCCTGAAACAGGCTTTCGAGAGTGACACGGGTGTCGAGAACGATGCGTTGACGACGCCCTCTAACGGTTATGTCTGGTACGAAGTCCGCGAAGTGACGCCTTCGGCGATTAGGCCTCTCGACACGGTCAAGGCGGAAGTGGAAACCGACTGGAAGGCCCAGAAGCTGCGCGAGGTGGTCATCGAAAAGGCGAAGCAACTGGTGGAGCGTGGGCAGAACGGCATCACGCTCGAGGCGCTGGCGGGCGAGGCCAAGGCCGAGATCAAAACGGTCCAGGGCCTCAAGCGCAACGAGACGACGAATGAATTCGGTCCGGAGGCCGTGTCGGCACTGTTCGCCGTGCCCCAGAACGGGTTTGCCTTCGCCCCCGAGGGCGATGGCAAAGGCGCGAAGGTCATGCAGGTCGCAGGCGGTGCTCACTCCCGCCTTCGATCCCAATTCGGAAGAGGCCAAAGCGATAGCCAAGTCGCTCGCCGCAGGCGTCGGCGGCGATCTGGCGGCCAGCTATGCTGCCGATGCGCAGCAAGAACTCGGTGTCTATGTAGACGAGAATATGTGGCGACAGGTCACGGGCGCGAACGCGAACTGAACCTGAACCCTGAAAGCACACTCAGTCTTGGTCTGCTCACATGCAAGTTTCTCCCGAATTCGACGCGTTCCGTCGCGTCTATGACTTAGGCGAAGCGCAGATCCTTTCCACCCGTCTCGTCGCCGATCTCGAGACGCCTGTCTCGGCCATGCTCAAGCTCGCGCGCAACGCGCGCTATTCCTTCCTGCTCGAATCGGTGGAAGGCGGCGCCGTGCGCGGGCGCTATTCCATCATCGGCATGCAAGCCCGACGTCATCTGGAAGGTCGAGGGCAGCAAGGCCTCGATCAACCGTCGCGCCCTGTTCGATCCCGACGGCCCTTTCGAGACCGTCGATCTCGATCCGCCGCTCGAGCGCTTGCGGGCGCTGCTTGCGGAAAGCCGCATCGCGCTGCCGCACGATGCGCCGCCCATGGCGGCAGGCGTCTTCGGCTATATCGGCTATGACATGGTGCGGTTGATGGAGGATCTGCCGCAGCCCAATCCCGGACATGCTCGGCCTTCCCGACGGCATGCTGATCCGTCCGACGATCATGGCGATCTTCGATTCGGTGAAGGACGAGGTCACGGTCGTGACGCCGGTCTATCCGGGAAGGCGATCAGCGCCAAGGCGGCCTATGCGCGCGCCATGGAGCGCCTCTCCAAGTCGTCGAAGCGCTCGACCGGCCGCTCGATCATGGCATGGCCGGACGCGCCGATACTCCGCCGATCGGCGAGCCGCAGCTCCAATACGACGCCGGAGGAATATACGGCCATGGTGCTCAGGGCCAAGGAATACATCGCCGCCGGCGACATATTCCAGGTGGTGCTGTCGCAGCGCTTCGAGACGCCATTCACGCTGCCGCCTTTCGCGCTCTATCGCTCGCTCCGTCGCGTCAATCCGTCGCCTTTCCTCTACTATCTCGACTTCGACCGGTTCGCGATCATCGGATCATCGCCCGAAATTCTGGTCCGCGTGCGCGACGGCAAGGTGACAATCCGTCCGATCGCCGGAACGCGGCGGCGCGGTGCGACGCCGAGCCGAGGACCGCGCCTTGGCCGAGGAGCTTCTCGCCGATCCCAAGGAGCGCGCCGAGCATCTGATGCTGCTCGATCTCGGCCGCAACGATGTCGGCCGCGTCGCCGAGATCGGCTCGATCAAGGTGACCGACCAGTTCATTCTCGAATACTACAGCCAGGTGATGCACATCGTGTCCAATGTCGAAGGCAAGCTCGCACACGAAATATGACGCGATCGATGCCCTCGTCGCCGGCTTTCCGGCGGGCACGGTTTCGGGCGCGCCCAAGGTGCGCGCCATGGAGATCATCGACGAACTCGAGACGCGAGAAGCGCGGCGTCTATGCCGGCTGCGTCGGCTATTTCTCGGCCGATGGCGACATGGACACCTGCATCGTGCTGCGCACCGCCATCGTCAAGGACGGCAAGATGTATGTGCAGGCCGGCGCCGGCATCGTCGCCGACAGCGTGCCCGAGAGCGAGCACATGGAATGCGTCAACAAGGCGAAGGCCCTGTTCCGCGCCGCCGATGAGGCCGTGCGTTTCGCCGGACGCGCCGGGAGGGGACAATGATCATCCTCATCGACAATTACGACAGCTTCACCTGGAATCTCTACCATTTCCTGGGCGATCTCGGCGCCGAGACGGTCGTTCACCGCAATGACAAGATCAGCGTCGGCCAGGTGATCTCGGCGAGGCCCCAGGCGATCGTGCTGTCGCCCGGGCCCGTGCACGCCCAACGAGGCCGGCATCTGCCTCGAACTCATCGAGAAGGCGTCAGGACCAATTCCCATCCTCGGCGTCTGCCTCGGCCATCAGGCGATCGGCCAGGCTTTCGGCGGCAAGGTGATCCGCGCCCCCAAGCTCATGCATGGCAAGCTGTCCGACGCATCCGGCACGAAGGCGAAGGGCATGTTCGCGCGATGTGCCGGACGATTTCGAGGCGACGCGCTATCATTCGCTGATCGTCGAGCGCGAGAGCCTGCCGCGAATGTCTCGAAATCACGGCCGAGACCGAGGACGGCATCATCATGGGCCTGCAGCACAAGACCGAAGCCCGTTCACGGCGTGCAGTTCCACCCCGAAAGCATTGCTTCCGAGCACGGCCACGCGCTATTGAAGAACTTCCTCGAACTGGCGGGGGCACTGCTGACATGGCCGATCTCAAACCCCTCATCGCCAAGGCGGCGGGCGGCGAGCCGCTCACCCGCGAGGAAGCGCGCGACGGCCTTCGACGTCCTGATGTCGGGCGAAGCCACGCCGTCCCAGATCGGCGGCTTCCTCATGGCGCTGCGGGTGCGCGGCGAAACCGTCGATGAGATCACCGGCGCCGTCGAAATCATGCGCGAGAAAATGCTGAAGGTCGAAGCGCCCTCCGATGCCATCGATATCGTCGGAACCGGCGGCGATGCCTCCGGCTCCTACAATATCTCGACCTGTGCGGCCTTCGTCGCCGCCGGCGCCGGCCTCAAGATCGCCAAGCACGGCAATCGCGCGCTTGTCGTCGAAATCGGGAGCGGCCGATGTGCTTGACGGCATTGGGCGTCAAGATCGATCTCGACGCCGGAGCAGATCAGCCGCTGCATTGCGAAGCGGGCGTCGGCTTCATGTTCGCGCCCGCGCATCATGCCTCGATGAAGCATGTGGGCCCGACGCGCGTCGAACTCGGCACGCGCACGATCTTCAATCTGCTGGGTCCCCTCTCCAATCCCGCCGGCGTCAGGCGCCAGGTGACCGGCGTCTTTGCCAAGGCCTGGGTCGAGCCCCTGGCGCATGTGCTGAACAATCTGGGCTGCGGAGCGCGCCTGGATCTGCCATGGCGAAGGCGGTTTCGACGAGATCGTGCCTTCCGGCACGACCTGGATCGCCGAATTGAAGGACGGCAAGGTGACGCTTCGAAGTCACGCCGGAGGATGTCGGGCATCGCCCGCGCATCCGCTGCCGAGCTCAAGGGCGGCGATGCCGCGCAAAATGCCGAGGCGCTGCGCGGCGTGCTCGAAGGCAGGAAGAACGCCTTCCGCGATGCCGCCGTGATGACGGCGGCCGCAGCCCTTCTCGTCGCGGGCAAGGCCAGCAATCTGACGGAAGGTGTTGGTGAAGCGCAGAAGTCGATCGATGGCGGCGGTGCGCGGGCGGTCTCGAGAAGCTCGTGAGGGTTTCGAATGGATAGGAATTCGCACACGAAATCTTCCTTCTCCCTTGCGGGGAAGGTGGCGAGCGCAGCGAGCCGGATGGCGGTCCTCCACCGGCAGACCTCCACGCCCGCCCTTCGGCGACCCTCCCCGCGAGGGGAGGGATCACAAGTTGCCATGTATGCCGACCATCCTCGACAAGATCGCCGCCTATAAGCGCGAGGAAGTCGCGAAGGCGAAGGCAGAGATCGCCGAGCGCGAACTCGACGTCATGGCGCTCGATGCGCCGCCAGTGCGAAGCTTTGCCGGCGCGCTCCAGGCGAAGATCGCGCAAGGCCAATGGGCGCTCATTGCCGAGATCAAGAAGGCCAGCCCCTCCAAGGGCCTGATCCGGCCGATTTCAACCCGCCGCAGCTCGCCATGGCCTATGAGGATGGAGGCGCGGCCTGCCTTTCCGTCCTCACCGATGCGCCCTCCTTCCAGGGGGCGCCCGAATATCTGGGCGCGGCGCGCGCCGTGACGGCTCTTCCCGACCTTGCGCAAGGATTTCATGCTCGACCCCTATCAGGTGGCGGAAGCGCGGGCCTGGGGCGCCGACTGCATCCTCCTCATCATGGCGATGATCGATGATGCGCTCGCCTGCGAGCTCGAAGCGGCCGCTCTCGACTGGGGCATGGATGTGCTGGCCGAAGTCCACGACGAGAAGGAGCTCGAGCGCGCGTTGAAGCTCTCGACGCCGCCTCATCGGCATCAACAACCGCAATCTGCACACATTCGAGACGACGCTCGAGACGACCGAGCGCCTGGCGCCACTCGTGCCTGCGGACCGGCTCATCATCGGCGAAAGCGGCCTATTCACTGCGGCCGATCTGGCGCGGCTTTCGAAAGCCGGCGTCAACGCCTTCCTCATCGGCGAAAGCTTGATGCGGCAGGCCGATGTCGCGGCCGCAACCCGTGCTATCCTGGCGAAGCCATGAGCAAGCTCACCCATCTCGACGACCAGGGCCACGCCCACATGGTGGATGTCTCGGCCAAGGACGTGACCGCATCGCGAGGCGACGGCGCGTGGGCGCATCACAATGATGCCCGAAACCCTGGCGATAATCATCGAAGGCCGCGCCAAGAAAGGCGACGTTCTGGCGGCGGCCCGCATCGCCGGCATCATGGCGGCGAAGAAGACGCATGAGCTCATCCCGCTCTGCCACCCGCTCGCGATCTCGAGGTGTATCGGTCGATTTCACCCCTGACAGTGCGGCGCATGCCATCGAAGTCTCGGCGACGGTCAAGGTCGAGGGCAAGACCGGCGTCGAGATGGAGGCCCTGACCGCCGTCTCGGTCGCTTGCCTCACCATCTATGACATGTGCAAGTCGGCCGATCGCGCGCATGCGCATCGGCGACATCCGGCTCAGTCGAGAAATCGGGCGGCAAGTCCGGCCACTATTCCGGGGACTGAGCCATGGCGCTGATGCCGGTCGAAGAGGCTAAAGCGCGCGTGCTCAAGGGCGCCAAGGCGCTGCCCCGGGAAAACGTGAAGTTGCATCACTGCGCCGGGCGCGTGCTCGCCGCGCGACATCAAGGCCAAGCGCGACCAGCCGCCCTTCTCCGCTTCCGCGATGGATGGTTATGCAGTTCGCTTCGCCGATGTCGCAAGCGCTCCGGCGCAGCTCAATGTCATCGGCATCGCCCCGGCTGGTCACGGCTTCAAGGGAACGGTTGGTTCTGGCCAGGCGGTGCGCATCTTCACCGGCGCTCCGGTGCCCAAAGGCGCCGACACTGTCGTCATCCAGGAGAATGCCGAGGCACGCGACCGCGCTGTGAACATCGTCGTGGCTGCACAACGCCTGGGCCAGCATATCCGGCGCAGAGGGCTGGACTTTGCCAAGGGTGAAAGCCTGCTGCGCCAGGGCACCTTGCTGGGCGCCCGCGAAATCGGCCTTGCCGCGGCAATGAACTGGCCGGCCCTTCCGGTCACGCGCCGCCCCAAGGTTTCAATTTTCAGCACTGGCGATGAGCTCGTTGCTCCAGGGGGCGCGCCCAAGCCCGACCAGATCGTTTCTTCCAACAGTTTTGCGCTTTCCGCTTTTGTACGCCGCTATGGCGGGGAAGCGATCGACCTTGGGATCGTCCCCGATAAGCTCGCCGCCATTTCTCGAGCCATCAGAAAGGCTGCCGACGCAGATATCCTTGTGACGACCGGAGGGGCCTCGGTCGGTGATCACGATCTGGTCCAGGCCGGGCTCAAGGAAGCCGGCATCAAGCTCGATTTCTGGAAAATTGCACTGCGGCCAGGAAAACCCCTCATGTTTGCCCGCGATGGCAAGAGGCGGATTCTCGGCCTCCCGGGTAATCCGGTCTCGGCGCTCGTCTGTGCGCGAATTTTCCTTAAACCGCTGATTTTCGCGTTGCTGGGTCTGCCGGCCGGCAATGATGTCGTCCAGGCCCGGCTCGGCTCGGCTTTGCCCGCCAACGATCTAAGACAGGATTATCTTCGGGCTGACGTGAGCCGCGACGCGGACGGCACGCTAACGGCCTTCCCCTACAGGATCCAGGATTCCTCGATGCAACGGGCCCTGACCGACGCGCAAGGCCTCATCGTGCGCCCGCCTAACGCACCCGAAGCCCGCGCGGGCGATCTCGTCAACCTCATTTTATTGGATTTTTGAACGTCTCGCCAATTTAAGCTTGCCGAACCAAACAGGAACGGTTATTTTCGTTTTGTATTTGTTCCGATTCTCGCCCGATGATTTCCCCGGAACGTTCTTTGAACAGGTCACGCCATGCTGACGCGCAAGCAACTTGAACTGCTGCTATTCATTAATGAACGTCTCAAGGAGGACGGCGTCTCCCCCTCTTTCGAGGAGATGAAGGAAGCTCTCAATCTTCAGTCCAAATCCGGCATACACCGCCTGATCCTGGCTCTTGAGGAACGCGGTTTCCTCCGCCGCATGCCCAACCGGGCGCGAGCGCTCGAGGTCATGAAGCTTCCGGATGCGCATAGTCCCAGCCTTTCGACCTCCAAGCGCTTGGGTTTCAGCCCGAATGTCATCGAAGGCAATCTTGGCAAGGTCAAGCCGATTCCCCATGCGGGCTCGGGAACACCACGCGCAGCGGTAGTACCCGTCATGGGCCGGATTGCCGCTGGCGTGCCCATATCGGCCATCCAGGATCATTCGCACAACATCACGGTTCCACCCGAGATGCTGGGCTCGGGCGAACATTTCGCCCTCGAGGTCAAGGGCGATTCAATGATCAATGCCGGCATCTTCGACGGCGACACAGTGCTGATCCGCAAGGGCGACACCGCCACCAATGGCGATATCGTCGTCGCTCTCGTCGACAATGAAGAGGCGACTCTCAAGCGGATCCGCAAGAAAGGCGACTCGATCGCGCTCGAAGCCGCCAACCCTGCTTACGAGACCCGCATCTTCGGACCTGATCGGGTCAATGTGCAGGGGCGGCTTGTCGGTCTGATCCGTAAGTATTGAGATTCCCTCCGCCTGAGGCGGATGGAATGAGAGGGCCGGGCTTGCGTATCAGGCCCGGCCCTTTTTATTTGGTGACCCTCCTTCGCCGGCATTACACTGCGTCAGCCCGAATTATCGAGATGGTGGAAGCCGAGGGGTCCGATCCCATGAAAATGGCCTTGACGCTTGACGACTTGCCGCTCTGGCCGATGTCCTATCCGCCCGCAGACTATACCGTTGCGGGGATGGTGGAAGCCATCATCATGGCGCTCGATCGCCACGGGATCCGAGGAGTTTATGCTTTCGCGAATTCCTGGTCGCTTCTCAAGCATCCCGAGTTCAAGGCGATCATCGAAAGCTGGACCGCTGCGGGCCATCACGTAGCGAATCACACCCACAGCCATATCGAGTTGAACGACGTCTCCGTGGAGGCTTATATCGCGGATATAGAACTGGGAGAGAGCCATCTTTCTTCCTGGCTTGCAAAGGCACCCCAACTCTATTTCGGGCACCCCTTGTGCTATTGGGGCGACACACGAGAGAAGCGCGATGCCGTGCGCTCTCACCTTTCGGTCCGCGGATACCGGACCGTCGACGTCACAAGCTGGCTTTATGAGTGGCGATGGAATCGCGCCTACAAAAATTGCCTCGAGCGCAACGATGACGAAGGTCGGATTTCTCTCGGACAGAGCTTTCTCAAATTCTCGCTGGCGCAGTTAGCCTACGATGACCTCTGTGCGCGCAACTGGTTTGGCCACGACGTCGTCGGCATTACCGTGAGCCATCCTGTGCCCTTCTTTGCCGACATTGCCGATGAATTCTTCAGCGCTCTGATACATGCCGGAGTCCATTTCGTCTCACTGGATGAGGCCATGAGCAATGCTGCCTACGCTCAGGTGGCGAGCGTTCCGACGGGGAAGTTTCTCGTCTTTCAGCAGAAGCTCGCGGAGTTCGCAGGGAGGCCCTTCGCGATGATAGCGCCTCACTCGCAAGGCTTGTTCGACGAAATTACCGAATTAGGTGTCGGTCAGACCGGATAGTTCTTCACCACCATTTCGCCGCTTCGAACTTTCCCGCCGCTTCCTCGATGGCATAGCCCGCCTGAAACAAGGTCGCCTCATCGAAAGGCTTGCCGATGAGTTGAAGGCCAAGCGGCAACCCCGCCTCCGACAGCCCACCCGGCACCGAGATCCCGGGCAGGCCCGCCATGTTGACCGTAACGGTGAACACGTCGTTCAGATACATCTGCACCGGGTCGGTGATCTCGCCCGGCGCGAAAGCGGGGTTCGGCGTGGCAGGAGTCAGCACGACATCGACCTTTGCCCATGCCTTGTCGAAGTCCTGCTTGATCAGCGTGCGGACCTTCTGGGCACGAACATAGTAGGCGTCGTAATAGCCGGCGGAGAGCACGTAGGTTCCGATCATCACGCGCCGCTGCACTTCGCGGCCAAAGCCTTTGGCGCGCGTATTCTCATACATCGACACGATGTCGTCGCCGGGCACGCGCAAGCCATAGCGCACGCCGTCATAGCGGGCGAGATTGGACGACGCCTCGGCCGGCGCCACGATGTAATAGGCGGGCAGCGCGTATTTTGTGTGCGGCAGCGAGATCTCGACGATCTCCGCCCCCTGCTCTTGCAGCCACCCGGCGCCCTTGTCCCACAGAGCGTCGATCTCGGGTGGTGTCCCCGTGACGCGATATTCCTTGGGGATCCCGACGCGCAGGCCCTTGATCGGTTTGCCGATGACAGCCTCATAGTCGGGCACCGCGTGATCCACCGAGGTGGTGTCCTTGGGATCGACGCTTGCCATGGACCTGAGCAGGATCGCCGCATCGCGCACGTCGCGCGCGATGGGTCCCGCCTGGTCGAGCGATGAGGCGAAAGCGACGATGCCCCAGCGAGAGCAGCGGCCATAGGTCGGCTTGATGCCGACAGTGCCGGTGAAGGCGGCGGGCTGGCGGATCGATCCGCCGGTGTCGGTGGCGGTGGCGCCGGCGCAGATATGCGCGGCGACCGCCGTGGCGGAACCGCCCGAAGAGCCGCCCGGCACCAGAGCGGCATTGGAGTTACGGCGACGCCAGGGGTTGATGACATTGCCGTAAAAACTCGTCTCGTTGGACGAGCCCATGGCGAACTCGTCCATATTGAGCTTGCCCAGCATGACGGCGCCATCGCGCCACAGATTGCTGGTGACTGTCGATTCATAGGTGGGCTTGAAGCCGTCGAGGATGTGGCTCGCCGCCTGGGTATGCACGCCCTTGGTGGCGAAGAGATCCTTGATGCCGAGCGGTATGCCTTCAAGGACGCCCGCTTCGCCCTTGGCAAGACGCGCATCGGAAGCATCGGCCATCGCGCGGGCCTGCTCCGGTGTCTCTACGATATAGGCATTGAGGATGCGCGCCTTCTCCATGGCGGCGAGATAGGCGTCTGTCAGCTCACGCGCAGAGAATGATTTTTTTTTCAGCCCGTCGCGCGCGGCGGAAATCGTCAGAGAGGTGAGAGAGGTCATGGTTCAGCTATTTTGTTGACGATCAGTCGAGCGAATTGTTGAAAGGATCGTGTCGATCACACCATCCATGTTTGTGAATATCCCGAAATTCCAGAACCGCAATACATGATACTTCATGTCCTCCAACTCAATTGTCCGAATGCGGTCCTTCTCAATTTGATCCGCATGTTGGCCGCCATCAAGTTCGATGATCAGCCGGTATTCCTCACAGCAGAAGTCCGCGACGTATGACCCGATCACATATTGCCGCCGGAACTTAAGTCCTTCCAATTGCCGATTGCGAAGCGATCCCCAAAGCTTGCGCTCGGCATCTGTCTGATTTCTGCGAAGCGTCCGCGCTACCCCCGTCAACTTAGCAAGCACTGCTCTCTCCTTTCGTGCTTCCCTTCTCCCTGAGGGAGAAGGAGGGGCCAATCGCGTAAGCGATGGGAGGATGAGGGGATAGGCTCTATCCGGATAGACCTTATCCCCTCACCCTAGCCCTCTCCCCAAGGGAGAGGGGATTTCCGTCGCACCCTATTCCACCACCTTCGGGACCATGAAGAACTCGTCTTCGGCCGCGGGGGCGTTGCGGGTTACATCCTGGGGATAGTTGCCGTCGGTCACGACGTCCTGGCGCTTCTTCATCTTCACGGCGACGACGGAGGTCAAAGGCTCTACGCCTTGGACATCGACCTCGTTCAATTGCTCGATCCAGTGCAGGATGGAATTGAGCTCGCCTTCGAGGCGGGGCACATCGTCTTCGGCAAGCTTGATGCGCGCCAAGTGCGCAATGCGCCGCACGGTTTTCTGATCGACCGACATTTCTCACTTCTTCCGGAAACAGGGGCGCTCAATAACACCGGCTCACTCGGGGAGCAACCGGCTCTTCTGCCGCCCTTGGGCGTCGAAATTCTCGTCCCTGAGCCAGGCCTGGAACCGCCCCGCCATGGCCGGCCATTCCTTGTCGATCATCGCATACCAGGCGGTGTCACGGTTCCGGCCCTTCACGATCATGTGCTGGCGAAAAACCCCCTCGTAGGTGAAGCCGAAACGCTCGGCGGCCTTGCGCGAGGCGGCGTTGAGCGCATGGCATTTCCATTCGAGCCGACGAACGCCCAGATCGTCGAAGCAGTGGCGCATCATGAGATAGATGGCCTCGGTAGCCTCGCGCGTCTTCTGCAAGGCAGGTGACATCCAGATATGGCCGATCTCGATCACGCCGTTGGCCTTGTCGAGACGCATGAAGGCGCCCATACCAGCCGCCTTTTCGGTGTCGCGACGGATGAAGCCATAGAACCACGGATCGCGACTTTGTTCCTGCCGGGCGAGCCAAGCCCCAAAGGTCTGGAAATCGGCGAACGGCCCATAGCCCATATAGGTCCACACCGCGCCTTCCGGATCGCCGTTCGCGAATGAGTCATAAAGATCCTGGCCGTGACGCGCCGCCACGACGGGTTCGAGTCTCACCCAACGGCCAAAGAGCGGGCGCAGATCGGGTACAAGTCCCGGCGGCAAGGGATCGACAACGGGCCCGACAGGTCGCTTTCGCTCCGACATGGGACGACGTTATGTCCGGGTTTGCGAATGAGCGCAATTCCCGCCTAAACTCTCGTTTAATGACAAGAAAACGCATGGATCCCGTCGATGTCGTGATCATCGGGGCAGGCTGCGGCGGGGCGGCCTTCGCCTGGCAGATCAAACACCAGGCTCCTCATCTCAAGATCGTCTGTCTCGAGCGCGGCGGCTGGTCCGACCCGACCCGCATGCCGGCCAAATCCATGCGCTGGCAGCGCGCCATCCTCGATGACTGGGCCTCCCAACCAAATCTCCGGCTCAAATCCGGCGTATATCGCGGCTCCAGCGACTATGCCATCGATGACGAAAATTCGGTATTCAAGCCGCTGATGTGGAACGGCGTCGGCGGTTCGACGGTCGCCTGGGCGGCGCATTTCCCGCGTCTGCATCCATCCGACTTCCGCACCCGCACGCTGGACGGCGTCGGCGATGACTGGCCATTCGACTATTTCGAGCTTGAGCCCTGGTATGACCGAAACGACGAGATCATGGGTGTTGCCGGGCTCAATGGCGACCCCGCCTATCCGCCCAAGAGTCCGCGCGCCATGCCGCCTTTGCCCTTCGGCGCGGTCGCCAATCGCGCCGCTCGTGCGTTCAGCGATCTCGGCTGGCATTGGTGGCCGGTCGATGCGGCCATCAATTCTGTCCCTCATGGCGGGCGCATGGCGTGCAACAACTGTGGTCCTTGCCTCATCGGCTGCATTCCCAAGGCCAAGGCCTCGGTCGATCTCACTTATTGGCCCAAGTCCATGGCGCTCGGAGTTGAGCTCCGCACCGTCGTCATTGCCCGTCATCTCCACATCGAAGCAGGCCTCGCCACCGGCGTCACCTATGCCGATCGCCACGGCGCTGAGTACTTTCAGCCAGCCGAAGCCGTCGTCCTTGCCGGCAACGGCATTGGCACGGCTCGCCTGTTGCTCGCTTCCGGCATCGACAGTCCGGCGCTCGGGCGCAATCTCATGTTTCATCCGGCGGCTTATGTGCGTGGGCTATTTAAGGACAAGCTCGACGGTCCGGTCGGTCCCGTCGGCTGCTCGATCTATTCACATGAATTCTACGAGACAGACCGGGCGCGTGGCTTCGAGCGCGGGGTGCATCTGCAACTGTCGCGGGAAAATGCGCTGGCCGTCCAGGCCTCAAGGCTGCAGCCTCTCTGGGGCGAAGCCGCGCAAGCGCAGTTGCGCGAGGAGTTTCTGCATTCCATGCCGATACTCGTCCTTGCCGAGGACCTGCCCGAACCGCACAATCGCGTAACACTCACGCGCGTCGAAGAGCCCGACGGCCTGCCCGGCGTGAAGATCGACTACAGGATCGCGGAACGCGCACAGAAAAGTCTCGATTTTGGCCTTGCCCGGGCCGAGGAGATCTCTTGGCCGCGGGCGCTTATCGCACGATTCGCGTGTCGCCCGCGCCGTTGACCGGCTGGCATCTTCTCGGCACGGCGCGCATGGGCGATGATCCGCACACCTTCGTCACCAATCGCAAGGGGCGCTGCCACCGCGTGCCAAATGTGATCGTCGCCGACGGCAGCCTGTTTCCGACCGTAGGGGCCGCCAATCCCGCCTCGACGATCGGCGCCGTGGCGCTCAAGCTCGCGGCCGAGCTTGCGGAGGACATGGCATGACGCCTGCCCATCTCAGACTGCTTGCCGATGTGATCCTGCCCGGCGATGAGGCGGGACTGCCGCCGGGCTCGCTCGTTCCGGATGTCATGGCGGTCGTGGCGCAATCGACATCACCGATCAAATCGCGCGCCTGCGATCATCCGGACTTCGCCAAAGCGAGCAAACGCCAGAGCATACTCGTGGGCCTCGAAGCGGAGCATCCGCAGCAGTTCCGCGATTTCGTACTGTCGCTGATCAAGTCCTATTACGAATCGGGCCATGTGCTCGAGGCAATGGGTTGGCGCAGCGCCCCGCCGCAGCCGCAGGGCCATCAGGTCGCCGCAATGGACGAAGCGCTGGCGCCGGCGCTCGCCCGTGTCGCCGAGCGCAAGCGTCTCTGGCGTTGATCAGAGAGTAATCGCATCGCACGACTTCATGACGGTCACCGTTTTGCCCTTCGGCCCCATGGCTTTGACGAAGGGTTTGGCGTCGGGGATAAGAAAGCCCTCGAAAGTGGCAAAGTGGCAGGGAATGACCTTCTTGAACTTGAAAAAGGTCTTGCAGGCATAGGCCGCCTGCTCCGGTCCCATGGTGAACCGGTCGCCCATGCACATGATCCCGAAAACCGGCTTATAGAGATCCTGGATGATCTTCATGTCATAGGTGACGCCGGTGTCGCCGGAGACATAGAGGCTGCGCCCCTTCTCTTTCCTGGGCAGGATGACAAAGCCCGCCGGATTGCCGAGATAGATGGGCGTGCCATTGTCGACATGCGATGACGAATGCCAGGCATTGGTAAAGACGCAGTCGAAGTCCTCGAAGGAGATACGCCCGCCATGGTTGCCGGGCGAATAATTGGCCACGCCTTTCGCGGCCAGATACATGGCGATCTCAAAATTGGTAACCAGGGTCGCATTGTTGTCCTTGCAGATGTCGACCGTGTCGCCCAAGTGGTCGTCATGTCCGTGGGTCAGGAGCACATGGGTCGCACCCTGCGCCACTTGCCGAGCATCGCCCTTGAACAACGGGTTGTCCGAAAGGAACGGGTCCAGCATGATAACTGCATTGCCGGTCTCGATGCGGAAGGCCGAATGGCCGAAATAGGTGATCTTCATCTGGTTATCTCTCCTCTCCGTCACTCTTACCATCTTTTGCGCCGTTTCCCATTCGCGTAAGAGGGCGTCATGAATTCCCCATCATTTGCCGAGGCGATCACCGGCTTGCCGCCTAATGCGCCTGTGATCGGCCTCGATCTCGGCAGCAAGACGATCGGTGTCGCCATCAGTGACATTACGCTCAAGATTGCCTCTCCCATCGAAACGATCACTCGAAAAAAATTCACCGAGGATGCCAGGCGCCTGCTGACCATTGCCGCGGAAAGGCGGGCCGGGCTCTTCGTGCTGGGACTTCCTCTCAATATGGATGGCAGCGAAGGCCCGCGGGCGCAATCGACTCGCGCATTCGCCCGCAATCTCGGCAAACTCACGTCGCTCCCGATCGTCTTCTGGGACGAAAGACTGACGACAGCCGCCATCGAACGTATGCTGATCGAGGCCGATACCAGCCGCGCCCGGCGCGCCGAGGTCGTCGACAAGCTTGCCGCCGCCTATATCCTGCAATCGGCGCTTGATTCACTCAAGCGATGACACAGATCTTCCTGGCGCTGCTCCCCGTCTTTATCGTGATCATGATCGGCGCCGCGCTCAAAAAGAGCAAACTCATGGGCGATGCACACTGGCCGGGTGTCGATCACGTCTGCTACTTCGTGCTTTTCCCGGCGATCATCTTCAAGGAAATCGCCGCCGCCGATTTCTCGGCAATCCCGGTCTGGCGCATGGCGGGTGCCATGATCGTGGCGCTCTGCATCATGTTCGCGTTGCTCCTGGCTTTGCGCGTGCCGATATGTTCGGCGCTCAAGATCAACGGCTCGCAATTCACGAGCCTGTTTCAGGGGGCCACACGCTGGCACACCTTCATCGCCTTCGCCATTGTGCCGCTGATATTCGGTAATGGCGCGCTGGCTCTCGCCGCGGTCAGCGCCGCTACCATGACGCCGATCCTCAATATCGTCTGTATCATCGTCATGTCGCTCTATGCCCGCCCTCACGGTGAAGCGCCACCCCCGAAGTGGCTGGTGCTCGGGGTACTGCGCAACCCGTTTTTTCTGTCCTCCATGGGCGGCGTGCTGGTCCAGATCTTGGGGCTGCCGCTTCCGGCTATCGCGATCCAGGTCCTCGACATGATCGGGCGCGGTGCCCTGGGTCTCGCCCTCCTGACAGTTGGCGCGGGCCTTCACTTTGGTGAGGCGGCCGCCAACAAGATAACGGTCGGACTCGCCGTCGTGCTCAAGCTCCTTGCCTTGCCCTTGTTCATGTATCTGGCGCTTCTCTTCTTCGGGGTCAGCGGTACACCAGCCGCCGTGGCCATACTCTGCTCGGCTGTGCCGACGGGGTCGGGCGCCTATGTTCTTGCCAAGCAAATGGGCGGCGATGCATCACTCATCGCCAACATTCTGACGGCGCAGGTCGTCTGCGCCGCGGTCACGATCCCGTTGATCCTCGCTTTCGTCGTTTGAGGAGGTGCCACGGCTTTAGCTTCCTTCGGAGCGGTCACCCCTGAAAACGCTTGTCGATCTGGTGCTTTCTGATCACTGTTGCCGGATCAGGATTTTGTTCCTTTTTTGAGCCTCTCTCAGAAACTTACCCACAGGCTGGCATCGCCGCTTGTCGACAAAAGGAATTGTCCCTAGACAGTGGCCTTCGATGACCTCCGCGCACAATTCCAAACGCCTCATCGAAAGCAAGCATCTGCTCGGCATTGAGCCGCTATCAGCCCAGGATATCGTCAAGCTCATCGATCTCGGCGAACGCTATGTCGAGGTGAGTCGACAGATAGACAAGCGCCAAATCATGCTTACGGGGCGCACGCAGATCAACCTGTTCTTCGAAGCATCGACGCGGACCCAGAGTTCTTTCGAGATCGCCGGCAAGCGCCTCGGCGCCGATGTGCTCAATATGGCGGTCTCGACCTCGGCTGTCAGCAAGGGTGAGACCGTGCTCGATACCGCAATGACCCTCAATGCGATGCATCCCGACATTCTCGTGGTGCGCCACCCGTCCTCCGGTGCGGCTGAACTTCTCGCCCAGAAGGTCTCCTGTGCCGTCGTCAATGCCGGGGATGGCCAGCATGAACACCCCACCCAGGCGCTGCTCGATGCCCTCACGATCCGCCGCCGCAAGGGCCGCATCGAGGGCCTGATCGTCGCCATCTGCGGTGATGTCCTCCATTCGCGCGTGGCCCGCTCGAATATTCACCTCCTCAACAAGCTTGGTGCCAGGGTCCGTCTCGTCGCGCCCTCGACGCTCCTGCCCACCGACGCACAAGCCTTCGGAGCCGAGATTCATCGCAATATGCGCGAAGGAATCGAGGGGGCGGATGTCGTGATGATGCTTCGGCTCCAGCTCGAACGGATGAACGGCGCCTTCGTGCCATCGGTTCGCGAATACTATCGCTTCTACGGGCTTGATGAGGAAAAGCTGAAGCTCGCCAAGTCCGATGCGCTGGTCATGCATCCGGGCCCCATGAACCGCGGTGTCGAAATCGACTCGAACGTCGCCGATGGCGTGCAATCGGTCATCCGCGAACAGGTTGAAATGGGCGTCGCAGTGCGCATGGCCGTGCTCGACGCTCTTGCCCGCAACCTGCCGGGGGGCGGAAACGCATGAGGGCGCCTTCGGCAAAACATTCGGCAGGGCGCAAGGCATATCTCAACGCTCGTCTCATCGATCCGGCACAAGGCCTTGATGAAAAGGGAGGATTGCTGATCGAGGACGGCTGGATACTGGCCGCCGGCCCGAAAGTCACCGTCCAATCGGCAGGTTCCGGCACCGCAACTTTCGACTGCAAGGGCCGGATCCTGGCGCCAGGTCTCATCGACATGCGGGTCTTCACCGGCGAGCCCGGCAATGAGCATCGCGAGACGCTGGCGACCGCATCGGAAGCGGCGGCTGCCGGCGGCGATCACCACCATGATCGTGATGCCGAACACCAACCCGGTCATCGATGATGCGGCCATCGTCGATTTCATCCTGAGGCGGGCGCGCGACACCGCCATCGTGCGGGTCGCGCCCATGGCCGCCCTGACAAAGGGGCTCGGTGGCGAACTCATGACCGAAATCGGCATCTTGCAGGAAGCCGGAGCCGTCGCGGTGACTGACGGCAACAAGGCCGTCGCCAATGCACGACTTTTCCGGCGGGCGCTTGCCTATGCCAAGGACTTCGACATGCTGGTGGTCCAGCATGCCGAGGAGCCGACGCTCGCTAGCGGGGTCATGAACGCCAGCGAGACCGCAAGCCGGCTCGGTCTTGCCGGCATTCCCGCGGTCGCCGAAGTGATCATGATCGAGCGCGATCTGCGCCTGGTCGAGCTGACGGGCGCGCGCTATCACGTGGCTCAGCTCTCCTCAGGGATGTCGGTCGAGGTCATACGGGCCGCGAAGGCACGCGGCCTGCCGGTCACCTGCGGCGTCTCATCGAATCATCTCGTTCTCAATGAGAACGACATCGGCGCCTACCGCACCTTCTTCAAGCTTTCGCCACCTTTGCGTGGCGAGAACGACCGCCGCGCTCTGGTCGAGGGTGTCAAGGACGGCACAATCGACGTCATCGTGTCGAGCCACGATCCGCAAAGCGCCGACACCAAGCGGCTACCTTTCGCCGAAGCCGAGTTCGGCGCCATCGGCCTCGAGACGCTGTTTTCCGGGGGCTTGAGCCTGCATCACAATGACGGTGTTCCGTTGATGCGCCTCATCGATGCGCTGTCCGCCAAGCCGGCGGAGATCCTGGGGCTGGAAGCCGGCCGTCTGGCGCCAGGCGCCCCTGCCGACTTCGTCCTCGCCGACATCCAGGCGAGCTGGACGGTGGAAGATCACATACTGCGCTCGCGCTCGAAAAACTCGCCCTTCGAACATCGTACCCTCGAAGGCCGCGTCATGGAGACGGTCGTTGCGGGGCGCACTGTCTATGCGTACGATCCGGCCCGATAAGGGGAGGAGCCGATGCTCGATTTCGCAGGCGTGACGCCATTGATGGCGATCGTCGCTCTCATCCTCGGCTATCTCTCGGGGTCCATTCCCTTTGGGTTGCTGTTCACCCGCTGGGCCGGCCTTGGCGATGTCCGCTCCATCGGCTCAGGCAATATCGGCGCCACGAATGTGCTGCGCACCGGCAACAAGAAACTCGCAGTACTGACACTCCTCGCCGATGCAGTGAAGGGAACGATCCCGATCCTCATCATGAAGGCGCTGGGCGGCGAGACGGCCGGTCTCATTGCCGGGCTCGCCGCCTTTGCCGGGCATCTCTTTCCCATCTGGCTCGGCTTCAAGGGCGGCAAGGGGGTCGCCACCAATATCGGAATTTTGTTCGGCCTCTATTGGCCTCTGGGCCTCATCTTCCTCGCGGCGTGGCTCATCATGGCCTTACTCTTCCGCATCTCCTCTCTCTCAGCCTTAACCGCATCGGCCCTGAGCCCCCTCTGGGCTTGGCTCCTCGGCATACCTTCCTTCGTTCTTCCACTCGCGGTCATCGGCATCCTCATCTGGATCATGCATCGCGCCAATATCGCGCGGCTCGTCAAAGGCGAGGAAGCGAAGATCAAGCTCGGCTCCCATGCATGATCGAACGCGTCCTTGCCGATGAAGAACGTCTCGACTGGCTCAGACTGATCCGCAGCGAGAACATCGGCCCCGCCCTTTTCGACCAGCTCCTGGAAAGATTCGGCAACGCCGGGGCGGCGCTCGCCATGCTTCCCGAACTCTCGCGCAAAGGCGGTCTCAAGCGTCCGTTCAGGATCTGCAGCCCGGCTGCTGCCGAAGCCGAAATCGCTCAAGCAACCGCGTTTGGCGCACATTTCGTCGGCAAGGGCGAACCCGGCTATCCGCGCCTGCTGCGCCATATCGACAGCGCCCCGCCTCTGATCTGCATCAAAGGCAAGGCGGAGCTCGCGAAACGTGAAGCCATTGCGATTGTCGGCTCTCGCAATTCCTCCGCCAATGGCCGACGCCTCGCCCGCATGTTTGCCTCGGAGCTTGCGGCCGCCGGCTATGCCATCGTCTCCGGCCTTGCGCGTGGCATCGATACCGCGGCCCATGAGGCGGCGTTGACCCGCGGCACCATCGCGGTTATCGCCAATGGGATTGATGTCATCTATCCGCCGGAAAATGCCGGATTGCAGAACTCGATAGCGGGGGAAGGCCTCCTGATATCGGAGATGGCGCCAGGGACGGAGCCCCGGGAAAATTCGTTTCCACGCCGCAATAGGATCATTTCCGGCATGAGCCTGGCGGTCATCATCGTCGAAGCGGCTTTGCGCTCGGGCTCTCTCATCACGGCGCGCCTTGCCAATGAGCAGGGCCGGGAAGTCTTCGCCGTGCCCGGCTCGCCCATTGACCCGCGCGCGGCAGGCACTAACCGGCTCATTACTGAAGGGGCCCATTTGCTGACCCGCAGCCAAGAGGTGATCGAAGTCCTTTTGCCGATGCGCGAGCGACTTCCAGAATCCGCACCGGACCTTGCCGCACCAGTTGTCCCTGTCGCCACAGAGATTGAGACGCCAGCCCGTCTCGCTATCCTTGCCTTGCTCGGTCCAGCCCCCACCGACATCGACGACCTCATTCGCGAAAGCGGTGTTCCGGCACAAATTGTTTTGGGTGTCCTGCTTGAACTGGAACTCGCCGGAGAGCTTGTACGCCATGGGCGGCAGCTCGTCTCACTCACTTGAGAACCTCACCTTTCGTAACTTCTTTTGACCCCTGATGAATCCCATAGCGGGTTTTTTTGGGGTCATGTGCTTACCATCGGTTGAAATTTACAATTTAAGGATACATCCTGGAGCGGGTTTTGGTAGCCATGCTTCCTCGAGCAGGCTTGCGAGGCCGAATTGATCCCTATATGAGGCCCGTCCTAGTTCTTCGAACGCAAGATAATGACCGTCGTCGTCGTCGAATCGCCCGCAAAGGCCAAAACGATCAACAAATATCTGGGCAAGGACTATACCGTCCTCGCCTCCTATGGCCATGTGCGCGACCTGCCGCCCAAGGACGGTTCGGTGCGGCCCGACGAGGATTTCGCCATGTCCTGGGAAGTCGATGGCAAGTCCGCCAAGCGCATGTCGGACATTGCTGCGGCCCTCAAGGACAGCGACCGGCTGATCCTCGCGACCGACCCCGACCGCGAAGGCGAAGCGATTTCCTGGCACGTGCTGGAAATCCTAAAGAAGAAAGGCGCGCTCAAGGGCAAGGAAATCGAGCGCGTTGTCTTCAATGCCATCACCAAGCAGTCGGTGCTCGATGCGATGAAGCATCCCCGCCAGGTGGATCCCGACTTGTCGATGCCTATCTCGCCCGCCGGGCGCTCGACTATCTCGTCGGCTTTACCCTGTCGCCGGTGTTGTGGCGCAAACTGCCTGGCGCGCGTTCGGCCGGACGGGTCCAGTCCGTGGCCCTGCGCCTCATCTGCGACCGGGAACTTGAGATCGAAGCCTTCAAGGCGCAGGAATACTGGACCATCGATGGCAGCTTCACGTCGCCGCAGAGGCGACGTCTTCTCGGCTCGGCTCAACGCCATTGACGGGCAAGAGACTCGGCAAGCTCGATATCGAGAACGAGGCGTCGGCCAAGGCCATCGATCTCGGCACTCAAGGATGCCCGGTTCCTGGTCGACTCGATCGAAGCAAGCCGGTCAAGCGCCATCCTTATCCGCCCTTTCCGTACCGCAACCTTGCAGCAGGAGGCCTCGCGCAAGCTCGGCTTCTCCTCCGCCAGGACCATGCAGATTGCCCAGCGCCTGTATGAGGGCGTCAATATCGGCGGCGAGGTGACGGGGCTCATCACTTACATGCGTACCGATGGCGTCGATCTTGCGCGGCGAGGCCATAGCGGCCGCGCGCAACGCGATCCTAAAGCGCTTCGGCGAGCCCTATATGCCCTCCGTGCCGCGCAAATACACGACCAAGGCGAAGAACGCGCAGGAAGCGCATGAGGCAATTCGGCCGACCGACCTGTTCCGGTTCCCGGAAAATATCCGCCGCCATCTCGATGCCGACCAGTAGGCGCTTTATGAATTCATCTGGAAGCGCACCATCGCCAGCCAGATGGAAAGTGCGGAGATCGAGCGCACCACGGCCGACCTTGGCGCCAAGGGCCAGGACGGCAAAGCCTATACCTTCCGCGCCACGGGATCGGTCGTCAAATTCGACGGCTTCCTCAAGCTCTATCAGGAAGGCCTCGATGACGAGGAGGACGAGGAGGCCAGGCGCCTGCCGTCGCTGGCGCGCGGCGATGGCGTCGGCGTCCGGTTGATCACGCCCGAGCAGCATTTCACCGAGCCGCCGCCGCGCTATTCGGAAGCCTCCCTCATCAAGAAGCTGGAAGAACTCGGCATCGGCCGGCCATCGACCTATACCGCCATCTTCTCGACGCTGCGCGACCGGGGCTATGTTCGGCTCGACAAAAAGCGGCTGATCCCGGAAGACAAGGGCCGCCTGGTCACCGCCTTCCTCGAGGCCTTCTTCAAGCGCTATGTCGAATATGACTTCACAGCCAATCTCGAGGAACAGCTCGACCGCATCTCCAACGGAGAGATCGACTGGAAAAGGTCTTGCGCGATTTCTGGCAGGACTTCATCGGTTCGGTCGGCGAGATCCAGGACCTGCGCATCACCAACGTGCTCGACGCGCTCAATGAGATCTTAGGCCCGCATGTCTTCCCAGAGCGCGCCGACGGCAGCTCCGGCGCGCGCCTGCCCGTCCTGCGCCAACGGCCAATTGTCGCTCAAGGTCGGTAAATTCGGCGCCTTTGTCGGCTGCTCCAACTATCCCGATTGCCGCTATACCCGCCAGCTCACCCCTGGTAACGGCTCGGAGGACGCGGTGCCTGCGGAGGGCATCCTCATCGGCCATGATCCGGAGACCGGCCTTGCGGTCACGAGACGCGATGGTCGCTTCGGCCCCTATCTGCAATTGGGCGAAGGCAGCGAGGACGAGAAGCCGCGCCGTGCCTCGATCCCCAAGAAGAGCGATCCCGCCACTATCGATCTCGAGACGGCGCTCAAACTCTTGTCGCTGCCGCGCGAAGTAGGACTGCATCCCGAAACCGGCACCCCGATCATCGCCAATTTCGGGCGGTTCGGTCCCTTCATCCTGCATGACGGGACCTATGCCACGCTCAAGGACCCGGAGGACGTCTATACGATCGGACTCAACCGCGCGGTCGATCTCATCGCCGAGAAGAAAGAGAAGAGCGCCAATCGCAAGCGGCCCGGCGCCCTAAAGGAACTTGGCAAGCATCCCGATGGCGGCCAATTCATGTGATGTCAGGGCGCTATGGTCCCTATGTCAAATGGGGCAAGGTCAATGCGACACTGCCTGCGGGCAAAATGCCGGAAGAGACGACGCTCGAGGAAGCGATCGCCCTCGTGAATGCCCGGACCGGCAAGGGGAAAGCCACCCGCAGGGCGACGCACAAATCGGCCAAGGTCACCAAGTCGGTGAAGCCGGCCAAGGCCGCCAAGACAGCGAGGCGGGCGGCAAAACCGGTGAAGCCCGCGGCCAAAACGGCCAAGCGCAGCAAGAAGGCGACGGCGCCGGACAAAGTGAGCGCCTGACATCGTGGCGCGGAAGGCCAAATCATTCCTCCCCGATCTGCCGACGGCCGACCAGCTCCTCGACTTCATCAAGAGCACCCCCGGAAAAGTGGGTAAGCGAGAGATCGCGCGCGCCTTCAGCATCAAGGGGAGTGACCGCATCGCGCTCAAAGCGCCTGCTCAAATCGCTCGAGGACAGAGGGCAAGCTCAAGCGCGCCGGCCGCTCGATCAACAAGGCCAGCGAGTTGCCGTCGATATCCGCTCTCGAGATCGTCGCGCGCGATGATGACGGCGAACTCATCGCCGAACCCGCCGAATGGGATGAGGAGGTCGCGGCGTGTACGCCCCAAGGTCCTTATTGTGGCGCAACCTGCCAAAGGGACATCGAAAGAGGCGCAGCCCGCTTCGGTTGGTGACCGCGTCCTCGCGCGGATCGAGCCTGACAGGGATCCCAGAATCCCTTATCACGGTCGCATCATCCGCAAGCTCACCTCGCGCAGCACCCGCGTGCTCGGCATCTTCCGTCATGCCAAGGGCCAGGGTGCCCGGATCGTACCGATCGACAAGAAAGCGCGTAGCGAGTTGCAGGTTCAAGCCGGATATGAGAACGGGGCACGGACCGGCGAGCTTGTCGCGGTCGAGTTGATGCGGAGCCGCGGCCATGGGTTGGCCTCGGCACGGGTGAAGGAGCGGCTTGGCGACATCACCGATCAGCGCAATATCTCGCTCATCGCCATCGAGCATCACGGCATTCCGACCGAATTCCCAGTGCGCGTGCTTGCGGAGACGGACGTGCTCAAGCGTTTCTCGCTGGCGAAACGCATCGACCTGCGCGACTACCCGCTGATCACCATCGATCCGCCCGACGCGCGCGATCATGACGATGCGGTATGGGCCGAGCCCGACGATGATCCCAAGAACGACGGCGGCGTGAAAGTGATAGTCGCCATTGCCGACGTCGCCGCCTATGTGCCGCCCGGCACGGCGCTCGACCGCGAGGCGCGCATTCGGGGCAATTCCGTCTACTTCCCGGACCGGGTCGTGCCGATGCTGCCTGAGCGCATCTCCAATGATCTGTGCTCGCTTCGCGAAGGCCAGGACCGGCCGTGTCTTGCCTGCTTCATGACCTTCGACCGCTTGGGCGCGAAGCAGAAGCATCATTTCGTCCGCGCCGTCATGCGCTCGGTCGCCAAGCTTTCCTATCAGCAAGCGCAAGCGGCGATCGACGGGCGCCCCGACGACAAGACCGGACCCTTGCTCGAGCCCGTGCTGAAACCCCTGTGGCAAGCCTACGAGGTCGTCCTCAAGGGCCGCAACAAGCGCGAGCCGCTCGAGCTCGATCTGCCAGAGCGGAAACTGATCCTCGACGCCCATGGCCTCATCGAGCGGGTGGTGACGCCCGACCGTCTCGATGCGCATAAGCTGATCGAGGAATTCATGATCCAGGCCAATGTCGCCTCGGCCGAACTCCTCGAAGCGCGCAAGGTTCCCCTGCTCTATCGCGTGCATGCCGAGCCCGCACCGGAGAAGATCAAAAGCCTTGGCGAGTTCCTCAAGACCGTCGGCATTAGTCTCGCCCAGGGCCAGCGCATGCAGCCGAGGCATTTCAACCAGATTCTGAAGCAGGTCGAAGGCAAGGACTATCAGCATGTGGTGAACGAGGTCGTGTTGCGCAGTCAGGCTCAGGCCGTCTATGACACCGATAATATCGGACACTTCGGGCTTAAGCTGCGGCACTATGCGCATTTCACCTCACCGATCCGGCGCTATGCCGACCTCATCGTGCATCGCGCTCTCATCACCGCGCTCGACTTCGGCGCCGACGGGCTTTCGCCCCAGGACATTGCGCGCATGAGCGACACGGCCGAACTCGTCTCCGGCGCGGAAAGGCGGGCCATGGCGGCCGAACGGGAAACCGTCGATCGCCTGATCGCGAGCCATCTGGCTTCCCAAGTCGGGGCGCGCTTTCCTGGCCGCATTGGCGGCGTCGTCGCGGCCGGCCTTTTCATCACGCTCAATGACACGGGCGCCGAAGGCTTCATTCCCGCGGGCACGCTGGGATCCGACTATTTCGTCTATGATGAGACCCGGCGCGCTTTGATCGGCGAGCGCACCGGCGAGACATTCCAGCTCGGCGATCCCGTCGATGTTCGCCTCGTCGAGGCGGCGCCCGTCTCGGGTGGCCTGCGTTTCGAAATGCTGAGCGGGGGCCGCAAGGGCAAGCCCATGTCGCGCCGATCGCTGCGCAGCCGCTCTGACGGACGAAGCAGAAACCGGCGATGAGCGGACGTGATCCCGAACTGTCGACGTCGTGTCATTTCGTTGAAGCGCAAAAGCCGCGCGATGCCGCAACTCTGATTATCGTCAGGCATGACGACGCCATGCCGAAGGTGCTGCTCGGCCAGAGGCATGATAGCCATGCTTTCATGCCCAACAAGTTCGTCTTTCCGGGTGGCCGGCTCGACACGAGCGACATGCGCACCAAGGTCAGCCAAGACCTGCATCCGCTGGTGCGGGAGAAACTGCTGAAACACATGCGCGGCCGCGTAAGCCCTACACGGGCCCGCGGCCTCGCCATTGCCGCCATAAGGGAGACCTATGAAGAGACCGGGCTTCTTCTCGGATCTCTATCGGTGACTTCCCCACTCACCAACGAAAATTGGGACGACGTTATCGCCGCCACAGAGCTCGATCTTTCAGGCTTGCGGTTCTTCGCACGCGCCATAACGCCGCCGGGCCGTACACGTCGCTTCAACTCGCGCTTTTTTGTCGCTCACGCGCGCCGTGTCGGCAATCTCGACAATCCCGGGCATCCGGGCTCGGGCGAGCTTCTCAAGCCCTATTGGTTCAGCTTTGCTGAGGCGCTCGATCTTGATCTGCCGACGATCACACGAGATGTGCTGAAGCGGCTTCGGCCGCTGATGGAAAAGCAAGAGGAACTGGCTCCGGACCAGCCCGTCTCCTTCCAGTATTTCAGAGGCAAGAACTGGCGCGAGGAAACATTGTGATCACTCGACCACGACCTCTGCGCCAATCTCCACGCGGTCAAACAGATCGATGACCTCATCGTTGAGAAGTCTGATGCAGCCGGAAGAGACGGCCAGTCCGATGCTCCAGGGCCGGTTGGTGCCATGGATGCGATACATGGTCGAGCCGATATAGAGGGCGCGCGCGCCCAGAGGATTCTCAGGTCCGCCCGCCATGTGGGCGGGAATGTAGTTGCCGCGCTCAGCCTCGCGCTCGATCATCTCCCGGGGAGGCCGCCAGTCAGGCCATTCCGCTTTGCGCGTGATTTTGTCGGTGCCAGACCAGGTGAAGCCCTCGCGCCCGACACTGATACCATATTGGATCGCCCGACCAGCGGGCAGCACATAATAAAGTTTGCGTTCCGCGGTTCGAATGACGATCGAGCCCGGCCCCAAGGACGTTGTGAAGTCAACGACTTCCTTGCCCTTGTAGTTCGAGCGGCGCATCGGCGGCTGCTCGGTGTCGATGCCGCCGATGATCGCCGTCAGCACCGCAAGCCCTGCCATGGAGAAGAAGAGGCGCATGCACAACTCGTTGTCGCGGGCAGGCGGCAAGCATGCCGGGGAGTTGTTAAGACTCCCTTTTGGGCGCCTCACCAAGTACCGCGCCGCCCCGCGCAAAGCCCGACAAAAGACCGCGCATCGTCCGGGCTGTGCGCCGGGTCACCGGATGACGCCAATTGGGAGCGATCTCCATCAAGGGCGTCAAAACGAAGTCGCGTTCGGCAATGCCGGGATGCGGAAGCTTGATCCGGTCCTGCCGGATGAGCCCATGGTAGTCGAGAAGATCGAGATCGAGTGTGCGCGGTCCCCAGCGCATGCGGCGTCGCCGGCCGGCGCGGCGCTCGATATCGTGCAAGTAGAGCATGAGCGTTTCAGGCGGCATTGCCGTCGCAATTCGGGCAACCGCATTTACGAAGCTCGGCTGATTCACTTTACCGAACGGCGCGGTCTCGAGCAGGCTCGAAGCGCCAACAAGCTGAGTGCCATTGCTGTCGAGCTCGCGCAAAGCGCGCAGCACCGTGTCCCGCGGTTTCCCCCAAGGCCCGGAAACATTGCTGCCAAGCGCGACAAGGATCATAATTGGCCTTGAGCGTGGGCTTGCGACCGACTATCAAGGCACTGTTTCAAATAGGAGATTTCGATCATGAATTTTTACCAGGACGAACGCTTGGCGCTTTTTATCGACGGCGCGAATCTTTACGCAACAGCAAAATCACTCGGCTTCGACATCGACTATCGGCGCCTCCTCGGCTTCTTCCGCAAACGCTCCCGTTTAGTCCGGGCCATCTACTATACCGCCCTCATGGAAGATGCCGAATACTCGCCCATCCGCCCGCTGATCGACTGGCTCGACTACAATGGCTATCGGGTGGTGACGAAGCCCGCCAAGGAATTCACCAACTCGCTCGGGCGCCGCAAGGTGAAGGGCAATATGGATATCGAGCTCGCCATCGACGTTATGCAACTCGCCGACAGCCTCGATCATATTGTCCTGTTTTCCGGTGACGGAGACTTCCGCTCGCTGGTCCAGGCTGTGCAGGCGAAAGGCAAGCGCACCAGCGTCGTCTCGACGCTCACCACGCGCCCGCCCATGGTGGCGGACGAATTGCGCCGCCAGACCGACCAGTTCATCGATCTCGCGGATCTGCGCGATGAGATCGGGCGCGAGACCAACGAGCGTATCGAGCGGCCGCGTGAGCGGCCGGCGCCGCAACAGAATGCCGGATCGTTCGAGGATTTCGCCGACATCTGAGTGGAAAGGTGGTCCCCTCGCCCAACTGTCCGCTTTGTCCGAGGTTGGCCGCCTTCCGCGATGACCAGCGCACGGCACATGGCGACTGGTTCAACGCGCCCGTTCCCTCTTTCGGCGGTAGCAACGCACAACTCCTGGTGGTCGGCCTTGCGCCGGGCCTGCGCGGTGCCAATCGCACCGGCCGGCCCTTCACCGGCGACTTTGCCGGCGATCTTCTTTATGCGACGTTGCAGCGCTTCGGTTTCGCCAAAGGCGTCTATCGTGCCGACCCCCAGGACGGCCTCAAGCTGATCGACTGCATGATCACCAATGCGGTGCGCTGCGTGCCGCCCGAGAACAAGCCGTTGCCTCAGGAGATCAAGACCTGCAACCGCTTCCTCAAGGACCAGATCGGCGCCCTCAAACGCCTGTCCGCAATCGTGGCGCTCGGGCGAATTGCTCACGATGCGGCATTGACTGCGCTCGGTGAAAAGAAATCGCGCTACGGATTCGGCCACGGCGCGCGCCATGAGATCGGTGGGGTGAGCCTATTCGACAGCTATCACTGCTCACGCTACAACACGAACACAGGTGTGCTGACGACCGAGATGTTCGAGGCTGTCTTTGCAAATGTGCGCGCAGCGATCCGGGAGCCAGCGTGATCCTCAGCCCTTCTCGCGCAGAAGCCGCGCTTTCTCACGGTCCCATGAACGCTCTTTGATCTTGTCACGCTTGTCGTGCAGCTTCTTGCCGCGAGCCAACGCAATGCCAACCTTGGCGCGTCCCCGCGAATTGAAATAGACGCGCAAAGGCACGATGGTGAGGCCATCCCGCAGCACGCCCCCAGACAATTTGTCGATCTCGCGCGCATGCAGGAGCAATCGGCGCGGGCGTTTGGTTTCGTGATTGAAGCGGTTGGCCTCGCGATATTCCGGAATATAGGCGTTGACCAGGAAGAGCTCGCCGCCCCTGACCGCGGCATAGGATTCGGCGATATTCGCCCTGCCGGAGCGAAGAGATTTCACCTCCGGGCCCCTCAGCTCGATACCCGCCTCGTATGTGTCGATGATCTCATAGTCGAAACGGGCACGCCGGTTGTCGGCGACAACCTTTACGCCCTCCTCTTTGCGCGAGGATTTCGTTCCGCCGCTCTTGGACGACATTCTGCCCTCAGTTCAGCAATCCGGCATGCACCATTGCGGCGCGCACCTGCTTCTTGCAGGCTTCCGAAGGCTCCACCAGCGGCAGCCTGATGTCGGCCTGGCAGTGTCCAAGGAGGCTCACCGCATATTTGACCGGAGCGGGCGATGTCTCGACGAAAAGCGAGGTATGGAGCGGCATCAGCCTATCCTGCAGCTTGAGCGCCTTGCCGTAGTCCCCGGCGAGCGTCGCGTTCTGGAATTCGGCGCACAGGCGTGGCGCCACATTGGCAGTCACCGAAATGCAGCCAACGCCACCATGGGCGTTGAAGCCGAGAGCCGTTCCGTCCTCGCCCGAGAGCTGGATGAAAGCTTCGCCCGACGCTTCGCGCTGGCGCGACGGGCGAGTGAGATCGGCGCTCGCATCTTTCGTGCCGATGATATTGTCGTGGTCCTTGGCGAGGCGCGCCAGCGTCTCGACCGAGATGCTGGCCACGGTCCGCCCGGGGACGTTGTAGACCAGTATCGGGATATCGACCGCTCTGGCGATGGCGCTGAAATGGGCATAGATGCCGTCCTGGGTCGGCTTGTTGTAATAGGGAACGACAATCAGCGCGGCGTCCGCCTTGGCTTTCTTGGCATGAAGCGTGTATTCGATCGCCTCTTCGGTGTTGTTGGATCCCGTGCCCGCGATCACCGGCACGCGGCTCGCCGCAATCTCGATGGCGATCTCGATCACGCGTTTGTGTTCCTCGGGCGTGACGGTCGGGGATTCACCGGTGGTGCCCACGGGAACCAGGCCGTGACTGCCTTCTTTGATCTGCCAATTCACGATTTTCCTGAACCCGTCCTCATCGATGTGTCCGTTCTTCATTGGCGTGATCAGAGCAGGAAAAGAACCCTTGAGCTGCACGGTCTTATCTCCGGTAAGAACTTGGCAACCATGCGCTGGCTAGACTCCCGAAGTTCCACGCAAGCCCATGGTTTCCGCGGAACATTAGACGCTCGCCTAAGGACCGGCAAGCAGAGTAAAAGGGCCAATCCGGCCACATCACGGTCGCATTTGGTTTATAGGGGTGAGCCCGACAGGGCCATTGGCAGGGACACATTTTGATGATTCGGGGGATTTCCGCGGGGTTGTACTTTTTGGCGCTGGTCAGTTCGACGGCGCTCATCGCGACACCTCCCATGAGCGAGCCTGTGCTCGCTGCACCCCAAGTGAGTCAGACTTCGGTGTTGGCTGCCGATGCCGCCTTCAAGGGCAACTATTCCGATGCCAGTGCTTTAGCCGAGCGTTCGGGTGACCCGGCAACCGCCAAGCTGGTCGAATTCATCTATCTGCGTGACAACTGGAAAGAAGCGGGCCATCGCCGCATCCTGGAGTTCCTCGACGTCGCGCCGCAATGGCCTCTAACGGAGACGCTGCTCAAGCGTGCCGAGCAGAGCCTCTATGTCGGCCGTGCATCGACCGAGACAGTGCTCGCGCATTTCTCGGAACGCAAGCCGCTAACCGTGGCCGGCACTCTCGCTTTGGCGCGCGCTCAGCTCGACAGCGGCAACACGGATGCAGCACGCCGCTCAGTCAATCGCGTGTGGCTTACCGAAACACTTGATCCAGCGATGGAGCGCCAGATCGACAATGAATTCGGGTCATTGATCACGAGCGATGACCGCAAGGAGCGCATGTGGCGCCTGGTGTACAAGCAGGAGACCAATTCGGCGATCCGCATGGCGAAATCGCTACCGCGCGACTATCAGGCAGCGGCAAAGGTCGCCCAAGCTCTCATCCGGGGCGTCAACGGTGCTGAGAAGCAGTATCAGTCCCTCTCTAGTTCAATGAAGCAGCAACTCGCCGTGCGTTATGCGCTGGCGCGTTATTATCGCAAGTCCGATAAGCCCGAGAAAGCGGCGCAGATCCTGCTCAATATTCCGGCCGATCACGAGGTTATCGGCGACGGTGAGGCGTGGTGGGTCGAACGCCGGCTGATCGCGCGCATGCTGCTCGATCCGCGCAGACCCGAAACAGGCAAGACCGCCTATCAGCTCGCCCGCGCGCATGGCTTCTCGGAGGGCGAGTTCCTGGTCGAAGGCGAGTTCCTGGCCGGCTGGGTCGCGCTGCGTTTCCTCAAGGACGAGAAGACGGCGCTGAAGCATTTCACCGAGCTCCAAGCCGGCGCCGAGTCGCGCACTGATGGCGCGCGCGCGGCCTATTGGATTGGGCGCTCATATGAGGCGCTCGGCAACAAGGCCAAGGCCAAGGCCGCCTATCGCGACGCCGCGCAAGTGCCCACAGTTTTTTATGGCCAGCTCGCCCGCGATGAACTGGGCCTCGGGGGTCAGCCCATTGCGATCAATGGCGGCCAGCCTTCCGCCGCTGCGCAAGCACGTGTCGACAATGATGATGTCATGCGCGCCTTCCAGATGGTGGCGCAGACCGGGCGCGACCGCGAGCTCAACGCATTCCTGTGGTCGCTTTCGAGCCGCTTCAAGAGTAGCGATGAAATGAGTGCGGCCGCCCGCAACATATCTTCGGCCGCCGGTGTTCCTACCACCGTGCGCTTCGCCAAGCTTGCCGGCCAGAAAGGCATCGATATCGACTATTGGGCCTATCCGATGAAGGCAATGCCAGATTGGCGGCAGATCGGCCCTCCGGTCGAGCGTGCCCTCGTCTATGGCCTGTCGCGCCAGGAGAGCGAGTTCGATCCCAAGGCGGGCAGCCGGGTTGGCGCGCAGGGTCTCATGCAGTTGATGCCGGGAACCGCCAAGCTGGTTGCCAAGCAATATGGCCTACCCTACGTGCCGGCGAAGCTTACCGGTGATCCGGCCTATAACGTTCGCTTGGGCGCGGCGCATCTCGGCGACCTCATCCAGGAATTCGGCGGCTCCTATGTCCTGACACTTGCCGCCTACAATGCCGGTCCGGGGCGCCCGCGCGAATGGGTCGCAGAGCATGGCGATCCGCGCTCCGGCCGTGTCGATCCGATCGACTGGGTCGAGATGATCCCGTTCACCGAAACACGCAATTATGTGCAGAAGGTGATGCAGAACTTGCATGTCTATCGTTCACGCATCGCGCCCAAGACGATGCATGCGATGACGGCCGATCTCCAGCGCGGCTCGCCGGGGGCGATCACGATCGCCAATTCGAGGGAAGCCGGCTCGGCTAGTTGCTCCGGCTCCAACATCGTAGAACTCATCACCGGCTGCGACTGAGCGATGGGAGCCGCGGCTTCTCGTGACATTCGCTTCACCTCGGCGGATGGCCTCTCGCTTTATGGGCGCGACTATCCGGCGAACAGCGATGCCACCCCGATCCTCTGCCTCGCGGGACTGACGCGCACATCGCGTGATTTCGAGCCTTTGACGCAGTGGCTCGCCGGAACGCGGCGCCTCATCACGATGGACTATCGCGGCCGCGGGCGGTCCGCCTATGCCACCGATCCTACGACCTATCGGCCGGACGTCGAGCTTGCCGATGTTCTCCTGCTCCTCGACCATCTCGGCATCGAGCGCGCAAATGTGATCGGCACCTCGCGCGGCGGCATCATCGCCATGATCATGGCGGCGCAGTTTCCCCGACGGCTCAACGGCGTCCTGTTGAACGATGTCGGACCTGTTCTTGAGAGAGCCGCGCTGATCCGCATACGGAGCTATCTCGGCAAGGCATCGCGTTTCAAGCAGTGGAGCGACGCGGTCGCGGCGCTGAAGGCCAGCAACCCGGGGTTCGAAAGCCTGAGCGAGCCGGAATGGCTAAGCTTCGCCCGGCGAAGTCTTCATCGACAAAGAGGGGTGGATCTCGCATGACTACGATCTTAGGCTGGGCGAGACCTTCCCGACGGAGGAGGAGATCGAAAAGGCCCAATCACCCGATTTGTGGCCATTTTTCGATTCCCTGAGCGCATTCCCGGTGATGGTGCTCAGAGCGGAGCACTCCGATCTCCTGAGCGCTGCGACCGTCACCCAAATGAAGAAACGTCATCCGCGTCTTGCCGCCAATACGATCAAGGATCGCGGGCATGTGCCGTTTCTCGACGAGCCGGACGCAAGGGATGCGATCGAGGCATGGCTCGAGGTCGCCTAGCTCCTGCGTGTCCCCGAGCCCTACTCGGTTTCGCCTTTCTTGTTCTGCAGTCCGCCGGTGCCGTAAAGCTGGTGGAATTCCTCTTCCTTTCCCTCTGCCAGAAGCTCGGCCTGCTTGGTCCATTCCTCGCGCATGATGCGGCCGTTGAACTTCAGATGATCGTCGACCCAGGCGATCTCTTCTTCGGTCCAGGCAGCAAGCTGGTCGAAATGGAAGAACCCCAACCCGTGCAAGATTTTTTCATTCTTGGGTCCAATGCCGCTGATTCGCTGGAGATTGTCGGGCCGGCCCTCTCTCGCTGACGCGATGCCTTGCGGACGCGCCGGCGTTCCGGCCACCATGACGGGTTCATCCTCTGTCGCGAGTGCCATGCCCGCAGCCTTCACTGTTTCGGCGCCGGGGCTGCGCAAGGGCTCATCCGATCTTGGCGGCGCGCCACTCGTCGCCAACGCCGCCTCGCCCCCAAACAGCTTGTGCAGAACGCACCCGATGATGCAGCCGACAAAAAAGGCGAAGAGCATCCATAAGGCAAGCTCGAGAACGAGATGTGACATGATTTTTCCTTTCCGCTGTCAGGGCTTTCCCCGCCTCAGCGTCTTTCCTCTCTCGAGCAGGTGATCCAGCCTACGACAATCCCGGAACCGAGCGCCACCAGCAGCCACACCCAGTTCTCCTGCGCCAGGATCAGCGTATCGTGAAAATTCCAGAAATCGACCATTATTGGTCCCCTTTTACTTTACGATGTTCTCGATTCGACGATTTTGCACTCGCCCCTCATCCGTCCAGTTGTCGGCAAGAGGAACGGTCTCGCCGTAGCCGACCGCAGAAAGCCGGCTCGCATCGACGCCCGCTTCACCAAGCGCATGCGCCACAGCGACGGCACGCCGCTCGCCGACAGCGACTTGGCATAGATCGCGGGCCAGCTGCCCTTGATTTCGGGACGGCTTTTGTTGGTCAGGAGGGGATGGCTGATCGCAGTGCGGCCCGGCGCGGCGCCCTCGATGTGGGCGTCGCGGCCATTGAAGGTGACCCTCGCCCAAAGCGACATGGGCCGTCGATAGGCTACCGCCTGCGGCCTCTGCCAGCTTAGCTTCCATCTCCTTGCCGCTAAACAAAAGGGCCGCGAGCAGCGGCAAACCCGCCATGGGAACCGCCCACAGGAGCCATTTATGCGGACTGCATCTCAATTCCCTTACCCCCAGGCTGAGCGGACTGTCGCCTGCCCTCGACCCTTCTTGACCCTGAAATCAATGGGCTTTCATGGCTTGTTCCGCCTTGGGCGTCGAGAATTTATGACATTAGGGAAGGTCCAAAACAACGAATTTTCGATTGCCCGTCCAGCCTCTCGTCCGCCGCGGCAACTGTTGCAAGTTTGCCGCAGTTTGTGGTTCTTCCGCAAGCCGCCTTGCTCCCGACGCAAGGCGCTGTTAGATGGCTAAAGAGCTGGATGTTCCCGCGAGGCTGGATTTCTGTTGTCTATCCCCATGTACAGATTGACCGTGGCGCTGCCGCTCATCGCCTTCCTTGCGGCCTGCAGCAGCAGCCAGAATGCGCTCGAGGACCGGGTCATCAATGTTGAAACGGATGCAACTCCAACCGCCGCCCCGCCCACCGCGGATCTATCGGGAGTCCTCCGGCAGACCAGCCCCAGCTATGTGACCATCACCATTGCCGAGGCGCGCCGCGGGGGCAAGCTAGGCGAAGGCGATGCCGGCCAAGCCGTGACATCCGGCAGCGGTTTCATCGTGGATAATGCGGGGCACGTCATGACGGCCGGACATGTGGCCGTCAAGCAAGGCTTTACCGTCACCGCTCGTGGCGCCGACGGCCGCCTCTACGCCGGCAAGGTCGTCGCCATCCGGCCGACCAATGACATGGCGCTGATCTCGGTGAGGGGGCTCAGCGGCAAGCCGGTCGAGCCCTCCGCCAGCCCCTGCATGCCGCGCGGGGCCCAGGTCTTCTCCCTCGGCAAGCCGCATGCGGAGGGTGATACGGCGCGTTTCGGCCAGGTCGAGTCAATGAGTTTCGGCCGTGCCGTCAGCTATAACGGATTCGGTTACCCCGACGCCATGGTGCTCAGGATGAACACCAAGAAAGGCGAATCCGGCGGCCCGGTCTTCAACAGCTCGGGCCAGCTCACCGGCATGGTGGTCAGTACGCTCTCGGACGGCAATGGCCGCCCGCTCAACCTCGCCCATGCGGTGCCGAGTTCGAACCTGGCTGAATTCCTCTGCTCGCAGACGCAATGCTCAGCCCGCTGGAAAGCGCTCGCCGGCCAGTCGAAGCAAAACTGCCGGTCATCCAGCTAGCGATCGGCCGAAATCCTACGCTCAGGGAATCAAGATCGTCGTGCCGGTCGTAGCGCGGCTCTCAAGGTCGCGATGCGCCTTCCCGGCATCGGCCAGCGGATAACGCTGGTTGATCGGAATCCGGAGCTTGCCGCTTTTCACGATCTCGATGACGTCTTTCGCCGATTCCGCCAACTCCTTGTCGTCAGCGGTGTAAGTCATCACAGTCGGGCGGGTGAGATAGAGAGATCCCCTTGAAGCGAGAAGGCCGAGATTGAAGGATTTCACCGGCCCCGACGCATTGCCGAAAACGACCATGAGGCCGCGAGGCTTGAGGCAATCGAGTGACGTCATGAAGGTCGACTGGCCGACACCGTCATAGACCACAGGAACGCCCGCCCCGCCGGTAATCTCCTTAACCCGTGCAACCACATCCTCACTGCGGTAGTTGATCACATGGACGCAGCCATGTGCCTTGGCGATGGCGATCTTGTCGTCAGAACCCACGGTCCCTATCACCTTGACGCCCAAGGCCTTCGCCCATTGCGTGAAGAGCACGCCCACCCCGCCGGCGGCAGCATGAAAAAGAACGGTGTCGCCGCGCTTGACCTTGTAGACGGCGCGCAGAAGCATGCGCACCGTGAGCCCTTTCAGCATCATGCCTGCGGCCGTCTCATCGCCGATCGCCTTGGGCAGCTTGACCGCGCGGCCGGCCGGAATATTGCGCCGTTCGGCATAGGCGCCGCGCGGACCCACGCCATAAGCGACGCGATCTCCGGGCTTGAAACCCTTCACGCCCTGGCCCACGGCCTCGACCACTCCTGCGGCCTCCATGCCGATGCCCGCCGGCAAAGGCAGCGGATAGAGGCCTGAACGGTGGTATGTGTCGATATAGTTGAGACCAATCGCCGTCTGGCGGAGCTGGATCTCGCCGGGGCCTGGACCCGCTACATCGACATCGACCAGGCGCATGACTTCCGGCCCGCCTGTTTCAGTGATCTGTATGGCCTTGGTCATGGTTACCTCGCTCCTTTCGACCTTCCGCGCTCATTCGCCAACTTGCAAATCGACTTTTGGCAAGCGCATGCCTAAGGCTATAAGTCCCAAGCCTCCCTCCAAGGCAAATGAAAAAATGACGGCCCTGGCCAGCAAAACAATCCAAGGGATCGAAGCTCCGCCGATCGCCGAGGCGATGAGCTGGATCAGAACGAGCCCCAGCAACCGCTCGCTTATCAATCTCTGCCAGGCCGTGCCAAGCTATCCCCCGGCCGAGGAACTGGCCGACGAAGTGGGCCGGCTTGCCAAGCTGCCCGCGACCAGCCTCTATTCCGATATATTGGGCATCCCGGACTTGCGGCGCGCTCTCGCCCAAAGCCTCGCTGCCGACTACAAGGCCGACATTGCCGAGCGCAACATCGCCATTACCGCAGGGTGCAATCAGGCCTTTGCCGCCACAATGATGGCGCTTGCGGAAGCCGGCGACAATGTCATCCTGCCGGTGCCCTATTATTTCAACCATCACATGTGGCTCGAGATGCTGGGCATCAGACCGCGCTACCTTCCGGCGATAAGGGAGGAAAGCGCAATTCCCGCAGCCGCCGATGCTACGGGACTCATCGACCAGCGCACCCGCGCCATTGTCCTGTGCAGCCCCAACAACCCAACGGGCGCCATCTACTCACGTGAGACGATCAGCGAATTCTACCGGCTTGCTTCGAGGCACGGCATCGCTCTCGTGATCGATGAGACCTACAAGGATTTCCGTACCGATCCCAATCCGCCGCATGACCTCTTCCAGGACCGGCACTGGGGCGATTGCCTCGTCCAGCTCTACAGCTTTTCCAAGGTATTCGCGCTCACCGGCTATCGCGTGGGCTCAGTGACTGCGAGCCCACAATTTTTGAGCGAGCTCGAAAAGATCCTCGATTGCGTCGCCATCTGCGCGCCCACCATCTCGCAAGGCGCCGCCTTGTTCGGGCTTACATCGCTCGACGCCTGGAAGGAGAAGAAACTCGACCTGGCGCGCGAAAAAGCCGTGGCGCTGCGGCAGGCCTTCGCAGAGCCGGAGCTCCACTATCGCCTGCTTTCCGCCGGCGCCTTCTTCGCCTATGTCCGCCACCCCTTTTCCGAAAATGCCAAGACCGTAGCCAAAAGGCTGGCGCAGCAGCACGACCTGCTCGCTTTGCCGGGCAGCATGTTCGGCCAGGATCAGGAGTCCTATCTGCGCCTCGCCTTCGCCAATGTCGAAGCCGCCGCGATGCCCGAAGTCGTGGCGCGCCTGATCGAAAGCGAAAAGGATCTGCACTCATGAAGATCGGTTTCAATCTCCTGCTGTGGACGGGCCATGTCACACAGGACCATCGTTCCTTGCTCCGTGACATCAGAAAGGCCGGCTACGATGGCGTCGAGGTCCCGATCTTCGAAGGCGATCCGCATCACTATGCGAGACTTGGCGAGATGCTGGACGAGATCGGCCTCGCTCGCACTGTCGTAGCCATCATGCCTTCGCTCGACAAGAATCCCCTGAGCGCCGATGCCGACGCGCGGAGGGCGGCAGTCGATCATGCCAAGTGGTTCATCGACTGCAGTGCGGCGCTCGGCGCATCCATCATCGCGGGGCCGATTCATTCCGTTCTTGGACATTTCAGCGGGACGGGACCGACTGCCGTGGAACTTAGACGCGGCATCGCTTTCCACCGCAAGGCCGGCGACTATGCCCAACGCAAGAACGTTCGCCTGGCGGTGGAGGCGCTCAATCGCTTCGAATGCTATTTCCTGACGACGATGCAGCAGCTCACCGACTATCTGAATGAGGTCGATCATCCCGCAGTGCAGGGCATGTATGACACTTTCCATGCCAATATCGAGGAGGCAGATCCGATCAAGGCCATCAGGACGATCCGCCCGCATATGATCCACGTGCACATTTCCGAGAATGACCGCGGCACTCCGGGAAAGGGCCATGTCGACTGGGCCCGGACCTACAAGGCTCTGAAAGCCAGCAAATACGACGGCTGGCTTACCATCGAAGCCTTCGGCCGGTCGCTGCCTGCCCTCGCCGCCGCCACGCGCGTATGGCGCGACTTCTTTCCCAGTCCCGAAAGCGTTTATCGCGACGGCATCAAAGCGATCCGGAAAGGCTGGATGGCGCCGTAGGTTCTAGCGTTCGCCAATCAAGCTGCGGCGCCAAGCGAGCCACTGGCCCGGCCCGTGGACGGCAGCGAACAGCAAGCCGGCCATGAAAGTGAAGTGATCGATGAAGGATCCGAACTCTGCTTGGTTTCCCGTCCAGTGCGAGGGGCCATGGAAGGCGAAGCCGAGAAACAGGACATAGCCGGCCGCGAGCAGTGATGCCTCCGAGAAGAAGACTCCGGTCAGGAAGCAGATAACCAGCGCGAGCTCGAAAATGGCGGCAAGCCATGCCAACACCAGCGACAGTGGGAAACCGGCGGCGGCGATATAGGTGGCCGTTCCGTTCATGTCGAGAAACTTGAAAACAGTCGCCATGAGGAAGATCGCGGCGAATATTTAGCCGGGCGATCAGAATGGCAATCGAGCGCCATGAAGGCGATCCGGTCTCTGTCATCATTTTTTCCTCCGCTCTAAGTTGGGCAGAATAGGCAGAGCATATTGCGGGTTGCAAGATCGCATGGTTCGGCGCGCCACGTACTGGCCTAACCCAAGGTCAGGCCCGCGGGAGCTCTTGACGCTCCCCGGATTGGGATGAGCTTATGTCGCTTGGCAAGGGGAAAACTCCGATGACGTCGAGCTTCAACGTCCAAAAGGCGTCCGGCTATGAGCAATTGATGGGCCGTTGGAGCCGCATCCTTGCGCCACAATTCATCACATTCGCCGGCGTAAAGGCCGGCGAGCGCATTCTCGATGTCGGCTGCGGGACAGGCAGCCTGACCTTCGCTCTGCCGGAAGCAGTGAATGTCGCCGAGATTGCGGCCATCGACTACTCGCCTGTGTTTGTCGAAGAGGCGGTGAGGCGCAACAAGGACCCCCGGATCAACATAAGGCAAGCGGACGCCTGTGCCCTGCCCTTTCCGGACGGGCGCTTCGATCGTGCTCTGTCGCTCTTGGTTCTTCACTTCGTGCCCGAGACGGCGAAGGCCGTCAGCGAGATGCGCCGGGTGGTCCGCTCGGGCGGGATGGTCGCCGCCGCGGTCTGGGATCATCTTGGCGGTCTGCCGGTCATGCGCATGGTCCTGGACACTTTGGCACCGCTCGATGAAGCCGCCGGCAAGTTGCGTGGCCATTATTGCTTTCAGCCGATGATGCGGCCAGGCGAGATGCGGCAGACCTTCATCGCACAGGGGCTCTTAGATGTGGTCGAGACGTCCCTGTCGATCCGCATGGATTACGAGTCCTTTGACGATTTCTGGGCGCCGATCGCCGCCGGCGAAGGCCCGCTTGGCAAGTATGTGGCGGGACTGGACAAAGCGCGACGGACAAAGACGGACGACGCAGTCAAAGCCGCCTATGTCGCGGGCGCGCCCGACGGACAGCGTTCCTTTGTGGCCGTTGCCTGGGCCTGCCGCGGCAGAGTGCCATGACATACGGCAACGCGGCGATGAGGTTGAAAAGGGCGATGATCGCTCGAATGCTGGCCGGCCTGGCCACACGCTGCGCCGATGTCGGGAAGTATCAGACACTCGCCGATATAGACAACAATGGCACGCGGGTGATCGTCAATCCCGGCGGCACCAATGAGCGCTTCACCCGGGCCCACATCAGAAATGCCGAGATCAGTGTCTACACCGACAATACCACCATCTTCGATCAGATCGCCCAAGGCCGTGCCGTGCCGATCTGATGATTACGGATGCCTCGGAGACACGCTATCAGCAGAAGCGGCATGCGGGTGTGCTACGCGCGGTGCATCCAGACAAGCCGTTCGACTTTTCGGAGAAAGGTTACTGCCTGCAGCGCTACATCACGCTGAAGACTTTCGTCGACCAGTGGCTCCACATCTCGATGGAGGACGGCAGCTTCGATAAAATCTACAGCACCTGGTTCGACTGATCACGAAGCAGCCATCCGGCGTTCGAGACGTCAAAGGATCGGATAGTAGGCGAAGTCCGGCGTGTTGGCGCCTGAAGGACTTAAGAGCTCCTCGAGCTTCTCCAGCGCCTTGGTGATAGCGCCCGGGCGCTTGCCGGCTTCGAGCTCCCGCTTGATCTCGACGATGACTTCATTGGCGGAATCGAGCCGCCGGGCAAGAATGGCGGAAACGTAGAGCAAAGCGGCCACGTCCTCGCCCAGTAGCGAGGACGCCTTGGCGACGTGGAATTCTGATCGCTCTATGGCGTGGACATCGGCGGTATGGGGCTTGTCCAGGATGAGGGCGAGCTCGCCGAACACCGCCCCCGGCTCGGAGACGGTCGCAATTTGCAGGCCGTCCCTGACGACCTCGACATGACCTTGCCGTAGAATAAACAACTGCCCAGTCTTCGACCCGGCCGACAGCACGGTCTGTCCGGGCTCAAAGGTGGATACGGGCAGCGAAGCGAGGCTTTTCTTGAACGCGGCAAGATCCGGAATGAACGGCACTACATACCCCCTTGTCTTCAATCGCTTAGGCGGCGGTTGAAGACATTTACTTGAGGTTATTGAAGCAATCAAACCCCCTCCTTTGGAATAAATTACCAGGGGCGGCCAGAGACTTGGGACAATCCCGAAGAAAAGCCCGCCTGGGTGATACGCACCGCGGCGGGCTAGCGTGATGGTCTCGCCATTGTAGGGGCTGGGGGCTGGGAAGGCGAGACGTTGCGTAAACGCGCGCCTGGGGGAAAGGTTCCCTGCCTAGAATAGGATTGGCGGCAATGGGTGCCGGCTGTGTCGCAACCCAAGCAGCTTGCAGATTAAGTCTCTCGCACGGGCATCTCGTTGGTCGTGAAGTGCCGCTTGCCGCCGGACGTCAGCGGCAGTTCGGAGACCTCAGTGAAGGTGCAGCGGATGTGATTTCCCAGAGCTCCCTGGAGGTTTTCCATTAGCCTGTCCTCGCGCGAGACACTTAGGGCACCGACGTGGCGGAACACAGCCTCCGTTTCTGAAGTCTGCGCCAGCACCCACCGATCGTGTTGCAGCACCTCGGTGATGAGGACACGGTCTATCTTCGGCAGTTGCCGTGCTCCATCCGGAAGGTCGAACATATGCTCCCGGCGGCCGGCGATGCGGGCAATCGTTGGAAGAACCCGCCCGCATGCGCAGGATGGCCCTGCCTCCACAAAATCCCCGGAACGATATCTAAGGAGCGGCGTGGCGTAACCGTAAAGCGGGGTGACAATGACTTCGCCGGTTCTGCCCACCGCACAGAGCTGGCCCGCGGGCGACACGATTTCGGCGAGAACCTGTTCACTCTGAATGTGGTAAAGCCCTGTCTCCGGACACTGAATGGCCACCACGCCGGCTTCTGCAGAGGCAAAGGAATCGATGATCGTGCTCCCGAAGGCACGCGCTGCAGCCGCCCGCACCTCCGGCGCCAAGTATTCTCCAACGCTGATGATGTAGGGGACGCTGAGCCGGATATCCGAGCGCAGTGCCTCGACCGACAGACGCAAGATGTTCGAGGGAAGCGTATTGACGTAGACTGGTCCCTGATCGGCCATCCCCTGCAATTGCTCGCGAGGTGGTGTTGCAATATCCATCCAGATGCGCTTCCCGCGGCTCTTCTCGTCGCGCCACGGAAAGCCCCACCGATCGAAGCGCATCTCTTCTTCACGCCTCGTCTTGCGCAACACGAAGAGCGGGCGCGTCTGGTCAAGCTTCCAATTGTGATACATGCGATAGCTTGCCAGCAACCTGGCGACCGAACTCGAGCGACGACACATCCCTGCGGGCGGCTGGGCCAGTGCTTCCGCCCGTGGAGGTCGGCGTGATCACTCCGTGCAGGCTCGCAAAACTGCGGGGACGGAATGCATCGAAGTTGTCCACGAGGTCCCTGCGGGTGATGAAGGGCTGGGCCAGCCAATAGGAAGAACCCGGCTCGAGATCTTCCGGCGGTGCGGCCCGGTCGCGGTAAAACGGCGTCTCGCCCAAAGCGGGCTTTAAAAGGGCGCGGAGCAGTTTTGCCTGATACTCAGAGAGCTCTTCGTGAGTGGCACGTTCGGTCCTTAGCAGGCTTTCCAGATAGGTTTCGGCGATGTCCAGTCCCGCCATCCGTCAATGCCTCACCTCAAAAAGAAAGGGCGGAAACCGCCCTTCCGGAATTGTCCAATGCTGTGATGCTCAGGCCTTGGTCATCCTGATGCCAAGCTCACGGTACTTCACGCGGTAATAGCCATCCTCGCCCACCACCACCGCATCGGGCATCACCGCAAGAACATCCTGAGCCATGACGCCTTCAAAACGGGCCGTGCCGGTCTTGTAGCGAAAGTGATAGAGCGGAAGGCCGTAGACAGTGGTGCCGACCTGCTCGATATCCGTCTTGAGGCGAACATCGGATGGCGGTTCATCGGCGCAAACGGACAGCTCCGGCGGCAGCGGTCCCTCATCGGCGCAAACGGAGTGAACGTCGACCGCATCATCCGAGCAGGGTGAACGCTCGGTCGGAGAGCTCCATTGGCTTTTTTCACCACATGTTGCACTTTCCGACATCCCCGAGATCTTCGAGAGATCACTGCAGCACGATTCGACCAGGTCCAGAAGGTTCGGGGTTTCCTTGAAATTCAACGGGTCTGCCATGAGTGCTCCTCCTCCGCTCATCGTCACCATAACATAGGGGCTCCTTGTTTCAAATCTGTTGAGTGTCAGAACATACCAAGCACAGACATGGGCTTGAGGGATCGTCGCCGCACGCGGGAATTCGAGGCACAACAGCCCCCCGATTTCGCTGCCCGACGACGGATCGCGGGATCAAGCGTCGGCTCGCGGCTCTGAATTGGACTAGGCCAACGAACCCGGGGAAAAGAGCATTGTCGCTCTTACGAACTGCCAAGCCGTTGTTAGATGAGACCGAAGCATTCTTTCAGCTTCATCTGCGCCACGCCTCACAATCGCGCTCACACTTAGATCGCCACCGTTCATATTCGCTTGCTTCAAGTCGGCGCCGGTCAGGTCAGCCTTCGTCAGCTTCGCGCCAGGCAAGTATGCCTCCGCCAAGCTCACACCCGATAAATCGCCCTCTGCACACGCCATACCTTGATCTGCCCAGCCTGCGAACCACGCTTCCTCTTCAGAGCAGAATACCGCTCACCTCTCAGTGTAAGAAGGCCGACACCTTCAGTGATGCGAACCAGAGCAAAAATGCCGACTTTACTAGCATTCGCGGGTGATTGCTCCGCTCTTTTATTTTATCGAGTTATACCATGTAGGTAGAGTGGCGGAGACGGAGGGAGCCAAATTTTTATCTGAACTAATTGATTTAATTTGGTTTTGCTATTTCATCTTCTCGCCTATCCCCGCATTTATCCCCGCAGTGGCTTTTGCGTGAAGCACCTTGCAGAGTGCCGGGCATAATCTCCGTCTTGGCGCCCTTGCCAAGGATCCAGCGGGCGCTGTTATCGGCGTCATCGAGCGTGACCGCCCGCTTCGCAAATTCAATGGCTTCAACACGAAATCGATCGCGATCCTCCGACCAATGGGCCATTTGGGTCACAAAACAGCAATATGCGTAATAGGCGTGCGACTGAGAGCTGGTTGGGGCGGTTTCGATCGGGCGGCGCGTCAGCATCCGGGCCTGTTCGATCAGAAAGCAAATAGATGACTATCATCACGCTGCACGCAGCGGCAGCCACCCCAGACCGCTGACGAAGTCGGAACGGCAGATGCGGCCATTCGGCAACACAGCGAACGCCATGATGTTGTTGCCGCGCGCAACAACTGTCGCTCCTCCGAGCGGACTGACCTTCACACTGGAATTGATGGGCCGAACAGCGCTCCAGCTGCCCCCGATGGCGAGTTGTCGAAACATCGCATAGAGAAGTCCATCGGCCCCGACTGCAACGGCGACCAGTGTGCTGGTGCCAGCGAGCGCGAGCGCCACTGGGCCTAGTGCGGCAAAGCGCGTGGTCTGATCGATGGCGACGAGGCTCTCGACCATCATGGGCATGAGCCCGAAGCCGCAAGAATAAAGGAGACCGTCCGTACCAACCGCAACCACGGCCAACCCGTCGAGTGTCCCCACGACACCGGGCTTGGCATGAGGGTCGAGAGGCACATTAGCCGGCGGACTGACGAACGGTCCGAAGAACGTGCCCCAGGTTGCAACGGCCGAGCCGGTCGCCCAACGCAGATTGCCACCATCATCGATGGCAATGATGTCGAGCTCGCCTGGAAGGCGCGAAATAAGCACCGGACCAGGCAATGTGCGGTAACTGGCAAGGCCGTCAAGCACCAAGGGCTCGGTGAAAACAGGAGGACCCGGAATGCCCGCATCGTCGATCATGAAGACGAGCCGTCCTTCAGGACTGATGCCGGCCACGGCGAGGATCGGTGCCGTCGGGTGAACGGCTGAGATATCGTGTCCGACCGCAACCACTTCCGCTTCTGAACGAGCGGGCGCGAGGTGGCCCGTATTGCCGAGGGTGTCCCACCAGAAATAATGAACGGTTCCGTCCGTGCCGACCGCGACGACTTCGAAGAGTGTGCGCATGAGCGGCTCAAGCTCGAGCGTTAGCATGACCGGGGGTGTCTGCGGGCTAAGCTGAAAGCTGTCGTCTGGCGCAGGGAGCGACACGTGTGGAAGGAAGCCGGTCAGAAGGGTCCACGACCGACGGCTTAGCAGATCATTGTCATCCACTTGAACGATCATAGCGCCGTCATCGGCGAACAGCATCGCCGCAACCGGCATGATGCGCGGCCATTTCATGTGCCGCGCGATCTTGCGCAAATCCGGCATGGAACCGATGCCGCCGGGCAATCCCGGTCCCGTCGGTGTACCGAGGTCAGGGTCACGCAACAAGCGGCGTATGTCTTGAGGGAGCAGCCACTCGCCAGAGGCCGCTTCCGACATGCCCTGGATCGCACAGACAACGCCGGCCACGATGGCGGAAGCGCCGGAAGTACCGCTGAATTGCTGATACGCATCGACGGCGGCTGATGATGGCGCGCGTATCTCGCTAAAGGCAGCAAAGCAATCGACCCTGGCTCCGTGCGTTGAGCCGCGCGACCATCCCATTTCCGTGTCGTTGATGACTGTCAGGTCGGCGCCGCCGACCATGACGGCGCCGGAGAACGTCGGGCTATTCGGCCGCAAATGCGCAAGGAATGGAAACTGATCAAGATCGACGCCGCGATTGCCGGCCGGCTCAATGACATTGATCTGCGCCGCGGTGAGCAAGCCGATCGCGGTCTGCGTGGGTCTGTGGAACTCAATCGGGATATCCGGGCCACCGCCGGCAACAAAGATGTGTGCTTTTTCAATCAAGACAACCCCGCGTCGCTGCACCGCGATACCCGCGGCTGCCAGAGCTGGGGGCATGGAAAATCCGCGTCCCGGTCCGCGATTGTCTGTCACAAGGAACCCTGCCGCTTCAGGCGCGATGCCGACTAATCCCACGCCGTTGTCCACGGCCATGAGGATTTCGAGCACATTTGTTCCATGGTTGCGGTCCTGGCTAGCGAAGACGGAGAACGATGTAATGTTCGCGCCAATGAAATCCTCGTGGTTGAGATCCCAGTTGTTCTCAATATCGCACACCCGGATGCGCGGTCCCGTACCGCCGGGCACTTGCCATGCGTAAATGGCGTCGACACCGAATGGCGCCGCCAGGATTTGCTGGGCACGGCTGCTTTCCGGATTGGTGCCGAAAGATATGAGACCGGCAGGCAGCGTTTCGGTCCTAATTCCCGCCCAGAGGACGAAGGGCAGAGTTCGACCAACGGCAACAGCGCCTCGGCGAGTGCATCGTCATCGCAAGGGATTTCGAACCAGGCGAACGGATTCGGCGGCTCCTCGCCCAGCATGCGGGCAGTGTCGACCAGATCGGCGAGTGCTGCGACATCGACCGCGAAAAGCGGGTCGAGGCGTATTCCGGCGAAGAGATTGGCTACGTCCTGCCAAGCAGAGACTCATTGTCTCATCGAGCCACTGCTCCGCGCCGCTTTGATAGGGCAGCGCAATGTCTTCGACAATTTGAACGTCGATGAAAGCATCAGCCATCATCGCCTCCCACGGCGTTTGCATCTTCAGCCAGCACGTCAAAGCGCAGATGTGAGGTCGGAGGACCGACAATGGGCTGGGCGCTGCGCTCCACCCACAAGACCGGACGTCCCTCAGTGTCGCGCGCGAGCTTGGGACGGCGGCGCAAGGCGACGCCGCTGCTTGGTATTGCCGTGGGGCTCATCTGATGGCCCCGCCCGGCACCCGGGCCGGACGGCCCCCCGATCAGCCGTGACGCGGGGCCGGGCCTCGGCCGCGGCCACGGACCCGTGAGGTCGGAGACGATGCCTTGCTGCCAGTCGCCGAACATTCGGCTCGGATGCATGCGCCGATAAGGATGCCATTGCGGCGGAAGCGTCGTCGAGGGCAGATAGCGGAAGGCGCGCGTCCCGGTACGTGTTACCTCCTGGATCGCCTCTGCGGTCCCTGCGTCTGCCAGGAGTTGCCTGCCATCGGCGCGCAGTTCGACAGCCCAAGCGAGATTTGCGTCCTCATCGACGCCGATAAGCACTTCATCGAGGACCGGACCGCTCTGCGGCGCAATGGCGACCGGCCAGATCACAAGCGAGCCGGCATCCAATCCGGCAGTGTGGAACAAGGACCAGGCGCCGGGGCCATCGACTGGGGGTGACGCAATCTCCCACTCCGCATCAAAACTGTCGCGAACGATGGTCTTGTGCAGCCTTATGACCACACCCGCGGAAGCGGGCGCCGACTGTCCCGGTCCCGGCGGCAAGGGAGCCGGAACCGGGAACCAGAACCAGTCGTCCGAATGGGCCAATGCAACATCGAACAGCAACAGAGAGCCGAGATGCGATCGGTCAGGCGAAAAGCCGCCAATGTCGACTGTGTGGTCCTCGATTTGCCACCAGCGGGGTTTCGGTGCACCGGGATAACTGATCCGGCCTGGGACGACCGACCGTGTCCTAGGCTCGGGCGGATCCGTTCCCGTGACAGCGAGCGGACCAGAACGTCCATCGGCGGAGAACCAGTCGAGATCGCCGCCATCATGGTCTTTCACGTCCAGCATGCGGCGGCCGGCGCGGAACGCGGCATTGTGAGTGAGCTCACTCGCCGACCAGCGGTCAGCCGGAGGTGATGGCACCTCTGACCAGATCGCGTTTCCCGCCAGCAAACCTGCGGTGAAAATGGCGCGGCCGTCGAGCTCTCCGGCAAGCTCCTCATAAGGCGTTGGCAGAGCGCCGAAGCGCAACCGTTCGAGCTGCATAGACGAGAGCTGCGCCAGCAGCGGAGCGGCGGCACGTCCAAGCCGGATGCGCCGACCAACGGTCCACCAGTCGCCGGGCTCCGCCTCGACGAGCGCCTCGGCGGGTACGATCGTAGGATCGAGATGCGGGCGGCGCGGGTCATAGCGCAGCTGTTCATGGCTGATGTCGACCCTGACGGCGACAGGGCTCGATGCATCCTCTCCCTGATGTTCGCCAAGTTGCCATTGTCGCGTGAGGAACCACACTGGATCCGCCACGCGTGCCCGCAGTCCGCTGTCAAGATCGGTAGCGGGGCTCACTGGTTCGAGCCACAGATGCAAGGGCGTGCTCATGGACTCCACCAATTTCTGAGAAAGCCCAAATGAGGTGAAGCAAGAGCGCTTGGCGTCGCCACCCTGCTCCCTGCCACGATACTCGGCCGCGCTGCCCGGGCCCGCGTGAGCAATCGTGTTTCCATCACGGTTTCCGCCAGCTCCTGGTCGGTCATGCGCTGATCGGGATCGGGCGGAACACCGATCAATATCGCCTGTGGCGCGCGGGACTTTGGCCCGTTGAAGCCAAATGCCGCGCTAGTGACATGTTCGGAGCTCGGGATCGACTCAGACCACGCATCAAGCCCGGCCAGTGCCACCCGTCCACCGCGAAGCGGGACACCCGGACCATAGGCTACGATCACCGGCCCCGTTCTCGACCATGGATCGCCCAAGCCGCCGCCGTCCGCGGACTGGATCGCGGCGGGCCACGGAAGCCTAGTGGAATCGAGCTGTCGTGCTTCAAGAAGCGCAAGTCGCGGCCGCACTGCGGCGACTATCTCAAGCCAGTCCTTATCTGTCACCGGCCGACCGTCGCCGCCGGCCGGCACAGAATTGAGGCTGCTCAGGAGAGTATTCGAAACGATGGGAAGCACTGGCAAGCGGGGATGCCCGACCAGCGCGCGGATACCGAGCCGCAAGGCGACGATGCCGCCCGGTGACATTCTGTGCTGCCTTCAGCCTGGCTGCAAGAATGGCGCGGCCCGCGCTCAGCGGATTTGCACTATCGGCGTCGAAGGCGCGCCACGCCTTAAGCATCGCGATCAACTGCTTTGACCAAATTCTCATCGACAGGATCTGCTGCGATGAGTTCCTGTACCCGCGCTGCTGCATCCGTTTGAAGCGATTGAAAACGCGCTCCCAGATCATTCAGCATCGCCTGCCTGAGGCTGCTTGCCGGAGCCTTGTCGTCGTCCCGGCCACTGTTCGGATCGGGGACAAGCGGATTGTTGTCGCCACCGCCAAAGAGCTCGGCCAGACGGCTCGCTGCAGCAATTTTCTCAACGCCACCCGCCGACACGACGGGCGAAGAACCAGCTGTTTCGCCCCGAACCAGAAGCGCCAGCGCATCCGGAGAAAAATCGAAGACGTCCACGCCATGCAAGTGACGATCGGCGAGGCTCACCGCGGCCGCGCCGGCGCCAAGCGTCCAACACCAGATCGAAGGCGGGCCTAAGCTCGGCATCTAGCAAGGCCGCAAACGAAGGATCGGCGATGCGGGCCGGCGATCCACTGGGAATGCCAGGCGGCAGCAGCGCCCAAGCCGAGACGCGTAGCGTTTGCGCGCCGCGCGCGGTGCGCATTGCCCTGAGCTCCGGCGGAGCACCGAGCCCGGCTGCCGCCTCCATCGCCGCATTGGCAAGTTCGCTTTGTCCGGTCACCAGTGCATGAACGCCATCGGTGACCAGCAAGTCCGCATAAGTGTCGAGCACATGGTCGAGCGGTTCGATTGCGGCAGCTATGCCCGCGGGAAGATCCGGTGGTACGGGTTCGCTGTTGTGCAAAATAACGCGCAGGACACGCGCGCCATCACAGCACCGCTGCCCCTCATGGGTGGTGCGCAGCGGGAAATGCTGGCGCAGGATGCGCACATCATCCCAATTACCGACCAGCCGCTCGACTTCGAGACCAAGTGCTTCGTAAGGATGAACGCCGAGCCGAACGCGCTCGGCGAGACGCTGAGCGGCGCGCACCTTCGCGGAGGTAATGTTGATTTGCCAGCGATCCTCGCCCGGATAACGGACAGCCGCATCGCGCAATAGCGCGCTAGTCAAGGCTTGCGCATAAGAAGGCGCATGAAGGAGGCCCGCCGGCGTCGGTCCGGGCGGCGGCGGGCTGCCCGGATCGCCAGTATAAGGACGCGGGCGATCGACCCATCCATAAGCGCCGATGTAGAACGGCACACCGTCATCCACCAGTCGCTTCAGCCGGGAATTGGCCAGTCCCGTGATCCACGGATCCACTCGAAAGGCCGCCGTGTCGAGTGTTGCAAGAAGCGCGGCGAAAACGGCGTCCTCATCCACTTTCCACCGATCGTAGAGATGGATGAGGCGTCGATGCCAAGCTGGAAGCGCTTGGCTAGTTCCTCCCCACCCGAATACCGCTGGTTCTCAGCGCCTCGACGGCATCGTCGTCGCCAGAGAAGATGAGAGTGATGAGTGCTGAGTGTGACAGGCCGAGCGCCAGAACCGCGTTCGGATCGACCGGTTGCCCGGCTGAAGAGCTGCTGCTTGCCTTGACCGATCCCGGCGCGCAGTAGCGCCACCGTCTCGCCCATGAGATGGCCAAGCAGGCCGAGCGGCTTGTTCCATTCCCTGAAATAAGCAAGGCTCACGATCAACTCAAAGAGGTGATCGGGCTTATCCATCCGATCGAGCGGATCAGGCGGCAGCGGAAAGAGGCCAGCGAAGGGCGCAAACGGATCCGCGGGCGAAGAGAGCCCAGCCAGCGCATCGGCTGTCGCATCTTCCCATGCCGTCGGATCGATCGTCGGCATCCCCGCCGCCGCGCGTAGCGCGCGAACGATAGCAAGCGGCGCCAGCGGGCGCACGCCCCATCGCCGCGTCGGCGCGCTCTCGCCTAGAAGCTCGATGAACCGCTCGGTCGGCGCGTTGACGACATTGCCGATGTTTCCGCAGCCTCCGCCGCGATCTGCCGCCACTCTCTCGTCCATTGCACCAGGCGCTCCTCGAGCGAATTTTCGGGAGACCAGCGCAGGAGTGTACGTCGTTGGCAACAAGGCGTAGGGCTGCTCGCCGACCCGGATCGCCGGATAAGGCCCTCCGGCGCCAAATGATCGAATGCCCAGGTGGCAATCTCCGCTTCGGTGGCGCCGGCGCCCAACATGTCGCGTAGCGCATGCCCCCACAAAACCGGCCAAAGAGCTCGGACGATGGAAGGTCCGTGCCCTTCGGCATCGATGTCGCCGCCGAGCAGCGGCTGCGCCGGCGCCTTGAAGCCGGACAAAAGACCGATCACTTTTTGCGCGGCTTGTTGCGTTGTTGGATCGGCGCTCAAGAGCGGCAACCATGCCGTAGCATCGGCGCCGAGCTCAGTGGTCGGTTCGCCTTCTACGGTATTGGTAGGCGTCCCGGGACGCAGTATGGCGAGCCGGCCAGTAGCCGCGTGCGCTTCGATGAGTTCCTCTGGCCCCGTGTCGCCCAGTCCGCATACCACGATGGCTTCGAGTTCAGGCGGCGTTGTGCCGAGCTTGAATTCGAGGGCAAGTCCGACGTCGCTCGCCCGTTTGAACGAAGTCCACCAGGTTTCTGGCAGTTCGCCACTACGTATAAGCATCTCGTCCTGAAACGCCGAAAGGTCCAGATCCTGAGCGATCGCGTCGCGATCGAGGGCCATCGTCTTGGCAAGGAAGTAGCCTTGTCCGGGGGGTAGGAGGAGCCAAGACTCCGAGCGTCGGCGGCAAGCCGGCGGGCTTTTGCGTCGTCGGCAATGCCTCGTCGTCCCGCGCCTGCATGCCGGTTCGGTCGGCGCGCGATACGCCGTCAACCTCTGCCACTGGCACGTTGCGCATCAACCAGACTGCACGCGCCGGCCCCAATTTGCCGGCAAAGACGAGAAACGCCGCTTCGATCTCCACCGGTGGATCACGCAACGGCGCCGACAAGACATCGTCGAGCAGGTCGAGTTCAGCCGGGCTTGGCGCCGGCGGTGACCGCTGCATTGAGAACTCGTCCGGATAGACGCGCAAACGCAGCCGCCATTCGCCTTCGTTCTGATCCGGCGGATAGAACCGCGTCTCGATACGCAAGGGAGCGAGGACTTCGATGGCCGCCATCACACGGCCTCGATCAGGCGGCCGATCATTACACGCACCGGGACGGCGAAGGTGCCCGACGCGAACTCGGCGCTGGTTGTCACCGGCGTGGACGGCATCGGTACGCCGTCTTTGGTGCTGTAGAACCGATAGCCGCTCGGTGGTTCCTCCAACACGACCCAATAATTTACGAGCTCCTGCGGCTGTAAAGGAAAGCCGAAGAGGGTGACGTCCGGACCAATCGTGCCTGTAAAGGTTGGATAGCGCTTGTCCGTTTCGACGAGCGTCTGGCCGGCTGGCGGAGGCACCCAGTCATTGTCCTTGTAGAGATAGACAACGGTCGCAGGATAGCGGCGGAACAGCGTGGTGCGGAACACCACCACTGCCTCGATTCCGGTGCCGCCCGGCGGAGCGAGGCCCGCAGCGCCAAATTCCGCGGCTTGTGGCCAGTCGCGAATTGGCGCGATGTCAAGCTTGCCGCTTGCGCGCTGCCAGAACTTACGCAGCGGCGACCAGCGCGGCGTGATCGGCATGTTGCGCCATCGCAGTTCTGCGACAGCCTGGTGATTGGCGCCCACCAGCATGGTCTCGACAAAGGCCGGATTGGTCGTTACCGCCACGACGTGATTGTCCGGCAGATCGCCGACGCCTGGCAGCAGCCAGTCCGGCGAAGCTTCTGCAAGGAAACTCCACAGCGGCAAATCCAGTTCGGGTTGGATTTCGACAGGACCGATGTCGAAGACGCCTTCCAGCGTGGCGAGCACGCGGACTACGACAAGCGGGCGCTCGACAGTAGGATCGACGGCACCGGCGACGATCTCGCCGAGCTTGCCCGGCGAAAATCGGCGGCAACGGGGTTGCTCGCCTAAAGCGCGGAGTTTATCGATAAGATCGGACAGATCCTCCGGATTGAATTCTGCCCCGCGCGGCTCGCGCAACCACTGGCGGATTTGATCGCGGGGCCTTGCGCCGCCTCCGGGGTCAAGTGCGGCAAGAATGGCGGCGAGGAGTTCCACGGCTGGGGGTGAACCCGCGCCCAGCAGCCGATCGGCGATTTCCGCCGCCAGTTCGGGATCCTGGCGGCCAGCATTGTCGATCGCCTCTTTGGTGGCGCTCAGCTGTGCATCATGATCCGCATCGCCTCTGAGTGGGATTGCATCAGGATCAGGCGCTGGTTCCGGACAGTCCGAGGCAAGCTCGAGGATCTTCTCGAAACGATTGGCGCCCGGCGCGGCAAGAGCGCTTCGCGCCGGTCCGGGCCTCAGTGCGCGTCGCGCCGCCGACGACCACAAGGCACGCACCATCAGCGGCGTTCGGCCGGATATCTGATCGAGGATGGTGCCATCGCCTTGCGCGGGCAGTCGGCCGAGCACCGGGGCGAGGACGGCAAGGCGTTCGACCGGATCCTCCGGTACGTGCCTGCGCCACAGCGAGCGGCTCGCCTCGAGACCAAAGGCAAGATTACCGACACGGTCGCGGGCAACGCCGAGATCGCCAGCCTTCTTCGCGGCAGCTGCTGCAATGCGTTCCTGCCAGGCGATGCCGGCCCAGGCGCCAAGACCGGCAGCGCCACGGCTGCGCGGGTCAGTGTTCAATGTCTTGCTCCAGCCGCTGGCAGGCAATGTGCCAGGCGGCGTGAACGGCTCGTGATAGCGCGGCGACGTCAGCACCCAGCGCCCGTCGGGCGTCGGCACATCATCGGCGAGCGCCGTTATCTCATCGGCAATCCACAGCTGATCGGATGGCAGCGGCGCCTGCCCGGTCATATCCGGTCGCTGTAAAGCTCCGGCTGAAGGAAGCTGCACGGCCTGCGGCGGACTTCCCCGTCGATCGTAGCGCATGGTGGCCTGGCCGAAAGTCGGGCCGAGCAGATCTGCCGTGGTCGCTTTCAGCTTCGCGGCAATCTCATGAAAGTCGCCTTCGTCCCCCGTCCGGAACGACCAGGTGTCGTAGCAGGGAAGCCATACCGCGCCTCCGCTCGGCGCTGGCCAGGCGTCGCGCAAGGTCCCATCCTCCTCAACAACGAATGCCGGGACGAGGCAGGCGATGTAGTACTTGGTAGCCGCCAAATCTATCGGACTGAGAATACGCGCAAATGTTTGGCCGTCGACCTTGTGGACATGGGCCCAAAGTCGCGATTGGTCGAGCGGATGCATTGCTTGTATCGCCGGCGACAGCGTAGCCTTGCCGTCGCGCGACACTATGATGTCGCTAGGTTGGCCCACGACCAGGACCAGCCATGGCCGAATGCCCTGAGCGTTGCCGACATCCGGCGAATAGCGGGATGGCAGGTCGAGAAGATCAAGGCCCGCGAATTCGACCAGCGCCCGCTTGGTTTCCTCTGCATCGATCGCACCTGGTGCCGGATAGCGGCGGGTGATCGTGCCCGCCGTGAGGCGCGCGACATCGCCCGGGCCGAAGAGTTCGAACGGTCCCGAGGGCAGTCTGCGTGGCGCCTGTGAGTGTGTCTTCGAGCGCGATTGGCGCTTCGGCTTGCAGGCGACCGGCGACGACTGGTCCCTGGCCAAGACTGCGAAGTCGCGATACATGCCAGGAGAAGAATTCAGCCATCCTCAGAGTCCCGACAAATCAAGCGGCGCGTTGACGTCAGCGCTCGCGACTGCAGCAGTATGACCGCCACTAGCGCGGGCGAACTGATGGGCGGCAGTGGCGCTGGCGAAGCCCGTCGACAATCCCAGTCGATCCTACCGTGGCCCAGGTCTCGCGCGATGCCTTGATGAGCGGAGAGGCATCGCTCAGCGCGGCCGGACGCTGGCTGGCAGCGACGAGCGCGGAGAGCCCACCGAGGTCGAAGGCGATGCCCTTCAGCCAGGTCTTGTCTGGTCCAAGGATGATGATGACATCGACATTGCGATTGTCGACCAGTGCGGCGCTTTCGATCGGCGCGCTATGGGCGAGCACCGCGCCGGCATTGAGGATGTCGAATGGTGGCCGGTTGAGCTTTTCCGCTTGGGTCGAATCCAATAACCACCTGGCGCAAAACTCTCCGGCACCTCAGCGCCTGGCGTCGTGACCCGGACACCTTGCGCCGATCCGAGCGGCAATCCGTCGACACGGTCGATCGGAAAACCGAGCGGGGCGCGACGCTGCGACCATTTCAGCATGCCGGTCGGCGGCACGGCGGCGATGCCAGGTCGA
>CAWJDZ010000029.1:0-283892 GCA_963841765.1 uncultured Alphaproteobacteria bacterium
CCTCCGCCACAGCGACGCTTTCGAGAATATCCCGCTGGCCATTGGCGGAAAACAGCGCGACGATGAGGAAGCCCTGATGGTGACGACCTGATTTAGCTATTAAAAGGTTGCTGGTTCTCATTTGCGACAGCAGCGATAGGGTTCTCGCCACCCTAGATATAGGACCTAAATGCCGTTACCGACATTGTTCGAGGGTGTCGACTTGGCCATTGGCACACTCTCCAAGCTCCTAGCTCCACGCAGGAATCTGCGTGGAGCTTTTAGCTTAAGGGAACAATTCGACCCGGGGGTAGTTCACGACACGTTCAACGCAACAGGAGAAATGCCATGGCCATGGATTCGCTCGACGCCCTTTTCGAGGACACCCTCCGCGATATGTACTATGCCGAGAAGAAGCTCACCAAAATACTTCCAAAAATGGCCAAGAAGGCCACAACCGAAGAATTGGGTGAAGCCTTCACCTCGCATGCTGAAGAGACTGCAGGCCAAGTCCAGCGCATCGAGGAAGTTTTCAGAATGCTGGACAAGACCCCTCGCGCCAAGAAGTGCGAAGCACTTGAGGGCCTTTCGGCCGAGGGCGACCATATTATGCAGGAAGCTGACGACGACGGTGTTATGGATGCCGGCTTGATTGCCAGCGCCCAGGCGGTCGAACACTACGAAATCGCTCGCTATGGCGCCCTCATCGCGTGGGCCAAGCAACTTGATATGGCCGATGCAGCAGATCTGTTGGCTGAAAGCCTTGAAGAGGAAAAGGCTGCCGACGAAAAGCTGAGCAGCCTCGCGGAGACAGTTAACCCCATGGCGGCACGCCAAGAAGCTGCCTAGATTGTTCGGGCAGCCGCCACGCCCGCGGGTTTTTTCATGTGGAGATTCAAATGCCGCTTACCCCATTGCCATCAACCGATGTTGAGGCTGGCATAGAGGAGCTCGAAGCGCACCGCACCATTGGATTGACTCGCATGCGTCCTGCGGATCCCACGGACGAGGCGCCCTTAGAGGAGAGCAGCCCAGCTGAAGAAGCCGTTACCAAATATGAACTGGCCATCGCATCGATGTCGATCGGCCTCGACGGGGTCAGGGTGTGATTGAAGGAACGGTCGAAATCACTGAGTACCTCAACAACTCCTAAATTAGCAGCGTGGCTGTAACGTCCTCGGTCATCGTTGAGAGCGATACGCCATTAAGCTTGATCGAAACCGCCTGCTCACTTCGACCAGGGAAACCCTCAGCCCGCTGGCAGGACTATCGGAGAGCGATCGCGCGGACGGTTCGAGGATACGAAGAGGGGCTAAGATCAGGCCTATCAGAGATGAACAGGAGACAGACAAATGACAGGCAATAACCAAAATCCACCGGAACGGTCAGGCATTGAAGGCGTGACGCTTGTAGATAGGGAAGCAGCACCGCATGGGGATTTCTGAACCTTATGATGCCACGCGCGACCCTCGCACTGGGCGGCCGCCCAACCCTCTTGAAGCCCAGCGATTGGCGCGGGAACATGAGCAAGAGCGGCTTGCCGAGCAGAATGAAGAAAGCCTACCGGCGGAACCAGGCATGGCCCCCTCCGGCGACTTCGTGGAAGATAATGATGAGCCCAATGCGTCTCCTGTTCCTCCCGGGCAGGCGCCCGCTCGAATGACCTCACCGCCAGAAGACGAAAATGAAAAGGCGGCTGTCGATGCCCTCGTCCAAGAAGGGGTGACGCGGGAGTACGCCGAAGAGCTTGTCGAGGCACATGGAACGAATTGGGAGACGCTGAAAGCCGCGGCTTTTGCGAAAGACGATTTGGAGAAGAGATCCGCCGGGAAAGCTCGAAGTAGTCGAGGGATTGCCTGAAGGTGGCAAGATCCAGCAGCTCGTGGGCATACCCTCGGCTTTCGCGCCCGATTATGCCCCGGAAGAAATGTTCGAGATAGCCGCAAAGCTCTACGACAAGTCGCGGCGGCACAGGCCTCCCGCATCCCTGCACAGTTGAACTAACTCTTGATTGAAGATGGAGCGAAGTCCGGCGCATGAAACGCCGGAACTCGCACTATTTATTTGAAGATTATTGGAACATCGGCGGGTCTACGGACTTCCCTACACACCTCGCTGCCTGTAGCGAGCAACTTCATCAGCGAGAGATTCCCATGAAATCGATACTCCTGGCGGCCGCGGCCTGCCTTGCTTTGACCACTCCAGCCTTGGCGATGAGTGACGCCGATTGCAATGCGATGTGGACCACGGCCGATGCCAACAAGGACGGCACACTGAACGACGCGGAAGCAACACGCTATGCGGCGTGGATGCGAGTCAAGGACAAGAGCGCGCCGAACGACAACCAAATCGACAAGGCAAGTTTTCTCGAAAACTGTCGGTCAGACATCTTCACAACGGCCGCCGTGGACGAAGGCGCTCCGTTGGAGGGCGCCAACAGTTTTACCGAGGGCCAGGCGCAGGATCGCGCCCTCGCCGCCGGCTATTCAGACATCTCGGCGTTGGAAAAGGACGACAAGGGCATCTGGCGCGGCACCGCTAACAAGGACGGAAAGCCCGTCAAGGTGGCCGTCGATTACAAGGGCAACGTCGTCTCAAACTAATCAGCCATAGAAAGGGTATTCTCATGCGGACCATCACCAAAGTCTACGACAGCCACACTCAAGCTCGCGACGCCGTCACGGCATTGGAGGAGGCGGGCATTCCGTCCTCGGAAATCAGCTTGCTCGCCAACAAGTCTGTCAGCGAAAGATATGACGATGTCGACGAAGCATCTTCGACCGCCACAGGCGCCGGGGTCGGCGCGGTGGTCGGAGGTGGCGCCGGGCTACTCGCCGGGCTAGGCCTTCTTGCCATTCCGGGAGTTGGACCGATAGTCGCCGCCGGATGGCTTGCGGCAACGGCCGCAGGCGCGGTTGCGGGCGGCGCGGCGGGTGGGATTGTGGGCGCCCTGGTTGATTCCGGCGTGCCGGAAGACCACGCCCATGTTTATTCAGAAGCGGTTCGGCGTGGTGGAACACTGGTTTCCGTTAGAATCGATGACGCACAAGCGGGAAGAGTTACCTCAATTCTCGAGAGCCATCAGCCCGTGAGATCCGGACCGCCTGGGGGCTGATTATCGCAAAGCCGGGTGGAAAAAGTTCGACCCCAGTGCGGCGCCCTATGACGTGAGCAAAGTAGAGCGTGAGGGTATGCGGCGCTAGACGCGCGCGCATCCGTCCTGATCATCCGGCTCGCTGGGTCTTCGCCCGGCGAGCCGTTGTCTTGTAGATTAACGCGGATGCCCTGTCAATCCGAGTATGCGGGCGGAGAGCTGGATGAATCCGAATAGCGGATCACTTTCGCATGCCGCTCAGCAAAATTGCCAAATCCCTGAGCCCACTTGCCTTCCTCCCAATGCAGGGTGACGCCAGCAAGGCATGGATCATATTCCGCGGTGAAGAGAGTGCCGAAACCCTCGCGATAGCGCCGCTGGAAGAGTGGCGGGAGCAGAAAAGCTTCAACAATTGAATCGGGACTGAGATCGTCCGCCAGCAGCGACTGCAAATAGGCCCGGCGATCATGTGTCTCGGTAAAGCGGTGCCGCAAAGGCCGTTCCGGTCCATTCTGGTGGTTTGTCGCGATGGCCGGCCATACCTGACGCAGTCCGCCGCCCGGCTGCACCTCGACGGTCGCCGTGTGTCCAAGGCGATCCGCCAACGTGACATTATAGGCCATGTGGGACGGGATTCGCTCGAGCACGCCCAGGGCCTCTTCCACGGTCGAGCATGTCTCCAGGATATATCGAATGATGAGCGTGATTCCAAAGCCAGCGCCAGTACCGCCGCGGCCACCATAGGCAATAGCCGCACACAGGCCGTCGGCGTTTATGCCGTCCGACAACCCCCAAAGGAATTCCACCATGCCGATCACGGGGTTGTGCCAGTGAGATTTCAGCAGCAGACCCTCGTTGAGCTCGGGCGACAGATCATAGTTGCGGACGAGCCGCACCATGCCATGGCTGGCCTTGGCTGCGATGGAGCAGCCCGAGAGATATTCAGGTGGCCTCCAGTGCGATAGGAAACACGCTTCGAGCTCTCCACCGCCCGAAAGGAGCAAGAGCTTCTTATAGGTTTGAACCAATTGCGGCATGTGGCGCCGCAACGCCTGAAGGCAGGCGGCCGGCGACGGCCCGTTGAAACGGCGCGTGGCGATCCACGCCCGATATGCCGGCCATGAATAGCGCCAACGGGATTGCCACTTGAGCCCGGGCAGATCTTCGTCAAGGGCGGTAAAAGTCATCTGCGTCATGCTGATGCATCACCGCTGAGGAAAGGCGAGCGCCCGGCCAGAAAGAAACGGACCATCTCCGCGGAAGCGTGGGGTCCATCGCCACCTGTGTAAGAGCCGCTGGGATTTCCACCGCTCCAGGCATGCCCCGACCCGTGGATGATCCACTGCTCCACGGATGCGACATCGGCAAATGCAGAGAATATTCGTCGATCGACTGTGCGTCCTCCGGCCGAAACGGTCAGTTCGAGAACGTCGCCCGGACCTTTCGATCGCACCGCGTCGTTCCACAGAAGGGTTGCGTTCGCCGCATCAACCGTCTGGTCCGCGCTGCCATGAAAAACGATCAGCCTTGGCCGGAACTCGTATCCCGCGGATGCGCCGGAGCGATTTCCATTTTCTCCCTGCATGGCGGCAAAGGCGCTGTTTACATCATGCGCGGACTTGTAAGGCAGGCCGGAATGTATGCCGACCGCAGAATAGAGATCAGGATAGGTGGATCCCAAGACGGCAGCCATGGCACCACCGGCAGACAGACCGGCCACAAACACATTTTCCCGTGGGATCTCGAATTCGGCGCTCACATCCTGGGTTAGCCCGGCGATAATCCCCGCTTCACCACCCAGGCGCGCCTGGTCCTGCGGACGAAACCAGTTCCAGCACGATATCGGGTTGGCCGACGAAGGCTGATACGGATAGGCAACCAGAAGATCGTTTTCCTCGGCTATCACATTCATGTCGGTGCCGACGGCGAAGTCTTCCGCCGTTTGCCGGCATCCATGCAGCATGACAATCAGACCGCGGGGCCTGGCACAAGCCGGGATAAACAGGCGGAAGTCCCGCTGCCCGCTTGCACAGGCGAAATGGCGTTTTGCAAAGTTCGGGCTTTCCGGCAAGGTGATGTCCGGACGATGAATGTTGGCGTCGAACGGCAATTTGAAAGAACGCAGAGCCGCGAGCGTTTTGCCGAGGCCTGACCGTCGCGTGGGCTTGTTCGCCCGCGATTGTTCAACTCCGTGGTCCAAGGTTTCGGGAGTATGGAAGGTTGATAATGGCGGTTGTGCCGAGTGAGTTTGCGGGCGCCTCGATCCGCGAAGGGCTTCCTGTATAAGGTGGGTGGCCTCCAGGGGATTTGAGGACCGGACAGCATCCAGCGCTCGGCCGATAGCCGTTGCAAGCTTCATGATTATTTTTTCCTTCTGAATTACCGGATGCGACCGGCAAGGGAGGTTTTGACTTCGGCACTCGCCTGTAAAGCGCCGAGCACGGTGATGGATTCGATGGTTGCGGCGGCCAGTTCTCCCGTCACATCGCTCGCTATCCTTGCGAGTCCGACGACATTTATGGAGAGGCGTTCTCCTGCTTGGCGCTTGGATTCGAGCTCCGCGCGGCTGAAATCACGCAAGCCGACATCAAAGGTCTGCCGCACAACGACGCGTTCAACTTCGGTGGACTGCGCTGAAAGCTGGTTGCGGATAGCCGTCCGGATGAAGTCCGATCGGTTGGAGTAAAATCCTTCCCGGACAAGAAGGTCGATTTTGCCCAAATCGACATAGCCGATATTGAGCGTCAGTTTTTCCGTATCAGGAAATTTGTTCAATTACCACCCCACATACCATCCGTGTGGATGGTATATGGAGCGGTATGCGACTAATACAAGGGGGGTGCGCACTACTGCACCACGGAAAGCGCGCCTGACTCCGCGGAACGGCGGTTAGGTCCAGGCCCGCCGAGTGCTGAACCAACTATTCGGACCTCTTCTTCTCCGTGAGCTTCGCCATGTTGATTTCCGCCAGCTTGCGGAATTCGCCTTCCGGATACTTCTCGAGATAGGCTTTGAGCATTTCGGCATCCCCGCTGTCTTTGACCGTGTTCCAGAAGGTGATTTCGATGTCGACCTCGGTCGGGTCGAGAGGCTTTTCTTTTCCGGCCGAAGCGATGTTTTCGTGCTGTGGCGGCTCAGGCTCCACCGGCTCGGAGCGGTCAAACCCGACGGCAAAGATACGCACCGGCCGCGGGATGTTCTTGACTTCTCTTTCGCCCAGATCCTCGAAGCGGTGCTCCACTTTGTCGCGCACATTGTCGCGCGCCGCACGGGTCACGCAGATGCCGCCAGGCTCCGCCAGCGCCTCGATTTGCGCGGCCACATTGACGCCGTCGCCATACAGATCGCCATCCTTCAGGATGATGTCGCCGACATTGATGCCGATGCGGAATTCCATGCGCCTCTCGGGCGTAATTTTGAGATTTGCCTTGTAGAGCGAGCGCTGGATGGCCACCGCGCAATTGATCGCCTCGACGCCGCTGGCGAAGTCGGCGATGACGTTGTCGCCGGCGCTGCCGATGACTTGGCCGCTATGCTGGGTGATCAGCTCATCGATGATGGCGCGGTGCGCGGTGAGCGTCGCTAGCGTCGCTTCCTCGTCCTTGTGCATCTTGCGGCTATAGCCTTCGACGTCGGCCACCATAATGGCGGCAAGTTTGCGCTCAACGGGGGCGTCAACAGGCATCTATTTCTTACAAAAGGCTCCTTGACCCGCAACTTACTCACGAGAACCGGCCCATTGCGGGGGCAACTGGACCGGTCTTGCCCCGGCTAATGGCGATGCCAAAATATCACGGGACCGGGAGAAAAACGTCGGAAAGTCTTCAAAGTTCCCGTACATCCCGTTGAGCGATGAGCCCCCAACCTCCAGTGCGCCTAATGACGTGAGTAGACTGCCGGCACTAAGACAACAACTCCGATGAGCTTCTAACCGAGGCTGAAGGCATTCTGGACGCGAAACCGCGTTCCGAAGTCATGGGCGGCGAATTGAGAAATAATGCAGGGGGACGGGGCCAATAGTCCAATCACTGTGGCGTTTGCGTCGCCCGAGGTGTTTATTTTCGATTTGGTAGCAACTCAGCAGCTCGAACATGCCGATACTAATTTCGGCTAAGGCATACACACAGATGGTTTTGGCTTGACGAAGGATGGCGCCAATCCAAAGCCGCAGGTATTTGAGCGGTCGGTTCGGGCGGCTGGGGCCTTGGCAACGAGTTGTGTGGAGGGATAGGGCTTGGCTCTGGCCCAGGTGGCGTTGATTGTTGAGGTGTAGGAACTGTAGCCATCAGTCTCCAACGGTTCTGAGGTGCATTGTTCCAGAAAGCGGAACGAAGCCAGGGGAAACGCGTTTCCTCACATCCTAATTGAGGAGAAAAACAATGGATTGGAACCGTGTTGAAGGTAACTGGAAACAGGTCAAAGGCCAGGTCAAGGAAAAGTGGGGCAAGCTCACGGACGATGACCTTGACGTGATCAATGGCCAGCGCGACCAGCTGGAAGGCAAGATTTAAGAGCGCTACGGAATTGCTAAGGATCAGATCCGCAAGGACGTAGACGCGTGGTACGCCGCGCAAAGGTGGTAAACCTCGCAACAATCTTATTTTCGACGACGTTTGACCCGCTCCATCAAAATAATGGGGCGGGTAAAATTTTCTGCGCGAGCGATTAGCGCCAAAGGCTTTATGGTCACCAGGAAAAAGCAACTTCGTGCCGGCAAAAGCATCTGGCAGGCATTCCGCGCACCCAGGATCTCAACCCGAACCGCTACTGGCGTCATCTCGGTCGATGTGTTGATCATTGGGGCGGGCATTAGCGCTCATTAGCGAGATGGTGGCCGCTACGGGTTTGTCTGTGATAGTCGCCGACAGGCGAGGACCGATCCTGGGATCGGCGCCAGCATCAACAGCGCTAGTTCAGTTCGTCGAGGGGCCGAGTCCCGCGCTGCCTCGCCTTACTTCCCGAGACCCCCTCACCTCTAACCCGCCGCGGTGCGTATCTCCGGGCGGTTTTTTCTTCCGGCGCGGTGACAGGTGCTGTGAACATGGTGATCGACACAAGCGAGCGAAAAAAGCCGAGGCACTGGCGGAGCGGCTCGCGGCAATCGTGGAATCCTCCGATGACGCGATCATCAGCAAGGATCTCAACGGCGTCATAGCCAGCTGGAACAAGGGCGCGGAACGGCTGTTCGGCTATGCACCGGAGGAGATCATCGGCAAGCCCATCACGACGCTTATTCCACCGGATCGGCGGAACGAGGAAGCCCGCATCCTCGAGGGCATCCGGCGGGGAGAACATATAGACCACTACGACACGGTGCGGTTGCGCAAGGATGGAAGCCCGGTCTGGGTATCGTTGACAGTTTCGCCTCTCAGCAACGCCAACGGCAAGATCATCGGTGCTTCGAAAATCGCGCGCGACATGACCGAGCGCCGGCGCGCCGATGAGCACCGAAAAATCCTCGTCCGCGAGCTCAATCATCGGGTCAAGAACAGTTGGCGGTCGTCCAGTCCATCGCATTCCAGACGCTCAGCCAAGCCTCCTCGCTAGAGGAAGGCGCCAGTGAATTCGCGGCGCGGCTAGTCAATCTGGCGAAGGCGCATGACGTGCTGACGCGCGAAAGCTGGACAGGTGCGGATCTCTCGAACATTGTCGAAGATACGGTCAATACGCATGCCGGTGAGAAAAGCCGCTTCCGCATCGAGGGTCCGCCTGTGCGCCTCAGGCCGAGCGCAGCGCTGGCGGTGGCAATGGCACTGCATGAATTATCCACTAACGCCGCCAAATACGGCGCGCTGTCCAGCGCCACCGGCCGGGTCGACGTAGCATGGGTAGTAGAAGGCAATGGCGAAGGCCGCCGTCTGACCTTGCGTTGGACGGAGCGTGACGGCCCGCCTGTCGTCAGGCCCGCACGCAGGGGATTCGGCTCACGCCTGATTGAAAGGGCGCTGGCCCAGGAACTTGGCGGCGAAGTGCATATTGCCTATGACCCCTCCGGCGTCATCTGTACGATCGAGGCGCCGATGCCCGACGGTAGTGAAAGGGTCGAGGAATTGAATGACCAATTGAGTCGTCCAGTGGTTTTTGAACGTCGATGATGCTCGCGAAGACCTTAACTGGGTGCGGGTTCAAGCAAGCTATTGGGGCAGAATCGAAGCGCTGGTAATAGCGCTGGACACGGCCCCCGGGCACCGATCCTTGAAATCACGGATCAGCAGTGGCACGAAGACCAGATCTCTGTGTAGTCGGTGGATACGCACAGTATGCCATCCGCCCAACTTCGCCCTGAATGTGAACGAGCCCTTCGACGGCGTCGGGATCGTTTGCTTTGACACCAAGGAAGCTGCCGAAGAGTTTTTCAGACACTCGAAGGGAGCAGCGCGCGTTCCGCTGCTATTGCCGAGACAAGCAAAAATGCCATCTTTCTCGCCGAGGAAGTTGTCATCGTGCCGCGCCCGGAAATCCGCAAAAGAGGATAGGAAAATGGGTCGAAACCCGTGGAACGCCGACGCGCACGAGCTGGGCCCGCTGCCTGCGTCCTGCCTGCAGGGAACACGGCGTCGAGCAGCGGAAGCCAACAGACTGCTAATCGGGAGCGGCCAGTGACCGAGATGCGCACGAAGTTCCTATTTCGCCTTGCCTTGGAGGTCGGCGCGCACCACGTCGTCGGCCCGACACCGGTCGGCGACCGCCGCGTTGCGCCCATCTCGGGCGGCACCTTCGATGGGCCGCGACTGTCCGGGACCGTGCTGCCGGGCGGCGCGGACTGGATCATGGTGGATGCCGATGGCACATGCCTTCGGATTGACGCGCGCGTGCCGCTCCGCACGCTCAACGGCGCGCTCTTCGTCATGGCCTACCGCGGCGTCCGGAGCGGCCCGTCCGAAGTGCTGGAGCGGGTGGCGCGCGGCGAGGCGGTCGACCCGGCGAGCTACTACTACCGTGTGGCCGGCTCCTTCGAGGCAGCCTCGCCGGAGCTGGCTTGGCTTAATACGGTGGTCGCGGTCGCCGTCGGGTCGAGGTCCCCGACCGGCCCCACCTACGAGGTCTTCGAGCTTCTCTGATTGGCCCTTGGGCGACACTCCGCAACGGGCGGAGATTCGCTGCTTTTGGCCTTTTAGCGGACTTTTCCCAGCCCGCGGCGGCTACGGCGCTACCTATAGGGCGCGCCGCCGCGGGCCTCTCATGCTGCAAGGAAAGTCGCAGGAATAGTAGCCCTAAGGTGGGTCACATCGCCGAATCTCTCGGTTCGAACTGTATTCAAGAATGCCAGCCAAATCTCAGTTTTCGCCGATTTCGCCGTCTCGTCCGCCTCGGTACGCGACGCTTTCACGATGGTTTCCGCAAGCATGTCAAAAGGTTGGCGGAAGGTGGCGACCACTTCGCCATCCTCCCAAGTGCAGTTCGATAGCAGGAAGTTCAGAAGGCGGCGTTTTTCGCGCGGTTCTTGCTTCGCGAACAGCCGTTTGGGCGTTCGGGCGAGGTCGAGAAGCGCGACGCCTTCGTCCATGTAGGATTTGTCGGCGTTCTGATGCCGCTCGATCTCGCGCTGGCAGGCGTTCTGCTCCTCGCGCCACTGGTTCGACATTCTCTCGAAGAAGGCCGTGTCCACCAGCCCGTCGAGCTTGTCGACATACATGGCGTGAATGCGACCTTCAAGCCGCTTGTATTCGGCCTGATGGCGCTTGATCGCTTCCTCGTGCTCGCGGCGCTCGTCGGCGTGGCTGGCGTGCAGCGCATCGCGCACCCATTCCAGCACCTCGTCGTCGAACCGCAAGCCGCCCGAGCAGTTCGGTGAACTGCGCTTCGAGCGCTTCCTCGCGGACGTACTTGCGGCGGCAGGAAGCCGGGTTGCCCTGGCACTTATCGGCGTAGCCGGTGCAATGATAATAGACGTAGCGTTGCTTCTTGATCTCGCCGACCACCGCGCAGCCGCAGGCGGCAGGCGATCAGCCCCGAGAAGGCGAAGTCGTGCTTGCCGCGCTTGGCCTTCTTGGCGAAGCGGCCGTCGAGCACGCCCTGCACGCGCTCCCATAGCTCGACCGGCACCAGCGCCTCGTGCTTGCCCTGGATGAGCTTGCCGTTCCATTCGAACCAGCCGGTATAGAGCCGGTTGCGCAGGATGGTGTGAACCGTGCTCACCGGCACCTTGGCGCCGCTCTTGGGATAGGTGAGGCCCGCCGCGTGCGCCTTGCGCGCCGCTTCCTTCAGCGAAATGTCGCCGCGCGCATACCATTCGAACAGCTTGGCGATCAGCGGCGCGATGCGCCGGATCGGTGGCGATGATCTTCTTGCCGTCCGGGCCGGTGATGTTGCGATAGCCGAGCGGGGTCTTGGTCGGCCAGATGCCCTGCTCGGCCTTCTCCTGCATGCCCTTGCGGGCTTCCTCGGACAGGTTGTCGATGTAGTTCTTCGCCATCAGCACCTTGATGCCGTGCATGAACTTTTCCGAGGAGCGCGACTCGCGCGACAGCACCACGCCTTCCTTCGGGAAGTGCATTTCCACGTCGAGTTCGTCGACCGTCACCCAATCCTTGAGGTTGCGGTAGAGCCGGTCGGTCTTCTCGACCAGCATCACGCGGACGGACGGATGCGCCTTGAGATAGGCGACCATCTCGCCGAAGGCGGCGCGGCCGGTCTGCTTGGCGGTTTCCACGTCCACATATTCCTGCGCCACCGCGAAGCCGTTGGCGGCGGCGTATTCCTTGAGCAGCTTCAATTGCGCCGGGATCGAGAAGCCCTCCTTCTCCTGCTCCTTGGAGGAGACGCGGGCATAGATCACCGCCTGCTTGCGGGCGGGATCGGCGGGTGCAGGCTTCGGTGCTTTCTTCATGATGTTTAGTGTAACCTAAACACGGTAGGATCGCAAGCGTTCGGGATGTTGGAATCATCGCCCTTTGGGCGGTAGCGCCCGCCGCATGGTGGACGGTAACGGTCGCACCGGTAACCGGGAAAAATCGGCCAGACGCTAGCGAACGCCGCGGCTTGCCCTCTCGCATGGGGTGGCCGCCGGGAATGCCCCAGGCCTCCCCGGGAGCCTTTTGCCAAACGGATCAGTCCGCGGACGTCCCCGCCGCAGGTCCTTGAGGCGCAGCAGCATGGCCAGCATCCGTTCGAGCTTGCGGTCGAGATGGACCTCGTAGCGGCCGAGCCGCTCCAGCTTGTCGGGGTCGAGCGCCTCGCCGAACGCCTGCTCGCGGATCAGCGGGCGGTTGGCCAGTTCCTTCTTCCGGCTCTCGAACCACGGCAGCACCTCGCCTTCCAGGAAGCGGCGCAGGCCCTCGGCATCGGCGGTGGCGGGTTCCTCGTCCTCGTCCAGTTCGTCGGGATCGCGCGCCAGCATGTCCGCCCACCAGTCCTGCGTATCCTCGCGCAGTGCCGCCAGCGCGGCCTCGTAGGCGTCGTTGCGCCGCGAGCCGAGCAGGTCGAGGGCGCGGCGGGTCATGGCCTCGTCCTCCTGCATCTCGCGGATGTCCTCCTCGGTGTCTGCTGCCGTGGCGCGAATGGCATCGACCACGCGCTCGGACTGGTCGGTGGCGTCGAGATGCACCAGCGCCAGCCTTCACGGTCTCGCGGTAGGAGGGAAGCGTGCTCTTCGAGCCCGCGCCGATGGGCGGCGGCCTCGGCCAGGCGCAGCCGGCGCTTGCGCCACAGGATGCCGGCCAGTTCCTCGACCAGATGCTCCTCGGTCGGCCCCTGCGGCGCGTGCTCGGCCACCAGCGCCGCGACGACAGCGTGGATATTCGTCGGCATCCTCCCAGGGCAGCACGGTGTAGCGCGACAGCACGCCGTGGCGCAGCGCGTTGAAGCGGGTGATCTCGGTGCCGGCGGTCTCGGCCGGCGGGAGCTTGGTGTCGTGTCATTGCCAGAATCTCCTTTTTTCTCTTGCGCTTGGATTGTCGATCCGCGCCAGCAGCCGTTCGGCCGGAGCGCGAAGGCTTCGTCGGCGCGCATCTCGGCCTCGAACGCCTTGCTCGCATCAGCCGCTCGTAGGTTCGCCGCCACATGCCCTTCGGCTTCGGTCGGGAAAGGCGCCGCCATGCCGGGATCGCCGCCGAGGCGCTGCCTGATCTTGTTGGCGCGGCGCAGTGCACGATCCATCGCACCCTCGCTCTGGCTGGCATAGGCGAGGCGGTAGCAATGCCGGCACAGGAAATAGCGCCCCGGCCCGTACAGCTTGGCGACGCGCCGCCCGCAGGCGATGCCGTTCACCACGCCGGGGCAGATGAAATAGGGTCGCGACGCCGCCGAAGCGGCAGGCGACGCGGACGATGCGGACGGTCTCGGCCACGTCCTGCCCAGTCGCCACCGCCGATGCGCACGCGATAGGTGAGATGCAGCCGGTCGTCGCTCGGCGCGCAGATTGATCGAGGCGACCTGCTCGCCGTCGCGCGTCCATTGCCAGCCGCCCCTCCAGCCGGCGCGCAGGCAGCCCTCGCGATGCAGCCGGTTCACGTCGATCGAGCGGCAGGCTTCCACCGTGTCGCGCCCCGAGCCGCTCGGCCGTCCCGATCCGAAGCCGCCCATCATGCGCCTCCGTTTTTTCCGAAATCGTCTGGAAACTCGGCAGGCGGTGCGATGCCCATCGCCGCCAATGCCGCGGCGGCCTCGGTCTTCCGATCAGAGAAATGCGCCGACGAGGCGTCAGTCGGTGATATGCCGTTTCGCTTCACCCATTCGACGATACAACACGCAAAAGCGCAGTCCTCGGCCTCGCCGCGCGGGAGACCATTATCGAACTCTGCAATCCCTGCCCGCTCTTCGAAGAACGTTTGCCAGTCCGCAGAATCCCAGTTGCCCAAGGCACGGAGAATGTCTAACTTCACCGCGCGCAGCTTCTCGACCAGCGCGTCGGTCAATCTGGCCTCGGGGCCGTCGAGCACAAGCTTATCGCCATCACGGCTCAGAACTACCCCGATCTTTGCAAGCTCCATCAGCATTGCCGCTTGGGTCATAGCACCACCATTCTGTTTGGCGCCCGGCGAAGAAAATGGGGTAACTCCGGCCAGGCATCGGTCTGCTGCTCGTCATGGCCGTTGCTTGCCGTCACACCGTCACAAGGCCGGAAATCATTGGTTTTCGGCCCACTTTGATCCGACACAGCGCTCGGAGGTGTGACGGCACGATCAAGCTGGATACCCTTGATTTCATTGACTTGTGACGGTGTGACGGATGTATCAGGGACATATCTCACAAATGCATCCCTGAAGTCCTCCAGCTTGTAGCCTTTGGACGTCGCGCCGCCGGCGCGAATGCTCCTTGGTGTCACGCCAAATGGCTCCAGCAACTTGGCGATCTGGCGAGGCGTTATGGACCTGCCCTGCTGCCATTCTGGCCAGGGGCGGTCCTCCATCTTGGACAGCGCTTCGGCCATTTCGGCAGAGGGAAGTCGATCGACGACGCGGTCAGCAAACATGTTCTGTATATCTTGGAGCAGCGTGATGCCGGATGTCTGCTCGTTGCGGCCACCCAGTTCCTGGCCAATCCTCCGGGCGCAGGCCGGCCACTCTCCGCCGGCGAGATCGGCAATGGCAACCAGGGGCCGCCAGTTGTCAGCAGCCCTGCCTCGCAGCGTGGCGGGCATGGCGGGATCGGCCGAGCGCAAACGGGCGGAATTGTCCTCGACCCAACGCGCGGCCCTCCGGTGCAGCGGTTCCAGGTGATCGAGCCGGTCGGGGCGAAGCTGCTCGACTTCCTCGTTCACCGTCTTGCGCCGCAACTCGATGTGAATGGACCTGCTCGCCAGCGTAGCCGGCAACTTGCCGATGAGGGCTATTGCTTTTGGCGCCCACGTGCGGAATCGCCGGGGCTCATGATCATCCCCCGTTGTCCGGATAACGTAGGCGTTGGCCCGCTGGTGACCACTGTTGAGCACACCGCGGAGTTCATCGCTATCCCTCAGGAACGTGTCTGCTTCGTCGATGAGCAACGTCGGCTGCCACTTTTCGACGGCGCGAAAAAGCGCAGCTGCGGTGATATTGGAAGCGGAGCAGGCGCGCGGCACTAAGGCGCCCAGAAGGGTCAGGCAAGTAGTCTTTCCACATTCCGGTGTCGGGCTGCTTATACTCAGCACTGGGCTAATGCCAAAACAGTCATGAGCGTGGGCGTGTATTACCCAGAGGGCTATGGCCTCCGGGGCGCCGCTCGGCAGCACCAGATACCGCCTTACCGTATCAGTAAGACGGCCAAGAAGTTCGTCGAGGTTAACCGGAGCCGGCCAGGGCGCTGGATCGGCCAGAAAGGCCTCCGTATTCGGATCTTCTGCTCTGGCTTGATGACCTCGGGCCTTTGCCACTTCGTCATCAAGCGTTCTAACTCTGACCTTTAACCTGGCCGCCTCGGCCTCTCGGGCCTGATCGTATTCGAAAGCTGGCAATGCAGCGAGTTCTGCCAAAACTTCCTGGGGTCTTTCCGTGAATGGTTCCACCTCCGCCGCGTCAATGGCCGCCACTATATCCTTTGATCCCATCAGACCGCCCTCCCCAAGAGCACATCATTGAAGTCCGCCCCACGCGGTGGGTAGGCAATGCGGACTTCGACGCCCCTCGCAGCTCCATCGCCCGGCAGCGTTGCGTGCAGCTGCTTCGCCAGGATCATCGCCGTCCGCCAATACGATCACTTCCCGCACGCTGCCCGGGAGGTCGAGAGTGCGTAGTCCAGATGTGGAGAGAGCCGCCCATGCGGCATGGCCAGTCGCCTGCATGGCGGCAAGACAGGTCTCGAGGCCTTCGCCGATCAGCAAGACATCGACGGGTTCAGCAAGGCGCACAGCACCGCCTCGACATGGTCCGAGCATCATCTTCGCTGTATTGATCGGCGCCTTGCCCTGACCGTCGAGGGCAAGAAAAGTGCGATGAATTGCGATCGACTTCCCGTCGACGCCGCCTGTTACCAGCGAGATCATCACTGGCCACAGGCCCCCCGACGGATGTCTCAGTCCTGCATGAAAGCGCAGCGTAGGAGGCGGTGCCAGGCGCAGTCCTCTCGACTGGAGGTAAGTCTGGACCAGCGTGCCATCTGCCGGGACGGTAGACTGCCAGATAGCCAACGCGACCTCGCTCCGACTGGCGTCGTCGCAGTTCGGCCGGGCCGCGCTAGCGGCACTCGGCGCTCGGCGGGCGAGTTGGCTCTGGCGCCGACCATTCTCGTACCATAGACCTCGTGACCGGAGCGCAGCGATAACCTGCTTCTGATCGCAACCGGCGTGGCAATGTAGTAGCGCTTTACCATCATGCCCATCCCGGATAGCAAGACTTGGCATCCGATCGACATGGCTCGGGCAGCGCGCCATCCAACCGCCACCTATCTTGTGCCCACCCAAGGCTATGGCGATGGCTTCAGCGTTCATCTCCCGCCCCTCTGTTAGAGGTGGTGAGCTTGCCGTTATCATTTGCTGAAATCGGCACATCGGCCCGCGACCATTCAGCGAGGACCGCGAAGAATTCCCACGAGCGTCTCGGCGATTTGCCGGGCGTCCTCGCGACTCAGATCCCGCCCAAGCCGCGACTGCCAGAATTGTCGTGTCCGTTCAATCGGATCGTCATTTGATAACTTCATCGCCGATGCACACGGCTGGCTTAACGCCGCTCCGTGCCTCTGGCCATCGATTTCGGAATCCCACCGATGATACGGGCCTACATGATTTGCATCTTCGGCGTCCCCATTCGAGGGATCACCGTCATGGCCGCTTTTGTTGCGGCACTTCCTCTGCCGGAATTGTGAACTTGTGGCTCTTGCCAGCGCGAATGATCAGATGGCGCTTGCCGCCGTTTCCGAGCTCGCAGGTAATCGAATAGTCAAAGAAGCCATGTCGAAGACCATCGACAACAAGCGCATCCAAACGATCAAGCGCCTCGCGGATCTGACCGTGAACGTCTGTATGCAGCGAGGATCCGATTGGCGCCTCAGCCATTGTACAATAATCCCTTCATATCCTTGATAGTCGCGGCAAATGCCAACGGCCGAACGTTGGCCACATCACCATAAAAGGCAATGATTTCGTCGCGACGTTCGGCACGGTCTCTAAAAACGAAGACTTTGCGCCGGCCGCTGTCGCGCATACTCAATCATTTCGCTCACCTGCCTAAAAGCCTGCAGCGGTCAATTGGGCCGGGCGCTGGAGCAGCAGGAGGCCCAACCGCTCGAGGCGGACCTGCATGGCTTGGACCGACACGCCGAATTTCTCGGCCAAAGGACTGGCGGCTCGGAAAAAGAAATACTCGACACAACGAGGATCGAACCTTCCTTTTGGCCCTCGAGGCGTCGCCAATGCGTGGCTGCGCCAGCCCACTGGTGGTCGCGACCAATTTAAATCGCGTTCAAACACCTCAAAAATTAACGGGGCGGAACGAGAATAAAGCTCGCGCCACCAGTACCGTACCAATGGAGCTGGCATTAGTAGGCTTGAGGCAAATGTGTCCGCCTGCCACTCGATCGGTTCCTTTGCCTGGCTGGACCGGCAGATGACAGTGGGTCGCGTCGGCTCATCAAACAATGCTCCCTGCGACAGATCCCTGAAAAAAAGGCGCCGGTGCAGGCGCCAGTGACCAATCTCGTGAGCAAGGGTGAAGCGATAGCGGCCCTCTTTGGATAAGTCCTCCTCTGGGTCAAGGCTCTGATCGATCACAACTCGGCGCTCTTCAAAAATGATCGCGCCGAGAATGTCGGCCTCATTTTCATGATCTCGAGCGAGACCGAACATCTCGTGCGTGTCGGCGAACTCAAATGCAAGCTTCAAGTGCTTCTCGAGAATATCCTCAATCGGTATCAACGACTCGATCACTACGTTCCGAGACTGGACAAACTCGGCCAACAGCAACGCCGCATCCTGCTCGATTTCGTCCTCGGAAAGAAATGGAACAACCTTCGCTCTCATCCCTTTCATCCTCATCTGCATACTTAGTCAAAGCGGTCACTCGTCTTTCGTCTTTTTCGCCTGTTTCGCCAGGCGGACAATGTCTCCTGCCGTCAGGCCCTTAGTCGTCCTTAGAAGCGCTGCCAGTTCGACCGGGTTGCGCTTGATGATGTCAGTGATGTCCGAGGAAACGCGACCCGCCCGGGCCAACAGCTCGTCGACATCGCATCCGATAATTCCGGCGATTGCCCTCACCTTGTCTTCGGCCGGTGGGGGAAACTCATCCCGCTCGACCTTCGACAAGTACGTGGGACTCACCCCGATTTGTCTGGCCATCTCGCGCAAGCCGATCTCCTTGCTTTCCCGTTCGCGGCGGATAAACGCCCCGAACCTCTCCCTCCCACTACTCATGTCCCTTCTCCGTCCTCTGTTTAGTTCTCACTAAACGTGATTCTGCACGCAATGTCAACTCTCAACTAAACACTTTGCAGAGAGAAAACTCGTGGTGCTCGTGATAGTTTCCAGCGTGGAAGCTCGGCAATGCTGCCGGCCCAAGATCATGACGACGATCCCCTTAAGACGTGGCAGGCCCGCGAAATGCCGAAATTGAAAACGCTCTCATCGTCGCTGGCCTGATTTGTGCGGTCATCGCTGCGCTCTTGGGCTGGCAAGCGACAACCGATACGAGCTATGACCAATTCATTGACGATCTGTACACAAAGGGCATTTTCTCCAAAGCGGTTGAAGACCATGCGTAAAGTCTTGGCCTTGATGATGTTGAAGTGCGGCGCGGCAAGCGCTGACGCCGCTGCCGAGCCCAAGAGTGATGGTGGATTACTTCCGCATTCGGCGGCATAGCGGACATGGCCGGATTTGCGGGTGGTTCAACCCTGTCGCGAATGACCCAAAGGCGACATGAGAAACGATCGCATACGACGGCCATGGCCTTGTTGGGCGCGTCGTGATAGACGTGCTCGATGGAGCGAAGGACGGAAACCTCCATCTTGTGTCTGGGTGATTTCGAGACGGCGGCGCAAGATGCGTTGTCTCACGCCGTCTATGAGTTCGTTGCGGCCGGCGCCGGGGATGAGATTACGCTAGCCGACAACAAGGCTGCCTTCGATCGCATCAAGCTGCGTCCGCGTGTCCTGCGCGATGTTTCCACAATCGACACACAGATCGAATTGTTCGGCGTCAAACTTCCACATCCCCTCCTGCTCGCGCCAACAGGTCTGCAGCGCCTCTCGCATCCCGAAGGAGAAGTTGCGACGGCGAGCGGCGCTGGAAAGGCAGGTGCGATTTTCGTCCTGAGCACTAACGCCACGGCGACAATCGAGGAGTGCGTTGCGGCAAGCAATTTACCCATTTGGTTCCTGCTCTATTGGCAGAGCGATCGCGAGTTTAACCGCGACCTCGTGACGAGAGTGGAAGCCGGAGGCGCAAAGGCCCTGATGATCACGGTGGACAGCCCGACTTTAGGCGAACGCTACCGACAGGAGCGAGCTGGATTCAAGATCCCAACGGACCTCGTGACACCCTACTTCCATGACCGCAATTCCGGCTTGCCGAGGCGGGATCGCGCCAAGACGGTCGCCCCGCCTGGCGGGAAAGCCTTAGCTGGCGAGAGATCGAGTGGCTTCGTTCGCTAACCAAGATGCCTTTGATTTTGAAGGGCATACTGGACCCCGCCGATGCGGAGCAAGCGGTTGAGATTGGTGCGAATGGTCTTGTTGTCTCCAATCATGGCGCGCGCAATCTCGACACGCTTCCCGCGACGATTGATGCTTTGCCTGCTGTCGCAGAACGGGTGAGCGGTCGCGCAACCATCATTCTGGACGGGGGTATCAGGCGTGGCACCGATGTGCTGAAATCGCTGGCTTTGGGGGCGACGGCTGTCATGATTGGGCGCCCCTATGTCTTCGCGCTGGCCGCGGCAGGTGCTGCCGGCGTCACGCGTTGTGTCAATTTGCTGCGAGACGAGCTTGAGACAGCAATGGCGCTAACAGGGCGACGTGTGGTCGCGGAGATCGACCGCTCCGTGATCTGGTAGGGCGGCCTTCCATGACGCTGGATCTACCACAAGCTGAACATGCACAACCATGTCCAACTTGTGAGCAAGATCCTGTCGACGTAGGCGCCATTGCGAACGGTGAGTGAACCAAGGCGCTCGTGCCGCGATGTCCGTTGGTGGCCCATCGCGACATTTCGCTGCGATGCGGAATTCGGTCACTATCGGGGGATAGCGGACATCGATCAAACGCACGCTATGCGCAAAGTCACAATCAAGAATGGCTCAGCCGCCCTCGCGGGACCAATCCGGATGAGCTACTGCCGCGAGATGCCGGCCTTGCCGCTGCGGAGCACGTATTTCTGCACCTTGCCAGTGGCGGTCTTTGGCAGCTGCTCGACGAAGCTCACCCACTGCGGCGTCTTGAAGTGGGCGAGGCGGTTGCGCACGTGCAGCTTCAGCTCGTCCTCGGTGGCCTTGGCGCCAGGGCGCAAGATATCGCACCGCTCCAGGAACTGGCCGTAGGTGAACCGCTCCTCGTCATCGACGACGGCCTCGCGGTCGGCGTAGAGCCGGCGCGCACAGGGGTTCGAGTGTCTTCAGGTCACCACTTGCCCAAGCCTCTCCAAAGCGCCGGACAGCGAGCTCCAATTCGACGGTCTTTGTATCCTCAGCCATCTGAATTCCCCTGTTGTCATCACGGCATCAAGATAGGCTACCCGGATTGCACCGGACAAGATCGGCCGTCCTAGAGAGTTACGCTAGAATCCCCCAAAAGCACGAGTAGCCCCACAGACCGCAGCCTCAGGGCTCTCGTAACCCCTTCACGGGCTTCCTGAGGACCCTGGCCGGTGAACTGCAAGATCGAGCACAGTTTGACTGGATGTGGAGTACCGGTTCACCTAGATGTCCGGCATCAGCACTCATTGGACAGAATCGGCGGAATGAGGAAGGGAGGATTTCTGGCTCATCGTAGCCATACGAGGAGCGCAGATGAGACAGAAATCCGAGACAGCGACGAAGTCGTCCGAACAGATCGTAAAAGGCATCCGCCGGGCCACGCGGAAGCAGTATTCGGCTGAAGAGAAGATCAGGATCGTGCTGGATGGCCTGCGCGGCGGGGGCAAAGGCTGACCCGCTTCTCTCGAGGGCGTTGGAACCACTCGTTGATGACGCCTTGCATTCCAGGCCGTCCATAAATGACTTCTGGAAACACGGTATGCTCCTCCCTTTCGAGTGGTCGCTTCCTCCGGCGTCGCACACCTACTCTGCGTTTGGCGGTGCCTGGATTAGTCCTGCGCCGCGCTCGAATTCCTGGACCTCCGGCGCGAAGACGTCCGGACGGACCGCCTTCAGCATCTCGCTCGCGACCATCCGGCTGGTGACTTCCGCAGCGGGCCTCGTGCTCCTTAGGTATTCCCACCAGAGCGCCGCGACCCCGGCGGCGCAGGCGCAGGCCATCGACGTGCCCGACATCGCCCTGATCTTCCCCTTGACATAGGCGGAGGGAAGCTCGAACCCGGGAGCGGTCAGCGTCGGGAGCGAATTCGAGAAGTACGGCACCGTGTAGCCGTTCGGGCCTTCCTGCACTGCGCCAACCGAGATCACGCCTTGAGGCAGAGACATCGGCGAGGTCACCGGAACGCGTGCCTTGTCCCAGCTGTCGTTCCCGGCCGGCATGACGAGGACGGCACCCTTTCCCACGGACGCCGCGACGGCGCTGAAGCTCTGGTAGGTCCTGAGAAGCTCCCAATAATCCCGAAGTCCTTTCGCGACCTCGGCACGCAAGGCTTCGCTGATTTCGTTGGCAACGTCCTTCTTCGCCGCCGCAGCGGCTTGTGCTGCGGCAGCCACGGGCTCTCCGAGTCGGGAACTCATCTCGCGCACGTAATCCTGCCCCATGGCGACGCAAACGACGTCCACCTTGCGGGGATGATTGATAACCCACTGCAGCCCGGCCCAGATCGCCTCTTTCCTCCCGCCCCCTCCGTCGTCCAGCACTTTGGCGACGAGAACCTCGGTCACGCCGGGCGCCACGCCGAAGCGCTGATTATTGACGGGGCGTCCGAAGATTGTCCCGCCGTTGTGCGTGTCATGGCCGTTTAAATCCCCGTTTCCGGTTCCGGTGAAATCCTTCTGGATCAGCGTCACGCCCCGAAACGCGGGATGCGAGGCTTCGACCCCGGTTCCAACGAGGGCGACGACGCTCCCTTTTCCGGTGTAGCGAGACCGGTCAGCGCCGACGGCCTTGATGGCCCAAGTCGAGACCGCCCTCTGCCCATCGCCGGATCGGTGCCGGCACCCGCCGGCCGAGTTTCTTCGGGGCCGTCCGGGACCGCCCGCAAGGCGGTATCCTCACCCTTTTGCGTCCAGAAGCTCTTCAGGTCGGACGCAAGCTGCTCGTTCAAGTCGCGTTGCTGCTTGTCCGCCCGGTAGATCGTGAATCCAGCCACTCCGCCCATGGCCACCGCCCCCATCGTGCCGAGGACGGTCCGTCGTGCAATTTTCTTAGCAGCCGCCTCTCGCTCCTTGGCGGCCTGCAATTCCGCCTCCTTCCGACGTTCCTCGGCCAGCGCGGCTTGAGCTATGGCTGCGCCACTTTCCGAAACAAAATTGATCTCGGATCTAGATAGCCAGTCACTATGCTCGGTCTTAAGCGCGGAAAACCGGTCAAAATCAGCGCGATTTGCGAGAGTTTTGGGTTTTTCAGGTGCTGTGGCCAACATCCATGCTCCGGCATCGTCGGTCAAGTTACCAAGACGGCGGATCGAGCTCGCAATCTCCCTGCTGCCGATCTGGTTTTGCAGCCAAGCCCATTGGGTAACCAGCGCCTCATGCGCTACTTCAACTGAGTAACCGCTAACCGTTGCCAGAAGGCGCGCGCAGTCGGGGTCCGTCAGCTTGCGCGCCAGTGCGGCTCGCCCCTCTCCCAGCTCATCGAAAGGAGCAGCTCGGCGAATGACGCCGCCGGTATCACCGAGACGCACAAGTCGCACGAAGAGAGGGACCAGGAGTTTGCGCTCCTCGTCGTTGAGCTTGCCCGTGCGCACAGCATCCGCCTCATGAGCGAGCGCACCGGCGATTTCGCCAACCGAGGCATACGCATTTGACAAGCCGCCTGCCTGCTTGCGCCGCCGCCATACGGCATCAAGCGCCATTTGCACGAGCGCCAGATCGCCGGGCTGATCCATCATGTCGCGCTTGAAATGTCGCGCGAGGGCTTCGATTTCGTCACTATCTCCAAGACCCGCCATGACGAGCGGCCGCTTCACCACGTCAACGAGCCCTTCATTACTGATCCGGCGAAGGCGACAGACTGGTGCGCCATTGTCCTGCGCCAGATACTGCCATAGCCGATCGTGCGCACTCAGGAGATTGAAGTAGTCCGAGCGTACTGTCAGCAGGACATGGAAGCCGTTCTGGCGAGGTACGGCAGAAGATCGACAAATGGCTTGCGCGCGGCTTCCGGGGTTTGCGTCAACAGCTCCTCGAACTGATCGACAATCAGCAATGTCTGCGTCGTCTCCAGCGGGAGATCGCAACGGATCGCATGCGCTGTCTCGTAGTGCTTCGCCAGATCGACACGCTCTCGCAATTTGTAGCGACGATCATCATCAAACCCAAGCGCACGCCCGGCGTTGTCGATGTTATCCTTGAGACCCGACGTCGGGTCGGCTCCCGGCCGCATGATCACGATATGGCGCACACGCTCGTCGGGTTCGCGCCCTCCAGTCTCCTCCAGGGCACCCCCGCGGAAGCGTGGAGCGAAGCCAGCCATGGCGAGCGAGGACTTGCCCGCACCGCTCTCTGCCACGATGGCCACGAGCCGATGGCGGCGCATCAAGGCAACGAGTTCGTCAGTTTCCTTTTCTCGGCCGAAGAACCGGTCGGACCATGCCTCGGTCATCGCCCTCAAACCGATAAAGGGTTGATCGGTCAAAACCGGTTTGCCAGTGCCGCCACCGAGCGCTGCCTTGATGAGCGCGGCGAGCGCCTTCTCGTCGCCCAAGGGATCTCTCACGCCTTGGTACTGCGCGGCAAAGGGTGGCAGCGCTACGAATTCCCGTCGAATTCTGACGCCAGGACGGGAATGAAGGGAAAGTCGCTTCTGCCCGTGGCACGCGAGAGCGCAAGGCGCACTTCACGCTCGACCCAGTTGATCACCCCCTTGGAGCCTACATAAACGGCGAAGGCCGTGGCTTTTTTGGTCAGCACCTCTTCGAGCTGGTTCTGCCACTCCTTGCCGGGAAGGAGGTCGTCCTTGTCGAACCAGACTTCGAGGCTGGCATCGCGAGCGGCTGGGCTTGTCAGAATCCGCCGCTTAAGCTCCTGAGCCGCTTCCGTGTCTGCCCCGGAATGGCTCAGGAACAAGCATGGCTTTATCGGGTCTGTACGCTTGCCGCTGACGCCCTCTGCCATTTGCTCCCACCAACTACTTCCGCAGAGTAAGGTGGTTGCAACTGCTGCGTCAATGTACAGAAGTTGACCTCGCCCTCGCCCACCGTGAAAGTTCCGGGCGGCTAGCACTCAGGCCGCCATGGAGGGCATGGCGCCGGCATTATCCCAGGCGTAGTAAACGCCATCAGGCAGCAAAAAACCATTAGGTCATGTTGCTCACTGAGCTTGTGACATTGACTTGGCTAGCTTGGCCAATGGCCACGGTAGGTATTGACGCTTGCTTTTTTCGCCCATCAAGCCTGTCCAATGCGCGGATCATCATCCTTTGGCACCGATCGAGGAGCGGCAGGAGTGTGTGCTCTAGATACTCGACGCGTCTTTCAATGGAATTCGCCTCAGTGGGACCATAGGTGCTTTGAAGCGGCTCCTGGCCGAACAGCTCCCGTTCGGACGACAGCTGCCGTCGAGCCTTCGATGCGCGAGCAGGGCCTCAACACACTGCGTCGGCCATTTTCCTGCGGGATACCGGTTCGCCATGAGAGCTATTTGCTTATCGCTGGCGAAGCGGGTGCGTTGTCCCTTCAGTACGTCCCACACATCGCGGGTAATCCCACCAAATCCAGCGAGCGCGAACATCGACAAGGCGAGCGCGACGGCTAGAAGTCCACCCAGCAAAGCGCATTGTCCATTGCCGATGGGTAGACTTTTCCACGTTCCGGCGCACCATTGCGCTGACACCGCAAGAACTCAAGCACTAGGAATTCCCCGGCCCCGCAAATGCTATCTCCCTGCCGGGAGGCAACTTCTCGTTCCGTTGCCACAGGCAAATCATGAATTCTAATTCGACGCTCTCAGAAAACTTGGGAACTGCGCTTCAGGCAGTACGCAACGCTCGCCGTATGCGCGGCCGGATGGCGGGAGTTCTGACATTGCATCAACCGCGTCAAGACCCGCGACATACAGTGGATCGAGGCGATCAAATCCCAGCGCATCCAATGATTTGCGATCGAGAAGCGGATCGTAACGCGCGTAGGTGAAATCGCGTGGCGTCACCGGCGAGGATCCGGCGCATAGACAAGATCGCCTACTTCACGGTCGAGCTCGCCGCCGAATACACAGCGCCCGACAACCCGGCAGTTGATATCCTGATCATATGCCATGCCGCTCATCATCTCGAGTGGAACCGCCTTTGCCAGCCGAAGCTTCCAGCGCTCGAGCGTGCCCGCTATATCGCCTGCGAGTGGAACGCATCCTGCACCAAAAGAAAGGAGGAGCATATTCTCTTCGCCGATGTCCCAGGTAAGTCCAAATGCGCGTGCCACCACCGTGCGGTAAAGCTGGAATCGGGATCGTTGTAAGGCGTTACGCCGCCATCGACGAATTTGAACAGATGCTCGCCAATACTGATGCTTTCCGGCGGGAAATAGCGAGGTGCGGCCGTCGAACGCGTACCAGCCGCCACAGCGGCAGAAGCAGGTTGCAATCAGCTCTGCCGCGATCGTTATATTTGGCTAGGGGGTTGTTGGTGAGGGGCCATGGCGAGTCTGTGCCGGCATTGCGCAGCACAATAAGCAGCAAAGTGTTGAGTTTGTCGCTGCCAAGCAAAGTCGTGTCGCCGAGCACTTGCTTAAGTTTCAGTTGCAAATGACACGGCTTGTAGGTCCGGAAAAGCAGGCGCACGAGCAATTGAGCACGTTTGAACATATTGGGCCCAGCATTGGTGTAGAACTCGATGAGTTCCGCGACCGACATGCCGTCAAAGTCCTGCCGCGAGGATCGCACCGGTCGAAGTTCCACCTATAAAATCGAAATAGTGGGGAGAGGCGGAAATCGTTTCGCGCGCCCAATACTGCACGAGACGTTCTTCGAGATGCTCGAGCATGCCGAGGGCGATGAGGCCTCGGATGCCGCCACCGTCAAGGGCAAGCAAACGGCGTTGCCCGGCAAATTTCGGCATAAGCAGTCGCAGGTCCGCTGGCGCGACAATCTCAACCGTGGCACCAGCGGCGCGCGCTTCGGCCACCATGCTGCCTGTGCCACCAGGTTCACCGCCCTCATCGCCGTCCCAGAGCGCAATGCACCGGAAAGGACCGCAGCTCGCGGCAAGCTGGAGGAGCTTGGCATTGCATGCTGCATAGGACGCGGACTTGCGGGGCAGATCGAGGACCACACGATCAGTCTCCGGCGTGGCCTCCCAAAGTTGACGAAACCTTGCCACCCAATCGCCGGTTGGAATGCCGGCGACCGAAGTTTCTACGAACGTCTCCGGTGCGAATGGAAGAACAATGACGGTCCTGAGCCCGAACTCCCGTGCGATCTCGTGAAATAGAATGTCTCCACCGCGCGCGCCACTAGCAAAAACCATAGTCCTGGCCTTACTGGAGTCCGGACCTTCGCGCAGATCGCCGACCGTGCAGCAGCCTCCAGCCGCGCGGGGAAGCGTGGGTTAGGTCGTTCCGGGAGGTCGATCATATGCCCGCTAAAGACAAGTGATTGGGAGAGACCCATATTACTTCTCTTTGTCCCACTTGGACGACCAGGGTGGCAATGGAATTTCCGAAGGCTTTTGGCAGATCGGGACGGTCGATGACGATGCCGTAGTCGGTCATCGCCCTGAGACCGATAAAGGGTTGATCGGTCAAAACCGGTTTGCCAGTGCCGCCACCGAGCGCCGCCTTGATAAGGGCGGCGAGCGCCTTCTCGTCGCCCGAGGGATCTCTCACGCCATGGTATTGCGCGGCGGAGGGCGGCAGTGCTGCCGATCCGGCCGAATTCTGGCGCGAGGATGGGGATGAAAGGGAGGTCGTTCTCGCCTGTGGCGCGAGAGAGGGCAAGGCGCACTTCCCGCTCGACCCAGTTGATCACGCCCTTCGAGCCCACATAATCGGCGAAGGCCGTGGCCTTTTTTGTCAGCACCAGTTCGAGCTGGTTCTGCCACTCCTTACCGGGGACGAGATCGTTTTCGTCCTTGTCGGACCAAACTTTCAGTCCGGCATCGCGAGCTGCGGGGCTTGCCAGAATGCGCCGTCTGAGTTCGCGCGCTTCCGTATCTGCCCCAGAATGGCTGAGGAACAAGCATGGTTTAACCGCCTCTATAGGCTTGCCGGATAAGCCCTCTGCCATTTCCCGAACCCATCAACTGCTGTCGCTGAGAAGTTGGATGATTCTACGTCAATGTGCATGAGACAGGTTGACAATGCAACTTCTGGACAGGGCGACGACTATACGTGAGCGACCTTCGCCTCTTTCCAGCAGAGAGAACATTTCCCGCTGTCAGGTCAGATCAAGGACGGCGATTTGCAGATTTTGGCTACCGAGATAGCCCCGACAAGATCGGCCGTCCTGGAAGTTGTTCGCCAACTCCTCCTCGAAGGAAGAAAATCCCGCCTCTTTGACGGTGAAATTACTTCCGCATTCGGCGGCATAGCGGACATGGCCGGATTTGCTGGTGGTTCACCCTGTCGCGAATGACCCAAAGCGGTCCTGGGGAGTGATAGACTTTGGTGCAGCGCGTCAATACACTCCAACGATCACTTATTTGGAGAGCTTCTGCTATCCATGGCCGAGGTTCGGGTCCAACGCCGCCTTGCCGCAATCCTGGCCGCAGATGTGGTCGGCTACAGCCGACTAATGGAACAGGACGAGGCGGGCACGCTAGCAGCCCTCAAGGGACGGCGCCGCGAGATTGTCAGCCCGCTTGTCAATGAGCATAACGGCCGGATAATCAAGGTGATGGGCGACGGCGTGCTCGTCGAATTCGCCAGTGCGGTCGATGCTGTCTCGTGTGCAGTCGAAATGCAAAAGCGATTTGCCGAGGACAACCGCAGCCTGCCCGAGGAGCGCCGCATCATTCTCCGCATCGGCATCAATCTCGGCGACATCATCGTCGAAAACAACGATCTCTATGGTGATGGCGTCAACATTGCGGCACGGCTAGAAGCGCTGGCTGAGCCCGGCGGCATCTACATCTCGGCCAAGGTCTACGAGGAAGTACGCGGAAAATACGCCGCGCGTTTTGAAGATATCGGCGAGCAGGTAATTAAGAACATCGCCCGTCCCATTCGAACCTACCGCCTACGCCCAGATGGGCCGATAGACTCGTCTAGCCCCGCACGCCCGGCGCTCAGCCTTCCCGACAAGCCCTCGATCGCCGTCTTGCCATTCCAGAATATGAGCGGGGACGCCGAGCAGGAGTATTTCGCCGACGGCATGGTGGAAGACATCACCACCGCTTTGTCGCGCATGCGCTGGCTGTTCGTCATCGCCCGCAACTCGAGCTTCACCTACAAGGGGCGGGCGGTGGACGTGAAGCAGGTCGGGCGCGAACTCGGCGTGCGCTATGTGCTCGAGGGCAGCGTGCGCAAGTCGGCGGACCGGGTACGTATCACTGGACAGCTGATCGATGCAACGACAGGCGCTCATTTGTGGGCGGACCGATTTGATGGAAACCTCGCCAATATATTCGATCTTCAGGATCAGGTGACAACGAGCGTTGTCGGCGCCATTGCACCGAAGCTCGAACAGGCTGAGATAGAGCGGGCCAAGCGCAAGCCGACCGAGAGCCTTGATGCCTATGACTTCTTTCTTCGCGGCATGGCGGCGTTTCACCAGTTCAACAAGGCGGCCAACACAGAGGCGCTGGCGTTCTTTCTCCGAGCAATCGAACTCGATCCCAACTTTGCACCCGCTTATGGCATGGCGGCACGATGTTACCTGCAGAGGATCGGTTTCGGTTGGGTGGCCGACCGTCAGCGCGAGGCGGCCGAAGCTGAGAAGCTAGCGCGGCGTGCCGCCGACCTTGGGAAGGATGACGCAGTAGCGCTAAGTGCCGCAGGGTTTGTGCTCGTCAATGTCGTGGGCGATTTAGAATACGGTGACACCCTCATTGATCGCGCGCTCGCGCTCAATCCGAACCTTGCGGGGGGATGGCATTTCAGCGCTTTGGCTAAAGCATTTCTCGGTCAAACTGAAATAGCAATCGAGCGGGCGAGCCGTGCGATGCGGTTGAGCCCTCAAGATCCGCAGCAGTTTGGCATGAAGATCGCCATGGCATGGGCTCATTTCTTTGCCTGCCGTTATGAAGAAGCTTTTTCTTGGGCACAGGCGGCCGTCAGGGAGCAATCGAATTTCTTCATGGCGATCGCCGTCACTGCTGCAAGTGCCGCACTCGCCGGAAAGACCGAGGAAGCCGCCAAAGCAATGGCTCGCCTGCGCGAACTTAACCCGACACTACGCGTTTCTAATCTCAAAAGCTTTATGCCGATATATCGCGCACAGGATTTCGAGCGATGGACTGAAGGTCTAAGAAAGGCGGGATTACCCGAATGAACGGTACATGCCTCGGTGCAAGTAGGTCCTACCTAAGCTGGCACCGCCTCCATGAAGCTCACTCCGATTGCTGTCGAAAAGACGCGGCTCCTGGCGAGTAGCGCCGCGAACTCCGGCCTCACTCCGCTCACGGTCGCCCTGATCAAAATTCAAACATGTCTAGATCCAGCCACTTGCTCCAGGACGGCTCATCCTGTCAAGCGCCTATGCCTGCTTCCATTCTTGTTCCACGAATTCCTTGGACGAGTTGGTTTTGGGAAACGGAATATCGGGGACCTCGACCCTCAGAAATTCACACAGTGGCCGCCACCCGTCGCGCAAATCAAATGTCAGGAGACGGTCGGCGGGGATTTCGGACTGTACATCGGCAATATGGTTCTTGAAGACTTGCGTGGCGTGCTGTCTTTCGGAAATGCGGCCGTTGAAGACCTGAGCAGCGACCATCTCGTGGCCCATCTCGCAGATCGCATTCACATGTGGCGACGAATGGTGCCCGCGTGCCGCGAGAAATGGGACAATCGTGGCTTGCACACTGTCGAACCACTCATCCGGATCGCGCACCGATAGAACCACTTTCGCCGTTGGGATAGTGTCGGACAAGTTCGCGCCAGTATCGCGCGCCCGGCCAGTCCACCTGAGAGCGGTAGCCCCGAAAGACGTGGTCCCAATCGACCTTCTCGCCGCGCGCCAATGCTTCCCAATCAACAAGACTGTCTGGATTGTCGCGAACCTCGAACATGTGGTGGCAAGGCCCGAAGCCCAGTTGTTCAAGCGCGATCTTCAGAGAATTCGTACCAGTCCGACCAAAACCTGGACCAATAACCTCAAGAGGCATGCGTTCGTTCCGAGCAGACGCTGAATCGATAATCCTCCTATCTTAGTTACGGCACTTGCTCGCGACAAGCCGTTCGATAGTCACTCTAGATCTGGCGACAAGAAATGGGGACAAAGGACCGTGCGCCGGATCGGAGCACTGGTCTGTTCGCTGGGCTATTCCTGGATATGTCCGGCTTCCTTGAGGAGTTTCTCCTGGAAAGCAGCGATGTTGTCCAGAGTTGTCTTGGCGTCCTGCTTGCCGGTGATGGCAAGATCATACTGCTCCTGGCCCTGCACGAGCAGCTCGAAGAACTCCGGAATGTGCCAGGCATCCTTCTGCCATTCGAGGCCCGGCGCCCAGGTCCGGTTCCACGGGCGGTAATCCAGATACTTCGGGTCGTTGTAGACCGACTTGATGGCGCTCTGGCCGCCGGCCGCGGCGAAGGCGTGCTGCGTGTCGGTTGAGAGCCACCACTTCACGAAGTCGACAATCTCTTTGATCTGCTTGTCATCGGACCAGGTCATGATCACGAACGGCTGACCGCCGATATTCGACCAGCGGACGAGCTTGCCGTCGGCGCCGCGCAGGCCCGGCATCTGGGCGAAAGCGACCTTGTCGGCCACCTTCGACGTCTCCGGGTTGATCGTGTTTTCGGCGAGGCCAATATACTCGATGTTCATCGCGAGCTTGCCTTCGCGGAATAGCTCGTCGGTCTTGAGAGCGTCCATTCCGCCGGTCTTGACGACCGGGGGCATGTATTTCGTCAGCCGCAGATAGTGGTCGAGCGCCTTCACCGCCTCCGGCGAGTTCACGACGCCTTCAGCGTGGCCAGTGGGCGCCTGGGTCTCGTCCCAGATATTCCCGCCATGCTGCCAGATGAAGCCGTTAATCTGCCTCGTGTTGTTGTTGTAGGCCTTGCCGGCTTGATAGGCGATCCCGTAAAAGTCGTCGTCCGCGGGTTTGCCGGCGAGCATGTCGCCCTTTTTGCGCATGAAGAACTCGCCCATCTTCTCGAACGTATCCCAATCGACATCGTCCATCTCTTCGGGCGTGCAGGGAAGTTTCTGATTGTACTTCGCCTGGAAATTCTTTTGCTCGTCCTCGTTGCAGACGATGTCAGTGCGATAGTAGTTGATCAGAATATCCGGCATCTGCGGGAAGCCGTAGTAGTTCTCGGACTTGTACGGATAGGTCGCGTAGGCCTGCAGCGGGTTCGGATGCATGTCCGCCAGCGTTGCCTTGAGGCCCGGGTCGGCGTCGATCAGGTCGTTGATCTTGCGGTAGTAGCCGGCCTCGATGAAGGCGCCGAGCCACTGCGAGTCCGACACCGCCATGTTGTACTTGTTCTCGCCGGACGTGAGCGAAGTGTTGAGGCGGGTGTAGTAATCCGGCCACGGTATGAAGTCGATGTCGAGCTTCACGTCGTTGCCGGATGGCGACTTGTAGTTCTTGTCGAACAGGTCCTTCATGATGCGGGTCGGCGGCCAGTCGGGCACCGCCATGTGCAACACCACTTCTTCAGCCAGGGCGGGCGTAGCCACCCCGCCGAAGTTCAGCGCGATGGCGGTCGCGGCCACCGCAGTGCAGATCGGCAGTTTCGTCTTCCAACTCATTCGCTTCCTCCCTTTGTTGGCTCTTGCTGGCCGTTCAGTGTCCACCACGCGGCGCCGAACGCCGTGCCGTCATCGGGATGGAAAAGATGCGCTCGGGCCGGATCGAAGGAGAAGTTAAGCCGATCACCGTGGCTAGTGAAGGCCAGCCGCCTGCGCCTCCGGCAGGACCATTTTAGCTGAAATGAAAGCTCTCATGATATTTTCTTTCGTGCCTTGCCGAGCTGGTCCCGGACGCACGCGCTCGACGGTGGCTGGAAGTTGGTGGCAATGAATTCACCATGTGAGGAATCGCCCTTCCTGACTGGAATCGGGAATATCCGGTCCTTGTATGGCTCCTGGCCAAGGTCCGCTGTTCGTAGCATGCCGGTCGTCGTCAGAGCCATGTTCGAATGACCGCAACTGGCCCATCGCGACATTCGCGGCGATGCGGAATTCGGTCGCTATCGGGGCATAGCGGACATCGATCAAAACCTTCGATCAAGTTCGATTTATGAGTGCGCGCCCTGGCAAGGCGGTGCCATACACTACTGTGTTCTAAGCACCTGTCTGTGTTGTAGCAAGCATCGCGAATTGGATGCCTTTTCCCGCTGTAGCGGGTCAGCCAGGACGGCGATTTGAAGATTTTGGCCAGAGTTCTTGTGAGTTCACGTTGGGGATCGCATAATCCTGACACTGGAGCACCAAATGACACTTGAACTCAATTCCGGGGGAATCACAATTCATCGAGTTATCGAGCAGGAGCAACAATCCTTCGATAGCCTGGAATTTTTCTCGGGGTTGACAAGGGAGATCTTGGCGGAAAACCGATCCTGGCTGCAGCCGAAATACTTCGATCCAACGGGAAAGGTCATCCTCTGCATCCAAAGTTATATCGTTCGCACACCACGTTACACTATTCTGGTCGACTCCTGTGTTGGCAATCTTAAGCCGCGGCCGGAACTGCCGTTCTGGAACATGCTGAAGTCCGATCTCTATGAGAGGAACCTAGCAGCTACGGGACTAGCTGTAAGCGATATCGACTTTGTCATGTGTACGCATTTGCACGTTGACCACGTCGGATGGAACACCCGCCTCGAGAATGGTCGGTGGGTGCCAACATTCCCGAGAGCAAAGTACCTGTTTGCCGACCGGGAGCTCGATCACTGGACACGCCGGCAAAAGGCGGATCCAGAAAGCTGTCCGTGGATCACAGATTCAGTATTGCCAATCGTGGAAGCGAAACGTGATGAGCGCGTGAAAAGCGATCATGTGGTGGATGATCTGGTTAAGCTGAATTCCTACTCCAGGACATACCGTTGACCACTATTCAGTTCAGGTGGGCAAACAGGGAGTTGACGCCATCATTACCGGCGATATGGTCCATAGCCCGCTTCAAATTCGTTATCCTGATATTGGTATGTTCACAGACTACAACTCAAAGCAAGCTAGCGAGACCCGGCGCCGATTGTTCGAGCACATTTGCGATACGTCTACCTTATTGTGCACGGCGCACTTTGCCTCGCCCTCGATGGGCCGGATTGTACGCCACGGAAAAGCATTTGACTTTGTCTCGATTTCAGGTTGACCGCTTGGGCGATAGGGGCTCTGCCGATCCGTCGGGGTGAACGCTTCCTCCTGCCCGGTATGTCAGCGCGGGCTTTCTTGTTCCATTTCCGCCTGTAAGGTCAGATCAAGGAGTGTGGTTGCCCGCATTGATCTGCGACCTGGTCGACTGGGCCCGCGCGGCCGGCTTCGACGCCCGCGATACGGAAAGGTCCGCCAGTCCCACAAGGTGGATGCCGGGGCGCAACGGCTTGCCCATGGCCTGGCGCCTAACCAGCATCCTGTGCAAATTCACGCTTCACCTCCCGCTCCACTTGGCTGGCTGCAAGATTTCAATCAATTTGCCATCGTGCAATACAGCACCCATTGGCAGGAGCTGTGCCGACGTTCGGATTGTCATCATCGGTGATATTTGCCCGGTGCTTCGTTTTATCGGTTAGAGGTGGTTTATGTCGTCCGCAGACGTAACTAGCTTCTCCCGCCCCACGCATTGGGGCCTGGCCGCGAAGCTGTTTGCGACCCTGACCCTGCTGGGCGCGATCGCGGTCCTGGTGACCGGGGTGCTCGGCTACTACCGCGCGCGTGACGCGCTGGAACAAGCGGTCTTCGACCAACTCACCCTTGTCCGTCAGACCAAGACCCGCCAGGTCGAGACGTACTTCCGCAGGATCAGTTCCGAACTGCGCCTTCTTGCCAGTTCCAAGATGGTGACTGACGCGACGCGTGAGTTCAGGATTGAAGTTGCAAAACTCGACCATGGCGACACCTCACCGGAACTCCGCCGGAAGGTCAGCGACTGGTATGCCGCGAATTTCATGCCCGACATGAAGCGCATTCTCGGCGAAAAAGCCGCACTCGCTACTTACCTGCCGGTCGGCGCTGCTCCCTATTACCTGCAATACCACTACATCGTCTCCAATCCCCAACCGGCGCAGCGACGCAATTTGCTCGACGATGCCGGCGACGGCAGCGACTACAGCAAGTTGCACGCCACCTATCATCCGCTTATGCGGGCCGCCGCTGCGACGGTGGGCTTCTTCGACTTCATGATAGCCGATCCCAAATCCGGCCGCATCATCTACACGGTAGCCAAGGAGGTGGATTTCGCCACGTCCCTGCAGATTGGGCCCTATCGCAACTCGAACGTCGCTGCAGCCGTCGCCCGCTGCGGTGTCAGCGCCGACAGGTCGGCCGTCTGCCTCGAGGATTTCGCCGAATATGCGCCGTCGGGAGGGGCGCCAATCGCGTTTATGGCAGCACCGGTGATCGACCAAGGCGTTGTTATCGGGGTGTTGATCGCTCAGTTGTCGGACGAAGAGATTGATAATGTCGTGACGAGCGATCGCCGCTGGTCCCAGGAAGGGTTCGGCAACACCGGCGAGGCATACCTCGTCGGGCCTGACGAACTGGTGCGCTCCGGTCTGCGCGCGTTTTACGAGAATCGCGACAACTACTTCGTGGAACTCAAGGCCGCCGGCACCTCGGCGGAGAAGATCGCCGCCATCCAGCGCTACGACTCACCCGTACTGCATCAGCGCATCGACACCAAGGCGACCCGGGCCGCCCTCGCTGGCGTTGAAGGTACGGGCGAGATCATCGGGTACCGTGGTGTTCCGACGCTCGCTTCATGGGGACCGCTTTCAATTTCCGGTGTGAAGTGGGCCATCGTCGCCAAGATCGACACTGCCGAGGCCTTCGCGCCGATCTACCAGCTTCGTCAGGAGCTGCTGATTGTCGGTGGGTTGATTCTCTTGATGGTGTCTGCCATCGCCGCCTGGCTTTCGCGCGCGCTGCTCGGGCCTCTGCGCCAACTCACTGCCGGGGTAAACCGCTTCGCTGCCGGCGACTACGGGGCCAACGTCCCGGTTCGCACGCGTGACGAGATCGGCCAGCTTTGCTCCGCCTTCAATGGCATGGTCGAAGACTTGCGCGAAAAGAACGTCGTCATCCAAAACAAGGATCGCGAGAACGAGCAGCTTCTGCTCAACGTTCTGCCGGCACCGATCGCTAACCGGCTGCGTGGCGGTGAGGGGGCCATCGCCGACGGCTTCGCCGAAGTTACAGTCGCATTTGCCGACCTGGTCGGCTTCACACAACTCACCTCGGAGATGCCGCCGTACGAGGTCGTGACGTTTCTCAATGGCCTGTTTACTCGCTTCGACGTCGCGGCCCAGGATCTCGGCATCGAGAAGATCAAGACGGTCGGCGACGCCTATATGGCGGTGTGCGGCCTGCCTGACCCGGTGGCCAACCACGAAGAGCGTATGGTCCGCATGGCGATCCGCATGGTCCACATCACCCGCGAGCACGCCATGGAACACAACATCTCAATGAAACTAAGGGTCGGCGTTAATAGCGGCCCGGTTGTGGCCGGCGTCATTGGCAAAAGCAAGTACATCTACGACCTGTGGGGCGACACGGTGAACCTCGCGAGCCGGATGGAATTGGGGAGCGTCCCCGATGCGGTCCAAGTGACGCGCCCGGTCTACGAAAAGCTCAAGGACCAATTCGTTTTCGAGCCGCGAGGCACGATCGAGGTCAAGGGCAAGGGGAAAGTAGAGGCTTGGCTCTTGAGGTTGTAGAACGTGACAAATGCGCCCCCAAAAAGGTCTCGACGCGGATAAAATACGACGCCCTGGTTCAAGCTCAACCCGGACGTAATTGCCACACCCGCAGTGCGAAATATCGCCTGCTTCGAGGCGTTTGCGGAGTCCTACTCGAACAAGAAAATCCCGCCTCTTTGACGGTGAAATTACTTCCGCATTCGGCGGCATAGCGGACATGGCCGGATTTGCTCCTGCTTCAACTCTGTCGCGAATGACCCAATGTATGGTCCGGCCGTGCGTCGCAAGAGAATTTCGTCGATACAGCGGTAGCGGTCTTGCATCAATGTATCCGGCCTTTGATTGGAGCGTCTCGCTCCGGGCCATCATGGGTATCAGCGCGGGTGCGATCTCATTAGCGGAAAGGCCTGATCGGGCCATTTGGGTCACCAGTGTTCGCACACGCCGGGAAGACCGAACCTCCATTTCGTCTCGTTCTCTCGCAGACCTCGGTGGGCAACCGGTGTTAGCTACGCGGTTCGATGATTACGCAACCTGAAGCTTGCTCGCCTCGAAGCCCCGGCCGCGAGCCAGTACACTCCAGGCAATTCGGGCGAGCTTGTTGGCGAGCGCGATCGCCAGCACGTTGTGGTGCAACCGCTTCTTGGCCGCCTCGATCCAGGGCTTGAGCCCATGGCGCTCCCAGCTCTTGGGCTTGATCAACACAACCCAAGCCGCCTGCACGAACAGGACGCGCAGGTAGCGATTGCCGCGCTTGGATATCTTGCCCAGGATCGTGCGGTCACCGGTCGACATCTGTCTTGGGACGAGGCCCAACCAGGCGGCGAAGTCACGGCCCTTATTGAAGGTGTCTCCAGCGCCGATCGCGGCTACCATCGCGCTGGAGATGATCGGCCCAATACCGGGCACGCTCATCAGCCGCTCGCAGCCGGAGTCCGCGCAGGCCAGAACTCCGATCTCCGCTGACAGCCCTTCAATGCGCTCATCGAGCCGGCGCCAGTCACCAGCCAGGTCCTCGATCACCCGCGCCATGCGAGGTGACAAGACATCGGGTGGCATTGCCAGGATGCGCGGCAACTCAGCTTGCAAGAACCGTTGTCCCTGCCGCACCGCAATGCCGCGCTCCAGCAGGAAAGCACGAATCTGATTGATGATGCCGGTGCGCTGGCTGACCAACCGCTCCCGCACCCGGTGCAGCGCCTGCAGGTCGAGCTGATCCGCGGTCTTCGTCGCCACGAACTTCATCGTTGGCCGCTGTACAGCCTCGGCGATTGCCTCCGCATCGCGGAAGTCGTTCTTCTGTCCCTTCGAATAGGGGCGGACGTACTTCGCCGGCATCAGCCGGGCATCGTGGCCAAGGCCATTGAGTTTGCGACTGAGATGGTGCGCGCCAACGCAGGCCTCCATGCCGATCAGACACGGCGGCAGGTTGGCAAATCGGGCCTCCACCTGGCCGCGCGACCACTTCTGGCGCAGCACAATGGCACCACGCTCATCGTGGCCCACAATGTGGAACGAGTTCTTGCCGATATCGATGCCGATGACGGCGACGGCAGTTTGGGCGGTCTGGGACATGGCGTGCTCCTTGTCGTGGGTGCCCCTTGCCAGCTTTCATCGCTGACCGGGCAGAAACACGGCCGGACCATCCCATTAGCAGACATCGAGCGCAGCTACTTACCAACACGCCTCTCGGACGTCTTGTTGGCAGCGCCCGGCGTCAACCCTTCCGGCGCGCCGGCCGCTTTCGGGAGCCTATGCTGGCAGAAGGTCGACCACGCGCATGACCGCAGCTACCGAGCCTTTGTTCGTGGCTGCCTCGTGCGTGCCTTTCCCACAGGAATATACGTCGCCCGGCTTACACGTGAATTTCATCTCTCCCTGAGTGATCTCCAACTCTCCTTCGATCACGGTACAGACCATGTCATTCGGCATTGCTTCATCGGGCCAAGTCGACCCTGGTTGGAATACGGTGTCCGACAGTTGGACCTGCTTATAAGCCGAAATCATGGAGTCCCGTTTTCCAAGCATTATCACTCGAACTCCGGGATGGTATTCTTTGCCCTCGTCAGGGCCATACATAGCCGCCGACGCTGGCGTTGCCAGAGCGAAGGGCGTCGTTGCGGCGACTGTCAAACCGAGAGCCATAACAGACCTACGATTAATGTCTTCCACGGCTTCCTCCCTTGATAGCGATGTGCCAAGCACATGCGCCTCCACACCACGCCTGAACTGGTCAAGTGTCAAGCGCCCCGGACGGGCAAGCGCTGCCGTGGTGGGTGGTGAGCGAATCGCAGAAGGTTTGAAGAGCTGGCGCGCCAACGCTGGAATGATGTCACTACGGAGTTTTGCAGCATCTCTTGTAAACCTTCGCCTTGCTTTGTGTCGGCCTTTCTTTGAAGAGGTAAAGGGCTCTCGCACCCAGTGGATTGCGAGGAGCCCCCGGGATGCCTGCGCCACCTGCGTGCCTCCTTGTCGTGGTATTGCATTTCCTTCGGCGGAAACCACATCGGCCATTTCGTCTTGCGCCCGACTGCTGCCGTGCCAGACCACCCAAATCCGTCATTCCTTCTGTATCAGCTTGCCGAAGCGATAACAGCCAAGTTTCCCCAAGAGTTATCGTAATCTGCGTGGCAGGACCTGTTGTGGACGAAGGTCAATCGAACGTCTAGGATGATTGGTGTAGTCCGAGAGGAGGGGCCTGTGCGCCGGAGGCTGATATTGGCTGCTGCCATATTTGTTGGTGCAGCGTTTCCGAGCTGTGGCTTTGCCAAGGATCTTCTGGTCACGATCAACAAATCGAGCCAGAAAATGACCGTGTCGATAGATGGGGTGGAGACCTATGCGTGGTTGGTCTCAACGGGTGGCTATGGGTATTCGACGCCGAGCGGCACCTTCAAGCCTTTTAGAATGGAGCGTGATTATTTCTCCAAGCAATGGGATAATGCGCCGATGCCGCATGCCATTTTCTTTACCATGCAAGGTCACGCGATCCATGGCAGTCCCTATACGAAGCGTTTGGGGACCAGAGCCTCGCATGGTTGCGTGCGTCTAGCTCCAGCCAATGCCGCCAAGCTTTATGCGCTGGTGCATGAGACCGGCATGACAAATACCCGCGTCATCGTCAGAGGCGGTTTTGATTTCGGATTCGATAATTTGGCCAGCTCCGCACCACGCAAAAAGTCCGCGGGAAAGGGCAAACTCTCGCCCTTGGTACGGCGCAATTTCAACGTCGGTCCTGGAGGAACGCCGCAATGACACTGCTGTCACTGCGTTGAGATTTGAAGTGACGGCCATGGATTTCGCTTCTTCGGAACGCCCGACACAACGGGCTAATCAGGACCTGGAATGCCGGCCCGGCTCACCAGGAATGGCGACGGGTGGAGAGATGTCTACAACGTGTCAAGGCAGATGGAACTTCGGGCGTCTTCGCCACTTTTTGACTGACGACAAATGCTATTTGGGTCTTACGTTTCCGTTCGGCTGCTAGCCGGACGGCTATTCTTTAACTGATGTGCGTGCCTTGGCATGTCTGGAATTGGCCCATCGCGTCATCTCATTGCGCTGCAGAATTTAGTCGCTATCGGAGCATAGCTGACATGGCCGGAGTTGCTGTGGTTCGACCATGTCGCGAATGTACCCGAACCATGTTCGCTCCCAGATTGCGCTTCTGATGCACAGGAACGAGCACAGCCGAGAAGATCCGGCTAATCGAGGGCCGTCCTTGTGCGCCCATGCTTCTAAGGGCATACGTCCGGAAGACATATCGGCGGTGGCGTGAATTCGGCAACATGAAATGCGGGAGCGTCATGATGTCGTGGTGGTGCGGCGGTGCGCGGAGCGCAGTCAGGCCGAGCTTTATGCCCTGGTCTTGAGTGCCAAGAGCATCGAGTCAGTCATTGTCCAGGACGCCGATGCCTTCAGTCTTCTCGTCGCGCCCGAAGACGCAGATCAGGCCGACGCAGGAACTCACAGCCCATGATTTGGAGAATCAGGGCCAACCGACCGAGAGGAAACGGGTCAGTCCGGCGCCGCCCAATATCGAAATCCTGCTGGTTTACTGGGCAGTCCTGTTGTTCTTCTTCGCTGCCGCCCGTCGCGACGCCCTGTCGGTCCAGTGGCTGGAGATTGGCTCGGCTCAGGCAGGCTTGATCCAGCGCAGGTGAATGGTGGCGCACGGTCACGGCGCTTTTTCTGCATGTCAGCGGAACGCATCTCCTGAGTAATCTCGCATTCGGAACCGTCTTCCTGCTGCTCTTTCCCAGGTCCTGGGTCCCGGAATGACCTCGCTGGCCGTGGTGGCAGCAGGGGCGGCCGGCAATGCTTTGAACGCCCTGGTAAGACCGGCATTCCACACATCCATCGGAGCGTCCACCGCGATATTCGCGGCTGTCGGCCTGCTCGCGGCGCTGAGGCAGAATTGGCGGCCCGGGCGAATGTCCGTCAAGTTCCGCGCGATTGGATTCCACTCGCAGGTGGCGTGATGTTGCTGGCGTTTCTCGGGTTCGGCGAAGGACAAACCGACATCCTCGCCCATGTTTTTGGGTTTGCATCCGGGTGTGTGTCGGTTCGCTGCTTGCGTGGCTGGATCGGCCTTGGCCAGAGGACCGGCCGGCGCAGCGTAAATCTGCCTGGGCGGCCGGCGGGATCGTGGCGCTCGCTTGGCTTTGTGCGATACTGGCGCAGCGGTAGGAGCCGCCGACGTGACCAGCGTGAGCCCCCCGAAGAAGAAGCTGACGCGGCTCGCAAACATGAGGAGGTGTGCGACGACGATGTTATGAAATGGCGCGGGAAACGGTACCCAAAAATATCTTGCCCAGCAACAACATTGCAGGACGACAACACTGCAAATGACATCGACTACCGTACCCGTGCCGATCTCCAGCTTCTCACCTAGGCGCGATACGATCTGCCGGAAAATCGGTACCACCATCCAGAAGAGCTAGGCGGCGGCCGACTTCTTCATCTAGTCGCTCGAGTTCGATCCAACCCGGACATCGAACACATTGCCCCCAGCCTTACCCCCGCGGTGTGTACCAGATCGGCGAGGTATAGGCCCTGTCCTGGATCGAACTCGGTGCTTCGGGAGGCGGTTTCGTGCCGAAGAACTTGGCGTCATAGGTCGTCCAGCGCGGCGTCGGGATTTCGAGCACGCGTACGTAATAGAAGGCGCGCTCCTTCGGGTTGAATTCCGGATCGCGCCAGTAGCCTGCCAGGAGCGGTGCGCCGATCGTATTCGTGTATGTCGCCTGCGCGACATTCACGGTGTTGCCAACGAGGGGCAGCTTGCCGTCGGGCCCCGGCTTGCGGTCTCCCGACCAAACCACGTCGTAGACTTTTTCCTTCAACTCGCCCTTCGCATCCATCCAGCCCTTTACGACCTGGATGCGGTCGAGATTGGCGCCGTCCGCATCCCGAGCGCGCGTATCAAAAATGCCGGCGCCTTTCCCTCCGGGGCAGCCAAAAGGTCGCCGCCCATTGGCACGCCTACGCTGTAGCCATACTGAGCGAAATCGTGCCGTTGCACGTCGTCCGCCACGAAGTCAAATCCGGCGAAGACGCGGACCAGGAGCCGGGTGCCGGTCGTGGCGTAGACCTCCTTGCGCGCCATCGCGTCCCACAGCGCCTCACGCGTATTGTCCGCCGCCCACACCGCCGCGAGCCCCGATGCGCTGCCTTGCCAGGCATACTGCCTCGCCTTGGGGTCCGGATTGAAGCGCCCGGTGACCACCTCGAAGAACCGCTCGGGCATGGCAGACGGCTCAAGCACCGCGATTTTTCCGAAGAAGTTGTCTTCTGTCGATGTTGCAAGGCCGGTATGAGAATTGGTTGACCCGACCATCCCGAACTTGAAAGGGTTGATGCCAAGCTGCTCTTCGTATTTGAGGCCGCGCTTCAGCGCTTCGCGCGCGTATTCACGGGGCAGCATGTCGGTTGTGTGCTGGCCCACTCCGAAGCTGCCTTTGTCCCACGTCTCGAAGTCGGAAAACTCGTCGTTCGGCGATAGCGCCGGATGGGCCTCGCCGTCACCCTTCGACTGCGTGACTTCGTAGATCGGCTCCCAGCGCATGCGCCGCGCGGCATAGTCGCGGTCGATAGGCTTCTTCGTCGTGAGCGTCACATCGTCGAACATCAGCCCGAGTGACAGATTGCCATTGTGCGGAATGGCGAGGACCTTTCCGCCGGTCCGCTGCTCATAGTCCGCCATCCACTTCCACAGATCCTCCGGATCGACGCTGTCATATTGCGAGAACGGAATGACCTGATCGGCCTTTGCCTTGCCATCGCGGAAGATGACGTTACGATGCAGATTGTTGCCGTCGGGCGATGAGGTCCACTCGTATCCAATCAGGGCAGTGAACTTCCCAGGATCGTTGTATTTCTCGGCCGCCGCGGTAATGCGTTCCCACATGGTATGCGTCAGCGCCTCGCTTCCCTTGAGCGGATCAATCCGCTTGATCATGGCTTCGCCCCAAGCATTGTAGGCATCGCCGCCCTTGCCGCTTCTAACCAGGTCGTGGACGGTCTTGCCGAAATTCGTCCTGAGCAGATCGGCATTCGACTCATCGATCAGGGTGGCAAGGCCAAGGTTCTCGGCATGGTCGGCGACGACGAGGAAGTCGAGTGGACGCTGCAGGCGCGCGCGCAGGCCGGTGTTCGAGATGACCTCTTCGCCCCGCGCAAAGCGATAGGCCTCCTCGGGACCGAGGCGCGTGCCGAACATGCCGGCGTCGGTTGAATAGGACGTATGCAGATGCGTATCGCCGAAATAGACTCGATCAGGGAGACCCTTGGTGAGATAAGGCGAGTATTCGGGCTTCGCGATCGTTACCTTCCCGGGGTCTATGTCCAAATCCTGCGCCGCCGCGCTCGCTGCCAAAGCGATAGCTCCGGCGACAGCCAGCGCGCAGAGTGCAATACTGACGTTAAGGTTCATTGCCCTGCTCCCATTCTCCTGGTTTAGTTCCATGTGTGCCTCCTCCTTCCAAGCTCTCGCGCTTTCGGACCAACTAAATTCCATGGGCTCTTCATGACGAGCCGCCCGGCGGAAAAGCCGGAAGCGACAGGCGGACGCAAGCGACTTGCAGCGCGAAGCTACCGGCCGATGCGCGCGAAAGCGTCACGCATCGGGGCACTGGAAAGCTGCAGCGGTCCCTCGAACGGCCGGCCCAATTCCAGGATAAGAAAGATCGCTGCCGAAACAGAAACCGCACATACGAAAAGAACACCGACAACCGTCGCGTTCGGTGGTGAAAGGAGCCCGAAGCTGGCGAACAGAACCGTAAGCCAGAATATGAGGATTGTCAGGAATGGCAGCGGGATGGCGCCGCTTTCCTGATGCGCGACCAGCAGCCAGCGTGTCTGGCCGAGCTCCTGAAGAAGCTGCAGAAGTTCAGATTGGAGCCTGCGCTGCATGTCGTTCTGTGGCGAAAGTTTCTGAACCAGGTCGTAGATCGCCCTGCCTTCCGCCGTCGTATCGGAAGCGGTCAACGAGGAAGTTTGAGACGAATCCAGCGGCCAGATGCGGTCGAGCGCGGATTTGACGGTGCGACGGAGCAGACCGCGCGCGCCTGCAGCCTCCGGTCCATACTGCGCCAGCGCTGCGTCAACCAGGATGAACTTGGCCGAGATCTGATCAAGACCGTCACGCTGCGCATCGTACTGGCTCTTGGCCGTGGCGATGAGCAGGCCGAGGACCAGGGCGGACATCGTTGCCAGCAGGCCCATTCCGAGCTTCACCACATCCTTGGAATCGTTGTTGAGATGACCCTCGGGCAAAACACGGCGAAGAAGCGTGCCGAACAGTGCACCGCAGGATACACACGCGAAGACGATCGAGGCTGTTGCCATACCAGTCACGATTAGCTCACCCAAAAATTTGAACGAGCAGGGAGGCGGCTAAAATCGGAACACGAAGCCGAGGATCGGACCATCCTGAACGACGTCGTATACGAAGCCGTCATTGCTGTAGTCGACACCTAGCGCGCGATATCCGGCAACGGTGGAGAAACTGTCGCTGAACGAATAGCCAATGCCGCCCATGACATCCCACATGAAGTCGGACCCGCCACCGCCGATCATACCCCAACCGGTCAAGTAGAACTCCTCGCTCAGATTGAAGCGCCCCTTCAGGCCAACCACCGCATCGACCCAGGTCTCGCTATCGTCGAACGACCGCCCATCGAGAAGGCCGCCGTTGAAGTTGAGTTCGTTGTCAAGGACCACAGGCGCGCGCCCGCGAATATGTCGAGGTTTCCGCCTTCTTCATAGACGAGGCTGTAGGCCCCGACTCCGGTGGGCATCAGCATTTCGGTGGTCAATTCGACGTCGTGGGCGAGGATTCCGAACGGCGTGTTTTCTTGAGCCGACAGCTTTACCCACATAAAGGTCGGCGCCGAAGCTGAACCTGCCATTGCGCGCCTCGGCCGCGCCCATGAGACCGATATCGAAGTGGTCAAGCACATCGCTGATGCTCAAATCGACTTCCACCTCGGGTGCCCCGAACGCAGCGACGTCTCCATCGATGCCGGCGAGCCAACCATAAGGAGCAACGGTGAATGTCCATCCGCTCTCGGGCTCGGGTGGTGGAGCAAGATCGGCGGCAGCGGCAACAGACGCCGAGATCGCGAGTCCTATCGCCGCCAATGTCGGCTGTCGTGACATCTTATTTCCCCTCGAGTTGTGCCGAGACTGTGCTTTCCCGTCTTCGCGCCGCACCAGGCTTTTGCAAGCCTCCAAGGTGCTTGATACCTTACATCTATCTTCGTGAGAGGTTGTGATATTCCTGCCACAGTCACGGTTTTTCCGAGCAGGGCGTCACGGCCCGCGTTCGGCGACCGACGCTGCGCGTCGACCCTCCCCGCAAGGGCAGGGCTATCGCATATGAGATGCTGAGGCACGGGGAGTGCTCCAGCGCTCTCCATCATTCCCCTTCTCCCGCTTGCGGGAGAAGGTGCCCGATAGGGCGGATGAGGGTTGGTCCAACATGCGACTGCTTGTCTTATAAGACGAAACAGAAGGTCTCAGCGCTACCAAGCTTGAGGGATGCGTCCGAGTATCGGCACAAAGGACACCCTCATCCGGCGCTTCGCGCCACCTTCTCCCGCGAGCGGGAGAAGGGGAAGTTTGTGGCAGCGCCGGCTGAAACTCTCATATGCGATCGCCCTGCCGCAAGGGGGAGGGTAAAGAAGCCGCGCAACTCTCGTCTCTTCAAATGAACTGGTTTGGCGTGCCATTTTCACTGATCCTGAGAAGGCGCCCTGCCACGGATCATATCTGACGCCTTTTCCGCGATCATGATCGTCGCCGCATTGGTGTTGCCGGTGATCACATTGGGCATGACCGAGGCATCGACCACGCGCAGCCCCTTGATGCCGCGGAAAGTGAGGTCGGGATTGACCACCGCCTCGGCGTCGATCCCCATGCGGCAGGTGCCGGCCGGGTGATGATCGGTCTTGGCCGAGAGCGCAAGCATAGGCGATGAGGTCGTCATCGCTCGTGACCTCGGGGCCCGGCACGCGCTCGGCGAGGACGAAACGCTTGAGCGCCGGCTTCGCCATGATCTCGCGCGCGAGCTTCAAACCGCGCAGCGACATCTCGCGGTCATCGCGGATCGGCCCAGTAGTTGGGATCGATCAGCGGCGCTGCCGCGGGATCGCAGAAGCGAGCCTCACCGGCCCCGCGAGCGCGGGCCGCATATAGGCGCTGTTCGAGAGTGACGCCGGCATTCTTGAGCCTGGGCGATGCCCGCTTCGATGCCGGTGCCGAATCCCAGATGATATTGCATGTCGGGCGACGTCGGCATTTTCATCGGCCCGCCAGAAGCCGCCGGTCACGAAAAGGCTGGAGGCGGCGGGGCCGCCGCGGAACAGGAGATAGAGTGCCCCGGCATAGGCCATCCACAGCGGCTTGCATATTTGTCGTAGGTGTGGTCGCCAGTGCATTCGCTGATGGCGCAAAGATCGAGATGATCCTGGAGGTTCGATCCGACGAAAGGCGGATCGTGATACCGGCGTGATGCCGACCGATTTGAGATGATCGGCAGGCCCGACGCCCGACAGCATCAGAAGCCGCGGCGTGCCGATGGCGCCGCAGGACAGGATCACCTCACGCTTGGCGCGCAGGATTCGCGCCGGCCGGAAGCCGCGGCAACCTCGACGCCCACGGCGCGGTTTCTCTCGACCATGACGCGCAACACCTGGGCATCGCTCCTGACGGCAAGATTGGGCCGCCCGAGCGCCGGCTTCAAATAGGCGCGTCGCCGCGGACGAGCGCCGGCCGTTCTTCTGCGTCACCTGATAGAAACCGACACCCTCCTGCCGGGCGCCGTTGAAATCGGGATTGCGCTCGAGGCCCGCTTCCTGGGCCGCCTCGAGGAAGGCTTCGCCGATCGGCAAGGTCGCCCACGGGTCGCTGACGCCCAGAGGGCCATCAGTGCCGTGATATTCATCGTTGAGGCGGGTGTTGCTCCTCGGCGCGCTTGAAATAGGGCAGCACGTCGCGATAGCTCCAGCCGGTGCAGCCCGACTGCGCCCAGACATCGTAGTCTTGCGCGTTGCCGCGAATATAGACCTGCGCGTTGATGGTCGAGCCGCCGCCGATCACCTTGGCCTGGGTGTACCAGAAGACGCGATCCCACATGTGCTTCTGCGGCACCGTGGACCAGCCCCAGCTCGCTATTCCCCTGGTCATGCGGGCGAAGCCCGCCGGGATGTGGAACAAGGGATGCCGGTCGCTGCCGCCCGCTTCGATCAGGAGGACGCTTGCATGATGATCCTCAAAAAGGCGCCCCGCCAGGACACAGCCTGCCGAGCCGCCGCCCGTGATGATGTAGTCGAAATCCCGCATTTTCAGGCGATGCGCCGTTCGGTGCCCGGATCGAAGAACACCGCCATGAAATCTCCCGCAATATGATCGAACGTGCCTTGAGACGATACAGTCGATAGCTGAGGTGGACAAGCTTCGGGTGCAGTATCGACGATCTACTCGTTCCTGAATTGCGGCTTGCGCTTGGCGCGGAAGGCGGCGACGCCTTCCTTCAGGTCCTCGGTCGATGCGGCAAGCGCGCCGGCAATGGCTTCGAGCGGCCGTTCCGTTTCCTCGCCTTCCGCCGCATTGATCAGCGCCTTGGTGAGTTCGAGAGCCACCGGGCCCCGCGCCACGACGAGATCGACATATTCCTTCGCCCGCGCCATGCCCTCGCCCTTTTTCGCCACCTCATCGACAATCCCCAAGGCCAAGGCTTCCGGAGCCGAAAAGATCTCGCCAAACAGCGCCATGCGGCGGGTGAGCTGCGCCCCGAAGCGGCGGGCGACGCGTTGCGTGCCGGACCAGCCGGGAATGATGCCAAGGCCGGTCTCGGGCGCCCCGACCTTGATATGCGCCTCGGCGATCCGAAGATCCGCGACTGCCGCAAGCTCGAGGCCGCCGCCCAGCACATGGCCGTTGAGCACCGCGATCAGCGGCTGGCGCAGACGCGCGAGCGCATCGAAGGCGCGATGTCCATAGCGGATCCAGGCGCGGCCGAAATCGAGCGCCGAATGCGAGGCCCAGGCTTCGATGTCGCCGCCGGCACAGAAGGATGTTTCGCCAGTGCCGGTCAGGATCGCGACCCTGATGTCGCGCTCCGCCTCGATGAGGGCTGCCGCGCGCTCAAGCGCCAGCACCATGTTCATGTCGAGCGCATTGAGCTTTTCCGGCCGCGCCAGGGTGAGCGTCGCCACATGGCCGTTGACGTCAAGAAGGATGCGCTTGTCGCCCGTGTCAAGCATGCGACAGCTCCAGGCCTATGGGCTGAGAGTCGAACAGGCGGGCTTCCATGCGCTTGAGATCGGGCGCCACTTTCAGCGGAATATCTGCCTGCCCAAGCACATGCTGCTCGAGATCGACGCCGGGCGCAATCTCCGTCACCATGAGGCCGTCGGATGTGAGCTTCAGCACGCAGCGCTCGGTGACATAGGTGATGTCCTGGCCCTGGGCGACAGCACGCCGCCCTGAGAAGGAAACCTGCTCCACTTCCGGCACGATCTTCTTGACCTTGCCTTCCTTGTCGATCCTGAGCTTGCCGCCTTCGATCTCCATCCTGGCGCCGGCATTGTAGAAGCCCGAGAACACGATCTTCCTGGCGCGCGAAGTGATGTCGACAAAGCCCCCGGCACCCGCCGTCACATGCGGCCTCACGCCGAGCTTCGAGACATTGACCGAGCCCGAGCGGTCGATCTGCAGGAAAGACAGAAGCGAGCAGTCGAAGCCCGCCGCCTGGAAATAGGTGAATTGCTGGGGCGAAGGCATGACCGCCTCGGCATTGGAAGCGCAGCCGAACTGGAAATCGAGCAGGGGCACGCCGCCGATCGGTCCCTGCTCGATGACCCAGGTGGCATCGCCATGGCGGCCTTCCTCGAGCAGGATGCGCGGCACATTGGCAGAGACGCCGAAGCCCAGATTGACCGCCCAGCCCTTCTTCAATTCCTGCGCCACGCGCCGGGCGATGACCTTGCCCAAGCCAAACTCCATCGGGGCGAAGCTCGACAGAGGCAGATCGATCTCGCCCGAAATGGCGGGATCATAGACCGTCTGCGTCGTCTGCCATTGCTCCGGCGCCTCTACGATATAGTCGACGAGGATTCCCGGCACTCGCACGCTGTGCGAATTGAGCGAGCCCGCCTTCACGATGCGCTTCACCTGGGCGATGACGATGCCGGCATTGTTGTGGGCGGCGAGCGCCAGGTCGGTGATGCCGAGAAGGGCGCCTTCCTGTTCGCAGGACAGATTGCCGCGTTCATCCGACGTCGTCGCGCGGATGATGGCGACAGAGGGCACGATGGCCGGGAAATAGAGCCACTCCTCGCCTTCGAAAACGACCTTCTTCACCACCGGCGCCTTCGCCGCCTGGTTCATCGCGCAAGCCTCGCGATCGGGATCGACGAAAGTGTCGAGGCCGACCTTGGTAAGGACCCCCGGGCGCTTGGCCGCAGCCTCGCGATGCATATCGAACAAGATGCCGGAGGGGATATTATAGGCCGCGATCTCATTGCGCCCGATCATCTGCCAGATGAGCGGCGGCTCGCTCGATGAGGGGCCGGAGGGATAAGAGCCTGCGATGATCCGCTTGATCAGGCCGGGGCGCGCCAGATGATCGATGCCCTTCACGCCATAAATGTCGCCCGCGGCGATCGGATGCAGCATGGTGACCTGCTTCGGAGCGCCTTCGCGCTCGAAGCGCTCGCCAATGGCCTTGAGCATATGGTCGGGGCAGCACAGCCCCGAGCTCGAATTGACGGAAATGACGGCGCCGTCCGGTATGTGGCGGGCGGCCTCGGCGGCTGTGACGATGCGAGCCATAGCGGGGACTTGATCTTTCGCGAAATTTTCGACAAGTAACTATTTAGTTATTTCATTCCGGGCCCGAGGTCAATCGCTTGGGATCCGCGCATCGCGATGGTCCTTGCCATGGCTGAAATCCGTCCGACCGCTCTCGTCACCGGCGCCCGCCGCGGCATCGGCAAGGCCATCGCCCTTGCGCTTGCGCAAGCGGGCTTCGATGTCGCCATCAACGATCTTTTGCCCTCGGCCGAGCTCGGTGCGGCGGCCGAACAGGCCAAGGCGCACGGAGCACGCGCCGTCGCGGTCACTGGCGACATCGCTTGCCTGGAAGAGCACGCACGGATGCTCGATGCCGCGGAAGCTTCGCTCGGACCGTTGACGACGCTCATCAACAATGCCGGCGTCTCGGTGATGAACCGGGGCGACCTCATCGACGTGACGAGTGAGAGCTACGACCGCTGCCAGTCGGTCAACACGAAGGGAACCTTCTTTCTCACCCAGGCCTTCGCCAAACGCCTCCTCGCGCGCACGCGCCCGGCCTCTATCCATCATTCGATCGTGACCGTCACCTCGGCCAATGCCGTTGGCGTGTCGATCAATCGTGGCGAATATTGCGTGTCGAAGGCCGGCGCCTCGATGGCCTCGAAGCTGTTCGCGGCCAGACTCTCGAATGACGGCATCGGCGTCTATGAAATCCAGCCGGGCTTCATCGAAACCGACATGACGGCGCCGTCGAAGGCGCGCTATGACAAGCTCATCGCCGACGGCCTTACCGTCATCAGGAGATGGGGCGCACCCGAAGAGGTGGCGCGCATCGCGGTGACGCTTGCCACCGGCAGCCTGCCCTATACCAGCGGCCAGGCGATCGCCGCCGATGCCGGGCTGCTGACGGTGAGGTACTAGGTTGGGATCACTGAAGATTGCATCATGCAAAGTCTCTGCTCTATCCATCAATCGTCATCCCGGCGAAAGCCGGGACCCCCTAAACTCTTTCAACGCGATAAGCATCGCCTGCGTCAACCTATTCAATGGATCCCGGCTTTCGCCGGGATGACGTTATGAAGAATCTCGAATTCGCCACTGACTCACGCTTCCACGATAACTGGTACTGATCATGACGACGATCAAGCTTCCGGATCCGGCCGGCGCGCTGCAAAACTACAAGCTCACGGGCACGCCGCTCGAGATCAAAAAAGGGCCCAAGCACTTCAACCGCGTGGCCTTCGCCGCCGCCCATATCGTCGTCGATCCGCTCAAGACCAGCGAGCCGTCGGCCTCGCCGATTTTCGACTGGGAGAAGACTCTCGCCTTTCGCCATCACCTCATCGACCTCGGCTTCGGCATCGCCGAGGCCATGGATACCGCGCAGCGCGGCATGGGCCTCGACTGGCCGGGGGCGCATGAGCTCATTCGCCGGTCGCTCGACTCGGTCAGTGACCGCAAGGACGCCGTCATCTTCTCAGGCTGCGGCACCGAGCAGCTCGATCCCAATGAGGCGCGCTCGATCGATGACGTCATTGCCGCCTATATGATCCAGCTTCACGCCATCCAGAAGCTCGGGGGCCGCATCATCCTGATGGCGAGCCGCGCCTTGGCCCGCATCGCGCGGAAGCCTGAGGACTATGAAGCCGTCTATGCAAGCGTGCTGGCCGAGGCGGATCATCCCGTCATCCTGCACTGGCTCGGCGACATGTTCGATCCGCAGCTCAGGGGTTATTGGGGTGCTGAGGACTTCGCGCGCACGCTCGAAACGGCGTTGCGCGTGATCGAGGCCAATCACGCCAAGGTCGACGGCATCAAGATCTCGCTCCTCGACGATCAGAAAGAGATCGTCATGCGGCGGCGGCTGCCCCGGTCCGTCAAAATGTATACGGGCGATGACTTCAACTATCCCGACCTCATCGAAGGCGACGGGCAGGGCCATTCGCATGCGCTGCTCGGCATATTCGACCCGATCGCGCCGGCAGCGTCACTGGCGCTCGAAAAGCTTGCGCAAGGCGATCGCGACTCGTATGCGCGGCTGCTCGCGCCGACCGTGCCCCTGTCGCGGCTCATCTTCCGGGCGCCGACGCAATACTACAAGACTGGCGTCGTCTTCCTCGCCTGGCTCAACGGCTTCCAGGATCACTTCATCATGGCGGGCGGCGCCCAGTCGATGCGGCCCGTGAGCTATTTCGCCGACATCCTGCGGCTCGCCGACCAGGCCGGATTGCTGCGCGATCCGGAGCTTGCATGCCATCGCATGCGCCAGCTCCTGGCGCTCCATGGACTAGAGTGCTGAACGTGCGCGTTCAAAAGCACACTAGAATTATTAGATTTTCTAGTGTCCTTTCGAATCCGAAGTTCGCTCGGAAGACGCTGCGAGGTGATGCGAACCTCGGATTCGGGACATTAGAGAATGCGTGACCTCGACGGGCGTCCTGACCTCTGCGCCATCAACACCGCCACGCTCGGCTTCACTTCGCCCATAGGCCAGGTCATCGAAGCGGTGGCCCGCCATGGCTTTGGCGGCATCGCCCCCTGGCGGCGCGAGATCGAAGGCCAGGACGTCAAGGCGATCGCCGGGCACATCCGGGATGCAAAACTGAAGGTCACCGGCTATTGCCGCTCGACTTTCATCCCGGCGGCGACGGCGAGTGATTTCCGCGCCAATATCGACGCCAACAAGAAGGCAATAGCCGACGCGGCACTCCTGCGCGCCGAGAGCTTTGTCATGGTGGTGGGGGGGCTGGCTCCCGGCTCCAAGGATCTCGCCGCGGCGCGCCGGCAGGTGGCGGAAGCGACGGCTGAGCTTCTCGCTCATGGCAAGGCGCATGGGGTGGGGATCGCGCTCGAGCCCTTGCATCCTGTCTATGCCGCCGACCGGTCCTGCCTTTCGACCATCGATCAGACGCTCGACATATGCGATGGGCTCGGCGGCAGCCGCGGACGCCACGCTCGGAGTCTGCCTCGATGTCTATCACATCTGGTGGGATCCGGCGCTGGCGCGCGCGATCGAGCGCGCCAAGGGCCGCATCACCGGTTTCCATGTCTGCGACTGGCTGCTCGAAACCAAGGATGCGCTCAACGATCGCGGCATGATGGGCGATGGCGTGATCGACATCCGGGCGATCAGGGCCATGGTCGAACAGGCCGGCTATCGCGGCCTCGTCGAGGTCGAGATCTTCTCCGCCGCCAATTGGTGGAAACGGCCGATCGAGGAGACGCTTGACGTGTGCAAGGAGCGGCTGGCGACGATGTGCTGACCCTCAGTTTGTCATCCCGGCGAAAGCCGGGACCCATTAAACGCGATCCGCCGAAGTCAGCCGCAGGTCGCGTGGCGTGAGCCGCCAATCATCTCCCCAATTTCGTCACCCCGACGAAAGTCGGGGCCTATTGAACAGGTCAAGACGGGCGGTGCTTCCGGTCGCGCACAGATGCGCGACGCCGCCCGCTTGCTCTTATTCAGGGGGTGCCGGCTTTCGCCGGCATGACGGATGAGAGGGGGCGCTCGGGGATAGGATGTGTGAATCCGATAGCGGCTTGCGCCGGGATGACGTTCTTGCGCCGGGGTGACGGACGTGGTCGTGGTCACGTCCCTCACTTATCCCAGCGCGGAGCCCAACCGGTGGGCGAGATCAGCCGGCGGTTCTGCCTCGAGGCTTGCGAGAGCATCGCCATGTCGGCGGCCGAAAGCTCGAAATCGAAAATCCGCATGTTGCTCCTGGCATTGTCGCGCTTCGTCGTCATCGGCACAGCGACCACACCTTGCTGGATGATCCAGCGCAAGGCGACCTCGGACGGCGGGCGGCGCAACCGTTCGGCAACCTCCAGCACCACCGGATCCCTGAGCACAGCGCCGCGGCCGAGCGGACTATAGGCCGAGAGCACGATGCCGAGCTTTTCCGCTTCGGCGCGGACGCGCGACTGATCGAGCAACGCATGAAACTCGACCTGGTTGTTGATGAGCGGCAGCGAGGCGCGCTTCGCCGCCCGCTTCATCAAGGGGATGGTGAAATTGCTGACCCCGATCGCCTTGGCGAGGCCCGAGGCTTGCGCCACACAGAGCGAATCAATTGCCGAATCGAAAACCGCTTCATCGGGGGGCCAGTGGATGAGGAGAAGATCGACCTCCTCGACCGCGAGCTTCTCGAGACTGTCCTGCAGCGAATGGACGAAATGCCGGCGGCCAAGATTGTCGCGGGAGATCTTGGTGACGAGGAAGATCTCGTTCCGCTCGATGCCGGACTTGGCGATTGCCTGGCCCACATCCTTCTCATTGTCATAGAGCTGGGCCGTGTCGATATGGCGAAGCCCCAGATCGAGCGCCATGGCGACCCCGTCGCGGCATTCGGCGCCGGTCAGCGGATAGGTGCCATAGCCCAAAAGCGGTATGCCATTGGCCGTCTGCATCGCGTCTCGTCCCGTTCGCAAAACCACGTCACGGCAGCTTAATCAACAGAATCCGTAGGTGCCAGCGCATTTTCAGGCTGGCAGATATCAGGGATCAGGTGTCAGGATGCGCGACATCTGCTATCTGATCCTGATCTGATCTTGATCCCTGACCCCTGATATCTGTCCCCTGATCCCATGATCCTGTGCTGCGGCGAAGCGCTCACCGACCTCATTCCCGGCGTTACAGCCGACGGCTCACCCGCTTTCATCGCCAAGACCGGCGGTTCGGTCTTCAACACAGCCATTGCCCTCGGCCGCCTCGGCATTCCGGCCGCATTCTTCGGCGGTCTGTCCACCGACTTTTTCGGCGATGAATTGCGCCAGGCGATGCTCGCCGCCCATGTCGATATTTCCCTGGCGCCCGTCTCCGATCGCTATACCATCGCCGCCTTCGTCAAGCTCGAGGGCAAGCAGGCGCGCTATTCCTTCATCGATGAGGGCTCGGCCTGCCGCATGCTCAGTCCCAAGGATCTCCCGCCATTGCCGGACAAGGTCTCGGCCCTCCATCTCGGCTCCTTCCCATTGGCGATCGAGCCCTGCGGTTCGGCTTTCGAGGAATTATGCCGGCGCGAGTGTCACCGGCGTGTCATCCATTTCGACCCCAATATCCGCGCCAATCTGATCAAGGACCGGAAAAGTCACCGGCAAAGAGTCGAACGCATCGTCGCCATGTCCGATCTCGTCAAGATGAGCGATGAGGATCTCGCCTGGATGGCGCCAGGGGCGAGCGCCGAGGCTTTCGCCAAAGGCTGGCTCGAGCGGGGAGCCAAGCTCGTGGTGGTGACGCGCGGCAAGGATGGCGCCATCGCTTTCACCAAAAATTTTCGCGCGGAGGTCGCGGGACTTGATGTGAAGGTCGCCGATACGATCGGCGCAGGCGATACCTTCACCGCCGGAATTCTCGCCGCCTTCCACCAGGCTCAACGCCTCACCAAGTCTGCCGTTGCGGCACTTGACCGTGAGAGCGTCCTCGCGGCATTGAATTTCGCAGTAAGAGCGGCCGCGGTCACCGTATCGCGGCCCGGGGCCGATCCGCCCTGGTCCCACGAACTCAAAGGATAAAGCATGACCGTCTCAAAGCGCGCTCTCGATGCCTTGCTGCAGCACCGCACGAAAGCACCGTTGCGCGACATGCGGCAGGCCTTCGACGAAGATCCGCTGCGCTTCAAGCGCTTCTCGCTCCATCTCGACGATGTCCTGCTCGACTGGTCGAAATGCGCGGTCACTGCCGAGACCATGAAGCTGCTGCACGATCTCGCCAAGGCAAGCGATGTCGAAGGTCTGCGGGATCGGATGTTCGAGGGCGATCCCATCAACATCACCGAGGACCGCGCCGTGCTGCATGTGGCGCTGCGCAACCGCTCGAACCGCCCGATCCGCGTCGACGGCAAGGACGTGATGTCCGACGTCAACCGCGTCCTTGGCCAGATGCGCGATTTCGCGACCGGTGTGCGCTCCGGCGCCATCGCCACCGCCAACGGCAAGCGCATCAGCGATGTGGTCAATATCGGAATCGGCGGCTCCGATCTCGGCCCCGCCATGACGACACTGGCGCTTGCTCCCTATCATGATGGACCCCGGCTCCATTTCGTCTCGAATGTCGATGGCGCGCATCTCGCCGACACGCTGAAGAATCTCGATCCGGCGCGCACCCTCTTCCTGGTCGCGTCCAAGACCTTCACCACCATCGAGACCATGACCAATGCGCATTCGGCCCGCGAATGGATCGTCAAGGATCTGGGCGAGATGGCGGTGTCCAAGCATTTCGCTGCCATTTCGACCGCGATCGACAAGGTCAAGGCCTTCGGCATCGGCGAGGAACGGACCTTCGGCTTCTGGGACTGGGTGGGAGGCCGCTATTCGGTGTGGTCGGCGATCGGCCTGCCCTTGATGATCGCGGTAGGGCCAGAGAATTTCAGTCATTTTCTCGACGGCGCCCATGCCATGGACGAGCATTTCCGCTCCGCACCCCTCGAGCAGAACCTGCCCTTGACGCTCGGCCTCATCGGCGTGTGGCATCGCAATATCTGTTCCTATGCGACCCGCGCCATCATTCCCTATGACCAGCGTCTGTCGCGGCTTCCGGCCTATCTGCAGCAGCTTGACATGGAATTCGAACGGCAAGGGGGTCGAGCGCGAGGGCATTCGCGCCGAAACCGAGACGGGTCCCGTCGTCTGGGGCGAGCCCGGCACCAACGGCCAGCACGCCTTCTTCCAGCTCATCCATCAGGGCACCAGCGTGATCCCGGTCGAATTCCTGATTGCGGCGCAGTCGCATGAGCCGGCGCTCAGCATTCACCACGATCTCCTGATGGCTAATTGTCTGGCGCAATCGGAAGCCCTGATGCGCGGGCGCAGCCCTGCGGAAGCGAAGAAGCAGCTTATCGACCAGGGCAAGAGCGAGATCGAAGCAGAGCGGATCGCGCCGCACCGGGTCTTCACAGGCAACCGCCCCTCGATTACCATCGCCTACAAGCTGCTCGACCCTGAGACACTCGGCCGTCTGATCGCGCTTTACGAGCACCGCGTCTTTGTCGAGGCGGCGATCTGGAACATCAACGCCTTTGATCAATGGGGCGTCGAGCTCGGAAAGGAACTGGCGACCGGCCTCCTGCCGATCGTCGAGGGCAAGGCCGACGCCTCGAACCGCGACAGCTCGACCCAGGGCCTCGTCGCCCATTTGCAGGGGTTGCAGTAGTTCGTCATACCTAGCCCTTCCGCAAAACTTCCCCCTCTCCCGCCTGCGGGAGAGGGTGCCCGAAGGGCGGGTGAGGGTGTTCGCTAAACGAGTCACACTCTCTTTGAAGCTATGTACTCCTTCAGTAGGCACACCCTCATCCGGCCTGCCGGCCACCTTCTCCCGCAAGCGGGAGAAGGGGAAACTTGGATACAGTGTTCCGTGCGGGGCAAAGCAAGCGGAATGAGCTGCGGCCCATGTGCGTAGAGCATGCGGCCGCAAGTTTCTATTGACAGCGGCCGCCCCTTCCGGCCTCACTCGGCGCCCGGATGCAGTCGTTCTGGAAAAGGTTCAGCAGGGACCGCGTCGCCGTCTTCGGCGTCGCGGTGATCGTGATCGCAGTCCTCGCCGCGTTGTTCGCGCCCCTCATCTCTCCCTATGATCCGGCCGAGCAGTTCTTCGATGGCCTGACGCTCGAAGGCGCGCCTTTGCCGCCCAACGAACGCTTCTGGTTCGGCACGGATACCAATGGCCGCGACCAGTTCTCGCGCCTTCTCTACGGCGCGCGCACCTCGCTTGCTGATCGGCGTCATCGCCAATGGCATTGCGGTCGCGATCGGCACGCTGCTCGGCGTCATCGCCGGCTATGCGCGCGGCTTCCTGGGCGCCGCCATCATGCGCTTCACCGACCTGATGATGGCGTTTCCGCCGCTGCTTCTCGCCATCGCGCTCGCCGCCATCTTCAGGCCGGGCCTCTCGATCATCATCGTCGTCATCGCGCTCGTGAACTGGGTGCAGATCGCGCGCGTCGTCTATACTGAGACGACATGCTCTCGCCGAGCGCGAATATATCGAGGCGGCGCGGGCGCTTGGCGCCTCGACGCCCGCGCATTCTGTTCCGCCATCTGATGCCGCATCTCGTGCCCACCATCATCGTCTATGCGACGCTCGGCATCGCCACGACGGTGCTGCTCGAAGCGATGCTGTCGTTTCTTGGGCGCGGCGTGCAGCCGCCGACCCCTGCCTGGGGCATGATGATCTTCGAGAGCCAGTCCTATTTCCTCAATGCGCCATGGCTGGTCTTCATTCCGGGTGCCGCGATCCTGATCGTGGCGCTCGCCTTCAATCTCGTCGGCGACGGCCTGCGCGACGCGCTCGATCCGACCCAGAGAGGGCGGCGCTGATGATCGCCTATCTCGCCAAAGCGCTCTCCGCTTCGCTCCTCATCCTCATCGGCGTCACCATCGTGACCTTCGGCCTCACCTTCATCATTCCGGCCGATCCCGTCGCGATGATCGCCGGGCGCAACTCGACGCCGGCAGATGCGCGAGCAGATCCGCATCCAGCTCGGCCTCGACCGGCCGCTCGTCGAGCAATATGCGCATTATGTCACACGGCTGGCGCAGGGCGATTTCGGCCGCTCCTATGCGCGCAAGACGCGATGTCGGCGATCTCATCGCGTCGCGGCTGCCGGCGACGCTTGCTCCTGATGCTCGGCGCCATCATCGCCGAACTGCTGATCGGCATCCCGGCCGGCATCTATGCCGCCACACGGCGCGGCACAGCATCGGCGACAAGGTGGCGATGACGCTCTCTTTCGTCACCGTCTCGACGCCGCAATTCGTGCTGGGGCTCAGCCTTCTCTATGTCTTCGCCTATCTGCTTCGGCTGGTTGCCGCTTGAGCGGCTATGGCTCGCTCGCACATCTCATCCTGCCCGCCGTCACCCTTGGGCTGGCCGGCGGCGGCTGGTATTCACGCATGATGCGCTCCTCGATGATCGAGGTCCTGCGCCAGGACTATATCCGCACCGCGCGCGCCAAGGGCATGAGCGAGAATGGCGCGTGATGTTCGTGCATGCCCTGCGCAATGCGATCCTGCCGGTCATCGCCATGATCGGCCTCGATGTCGGCATCTTCATGTCGGGCGTCGTCGTGGTCGAGAATGTCTTCGGCTGGCCGGGCATCGGCCAGCTCATGTGGCAGGCCATCCAGTCGCTCGATATTCCGATCATCATGGGCGTGACGACGGTTGCCGCGGTGTTCATCGTCCTCGGAAACCTGCTTGCCGACCTCATCGACCCCGCTGATTGACCCGCGCATCCGCTTGCGCTGATATGCAGGTTCGGCAATCTAGTTCAAATATAAAATAAGCCAGGGAGAAACCGACGATGCAAGCCTTTCTCATTGCCTCAACCGCCGCCGCGTTAGCCCTTGTTGCGCGGCATGCCCGGCGCTGGCGCAGAGCGCCCAAACAGGGCGGTGCGGCGGTCGTCACCTTCAACAACGACCTCACCACGCTCGATCCGCAAGTCGGCTATGACTGGCAGAACTGGTCGGTCATCAAGTCGATCTTCGACGGGCTTATGGACTATAAGCCCGGCACGACCGAACTCGAGCCCGATCTTGCCGAAAGCTACACGGTCTCCGATGACGGCCTGACCTACACGTTCAAGCTGCGGCCCGGCGTGAAATTCCATAACGGCCGCGCCGATGACCCCGGCGGACGTCAAATGCTCGCTCGAGCGCGCCGTCAATCCCGCGACGCAGAGCCCGGGCGGCGGCTATCTTCAGCGCCATCGAAGGCTATGACGAATGGGCGGCGGCAAGGCGACCGAGCTTTCCGGCATCCGCACCGTCGACGACAAGACCGTGGTCATCACCCTGTACCCGGCCCGATGCCACCTTCCTCCATCTCATGGCCATCAACTTCGCCTATGTCGTGCCCAAGGAAGAAGTCGAGAAGGCGGGCGCCGACTGGGGCAAGAAGCCGGTCGGCACCGGCGCCTTCAAGTTCGTCGAATGGGTGCCGGGCCAGCGCATCGTGCTCGAGCGCAACAAGGATTATTTCACGCCAGGGCGTACCCTATCTCGACAAGCTCACTTTCGAATTCGGCCAGGATCCGACCGTCGCGGTGCTCAGGCTCAAGAATGGCGAGGTCGACATCGTCGGCGACGGCATTCCGCCCGCGCAGTTCGCCGAGATCGATGGCCGATCCCGCCAACAAGGATCTGATCGCCAGAGGGCGATCAGCTCCATACCGGCTATGTGACGATGAATGTCACCACGCCGCCTTTCGACAATCTCAAGGTGCGGCAAGCGGTCAACATGGCGATCAACAAGGATCGCATCGTCAGGCTCATCAACAACCGCGGCGTGCCGGCAAGCCAGGCGCTGCCGCCGGCCATGCCCGGCTACAATAAGGACAACAAGGGCTATGCCTATGATCCGGATGGCGCCAAGAAGCTCCTCGCCGAGGCCGGCATGCAGACGGATTCACGACCGAACTCTATGCGATGAATGTCGATCCCAATCCGCGCATCGCGCAGGCGATCCAGCAGGATCTCGCCGCCATCGGCATCAAGGCGGAGATCCGCTCGCTTGCGCAGGCCGAAGTCATCGCCGCCGGCGGTGCGGGCAAGGCGCCGATGATCTGGTCGGGCGGCATGGCCTGGATCGCCGATTTCCCGGATCCCGCCAATTTCTATTACGGCATTCTGGGCTGCGCCGGCGCGGTCGAAGGCGGCTGGAACTGGTCGAAATACTGCAACAAGGAGCTCGATGACGCGCGCCAAGAAGGCCGACGCGATGGTGAAGGCCGACCAGGCCGAGCAGCGCATCAGCGAATGGAAGGGCGTCTTCGACGATGTGCTGAAGGATGCGCCCTGGGCGCCGGTCTTCAACGAGAAGCGCTTCACCTATCATTCGGCGCGGCTCGGCGGCGATCCGGCGCTGTTCACCGATCCGATCCATATTCCGGTGAACTACGACTACATCTTCGCCAAGGACGTCGCAGTAAGCCCTTCATTTCCCTGGTCCCCGCGCATATGCGCGGCGGAAGGGATCAATGGGGGATGGCGGGGCAAGATCGCCAATAGGCAGCCGCTGCGGGGCTAATCGTGCATGAAGCACACCATCCACGATCCACCAGTGCCATTTCGGCTGGTCCAACGCCAATGAGCCGGTGGTCAGGGTCGCGCCCGGCGAGACGGTCGAATTCCATCCGGTCGATTCCTCGGGCGGCCAGATCACCGCCAAATCGACGGTCGCCGACATCGCGGCACTCGATTTCGCCAAGGTCAATCCGGTGGCCGGTCCCGTCTATATCGACGGCGCCGAGCCCGGCGATGCGATCAAGGTCACGCTTCTCGCCTTCACGCCCTCGGGCTGGGGCTGGACCGCCAACATTCCGGGCTTCGGGCTGCTCGCCGACCAGTTCAAGGATCCGGCCCTTCATATCTGGAAATATGACACGCTCGGCGCTGCAGCCCGCGATGTATGGCCCGGGCGGGCGGGTGCCGCTCAAGCCCTTCTGCGGCACGATCGGCCTCGCGCCCGCCGAGCCCGGTCTCCATTCGATCGTGCCGCCGCGCCGCATGGGCGGCAATATGGACATCCGCGATCTGTCGGCGGGCACCGAACTCTATCTGCCGGTCGAGGTGCAAGGGCGGCCTGTTCAGCGTCGGCGACACCCATGCGACGCAAGGCGATGGCGAAGTCTGCGGCACCGCCATCGAAAGCCCCTGCTCGCTGGCGGCGAGGTTCGATCTCATCAAGGGCGCCAATCTCGCATTCCCGCGCTTCACGACGCGCGGGCCCGGTGGCGCGCCATCTCGACAACAAGGGCTATGAGGCGACGACCGGCATCGGTCCCGATCTCTATGGAGGCGGCGCAGCCAGGCGGTCATGGGCATGATCGATCTTCTGTCAGCAAGCGGCACAGGATGAGCGCGGTCGAAGCCTATATGCTGTGCTCGGTCGCGGGCGACCTGCGCATCAGCGAGATCGTCGACATGCCGAACTGGGTCGTTTCATTCTATTTCCCGCGTCTCGTGTTTGAATGAACAAAGTAACGCTCCTCTCCGTCGAAAGCCTCTCGATCGGCTTCGCGACGGAGGAGGCTTCCATTCGCGTCGTCGAAGACGTTTCCTTCGCCGTCGCGAGCGGCGAGACGCTGGGGCTGGTCGGCGAATCGGGCTGCGGCAAGAGCGTCACGGCGCAGACAATCATGCGGCTGCTGCCCTCGCCGCCGGCGCGCATCGAGGCGGGGCGCATCGTCTTTGGCGGGATCGACCTCGCCACAGCGAGCGAAGCGCAGATGCGCAAGATCCGCGGCAATGACATCGCCATGATCTTCCAGGAGCCGATGACGAGCCTCAATCCGACCATGACGATCGGTGCCAGATCGGCGAGGCCCTGCTCCTGCATCGCGGGCGCCAGGCCTCGCGACGCACGCCCGCCGGGTGCTCGACATGCTGAAACAGGTGGGCATCGGCTCGGCCGGAGAAGCGCTTCGCACAGTATCCGCATGAACTATCGGGCGGCCTGCGCCAGCGTGTGATGATCGCCATGGCGCTTGATGTGCCGGCCGAAGCTCCTGATCGCCGATGAGCCGACGACCGCGCTCGATGTCACGATCCAGGCGCAGATCCTCGAGCTCTGAAAAAGCTGCAGCGCGACCTCGATATCGCGATCCTGCTGATCACCCACGATCTCGGCGTGGTCGCGGAAATGTGCGAGGAGGTCGTCGTGATGTATGCCGGCCGCATCGTCGAGAAGGCACCGGCGGAGGCGCTCTTCGCCAAGCCGCGTCATCCCTATACGGCGGGGCTTCTCGCCGCCGCGCCGCGCAAAGCCCGGCGCGGACAGCCCCTTCCCGACCATTCCGGGCATGGTGCCGCCGCCCGGCAAGCGCGGCCAGGGCTGCAGCTTCGCCGACCGCTGTCCGCGCGCGCTGCCGCGCTGCCGGAGTCGACGTGCCGCCGCTCTTGGGCGACGATCATCGTGGCCGCCTGCTGGAATCCGGTGCCGTGATGAGCCGGCAACTCACGCGCTCGGCCGGCGCCGGGCCGCTCCTCGTCGCGGACAATCTGGTCAAGCACTACAAATCGCGCGACGGACAGGGCGATCGCGCGCGCCGTTGACGGCGTCAGCCTCACGCTCGAGCGCGGCGAGACTCTGGGCATCGTCGGCGAATCGGGCTGCGGCAAATCCACTCTGGCGCGGCTGATGCTGCGGCTCATCGAGCCGACCTCCGGGCGCATCACGGTTCGATGGCGAAGAGGTCATCGGCGCTCGAGTCACGGCGAGCTGCGCCGGCTCCGGCGCGACATGCAGATCGTCTTCCAGGATCCTTACGCTTCGCTCGATCCGCGCATGGCGGTCGGCGAGATCATCGCCGAACCGCTGGACATCCACGGCATCGGCACGCCGCGCGGAACGGCGGCGCAAGGTCGAAGATCTGCGCTCTGGTCGGGTCTCGATCATGCGGCGCTCAAGCGCTATCCGCATGAATTCTCCGGCGGCCAGCGCCAGCGCATCGGCATCGCGCGCGCCATCGCGCTCGAGCCCAAGCTCCTCATCCTGGACGAGCCGGTATCGGCGCTCGATGTATCCATCCAGTCGCAGATCCTCAATCTGCTGATGGATCTCAAGGCCGGCTCAAACTCTCCTATATATTCATCTCGCACGATCTCTCGGTCGTCGAGCATGTGAGCGACCGGGTCGCGGTGATGTATCTCGGCCGCATCGTCGAGGAAGGGACGGCAACGCAGGTTCTGCGCGAGCCGCTGCCATCCCTATACGCAGGCGCTGGTCTCGGCCGTGCCGGGCGCCGCGCGCAGCAAGGCGCGCATCGTGCTCAAAGGCGATCCGCCGTCCCGCGAAGCGGTGCCGCAAGGCTGCCGCTTTCATCCGCGCTGCCCCAAGGTGTTCGGCATCTGTCACACGGTCGTGCCGCCTTCGATCGGCAGTGCCGGAGCAGTCGTGTCGAGTGTCATCTGTTCAGCGAGGGGTAATGCCCCGGCGTCCGGCATTTCCCCTTTGGCGGAAAATGTTTTAGGACTGAGTCATGATTTCACGCCAAGCCAAATATGCGTTGCGCGCCCTCATCGCGCTCGCCCGCATCAAGCCAGGAAGTGCTGCCCAGACTTCGGACATCGCCGCGGCGGAGAAGATCCCGAAGAAGTTTCTCGAACAGATCCTCCTCAGGCTGAAGAATCAGGGCATGGTGCAGAGCCGGCGCGGCAATCGCGGCGGATATGCCTTGCTGAAGCCTGCCTCCGAGATCACTTTCGCCCAGGTCTTGCGGACGATTGACGGGCCGATTGCGCCTCTGCCGTGCCTCAGCATCATCGCCTATGCGCGCTGCGAGGACTGCAAGGACGAGCATAGCTGTGAGATCCGCAAGGTGTTCGCCCGGGTCATTGAACCGACGCGCAAGGTGTTGGAACGCACGACCATCGCGGACGCAGTGGCCGGCCGTGCCATCGATATCGAGGCTTTGCCCGCGACGAAGCAGATGGCCTAGCTTCCCTGAACATCTTGAATTTGTTTGACAAAGATGATCAGCGGAGTAGTTCTTGACTAATTCGACCAAATTAGTAGAATTATCGTGTTTAGTCACTCAGGAGAAATCCTCATGCCAAGTCTAAAATCCATCCTGCCGTTCTGGCGAAATCCGGTCTCGAGCCGCGCAGCCGCCTCCGTTCCTTGTGCCGCCCAGTCGGACGACTTCGGCAAGGCAAGCGGTTTTGAGCTCCGGTTCGATCGTCTGATGGGCGATCCCGAAGCGCGAAGCGACACCCTGTTTCCGACGGGAGATTGTCGCTAGCGCACGACCTCGTCAGAAGGCGGATTCCCGCTTTCCGATCAGGTCATGCGCCAACAAAACCAAAGCGAGGGGCGCCAAGCCCCGGAACTTTCAATCCTGACCAACGTTGCCGCCCATGGCGCTCTTGTAAACGCTAGGACCGGCGAAGCTCTGACTGAACTCTTGAAGGAGTAAGATCATGTTTCGACGCACTTTCCTCGCCTTCGCAGCACTCTCGGTGCTCATTCCCTCGGCGGCCTTCGCCGATACCGAGCTCCTCAATGTCTCCTATGATCCGACGCGCGAGCTCTATCAGCAGCTGAACGAGGCCTTCGCCAAGCAATGGCAGGCCAAGACCGGCGATACGATCACCATTCAGCAGTCGCATGGCGGGTCGGGGAAGCAGGCCCGCGCCGTCATCGACGGGCTCGAGGCCGATGTGGTGACGCTGGCGCTCGCCTACGATATCGACGCCATTGCCAAAAAGGGGCTCATCGCCCAAGACTGGCAGCAGCGCCTCGCCAACAACAGTTCGCCCTATACGTCGACCATCGTCTTTCTTGTGCGCAAGGGAAATCCCAAGGGCATCAAGGACTGGTCGGATCTCACCAAGTCCGGTGTGCAAGTGATCACGCCCAATCCCAAGACTTCGGGCGGCGCCCGGTGGAATTATCTGGCCGCCTGGGGCTACGCACTTCACAAGAACAACAAGGATGAGAATGCGGCGCGCAATTTCGTCGCCGATCTCTATCGCAATGTGCCGGTGCTCGATACGGGTGCGCGCGGCTCGACGGTGACCTTCGTCGAGCGCGGCATCGGCGATGTGCTGCTCGCCTGGGAGAACGAGGCCTTCCTCGCGCTCAAGGAATTCGGCATTGACAAGTTCGAGATCGTGGCGCCGAGCGAAAGCATACTGGCCGAGCCGCCGGTCGCCATCGTTGACAAAGTCGTCGACCAAAAGGGAACGCGCAAGCAGGCGGAAGCCTATCTCAACTTTCTCTACTCGCCCGAGGCGCAGGAAATCGTGGCCAGGAACGCCTATCGCCCGCGCGATGCAGCTGTTGAGGCAAAGTACAAGGATGCCTTCCCGCAGATCCCGCTCTTCACGATCGATCAGGAATTCGGCGGCTGGACGAAGGCCCAGGAGACTCATTTTGCCGATGGCGGGATCTTCGACCAGATCTTCAAGCCGAGCAACTGAGCGTATGGCCGATGGTTCAATCAAAGAGCGGCGCGACTCTATCTGTGTTGCCCCCTCTCCCGTGCGCAAGCATGGGAGAGGGTGGCCGACCTTGCTCCGCCGAAGCGAACCAACCTTACCTGGCCGAAGCGAGGCTCCGGCTTCGCGAAGGCGAGAGGCCGGGTGAGGTCTCTTTCTCCAACACCTCCGTCCTGGCCAAAGAACCCTCATCCGCCCGTTGGGCACATAGATCACGATCAGGTCAGATCGTTTCACGATCTGACCTGATAAACGTGATCGAAATCATAAGTTTGGCGCGCAATCTGACGGAAAACCGGAATCCACTTTTCCTGATCGCGCGCCTGTCCACGCTTCGCGCGGGAGAAGGGGAAACTGGTCAGAGGGCGAAGTACCTCGACAATCCTCCAATCCCTCCCCTCTTCTCACTGGGCCTCATACCACAGTGACATCCTTGACCAGAAGCTGGCGCAAGCCGAGCGTGATCCCGGGCTTCGGTTTGACGCTCGGTCTTACTCTGACCTGGCTCAGCCTAATTGTGCTGATCCCTCTGGGCGGCCTCGTGCTCAAAACGGCGACCCTAGGCTTCTCCGGCTTCTTCGACACCATCCTCACTGCCCGCGTGCTGGCGGCACTCAAGCTCAGCTTCGGCCTGTCGCTCATCGCGGCAGCGGTCAATCTGGTGCTGGGCCTTCTCATCGCCTGGGTGCTGGTGCGCTATGAATTTCCGCTGCGCCGGTCCTTGAGCGCGATGGTCGACATTCCCTTCGCGCTCCCGACCGCCGTTGCCGGCATCGCACTCACCACGCTCTATGCACCGAATGGGGCGCTGGGCTTCCTCTTCGGTCTCGTCGGCCTCAAAATCGCCTTCACGCCGCTCGGCATCCTCGTCGCGCTCATCTTCATCGGCCTGCCTTTCGTGGTGCGGACCGTCGAGCCGGTGCTTGCCGATATCGACCAGGCCACCGAGGAGGCGGCTGCCTGCCTTGGCGCCACGCGTTTTGCGACCTTCAGGCGGATCATCCTGCCCGCGATCCTGCCCGCTTTGCTGACCGGCTTCGCCCTCGCCTTCGCCCGCGCCGTCGGCGAATATGGCTCGGTCATCTTCATCGCCGGCAACCTGCCCATGGTGTCTGAGATCGCGCCGCTCCTGATCGTCATCAAGCTCGAGGAATTCGAGTATGAGCAGGCGACAGCGATCGCGGTCGCCATGCTGGTGGCGTCGCTCGCCCTGCTTTTCCTCATCAATGTGCTGCAGGCCTGGGGCCGCAAGCGTCAGGGTAGCGGGTGACAAATGAACGGAGACCCGCCTCCCGTCAGGATCGTCTTGATCGCGCTCGCTTTCCTCGTCATGGCGATGCTCATCGGTCTCCCCCTGGTCACCGTCTTCGCGCAGGCTTTCGCCAAGGGATGGGACGAATATGTCCTGGCCTTGGCCGACGAGATGACGCTGTCTGCGATCTGGCTCACTTTGATCACCGCGCTCATCTCGGTCGGCGTCAATCTCATCTTCGGCGTGATCGCCGCCTGGGCCATCGCCAAATACGAATTCAGGGGCAAGAGCTTTCTCCTGACCCTCATCGATCTGCCGTTCTCGGTGTCGCCGGTGATCGCCGGTCTCGTCTTCGTGCTCCTCTTCGGCCTCCAGGGCTGGCTCGGCCCAACGCTTCAGGGATCAGGCATCAAGGTGATCTTCGCCTTGCCCGGCATTGTCCTTGCCACCATGTTCGTGACCTTTCCTTTCGTCGCCCGCGAACTCGTCCCCCTGATGCAGGAGCAAGGCACCGAGGATGAGGAAGCGGCGGTGTCGCTCGGCGCCTCGGGCATTCAGACTTTCTGGCGCGTGACCTTGCCCAATATCAAATGGGGCCTGCTCTATGGCGTGCTGCTCTGCAATGCCCGCGCCATGGGCGAGTTCGGCGCGGTCTCGGTCGTCTCGGGCCACATCCGCGGCAAGACCAACACCATGCCGCTCCATGTCGAGATCCTCTACAACGAATACAACTTCACCGCCGCCTTTGCCGTCGCTTCGCTGCTGGCGCTTCTCGCCTTCGTGACGCTCACCGCGCAGAGCCTGCTGGAATGGAAGAAGGCGCATATATGAGCATCGATGCCATCGACATAACCAAGGACTTCGACGGCTTCGTCGCCTTGAAGAGCGTCAGCCTGTCGGTCAACCGCGGCGAGCTCCTGGCTCTGCTCGGGCCCTCGGGCTCGGGCAAGACGACGCTTCTGCGCATCATCGCCGGGCTCGAATGGCCGGATGCGGGCGACATCAGGATCGAAGGAAAGAGCGTGCTCAGGGTCAATGCGCGCGAGCGCGGCATCGGCTTCGTGTTCCAGCACTATGCGCTCTTCCGCCACATGACGGTGTTCGACAATGTCGCCTTCGGCCTCACCGTGCGCAAGCGTCACGAGCGCCCGTCCACGGCCGACATCGCCAAGCGCGTGCATGAACTTTTGGAACTCGTGCAGATCGAGCGCCTGGTCAAGCGCTACCCTTCCAGCTCTCGGGCGGTCAGCGCCAGCGCGTGGCGCTGGCGCGCGCTCTCGCCATCGAGCCCATCGTGCTTTTGCTCGATGAGCCCTTCGGCGCGCTCGATGCCAAGGTGCGCAAGGAGCTCAGGCGCTGGCTCAGGCGCCTCAATGAAGAGACCGGCACGACCTCGATCTTCGTCACTCATGACCAGGAAGAGGCCATGGAGATCGCCGACCGCATCGTTGTGATGAGCCATGGCCGCATCGAGCAGATCGGCAGGCCTTCCGAGATCTATGAGAACCCCGCCAATCCCTTCGTCTGCGAGTTCCTCGGCAATGCCAACCGCATTCCGCTCACCTGGGCGAACGGAAAGATGTCGCATCCGGCGATCGATCTCGACGCCATCACGGTCAAGCCCAAGCTCGCCGGCGCCGAGCATGTCTATGTGCGCCCGCACGATATCGACCTGGTCAAGGATTCGGCCGGCGCGGGCACGGTCAGGTTCCTGTCGATCGTCGGCCCCGTGGCGCGCGTCGATGTTGAGCTCATCGCCGGCGAGAAGCCGGTCGAGGTCGAGATGTCGGCGCAACGATTGCAGCGTTCGGGACTCGAAGTCGGCACCCCGGTGAAGCTCGCAGCGCTCAAGGGGCATGTGTATTGAGTGCTCTCTCCACCCTCAGCCTGAAGTGCGAGCGACGCGAGCGTCGGAGGCTTGCCGCAGCATGTTCGCTCTATCCTGAAGGATGCTTCGAGGCCCGGCTTGGCCGGGCACCTCAGCATGAGGATGCGGCTACAGCTCAACCGGCAGCAGATGATTGTCCCAGATCCAGTTCTGCAGTCGATCGCCGGAGATGCGCGACAGCATTTCGGCACCGTCGGCGAGGGTGCGCACGCCGTCATTGCCCGAGGTCAGAAGAAAATCGCGCGCTTGCGGCAAGGCAGCGACGCCGCAGACATCGTTCATCCTTTCGCGGGTGAGGAATTCGCCGCTCAGGCGATTCCATAAAGCGACGCTGCCGCCTTGCGGGCTCGTCGCGGCGACGATCTCCTCCGAGCTGTCGAGCGACATGGACCCCACATAGTTGGCCATGCCCAAAAGCTCGGCTTCCGGCATGTCGAACAATGTCACCTGGCCGGTGGCGCCGACCGTGCCGACGAGCGGCGGCAGGTCATTGGGATCGCCCTGATACTGGCAGCCAAAGGCGATGGTGCGGTCGCGCGCGACTGCCATGTGGCGAATGACAAAGCGCGCAGCTGCGGCGCGAGCTCGAAAGTTGCGAGGGTCTGGTCATGCGTCCAATCGATCAGCGCGACATTGGGCTTCATGTCGTCCCTGTTGAGGATCTCGCGCCCGGTCTCCGGCGACGTACGCAAGCCGCCATTGGCGACGACCAGTGTCTTACCGTCGGGCAGGAAGGCGATGTCGTGCGGGCCGATGCCGCGCGAAAGGATCTCGCCGATGCGGCGGTAGCGGTCGCTCGCATCATAGATGCCGAGTACGCCATTGCCGCTGACCGCGTCGTTCTCGGTCGCGTAGAGCAGCCGGCCGTCGGAGGTGAACACGCCATGGCCATAGAAATGACGGTCCCTGGCCGCGAGCACCGTGCTGGCAAGGTGGCCCCTGGCGGCGTCGATGACGATGAACCAGTTGCCCGGCCGCCTAGCAAAGACGACGACCTCGGGCGAAGCGGGACGGGCCGTCGCATCGTGACCGCGCGATGGCAGGATGGTCGAGAACAGTTCCTCGCCGGCGCTCGAGAACATCGCCGCGGAGGCCTTGCCTTCGGCATCCATGCGGCAGGATACATAAAGCGCCGGCGCCTTGGCTTTCGCGCGCCCCGGCACCAGGCCCGCGGCGACTGCGGCGGCGAGACCCTGAAGAACCTGGCGACGATCAATCACCATCCTGACTGTTGAACCCCACTGTTATACCGAGCACCGCCGGAATCTCGTCATGCGCCTTGTCCCGCGCCGCCGCCAGCGCATCGAGCAGCAGATAGAACGGCTGGCGCTGCTTGACGTCGACGAGTGCCGGACCGAAGTCCTCGGGCAAGGCTTCAGCGAAGCTCAAGGCGGTGGTCACGGTTGCGGGCGTGTCGCCGTCCTTGCCTGCCATGACGAGCTTCGCGACGTCGAGCGCGGATTCGACATTGAGCGTCAAGGCGCGCTTCGAGCGTTTGCTGCGCCAGCCTTCGGCGAGTGTCGGGCGCGCCGAACCTGCATCCTTGCCCAGCATCGGGCGCAATTTCGCATCGCGCATGAAGGCAAAGCTGCTGAGGTAATCGGTGGCGATGCGCGAGGTCGCTTCTTTCGCGGTATCCGGATCGTCGATAGTCTCGGAGATGTCATTGGACCAGCCGAGCCGGACATCATGCGCGATCGTCACGACGTTCCAGGCAATGGCCTGGCCGACGGCACAGCGGCGCGCCTTGCGTTCGCCGCTCAGCATCTCGGTCTGCGCCTTGTCATCGAAGAGAAGGCGCTCGAGGGCCGGCAGTCCCTGCACCGCGACGCTGTTCTTGACGAAGGTCGCGGGTGCGAGATCGGCGACATCATCCTTTTTGAGGAGATCGGCCAAGGCTTTGGCAGTCGCGTTCTTGCGTTCGGGCCAATAGGACAGGCGCTCGGCGCGAAACTCATCGCCGATCGGCCCATAGCGCAGGAACTCGATCTGCGACCAGGAATCGGCGGTGGAAAGATAAGCGCGCTGCAAGGCCTCGAAGCCGATCTCATCGGGCTTGGCGCAGAATTCCGCCCAGGCTTTCTCCTGCACGTCGGCCGTGAGCGACAGCGCCTGATAGTGCGGGATGATGAAGCGCTCCACGAGCGTCGCCAGGGTCTCATCCGCCGCGCGCAAGGGCGCCGCCGTGATCAGCAGTGCAGCCCAAAAGGCGAGCCCCCGGACGCCGCGCATCTAAAGCGAGCCCAGATAGTCGATGAGCCGGGCCTTCGCGTCGCCCGGCAAGTCGAGATAGCGTTGCTTCGCCTTCACAGCTTCACCACCATGCCATCTTATGGCTTCATCCAGCGTCGCCGCGCGCCCGTCATGAAGGAACCGTCGCTTGCCCTTCTGCGCAGCCAAATCGATCAGCGGGGCGGTGCGCCATTCATTCGCGGTGGCGAAATTATCGGGGAAGGCACCGGCCAGCTCATCGCCCATATCATGCAGCAGGAGATCGGTGAAGACCGGCAACGCCTCGCCGGTTTCGGGTTTTAGGCGCGGGACATGACAGGAGGTGCAGCCCAGATCGTTCAGCAGGCGCTCGCCTTGCGGATTCGCCGGTACCGGCTTCGGCTGGAAAGTGGCGACATAGTTCGCGACCATCTGGACCATCGCCCGGGAAATCTCTTCACCGTCGAAGTCCGGGCTGCGGCCATTAGCATTGGCGCGGCATTGCGTTTCGGCTTCGGTGCAATCGCCATAGGGAAGCGGCCGCAGGGGCGACGACAGGCCCATGTCGAGCATGGCCGCATCGGCGGTCTGGTCGACGAGGCTCGAAGCCGTGGCCTTGAGTCCGAAGCGCCCGATGCGCGAGCCTTCCGGCGTCGCAATGATGCGCACACGTCCCGAGATTCCGTCGACGTTGCGGTCATCGGGGTCGGCGCGCGCGACGATCTCGCTCGCCGCCACACGCGCGACCACGCCGCGACCGAGAAGCGACGGGGCTACGCGGAATTCCTGTCTTATACCTGGAGCCGGCGCCCTCCCGGCAAAGGTGATCTTCGCCAGCATCCGGGTCAGCCCGTCGGGCCCGGGTGCGAGATAGGGAGCGATGCGCGCCTCGGGCATCAGGCCCGAAATGGCATGTTCCTGGAGCTGGCGGCCCAGCACCGGATCGGCTGCACCTTGCACATTCCCGAGCCTCACCACGAAGCCCGCGACGCCGAGAACGCCGTCGATCATCGAGAAACGAGCGCCATTGCCGTTCTTGTGACACGTGGCGCAGGCCTGCGCATTGAACAACGGCCCGAGCCCGTCGGCGGAATTGGTCGAGGCCGGCGCCTGCACCCATTTGCGGTCGAACAGCGCCTTGCCCGCAGCCGAATATCGAGTTCTTCCGCCGCGACGACAGGCGCCATCAGGGCGGATAAGAGCAGCAGGACCAGTCGAAGCGCCGTCATGAACTGGCGAAATATCCCATCATGCCGGTCTCCAGATGTTCCAATATGTGACAATGGAACATCCATCTTCCGGCCGCGGCAACGAAGGCGATGTCGATGCGTTCCTTAGGGAGGACCAGAACTGTGTCGGCATAATGGACGGGGAGTTTGCGTTTCGACGATCCGAGCACCTTGAAGCTATGGCCGTGCAAGTGGATCGGATGCGGATGCGGGGTCGCATTCTGCAGCGTGAAACGATAGCTCTTGCCTGGTGTGAGCCGCGCCAGAGGCTGCGGCAAGTTCCGATGTCCGTCATTGGGCCAGGACCGTTTGTTGATCGCCCAAAAGGTACGACTGGCGGTGCATAAATCATCCAAAATTACTCTCGACAGCGGATCATTGGGATCGAGTGACTCGATGAAGCTCGCCATCGCCTCGGAAGCAGCGCCAAAGACGAAGGACTGCGCCTCGGCCCGGGCCAGATCGGGCTCGGGCACCGAAGAGGCGTAGAGCGGGGCGGGATCGAAAGCCCCTCGCCGGTCGGGGCCTTCCGCTTCGAGTTCGGCGAGCGTGAAGATCTCGGCCGGAAAATAGTCGCGCAACAAGACCTTGCCTCCGGACTTGGGCGTACGCAGCACGAGGTCGAGACGGGATGCGGCCCCCAGACGCCAGGAATCGAGCGGCATGGCTTCGAGCGGATTGCCGTCAATCGCGACGATCCACGCCTCAGCACCTTCGACGCCCACATCCATCATCCGCGTCGCATCGAGATTGAGAAGGCGCAAGCGCACATCGGCCCCGGCCGGGACCTTCCTCGCAAGACGCTTCGTTCCATTGACGGTGCGCACCGTGCCGAAAGTGCCGGCGCGCGCAGCACCACTATCGGTCGAGAAGGACAGGAATGACCGTCTTCGGCAAGCCGCCAGTCCTTGGCGATGATTACAATTTCGTCATCGAAGGTTTCGCTCTCGTCACCCTCGACAAGCACGATTCCCAGGAGCCCATGGCCAACCTGGCCTGTCTCGTTGCAATGCGGGTGGAAGAAGAAGGTGCCCGTGTCGGGAAGGGTGAAGTCGTAAGTGAAGGTCTCGCCCGGCTCGACTGGCTTCTGGGTCACATATTGCACGCCGTCCATGTCATTGGGCACGCGCACGCCATGCCAGTGGATGGAGGTGTGCTCGCCGAGGCCATTCCTCAGTGTCGCACGCAATCGGTCGCCGCGCCTCAGGCGGAGGATCGGGAAGAGCTCATCGCCATAGGTCCAGACCAGGCTCTCAGGACCTTCAGGACCCAGGAGCCTGATTTTCCGCGCTTTGGCTTCGAGCGTGATGTCGTGAAAGATCGGGGTTGTGGAAATGGGTGGCGCGGCGGGCAAAGGCTTCGCAGCCGGCCGTCGCGGCCATGATAGCAGAGCGGGTGCCGCAAGGCCCAACCCCAGACCGGCGATGGCGTCCCGGCGCGTCAGCATGGCAGAACTGTTCTCGAAAAACCTCCCTCCGCCGCGCGGAGCGCGGGGAGGGTGGACGCCCGGAGGGCGGACGGGTGGGGTCTCTCCACCCGGAGGCGCTTAACGATAAGCTCGAATAGCTTGCAAATAATCTGCTTGAGAGACTTCGCTTGCGGGGGCACCCCACCCGTCGCGCGTTCCGCGCGCCACCCTCCCCGCCTTCGGCGGCGGAGGGAGAATCGCTGCGTATCTCTTGGTTTATTCCTTCTTGTCGGCGTGGTCGGCCTGCAGCTGGCCGTAATTCTCGAGACCGATCTTCTCGAGTAGGCTGAGCTCGCTTTCGATGAAATTGATGTGGCCTTCTTCATCTTCGAGAAGCTCCCTGAAGAGCTCCATGGATACGAAATCGCCGAGTTCGTGGCAGGCTTTGTAGGCCTCCTTATAGAGGTCACGGGCGCCGTATTCAGCCTTCAGGTCGCATTCCAGGACTTCCTTGATGTTCTGTCCGATCATCAGGGGATCGAGCGTCTGCAGATTGGGATGGCCTTCTAGGAAGACGATGCGATCGATGAACTTGTCCGCATGACGCATCTCCTCGATCGATTCTTCCCGTTCCTTCTTGGCGAGCTTCGAGAAGCCCCAATCCTCCAGCAGGCGGAAGTGCACCCAATACTGGCTCACCGCCGTAAGCTCGCTCCTAAGGCCCTTGTTCAGATGTTCGACGACCTTCTTGTGGCCTTTCATCCGCCTTCTCTCCGGAGTTGGAAGGTCCCTTGTTGGGAAGAACTTCCGTTTCAGCCTCGGAGAATGGTGCAGATTGGCAGGCTTGGCAAGTAACCCCCCGGATTTCGAGGACCGCCGCTTCCATGTGCTTGACAAGATGCGCCATGCAGCAGCCGCACTGCGGGCGCTGGCCGCAGCACCGGAAAACTTCGCCCGGCGTCACCACGCGAAGTTCATCGACCTCCATCAGACGACCGACAGCCTCCTTGATGTGGCGCGCGGTGATGACATTGCACTGACAGACGATCATAGGCTCCTAACGCCCCTCATGCTGAGGTGGCCGCGAAGCGGCCCTCGAAGCATTCGTTAGGATATAGTGAGGATGCTGCGACACACCCCTTCGAGGCTCGCTTCGTTCGCACCTCAGGGTGAGGGTATCTGGCTCGATCTAGGCTCATCATATTCTAACTCCGCAGCGCTCCTGAACCCGTGCCGGCGAGGCTCGCCAGCGACTTCACCGCACGCTTCAGCTGGGCATTCTCGCGGCGCAGCCGGCGCAATTCGTCTTGCGAACGCATCGGCTTCTCGGCCCGCTTCAGCCAATTGTAATAGGTCGTGTCTGTGACGCCCAGAACACGGGCGATCTCATAGACCCGCTTGCCCTCCTCGCGCAGCGTCTCCGCCACCTTGAGCTTCTCGGCGATTTGCGCGTCGGTGAAGGACTGGACGTGTCTTTTGTATCTCAGCGTCACGACCTCACTGCACGGCCGACGGATTGTCGAGACTGTCCGAGCCTTCGACCGTGATCTTGAGATTGAGGGCCGCGACCATCGCCTCGACGCCCCGTGTCTGGGCCACCAAGGCATCGATCGCCGATTGCACCAGCCTGTTGCCCTCTTCATTGCCCTGACCGATCATCTGGTCATAGGCTTCCGTGCCGCTTTCCGCCCGGTCGCGCATCGCACGCAATTTCTGCTCGGCATCGCTCATCAGCGAGGCGAGCTTCCTGGCCTCGGCCGATGTCTTGGCGGCGGCGAAGGCCGCGATGCCAGGGCCTGCGAGCGTCGATCCGTCGCGGCGCCTGAGCTGGCCGGTATAAATCGAAATCATGCCGGCTTCATCGGAATAGTGCGAATTGTGCGTGTTGTCGGAAAAGCAGTCATGCTCCTCCTCGGGATCGTGCAAGATGAGGCCGAGCTTCATGCGCTCGCCGGCGAGCTCGCCATAAGACAGGCTGCCTAGGCCGGTAAGAATGGTGGCAAGACCGCCTTCGTCGCCCTTGGCGGCAAGTTCCTTGCGCGCGGCCCCTTCGGCCTTCCAGTTTTCGACCATCTCGGCGAGATCGGCCTTGAGCAGATCGCTCGCCGCCCTGAGATAGGCAGCGCGGCGATCGCAATGGCCGTTGGCGCAGCTCTTGGTGTCGAAATCGCTCGCCGGGCGGCTGCCGGCGCCGGGCTTGGTGCCGTTCAAATCCTGGCCCCAGAGCAGGAACTCGATGGCGTGATAGCCCGTCGCCACATTGGCTTCATTGCCGCCTGCCTCCTGCAGTTTCCGCAAGAGATCGGCATCGATCTTCGAGGCATCCACCATGTCGTTGCCGATGCGGAGCGATGGGTTGGCGATGACATTGGCGGCATAGAGCGGATTCTCGTCCGAGGTCTCGCCATAGGAGCCTTTGTCGGTATAGTCGATCAGGCCCTCATCGAGCGGCCATGAATTCACACGGCCCTCCCAGTCATCGACGATGGCGTTGCCGAAGCGATAGCCTTCGGTCTGCTGGTACCAGGGGCGCGCCTCCTTCCACGCCGCACGCGCCGCCGCCAGCGTCTTGTCATTCGGATCGGCGATCAACGCGTCGATCGCCTTGCCTAGATCAGCGGCCGCGGCCAAAGCATCGCCATACATGGCTTCCGCTACATCGCCATAATGCTTGAGTACCGCGCCGGCCGTCACGTCCTCGCCGCGCGCGATCGAGATGACCGAGGCCAAAGTCAAGGCGGTGCAGACCGCAAGCGCCAGGAGATGCCGTCTCATGGATAGAATTCCCTTTCTGAATGTATGATGCATGATGGGCTCAATGAACTGACTCCGACGCCTCGCGGGGCCCGCTGCCAAAGGCGGCTATGGAGTGAATGACGGATGCGGGAACGCTCATGAGCGTCTGTCCGGCCGTGAGCAGCGCATCGGCATAGGCTTGTCCCGCGAGAGCGAGCGAAAGGGGTGCTTCGCCCTCGACGCGGTCGCTCAAATGGCGCGCCGCGAGGAGCGCGGTGCCCAGATCGTTGTCCTGCAGGGCGGCGATCAGCGACAGCGCCATGCATTCGTCACGGCAAACGTGGCCACAGCCATACGGGAACACATCGAGCGGACGGGTGCACTCGGCCCTCAAGCAGCGCACCCAATATTGCAGCTCGCCCATCAGGCGGCGCGCATCGTCGGTGCCGAGCTCCATGCAATAGCTTCGCCAGGCGGTCTCCCAGCAGTCGATGTCGCCAAAATTGTAGCCGGCCATGCAGCAGCGCAGCCCCGTGACCACCAGCCTTTCCGGCTTGCGGTCGAGGAGCTTCAGCGGACAGCCCTGGCAGAATTGCGCGCTCATCGGTGGACCAATCAAATTCCGAGTGATTTAGTCAGTTATTCGATTGAGCCCGGCCCTGTCAATCGGCTTCGCCGCCTTGCGGCAAAAAAATCGAGGTTGTTCAAGAGATTAGAAATATTCTAAGAACCCCTTATGCCCCGCCCACTGACCATCGCCTCGATCGGCGAGCCGATGATCGAACTCGCCGCTCCCGCTTCGGGCTCTTTTTCCTATGACCGGCGCTATGGCGGGGATACGCTCAACACCGCGGTCTATCTGGCCCGGCTGCTCTCGCCAGAGGCCGCGCGCATCCAATATGTGACGCGGCTTGGCGATGATCCTTTGAGCGAGTGGATGATCCAGGGCTTTCGAAGCGAGGGCATCGACTGCAGCCTCATCGCGCGGGTGAAGGATCGAAGGCCCGGCCTTTATATCATCGACACCGACGCCAAGGGCGAGCGCTCCTTCAGCTATTGGCGCGGCGAGGCGCCGGCGCGGCAACTCTTCGAGGATCAGGATCTCGCGCGCCAATTGAGCGCTGCCGATGCGATCTATACCAGCGGCATCACGCTTGCGATCCTCGGCGATCGCGGGCCGCGAGCGGCTCATCGATCTCATGCAGGACCTCAAGGCTCGAGGCCGCATCGCAGCCTTCGACACGAATTATCGCGCAAGGCTGTGGCCCTCGCCGGAAACGGCGGCCGCCTGGATGCGCCAGGCGATCGAAGTTTCGACCCATGCGCTCCCCTCGTCCGATGATCTCGACCAGATCTTCGGCAAGGAAACTTCCGCGGAAGACTGGGTCGGCAAGCTTGCCGCGATGGGCGCGCGCGAGATCGTGGTCAAGACGGGTGGCGGCCCGGTTCATACGAGCGAGGGTAGAATCGATCTCGCCAAGGACGAGGCGCCGCGCGACACGACCGGCGCCGGCGACAGCTTCAACGCCGCCTATCTCGCAGCGCGGATCAGCGGCCAGTCGATTGCGGAGAGTGTCCACAAAGCCCACGAATTGGCGAGCCGCGTGATCCAATATCCGGGCGCCGTCATCGCGCGCGACGCGATGAAGGATTTGATGCCCTGAGGCCGCCTCACTCGGGCAGGCCCGCTTTCCGGTAGCCCTCTACAAAATGTGCAAGCATTGCCTGATCGCGACCAGGCTGCGTCTTCGCCCAAAAGCTGATGGTGAAATGTGGATTGCTGATCATGAAATATTCGGCTTCGCGCCGCGCTTCCTCCATCCGCCCGAGTTGCGCGAGGCTCGCGGCCAGAAAGCGGCGCGACATTGTCCGATAGGTGTCCTCGTGGCGGAGCGTTTCGACTGCAGCCTCATATTGGCGCGTCGCATATTGAGCCTGTCCCAGCAGTAGCCTCCACTGGGCGACCGCCGAGCGTCGTAAGATCGGACAGGATCGCCCAGGCATCGGCGTGATTAGGATCTATCTCGAGGGTCTCGGTAAATTCGGCCTCCGACTCCGTCCACCTTCCCACATGCGCGAGGACATAACCGCGAATCCAATGATTACCCGCATCGTACGGGTCAAGCTCCACTGCCTTTTCTGCAGTCTCGAGCGCTGGGCCGAGATCGGGAGCACCCCAGTGCAGCCAGTTCAGCAGCAAATTGAGCGACAACCAGCGATAGGCTTCCGCATAGTTTGGATCAATTGCGATGGCTTCCTGGAACATCAGGCCTGCTTCTTTCGCAGCATGCACCGATTGCTCGGTCAACCGCCGTGCATGCACACAAAGATCGTAGGCTCGCATGTTATTCGGCCGGCTGCGCGACGGCGGCAGAGTCAGCCGGCCAACCAGGGCTTCGACGATCTTGGCAGTGACCTCGTCCTGCACCGAAAAGACATCCTTGATATCGCGGTCAAATCGCTCTGCCCAGAAATGCCCGCCGCCGACAGCATCGATCAATTGAACATTGATGCGTACCCGATCCTGCGCCCGCCTGGCGCTACCCTCGAGGAGGTAGCGCACGCCGAGTTCCTTTGCGATCTGGCGGACATCTATGGATTTGCCCCTGTAGGCGAAGCTCGAATTGCGCGCGATCACGAACAGGCTGGCGATGCGCGAGAGATCGGTTATGAGGTCTTCGGTCAGGCCGTCGGCAAAATAGGTCTGCTCGGGATCGGTGCTGAAATTGACAAAGGGAAGAACGGCGATCGACGGACGGTCGGGCAAGGTAGGCGAGGATTGCATGAATGCCACTGTCGGCTCCCGCTGAAGATGGTAAATCCGCACGGGCCTTGACAGGTTTTTGAGGGTGTGCTCGCCGCCGTCCTCGAAGCGGCAATTGACCTTGCCGTCGATTTCGTCATGAACCTTGGCGGATATGCAAATGCCTTCGGGCTCGGCCAGGGCTTCGAGCCGTGCCGCGACATTCACGCCGTCGCCGAATATGTCGCTCCCGTCACCGACGACATCGCCAAGATTGATTCCGATCCTGAGCTTGAACCGGCGCGGTTCAGGCAAGTTCTCATTCGCCTGGCTGAATTTATTCTGGAGCTCGAGCGCCGCTGTCACGGCATTCACAGCGGAGGTGAATTCAATGAGTACCCCATCACCCATGAGCTTGACGATGCGGCCACCAAAGGTTGTGGCGGCCGGCTCGATGATGCTTTTCTGTCGCTCCTTCAGGAGTGCAAGCGTTCCGTCCTCGTCCTGCTCCATGGACCGGGAATAGCCGACGACATCCGCAAACAGGATGGCGGCCAGTCTGCGATTGGCATCGTCGGAAGCCACGGTAAGTTCAGTCCTCCTCCGGCTGCCCTTTGTCCAGCAATCACCTAACGCAAGATCATTGCGGCAAGCCAGCCTTTAAATATCCCTCGAGAAAATGGTTCAGATCATTCGGATCGCGGAATGGCTGCGTCCTCGCCCATGCGCCCGATGAATAACCAGGATTCTCCGCCAGATACTGGCGCGCCACTTCGCGGGCCTCCGGAAGACGGCCTAGCTGTGCCAAAGCGGCGGCCAAGATCCGTTGCGCGCCCGTACCCTGGCATGCTTCGGTCTGAAGCGCGGCCACCGCCTCCTCATATTTGCCGGCGGCATAAAAGGCAAAGGCGCGCAGCCAGTGGAAAGTAGGATGCGGATGGGGGTCGAGCTTGAACGCCCTTTCGACAGCGCCGATCGCCTCTTCCGCCTTGCCGTCGAACACTTTGAGATCGCTCAAATAAAGCCAGGCATCGGCAAGATTGGGATTGTACTGTAGAGCAAGTGCGAATTGCTCCAATCCGGCCTTGAGGTTGCCGGCGGCATAGGCAAGAACATAACCGCGTACGAAATACCCCTGGGCGTGGCCCGGATCGAGCAAGACCGCGCGTTCGGCCTCTGCAAGTATTCGCTCGCGCGGAATCTCTCTTCCGTCAATCTGTTGAAACGTCAGATTCATGGCAAGCCAGGCATGGGCGTCGGCAAAATCCGGATCAAGCTCGATTACCTGTTCGAGGAGGGGCAACGCTGCTCGCGTTGCATATCCCGACTGTGCGGTCAGCACTCTTGCCCTGACAAACAGGTCGTACGCCTCGATGTTCTTCGGCTTGTTGCGGACCGGTCGCTGTATCAGATGGCCAATCAGAGCTTCAACGATTTTGGCCGTAATTTCGTCCTGGACGGCAAAGACGTCGGCAAGATCCCGGTCAAACCGCTCCGCCCAGAGATGGCCGCCGCTAATGGCATCGATCAGCTGGACGTTGATGCGTACCCGATCCTGCGCCCGCCTGGCGCTGCCCTCGAGGAGGTAGCGCACGCCAAGCTCGCGCGCGATTTGACGGGCATCCAGTGATTTTCCCTTGTAGGCGAAGCTCGAATTGCGCGCGATGACGAACAGGCTGGCATTGCGCGAGAGATCGGTGATGAGGTCTTCGGTCAGGCCGTCGGCAAAATAGGCCTGCTCGGGATCGGTGCTGAAATTGACAAAGGGAAGAACGGCGATCGACGGGCGATCGGGCAAGGCGGATGAGGCTTGCGCCAGCGCCACTGCCGGCTCCTGTCGCAGATGATAGATCCGTACCGGCCTCGAAAGGTTCTTGAGCGTGTGTTCGCCGCCATTTTCGAAGCGGCAATTGATCTTGCCCGCTATTTCGTCATGAACCTTGGCGGAAATGCAAATGCCTTCGGGCTCGGCCAGGGCTTCGAGCCGTGCGGCGACATTCACGCCGTCGCCGAATATGTCGTTTCCGTCACCGACAACATCGCCAAGATTGATTCCGATCCTGAGCTTGAACCGGCGCGGTTCAGGCAAGTTCTCATTCGCCTGGCTGAATTTATTCTGGAGCTCAAGCGCTGCTGTCACCGCATTCACAGCGGAGGTGAATTCAATGAGTACCCCATCACCCATGAGCTTAACGATGCGGCCGCCAAACGATGCCGCCGCCGGCTCGACGATGCTCTTCTGTCTCTCTTTCAGAACCGCAAGCGTTCCCGCCTCGTCCTGCTCCATGGACCGGGAATAGCCGACGACATCCGCAAACAGGATGGCGGCCAGTCTGCGATGAAGCATGGCATCGTCGGAAGCCACGGTTGGGTCCAGTTCTCGTCCGGCTGCGCCCTTGTCCAGCAAGCACTGTCATCCAGCTTGCCGCAAGGATGCTAATTTACCAACAGAAATAATTATGGTTAGGCTCCCAACAGCGCGAATGGTGGATGATTGATCCAGAAGACAAATCAGGGCCCGCAGCTGGTGAAGACAAGGAGCGTGAATCCGTCAATGCCGAATGCCTCTGCCATATCGACGCCGAAGCGGCTCAGCCAGCGCTGTTGCGCCTCATATGCCATCCGCTCCCGGGCTTGCGGGCATTCGGCCTTCATGCCTGCAAGATTCTGGGCATGATGAACCATCTCGTGCACGAGGATCGAGACTTCCGGCACCGTCCGCCGTCCAATCGCGCGGCAGGTAGATCGTTCGGGCATCGTCATCATAGACGGCAACGATTTCGCGTCCCCCATTCAAATGATCTGACGGCACGCCGCGATAGCGAGCGCGCTCATCCCTTCCCTGGCAACAAGCTCGACATCGGGAAGCTCGGCGATGGTGAGGCCGAATTCGGCAGAGAGCCATGATGCGATAGCTCTCAGCGCCTCGTCGTCGATCGAAGGCACATAGCTGCCGTGAGCGAGAAGTCTTCACTCGCGGAATGCGCGGGTACGTCGTGCGCAGCAGCGGGAAGGTCGGCGACGGCCGCTCGCACCAGAATGACGAACATCAACAGCAATCTCGTCGAGAGGTTCATCATGCTCTCCGCGCGTTTCCGAACTCGCCCGATCAAAACCTAGTACCGCGCGCCGCCGAACGCGATGGCGCTCCAGAATCACATGGTCGCGTCCGCGGAGCCCTAAAGAATAGCTCATGGCCAGGCCCGCCTGACCGCCACCTATGACGACCGTGTCGATTTTTTCGGTCATCACTTTCGGCCAGCCATTGTCTTTTCGGTGAGCCATCGGATTGGCCTTCACGACTCGCTTACGCGAGCCGGCAGCGCGTCAGCCTGTCTTTTCCAGCACAACAGCAGCCAAATAATGTTCATTTCGTTGAGGATTCGCGGCCACGCGCAAGGCGAAGCGCGAGAAGAGCTCATCGACCAGCGCTTCGCGATTCTCTCGCTTGCTGATGGCGCTGAGGGCAATCGGCTTGAATACCGCCTTCATCATGTCGGCGCTGGATGATCCAAGCTTGCCGGCGTCGCCGGTCGCTTCGAATTCACCCCAGAACGGGTCGGCTCCCTGGATAATCTCGAGATGTCCGATCCGCAGCCCATCGAATTCACCGCGCCTGGCGAAGGGCGCTTCAACTTCAGCCAGCGAGCGCCCGTTGGTCGGAAATGTCAGGGACAGTTGCTCCTGTTCGGACAGCAAGCCGGCAACACCCATGTCGAGGACTGCTTTCCAGAGCTCGCCGCCCAGCCATCGCCAGCTGCGTTTCCCGACATCGTCAGCGACAAACAGGCTGAGCAGCTTGGCGCCTGGCTGCAACTCGAAGGCTCGTGCCTTGAGAAAGCGCTGCCAGTCTTCCGCCTGCTGCCTTGCGACCGCGGCGACCACAGATGAAGAGTCGCTGTATTTGGCAAAGACGTGATCTGGCGCGTCCAGATTTCTGCTCATCCACTGCAAGGTCCACGAATTCCATCCGAGCGTGACGCGCTCCGCTCGGATGATGGGTTCAAAATATGAGCGTCCGATCGCAGAGGGAAAAACCTGCGAGGTTCCTGCCATGTAGCTGTCGGAATCTTCGTCGAGAGCCCTGAACAATGAGGCAAAGTCATTGGTTGGCAGGTCCGTGTGAATTACCTCAACCGGCGCATTGGCGTGGGTCTTGGCGCGCAATGCGTCGATCGCCACCCTTATCGGCCGCATCGAATTGCGGCCCTGCGATGAACCATAGTCGGCAATCACCAGATCCCCGCGGCCGGCGTCGACTGAGCGAGCCGTCGCCTCCCACAGAGGGAGCACTGCCGCAATCCCAGAAGCCTGCAGTGAGGAGTTCCGATTGTAAAAACCGCTGCCTTCCATCGATGCTAAAACGGCGCCCGGATCAGTTCTCATTTGAACGAATTCATCCCTTCGACAATCGCTGCCAACTATGACGTGGCCCCGGAGATGACCTATCACCTGTTCTTCCCTTGCGTAAGATGATTTCGCCCAAGTTTCCTGGCAGCCTGCGGCATAGCAAGGCCTTGGCTTGGCATTCTGGAATATCTTGAACGGCTACTACGCGGGATGGCGGGTCACGAAATGGATCGCATCCTGTTCTGGTTCACGCCAGCCCAATGAGATCTGCATCGCGCGCGATCATATAGAGAGCAGGCGGCAGCAGGGCGCTATTGTCATGCGCGTCAAAGCCCAGGCTCAAGAAGGCAGCCGCGCGGCGGTAATTTTCGAGAAGCTTCGGCGATCCGACCGCGATCACTTGCTTGGCTCCCGACCAGTGGACGGCATCCATCAACTCGGCGCCGATCAGAAGGCCGGAGAGATAGGAGGCAAGGCTTGCCCGCGGCAGGCGATCGAACAGACCGAGCGTGCGCACGCCGAAGAGAAGATGCGTGAGCGCACCCGATCGCTCCGCTCGCACCTGCCTCAGGCCTTGTTCGAAAGCCGCCCCGTCGAGATCCCCTTTTTCCATGAGCTGCGACAGGGTCCCTGATGAGGTCAGCGCATTGAAGAGCTCGCCCGTCATGTAGGTGCGGAAGGCGCTGAGCTTGCCGTCCGCAACGCGCACCCATTTCGAATGCGTGCCGGGCAGGAGCAGTGTCGCTTCGCGCAAGCTGCGCCCGGCCAGGACGGCCAGGACCTGGCATTCCTCGCCGCGCATTACATCGGGCACGCCGCGATCGAGGCAGGAGACGCCCGGCACAATCGCGATCCGCGCATTGCCGTCGAAAGGCGCAGGGTGGAGATGGCTCGCGAGCCGCGCGAGATCGGCGGGCGCTTCGATATAGGGGGCCTCGACCCAGCCGAGCTTGCTGCCGACCATGCCGCACATCAGCACGGGCAGGCGATCGTCGCCAGTGAGCCAGGAGGCGGCAAATGTCGCGAAAGAGCGCGCAAAATCACCGGGCTTGACGCCGAGCAGGCCTTCGCCGTCGCCGCGCTCAGCGAGCACTTTCCCATGCCGGCCAAGCGCCCAGGCGCGACGGTTCGTCGTGCCCCAATCCACGGCAATCATCGCAATGGGCTCCGTCATGGCAATGGCCCTCATAGCACTAGATTGTCATTTGTCTGATGATTGAACTGTTCTATGTTATGGGCGAATTCCGCAAACGGACAGGGTGGATCATGTCGGAGACACGACGAAGGCAACCGGATAACGGTTCGCCTCGCAGAAGTCTCTATAACAAAGTGGCGCACGATCTCGGTCAGCGAATCCTGCGCGGCGACTTCAAGCCGGGCGCGCTGCTTCCCAACGAGGCCGAGTGCGGCCGGATATACAAAGTGAGCCGCACCGCGGTGCGCGAGGCGGTCAAGATGCTGTCGGCCAAGAGCCTGATCCAGTCGCGTCCCAAGATCGGATCGCGCGTCGAGCCGCGCGCCGCCTGGAATCTGCTCGACCGCGACGTGCTCGGCTGGTATTGCGCGACCGTCGATTTCCAGAAATTCGCACATGACGTGCAGCAGATCCGCTTCATGATCGAACCCGAAGCGGCAGCGCTGGCCGCGATTCATCGCACACAAATCCAGCTTGCCGAGATCGACGCCGCCTACCACGCCATGGCCGAAGGCGTCGACGACGAGGCTGCCTGGAATATCGCCGATGTCAGGTTCCATCTCGCCGTGCTCCACGCTTCCGGCAATGATTTCATCTCGCCCTTCGGGCGGGTGATCGAATCCCTTCTCGCCAATCTGTTTTCCGGAACCGTCGGCCATTTGCGCAACCGTGTCCGCGTGCTGCCGCTGCACGAAGCGGTTCTCGACGCGATCAGGATCAGGAAGCCAGATGCCGCAAGGCGCGCGGTGCGGCGTCTGCTGGAGAGCACGCAGCGGACCATCGAACAGGGCGGCAAGATGAAGCCCGCTCCCGAAGCCAGGGCCCGCCAGCGCCGAAACCGTAAAAGTGTGACAAATAGCGTTGCGTGAGGGAGCCGCTCTGGTAACATGTTAGCCGTATGGCGACCGGCCGCTCGCCAGAAGATCGCCGTGCTTCAACCCTGGGAGGATAGCTAAGATGAAAAAGACTGCGCTTTTATTTGCCGCCGCCCTTGTCGCGCTCTGCGTGGCCGCGCCGGCCAACGCCGATACCAAGGACAAGAAGATCGCGCTCTCCAACAACTATGCCGGCAATTCGTGGCGGCAATCGATGCTGAAGAGCTGGGACAAGGTGACGAAGCAGGCGGTCGCCGACGGAATCGTCGCCGCGGCCGATCCCTTCACCACCTCGGAGAACCAGGTTACCGAGCAGGCTGCGCAAATCCAGAACCTCATCCTGCAAGGCTATAATGCGATCGTCCTCAACGCTGCGTCGCCCGACGCCTTGAACGGCGTGGTCAAGCAGGCCTGCGATGCCGGCATCACCGTCGTCTCCTTCGACGGCATCGTGACCGAGCCTTGCGCCTGGCGCATTGCCGTTGACTTCAAGAAGATGGGCGCGATCCAGCTCGACTATCTCGCCGACAAGATCAAGGACGGTGGCAATGTGCTTGAGATCAGAGGCCTTGCCGGCGTGTTCGTCGACGACGAGATCCACAAGGGCATCGCGGAAGGTGTCGCCAAGCACACGCAATTCAAGGTCGTCGGCTCCGTCCATGGCGACTGGGCTCAGGAAGTGGCGCAGAAGGCGGTGGCCGGCATTTTGCCGTCGCTGCCGGAAGTAAAGGGGGTGGTGACGCAAGGCGGCGACGGCTATGGCGCGGCGCAGGCCTTCAAGGCGGCGGGCCGGCCGACGCCGCTCATCATAATGGGCAACCGCCAGGACGAGCTCGCCTGGTGGAAGGAGCAGAAGGACGCCAATGGCTATGAGACCATGTCGGTCTCGATCGCGCCCGGCGTGTCGACGCTCGCTTTCTGGGTGGCGCAAATGATCCTCGACGGCAAGGACGTGCCGAAGGATCTGGTCGTGCCCTTCCTGCAGATCAACCAGCCCGATCTCGAAAAGAGCCTCGAGACCACGGAAAAGGGCGGCGTCGCGAATGTCGAATATTCCAAGGAAGACGCCGAGAAGGTGGTCGCCGGGAAGTAGGTTCTAACGCTCTCCCTCTCCCCGCTGGGGCTTCGCTTGCGGGGCGAGGGAAACAAGCCCGGAGACATAAGTGCCTAACCCTGCCGTCGAGCTCACAGCCATCGCTAAGAGTTTCGGCGCCGTCCGCGCATTGGCCGGCGTCGACCTCGTGCTCGAGCGAGGCGAATGCCTCGGCCTCGTTGGCCACAATGGCGCCGGGAAAAGCACCCTCATGCATGTGCTGGCCGGCACCCTCAAGCAGGACCAGGGCGGCCTTCGCATCGCAGCCGAGGATGTGAGCGCGGATTTCAGCGCGGCCAGCGCCTCGGCGCATGGCATACGCTGCGTGTTCCAGGAACTCTCCCTTTGTCCCAATCTCACCATTGCCGAGAATGCGCGCATCGTGCATCGGTCGCTCAAGGGTTTCGGCTGGAAGGCGAAGGCCAAGAGCCTGATCCGCGCCAAGCTCGACGAGATCTTCCCCGGTCATGGAATCGACGTGGATGCCGAAGCGGGCGATCTAAATATCGGTCAGCGCCAAATGGCCGAGATCGCGCGCGCCTTCACTGAGACCGATGAGCCTTTGCGAGTCGTCATCCTCGATGAACCCACATCATCGCTCGATGCGGTGACGGGGAAGCAGCTCCTTTCCTTCATGCGCCGGGAGGTTGCGCGCGGCATCAGCACGATCCTCATCTCCCACCTCTTGGGCGACGTCCTCGATCACTGCGACCGCATCGCGGTCATGAAGGACGGCAAGGTGGTGGCCGAGAAGGCGGCGAAGGCCTTCACCCGACAATCGCTGGTCGAGGCGATGGGAACGGCGGCGGAGAAGAAGACCGGTCGCGCCATCGGCAGCCGCAAGGCGAAGATATCGCCCGAGCGCGCCATAGAGGCGACGCCGCGAACGGCCGCGAAATCGGACAGCCTCGTGGTGCATAAGGGCGAGATCGTGGGCCTTGCCGGTCTCGCCGGCCACGGCCAGACCCGCATGCTGATCCAGATTTTCGACGGCGCCCGGAAGACCGATGGCACCACTCGCGTCGCGGGCCGCGCCGCCTTCATCGCCGGCGACCGCCAGTCGGACGGCATCTTCAATTTGTGGTCCATTGGCGAGAACACGACTGTCAGCGCGCTTCGAGCACTCAGACGCGGACCGATCATCACCGAGGAACGCGAGACCGCCGTGGCCAGCGATTGGCAGAAGCGCATCGGAATCCGCACGCCCGACATGAACAACAATATCCTGACGCTCTCGGGCGGCAATCAGCAAAAAGCGCTGTTCGCCCGCGCTCTGGCGTCCGCGGCCGACATCGTGCTCATGGACGATCCGATGCGCGGCGTCGATGTCGGAACCAAGCTCGAAGTCTATGACATGATCCGGGAAGAGGCCGAGCGCGGGCGCAGCTTCGTCTGGTACACGACCGAGATCGACGAGCTCAGCCACTGCGATCGCGCCTATATCTTCCGCAACGGCGCCATTGTCGCCGAGCTCGGCCCCGGTGAGCTCACCGAAGACAAAGTGCTCAATGCCTCCTTCGCCGAGAGCGCGTAAATGACCGCACTTGTAAATCCATCTTTCCGTCATCCCGGCAAAAGCCGGGATCCCCTAAATTCTTTCCGAGCGAACAGCGCTGCCCGCGTTGCACTTATTCAATGGGTCCCGGCTTTCGCCGGGATGACGGGCGTGGGAGCATGGCGCTAATGAGCGCTTTGACGCTGAGCCGGAAAAATCTCAGGGCGCTACTGCCGCTGCTGTCGCTCGCTATCGTGCTCCTGGCGACATTCTACGCGCAGCCCCGCGCCATGAGCTATTTCGGCCTCAACCTGATGCTGCAATATGCGGTGCCGATCGCGCTCGCGACCATCGCCCAGATGTTCGTCATCACCGTCAACGATCTCGATCTCTCTATCGGCCCCTTTGTCGGCCTCGTCGGCTGCATCGGCGCCACTTATCTCAACGAAACGCCCCTGCTTGGCATTCTGGCCCTCGTCCTGTGCATCGCCGCCTATGCCGCCATGGCCGCGCTCATTCATCTGCGCAACCTGCCCGCGATCGTGGTGACGCTCGGCGCCTCCTTCATTTGGCTCGGCATCGCGGTGCTTATCCTGCCCTCGCCCGGCGGCAGGGCGCCGGACTGGCTCAAGGCGGTCATGTCGCTCCAGGTGCCGATCGTCCCGTTTCCGATCATCGCCGCGCTCGCCATCGCAGCGCTTGTCCATGTCGGCCTAATGACCTCCTCCTATGGCGTGATCATGCGCGGCACCGGCGGCAATCCGCGTGCCATGGCGCGGGCCGGCTGGTCGGAGCTCAGGACCAAGATGGCGATGTATGCGCTGGCGGGCCTTTTCGGCGTGCTCTCGGGCCTCTCGCTCATCGGCCTCACCACTTCAGCTGACGCACATATCGCCGACCGCTACACGCTCTATGCGATCGCCGGCGTCATCCTCGGCGGCGGCGAATTCGTCGGCGGCCGCGTGTCGCCCATGGGCGCGGTTCTGGGCGCGCTCACTCTGGCGCTTGCCGGCTCATTCCTCATCTTCATGCGCATCTCGCCCGACTGGCAGATCGGCGCGCAGGGCGCCATCCTGATCATCGTTCTCGCTTTGCGCGCGCTCATCAATACCGGCGAGACGCGGCGATGACCGATACCTGGCTCAAACTGCGCCGCCAGCCCTGGATCTGGTCTTTCATCGCCATGATCGCAGTCTGGCTCGCGACCGTCGTTTTCACGCAAGGCCAAGGTGCCGGCGAGATCCTCACCGCCGCTCTTGCCTTCGCCGCCTTCACCATCATCATCGGCCTCGGCCAGATGATGGTGATCACCACGGGTCCCGGAAATGTCGACCTGTCGATTCCCGCGACGATCACGCTTTCGGGCGTCGTCGCCATGAAAATCATGGACACCGACAATGCCAGGCTCCTCATCGGCATCCTGGCGGCGCTGGGCGTGAGCTTCCTGGTCGGACTGTTCAACTACGGCCTGATCCGGCTGCTCCGCATACCGCCGATCATCGCGACCCTTTCCTCGAGCTTCCTCATCCTGTCGACGGCGATCTCCTATGGCCGCGGCATCCGCATCAAGCCGCCTCCGGTGCTCGCCGATTTCGCCACCACGCATCTCTTCGGCGTGCCGCTGCCGGCGATGTTGGTGCTGGTGCTGTCAGCCATTATTGCCCTCATCCTCAAACGCACGATCTATGGCCGCACCGTGCTGGCGATCGGACAAAACCCGCGCGCAGCGCGCCTTGCCGGTCTCAATGTCGATCTCGCCCGCTTCGCCACCTATGTGCTCAGCGCACTGCTTTCCGGCCTATGCGGCATTGTTCTCTCAGGCTTTTCGGGCGGTGCTGCGCTCAATATGGGCGAAGGCTTCCTCCTGGCCTCAATCGCCGTCGTTGTCATCGGCGGCACCTCGGTCGCGGGCGGGCGCGCCAATGTGCCCGGCGTCTGGGGCGCTGCCCTCTTCATCTATCTCCTCGACACCATGCTCAATATTTTCGGCGCCAGCGCCGGCATCCGCCTCGTCATGACCGGCGTCATCATCATAGCCGTCATCACCATTGCCGGTGGCGACCGCGAGCAGCGCTCATGATATGATCGCCATCCCTCTCATCTCATCATTCCCCCTCGCGATTACAGGAGCACAGCATCATGGCGAAGAAGAAGATCGGACTGATCGGCGCAGGCCTCATGGGCCATGGCATCGGCAAGAACATCGTGACCAAGGGCTATGAGCTCACAGTGCTCGCCCATCGCAACCGGGCACCCATCGACGATCTCGTGAGCAAGGGCGCCAAGGAGGGCAAGTCTCCGCGCGCCATTGCCGAAGCGAGCGACGTCGTCTTCCTATGCGTCACCGGTTCGCCCCAGGTCGAGGACCTGGTGTTCCGCAAGGACGGGCTGCTTGAGGGGCTGAAGCCCGGTCTCATCATCGCCGATTGCTCGACCGCCGAGCCGTCCTCAACCATCAAGATCGCCGACGCCATCCAGGCGAAAGGCGGACATTTCGTCGACACGCCGCTGGTGCGCACCCCCAAGGAAGCCGAGGAAGGCAAGCTCGGCCTGATGACCGGCGGCGATGAGAAAGTGCTGAACGACATCCGCCCGATTCTCGACTGCTTCGCCGACACGATCATCCACGCCGGACCAGTTGGCGCCGGCCACACGCTCAAGCTCATCAATAATTTCATCGCCATCGGCACGGCGGCAGTGGTTGCGGAAGGAATCGCGGCCGGCCTCAAGGCCAAGGTCGACATGAAGGCCTTGAACGACATCGTGATGGCGGGCGGGGCCAAATCAGTGATGTTCGAGCGCCTCATCAAGGTGCCGCTCGCGAACGACGACACCGCCGCCAAATTCGCCATCGACAATGCCCGCAAGGATGTGCGCTATTACACCAACATGACCGAGACGATGCCGCTCGCTTCCTATGTGGCGGAAGCGGTGCACCAGACATTGGTGCTGGCCAGCGCCCAGGGCTATGGGCCGAAATTTGTGCCGCGCCTGGTCAATCTCGCTTGTCAGCTGAACGGGGTGAAGATTTGAGGAAAGTGTGAGCTGTCACCAAGTTTTCCCCCTCTCCCGTCCGAAGGATGGGAGAGGGTGCCCGAAGGGCGGGTGAGGGCTCTTTTGTCCCCGCAAAAGATACCCGTCGAGATCATTGCGCGCTGTACGAAAGAGCCCCATCCGGCCTGTCGGCCACCTTCTCCCACGCTGCGCGCGGGAGAAGGGAAGATTATTGGACGAGCTTTGTGCGGACCTACCCCCTTGCGATCTGCTCGGCCTTCTTGACCAGCACTTCCGCCTGGCGGATCGAGGCATAGTCGATGAGCCTGCCGTCGAGCGAGACCGCACCCTTGCCGGCTTTTGCCGCCTCTTCCATCGCGACCAGAATGCGCTTGGCGCGCTCCACATCCTTCTCGGAAGGCCCCATCGCCTCATTGGCGAGCGCCACTTGCGAAGGATGGATGGCCCATTTGCCTTCGCAGCCGAGCACCGCCGCCCGGCCGGCGGCCGCTTTGTAGCCATCGGCATCGGTGAAGTCGCCGAAAGGACCATCGACCGGACGCAGGCCATTGGCGCGGGCCGCCACCACAATGCGCGCCAGCGCATAGTGCCACATGTCGCCCCAATGAGTCGCGCGTGAACCATCCTCCAGCCTATCCGTCAGCACCGCGTAGTCGGGATTGGCACCGCCGATATTAGTGGTGCGCGCGCGTGTCGAGGCGGCATAGTCGGCAACGCCGAAATGCAGCGACTCGTTGCGCCGGCTGGCGGCCGAAATCGCCTCGACATTCTGCATGCCGAGCGCCGTTTCGATGATGAGCTCGAAGCCGATCCTTTTCTTGCGCCCCTTCGCCGTCTCGATCTGGGTGGCCAGCATGTCGAGCGCATAGACGTCGGCGGCGGTGCCGACTTTTGGTATCATGATGAGGTCGAGCCGGTCACCAGCCTGCTCGAGCACATCGACGACGTCGCGATACATGTAATGGGTATCGAGGCCGTTGATGCGCACCGAAAGCGATTTCGTGCCCCAGTCGACTTCGTTGATGGCCTTGATGACGTTCTTGCGCGCCTCGACCTTGTCATCCGGCGCCACCGCATCCTCGAGATCGAGGAAGATCACGTCGGCGGTGGATCTGGCCGCCTTTTCAAAGAGCTGCGGCTGGCTTCCGGGCACGGCTAGCTCGCTGCGATTGAGCCTCGCCGGGGCCTGCTCGATGGTGTGGAAGCTCATGGGATTTCCCTTTCGTGAGGTGACCGGGCGCCGAGACAACAGGACAAGCGGGCCCGACGTCAAGCGGCAATTCGGTCGCAGGAGCATATTATCCGTAGACAGATCAATTAGGGCAGCCGGCTGCCAGCGCCTCGCAAGCAACATGTTAGTCGATCTTCTCCGCCCGATCGGCAATGCTATGATGTTTTCCAGGGGAAGAAAAACATGACCCGAACGAGAGAAGGCGCCATCGCGCGCGCCGAGGCATATTTCGATGAAGGAGGGTTTCTCGGTGATCTTGCGCGCCGGGTGGCGATCCCGACGGCGAGCCAGAACGCGGGCTCGATGCAGGCGCTCATCGACTATGCCACGGCTGAGATGACTCCGGCGCTCGCGCGGCTGGGCTATGACTGCGCAGTCCTGCCCAATCCGTTCCCGCGATTTGGCCCCTTCCTCATCGCCCGCAGGATCGAAGACCCGGCCCGGACGACGGTCCTGACCTATGGCCATGGCGATGTCGTGCGCGGCCAGGAGGAAGACTGGCGCCAAGGCCTGTCGCCCTGGCGCGTCACAGTCGAGGGCGATCGCCTCTATGGCCGCGGCACCGCCGACAACAAGGGCCAGCATTCGATCAATATCGCAGCGCTCGGCTCAGTGATCGCGGAGCGCGAATCGCTCGGCTTCAACTCGATCATCCTGATCGAGACCGGCGAGGAAGCGGGTTCGCCTGGCCTGGCCGATTTCTGCGCGGCGCACAAGTCGGCGCTCGCAGCAGACGTGCTGATCGCTTCGGATGGGCCGCGCCTCGATCAGCGCCATCCGACCATTTTCGGGGGCGCGCGCGGTGTCCTGAACTTCGAGCTGAAGCTCGCTCTGCGCGACGGTGGCCATCATTCCGGCAATTGGGGCGGGCTTCTGGCCAATCCCGCCATCATCCTCGCGCAGGCGCTCGCCACCATCACCGATGCGCGCGGTCAGATCAAAGTGCCGGAATGGCGCCCTCAAACACTGACGGCATCCGTACGGGCCGCCCTTGCCGAAGTGCCGGTCGGCGTCGATGATGGCGCGCCGAAGGTAGACTCCGATTGGGGCGAAGAATCGCTGACGCCCGCCGAACGCGTCTTCGGCTGGAACAGCTTTGAGGTGCTCGCCTTCACCGCCGGCAATCCGGGCGCCCCGGTGAACGCCATTCCGCCCAGCGCCAGGGCGCATTGCCAGTTGCGCTTCGTGGTCGGCACCGACCCTGAAGACATCCTTCCCGCCTTGCGCCGGCATCTCGACCGGCATGGCTTCGGCCAGATTGCGATCGTGCAGGACGAGGTCGTCATGAAAGCGACGCGTCTCGACCCGCAGGACCCGTGGGCGAAATTCGCGAGCCGCTCGATCGAGACGACCACCGGCAAGAAGCCTCATATGCTGCCCAATATCGGCGGCTCGCTGCCCAATGACGTCTTCGCCGACATTCTCGGCATGCCGACGGTGTGGGTGCCGCATTCCTATGCCGCCCTATGCCGCCTGCTCGCAGCACGCACCCAATGAACATCTGCTGGCCTCGGTTGCGCGCGACGGGCTTCGCCTGATGACGGGGCTGTTCTGGGATATCGGCGCTACAGACAAGCCTCTGTAGGCCGGCCGATCATCGGGCCCTGTTGTCGTCGCGATGCGCGCCCGATGAATAATAGAAGGCGATGGCCTGGGCGCGGCTTGCGAGATTGAGCTTCTCATAGAGATTGCGCAGGTGAAATTTCACCGTGTTGACCGAGATGTTGAGTTCGCGCGCCAACGACTTGTTGTCGAGGCCGCGCGCCAGAGCGGCCAGGAGGGTGCGCTCGCGCAAGGTAAGTGCCGCGGCCGGATCGCGGTTAAGCTCGCGCACATCGACAAAGGGAAACATCATCTGACCTTGTGCCACGGCGCGCGCCATCACCAGGAGCTGCTCCGGCGACTGGTGTCGCGGCGAGAAGCCGGCTGCCCCCGCCGCCATGGCACGGCGCAGAATCTCCGGATCATCGGGCACGCCATAGACGATCATGCGCGGCGGCGAGGGCCTCAGCCGCAGCGTATCGAGCAGGCGCTCACCCCCCATCACCGGCAGATTCCAGTCGATCAGACCGACTGCTACCGGCACGCGCGTCACCGCCGCGAGCAATCCCTCGGCGGTCGCCGCCGTCGTTACCAGGCTGAAGCCCTTGTCGCGGTCGATGAAATCGGAGAGCGCCGCCAGCATCAGCGGATTGCCGTCCGCCAAGGCAATATCGATCGGCTGCTGATCATTCATTTCCGGGTCCTTACCTGCTCGCGGCAATCTTCGTGCCGGAATGGCAGATGACAAGGCTGCTGCGGGCTGTATCTTGCCGGATCAGCAATACGCATGATCAAAGCATGAGGGCGACCGTGCGCGACTTCCATGGAGTATTCCCTTATCTCGTCTCCCCGATCGGGACGGACGGTCGGGTCTTGGAGACGGAGTTGCGCCGGCTTGTGGATCACCTGGTCGGTTCGGGTGTTCATGGCCTTACGCCGCTCGGTAGCACCGGCGAGTTCGCTTATCTTGACTGGGCGCAGCGGCGGCGCATCGTGGAGATCGTTGTGGACCAGACCGCGGGCCGGATTCCTGTGGTGGCCGGTGTCGCTGCGACCACCATGGTTGAAGCGCAGCGCCAGGCGCGAGAATTCGCCAGCGTCGGTGCCGACGGAATCCTGGCGATCCTCGAAGCCTATTTTCCGATCCTTGACGAGGGCGTGATTGCCTACTTTACCGCCATTGCCGATGCAGTCGAACTGCCCGTCGTCCTTTACACCAATCCGAATTTCCAGCGCTCCGACCTGTCGCTCCCCGCTATTGACGCGCTCTCGCGCCATCCGCGCATTGGCTACGTCAAGGACGCCTCCACCAATACCGGACGGTTGCTGTCGATCCTCAATCGCACTGAAGGCCGCATGAAAGTGTTTGCGGCCTCGTCCCATATCCCCGCGACCGTCATGTTGATCGGCGGCGTCGGCTGGATGGCCGGGCCCGCTTGCGCTATCCCGCGCGAGAGCGTGCGATTTTACGATCTTTGCCGCGCTCGAAAATGGGATGCCGCTCTGGACCTGCAGCGCGCTTTGTGGAGTGTGAACGAGCTCTTCGCTCAGCACTCTCTCGCAGCGTGCATCAAGGGCGCATTGCAACAGCAGGGCTTCGCGGTTGGCGAGCCGCTTGCGCCTCAAGCCCCCCTGTCTGATGACGGTAACAGCGCCGTCGCCAAAGCGCTCAGCCTCGCCGCTGAAGCGCTTGCGGCCGCGTCCCCGGTATGACCCGGACTTCATAGGCCCTTCCTTCCTACGCTGATGGGTAGGTAACTCGGGTGCCAAATATCACATTTCCATCCTTTGGCGTAGGGAATTCCCCACCCATGCGAACATCCGAAAGCAGGTGATCAGGGTGTTGCGCCCATGTCCCTACCCGGTGAGATAATGCCGTCTCACATCGAGGGGAGGTAGCGATGCCAGGACTTCGCGGATTGTTTATTCCGGGTCCCACCAATGTGCCGGAGCGGGTGCGCCGGGCCATGGATATTCCGATGGAGGACCAGCGGGCGCCGGACCTCCCGCTTTTCACCTTGCCGCTCTTCGAAGACGTGAAGAAGGTCTTCAAATCACGGACCGGCCAGGCCTTCCTGTTTCCTTCCTCCGGGACCGGCGGCTGGGAAGCGGCCATGACCAACACGCTGTCGCCCGGCGACAAGGTGCTCGCCGCGCGCTTCGGCCAGTTCTCACATCTGTGGATCGACATGTGCCTTCGTCTCGGCTTCGAGGTCGAGGTCGTCGATGCGCCCTGGGGCGAAGGCGTGCCCGTCGATGTTTTTGCCCAAAGGCTCAAGGCCGACGGCCAGCACAAGATCAAGGCGGTGCTCGTCACCCACAATGAGACCGCGACGGGCGTCACCAGCGATGTCGCGGGCGTCCGCCGCGCGCTCGATGAGGCGCAGCATCCGGCTCTGCTCTTCGCCGATGGCGTGAGCTCGATCGCCAGCATCGATTTCCGCATGGAGGATTGGCGCGTCGATATCGCCGTCTCGGGCTCGCAAAAAGGCTTCATGATGCCGGCAGGTCTTGCCATCCTGTGCGTCAGCCAGAAGGCGCTGGAAGCGGCCCGGAGGGCTCAGTCGCGCCGCTGCTATTTCGATTTCGCCGACATGGTCCGCGCCAACAAGGACGGCTATTTCCCCTATACGCCGCCGATCCACTCTTCCGGGGCTTGCGCGCCTCGCTCGACCTTCTGTTCGAGGAAGGCCTCGACAATGTCTTCGCCCGCCATCATCGCCTCGCCGAAGGCGTGCGCAAGGCAGTCCAGGCCTGGGGGCTGAAGCTCTGTGCCGCAGAGCCCCGCTGGCATTCCGAAACGGTGAGCGCCATCTTTCTGCCGGACGGATTCGACTCCAATGAATTCGTACGCCATGCCTACAGGACTTACGGCCTTTCGCTCGGCGTCGGGCTGTCCAAGGTCGCGGGCCGCGTCTTCCGCATCGGCCATCTCGGCGATCTCAATGAGCTGATGGTGCTCCAGGCCCTCGCCGGCGTCGAGCTTGTCATGCGCGATCAGGGCGTGCCCTTCAGCGTGGGCAGCGGCGTCGCCGCGGCCATCGAACATTTCCACCGCACTCGTCCCGCACAACTCGCACAGGCAGCGTGACAGTGTGGTGGTTCAGAAATTCCCTCCGGTATTGCGGTCAAGTTCGTGGGAATTTCTGAACCGAGACCACACTGAAATCATAAATACGCCAGTGTCCTTTCGAATCCGAAGTTCGCTCGGAGGGCACTTCAAGAGGATGCGAACTTCGGATTGGGGACACCAGCCCATGGATATCCACGAATATCAGGCGAAGGAAATCCTCGGCCGTTTCGGCGTCGCGATACCGCCGGGCGGCCTCGCCTACAGCCCCGAACAAGCGGCCTATCGCGCCCGCGATATCGGCGGCAGCAAATGGATCGTCAAGGCGCAGATCCATTCAGGCGGCCGCGGCAAGGCCGGCGGCGTCAAGCTCTGCATGTCGGAGCATCAGGTCGAGGAAGCGGCCGACCACCTCTTCGGCAAGCGCCTCGTCACCCAGCAGACAGGCCCCGCGGGCAAGATCGTCTATCGCGTCTATGTCGAAGGCGCCGTCGCCATCAAGCGCGAGATCTATCTGGGCCTGGTGCTCGATCGCAAATCGGAGCGCGTCATGGTCGTGGCCTCGAGCGCCGGCGGCATGGAAATCGAGGAGATCGCCGAGCGCGAACCGCAATCGATCATCCGCAGCGTGGTCGAGCCCGCTGTCGGCATGCCGGCCTTCCAGGCACGCGAGATCGCCTTCGGGCTTGGCTTGGAGCCCACGCTCACCCAGCAGGCAGTCGCGACCATTCTCGGCTGCTACAAGGCCTTCGAGGAGCTCGACGCCACCATGGTCGAGATCAATCCGCTGGTCGTCACCGAGGACAACCGGCTCGTGGCGCTCGATGCCAAGATGACCTTCGACGACAATGCCCTGTTCCGCCTGCCCCATATCGCGGAATTGCGCGACAAATCGCAAGAAGATGCGCGCGAGACGCGCGCCAATGACCGCGGCCTCTCCTATGTCGGTCTCGACGGCGAGATCGGCTGCATCGTCAATGGCGCAGGCCTCGCCATGGCGACCATGGACATGATCAAGGCGGCGGGCGGCGAGCCCGCCAATTTCCTCGACATCGGCGGCGGCGCCACGCCGGAGCGCGTCGCCAAGGCCTTCAGGCTCGTGACCTCGGATGACAAGGTCCGCGCCATCCTGGTCAACATCTTCGCCGGCATCAATCGCTGCGACTGGGTGGCGGAAGGGATCGTGATGGCGCTGCAGAAGAGCCCGGTCAGCATGCCGGTGGTGGTCAGGCTCGCCGGCACGCATGTGGAAGAGGGCCGAAAGATCCTCGCGCGCTCGGGCCTTCCCATCATCCGTGCGGCCACATTGGCGGAGGCAGCCAACCGCGCGGTCGCCGCCTGGCGCAACGACTCCCTCACAAGGGTGGCGTCATGACCATTCTCCTCGATCGCACGACACCGGTCCTCGTTCTCGGCATCACCGGCAAGATCGGCAGCTTTCACACGCAAGAGATGATCGCCTACGGCACCAATGTCGTGGGCGGCGTCACGCCCGGCAAAGGCGGCAGCACGATCCACAATATGCCCATCTTCGACACGGTGAAGGGGGCCGCAGAGCGCACCGGCGCCAGCGCGGCCATCGTCTTCGTGCCCCCGCCTTTCGCGGCCGATTCGATCATGGAAGCGGCTGATGCCGGAATAAAGCTCTGCGTCGCCATCACCGACGGCATCCCGGCCAAGGACATGATCCGGGTGAAGCGCTACATGCGGCGCTACGCCCGCGAGAACCGCATGCAGCTCGTCGGGCCCAATTGCGCCGGCATCATCTCACCCGGCAGATCGCTGCTTGGCATCATGCCGGGCCACATCTATCTGCCGGGCCATATCGGCGTCGTCGGCCGCTCCGGCACGCTCGGCTATGAGGCCGCCGCGCAGATGAAGGAGCTCGGCATCGGCATATCGACCAGCGTCGGCATAGGCGGCGATCCGATCAACGGCTCGTCCTTCCGCGACATCCTCGAGCTGTTCGAGCAGGACCCCGACACGCATGCGGTGATGATGATCGGCGAGATCGGCGGGCCGCAGGAGGCAGAAGCTGCTTCCTTCATCCGCGATCATATGACAAAGCCGGTTGCCGCCTATGTCGCCGGCCTCTCGGCGCCCAAGGGACGGCGCATGGGCCATGCCGGCGCGATCATCCAGGCTTTTGGCGAAAGCGCCAGCGAGAAGGTCGAGCTCTTGCGCGATGCCGGCGTGGCGATCTCGCCGTCACCCTCGGAGATCGGACGGACAATGGAGAAGGTGTTGAAGGCGGCGTAACGCGTTCACGCTGCCCTTCAACCCTCAGCCTGAGGTGCGAGCGAAGCGAGCCTCGAAGGCTTGGTTCCGCAGGCTCGCTCTATCCTGATGGATGCTTCGAGGCCCGGCTGCGCCGGGCACCTCAGCATGAGGATACTTCTCTAAGCCGCCTTCGGCCCGAGCACCCCGCGGCGTACCTGATCCTCCTCGATGCTCTCGAACAGAGCGCGGAAATTGCCCTCGCCAAAACCCTCATCGCCCTTCCTCTGGATGAATTCGAAGAAGATCGGGCCGATCACGGTTTTCGAGAATATCTGCAAAAGCACCTTGGTCTCGCCGCCATCAAGAACGCCTTCGCCGTCGATGAGGATGCCGTGCTTCATGAGCCTGTCGATCGGCTCCTGATGGCCTTTCACGCGATCGCGCGACTTTGCATAGTAGGTATCTGGCGGCGGCGGCATGAACCTGACACCGTTCGCAGCCAAGGCATCGGTGGCGGCATAGATGTCCTCGGTCGCAACCGCGATATGCTGGATGCCCTCGCCTTTGTATTTGCGCAGATATTCTTCGATCTGGCTCTTGTCGTCGGCGCTCTCGTTGATCGGGATGCGGATCTTGCCGCAAGGCGAGTTGAGAGCGCGCGAGAAGAGGCCGGTATATTTCCCTTCGATGTCGAAGAAGCGGATCTGGCGGAAGTTGAACAGCTTCGCATAGAAGTCGAACCACTTGTCCATATGCCCTCGAAAGACATTGTGGGTGAGGTGGTCGAGATAATAGAAGCCGATGCCTTTGGGCTTCGGATCGGCTTCGCTCAGCCACTCGAACTCGTCCGTGTAAGGCGAGCCTTTTTCGCCATAGCGGTCGATGAAATAGAGAAGACTGCCGCCGATGCCCTTGATGGCGGGAACGCGAATGGTCTTGTCCTCGCCCTCATAGGGCTCCGCACCCAGCGACACCGCGTGGCGGAAGGCATGATCGGCATCGACCACCCGCCAGGCCATGGACGGGCGCGCAAGGCCCATGCTTGTCGACGAATTTCATGCCGAAGGAATTGGGTTCGGCATTGAGGATGTAGTTGATGTCCCCCTGGCGATATAAGGTGATGTTCTTCGTCTTGTGCCTGGCGACGGGCGTGAAGCCGAATTTGCCGAAGAGCTCGGCGAGCTTCTCGGGCTCGGGATGGGCGAATTCGACGAATTCGAAACCATCGGTGCCGGCCGGATTGTCCTTGCTGATCTCGGGCGGCGGGGCGTCATGCGGATAAGGGCCCATGGCTGATCCTCCGGTGAATGTCTCACCTATAATAAGTCGCATTACCCGCTGTTTTCAGGCATATTGCACCTTATATTTCATCTTCTCGCACGGAAACGAGCATAATATGGATGAATTTGACCGAAAAATTCTGAACTTCCTGCAGAAGGACAGCGCTGCCAGCCGGGCTGAGCTCGCGCAGCAAGCGGGCCTGTCGGAGTCGCAGGCAGTCAGGCGCCGCCAGGCCTTGGAGCTATCGGGCGTCATCCGCCGCTACCGCGCTGATCTCGACGCCAAGGCCTTGGGTCTCGCCGTCACCGCCTTCGTCCATGTGAAGCTCAAGGGCCATTCCGACGGCAATGCCCGGCGCTTCCGCGACCTGGTGCTCCTGACGCCCGGCATTCTCGAAGCCCATGCGGTGACCGGCGACTTCGATTATCTGCTCAAGCTGTGCGTCGCCGATCTCGACCACTTGCGCGACTTGGTCAATGGCGTGCTCCTGATGCATCCGACCGTAGACCGGGTGCGTTCCGAGATCGTGCTCGAGATCCTGCGCGACGATCAGCTGCTGGTGCTGTAGCGCAACACAGACTCGCCGCTCACCGCGACGAACTGGATCGGCCGCCCCGCCTGGGCCCAGGCATCGATTCCCCCGAGCAATGGCCGGATACGCTTGAAGCCGGCACGTTTGAGATGCAGTGCGGCGACGGCCGCTGAGGCCTCATTGGGACATGAGCAATAGACGATGATCTCCGCGTCCCGCGCATAACCAGCGGCGATGAACGAAATCTCGTCGGATCGCGCGCCAATGGAGCCCGGTATGACGCCCTCCTTCTGGCGGGACTCGGCGGAGCGGACATCGAAAATGATGGGGCTGCGCCCTGCGTCGATCAGGCTCGCGAGCTCGGTTACGGAAATGCGGGCCATTCTGAGCCGCCTTATGAAGAGTTGGCGATCGATGAGACGATAGATCAGATATGAGGCCAAAACGGCGATGACGAGCACCGTGCCATATTCGCCCCAGCGCGTGATCGCCGTCAGGGCGGCATCGATTGCGTCATGGAAAATGACGCCCAGCACAACGGGAAGGGCGACATAGGCAATAGCGCCGATCCCGTCGAGAATGAGGAATGTCGGAATGGCAAGCCGGGCGACGCCGCACAGCAGGATGAGCACGAGCGCAAAGCCCGGGACAAATTTCACGAACAGGAGGGCGCGCGGCCCGAAACGGGCAAATCTGTCTTCAGTCTGGCGCACGCAATTGTCCCGCGCCAGGCTCAGCTTGCACACGACGGACAGAGCGCGACGGCCAAAGCGGGCTCCAGCGAAATAGACCAGCAGATCGCCAAGCATCACGCCGAGAACTCCTACTGCCACGATGAGCGCGATCGCCTCTCCGCCGGCAAGACTGAGGGCACCCGCCACCAGCAGCACCGGATAGGACGGAAGAGGCAAGCCTAGCTGCTCGATGAAGGCGCTCGCAAAGACGAGAGCGAGCCCATAATGCTGGACGAGGCTAGTCAGGTCCATCGCGGGTTCCTTGGCAGATCAGGAGTTTGCCCGCGAAATCCTATCCTCTCCGCAAGTACGAAGGAAGGATTACTCTGCATCGGGCTGCTCGGCGGGATGCGCCGCCTTGAAGGCGGCAAGCGCTTTGCAATTCTGGTCGACGGCCTCAATTTTTTTCAGATGTGAAATGTCGATCTTGTAGCGGCGCGCATTGAAGACCTGCGGGGCGAGGCAGATATCTGCCAGTGACGGCTGATCGCCGAAGCAGAAATCCTCGCCCTCGATCAGCGCCTCGACCGCTTCGAGGCCGCCTTTCAAAATCCAGTGCCGATACCATTGATCGACTTCGTCTTGCGGGCGGGCGAGCGGACCTTTGAGATAATTGAGCACGCGTAGATTGTTGAGCGGATGGATGTCGCAGGCAATCGTCAGCGAAACCGCGCGCACCTTGGCCGCCGTGACCGGATCGGCCGGAATCAGCCGCGGCTCGGGAAAGACCTTCTCGAGATATTCGATGATGGCGAGGGACTGGGTGAGGACGGTCCCGTCATCCAGCTCCAAGGCTGGCACGAGGCCTTGCGGGTTCTTCGCCAGATAGGAAGCCTTGAGATGCTGGCCGCCCTCCTTGAGGAGATGAATGCCGGCCTGCTCGATCTCAATCCCTTTCAGATTGAGCGCGATGCGCACGCGATAAGCGGCGGAGGAGCGGAAATAGCCATAGAGCTTCATCTCGGCGCCTCCGAATCCAGGACCAAAGCCCGTTCCAGCGCCGAGATCGCTTTCTCCAGGCGCCGCCCGTCAGTCTCGCCCAGCTGATCCATCAGCTTTTTCTCATAATCCAGCACCAGAGGCTCGAGCTCACGGAAGAGCTTGCGTCCCCGGGCCGTGAGGCGCAAGCGATAGGCGCGCTTGTCGTCAGGTGACCGGACGGCCTCTATGAGACCGCGCTCAGTCAGCGCCTCGACCGCCCGGCTGATCGTCGACTTGTGGGTTCGGGTCGAAGCGACAATGGCCTTGGCCGTCCAGCCATTGCCCGCGGACAAAGTGGCGAGCACACGCCATTGCGGAATGTCGATCTCGAAACGCTCGGCATAGAGCGCCGACAACTGCTCGGAAATCTCCGCCGCCAGACGGTTCAGCCGGAAAGGCAGGAAACGGGTGAGCTCGAACTCGGGCATGGCGCCATCTTGACATAATTGGTTTCATTTGCAACTATCATATAGTTGCAAATAAAACTAATGGAGGCGCAATCATGAAAAGCGCGATCCTTCACGGCTACATGCCGGGCTTCGGCAACGACTTCGAGACGGAGGCGCTGCCCGGGGCCCTGCCCCATGGCCAGAACTCGCCGCAGCGCCCCACCTATGGGCTCTATGCCGAGCAACTATCGGGTTCGCCCTTCACCGCACCGCGCGGCATCAACGAACGCTCCTGGCTCTATCGCATGCGTCCCTCGGTCAAGCATAACGGGCGCTTCAGCAAGACGCGCCTGCCTTTCTGGAAGACGGCGCCCTGTCTTGAAGATCACGATCTGCCGATCGGCCAATTGCGCTGGGGCCCGCCTCCGATGCCGAATGAAGGCACGACCTTCATTTCAGGCATCCGCACCATGACGAGCGCAGGCGACGTCAATACGCAGACCGGGATGGCCGCTTCTGTCTATCTCGTGAACCAGTCGATGAAGGACGAGTATTTCTACAATGCCGATGGCGAGATGCTCATCGTGCCGCAGTCAGGCGGCATCCGCTTTTTCACCGAGCTCGGCCGCATCGAGGTTCAGCCTGGCGAGATCTGCGTCATCCCGCGCGGCATGAAGTTCAAGGCCGAGCTTCTCGACGGTCCGGCGCGCGGCTATCTGTGCGAGAACTACGGCGCGAAATTCACCTTGCCCGACCGCGGTCCGATCGGCGCCAACTGTCTCGCCAATCCGCGCGACTTCAAGACGCCTGAGGCCGCTTACGAAGACAAGGACACGCCCTCGAGCCTCACCGTCAAATGGTGCGGCAAGTTCTATGAGACGAGGATCGGCCATTCGCCGCTCGATGTGGTCGCCTGGCACGGCAACTATGCGCCTTATAAATATGACTTGCGCACCTTCTCGCCGGTGGGCGCCCTCCTGTTCGACCATCCGGATCCCTCGATCTTCACGGTGATGACGGCGCCCTCCGGCGAAGAAGGCACGGCAAATGTCGACTTCGTCATCTTCCCGGAACGCTGGTCGGTCGCCGAGCATTCTTTTCGGCCCCCCTGGTACCACATGAATATCATGTCGGAATTCATGGGCCTTGTTTACGGGCAATATGACGCGAAGCCCGACGGATTCGTGCCGGGTGGCATCAGCCTGCACAACTGCATGCTGCCGCATGGGCCGGACGCGACCGCCTTCGAGAAAGCGAGCACGGTCGAGCTCAAGCCCCAAAAACTCACCAACACGCTCGCCTTCATGTTCGAGACGCGCTACCCGCAACATCTCACCTCTTACGCGGCGAGCGTCGAGACCCTGCAGACCGACTATATCGAGTGCTGGTCCGGCCTCGATAAAAAATTCACCGGCTAGTGTGCTGAACGCGAAGTTCCTGCTATTCAGGCCGGGTGGATTTCAGGAACTTCGCGTTCCAAAGCACACTGGAATGATTAATTTGCTAGTGTCCTTTCGAATCCGAAGTTCGCTCGGGAGGGCCGCAAGATAATGCGAACTTCGGATTCGGGACGACTGACGCCCATGAAGCTCGCGACAATCCGGGACGGCTCGCGCGACGGCAAGCTCGTCGTCGTGTCGCGCGACCTGACGCGCGCCACCGAAGCCTTCAACATCGCGAAAAACCTGCAGCAGGCCCTCGATGATTGGGAGCGTCGCGCGCCACGGCTCAAGGATCTCGCCGAAGAGCTCGAGCACGGCGCCGTGCCGTCTTTCCGCTTCCATGAGCATGAATGCTCATCGCCCTTGCCGCGCGCCTATCAATGGGCGGACGGCTCGGCCTATGTGAACCATGTCGAGCTGGTGCGCAAAGCGCGCGGCGCCGAAATGCCGGAGAGCTTCTGGACCGATCCCCTGATGTATCAGGGTGGATCGGACTCGTTCCTCGGGCCCCGCGATCCGATCAGGATGGAAGATGAGGCCTGGGGCATCGACATGGAGGCTGAGGTCGCGGTGGTGACGGGCGATGTGCCTGCCGGCATCAGCGCGCCGGACGCCTTGGAGCAAATCCGCCTGGTCATGCTGGTGAACGATGTCTCGCTGCGCGGCCTGATCCCGGCCGAGCTCGCCAAGGGTTTCGGCTTCTTCCAGTCGAAGCCGTCCTCTTCCTTCTCGCCCGTCGCGGTGACGCCCGATGAATTGGGCAATGCCTGGAACGGCGGCAAGGTCGCTTTGCCGCTGCATGTCGACCTCAACGGCAAGGCCTTTCGGGCGCGCCAATGCGGGAGACGACATGACCTTCGATTTCGGCCAGCTCATCGCCCATGCCGCCAAGACACGTCCGCTCGCCGCGGGCTCGATCATCGGCTCAGGCACGGTGTCGAACAAGGATGAAGATGGCGGACCCGGCCGGCCGGTGAGCGAGGGCGGACGCGGCTATTCCTGCCTCGCCGAATTGCGCATGATCGAGACGATCCGGTGTGGCAAGCCTCAAACGCCCTTCCTGCGTTTCGGCGACCGACGTGCGCATCGAGATGCTCGACGCAAAGGGTCATTCGATCTTCGGCGCGATCGACCAGGCGGTGGAGAAGTACTCTTTTCCGTCATCCCGGCGAAAGCCGGGATCCATTGAATAAGCGCAAACTTGGAAATGCTGCTCGCTTTAAAGGAATTTTATGGATCCCGGCTTTCGCCGGGATGACGATTTTGTTTCTTGCAAGTGTCACTCCGCGGCCGACCCGGAGTGACACCTTCAGGATTGTCACAGCAACCCGTTATCCTTCATGATCTGATCGGCATTCTCCTTGGTAACCGTCATGGTGGGCAGCACGATTTTCTTCTCGATCTTCTCGCCATTGAGAAGCTTGATTGCCTGGCGCAAACCTTCGGCACCCGGCGTCGGATAGAGGAAGGTCGCCGAAAGCTCACCGTTGTGGACCCAGGTCACGCCCTCATTCGGCAGGGCGTCTATCCCCAAGAACTTGATCTCCTTCTCGCGACCGACATCCTTGGCGGCGAGATAGGCGCCATAGGCCATCGGGTCATTGTGGCCATAGACGAGATCGATCTTCTCATGGTTGCGCAAGGCGGTCGCCATGACGTCATAGGCGGCCGCCTGTTTCCAATCCGCCGATTGCTGGTCGAGCAGATTCTCGATACCCGCTTCCTTGTCGGTGAATTCATGGAAGCCATTGTGGCGGTCATGCGCCGGCTGTGTGCCGAGGCCGCCCCAGATCTCAACCACCTTGCCCTTGGCCGCACCCGGTCCGCCCAAAACCTTGACCGCATATTCGCCGGCGGCTTTGCCGATCACAACATTATCGCCGCCGATGAACTGCGCATAGCGGTCGGTCTCGACATTGCGGTCGAGGACGATCACCGGGATCTTGGCATCGATCGCCTGCTCGACCACGCCGGTGAGGCCGGCCGATTCCTTTGGCGAGACCAGGAGCACATTGATCTCCTGGCGAATCAGGTTCTCGACATCGGCGACCTGCTTCTCGGTCTTGTCCTCGCCATCGGTGATGATGAGATCGACTTCGGGGTGCTTCTTCGCTTCCGCCTCGATGTCCTTGTTGAATTGGACGCGCCATGGCTCGATGGTGGTCACCTGCGAGAAGCCGACCTTCCATTTGGCTTGGGCGCGCGCCGGCGTGAAGCCTTGCGGCAGATAGATCGCCAAAGGTGCTGCTGCGGCCGTCATCACGGACGCTTTGATGAAGTCACGGCGTTTCATGGGTCGTACCTCCTGTTCATGAAGATTTCTTGTTGCCCGGCTGCACCGCAGCCGATCCCGCTTCCGGCTTGCGGTCTTGGGCGCTCAAGCGCCAGCGGCCGAAAAGCCCGTCGAGATTTCGCTCCTGTACCAGCACAGTGACCACGATGATGAGGCCCTTGAGCACCAGCTGCAGGTTGGAATTGATGTTATGGAGCTGCAGGATATTGGAGAGCAGCCCGAAGATGAGCACGCCGACGATGGTGCCGGCAATGCTGCCGCGTCCGCCCATGAGGCTCGTGCCGCCAATGACGACCGCGGCGATGGCGTCGAGCTCGAGGCCTGAGCCGGCATCGGGCTTACCCTGGCGATACTGCGCTACATAAAGCACACCCGCGATCGCCGACAGCATGCCGGAAAAGGCATAGACGGCTATCTTCACCCGGTCGACCTTGACGCCCGACAGCCTTGTCGCCTCCTCATTGCCGCCGATCGCATAGACATAACGGCCGAAGGCGGTGAAGCGCAGAAGCATCGCATAGAGAATCGCCGCGGCGATGAAGAACAGGCCCGGCACCGGCGCCACGCCCCACAGCATGGTGCGCAGATTGTTGAAATCGGCGGTCGCATTGGAGCCCGGATAGACGGGAAGCACCGCACTGTTCTGGCCGGCGGTCAGGCGCGCGATGCCGAGTGCCGCCACCATCATCGCAAGCGTCACGATGAAAGGCTGCAAACGGCCATGCACGATGATGATGCCGTTCAAAGCGCCGAGCAGCAGGCCGAGCGCCGGCACGATCAGCAGCACGCCGATGACGCCGAATTTGATCGGCACCTGGGTCGCGGCATAGAGAATGGCCAGGATCGCGGCAATGGTTCCCGCCGCGAGCGGGATCCAGACCTTGCGCAAGGGATCGAGAGTGACGGTCTCATGGTGGCCGACCGCCTCGCTCTCGCGGGCGAGATTGGCGAAGATGAAGCGCGTCGCGCCGGCGAAGATCATGAAGGCGACGATGGCGAGTGCCGGTACGCCCATGGTTGCGGCGGGCGTCCAGCCTTGCTGGGTCAGCAGCATGCCGGTGACCACGGAAGCAAAGGCCATCAGCGAGCCGACGGAAAGATCGATGCCGGCGATCAAGATGACGGTCGTCATGCCCACGGCGGCGAGGCCGATGATCGAGACCTGGCGCAGGACATCGGTCAGATTCCCGTAGGAGAGAAAGATGTTCTTGCCGCTCGATGTCTCGGGCGAAAACAGCACGCCAATGGCGAAGATCAGCACGAGGCCCCAATAGAGCTTGGTCGCGCCGAGCATGCGCCACAGCGTCATGACGGGGCTCCCTCGGCAATCGCCGTCGTCGCATCGCGATGTCCACGGGCGGCGAGATGCATGATCGCTTCCTCGCTCGCATCCTTCCGACTCACTATGCCCTGCGGCCGGCCCTCGCTCATCACCAAAATGCGGTCGGAGAGATGCAGGAGCTCCGGCAGTTCCGAGCTCACCACCACGACGGCGAGCCCTTCTTCGGCCAGCGCAATGATGAGGTCGTGGATTTCCTGCTTGGCGCCGACATCGATGCCGCGCGTCGGCTCATCAAGAAGCAGAACGCGCGGATGCGTCTCGAGCCATTTGCCGAGCACGATCTTCTGCTGATTGCCGCCCGAGAGCGTGCTGCTCGCCTGGCGATGCGTGCGGCAGACAATGGCGAGATTGCGGATCTGACGCGTCGCGGCGCTTTCCTCGCGCGCCCTGCGCCGCACACCGAAGCGCGACAATTCGGCGAAGGACGGCAGAGAGATATTGTCGGAGATCGTGTCGGCGAGGACGAGGCCCTTGAGCTTGCGATCCTCAGGAACGAAGGCAAGGCCCAGTTCGCGTGCGCGATGCGGTGATGCGATCTGGGCGGACTTTCCGGCAAGGGCGATCTCACCGCTCATCTGCCCTTCGCTCGCTCCGAATATCAATTCGAGGATCTCGGTACGGCCCGAGCCCAGGAGGCCGCCAATGCCGAAGATCTCGCCGGGCGCCACGCTGAAGCTGACGCCGCCGATGACGCGCTTGGACCCGCGCCTGGTCATGATGTCTAGCGAAAGATTGCTCACCGCCAGAGCCGGCTTCTCTGTGCTGGCCTTGTGGATCTGTCGCGTCGAAATGACTTCGCGCCCGACCATCGCGGTGATGATGCGTTCGCGGGTCAGATCGCCAATCGGTGCGGTCAGCACATGGCGGCCGTCGCGCAGCACCATGACCTGATGGGCGAGCGCCATGATCTCGTCCATGCGGTGCGAAATATAGATGACGCCCACGCCTTCGGATGCGAGCCGGCGCACGATGGCGAAGAGCGTCTCGGTCTCGCCGGGCGACAGCGCCGAGGTCGGCTCATCCATGATCAGGATGCGGGCGCCGACGGAAATCGCCTTGGCGATCTCGACCAATTGCTGCTCGCCGATGCGCAGGCGGCCGAGCCGCGAGGCCGGATCGATCCTGATGCCGAGCTCGGCGAGGAGCGTTTGCGCCGCCTTCGCAAGTGCTGCGCGGTCGACGATGACGCCGAAGCGCATCGGCTCGCGCCCGAGATAGATGTTTTCGGCGACGGAGAGGCCCGGAACGAGATTGAGCTCCTGGTGGATGATGGCGACGCCCCGGCGCTCGGCATCGCGCACGCCTGAGAAGCGGACCGGCTCGTCCATGAGTTCGATGGCGCCATCATAATCGGCATAGATGCCGGCCAGGATCTTCATCAGCGTGGATTTTCCGGCGCCGTTTTCGCCGACGACGGCCAGGATCTCGCCAGGCTTCAGTTCGAGTGACACATCCTGGAGAACACGCGCAGGCCCGAAGTTCTTGCCGATACGGCGCGCTCGCAAGAGAGTGGTGGAAACGCTAGCCTCCGCCTCTTTACGAAGCGCCGGTGCCGCCACTTGTACCTCCCATCTTATGCGACTAATATTCTAGTTATACATGATGTATCCCAAGCGACGGTTTGCCTGTCAAGATGCCGGCATGCCATAGGACGCGCGGGGTAAAGGAAGGGCCAGGGTGGACGGTAGCGCGACACGACCGCGTCGGAAGCTGGCGCCCAAGCTCGAAATGCGCGAGCAGGTGGGCGCTTCGGTGACCGAGCGCATCTATGTGGAACTCAAAGCGCTGATCGTCGACGGCCGGCTTCCCCCGGGCGCTCCGATCGACAAGAACGACGTCCGCCGGCGCTTCAATGCCTCTCTGTCACCGGTTACCGCCGCCATCAGCCGCCTCGGATATGAGAAACTGGCGGTCATCGAACCGCAGCGCGGCTCCTTCGTGGCGCCCATCGTGTTCGACGACATCGTGCAGTTCATGTCGCTCAGGCGCGCCCTCGAAGTGGAAGCCGTGTGCGAGGCGACGAAGACGTCGCCCGCCGATCTCGGCCAAAGGCTCGACCGCAATCTTGCCTATCAGCAAGCGGCACGCAACGTCGGCGATCTCAACCGCTTCTATGAGCTCGATGTCGAATTCCATCGCATCATCATCGATGCCAGCGGCCTATGGAAATTCAACGCGGTCCTGGATGAGGTGCGCTCGCATCTCGATCGCGTGCGCCTCCTGATGCTTCCCGTTCGCGACCGGGCGGCGGGAACACTCGAGGAGCATCATGATATCGCCGCCGCCATCCGCTCGCAGGAGCCCGCGAAAGCCGAGGATGCCATGCGCCAGCATCTCGAGCGCGTCGACCAGGAATTCCGCAGCTTCGCCGCGGAAAATCCGAAACTTGTGCGGAAGGGATAAGGGCTCGTTTTCTTCTCCCTCCCCCTTGCGGGGAGGGTCGGCCCGAAGGGCCGGGGTGGGGTATTCACCGCCCTACCGACCCCCACCCGGCTCGCTACGCTCGCCACCCTCCCCGCAAGGGGGAGGGAGAATTCGAACTACATCCCCCAGCGCAGCGCCGCCGTATGCACCGGGGCATCCCACAGCCGCGCGATCTCATCGTCGAGCGCGGTCAGGGTCACAGAGCAGCCGGCCATGTCGAGCGAGGTCACATAGGAGCCGACGAGGGAACGCGCGATCTTCACCCCTTGTCTCTCAAGCTCGGCCGCTGCCGCGTGATACATGAGATAGAGCTCCATCAAGGGCGTGCTGCCAAAGCCGTTGACGAACAGAAGCACACTGTTTTGCTTTGCGGCGGCGAGATCGCCTAGGATTGCGCCGATCATCTCCTTGGCGATCGCGTCGGCGGACTGCAGCTTCACGCGCCGGCGTCCAGGCTCGCCATGGATTCCGACGCCCATCTCCATCTCATCATCGCCAATGGCGAAGGTCGGCTTGCCGGCCGCCGGCACCGTGCAACTGGTGAGCGCCACACCCATCGAGCGGGTCCGCCGGTTGACCTTATCGCCGAGCGCCTTGAGACTCTCGAGTTTGGCGCCGGTCTCGGCGGCGGCGCCCACCACCTTCTCCACCACCAGCGTCCCGGCTACCCCGCGGCGGCCCGTCGTATAGAGCGAGTTCTCGACCGCGACATCATCATCGGTGATGACCGTCTCGATGTTGCGGCCCGCCATCTCCTTCGCCATGTCGAAGTTCATGACGTCGCCTTCATAGTTCTTGACGATGAAGAGGACACCGGCACCCTGGTCCACGGCTTCAGCCGCGGCGAGCATCTGGTCGGGGGTGGGCGAGGTGAAGACCTGGCCTGGACAAGCCGCATCGAGCATGCCATGGCCGACGAAGCCTGCATGCAAGGGCTCATGGCCCGAGCCTCCGCCCGAGATCAGGGCCACCTTGCCGCCCTTCAGCTTTTTGCGGCGGACGAATTTGCGCTCATCGCCTAGGATCACGATATCGCCATGTGCCGCAGCGAAGCCGTCGAGGCTCTCCGACAATATGTTGCCTACGTCATTGATCAGCTTCTTCATTGGCGTTTTCCCTTGTGCGGTTCTTCATCGAGAAGCTTCGCCACCTGGCGCACGAAATCGCTGATCAGCATGTGGAGCCTGGCATTGCGGTCGTCATCGCCCAGATCCGGCAAATAGACGGTATGGGCCTTGACCTTGTGAGCGGCATGAATGGGCGCCGGCCGGTTGGGATGCGCCAGCAGATAGGCTGAGATGAAATTCTTGCGCTCTTCCAGCGAGAAGTGACAGACCTCGAAAATGATGTCGAGATGTGCCGCCGGGATCGGCACGGCATAGGTGGGACTGGTGATCTGAGAGACAAAGCTGCGGTTCTTGCCGAGGGCTGTGGCAAGCCTCTGGCGCGTGCCCGAGGGCCTGCGGTCGATCACGTCGCTCAGGATCTTCTTATAGGCAACGACAGCGGCTGAAGCTTGCGGTTGTGCTTCGGCCATATCAGCAATCCGCCAATGCCGCCTTGACCCGGCCGATGGCCAAGGGCGAGACCGAAAGCCTGCGCAAGCCCGCAGCGATCAGCGCGGGAACAAGGCGGGGCTCGCTCGCCATGTCGCCACAGAGGCTCACCTCTATGCCGTGCTCGGCTCCATATCCAGCGACAGTGGCGATGAGTTTGAGAACCGCCGGATGCGAAGGATCGCTCAGGGCGGCGACCGACGTCTCGTCGCGCGCCGCCGCCATCACATATTGGGTGAGATCATTGGAGCCGATCGAAAAGAACGCGGCTTTGCTCAAAAGCTCGGGCGCCAAGGCGACCGCCGGCACTTCCACCATGATCCCGAGCGGTGGCCGCTTGGCGGGAATACCGGCCTCGGCAAGCTCGGCCATCACCTCATCGAGAAGCCCGGCCGTCGCCTGAAGCTCGCTCGCCACCGTGATCATCGGCACCATCACCTTGAGCTTGCCGTGCAGCGCGGCACGGGCAAGAGCGCGCAATTGCGTCCTGAACACGTCCTCTTTTGCAAGCGTCAGCCGCACACCACGCAGGCCGAGAAAGGGATTGCGCTCGCCATCTGGCGTAAGTCCCCTGATCGGCTTGTCGCCGCCAATATCGAGCGTGCGAATGGTGACCGGCTTGCCGCCTGCCCATTCCAGGAAGCGGCAATAGGCGCGATATTGCGCCTCCTCATCGGGCAAAGGCTTGCCGTCGCGAAACAGGAATTCCGAGCGCATCAGGCCGATGCCGTCGCAATGCGCAGGATCGAGCAGATCGAGCTCGTCCGGTTCGGCAACATTGATCAGAAGCTCGATCGGCTCGCCCGACCTGAGCTGCGCGGGCCGGCCGAGGAAACGTGATTCCTCACCGCGCTTTTTGGCGAGTTCTCGCGCCTTTGCCGACCACCATCGCTTCGCCGGCGCATCGGGACTCGAATACCAGAAGACCCTCGCCGCCGTCGACCACCGCTTCGGCATGGTCATTGCGGCCGACATTTCCCAGCCCCACGACCATCGGGACGCCCCGAGCTCTCGCCAGGATCGCGACATGGCTCGATGGACTGCCCTGGCGCAAGGCTATGGCGCCGCCCTTGGACCAGTCCGCCTCGAGGAAAAGCGAGGGCGGCACGTCATCGCCGATCAATATCGCGCCCGCTTGCGCCAGATGCGCCGCGTTGCCGGCGAGATGGCGCAGCACGCGGTCGCGCATATCTTTGAGATCGGCGGCGCGGGCACGGAAATAGTCGTCATCCGACATCTCATAGCCCAGGATCTCGGCATCGACCGTCTTGCGCCAAGCCTCGTCGGCGGGCTTGCCCTGCGCGATCAGCGCGCGCGCTGGCCCGATCAACGCGCCATCTTCCAGCAGGGCGATCTGAAAGGCGAGCATATCGGCCCCGTTGCCTTCCGCCGTTTCCACCAATGACGAGAGTGCCGTGATCGCCGAGGCAACAGACTCATCGAACGCCAAGGTTTCGACCTGAACATCGCCCGCGGGCCGCCGCGCCGCCACCGCACTTTCCAGGAAAAAGATGGGCCCTGCGAAAATGCCGTCGGAGGCGGGCCTGCCCTTAAGCTCAACCGCTTGCCGCATCGACTTTATCCTCGTCGAAATCGCACTCGACCAGGCTCTTCAAGGCTTCGACGGCAGCTGTGGCATCTCCGCCACGAGCGCGCATATAGAGCGTCGAATCCTGTTTCGCCTTCATCCCCATCACCTTGACGATGCTCTTGGCGTCGGTCCATGGACCCTCAGGCGAGCCCGAGATCTCGACGGTCGAAGTAAAGCCCTTGGCGAGCTTGGTGAGCTTCACCGAGGGTCTGGCATGCAGACCGACATCGTGCCGGATGACGACCGAGGATGACGACCATTCGCTCATTGCGGCGACAGCTCCTCGGCGGTGCGCCGCACGTCTTCGAGCGAGGCGCCGCCCCAGGCCTCGGTCGCGGCCATCACCGCGCCTTCGACGATCGGCGCATTGCAGATCACGACCTTGCCCTGCCGGTCGTCGCTCAACATCTCGACCGCCATCTCGCTATTGGTCTCGGCCCCGCCGAGATCGACCAAAATGGCGACACCCTTGTCCGACCAGGCGTCGTCGATCGCTTTCAGGATCTTGGCCACATCGGTGCCGAGGCCGCCGTCGGGATTGCCGCCGCAGAAGCCGAGCGGCACGTCCTGGCCCACCATCTGGCGCACCATGTCGGCGGTGCCTTTCGCCACATCGGGCGAATGCGAGACGATGACGATGCCTACCTTGTCGTTAATGGGCATTTTCTCGACTCTCCACACAAGTCGTCATCCCGGCGAAAGCCGGGATCCATTGAATGAGCTCCGGGCGGGCAGGGCTGGTCGCGCGGAAAGAATTTAGGGGGTCCCGGCTTTCGCCGGGATGACGGATAGTTGGTGAGTTGTTGATCAAATACGTTCTCATGTCTTGCCTTCCAGCCCGTCGCAGATCGCCGCGATCATCAATGCGCTCGACCGCGCTCCCGGATCCATATGGCCGATCGACCGCTCGCCCAGGAAAGACGCCCGGCCCCTGATCGCCTTCATGGGTATGGTCGCCTCGGCTTGGGTCTGGGCCAGCCTTCGCACGCTGTCAAAGCTTGCCGTGCCATTGCTCAAGTGTTCTGCGACGGGACCCAGGACATCGAGCATGGTCTTGTTGTTGAAGTCGGCCTTGCCGCGCGCCTTGACGGCCTCGACCGCAGCGCCAAGGGCGCGGGCCGCATCGGCGAGCTTCGGTTCGGCCGGCATGTCCTTGGCGAGCGCCATGAACAGGGTTCCATAGAGCGGTCCCGAGGCCCCGCCCACCTTCATGACCAGCGTCATGCCGATGGCCTTGAGCGCGTCCGGCAACGGTTTCGCCATAATATTGGCCTTGTCCGCAAGGATCGCCTCGAAGCCGCGTTTCATATTGAGGCCGTGATCGGCATCGCCAATCGCAGAATCGAGCGCGGTCAATTCCTCCGCATGGGTGATGATGCGGCCTGCCACTTCCTCCAGCAATCGGTCGAGATCGATCCTCATTCAGGCGACCCTCAATCGCCGGCCCTGGCCGTCGAAATAAAGCGGTTTCATCAGGCCAACCGTGACCTGATCGCCGGCTTTGAACGGTGTATCAGGTGGCGTCAAAGTGGTGATCTGGTGCTCACCGAGGCTCAGATGCAAATGGTTCTGGTCGCCCAGATGCTCCACCCATTCGACCCGTGCCGGACCATTGCGGTCGATCCTGAGGTCAAGATGCTCGGTGCGGGCACCGACCGTCACCGCCGCTTGCGGCAAATGCCCATTGGGCAGAAGTCCGGCAGGGAGAAGATTGATCTGCGGCTGGCCGAAGCGCTGGGCGACATAGACCGAATCCGGATCCTCATAGATCTCCCGCGGAGCGCCCACCTGAATGACCTTGCCCTTGTCGATCACGCCGATACGGTTGGCCATGGTCATGGCCTCGATCTGGTCATGCGTCACGTAGAGAATGGTGGCGCCCAGATCCTGCTGGATGCGCTTGAGCTCAAGTCTGAGATCGGCGCGCAATTTGGCATCGAGCGATGAAAGCGGCTCGTCCATCAGATAGGCAGAGGGACGGCGCACCAGGGCGCGGCCGATTGCGACGCGCTGCATCTCGCCGCCTGAGAGCTGCGTCGACTTGTTCTTGAGCTTGTGGCCGATGCGCAGAACGCTCGCGACTTCCTCGACCCGGACCTTGATATCAGGTTCCGGCATGCGCCGCGCCGGGCTGCGCAAGGGGAAGGCCAGGTTGTCGAAGACGCTCAAATGCGGATAGAGCGAATATTGCTGGAAGACGAAGGTGACATCGCGCGCGGCGGGTTCGAGGTCTTGCGCATTGCGGCCATCGATCCACACTTCGCCTTGATCCGGCTTTTCGAGCCCGGCCACGATGCGCAACGTGGTGGTCTTGCCCGCGCCAGTCGGTCCCAAGAGCACGGTGAACTCGCCATCGGCGATGTCGAAGGAAAGGTCATCGATGGCGGTGACCGTCTTGAAACGTTTGATCACCTTGCGCAAGGATATGTCAGCCATGAGATCTCCTCGCCTGGGATCGCCGCCCGACTTTCCACCTTCTCCCGCAAGCGGGAGAAGGGGAAACCGAGGAGAGATATGCGCGGACCGCTGCCTGCTCACTCATGAAGGGGCTCCATCATGCAGCGCCGAGCGCAAAGCGCGGCCGGAGCCCTTGTCGAAAAGTGTCAGGCGGTCGCCAAGAAAAGCAAGGCCAACCTGCTCGCCTGCACTCACCGCGATGCTGGCCGGGACCTTCACCTTGACGCGGCCTTGAGTGGTCTTCACCGTCACGATCTGCATCGTTCCCAGATACTCGGTACCGAAAATCTCGCCGCGATAAGCCGATCCATCATCGAAGCGGATATGTTCGGGCCGCGCGCCCAGCACCAAAGCCTCGTTTGGCGCATCCTCGCGCATTTCGGGAATGGCGATGCGGGCGCCCGAGAGCGTGAGGGCCTTGGCGCCCTTGCCCAGCCGGTCGGCCACCGGGATCAGATTCATCGCCGGCGAGCCCACGAAATCGGCGACGAACATCGTGGCCGGCCGGTCATAGATCTGCTGCGGCGTGCCCAATTGCTCGACCGCGCCGTTGTTCATGATGGCGATGAGATCGGCCATCGACATTGCCTCGAGCTGATCGTGAGTCACATAGACGGTGGTCGCCTTGATGCGGTCATGGAGATGGCGAAGTTCCTCGCACATCAGGTCGCGGAACTCGGTGTCGAGCGTGCCCAAAGGCTCGTCCATCAGGAAGGCGAGCGGCCTGCGGACAATGGCACGGCCGAGAGCGACACGCTGGCGGTCGCCGCCGGCGAGTCCGGACACCGGCTTGTCGAGAAGATGATCGATGCGCAAGAGCTTCGCCGTCTCCTCGACGCGGGTCTTGACTTCCGAGGGGGACACACCCTGGCACAGCAAGGGGAAGCCGATATTGCGCCTCACATTCATATGCGGATAGAGCGCGAAAAGTTGGAATACGAAGGCGATGTCGCGCTCCGATGCCCGCTTGAAGGCGACATCCTCGCCGCCGAGATAGATGCGCCCCGAGGTCGGAAGCTCGAGACCGGCGATCATGCGCAAGGTCGTCGTCTTGCCGCAGCCCGAGGGGCCAAGCAGGCAGAAGAAGGCGCCGTCGGGAATGGTGAAACTCGATTCCCTGACGGCGACGAACTCGCCGAAGGCCTTCTCCAGTTTTTCCACACGGATTTCCGCCATCGCCTACTCCGGGAATTTCGACCGTTCTCCCCCACTTCCCTTCTCCCGCGCGTAGCGTGGGAGAAGGTGGCCGAAGGCCGGATGAGGGCTCTTTGGTACAACGTGCTCCGATCTCAACGAGTATCCCTGCTGAAAGAAAGAGCCCTCACCCGCCCTTCGGGCACCCTCTCCCATTGCTTCGCAACGGGAGAGGGGGAAAACTGGAGATGACTTTCTTACTTTGAGAGTTTCCATGTGTGCTTGCATCGGTCTACTCCGGAAATTTCGACACGATGACGAACATGAGCGTGCCTATGAGCATGGTGGCGAAGGAATAGCTGTAGAGCGTCAGCGACAGAGGCTGCAGCAGCATGAGCACGCCCGCCGCGATGACGATGGTCGCGAGGTTCTCCCATGGGCCGCGGCGAAAGGTGAAGAAGCGGGCGATAAGATCACTCATTTGCGCACCGCACCGAAAGTGATCCCCCGCAAAAGATGCTTGCGCAACAACACGGTGAAGACGAGAAGCGGGATCAGGAACAAGGTCGTGCCGGCGCCGACGGCCGGCCAGTCCATGCCGCCCTCGCCGATGATGGTCGGGATGAAAGGCGGCGCCGTCTGCGCCTCGCCCGAGGTCAACAGCACGGCGAAGGCATATTCGTTCCATGCAAAGATCAGGCAGAAGATGGCCGTGGCGGCGATCCCGGTTGCGGCCTGCGGCAGCACGACCTTGAAGAAGGCATGAAGACGCGTATAGCCATCGATCATCGCCGCTTCCTCATATTCCTTGGGAATCTCGTCGATGAAGCCTTTGAGCAGCCAGACGGCGAGCGAAACATTGACTGCCGTATAGAGCAGGATCATGCCGAGCGCCGTGTCGGAAAGGCCAAGCTTGCGATACATGAGATAGATCGGAATGGCGACGGCGATGGGCGGCATCATCCGGGTCGACAGGATGAAAAAGAGGAGATCGTCGGCCAAGGGTATGCGGAACCGCGAGAAGGCATAGGCCGCAAGCACGCCCAACGAGACGGCGAAGAAGGTCGAGCCGAAGGCGATGATGAGGGAGTTCCAGAACCGCGGAACGTAGTTGGACGGTCCCGCGATCACCATGTCGCGCTTGCGCGTGATCTCATCGCAGGTCGACCGGGGCGGGCCCAGCGACTGTATGTAGTCGGCGGTCTGCCGCGTGCGCGTGGTGAAGAGATTGCAATAGCCCTCGAGCGAAGGCTGGAAGACGAGCTTCGGCGGATAGGCGATCGAATCGGGCGGCGTCTTGAAGCCCGTCATCAGGATCCAGGCCAGCGGTATCATCGATACGACCGCATAGATGATGACGATGGTCGCTGCGACGCGGCGCGCGAGCGGCGTCGGCGCCACAACCGAATGAGCGGTGGTCAGAACTCATCTCTGCTTCACCCGGTTGAGCGCCTTCACATAGATATTGGCGAGGCCGAATACGGCGACGAAAAGAATGATGGCGAAGGCCGAGGAATAGCCGGTCCGCCATTTTTCGAAGGCCTCGCGCTTCAAGGTGATCGAGGCGACTTCGGTGGTGGAGCCTGGCCCGCCGCCGGTCAACAGGTTGACCATGTCGAACATCTTGAAATTCTCGATGCCGCGGAACAGCACCGCCAGCATGATGAAGGGCAGCGCCATGGGCAAAGTGATCGACCAGAACTGGCGCCATGGCGAGGCGCGGTCGACCTCGGCGGCCTCATAGATGTAGTCCGGGATGGATCTCAAGCCCGCAAGGCAGATCAGCATCACATAGGGAGTCCACATCCAGGTGTCGACGATGATGATCGACCAGGGCGAGAGCGTGACCGAGCCCAGCATCTCGAAAGACGACGGCGGAATCCCGGTAAAGAAGGAGACGATAGAGTTGAAGAGCCCGATCTGCGGCTGATAGAGAAATTTCCAAAAATTGCCGACCACCGCGGGCGACAGCATCATCGGGATCAGAATGATGGTCGTCCAGAAGGCGTGGCCTCGGAATTTGCGGTCGATGAGATAGGCAAGGCCGAAGCCAATCAAGGTCTGCAAAAGGATTGTCCAGAAGACGAAATGCGCCGTCGCCTGCATCGCCGCCCACACATCTGGCGAGCTCAATATGTCCTGATACCATTTGGTGCCGACATGGGTGATCGGCCGGTTGGGCCGGTTGGCCTGGTAGTTGGTGAAGGACAGATAGATCGTCCAGATCAAGGGGAAGATGTTGATGGCGAGCAGGAGGACGATGGTGGGCGCGATGAAAGCCCAAGCGATCGCCTTGTCGGAAAGTCCGCGGATACGCTTCGCCAGTGCCGGCGCCGTCCTTCGCGCCGCCTGATCGGCGATAGTCGTCTGTGCGCTTTCCTCTGTGGTCGCCATGCTCATTTCTGGGTGCTCTTCAAGGCAGCCCGCCTCACATGGAGGCGGGAGTGCCCGGTGATGTCAAGCTGCTGGCTCTCTTACCCTCGCCTGCTATTCTTCCCTTCTCCCGCGCGCAGCGTGGGAGAAGGTGGCCGAAGGCCGGATGAGGGCTCTTTCGCGCAACGGGCCAGGGTCTCAACAAGCATCCCTTGCCGGGACAAAGAGCCCTCACCCGCCCAGTCGGGCACCCTCTCCCATGCTTACGCACGGGAGAGGGAGAATGACGGCGGAAGCGGTCTCAATTATTGATCTTGCCTTCTTCCTTGAAGGTCTCGGTCCAGTCGACCATGAGCTTGTCCAAGGCTTCCTTGGCCGTGCCCTGATCGGCGACGACATAGTCATGAAGGCGCTTCTGCATCGCCTGGAGCAGCGAGGCATAGGCGGGCTCCTGCCAGAAGTCCTGGACGCCCCCCATTGCTTCAAGGAACTGGCCGGCGAAAGGCTGCGAGTCCTTGAAGGAAGGATCGTTCAACACCGCATTGAGGCAGGAATAGCCGCCGAGCGTCCACCATTTCTTCTGCACGTCGGGCTGGGCGAACCATTTGATGTAAGCGAGCGCGCCTTCCATGTTGTCGGTGTTGGACACGACCGAGATGCCCTGGCCGCCCAAGGTCGAGGCCGCGACCTTCTGAGCCGGGTTGACGAAGAAGCCGACATGCTCGCCGCCGACCTTCTCATCCTTGTACATGCCGGGCATGAAGGCGAACCAGTTCATCATCATGGCGACCTGGCCCGATTTGAAAGCATCGAGGCCCTCGCCCATGTAGCTGTCGGTATAGCCGGGCGGCGTGCAGCATTTGTAGAGCGACTTGTAGAATTCGAGGCCCTTGACGGCATCCTCGGAATTGACCGCACCTTCCATGCGATAGGAGCCGGGATCGGTCTCATATTTGAAGCCGAAGGAATAGAGCGCCGAGGTGGCACCCATGGTGATGCCTTCCGATGCCCGCTCGGTGAAGATCGCCGCGCCATAGACCTTCTTGCCGTCGATATCGCGGCCCTGGAAGAACTCCGCCACTTGCTTGAGTTCATCCCAGGTCTTGGGCGGTGCGAGGTCGCGATTGTATTTCGACTTGAACTCGGCCTGGAGTTCGGGCTTGGCGAACCAGTCCTTGCGATAGAACCAGCCATTGGCGTCGCCCATCGCCGGCAGCGCCCAGTAATTGGGCGATCCCTTGGGCCAGGTCGAATAGGCATAGACGGTGGCGGGCGCGAAGTCCGACATCTTGATTCCTTCCTTGTCGAAGAAATCATTGAGCTTCACGTAATTGGCGTTCTCGGCCGCACCGCCGATCCATTGCGAATCGCCAATCAGCAGATCGCACAGCTTGCCGCCGGAATTGAGCTCGTTCAGCATGCGGTCGGCGAAATTCGGCCAGGGCACGAATTCGTACTTCATGGTGATGCCGGACTGTTTCTCGAAATCCTTCGACAGTTCGACAAGCGCGTTCGCCGGATCCCAGGCGGCCCAGCACAGGGTCAATTCCGCCGCTTCCGCCCTGGATTGGCCGGCAGCGGCGATGAAAGCGGCAAGACCGAACGCCGCTGCAGTCTTCAGCATAGTCTTCATGAGGTCTCCTCCCGTTTCGTTTCCCGCATCGGGCGGCTTGGGGCAGCTGCCGCGATGCCCTTCGGCTTGAGCCATCAGGACCCGAGCCGAATTTCTTTGTTTAGTAATTTTGTTTATTAGACTGCTTATGACTAAACAATGCAAGATGCTAGCAGTGCAATTGCGAAATGCTTATCGCTGCAATACGGTAAGATACTGAACATAAAAGTTTAGTTCAATGTTTAGTGATCAGAATAGCGCGGGCGCGGTGTATATTGACCCGCATGACAAGGTGAATTCGAAATCACGTCCGGAGCGTAATCAAGGTTGCCACGTTGGAGTTGACGATCATGAACAAGCTGTCCGCACTCGCCCTCATCGCCGCGCTTTTTGCCTTGGCCCCACCCGATACGGCCGCCGAGGCCAAGATGAAAATCCGCCTCCACGACCACGACAATCGCCACCAGGGTGACGACAAGATCTCGTGCAATACGGCGCGCCACATGGTCCGCGAGCGGGGCTTTAAGACCGTCAAGGTCAAGAGCTGCATTTCCAACGTCTATTCCTTCTACGCGGTGCGGAAGGGCCGTACCTATATTTTCTATGTGGATGCATTCACCCGCTCCCTGTGGCGGGAAGGATAAGCGTTCGAAGCGCAACTAGCGCGTATCCCGGCGAAGTGGAATTGCTTCGCCGATGAGGATTTGCGCCAAAACAATATGTTGGAGCAAATATAGATCACGATCACTTCAGATCGCTTCGATCTGAAGTGATTAACGTGATCGAAATCTTAAGTTGGCGCGTGATCGGACGGAAAACCGGCCTCCACTTTTCCTGATCACGCGCCCCGCCAAAGTCTTCAACTTTGGGGGATTGCTCTAACCCAATTCCTCCGCTTCGGCGCCAAAGGGCTGTGACGTAGACAAGATGCGTGAATTGCGCGAGGGCGGCGCGGATACCTAGAGCGCGATGCGAAAAAGTGGGCACCGGTTTTTCGCAAGAATTGCGCTCTAAAATATTGGAATCGATCCCGTTTATGAGTTTGGATTGAGTTAATCGAAACTCATCGTGATCTAGTCCTTCCCCGTATTCAAGCAAGGACCACGACCATGAAAACAGCCGCAGCCTTTGCACTTGCCATGATCGCATCCCATTTCAGCCCGACCGTCTTTGAGGGCGATGCCGATGAGAGCAAAATCAAGCTCGTCAGAAACGACAGCTACAAGATCAGCTGCAATACGGCCCGCCACATGGTGCGCGAAAGGGGCTATGCCAATGTCAAGGTCAAGAGCTGCATTACAAAGCCTTATCAGTTCTTCGGGGTGAAGAACGGACGTCAATACATCGTCCGGGTGGATCCGAACACCCGCTTCCTGTGGCAGGAATGATGGAGAAGTCCAAAACGGGGAGCGGTTCGCAGGGATGACCGACCGGAGCATGCGGATGACGACCGTTCTCATCACGGGCCTCCGCGGCAAGACCGGGCGCCAGATGGCGAAGGCGCTCGCTCAGCGCGAGGGTATCACGGTGCGCGGTGCCGGGCGGAACCCCGCCGGGCTTGACGCTCCAGGCATCGCCGCCACCCGTTTCGACTGGGAAGATCCGGCCACCTGGCCGCAAACCGTGGCCGGCGTGACGGCGCTCTATCTGGTGAAGCCGAAGACCGCCGACCCGGCCCGGACCGTCGCCCAATTCCTCAACCTGGCAAGGCATCTGGAGCGGGTCGTGCTGCTCTCGGAGATCGACGCCGGCGCACGCGATGAGGCGACGGACGAACGGAAAGTGGAGCGCATCATCGAGGCGCTGCCCGTGGCCTGGACGATCCTCAGGCCCAACTGGTTCATGCAGAATTTTTCCGAACCGGGATTTTTCCTCGAGGCCGCGCGCGATCACGGTGAGATCATCCTTCCCAGTGCTGGCCGGAAGGTGAGCTTCGTCGACACACGCGATATCGCCGATGTCGCTGCGCGAGCGCTGCTGGAGCCGGGCCATGCCAGGAAACACTACACCTTGACGGGGCCTGATGCCCTGACCTTGCTCGAGGCCACGCAAGCCATCGGCCGCGCCGCAGGCCATTCCATTCGCCACAAGGATCCGCCGCTCGATCACTATCTGAAGGCGCTGGCGGATAAGGGCACGGCTCAGAAAACGCTCGACTACTACCAGCGGATCTATGGCTGCATCCAGCAAGGCCGCGCCGCGGTCATCTCAACCGATATCGAAAGCGTGACCGGACACAAGCCGCGCGCATTCGCCGCCTTCGTCGAGGAGAACCGCGCTGTCTGGAGCAAGACGGCCTGAAGCAAGAGACAAATGTTGTCGCCGCCGCGGGCGAGAAGCTCACCAGCCGCGTGCGCCTGCAGAAATCGGTCTACCTGCTGGATCCCCTCGGCCTCGATAGCGGGTTCGACTACGAATACTATCATTACGGGCCCTATTCGCGCGACCTCGACAATGCCGTCGCCGATGTCAAGGCGTTCGATCTCCTGACGGAAAGCTACGGCCGCCGCCAGAGCGACGGCGCGCTACAGCATCTATGAAGCGAGGGGCGAAACCGAGCCGGACGCCTTGGGCAAACTGCCGGCGGGCCGCCTCCGGGGCGACGGCCGTCCGAGGTTCAAGCGGGTTCTGCGGAAGCGCAACCCTTCTACTTGATCTTGCCGGTTGTCGCTTCAGGGCTGCCGCCGGGACGGCAGGGAGTTCTTGCTGTCGTCGACGGCATCGACGGTCTTGCCCTCGTCTTCCTCTTCGGCGTCTTCATTCTCGGCGGCGTTCATGAGATCGATGAACATGGCGAGTTCCCGTGGCCGGCCCCAGGCGGCCGATATCGCGAGCGATCGGATGGCGGCGTGGGCCGCCGGCAAGGTGATCTCCTCGCCAAGAACGCGCACGGGCGTCGGGCGCAGCGCCTCCTCGCGCAGCAGCGCCTTGATCGTGGCACTCAGCCGCCCGTTGCGCGAGCCTCGCGGCCTTCCGGCCGGATTGCCGGACTGTCCCTTGCGGAATCGCGTCTCGATAGGTGGACGGCCATAGCCTACCGGCGCTTGCTTGCGGGATGAACTCTGATTGTCAGCCATGTCGCATCCCTTTCCTCTTCCATTCCTCGGAACGTTGTTCTATATTTGTTCTAGAAAGTCAAGCCTCGACAAGGAAGAAGGAAAGAATGGTTAGACCAGAAGCGAAACTCGAAGGACAGGGACCGCGTCGCAAAAGCACGCCCGTTTTCCCTGTTATCTCCCTATAATTCACTGTTTTTCCCTGTTCTCGAAAACAAACTCCCTGATGTTGGCAACCTTTTTTGAAAGCCGTTTGACTTATTCTCTTTCCCAGGTGTAGCCTCGATCCGACGGGGAAGGGAAAGACTGGTTCATGGCGCTCAGAGGCACCAATCAGGAATCCGGGCGGCCTTATAACCGCAGGATCGTGCTGGAAACGATCCGGCTCGCCGGGCCCATCGCCCGCGCCGAGATCGCCAGGCGCGTGGGCCTGACCGTCCAGACCGTCTCGACAATCATCCGCGAGCTCGAGCTCCAGGACTTCATCACCGGCGTGCGCGAAGAACCGAAAGGCCGTGGCTATCCTGCAACGGCGCTCACTCTCAATCCGGAAGGCGGCTTCGCCGTCGGCGCCAATGTCACGCCGATCGGCATCGATGTGGCGCTGGTCAATCTCGCGGGCGACATCATCGGCCAGACGGGCCGCGAGATCGCCAATCCCGAGCCTCGGATCGCCTTCGCCGAGATCGCCGCGGCTACGATCGAGTTGCGCAAACTTCGCCCCAAAGGCCGCATGCTCGGCCTCGGCATGGCCATGCCAGGTCCCTTCGACGTCGAAGCGATGAGCTTCGTCGGACCGACGACACTGCAAGGGTGGAAGGATGTGCCTATCGCCGAAAAACTCAACGCCGCGACCGGGCTTCCGGCCTATGTTGGCGGTGACGTCGCCTCCGCCGCGCTGAGCGAGCGCCTCTATGGCGCGGGTCGCAATCTGCACGAGTTCTACTATCTCTATCTGGGCGTCGGCACCGGCGGCAGACATGTTCATGAAGGCCAGGTCCTGCGCGGCGTGCGCGGCAATGCCGGCGAGATCGGCCATGTGCCCTTCATACCGGACGGCGAGTACTGCCCCTCTTGCGGCAATCGCGGCTGCCTCGAACGCTATCTCTCCGTCGAAGCCTACGACCGGCGCTCGAAGATCGTCGGCGAGGACGGCTGGATTGCCGAAGCCGCACCGCTGCTGCGCATCGCGGTCCTCGCCATCGAAAATCTGTTCGATCCGGAGACGATCATCTTCGGCGGCCTCGCCCCCGAAGCCGTGATGAGGAAACTCGTGCGCGCCGCCGAGCCGCTCCTCGCCTCTGTCGCCGAGCGGCGCGACCGCAGCCTGCCGCGTCTCACCTTGTCGATCACCGGCAAGGCGGCACTCTTGCGCGGCGCGGCGGCGCTTGCCTTTTCAAATGTGCTGGCACCGCGCATCGGCGCATCGGGCGATGAGGACAGCGACCCTTTGATGCAGAAATCCAAGGACGAGAAAGCCGCGTGACCGAGACAACCCCGCTCCTCCGACTCGACAACATCACGCGCAATTTCGGCGCCATCGAAGCCTTGCGCGGTGTGAGCTTCGATATCGGCCGCGGCGAAGTGGTGGCGCTGCTCGGCGACAACGGCGCCGGCAAGTCGACACTGGTCAAGATCATCGCCGGCGGCCTCGAAGCAAACTCCGGACGCATGATCTTCGACGGCGAGGAACGCAAATTCTCCTCTCCCGCCGAAGCCAAGGCCGCCGGCATCGAGACCGTCTACCAGGACCTGTCGCTGTGCACCAATGTCGACGTCGTCGCCAACTTCTTCATGGGCCGCGAGATCGTGAAGCGCTATTTCGGCATCCCGGTGATGCAGGAAAAGGCGATGTATGACGCGGTCGAGCAAGCGCTCGCCAATGCCGGCACGCGCATTCCTTCGCTCAGGACCAATGTCGAGCATCTCTCCGGCGGCCAGCGCCAGGCGATCGAGCTCAATCGCTTCGTCCATTGGGGCGGCAAGCTCGTGCTGCTCGATGAGCCCTTTGCCGCGCTCGGCGTCGAGCAGACCAGGCGCGGCCTCGACATGATCAGGCGGGTCGCCGGCCAGGGGATCGGGGTCGTCATCATCACCCATATCATGGCGCAGGCCTTCCAGGTCGCCGACCGCATGGTGGTGATCCGCCAGGGCAAGGTGGCGGGCGATGTCGCGGCGACAAGACAAGGCCCGACGAAATCGTCAGCATGATCACCGGCGAGGCCTCGATCGGCCGCGCCCAAGAAGCGAGGCCGAATGGCCCATGAACCCGATCAAAACCAAGGAGGAAGTCCCATGAAACGTCTGTTGAGTGCCTTAGCTGGGCGCCTGGCGCGTCGACCGCCATCGCGCTTCGCGTCTGCCGGCCTTCGCCCAGTCCAAAGGCAAGATCTACTACATGGTGCCGACGCTGCTGGACGAGTTCCAGACCGAATCGGTCAAGCGCGATCGACGAAATTCCTGGAGGATGTCGGCTATGAGGCCGTCACTCTCAATGCCGACAACAAGACCGATCTGCAGCAGAGCCAGATGAACGACGTCATCAACCTGAAGCCCAAGGCGATCGTGCTCGCCGCTGTCGATTTCAACGCCCTCGTGCCGTCGATGGAGAAGGCACGCGCCGCCGGCATCCCGGTCATGATCTTCGACCGGCAGATCACCGCAACGCCGTCGGACTTCACTTCCGTCGCGGGCACGGTCGAGATCGGCCAAGTCGCCGCGGGCGAGATCCAGCGCCTGCTCAAGGAGAAGAAGGGCGATGTGAAGGGCAAGGTCCTGCAGGTACTTGGCGATCCGGCCGATCCCTATACGCTCGACATCCAGAAGGGCTTCGAAGAGAAGATGAAGGAGTTTGCGGGCGTGCAGATCATCTCGCTGCCGGCCATGCAGTGGGAAGCCTCGAATGCCGGCACGATCGTCGCCGACCAGCTCGTCGCCAATCCTGACATCGACCTGATCTTCGTCCACGCCGCGCATCTGGCCGTCGCCGCCGTCGCTTCGCTGGAAGCCAAGGGCAAGAAGCCCGGCGACGTCATGCTGGTCTCGTCGAACGGCGCGCCGGTCGGCCTCGATCTCATCCGCAAGGGCTGGGAAAATGTCGAAGTCGAGCAGCCGCTCTATGCGCAGGCCGCGGCGATCGCCATGTTTGCCGACAAGGTGGTGAACAAGCAGGAGATCAAGCCCGGCACCTACAAGGTGCTCGGCCTCGATTCGACGCTTACCATCGAGAGCTGGGGAGCCAATCTCAAGATCCCGGGTGCCGCCATCACCAAGGACAATGTCGATGAGCCGCGCTTCTGGGGCAATATGAAGGCGCCCACCGACCCGATCAATGCCGGTCGAATAAGCCTCATCCATCCGGCCCGGACCGCCGCAAGCGGTCCGGGCCTTCCGTTTTCCGGAGTCGCAGATGATCAGTACCCGGCAAAGGGCGCTCATCGAATTCGTTCTCGACAATCTCGTCTGGTTCATCCTTGCCGTCGTGCTGGCGGTGTTCTCAGCGACGATCCCCAATTTCTTCCAGACCGGGATCTTCGTGAACATCATCGAGCAGTCGACCTTCGTCGGCGTCATGGCCATCGGTCTCGCCATCGTCGTCCTCGCCGGCAATATGGATCTCTCGGTCGAGTCGGTCGCGGGCCTCACCGCGATGATCACCGGCATCCTGTTCTGCGCGCGCGGCATCGGCTTGGGGATAACGCTGACGCCGGAATGGCTGGTCATTCCCGTCTCGCTCCTCATCGCGCTTGCGGTCGGCTGCGGTCATCGGCGGCATCAATGGCTGGCTGGTCGTCAAGCTCAGGATGAACGCCTTCATCGTGACGCTCGCCTCCTATATCTGGGTGCGCGGCCTGGTGGTGGCGATCTCCGGCGGCCGTTCGGCCCAGGATCTGGCGCCGGCGATCAGGGTCATCGGCATCCAGACCCTGTTCGGCATTCCGCTGATCGCCTGGATCGCGGTCGCCTGCTTCATCATGTTCACCTTCATCCTGGCCAAGACCCCCTTCGGCCGGCATGTCACGATGATCGGCGGCAACGCCACCGCCACCTTCCGCGCCGGCATCAAGGTCGACCGGATCGTCATCATCACCTTCATCCTGGCCGGCGCCATTTCCGGCATTGCCGGCTGGCTGCTCGCCATCCGCACTTCGGGCGCGACCGCCAATCTCGGCGTCGGCATGCTGTTCAACGCCTTCGCCGCTGTGGTCATCGGCGGCGTCAGTCTCAAAGGCGGCCTCGGGCAGCTTGCCCGGCGTCTATGCCGGTGTCCTGCTGCTCTCGTCGATTCACACTGCGATGAATGTCATGGCGCTGCCGGTCCACTATACGCAGATGATCCTCGGCGCGCTGGTGCTCGCCGCCGTCCTCCTCGACACGGTGAAGCTGCAGATCAGGCAGAAGCTCGCATGACCATGCGTCTTGAAAACAAGACCGCGCTCGTCATCGGCGCGGCGCGCGGCATCGGCGCCGGCATCGCCGAGCGGTTTCGCGAAGAGGATGCGCAGGTTGTCATTGCCGATACCGAGATCGCGGCCGGCCAAGCCACGGCGAATCGGCTCGGCGCCGGCTTCATCGCAACGAACGTCGCGCATCGGCACGATGTCGAGGCGGCCGTGGCTTTTACTGTCGAGCGCACCGGCGGCCTCGACATCCTGGTGCAAAATGCCGGCATCTATCCCTGGACGCTGATCGAGAACATCGCTCCCGAAGAATGGGACAGCGTGATGGCGGTCAATCTCAGGGGCACTTTTCTGGCAGCACGCGCGGCCCTGGCCGTGATGAAACCCAAGAATTACGGGCCGGATCGTCTTCACCTCATCGATCACCGGTCCGCGGGTGACGAGCCCCGGCCATGGTCATTATTCGGCGAGCAAGGCCGGCATCAACGGCTTCATCAAGGCGGCGGCGCTCGAATTCGCAAGCTACGGCATCACCGTCAATGGCGTCGAGCCCGGCAACATCCTGACGGAAGCCGTCGTCGCGCAGCGCTCGCAGGCCTTCATCAAAGGCATGGAAGACTCTATTCCCCTGGCGAGGCTTGGAACGCCACGCGACGTCGCCAATGCCGTGCTGTTCCTCGCCTCCGATGAAGCCTCCTATATCACCGGCACGACGATCATCGTCGACGGCGGCCAGACCTTGCCGGAAGGCAAGGACTTCCGCATACATCCGGAGTGATGATGACACATAAAGATCCCCTTCCTATTTTCCCCTTCTGCCGCGCGGCACGCAGCGTGGGAGAGAGGAAAGAGGGAGGAGTGACTTGCATGCCAAAACGACTGAGCGGGCGCGTTGCCCTCGTCACTGGTGCGGCGCGCGGCATCGGTTTGGCGGCGGCGAAGCGGCTTGCCGAGGAAGGCGCAAAGATCCTCCTGTCCGACATCGATCGGGATGTGCTCGAGACCGCGACAGCCGGTCTCGCAGCGCAGGGCCTCTCCGTTGCGCAGACCGCCTGCGACGTCGCCGATCCCAAGAGCGTCACCGCCATGGTCGAGACGGCGGTCAAGCGCTGGGGGCGCATCGACATCCTCATCAACAATGCGGCGATCTCGGACGACACCCCGATCGAGGAGCTCAGCAATGCGCGTTGGCGCCACGTGCTTGCCATCAATCTCAACTCCGCGCTCCATGCCGCCAAGGTGGCCCTGCCCTATCTGAAGCAGAGTGTCTCCGGCAGCATCGTCAATGTCGCATCGGTGCAGGGCATTCGCGGCCAGCCCCATTCCATGGCCTATGCGACCGCGAAAGGCGGTCTGGTCAATCTCACCCGCTGCATGGCGGTGGATTTCGGACCCTTCGGCATCAGGGCCAATGCGGTGGCGCCCGGCTATATCGATACCCGCATGGCCGAGCAGAAGCAGGACACGCCGCATGAGCATCGGACTGACTGGTTCCAGGACATCTATTTCAAATACGGTCGCATGCCGCTCAGGCGCGCCGGCAAGCCTGAAGACGTCGCCGGTCCCATCCTCTTCCTCGCCAGCGACGACAGCCTCTATGTGACCGGGACCGTGCTCGTGGTCGATGGCGGCTTCACCGCCACATATTGAATTAAGTGCTTCACTTTCTCCACTCGGATTGGCCGAAAACTGCTTCGCACTCTTAAACCCGATGCGTTACAGTGGACCGAAAAGCTTCTCGCATCCTCACCTAGAGTAGAGACAGCTCATGCACATCCTCATCATTGGCGCTGCCGGCATGGTCGGCCGCAAGCTCACCGAAAGACTGGCTCGCGACAAGGGCCTGGGCTCGGTCCCCATCGATCAGCTGACACTGGTCGATGTCGTGTCCCCCGACAAGGTCAAGGACTTCAACGGCAAGGTCGTCTCGCAAGCCGCCGATCTCGCCAATCCCGGCGTCGCCGAAAGCCTCATTACCACTCGGCCCGACATCATCGTCCATCTCGCGGCCATCGTCTCTGGCGAGGCCGAGGCCGATTTCGATCGCGGCTATCGCATCAATCTCGATGCGACGCGGGCCCTGTTCGAGGCCATCCGAAAAGAAGGCCTCAAATCGCCCTATGTGCCACGTCTCGTCTTCACCTCATCGATCGCAGTCTTCGGCGCGCCTTTTCCCGACAAGATCGGCGATGAATTCTTTACGACGCCGCTCACCTCCTATGGCACGCAGAAGGCGATCGGCGAGCTTCTGCTCTCGGATTATTCGCGCCGTGGCTTCTTCGATGGCATCGGCATCAGGCTGCCGACCATTTGCATCAGGCCAGGCAAGCCCAACAAGGCGGCGTCGGGATTCTTTTCCAATATTTTGCGCGAGCCGCTTTCAGGCCGAGAGGCGGTGCTGCCCGTCGCCGAAACGGTGCGCCACTGGCATGCATCGCCTCGCGCCGCCGTCGGCTTCCTCCTGCGTGCGATGACGATGGACCTTTCAACTCTCGGTGCACGGCGCAATCTGACTTTGCCCGGGCTCTCGGCGACGATCGCTGAGCAGATCGAAGCTCTGCGCCGGGTGGCGGGCGAGAAGGTGGTGCGTCTCATCCGCCGCGAGCCTGACCCCACGATCATCAGGATCGTCTCGGGCTGGCCGCAGGATTTCGACGCCAAACGCGCCACGGCGCTGGGCTTCAAGGCGGAAAAAAGCTTCGATGAGATCATCCGCATCCATATCGAAGACGAGCTCGGCGGGAAGCTCGGCTAGCAAGGCTTGACTGACAATAATATCCGACTTTTAGTCAACTATTCTGGAACCAGCTGATCGCCACGTTCCGCAAAGCCCATGCGGAGTGGTATCTCATGATCGATCCTGCCCACCAGACTGGATCTTCCCACACAAGAGGGAGACTGGCTTCGATACGAAAGCGCAGGGCGAATCCGTCTATTCCTCGCGCGACCTTTTCCGCGACAAGACCGAGATCTGCATAGAGCACCAAGGCGCGCGCTATCGCCTCAGGATCACGCGCTCCGGCGGACTTCTGCTGAACAAGTAAACGGAGGCCCGCGCGGAGCCCAGCCTGCCACTGGCGCAAAAGGGCCAAATTTGCTTTGCTGGAGAAGGAGGGAGAGTCGTTGGCTTTCTGGCAGCCATTTGGCAAGCAGTCGGCGCCTAGGGTGAAGCGGAAGACTTCAACGATCCGACGGCAATCGCAACTGCCGGAATCGCTCGATTTACATCCATTCCCCGATTGCTTACGATATGGCAGTAAAGTGACATTTGTTTGACGCTCGATTGAACCAAGCCAAGCGCCGAACCAGGGTGAGTCCGAACAACCTTCCGTCGACGGGGGCGAGCAATGTCAACGAATCAAGATGCATCCTTGAGCTTCTGGGCAGAGCGCGCGCTTGGGCTCTTGGTCATAGGCGCCCTGATCCTTGCCTGCTTTTGGATCGCGCGACCGCTTCTTTGGGTACTCGTGTGGGGCGCATTGATCGCGATTGTGCTTTCTCCGCTGCATCGGATGCTCGCTCGCATCGGCGGGAATCGCCCGAAAACAGCGGCAGTGCTGATGGTCCTTGTCCTCATGGCACTGGTGGTGTTCCCGCTGACCTACCTGCCTGCGTCCGTGGAACGTGCCCTTGGGGCAATGTCAAGCATGACGAACAATTGGACGGAGTTGACGCTGCCACCGCCGCCTTCCTGGGTCGGCAATTTTCCGTTGTTCGGAGCAAAGGTCCAGGAAATGTGGAACGCCGCGGCAAGCAATTCTCAGGGTTTGTTTGCAACCGTGAAGCCCTATCTTCGTCCGGCATTCCAATGGCTCACGACACAGGGAGCATCACTCGGCCTCGCCGTTCTCGAGATCCTGGTGTCCGTCATCCTCGCGGAAGTTTTCTTACCACGCAAGCAGGCACGACATCGACGATGCACAAGATCGCGAACCGGCTCGGAGGACCCGCCGGCGAGAACCTGCTCGATGTGGCAATCCGCACGGTGCGCAGTGTTGCACAAGGAGTAATCGGGACTGCCCTTATTCAGGGAGCCATCTCCGGGGTCGGCTTTGTGATTGCAGGCGTGCCATTCGGCGTGGCGCTCGGTGTGTTGAGCTTCGGCACTGCGATGCTCCAGATCGGTACATGGCTGGTTTGGATACCGGCAGCCTTGTGGCTCTCCTATCAGGGCGAAACCGGCTGGGCAATATTCACCGCCGTGCTCGGCATCACAGTCAACGTGCTTGACAATGTGATCAAACCGCTCTTGATCGGGCGCGGCGCAGGTGTTCCTCTGTGGATCATCTTCATCGGAGTAATCGGCGGGATACTGACAATCGGATTGATCGGCATATTCATCGGTCCGCTCGTCATGGCGGCAGGTTACTCGATAGTCGCGGGTTGGCTAAGCGAGGAGCGGCCTGCATGAGACCCTATACACACCCGGGATAGAGCACTTATGCTTATCCAGTTCAGCGTGGCTGCCGGTCTCATTGCAGCCACCATCACGATCCAGGCCCTGTTCATGTCTGCCGGGTTGCGTATGTTCAAATGGTTTGAGCAGCACCGGCCCATGGCAATGGCTCGCAATCCCACGGTCACGACAGTAATCTGGGTCCTATTCCTTCTCATTCCGATTATTCTCGACGTCATGATTTGGGCGGCTTTCTACTACGTCCTGGCCGCGTTGCCCACCATCGAAGAATCGCTCTATTTCTCGACCGTCACGTTCACCACTGTCGGATACGGCGACATTGTTCTTGGCAACGAATGGCGTCAGTTGGCGACCTTCGAGGCAATGAATGGATGGATCATCTTTGGGTGGGCCACGGCGTTGATCATGGCGGTCATTCAGCGCCTGTACTTCCGTTTCGATGCAGGCAGCCAAGCATAACGCCGCAGAACCGAAATCAACCGGAGCTCGTCTCCAGCAACCAAAGCCAGCTACGGTCCCGGCACGGCCCGGCTCCCGCAGGACGCGGTCATCAGCATCAAGAACCGATCGTTCTCATTCGTCGCCGAGGGTGAGAACCCCGACGGTGACGCCGAAGGCATGCTCGCCACCCTTGGCGGGGAGACAGGCGGCCGCGCGATCCTGGTCCAGGAGGGCAGACCGACACTCCATTACAACTTTCCTGGGAGGGAAATGAGCGCAGCCTTCGGTGTTCAAAACGAAGATGCAAAGGGCTTCGGATCGGCGAAGCGCTGCAGCACGTTCCAGGTGATACTGGAGACGTTGTTGTCATAGTTGTTGTGGGACAGAGACCCGCACCAGGCGATCGACGAAGTCGCGAAGAGCGCGCCGCCCGACGGCGTTTCGCCGAAAGCGAGATCGGCCCTCACCCTTTCATTCTGGTCGCCGCCGAGATTGGGCGGCACGACGGTGAATTCCTCATTGACGAGCATCATCATGGAATTGTGGTTCTCCGATGACGCGAGCCTCAGCATATTGGGCGGCGAGCCAAGGTTCGTGGTAAGGCAGTCGAGCTCGATGCCCGAGGCACCGCCGCCGATCAGGCCGAAATCGCCGATGATCTCGTCCGGAACGTCCTTGAAGATGAAATGCGCGCGCGGATTGTCGGCATCGGGACCGCGCCGGTAGTAGGACGACACGTCGAACCCCTGGGCGATGAAGCCGACGCCGCAAATGACGTTGGGCGGCCGCCCGACCCGCCGCCACAGGCCGCCATATTCGCCGGTGAAGGAATGATGATATTCGCCGGGATCGGCCACCCAGGTGCGGATGCCGTCCTCGGCGCGGCGCACTTCGATGACGCCCGGCAGTTCATCATGGAAGGCGATGCGCCAATACCAGCCATTGCCGCCCATATACATGAGCCGGCCGCCGCGATCGATCCAGGCCTTCATCGCATCCCACATCGGCGTCGAGTGATATTCGGGATGGCTGCCGGTCACGACGACGCGATAGTCGCGTAGAAGCTCATAGCCGTCCTCATGCAGATCCTCATCGGTGATGAGATCGTAGTCGACTCCCTTGTGATCGAGCCAGTCGAAGAGATGAGTGTCGGCATTGTATTGGTAGAGAGCCGAGCCGTGGCCGCCGAGCCAGGAATGATATTGCGGCGAGAAGTTGAGGATTGGGACGCAGCCGCGAGGAATAGCACACGCCCGAACCGTCGGCATGGGCATCATAGAGGGAGCCGCCGAGCTCGGGATGCTCGTACATGTAAAGGTCGATATGCCCGAATTGCAGGAGCCGGCCCATTTGCCGCTCAGCACCCCGCGCCGTGATGTGCTCGGCATGATTGGCGTAGGCGAGATAGGACGCGGTCGGGGCGAGCACCAGGATCTTGGGCCGGTTCTGCCGCTCTCTGCGCTCGCGCGGCGGGCGGACGAAGAAGGCGATATAGTTCTCGCGCGTCGCCTGGCGGTCATTCTCGCCGCATTTCACGTGCAGCGCATAGGCTCCGCTTTTGAGATCGGCAGGAAGGGTGACCTCGACCGAGGTCTCCCAGCCGGCGTCGTAGATATCATCATGATGGAAATGGATCGCGCCATAGTGCTCAGGCTTCCGCGTCCAGCCGTGCTCCTCTCCGGTCCAGTTCCAGCCTTTCATTCCGCGCGCCGGCAAATGCACGATGCGGCCATGGTAGCGCGATGGGCCAACATCGATCACCTTGGTCGAGCGAGTTTCTCGCGCGAAATCCCATCTCGCGATGATGTGCTGAAAAAGTGAAGGCTCGATGACGCCGCGCAGGAAATCGTCGTGGCGATCGGCGCTGTGGACGCCGGACAGGATCAGAGGCCCGTCGATCTTGCCGTCGAAATGGCGTCCGATCGTGCCGTCGCCTTCAGGGCACCCTGCCATGAACAGCGGCGCCTCGACCGGCTTCGGCGCATGACCAAGGTGCCCGCTGGCATGGGCGCGATCGTCGATCACCGCGTAAGGTTGAAGCGGCCGCTGATCGAGCGTCACCATCCGGGTCGCGGGGTCGATCGACACCGCAATCGAATACCATTGCCGCTCGAGCATCTTCTTGCCGCTCTTGAGCTCGGAGACGCGGCCCGATCGATCGCCAAAGGCGACGGCAAGCTGTCCGCCATCGGTGATCTCGACGCGAAAGCCGCTCTGGGCCTCAGCATCCCATTGCGCGATCAGCGTCTGGTTTGCGCGTTTCGGCAGGGTCGGCCAGATCATCGCAAAAACGGTGAAGGGACCAGAAGCGAGTGCGGGAAAATTTTCGACCCTCAGACAGGAGCCGGCGTCGATGCGTTGCGGCTTGCCCGCATGGCGGCCATCGGCAGCGGAATTGACATGGGAGGGAACTTTAGTCCCGGGCCTTGCGGATTGCCGTCGCCATGGATGACGCGCACCAGCCTGCGCGTCGAAATGCGAGCCCTCTTCGAGCGAGATCTTGAAGGCGATTTTCTCTCCTGGCGCGACGCTGTAGCAGTCCGGATAGCCGAGGATCTTGAGCATGGAATTCTCGTTTCTCAGTCGCGAAATGGCAGGTTGATGTCTTCACCCGTATATTTGCGCCAGCGGCGGCGGAAGACTTCCCACTCCGCCTCCTCGCGGCTGGTGAAGACGGGTCCGTCTTCGATGGTGATCGGCCCATCGAAGCGGCTGGGCGGCATGGTGCCGAGCACCCATTCGGCAAAGGGCTTGCGGCAGACGAGCACGATTTGATAGCCGGTCGGGTCGTTGCGCATGAAGTTGAGGAGCCGCTGCAGGCCCGGACTGTGAGCGCCGATCGGCGTCTTGCGGAACTCTTCGATATATCGCCGGTCGCGCTCCGCATCGATCCTGTACATGTTACGCTCCACCCGCTGCCGCAGACATCGTCGCAGTCCGATGGCCGACAAGCAAGGCGGGTATCCTGGTGAGGTCGCGGATGACATGATCGGCATGGGTGACCATTTCACCGATATGGTCATAGCCGATGACCATGAGGCCGGCGGCGCGCGCCGACCGGCGCCCGGTCTCGCTGTCCTCGACTGCCGCCACTTGCTTCGGAGTCAAGCCCAGACGCGCGCAGCCCGATGCGTAAGGCTCAGGGTGGGGCTTGCCATGAACTCACGTCCTCGATGCTGAGCGTGAAGTCCATGATGGCGCCAAGGCCCAACGCATCGATATTCGCATCGACAATCAAACGGCCGGCATTGGACACGCAGATCTGGCGGATGCCCGCGGCGGCCAACGCGCTGACCGTCTCGAGCGCCTGCGGCATCGGCTTGAGCAGCCTTCGATGCGCCACATAGAAATCATCATTGGCTTTTTTCCAGTCCTGTATCCTAGCCTCAGCCGGCAGGCGCGGGGCGATCGCTTGCCATACTTCCCCCATATGCACGCCGCGAAACATATCCTGTGGAAGATCGGTGATGTCGACGTTCCAGTTGCGGCAGGCGGCGATGAGAGCATCGTGATGCAAGGGCTCGCTGTCGACCAACGTGCCATCGACATCCCAAGCCACCGCGCGAATCGTCATGACGTTCCTTTCCGTTCAAGTTCGGCTACGGCCGGATAGAGCTCGCGGAAAGCCGCATACCCTTCCGCATAGGTCCGGGCATTGGCGCGATCGGGCGCGAGCTGGTCCGCCAGACTCACGAAACGAGCGATTTCCGACCAGTCCTTCGCCGCACCGATCCCCATCGCCGCAGTCCAGGCGGCACCCAGGCATGAGCCCGGATGGCCGTTCAACCGCCGCACCGGCTTCTGCAGCACATCTGCGACAATCTGCATCCAGACTGTGCTCTTTGCGCCACCGTCGGAGGCAAAATAGGTTTCGGTGCGATGACCCATGTCGTTCAGCACTTCGACATGATGGGCGATCGCATAGGCATAGGCTTCGAGCAGCGCCCGCCACACATGCGCCGGCCCATGCGCAAGGCTCAGGCCCAATATTGCGCCCCTGACATCGGCATCATGGACGGGGGTCTTCTCGCCCAGAAAATAGGGCAGGATTCGCACACCTTGCGCTCGCGGCGGTACGGCGCTCGCCAGATGATCGAGCCATTGATGAAGCGACAGGCCCTCGGCTTCGGCCTTTGGCCGCTCGCCTGCGGCAAAACTGGTGGCGAACCAGTTGAGGCCCGCACCGCCAGTCGCCATGCAGCCATTAGGCACATAGAGCCCAGGCACCAAATGATAGTCGAGATACATGCGAGGGTCGGGTGCGATCCGGTCGGTCGCGATCAGCACATCGACGGAGCCGCCGAATTTGAGCAGCACATCGCCCGGCCGCGTCAGACCTGCAGCAAGGGCCGACGCGATGTGATCCGCGGCCCCCGCGACGACGGGAATGCCGGCCGGAAGTCCAAGCTCCGTCGCGGCTCCTTCCGTGACGCGGCCCAATAATTCATGCGAAACGGTCTTGCGGGGGAGCGTATTCCTTGGGACCCCTGCGAGCTTCACGAGGTCATCATCGATCTGATGCGTCGCGAGATTGACGAAGCCCGCTTCGAGCGCCCAGTTCTGCTCGATGGCATGCTCGCCCGTCAGCCGCCAGTTGATATAATCATAGGAGCCGAAGACCGTCGCTATTTTTGAGAAGATTTCGGGCTCATGCTTCCTGATCCACAGAAGCTTGGCGATAGCGAGTTGCTGATTGATGCCATTGCCGGTCTTTGCCGTAAAGGCCGCCTCGTCGACCCGTCGGCGCAGCGCGACGACTTCCGCAGCACAGCGGGCATCGCTCTGCTGGATGCTGGACCTGAGCAACCGGCCCTTGTCGTCGAGCAGCACGACCGCCGGCAGCATGCCCGTGACGCCGATTGCCGCGACCTCGCTTGGCTTGATGGCGCCCGCTTCGATAAGCTCGCGCGCTATGCTTGCGACATTCGTCCACCACTGTTCAGGGTCTTCCTCGGCCCAGCCTGGCCGGCGGGAGGTCAACGTCACCGGCCGCGAGGCGATATACCGAATGCGATCCGGCAGTTCAATCAGAATGCCGATCGTCGAGGTGGTGCCGATATCGAAGCCGATGACGTAGGTCATGTGGGATGCGTCAGCGCAATATGGCGACTTTGTCCATAAAGCGCTTGACGCGATTGCCGTCGACCTCGTTCCAGGTATTGCCGTCGACCTTGAAATGCGTACCGATGATGATGCCGTCTGCGATCGACAGCACATCGGCGACATTGTCGATATTGACACCGGTGTTGGCGAAGACAGGCACGTCCTTCACCGTCTCGCGCACCTTGCGCAGGTCGGACTGCGCCGCAGGCTCGCCGGTCAACGGACCTGAGACCAGGATAGCATCGGCGAGCGAGGAGAAGACGGCACTCTTGGCGCGCAATTCGATCGGCCGCGCATCGATCGAATGGGCGAATTCAGCATTGATATTGAAAAGGAGCTTCATGTCCATGCGGCCGAGATTGCGCCTGAGCCGCGCCGCGCCGGCGCAGTCGGGCTCCCACAGGCCCATGTCGGAGGCGAAGAGACCAGTGAAAATCTCGCGCACGAATTTGGCGCCGGTCGCGGCACCGATGGCGACGCTCGCCTTCGGATCCCAGAGATAGTTCACACCGAAAGGCACCCTGAGGGCGGGTTTCACCGCCTGGACCACCGCGGTCATGGCGGCGATCCCTTCGGGCGGCGCTTCGAAGACATAGGGCCGGTCATTCTCGTTGCCGAACATTATGGCATCGACGCCGCCATCCTGAAGCTTCTCAACGTCCTTTAGGACCGCGGCCACGAGCTTGTCGACGCCGCCCGCCGCATCATAGAGCGGGGTACCCGGCATGGCGCCGATATGCGCCATGGCAATGACGGGCTTCTTTCGGGCAAAGAACTCGAACGGCATCTCTGTCAGTCTCCTGTTCTCTTGATCGTTTTATGAAGTGAGGGCCGAGGGCTTCGCAATGCGGATCTCGACATTGGCGGCAGCGAGAGCCTCGGCGAGCACGCCCGAAGGTGGAGCGTTGGTAATCAGCATCTCGATCGCCTCGAGCGGCGCCACCTGCACCAGCGACAGATGATCGAACTTGGCAGCATCGCAGAGCAGCACCTTGCGGCTCGAGCGGCGCAAATAGACGCGTTTCAGCTCGCTGTCCTCAAGCGAATAATCGAAGAAGCCCGCTTCCGTCAGCCCAGAAGCGCCGATGAAGGCGATGTCGAACCACAATTGCTCGAACTGGGCAACGGCGGTCGGGCCGCACATCGACATCTCATTGCCGCGCACTTCACCGCCCGGCAAATAGACATCTCGCCGCTCGCGCCCGAGAAGAGTGGCGATGCGCAAGGAGTTGGTGAACACCTTGATCGTCGGAAAGGCGATGAGCCGCGAGGCCAGGACGAAAGTGCTCGAGCCGACATCGAGGGCGACGGTCTGGCGCGGACTGACCAGAGTGGCGGCCATGGAGGCGATCGCTTCCTTGGCAGGCTTGTTCTGACGCAGGCGCTGCTCGAAGGCGGGCTCCTCGTCATCGAGCTTTTGCGGGAAATGGCTTTCGGGCGCAACGGCTCCGCCATGGGTGCGCACTAATCGGCCTTCGTTCTCGAGATCGATGAGATCGCGGCGAATGGTCATTTCCGAGACGGCGAGCGTGGCCGCCGCGTCGGCGACCGACACGAAGCCGGTCTTGCGGAGCTGCCCCAAAAGATGCGCCTGGCGAATTGCGAGGGGCAATCGCCGCGGACCATTTGCACGAGATCCGCCGGAAGCGAGGTTCAGCGTATCCGTTGGCAAAGCCATAGGCTCCTCATGGAGTAGAAGTGATCAAAATCACACCATTTAAATCAAGAACTAGCATGTTCCTGCAGCAGAGCAAACATATTCTCACATGACAAAATGTTTTACTGCGCCTTTCTGTTAATATATGTTTGCTTTCAAACAAGACTGAACGGGGCAAAATATGAGCGCGCTTCTGGGAACGGACCTCAAAGGCAAGACGGCCATCGTCACGGGCGGCGCTACCGGCATCGGCAAGGCCATCGCCACCGCCTTGGCGGCCCATGGGGTGAGGATCGCGGTCGCCGACCTCAATGGGGAAGCGGCCCAGAAGGCAGCATCCAGCCTCGGCAACGGGGCGCAAGGCTTCGCCGTCGATGTGAGCAAGCGCGCCCAAGTGGAGAAGGCCTTCGCCGAGATCGAAAGCACATTCGGCGGCTATGACATATTGATCGCCAATGCCGGCGTGTCGACCATGAACCGCGCCATCGACCTGACCGACGAGGAATGGGACTTCAATTTCGCGGTCAATATCAAGGGCGTCTTTCTCACCGATCAGGCAGCGGTCCGATATTTCCTCAGCCAAAAGAAGAAAGGCGTGATCGTCAATACCGCATCGCTCGCGGCCAAGGTCGGCGCCCCCCTGCTCGCGCATTACTCCGCCAGCAAATTCGCCGTTCTCGGCTGGACGCAGGCCCTGGCGCGCGAGGTGGCCCAAGACGGCATCCGCGTGAATGCGGTCTGTCCCGGCTTCGTCAAGACTTCGATGCAGGAGCGCGAGGTCGCCTGGGAAGCGAAACTGCGCAACCTCACGCCCGAGCAAGTGATCAAGGAATATGTCGCGCAAACGCCATTCGGCCGGCTGGAGGAGCCCGAAGACATCGCGGGCCTTGCCGTCTTTTTGTGCTCCGATGCCGCCCGCTTCATGACCGGGCAAGGCATTAATGTAACCGGCGGCGTCTATATGGGCTGAGCCTTCGAGGCTTGGCCGTCACAATGTGAAGTGCAGCAATTCGGAGAGAACGAGACCCGCGGCACCTCGCAGCGCTGCCCGATCCTCAAGGTCTCCCATGACGAGTTCGATATCGCCCCCGGGGCGCCAGGGCACGAGCTCGCGGACATGCTGAGTTATTGCAGCGAGCAAGCGAGGACCGCCTCCAACCACATCTCCATGTAGGACGATGAAGTTCGGCGCCATTGTCTGTTGCAGATTCGCGATGCCGACCGCCACGTTACGAGCATAACGGTCGAGGAGTTCTGCCGCTCCCTTGGCACCACTCTCGGCCAGCGCGACGAGACAACGCGACTCCATCGCCGACCCCCCGGCAAGGCCGGCCTTTTCCGCCTCGCGGCGCAGCCAGCCCAGCGTGGCGATGGTCTCCCAGCAGCCACGGCGACCGCAGCGACAGATCATGCCATCCACTTGCACGAAGGTGTGGCCGAGTTCGCCACCGGCGCCGGCATGTCCGCGATAGAGATGGCCTTCGAGAAAGATCGCCCCGCCCAGAACTTCGCCCGTATAGATGACGGCAAAATTGCGCTTGCCGCGGCCGATACCGAACCAGCGGTCGCCGACCAGAAGTGCCCGCGGATGGTGATCGACGCGCGTGGTAAGGCTGAAACGGCTCGTCAGCTCCGCCCCGAGTGGAAAGCCCGCGAGCAGAGGAGCGAGATTCACGGCAACGATCGACCCCTTGTCGGTGTCGATCATGCCGCCGGCAGCCACACCGATGCCGAGCGGCGGGCGATGGGCGAGTGACAAGGTTTGCCCGATCGAGTTGAAGATCGGGCGCGCCAGGGCTTCGACCTTGTCGGCATCCGGCGGGAAATCGGCCTTCACTTCTGCCGTGATCGTCCCGTCGAGGGAAACCAGGCAGCAATGCACGCTGTCATGCATCAGGAGCACGGCGCAGATGGGCGCTGCATCCTTGGCGAACCAGACAGGCTTGGCCGGTTTTCCGCCGCTGCCTTTCGACGGCAGGGGATCGCCATCGACAAGAAGGCCTTGATCGATCAGGGGCTGGATGATGCCGGTGATGGTGGCGCGGTTGACGCCGACATGGCGGGCGAGCTCGGCACGGCTGGTGGGGCCCAAATCGAACAATACCTGGAGCACGCGCCCGCGATTGGCGAGGCCGATCGCGGAAGACGAGATCAGGCCCCGCGTCCGACTCCGGGACGGCACGGCCTCATCCAGCAATTCGTTGACCGCCGCCAGGCTGTTCTTTTCGTTCCCCGACGAGGATCTTCCGTCGGACACCATCGCTGTCGATCCCGCTCCTTCGATGAATTCGCCGCTTGCGCGTGCGGCGAATCTCACTTGGTCCTAGAGAGGCCTAGCATCGGGAAGTCGCAGTCCGCGAATCCCATGCAGCTTGTCGCGTCTCGCGTCTTGACGATACTATAAGTTTGTGTGAGCATCAAACAAACTTATAAAGATACGACCAGCGTCCGCGCCCCCTGCAGTTTGACGTCATAACAAACGGAGGAAATGAAATGGTTACGCCACCCAAAATCTCCCGCCGCAGCATGCTCCATGGCAGTGCCGCTCTTGCCGGTACCGGGGCCCTCGGCCTCCGACCCAGGCGCGCTTTCGCGCAAGACAAGACGCTACGAGTCCTGCTTGCCGGCGATCCCTTCTATTACGCTATCGAGGGCCTCGCCGATCAGTTCCAGCAGGCGAGCGGCATCAAATTGCAGATCGAGGCCATTTCGCTCGAGGCGCTGCAGGCGCGTCTCACCTCGTCCTTCATCAGCAACCAGCCCGATGCCGATGTCATCTCGGTCGATCAGATGTGGCTCGGCCAATATCTCGAGAGCAAATGGATCCTGCCGCTCAATGAGTTCATCAAGGCGGACAAGGACAGCGCCATCGCCGACTATGTTCCCCAGGCGCTCTACTCGATGAACACCTGGCGCGGTCAGGTCGGCACGCTGCCCGTCGCCACCTATGGCCAGACGGTCCTTTATTACAAGGACTATGTCGAGCAGGCCGGAGTCAAGATTCCGACCGATGGCAGCTGGAGCTGGGCCGATTATCTCGGCATTGTCGAAAAATTGAACGGCAAGGAGTTCTCGGGCGCCAAGATGGCGGGCACCGTCGTCTCGGGCCAGCAGCCGGCCCCGGTCGTACATATGTTCACTCAGCTCGCCGCCAGCATGGGCACCCAGTGGTTCAAGAGTTTTCCCACCGGCAAATGGGATTTCGAGCCGACCATCGACACGCCGGAGACGCTCGAAGCACTCAAGACGTTCCTCGCCCTCTACAAGAACTCGCCGCCGGAAGCCGTGGGCTATAACTGGTTCGATGCCGGCATGCGCTTCGCCAAGGGCGACATCGGCATCTTCTACTGGTGGACGCCTTACGCTTATCTCTGCAAGAAGGACGGCTATATGACGGGCAAGGATTCCGTCATCACCGACAAAATCGGCATCGCCCGGCTGCCCGCGGCGCCCGGCAAGAAGCAAGTGGTGAGTATCGGAGGGCATAGCCTCGGCATCGCCGGCAACAGCTCGAACCGCGACGCCGCCTGGCAGTTCATCAAATGGGCGACTTCGGCCAAGACTCAGAAGGAAATGGCCCTCTACAACAAGTTCGGCTATCAGTTCTCCGACTTCGCCAGGCCTTCCCTCTACAAGGATCCCGAACTCATCAAGATCTATCCGCACCTGCCGGGCCAACTCTCCGATCTCGAAGAGGGCAATGGCAAAATCGTGCGGCCGCCCTGCCCGGTCTATACCACGCTCGAAGGCATCTACGGGCTCAATCTTAACAAGGTGCTGTCGGGCGAGTTGACGCCGGAGCAGGCGCTCAAGGAAACCTCGCTGTTCTTCCAGACGATCCTCAAGGGCAACTTCCTCATTCCCTATCAGCAGGAGTCCTACGACGACACGCTCGATGCGACCAAGGCCCTGATGGTCTCGCTCGCCTGAGGGCGCGGGCGCGCGGTGTCCCTCGGCTCGCGCGCCCTTTCAATTTCAGGATCGTGCATGTCTGTCACCAGCACATTGCCGCATAGAGCGCGGCGCCTGCCGTCGTTCGTTCCCTGGCTGCTGATCAGCCCGTCGATCATCCTGCTAGTCGCGCTGATCGCCTTTCCCCTCGTCTTCGCGCTCAAGAACAGTTTCTATTTCTGGAACCTGCAAATGAGCCCGACACCCATGGGCTTCATCGGCTGGGGCAATTACGAGATGGCGCTGCAGGGCTCGTTCTTCTTCGGCGCACTTTACAATACGCTTCTCATCACGGTCGTCGGAACGGCGATCGAATTCGTTCTTGGCCTCGCCATAGCGCTGTTCCTGGTGCAGCGTTTGCCGGGCATGAATGTAACGCGGGCGCTGCTCATCATGCCGACGACCATCGCGCCGATCGTGGTCGGCTTCCTGTTCCGCTACATGTATGACCCGGGCGGCGGGCTCATCCCGTGGCTTCTGTCGTCGCTCGGCATTCCGCTGCCGGCAGAAGGGCTGCTCGGATCGGGTACGACCGCGCTGTGGGCCGTGCTGTTTGCCGATATCTGGCAATGGACACCGTTCTTCGCCATCGTCCTCTATGCAGGGTTGCTTTCCATACCGGCCGACATCATCGAGGCGGCGCGCATCGACAGGGCGTCGCCCTGGGCGATGCTCATGCGCATCAAGATCCCGCTTATCAAGAAGACGGCGATGATCGTGATCATGCTGCGGTTCATGCAGCTCTTCAACACTTTCGACCTCGTGTTGGTCTTAACCAAGGGCGGACCCGGCGCCTCGACCCGCACGCTGGGCTACAGCCTCTATCAATATGGGCTTGTCGACTTCAATATCGGTCTCGCCAGCGCCATGACCTGGCTCATGGTCATCATCGTCAATGCGATGATCGCCCTTCTGGTGTTCTTCGCCTTCAAAGAGCTGGACTGACCGATGAAGAAGGCGGCTCTCTACGTCTTCATGCTCCTGCTGCTTATGATCTTCATCGGGCCGATTTTCTGGTTCGTGCTGCTCGCCATCCGACCGGCCGATACGTTCTTCACCATGCCGCCGGTCATCGCCTTCACGCCGGTCTGGGATTCGGTCAACTACGCCTTCGGCAATCCCGGCAACAACCTGCCGCAGCTCCTCAACAGCCTCATCGTGGCGGCGGGCGCAGTGCTCCTCAATTTGCCCTTTTCGCTGCCCGCCGCCTACGCGCTGTCGCGCTTCCGCATCAGGGGGCGCAAGCATCTGATGATGTGGTATCTGGGACTCCTGATGGCGCCGCCCGTCGCCTTTCTCATCCCCTATTCGATCCTCGCCAGCGCGGTCGGGCTCAAGGGCAGCTATTTCTCGATGATCCTTATCCTGCAGACGCTCACCATCCCGTTCTCGGTCTGGCTGTTGCGCAGCTTCATCGACGAAGTGCCGGTCGAGATCGAAGAGGCGGCACGCGTCGACGGCGCCACAACGCCCGTCATCATCGGGCGCATCGTGCTGCCGCTCATTCTGCCGGGCGTCATCGTCACCTCGATGTTCGCCTTCGTCTTTTCCTGGAACAATGCCGCCTTCCCGCTGGTCTTGAGCAACCGCGAGACCGCAACCCTGCCGGTCGGCACGCTGCGCTACTTCGGCACCGCCGGCGTCACTTGGGGCTTCATCGCCGCGGCTGCGGTCGCCGCCATGATCCCGCCCATGCTCATCTTCCTGGCGCTCGACCGCTATGTCGTGCGCGGGCTCACTTTTGGTTCGGTAAAGGGTTGATATGTCCACATCTTCCAACAAAGGCGGAACAAAATTTGGCGTCGTCGGCGCCGGCCTCTGGGGTTCATTCCATTGCAAGACGCTCAATGCGCTGCCCGACGCGGAGCTTGTTGCGGTGTGCGATCTCGACCCTGAGCGCGCCCGGACGATGCAGGAACAGTTCGGTGTGGCCAGGGCGTATACGGACTACCGCGAGCTCATCGCTGACCCCGATGTCGAAGCGGTCACGGTGGCCACACCCGATTTCGCCCATAGTGATATCGTGCTCGCGGCAATCAAGGCGCAAAAACATGTGTTGAGCGAGAAGCCGCTCGCCACCACGCTCACCGAAGCCGAGACGATCGCCGAGCAGGCGGCCAAAGGCAAAGTCAAGGTCATGGTCGACTTCCACAACCGCGTCAATCCGGCCGTCCATGCGGTCAGGGAAGCGATCGGGGCGGGCGAGATCGGCTCACCCCTTCATGCATCTGCAAGACTGTCCAACACGCTCTTCGTGCCCTTCGAGCTCCTGAGCTGGGCCGCCAAATCCTCGGCCCTGTGGTTCCTTGGCAGCCATGCTGTCGATGCGCTGCGCTTCATGCTCGACGCCGAAGTGGTGCGGGTTCAGGCGATGAAACGACATGGCTTCCTCGCCGGACAAGGCGTCGATACCGCGGATGTGCACCTGGCGCTGCTCGAATTCGATAACGGTGCGGTTGCTTCGCTCGAAAACAGCTGGGTGCTGCCACGCGATCTGCCGCTCGTCTTCGATTTCAGGGTCGAGATCGTCGGCGAGAAAGGCTCGCTTGCGATCGATACGGCGCAGAACGGCACCTTCAAGAAATATGCGGGTGCGGGCCTGCGCAGCGGTGACATGCTGGGGGTGACGCCCGCGGCCGGCGGGCGCATCGGCGGTTTCGTCATGGAAGCGATCGCGCGCTTTGTCGACGCCGTGACGCAGGACGCGCCCGTGCTGGCCGATGCCGAGGATGGGCTTCAAGTCACCCGCGTCTTGACCGCCATCGAGGAGGCGGCAAAGACCGGCGCCGCAATCAAGCTGCCAAAGAGATCCCGCCCATGGCCAGCCTGAGCTTCCATTCGGTCAGCAAGCGCTTCGGCGACGGGACGCTCGCTTTGTCGCGCGTCGATCTCGATGTCAAGGATGGTGAGTTCCTCGTGCTTGTCGGTCCTTCCGGCTGCGGCAAGTCCACTTTGCTGCGCAGCGCCGCCGGCCTCGAGGCATTGACCGAGGGGCGCATCGCCATTGGCGGCAAGGATGTCACCGATCTTGGCCCTGGAGATCGCGACATTGCGATGGTGTTCCAGAACTATGCGCTCTATCCGCATATGGACGTGTTCGAAAACATGGCCTTCGGCCTCGGCCAAAGGAAAGTAGCCAAGGAACTCATCAGGCAGAAGGTCGAGCAGGCGGCGCGCACGCTCGACCTCATGCCCTACTTGCGCAAGAAGCCGGCATCGCTGTCAGGCGGGCAGCGCCAGCGCGTGGCCATGGGCCGGGCCATCGTGCGCGACCCGCAGTGCTTCCTGATGGACGAACCCTTATCCAATCTCGACGCCAAATTGCGCGTTCAGATGCGCGCCGAGCTGAAATTGCTCAATGCCAGCTTGGGCGTCACGACGCTTTATGTCACGCACGACCAGGTCGAGGCAATGACCATGGGCGACCGCGTGGCGGTGCTCAGACCGGTTACCGATGAGAGCGAGAGCAATCTCCAGCAATGCGCGGCGCCGCGCGAGCTCTATGAAAACCCGGTCAATCTGTTCGTCGCCGGCTTCATCGGCTCGCCGGCGATGAATTTCCTCAGCGTACGACCGGCGCGCATGGCCGGCACGGCACTCGGTTGCGCAGTTACCGGCACCGATATCGTCCTGCCACTCACTGCCAAGCAAGCCGCGGAGCGTCGCTACCTCGAAAAATGGATCGATCGCGAGCTCATACTGGGTGCGCGGCCCGAGGCCTTTTCCTATCCCAATCCCTCACCGGGCGGCTTCACCAGCGAGGTATTGATGACCGAGATGACCGGAGCCGACGCCTATGTCTTCATCCAGCTTAAGGATCAGCAATCTTCACGCATCACCGCGCGCATCGACCCGCGTCACCTTCCCCAGCGCGGCGCATCGCTCGGGATCGGTATCGACATGGATCGCGTGCATTTCTTCGATCCAACGACAGGCTTGGCGCTGCGATGACATTTCCCAGCGAGCGCGGGCTCATCCTTCTTCTTCGACCGTCCAGGAATGGGTGATCTTCGCGGTCTTGGCCAGCATGATAGAGGCCGAACAGTATTTCTCCGCCGAAAGATCGATGGCGCGCTTCACCGCGGCTTGCTTGAGATTGCGGCCCTTGAGCTTGTAGGTGAGATGGATGGCAGTGAAAATCTTGGGATCCGCCGGCGCGCGCTCGGCCGTCGCCTCGACATCGCAGTGTGTGACCGCCTCGCGTCCCTTCTCGAGGATATGCACTACATCGAAAGCGGTGCAGCCGGCGAGCCCGACCAGGAGCATCTCCATAGGCCGGATACCGAGATTGCGCCCGCCCGCCTCCGGCGCACCGTCCATGACGACGGCATGGCCGCTTCCCGACTCGCCCACGAAAGTCCTGCCCTCAAGCCATTGAACGCGCGCCTTCATCGTCTCACTTACTCTCTTTCGTTCTGAACCATCAGCCTATAGACCCCGGCCTATGATCAAGGAAAGCTAACACACGCGCATCATGGAGTGAGCATCTTCTTCTCGCTCTGCGCTTCGGACGAAAGCTGTCCCGCCTCGGCCAGGATCCAGTCCCTGAACAATTGCGTCTTGCGTGGCAAGCGGTTGGCGCGCGGATAGACGAGAAAGTAGCTAAAGCCGGTCGAGGCCAAGAGCGCAAAGGGCTGGATCAGCTTGCCGGCCTTCACCTCTTCGGTGACGAAACCTGGATGGACCAGCGCCAGGCCATGTCCAGCAACGGCCAGCACGGCCGCAATTTGCTGGGTCTCCACATCGACACCAGGGCGGCTCAACGCGGCTGGCGGCTTAAGCCCTGCAGCGGCGAACCAGATGGGCCACCAATCATCGCGCGGTCCGATGAAAATGCAATCCGTGAGATCTGCAGGCGATTTCGGCCGCCCGATACGCTCATAGTAAGCGGGACTGCACACGACGGTGAAATTGCCGCCACCCACCAAATGACTCTTGAGGCCCGGCCAATCTCCCTTGCCTGTTCTGATCCCGACATCGACGCGATCGCGCTCGAAGTCGACGAGATGGTTCGAGACATCGAGACGGACCGCGATATCGGGATTGGCCATCTGAAAATTGCCGATGCGCGGCGCAAGCCAGGTCGAGGCGAAGCTCTGCATAGTCGAGATCACCAGGAGATTGGCGGTCTCGGACTTGGCAGATTGGAAAGCCTGAGTCAGATCAGTGAGCGCCCGGCGCACCAGAGGCGCCACCGCCTGGCCGTGCTCGCTGAGCGCGACACCGCGCGCCTGGCGTAAAAACAAGGGCGCGCCGATGAAGCTCTCGAGCAGCTTGACCTGATAGCTCACCGCCGATTGGGTCATATTGAGCTCGTCCGCCGCCTTGGTGAAATTCATGTGGCGGGCGACAGCGTCGAAGACCTTCACGGCCTGCAAGGGTAGGGTTTCTGCCATGATGAGCCATCAAGCCAATTAATGTCTCATACCAGATTTCGCGTTGGATACCAAGCAAAGCGTGGACCATATTCATTGTCAGTTCGATGGCTCAAAGAAAGTTATGAGGCCCGCTATGACACTGACACACCGTCTTTTCCGGCTGTTTTCGCTGGCCCGTGGCAGTTCGCGCCGCGTCCGGGTGCCACGCCTCGAGAACCTCAATCTGAGCAGCCATGATTTGGCCGATCTCAACCTGCCGCCCTATTACCGGGCGAGCCTCGATGGGGATCGTGCCTTGGCCCTTCCCGACCAGCACCGCTGACTGGCGGCGATCAGGCCAGATTCCAGATCTGGCCTGATCGCCTCACCTCAACGCTTTGTCTTCAACCCGGTCTCTTCGAGAAGGCCCTTGCGCTTGGCGATGTAGTAATAGCCGCTGCGATAGTAGCGCAGCGCCTTGTCGGCATTGCCGCCCGAAACCAGATAGGCGCCGGCCAGATATTTCACGCCATATTTCAGATTGGCATCGACCTCGAGAAGGCCTTTGGCGCGACCGCGATAACCCATGACGCGCGCGGTGTCGTATCCGATCTGCATGAGACCCCAGTGGCCGCTATGATAGGCCTTGGGATTGTATTTGCTCTCGCGCATGACGACCCGATGCACGAGCGACTCGGCAAGCCATACATGGCGGAATATGCTGCGATCGCCGCTCTGACCTCGAGCGCGGCCTCGGCGCGCGCGACGTTGGGTAAACTCAACACAAACGCCGCGAGCAGAATAATGGCTTTCTTCGACAACATCACCCCTCGCACGGATCCAAAATTTTCCGATGCATACAGAGAACGGACCGCGCCAGCAAGCGCCTCGTCTCAGCCGCCGCGATAGCCGAACTTGACGATCCCGGTGCGCATCAGCCCATACATCACCGCAAAAACGGTGAAGACAAGGCCGTTGGTCAAAGCCGCAAGCGCGTATAGCTCCGGTCCGAGTCCGAATCGCAAGCGAACCCCAGGCGACGGACGGCAAAGTGGGTATGGCGCCAAGATTGTAGAAAGAAATTTCAAGATTATTGAATGCCAGAATGAAGGTGATGAGGAACGCACCGAGCAGGCTCGGCCAGATGGTCGGCAAGGTTACTTCCCAGAAACAGCGCATCGGACTTGCTCCGAACACCATGGCGGCATCGTCCATCTGCCAGTCATAACGGACGAGCTGGGCAAGGATGATCAGGAAGGCAAAGGCAACGCCTTCCACGGCATTGGCCGCGATGGCGGAAGCGAGATTGCCGGGCAAGCCCAGGACACGGGCGTTAAAGGCAAGCGAAGAAATTCCGATCAGCAATTCGGCGACGAAGAGCGGCGCCAGAAAAGCGATCAGCACCAGAACACGTCGCCGCGAGGGAAAGCGCAAGATGCCGATGACACCCGCCGTTGCCAGAGAGTGGACAGTACGCCGCTGCCAAAACCGATCGAGCAGACTGTTGTGCAGCGCATCTGCATAAAGCGCGTTATCGAACAGTTCCGCATAAGCAGCGGTCGTGAAGGAAGGTGGGAACGGCCATACGATATCCTCGGAAAAGGATGCATAGACCACATAGAGGATCGGCGCGTAGAGAAAGATATAGAGCAACAGCAGAAGGCAGCCCATGCCCAGGCGGCGCCATTCCTCCGCTTTATCGCCGACCGAAGTCATCTCGCCCCATCCCGGTGAAGCCGCTGCGCTTGAGATTGATGGTAAGTCCCGTCACCGCAATGACGGTGAGAGAGACGGCAAAGAGAATGACGCCCATGGCCGAGCCGAGCGCCCAGGTGCCGGTTTCGCCGAATTGCTGGCCGAGGCTCATGCCGAAGGACGTGGCGTTCGGCCCGCCGAGGAAGCGCGGCGTCACCGCCGAAGCGAGGCACGGAATGAAGACGAGCGCCAGGCCGATCGCGGTGCCGATCCAGTTGAGCGGCCAGGTTACTTCGATGAAGGCGCGCACGGGGCCCGCACCATTGATCTTGGCTGTTTCGAGCAAGATCGAAATTGAAATTGACGAGCGAGAGATAGATAGCGGTCACCATGAAGGGAATGAAGAGATAGACATGCCCGATGGTCGCCGCCGTCGTCGTGTACATCAGGGCCGCCACCGGCCCGAAGCCCAGAACGCCGAGCGTCATGTTGATCAGCCCGCCAGGCCCGAGGATTCCCTGCAGCGCCGCGATCCTGAGGATGAGCCCGGTGAAGAACGGCGCGGCGAAGAGAAGGACCAAGAGCAGGCGGTATCTGCCGCCATGGCGGGCAATGAAATAGGCTACGGGCCAGGCAAATACGAGGCAGATCAGCGACGTCGCCAACGCGCCGAGGACCGAGCGCACCAGGAAGGTGCGATAAGCGGGTTCGGCGAGCAGGGTCCGGTAGTTGTCCAGATTCCAATCGGCATAGAGTTCATAGCTCTCGGTGCGCCAGAAGCTGAAGACGAAGATCGCAAGCAGCGGCAGGAGGAGCATCAACAGAATGAAGAGAACGCCCGGACCGGCAAGCAGGAGGAAGAGCGATGGGCCGCGCCGCACGTGTTCAAGTCCTGAAAGCACATGCCGGCGGTTTCCGGCCAGCGAACGGAAACGGCTTCCCCGATCCTGACTTTCTGGTCGCGTGATGAAGCACTGGCGATGATCTCGCTGCCATCCTTCATGCTGACGATGTAGTTTGCGGTCTGACCCTTGAATATGACGTCGCGCAGGCGGCCGGCGAGCAAATTGCCGGCGCCCTCGGCCTGATGCTGATCTGATCTTATCTCGATGTCCTCATATTTGATGAGAAAGCGCACTTTGTCGCCGGTCGAAATTCCGCCTTGATGCGGAAGACGAAGCTTCTCGCCATGCCAGGTCAGTGCGAGGGCACGGCCGTTGACCGCCTCGGCCGTTCCAATGATCTGGTTCGACTGACCCACGAAAGCGGCGACAAAGAAGGTGGCGGGCTTTCGATACACGTCGTTGCGCAGTCCGACCTGCTCGAACACGCCGTTGCGCATGACGGCGATCCGGTCGCTCATGGTGAGCGCCTCTTCCTGATTGTGGGTGACATAGACGAATGGAATTTTGAGCTCTTTCTGATAGCGGCGAATCTCGACCTCCATTTCGGCGCGCAGCTCACGGTCGAGATTGGCCAAGGGCTCGTCGAGCAGAAGAAGGGCGGGACGTGCGATCAGGCCGCGCGCCAGCGACACACGCTGCTGCTGGCCACCGGAGAGCTCGTTGGGATATCTCTCACCCAGCCCCTCGAGACGCAGTAGCCTCATGGCCCACAGCAGCCGGTCATCGCGTTCAGCCTTCGCGACCCGTTGCATGCGCAACGGAAAGACGATGTTCTCCGCCGCCGTCTTATGCGGAAAGAGAAGAAAGTTCTGGAACACCATGCCGATGCGCCGGCGATAGGGCGGCATGTCGGTCACGTCGCGGCCGGCCACAAGAACGCGCCCGGCCGTGGGCCGCTCGAGCCCGGCAATGATTCTGAGCAGTGTCGTCTTGCCGGATCCGCTCGGACCCAGAAGCGAGAAGAACTCATCCTGGCCGACATCGAGATCGATGCCGTCCACCGCCTTGATCGGTCCAAAATGCTTTGCAACGGTTTGAAGCGACAACGATGCCCGTTGTTCTCGCGCGCTCGTCATCGCTTCTCCTTGTTGCCGCGATAGTCTTGCGCCGCTCAGGATGCCTCTACATCCGACCAGATGCGTTCCCATTTCTCCGGCGAGGACGGCTGGTCGAACATATGCAGCTGACTGGCCTCGGCACTGCGATCCTGGAAATAGAGATCGATCTCATCCTTCGACATCAGCGCGCGCACGTCAACCACGCCGCCATAGCCGGTGGAACGCACTACGCGAACATAGTTCTCTTTCTCGAGGAAAAGATTGATCCAGGCATGGGCGAGCTCGGTCCGCTCGGAGTCGGCCTCGGAGCTCACCATCCAGGTATCGACCCAGCCGAGCCCGCCCTCCTTGGGCTTTAACACATGCTCGACATCGAAATCGATCTTGCCTTCGAGCGACGCAAGACCGTGAGCTTGCGATAACTCTCGGCGAATTCGGGCGCGGCCCAGACAGACTTGGCGCGCATCAGGCGCTCCAGAGCATCATAGTCCTGATATCGCGTCAGCAGCAGCTTCTTTGCCTCGATCAAAAGCCGCTTGGTCTCGGCGAGCTCGTCATCGGTAAGCTGGTAAGGGTTGAATGGCTTGCCGTCCGGGCGCTGGCCCTCCTTGGTGCCGAGCTTCGTCGCCGCCAGATATGCCCATGAGCGCGATGTTCTCTTCGAAACGGGAATTGGTGGAGAAATGGCCGCCATACTTGGCGTTCAGAAGCAGCTCGATCGAGCCGATATCCTCCTTGGCAATCTGCGAGCTGTTGATGGTGATGCCATAGCCACCCCAGCAATTAGGCGCCGCCACCTTGTTCTTGCCTTCGGCATCGGCCAGCAGGACGAACTTCTCGGGCAGGAAATCAGGAAAGACCCCGCTCATATTGGCGATCTTGCCATAGTCGAGCGCCTTGGTCAGACCTTGGCGGAAGTAGAGGCGCGGCCAGAAGCCATCCGCCATCACCATGTCGAAGTCCTTGGTGCCGCCGACTTTCAGCTTGTTGAACGCTTCTGAATTGCCATCAAAGAATGTCGGCGAGAACTTCGCTTTGAACTGCGACTCGAAGGCCGCGATGGTTTCCTTGATCGCATAGGGCTGCCACATCAGCAGCCTGAGAGTCGGTGTCGCGGCTTGGCATTGCCAATGAACGGCCCCGGACGTCCCAGGACCAATGAACCCAGTGCCGTCATGGCACCTGCCTTTCAGCACGCTGCGGCGCGATAACTTTCGACGCACATTCTCCTTCACTGTTGTCATTTCCGTTCCCTCCTATTGCAGTTGTTTGTTTTTATCGCAAAAAATACAACATTATTGCTATGTATCGCAAGAAAATGCTATAAATGCCACATCTTTCGATACGCCAATAATTCTTTAGTCTTTTCAATCCGCTAGGAGGCTTGTGTGCTTGCGGAGGAGCGTCAGAACCACATTCTTGCGTTGGTAAAGGCGCACCGATCGATTTCGATCACCGATATCCAGCGCACGCTGAATGTCTCGCGCGAGACGATCCGCCGCGATCTTCTGGCGCTCGCCGAACAGCGCAAGCTGAGAAAGACGCATGGCGGCGCCATCTCGCTCGAATACGCACGAGCCCGATATCGCCGTGCGCCAGACCACCAATGTCGCCGGCAAGCACGCGATCGGCCTCTTGGCGGCCAGCATGATCCCTGATGGCGCTTCCGTCCTCCTTGCTGCCGGCACCACGGTGCAAAGCGTTTCCGATCATCTCGCCAAGCGCCAGCGGCTCACCGTCTTCACCAACTGCATCGCGAGCGCCCTCAAGCTCAATGGCCGCAACAACAATCGCGTGCATCTTCTCGGCGGCGAGATTCAGCCGCAGAACCAGGCCTGTCTCGGCAGGGACGCCACTCAGATGCTGGCAAACTATTTTTCCGATTTCGCCATCATCGGGGCCGGCGCCATATCCCCGCGCGGCAGCCTCATGGATTTCAGCCGCGAGGAAGCCGAGCTTCATAATCTCATGCTGCAATCGGCGCAGACCGTTATCGTCGTCGCCGATCATCAGAAATTCGGCCGCTACGCGCCGGTGCAGGTGCAGAGCCTCGATCGCGCCCACTATCTGGTGACTGATCGCGAGCCCGAGGCCGAAATGGCTGAAGCGCTCTCACCATTCGCGGTGGAAGTGTTGATCGCCGCCGAGACCAGATAAGCGCATCCATTCCACGCCGGGGAGACCAAGATGAAACACGAAGCCATCCGCCGCCACATGATCGCGACCTGCATCTATATGAATGACAGGGGCATCAATCAGGGGACATCGGGCAATATCAGCGTGCGCGTCGAAGGGGGTTTCCTGATCACGCCGTCGGGCGTTCCCTATCACGAGATGAAGCCGGAAGACATCGTCACCATGAAGCTCGACGCATCGCATAAGGGCCCGCGCAAACCCTCGACCGAATGGCGGTTTCATCGCGACATCATGGCGAAGAAGCCGCAAGTCGGCGCGGTCATCCATCTGCATTCGATGTTCTGCACGTCCTTGTCGATCCTGCGCCGGGAGATTCCCGCCGTTCACTACATGATCGCCGCCGCCGGCGGCCCGACCGTGCCCTGCGTGCCCTATGTCACCTGGGGCACGCAGGAACTCGCCGACTATATCGTGGGCGCTCTCGAGAACCGACATGCCTGCCTCCTCGCCAATCACGGCATGGTCTGCGTCGGCCCCGATCTCAAGAAGGCGGCGTGGCTCGCGGTCGAGATCGAAACACTCGCGGCGCAATATTGGCGCGCTCTGCAAGTGGGCGTGCCGCATGTCCTTCCGGATGAGGAGATCGAGCGCGTCATGGAGAAGTTCAAGAGCTATGGCCAGACGGGCCAGAAGCGCGCGCCGAGCTGCTGCTAGGCTTGATCGCGATGCTGGTCGGCGTCGATATCGGAACGCAAAGCCTCAAAGTGGCGGTGACCGATTCGGCGCTCGCCCTCAAAGGCGAGGCGAGCCGCTCCTATCGCCCTGCCTTTCCGGGGCCGGACCGAGCCGAGCAGGATCCACGGCTCTGGGAACGATCTCTTGGGCCTGCCATAGCCGAGGCGCTCGCCAAGGCGCGGACCACAGCACGGCATGTGAGCGGCGTCGCCATTTGCGGTCAACTCGACGGCTGCATTCCGGTCGATGGCCAAGGTCAGCTGCGCGGTCCCTGCCTCACCTGGATGGACCGCCGCGCCGGTGCAGAGCTCACCGATATCGACACGGATCACCTTCACAATGTCACCGGGATTATCGCCGATGCGAGCCACCTTGCGGCCAAGATCCGCTGGCTGAAGCGTCACCACGGCGATGCTCGGACGGCGCGCTATCATCAGCCCGTCTCCTACATGGTCGAGCGCCTGACCGGTGCCTTTGTCATCGATCATGCACTCGCTTCGACCAGCATGCTCTATGACCTCAGGGCGCGCGATTATGATGAGACACTCCTCGCGGCTTTCGGCGTGACCAGGACGGAGCTTCCATCCATCGCGGAATCGGGCGACCGGGCCGGCAAACTCACTGCCGCGGGCGCCAATCTCACCGGTCTTCCTGCCGGCATTGCGGTCGCAGTGGGAACGGGTGATGATTTTTCGACCCCGCTCGGCGCCGGTCTGACCGAAGCCGGAGAGCTTTCGGTTGCCATCGGCACAGGCGAAGTGGTCGGGGCTCTCTTCACCGAACCCGTCATCGATCCCGGCTGCCTGGTCGAAACCCATGCCTATCCGGCCGGCGGCTATTTCGTCGAGAATCCCGGCTGGCTTGCCGGCGGCGCGGTCACCTGGCTCAAGGATCTTCTCGGCATTCCCGACTATGAGCACTTCGATGAAGTCGCAGGACGCGCGCCTGCTGGCGCCGATGGCCTGATTTTCCTTCCCGCCCTCACCGGCGCCATGGCGCCCGAATGGATCGCCGAGGCGCGCGGCTGCTTCTATGGCCTCACACCCGCTCATGGCGCCCCTCACCTTGCCCGCGCACTGCTCGAAGGCCTGGGCTTCGCCATGCGCGATGTCGTGACGCGGCTCAAGCTGCTCGGCGCCAGGCCTAAATCGCTCAGGCTGCTGGCGGGTGGCTCACGCAGCAGGCTGTCGGCACAATTGCGCGCCGATATTGCGGCGCTTCCCGTGTTCCTGCCGCAGCATTCCCATAGTTCGGTGATCGGCGCGGCAATGCTCGCCGGTGTTGCGTCCGGAACCCTCACCGATCTCAAGCAGGCGGCAACACTCCTTGCACCGCCTACCCAGTGCCTCACACCGAATGCCGCCGCGACCGCTGCGCTCGATTGTTCCTACGAGCGCTATCGGCAGCTTTTTGCGGCCGTCAAATCCTTCGTCCCAACCACTCGCCATCACCATGTCGACCATAGATAAGATCACCCAGCTTCTCGACGGCACCTATGAAGATCCGGACGGTCTCGGCAAACAGCGCGTCGCCACGCGGGCGCTCGTCATCGCGCCGACGCTCGAGGGAATGGAGCGCGATCTCGTCAAGAGGCTGAACTTCGACTTTCGCATTGCCGTCGTGAGCGATCGGACCACCCACGCGGTGCTCGGGAAGCGGATCGAAAGGGCGCTCTCAGGCACATATCAGGTTCAAAGCATCGTGCTTCCCGAGGGACCGCATCCCGACGACACGACGGTCGCCGAACTCCGCACGGCGACAAAGATGTCGGGCGCCCTGATTGCGGTCGGCTCTGGGACCATCAACGATCTGTGCAAGTTCGGCAGCGCGCTCGACGGAAAACCCTATGCGGTCTTCGCAACCGCGCCCTCGATGAACGGCTATACCTCCCTCAATGCCGCCATAACGGAACACGGCCACAAGAAATCGCTCCCCGCCCAGGCGCCCTGCGGCGCTTTTTTCGATCTCGGCATCCTAGCTTCGGCGCCGGCTCGCCTGATCAGGTCGGGGCTCGGCGACAGCCTATGCCGGGCGACCTCGCAAGCCGACTGGCTGTTGGCGCATCTTCTCCTCGACAAACCCTACCGGCAGCTTCCCTACGCGCTTCTCAAGGATGACGAGAAGCCGCTCTTCGACCAATCCGCGGGCCCTCATGGCGGGCGATATCGCGGTGATGGAAAGGCTCATCCGCACTCTCGTGCTCTCAGGTTTCGGCACCGCGATCCATGGATCGAGCGCGCCCGCGAGCCAGGGCGAGCATCTGATCAGCCATTATATCGACATGCTGGGCCCCGAGCGCCCGCTCATCTATCACGGTGAGCAGGTCGGCGTGACGACATTGTCGATGGCCCGCCTGCAGCACAAGATGCTGGACGCTCGCCCGATCCTCGAGCCGGATACGGAAACGCCGGCCGATTTCGCCAAGCGCTACGGCCATGCGCTGGGTGAATCCTGCTGGAACGAGTTCGCCCGCAAGCGTCTGGACCGTGAACGGACAGACGTGCTGAACGACCGCCTGGCCTCCTGCTGGTACAAGATCGCCGAGCGCGTCGCGGCCATTTCGCTCTCGCCCGATTATCTCGGCCGCGTGCTCAAGGCCGCTGGCGCACCGGTCACGCCGCAACAGATCCATCTGCCTCGCTCTTTCTACGAAGAGGCGCTGCTGCGCTGCCGTGAGATCCGCGACCGCTTCAGCTTCCTCGATCTTGCGGCCAATTCAGACAGGCTTCAGCCTTCTCTTTCCGCCTTGTAGGCGACGTCATGTCCAATTTGAATTTTGAACGCTTTTTCAACCTACGTGATCGTAGGTGGCGATGATCACCCCCGTCGAGGAAACCTCACAACTCACAAATTTCATACTGACAGGATGGGTTGTGCTTCCAAAGAGCCTTTTGCCTTTTCCAAGCGCAACGGGATAGATCAGAAGCAAAAGGCGGTCGATGAGGTTTGCTTCAAGCAGTTGCGGATAAAGAGTCGAGCTGCCCCAGATCACGATGTCAGCCCCATCGCCCGACTTCAGCCTTTTGATCTCATCAATACTGCGGAGCGGGTAGCTATTGGTCCAGGCAAATTGGTCAGCCCCGGCCGTCACCACATATTTGTTGGCTTTTGTGAAGACCGGGCCAATGCGATTGTCGGCCGGCACATGGGGCCAATAGCCGGCGAAGATGTCGTAGGTTTTGCGGCCGAGCAACAAGTCGTTTGGCTCAGCAAGCGTCCCCACGAGGTCCAATATGGCAGCGCCCGACTTTTCGGCGGAATATTTCATGCTCCATCCGCCGAGATCGAAGTTACCGCTGGTGTCTTCGTGAGCGCCGCCGGGACCTTGCATGACACCGTCCAACGAAAGATGCGCGGCTCCGATAATCTTTCTCATGTTCTCTATCTTTCCAATTTGGTGTTCAGACCAGTGTGCTGAACGCGAAGTTCCTGATATCTGGCCGGTCATACCGACAGGAACTTCGCGTTCAAAAGCACACTGGAATCATTGAGTATCTAGTGTCCTTTCGAATCCGAAGTTCGCTCGGAAGGCGCTGCAAGGTGATGCGAACTTCGGATTCGGACACTAGAAGACGCTCAGCCCTTCAAGAAGCGCGAGACGATCTTCTCTTCGCCAAGGAGGCCGCGCGGGCGCACCACCAGCACGGCGGCGAGCACGACGCCGATGATGACGATCTGAAGCGCCGCCGCCCGCGCCTGATATCGGCGGGGACCAGAGCGCTCAAGCGCGCGCCGGTGAAGCTCCACAGACCCCACACCACGAGCGCGCCGAGAAGCGCGCCCCGATTGTTTCCCGACCCGCCGATGATCAGCATCGCCCAGACCTGGAAGGTGATGGCCGAGACATAGTTCTCGGGCGCGATGAAGCCGATGAAATGGGCCTGGATGGCGCCCGGCGAGGCCCATGATGGCGCTGCCCAGCGCGAAAGCCTGCAGCCGGAAGCGGTTGGCGTTCTTGCCGAGCGAGATCGGCGGCTGCCTCGTCCTCGCGGATGGCGCGCAGCACGCGTCCCCAGGGCCTGCGCATCAGCCGCTCGAGGGCCCTGATAGACAGAGCGCGGTGACGCGCGCCGACCAGCAGCGAGATTGGCGAGGTTGAAGATCGATCGGCCTTTCCTCGAGGCCGCCAAAGGCCGCGGAATGAAGCCGATGCCGAACGGGCCGCCGGTCAGCGCTTCGGCATTGAGGGCGACGAGCTGGATGGCGATGGCGATGCCGAAGGTGGTGATGGCGAGATAGTCGGCACGGAGCCGCAGGGTGATCGCGCCGATCGACGGCCGCAACCGCCGCCCGAGATGACCAGAGCCGCGGCGAGCCAGCCGAGCCAGATCGGCAGGCCGAAGCCGCCAAGCCTGCCCGGCGAGCGTCCGGCGTCGTCAGCAGTGCCGAAGCATAGGCGCCGATCGCGACGAAACCGGCAACGCCGACATTGAAGAGACCGGTCTGGCCCCATTGCACATTGAGGCCGAGGCAGATGATGCCGTAAGCTCGAGCGCCGTCACAAGGAAGAAGGCGGCATAGCTGAGGAGATCGAGCATCATTCGCGCACCCCGAACAGACCGGTGGGCTTGAGCAGGAGCACGGCGATGAGAATGAGGAAGGCGATCGCGGCGCGATAGTCCGCGCCGACGAACTGCACGGCGACCGCCTCGCGAGACGCCGACGATCAAGCCGCCGAGCACCGCTCCCGGCACGCTGCCGATGCCGCCGAGGATCGCCGCGGCGAAGAGCGGCAGCAGCAGGTCGAAGCCCATGAAGGGCCGGATCTGAACGGTGATGCCGAGCATGACGCCGGCCGCGCAGGCGAGAGCGCCGCCGATCAGCCAGGTCGCGCGGACGACGCGGTCGACATCGACGCCGGCGACGCGGGCCAGCAGCGGATTTTCCGAGACCGCACGCATGGCCCGGCCGATGGGGCTCAGGGCCATGAAGCGCTCCATGGCGACGACGAGCGACCGCCGTCATCGCCAGCAGGAAGATCTGGTCGGGCGTGAGCCTGATGCCGAGAGCCGAGCGGCAGGGCGATCTGGATCTCGCGCTGAAAAATAGGCGGGCTGGGAGGTGAAGATGAATTCGAGCAGGCTGCGCAGCGCCATCGATGCGCCGAAGCTCGCCATCACCATGACGATGGCATTGCCGCGCCTGCGCAGTTTCGCGAACAGGAGGCGGTCGAGGCCGAGCGCGAGCAGGCCGGTGAGGAGCGCCGCGACGACGCCGGCGATGACGACCGGCCAGCCGAAGGAAAGCGGCCCGAGCGTGTCCGCGACGCCGCCGAGCAGCCACGCCGATGCGCCGGCAAGCGCCAGCGCGATATAGGTGCCCCAGGCGAGGAATTCGCCATGGGCGAAATTGGCGAAGCGCAGGATCGAATAGGTCAGCGTGACGCCGATGGCGCCGAGCCCGATGAGCGCGCCCATGATCAGGCCGTCGGCGAGGAACTGCAGATTCATGCCGCGCCCTCCGGTGGCGTGCGACACCCAGATAGAGCCGGCCGATCCGGGGATCGCTCGCAATGTCCGCCGCCGTTCCTTCGATGCGCGCTGCGGCCCTCGACGAGGATGAAGGCGCGGTCGGCGAGCGCGAGCGCGGCCCTGGCATTCTGCTCGACGATCAGGATGGTGAGCGCCGCTCGCCGGATTTCGGCGAGCTTGGCGAACACCTGACGCCAGCATTTTCGGCGACAGGCCGGCGGAAGCCTCATCGAGCATCGATGAGGCGCGGCTTGGCGATCAGCGCGCGCGCGACCGCGAGCATCTGGCGCTGCCCGCCCGACAGGCGGCCGGCCGCGAGGTGCCGCTGCCGGGCAAGATCGGGAAAGAGCGCGATACATCGTCGTCGATCCGGCCGCTCGCTCGGACTTGGGCAGGAAGATCGGCGGCGAGCCGCAGATTGTCGGCGATCGACATGAGGGTGAAGACGTTCTCGGTCTGCGGCACGAAGCCGAGGCCGCTGCGCGACAGAGCTGGTGCGGCATCGGTCGCCGTGATGTCGGCTTTCCGTCGAGCGCGACGTTGCCGGCGAATTTCGGGACCAGGCCCGCGATCGCCTTGATCAGCGTCGATTTGCCGGCGCCATTCGGTCCGAGGACGGCGACGATCTCGCCTGCCATCACCTCGAGGCTGACGCCCCGCACGATCGGGGCCCCGGCTCGTAGCCGGCCACGCAGATCGTCGACGGCGAGGAGCGGCTCGCTCATGGGCGCCGCGCCGCCGAGATAGGCCTCGATGACCTGAGGATCGCGTGATTGCCGCCTTGGCGGCGTTCCCTCGAACAGCATGCGGCCGGCTGCCATCACGAAGACGTGCCGGCACAGCCGCGCGACCAGGTCCATGTTGTGCTCGATGATGAGGAAGGTGACGCCGCGCCGGTTGATCTCGGCGATCGCGGTCGATGATCGTCTCGAGCAACGCCGGATTGACGCCGGCGCCCGGCTCGTCGAGCAGGATGATGCGGGGATCGGCCATCAGGACGCGGCCAAGCTCCAGCAGCTTGCGCTGGCCGCCGGAGAGCACGCGCGCCGGCTCGCGCGCCAGACCGCTCAAGGCCAAGAAATTCGAGCAGCGCCATGGCCTTTTCGGCGTTGGCGCGCTCCTCGCGCGCCGACGCGGCCCGGCATGAGCCAGTTGGGCAGGATGCGCTCGCCCGTCTGGCCCTGCGCCGCGGTCAGCAGGTTCTCGAGCAGCGTCATCTCGGCGAACGGACGCGGGATCTGGAAGGTGCGGCCAAGCCCTCGCGCCGATGCGTCGGTGCGGCGCTTCGCGCGTGATGTCCGGCGCCTGTCGAGCCGAATCTCGCCGCTGCGTCGGCCTGAGAGCTTCCGGCGATCAGGTTGAACAGCGTCGTCTTGCCGGCGCCGTTCGGGCCGATCAGGCCGACGATCTCGCCTGTCGCCACCGCCGAGCGAGACATCCGCGACCACCATCGGCGCCGCCGAAATGCTTCGTGACCGACTCGGACTCGAGCATACCCCTTCCCCATCAAAGCTCGGCCGCTGTTATCATTCCTCCTGCCGCGCTGCCAGCCCTCGACACAAGGACGCGATCACCATGGCCGCTGTCCCGGACGACAGTTTCGAGCTCTACGATCTGAGGGTGGAGGTCGTGGCGCCGCAGGGCGCCAAGCTCTATTGCGGCGCCAAGCCCGGCGATTATTTCGAGCTCAGGGGCGAGATGCTCCATCTGCCGCCGGGCCAGGGCTTTTCGATCTATTCGCTCGCTGCCGTCCTGCCGCTGCTCGCGGCCAAGCAGCGCGATACCGATCCTCATGACTGGATGTCGACCGATGCCGAGGTCGCCTGCCCCGACCCCAACTGCCCGAGCCGGCTGCGCATCACGCGGAACGGCAAGCGGCGCTTCAGCCATGCCGAGACGACCGCGGTTCCGCTCTGACCGGGAACCGGGCGATGATCGCATGCGAGCATTTCAGCCTTCCGCCCGGGCTACGAGATCTCGCGCGTCATCCGCGGCGGCTGGCAGCTCGCCGGCGGCCACGGCGCCATCGACCGGCAGCGCCGCCGTCGCCGATCTCATCGCCTCTGCCGAGGCCGGGATCATCAACCTTCGACTGCGCCGACATCTATACCGGCGTCGAGGAGCTGATCGGCGAGTTCCGCAGCGGCTACCGGCGCACGTCACGGCGCCGAGGCGCTGTCGCGCGTCAAGGTCCACACCAAATTCGTGCCCGATCTCGACATCCTGCCGGTGATCACCAAAGCGCATGTGCGCGCCGTGATCGACCAGTCGCTGCGCCGGCTTGCGCATGGAACGGCTCGATCTCGTGCAGTTCCACTGGTGGGACTATGCCGTGCCGGGCTGTGTCGAGGCCGCGCTGTGGCTGAAGGAGCTGCAGCAGGAAGGCAAGATCGACCTGCTCGGCGGCACCAATTTCGACACGCCGCATACGAGCGAGCTTCTCGCCAGCGGGCGTGCCGCTGGTCAGCATGCAGGTGCAATATTCGCTGCTCGATGCGCGGCCCGAGCACGGGCTGGTCGCGCTCTGCCGCGAGCACGGCATTCATCTCCTCTGCTACGGCTCGGTGGCGGGCGGCTTCCTGAGCGATGCGCTGGCTCGGAAAGCGCCGAGCCCAAGCCGCCGTTCGAGAACCGCTCGCTCACCAAATACAAGCTGATCATCGACGATTTCGGCGGCTGGGACGCTGTTCCAGGAGCTGCTCGAAGTCCTGCGGCGGATCGCCGACCGCCACGGCAGTCGACATCGCGACGGTCGCCAGCCGCGCCATGCTCGATCGGCCGCAGGTCGCCGCCGTCATCGTCGGCGCGCGCAAGCGACAGCCATCTGCCGCCAATCTGGCGATCTGCCGATCTGCGCTCGTCGCCAGCGACCATCGCGCCGAGATCGACGCGGTGCTGGCGAGCGGCAAGGGCCGGAAGGCGATACCTTCGCGCTCGAGCGCGACCGCGAGGGCCGCCACGGCTCGATCATGAAATACAATCTCAACAGGCAGGCCTCATGACACCGCTTGCCGACCGCCGCGGCCCGAGAGATCGTCGAGCCCTTCACGCTTCTTCGTGGAGCTGTTCACCGGCCGATCGCGCGATCTTCGGCCGCTGCGCCGCGGCCTTCTCGCCGCAGGACTTCGAAATGGTGACGCCGGACGGCGCATGCCTCGACCGCGGGCCAGATCCTGGCGCGCCTCGGACGGCCGCAGCGGCGCCGGGATTTCCGCATCACCATCTCGCGACATCGCGGCCGATCTGCGAGGATGCGGAAAGCGGTCTTGCTCCAATATATCGAGGAACAGTATCGTGACGGCGAGACGACCCGGCGCCTGTCGACCGCCCTGTTCAGACCGCTAACACGACGCGCCTTGCGGCGTCGTCTGGCGGTACCTGCAGGAAACCTGGATGCAACGCCGACTGACAAGAGGCAGGCACACCAAGCGAATGAGGGAGGAACGACCATGAAGACGTGCTTTGTTGGCCATGAGCCGCCTGTGGCGCGCCTGGCTTGTACATCGGCAGTCGAGCCAGGCCGCCGATTGCGACATCACCGTCGGTCTCGTCATGGAGCTGACCGGGCCCGGCGGGCGAATACGGCCAGGCCGGCGCCAAATCGGTCGAAATGGCGTTCCGCGACATCAACGACGCGGGCGGCGTGATCGATGGCTGCAAGCTCCTGACCGACACGCGCGACTCGCCAGAGCCAGGGCAATGTCGCGGTCGACGTGGCGACCCAGCTTGTCCAGGTCAAGAAAGTGCCGGTCGCTCATCGGCGGCATCATCTCCTCGGTCTCGATCCCGATCCTCACCTCGGTGACGGGTCCGGCCAAGGTCGTGCAGGTTTCGCCCGCCTCCTCATCGCCGACGCTGACCGCGCTCGGCCGCGAGGGCAAGACCAACGGCGTGTTCTTCCGCACCATCACCTCGGATGCGCTGCAAGGCGTGGCGGCGGCCAAATATGCGCTCGACCAGGGCTTCAAGAAGCTCGCCGTCATCCACGTCAACAACGATTTCGGCGTCAACATGGTGAAGGAGTTCTCCAAGGCCTACAAGGCGCTCGGCGGCGAGATCATCTCGGTCACGCCCTATAACGAGAAGCAGCCGAGCTATCAGGCCGAGGTCACCGCGGCCATGGCCGGCAGTCCGGACGGCCTCTATCTCATCAGCTATCCGGTCGACGGCGCCACCATCGCGCGGCAATGGATCTCGCAAGGCGGCCCGCCGAAGTTCCTGCTCAACGACGGCATGAACAGCACCGACTTCATCACCAATGTCGGCGCCAAATATCTCGAAGATGCCTTCGGCACCTCGTCGGGCACCAATCCGACCGCCGTCGACCGACTACTTCATGAAGAACTACAAGGAGTTCTCCGGCATCGAGCCGTCGAACCCGGCCGCCGACCGCTCCTATGATGCGGGCGCCATCGTCGGCCTCGCGATCGCGCAGGCCGGCAAGGCGGATTCGGCGGCGATCAAGGATGCGATCCGCAAGGTGCTCGACCCCAAGGGCGAGGTCATCCATGCCGGCAAGGACGAGTTCGCCAAGGCGCTGCAGCTCATCAAGGACGGCAAGCCGATCAAATATGAAGGCGTCATCGGCCCGGTCACCTTCGATGAATATGGCGACATCACCGGCCCGTTCCGCCTGTGGCGGATCCAGAATGGCGAGGTCACCACGGTCGGCGAGATGACGACCGCCGATGTCGACGCGATCAAGGCGAAGATCGGCAACTGATCGCCACTGTCATCCCGGCGAAAAGCCGGGAGGCCGCCGCCAACACGGGCGGCGCCTCCGCTTGCATCTTTCAGGGATCGGCTTCGCCATGACCACGCAAAACGCTCCCGACCGCATCATGCTTGCGCCCGGCCTCGAGATCAGCCGCCTCGTCACCGGCCTGTGGCAGATCGCCGACATGGAAAAGGACGGCGGCACGCTCGATCTCGACGGCTCTGCGCGCGCGAGATGGAGGTCTATGCCGAAGCGGGCTTCGACACTTTCGACATGGCGGACCACTATGGCAGTGCCGAAGACATCGCCGGCCGTTTCCATGCGCTTCACCGCGCGCGGCGAGGTGAAATCGGCGAGGCCGGTTCTCGCTCACCAAATGGTGCCCGACGCCCGGTCCGATGACGCGCGATGTCGTGCGCGCTGCCGTCGATCGGGCGCGCGAGCGCCTGCAGCGCCGAAAGATCGATCTCATGCAGTTCCATTGGTGGATGTTCCAGCATCCGGGCTGGATCGACGCGCTGAAAGAGCTGACGCACTTCGCAGGCAAGAAGGCCTGATCGGCCATCTCGGCGTCACCAATTTCGACACCGATCATCTGCGCCTGCTGCATGAACACGGCATTCCCGTTCGTCGACCAACCAGGTCTGCTTCTCGCTCCTCGATCGGCGCGCGCCGGGCGAGATGAGCGCCTTCTGCCTGCCGGTCGGCGTCAGGCTCCTCGCCTATGGCGCGCTCGCCGGCGGGCTCCTCACCGAGAAGTGGCACGGCAAAGCCGAGCCGCGCTCGAGCGATATCGCCGACTGGAGCACGATGAAGTATCTGCGCTTCGTCGAGCGATCGGCGGCTGGGATGTCTTGCAGGCCATTCTCGACGCCGTGGCGAAGATCGCCCGCAAGCACCAGCGTCTCGATCGGCAATGTCGCGACGCGCTGGGTGCTCGAGCAGGAGGCGGTCGCCGGCGTCATCGTCGGCGCGAGGCTCGGCGAGCGCGAGCATCGCGCCGACAATCTCAAGGTCTTCGATTTCGCGCTCGATGCGGAAGACGATCGCAGCGCATCGACGCGGCGCTGGCGCAGAGCAAACCGCATCCCGGGCGATTGCGGCGACGAATACCGCCGCCCGCCCTTCCTGACGGCTTCGGGCGACCTCAGCCATCATCTGGCAAGGCTTTCCCGAAAGTCTATCACGGCCGAGCCGATGCCGGAGCGCCCGGACCGCTCGCGCGTCGATACGGGCAGCATCTGGGAGCCGCTTGCCGGGCTACAGCCGCGCCGTTCGCGTCGGCGACCGCATCCTGGTCAGCGGCACGACGGCCACTCATGGCGCCGGTGAAGTGATCTGCACCGCGCGACCCGGCAGCCAGGCCGTCTATATTCTCGACAAGATTCGCGCCAGCATCGAGGCGCTGGGGGCAGACATGGAGGATGTCGTGCGCACCCGCGTCTATTTGCGCAACCGGAATGACTGGGAAGAGGTCTCGAAAGCGCATGGCCGCGTCTTCGGCGATATACGGCCCGCCAACACGCTTCTCGCGGCGGGCGGTCTGATCGGCGACTATGCCGTCGAGATCGAAGCGGAGGCGATTGTGAACTGATGAAGACCAGGACCGATTTTCCTAACGCCATCCGCCTCATCGAGCATGCCGAGATTCCACTCTCCGACGGCGTCAAATTGTCGGCGATGATCTGGCTGCCGAAAGATGCGGAGGACAAGCCGGTGCCGGCAATCCTCGAATATCTGCCCTATCGCAAGCGCGATGGAACGACGGAGCGCGACGCGCTGAACCATCCCTATTTCGCCGGCCACGGCTACGCCGCGATCCGCGCCGACATGAGAGGTGCCGGCGATTCGGAAGGCGTGCTCAAGGGCGAATATCTGAAGCAGGAGCAGGACGACGCGCTCGAGGTCCTGCGCTGGATCGCCGAGCAGCCCTGGTCGACAGGTGCGGTCGGCATGATCGGCATCTCCTGGGGGGGTTTCAACGGGCTCCAGATCGCGGCCCGGCGGCCGCCCGAGCTCAAGGCGGTCATTTCGCTGTGTTCGACCGATGATCGCTATGCCGACGACATCCATTTCATGGGCGGCTGCCTCCTGGTGGACAAATTTGCCTGGGGCTCGACGATGTTCAGCATCAATGCGACGCCGCCCGATCCCGAGCTCGTCGGCGACAAATGGCGGGCACTGTGGCTCGGGCGCCTCAATGAATTGGGCTTCTGGCTCGAGGAGTGGCACCGCCGGCAACGGCGCGACGACTTCTACAAGCATGGCTCTATCTGCGAGGACTATGGCGCGATCCAATGCCCGGTCTATCTCGTCGGCGGCTGGATGGACGGTTATACCAACGCCATCTTCCGCATGATGGAACATCTTCAATGTCCGAAGAAAGCGCTGATCGGTCCGTGGGCGCATAAATATCCGAACTTCGCCGAACCCGGCCCGGGCATCGGTTTCCTGCAGGAGAGCTTGCGCTGGTGGGACAAGTGGCTGAAAGGCATCGAGACCGGCATCATGGCGGAGCCCGCGGTCAGAGCCTGGATCCAGGAGCCGGTGCCGCCGCAGCGACACTACAAAGAGCGGCCCGGACGATGGGTCGCGGAAAAAAGCTGGCCGATCAAGGGTGTTCAGCCGCTCAAGCTCGCGCTCGGCGCGCAGGTCCTCTCCGAAATTCCAGACAACAGTGAACGGTTCCTGTCGATTTGCTCGCCGCAAACAATCGGGCTTGCGGCGGGAAAATGGTGTCCTTATGGGCTCGAAGCCGACGGCCCCGGCGACCAGCGCGAGGAAGCTGGCGGCTCGCTCATCTTCGACAGCGTCCCCTTCGAGGAGCCCCTCGATCTCCTGGGCGCCCCCGTGCTCCATCTCGATGTCGCGGCCGACCGGCCCAATGCCTTCGTCGCGGCAACGCTGTCGGAGGTTCTGCCTGATGGGGCGGTGACGCGGCTCACCTACGGCCTCTTGAACCTTACCCATCGCGACGGCCATGTCGATGTGAAGCCGGTCGAGCCCGGCAAGCGCTATCGCGTGACGATCAGGATGAATGAATTTGGCCAGCGCGTCGGCGCCGGCAACCACCTGCGCCTCGCTTTGTCCAGTGCCTATTGGCCGATCGTATGGCCTTCGCCCGAGCCCGTGACGCTCACCATTGCGACCGGCGCCAGCCATCTCGATCTGCCCGTGCGGCGCGAGCGTCCTCAAGATATGGCTCTCAAACCCTTCGAGCCCGCCGAGAATGCGCCCGCCTTGCGCAAGACATCCTTGCGCCAGGGCGTGAGCGTCTCGACCATCACGCGAGATCTGAACGCCGGCACGGTCGAGGTCTATCGCCTGCAAGATGACGGGCTAACCCAGGTCGACGCCTTCAACTGGACCTATGGAGTGAGGGCCGAGCGCCGCTACCGCATCAGCCCGGAGGATCCGCTGTCGGCGACAGCGGAAACGAACTGGCGCAAGGAATACGCGCGTGATGGCTTCCACATCGCGGTCGAAACCCAGACCGCGATGAGCGTCACACCGACGGAACTCGTCTTGACCGGCAAGCTCATAGCACGTGAGGGCGACGAGGTTCCCTTCTCGCGCGAATGGTCCTACCGCATCCCGCGCGACCACCTCTAGACGCAAGGGTTGCCAAGCTCCGCGCAATTGGCGCATGCTCTGTTTCGCATAACATATACAGGGAGCGGTCCATGAGTGGGCTTAGTCTAAACCGACGCCAAATTCTCGCCGCCATGGCAGCGGCAGGTCTTTCACCCGGCTTCTATCAAAGGGCCGCCTTGTCGGCCGACGGCAAGACTTTGCGCGTGAGGTCCTATGCCGACATCCAGAATCTGGATCCGGCGTTCCGGAAAGGGGCGCCCGAAGACGACGTGATGCGCAACATCTTCATCGGTCTTGCCGACATGACGCCAGGCGACAACTGGCAGTGGAAAAAAGACGCCGCTGCACGATTGGAACAGGTCGATCCGACCCATATCGAGTTCACCTTGATGGACGGGCTCAGCTGGACCGACGGCCATGGGCCGGTCACCGCCGATGACGTCAAGTTTTCCTTCGAGCGCATGATCGATCCCAAGCTCAATTCGCCCTACAAGGGCGACTGGGAAGCGCTCGACCATGTCGAGGTCAAGGACGAGAAATCGGGCGTGATCGTGCTCAAGGCGCCGTTTCCGCCTCTGTGGAATGTCGGTCTCGTCTTCGGATCGGGACGCATCGTATCGCGCAAGGCGGTTGAAGCCGCGGGCGGCCGTTTCGACACCAAGCCTCCGGCGCAATGCGGACGCTATCTCCTCAAAGAGTGGCAACCCAAGCAGAAAGTTGTGCTGGCGCGCAATCCCGACTGGAAGGGCGAAGCGCCCTATTTCGACGAGATCCACGTCATTCCGATCGAGGACGAAAAGACCGCCGAGCTCGGACTCGAAGCAGGAGATATCGATTATACCTGGATCGCCGCGAGTTCCATTCCGCGCTACAAGCAGACGCCGCCCAAGGGCGGCAAGATCGCCGTCAAACCGTCGCTCGCCTATGTATGGCTCGGCATGAATGTGGAGGTGCCGCCTTTCGACAAGCTCGAAGTGCGACGCGCCGTGCAGCAGGCGATCGATGTGCCGAGCGTGCTCGACGCCGCATTTTTCGGTGCGGCGGAACCGGCGACCGGGATCATCGCGCCGGGGCTCATCGGCCATCGCGAGAAGAACATCTACAGCTACAATCCGGATGCATCACGCGAGCTCCTCAAGAAAGCCGGCGTGGACAAGTTTGAATGCACGCTGGCCATTTTGAATAAGACGGAAAATGCGAGCGCCGCTCAGGCCATCCAGGCCAATCTGGCCGAGCTCGGCATCACGGTGACGATCCAGCAGCATGAACTCGGGCACCTTCTGGAGCCTCGGCGATGAGAAATCGGGCGATGCCTGGAAGAAGCTGCAATTGATCATCAACCGCTTCTCCATGCAGCCGGATCCCGCTTTCGCTACCGACTGGTTCACGCCCGAGCAGATCGGCGTATGGAACTGGGAGCGCTGGAACAGTCCGGAATTCGGCGAGCTCAACAAGAAGGCCAAGATCGAGCTCGATACAAAGAAGCGCGATGAAATGTATGTCCACATGCAGGACCTGATGGAGGAATCGGGCGCCTATGTCTTCCTCACCCATGGTGCGGTCGGCGTCGGCTACAGCGACAAGATCGAGCCATCGCTCATGCCCAATGGCAACCCGATCTTCCATTCGTTCAAGGGAAGTGCGTAGGACGAAGCTCGTCCTCTCGACGTTTTCTCCTTCTCCCGCGCGCGGCGTGGGAGAAGGTGGCCGAAGGCCGGATGAGGGCTCTTTCGTGGAGCGAGGAAGAATTCCGAGAGCAGTTGCTTTGCAGACAAAGAGCCCTCACCCACCCTCTCGCCTTCGCGAAGCCGAAGCTTCGTTACGGCCAGGTAAGGTCGGTTCGCTTCGGCGGAGCAAGGTCGGGCACCCTCTCCCATTGCTTCGCAACGGGCGAGGGATGAAATTTGCAGGGCGAGTGTAGATGCTCCTCTACGGCGTGAAGCGCGTTGGCCTCGCCGTCATCATCACGGCTATCTCGCTTATCCTCCTCATCAGCATGATCCAGCTCATACCGGGCGATCCGGCGGCGGTCCTCCTGGGGCCACTCGCCTCGCCCCAGATGCGCGAGGCCTTCCGCCAGCAAATGGGCCTCGACCAGCCCGCCATTGTCCAGATCGCTCGCTTCTTCGGCCGCGTGCTCACAGGCGATCTCGGCACCGATGTGCTTACCAACCGCTCGGTGCTGATCACCGTCCTCGAGCAAATCCCCTTTACGCTGGCGCTCATCGCCACCAGCATCAGCTGGTCGGCCTTGCTCGGCATACCGCTCGGCTGCTTCGCCGCCGTCTATAGAGGCTCATTTGCCGACCGGGTGGTCGGCGTGCTCTCGGTGAGCTCGATCGCGCTGCCGTCCTTCGTGGTCGCCGTCTACAGCCTGCTGCTGTTCTCCGTGAACCTAGGCTGGTTTCCGACCATTGGCGCGGGCGACAGCGGATCGCCTCTCGACCAGCTCTATCACCTTGTTTTGCCTTCACTCGCCGTTGGCCTCGGCTGGGTCGGCTATCTCGCCCGCATGGTGCGGGCCTCGATGCTCGAGGTGCTCTCCGAGAATCATATCAGGATGGCCCGCGCCTTCGGGCTCGAAGAGCGGACAATCATCTATCAATATGCACTCAAGATCGCGATCATCCCGACCGTCATCATTCTCGGCATCGGGGTAGGCAACATGATCTCGAGCGCCGTCTTCGCCGAGATCGTGTTTGCAAGGCCAGGTGTCGGCAAGCTGATCTTCGATTCGATCGCCACCCGCAACTATCCGGTGGTGATGGGCGCCGTCATGATCACCACCGGCTTCTATGTGCTCTCAACCCTAGTCGCCGACCTTATCGCTGCAGGCTTGGACCCCCGTGTCAGATCGGCTCTTTGATAGCGCGCGAGAGGACCAGCGCGCGCGCTGGCGCGACAATGTGCTCCTGCGCATGATCAGCGAACCCTTGGGGGCGCTCGGCATTGTCCTCGTGGCACTAATCGTGCTTGGCGCGCTCTTCGCCGATTTCACCGGCTATGGCCCGGCCAAGCTCGCGGCGCGCGACCGCTTTCTGGAGCCGAGCCTCATGCATCTCTTCGGCACCGACCATCTGGGCCGCGATCTCTTCACCCGCGTCCTCCATGGCGCCCGCATCGCACTTGGCGTCGCCTTCGTCGCCACGGGCATCTCCTTCCTCGGCGGTCTCGTGCTGGGCATGATCGCGGGCTATGGGCCGCGCTGGCTCAATTCATTCCTGCTCCTCGTCTTCAATTCGCTTAGGTCCTTTCCGACCGTGATGCTCGCTTTGGCGCTGGTAACGCTGACCGGGCCCAGCCTCGGTGCCGTCATCCTCGTCGTCGTGATCGCCAATCTGCCGAGCTATGCGCGCGTCGCGAGGGCGCAGACCATGTCGCTCAAGGCGACCGAATTCGTGCTCTCGGCGAGAAGCCTCGGCGCCCGCCCGTGGCGCATCCTCGCCGTCCATATCATGCCCAACCTCGTTGGCCCGCTGCTCATCATCGTCGCGATGGATATTCCGGTGGTCATCACCATCGAGGCCGGCATGAGCTTCTTGGGGCTCGGCGTGCGGCCGCCGACGCCGTCCTGGGGCTCCATCCTCAATGACGGCTATGCCTATATAAGGGAAAGCTCCTGGCCCGCTCTCGCGGGCGGCCTCCCCATCATCATCGCGACCCTGGGGTTCACTTTCCTGGGCGAGACCTTGCGCGATCATCTCGATCCGCGCCTGCGCCAGGACGGATGAGCATGGCCGAAAGCCTTCTCGATATTTCCGGCCTTTCCGTCGCATTCCGCACCAGGCGCGGCTCGCTGAGCGCCTTGCGCAACGTGTCTCTCACCGTCGGCAGAGGCGAGATCGTCGGAATTATCGGCGAATCGGGCTCCGGCAAGACGACGCTGATCAATACGATCATCGGCCTTCTGCCCGCCAATGCCGAAAGACCTTCGGGGCGCATCACCTTCGCCGGCGAGGAGATCATCGGCATGCCGCAAGCACGCCTGCAGCGCCTGCGCGGCGATCAAATCACCACGATCTTCCAGAACCCGATGACGGCGCTCAATCCGGTGCTCAACATCGGCACGCAAATGATCGCCATTCAGTATCGGCGCAACGACAGCACCGCAGCAAAGCGCCGGCGCGCCATCGAATTCCTCGAGAAGGTGCGCATGCCGGACGCCGAGAAACGCCTCGACCAATTTCCCCATCAGTTCTCGGGCGGCATGCGCCAGCGCATCTGCATCGCCATGGCCCTCCTCACCGGGCCCGATCTCCTCATCGCCGATGAGCCGACGACCGCCCTCGATGCGACGCTCGAGGTCCAGGTCATCCGGCTCCTCAAGGAGCTGCAGCGCGACGTCGGCTGCTCGGTCCTCTTCATCTCGCATCATCTGGGCGCCGTCGCCGAACTGTGCGAACGCGTCGCCATCATGTATGCGGGCGAAGTGGTCGAGCAGGGTCCGGTACGGGAGATCTTCCGCGATCCGCGCCATCCCTATACGCGCAAGCTTCTCGAATGCGATCCGGGCCGCGTGCTCGAGCCCTTGGCCAGGCTTCCGACCATTGGCGGCGAATTGCCGGATCTGGTCAAGCTTCCGTCAGGCTGCATCTTCGAAAGCCGATGTCCGGACCGCTTCGCGCCTTGCCGCGAAAGGCCCCCGGTCGAAACCGTGCGTGAAGGTCACCAAGCGGCCTGTTACAAGGCGCGCGAACTCGTCAATCCATGAGCCCGCTTCTCGCGGTAAGCGATGTCAGCATCCGCTTTCCGGCGGAGAACCGGATCGCAGCGCATTTTTCCGGCCAGCCTCGTTTCATCGAGGCGGTATCGCGAGTCTCCTTCGCTCTCGAAGCGGGGAAGACCTATGCAATCGTCGGTGAATCGGGCTCTGGCAAAACCACATTGGCGCGCTCGATCCTCGGGCTCATGCCACTTCATCAAGGCCGTATCGTCTTTGCCGGTGAAACCATCTCCGGCTTGAGCGAAGCGCGACTGCGCGGCGTGCGGCGCGAGATCGCCATGATCTTCCAGGACCCGGTCGGATCGCTCAGCCCCCGGCTCAAGGTGCGCGCGATTCTGGCCGAACCATTCAAGGTCCATGGCGAGACGGCGGATCTCGATAAAAAGGTTGCCGGTTTGCTGGCCGATGTCGGCTTGCCGCGGCATTTCGCCGGGCGCTATCCGCATCAGCTGTCGGGCGGTCAGGCGCGGCGCGTCAGCGTGGCGCGGGCGCTGGCCTTGCGGCCGAAGCTGGTGATCGCAGATGAGCCGACGGCCGGCCTCGACGTGTCGATCCAGGGCGAGGTCCTCAATCTCATGCATGACCTGCAGGCGCGCTACGGCATGGCCTTCCTGATGATCACCCATAATCTCAATGTGGTGCGCCATGTGGCCGAGCGCATGGCGGTCATGTATCTGGGCCGCATCGTCGAGGAGGGCCCGACGCGTGAAATCTTTAGAGCGCCGCGGCATCGCTATACGACGGCGCTGCTCTCGGCCAATCTCAAGCCCGATCCCGATGCGGCGACAGGCATCATCGAAGCCGAAGGCGAGACGCCGAGCCTCATCAGGCGCCCTTCCGGCTGCGAATTCCATCCGCGCTGCGCCTATCGACTTCCCATTTGCAGCGAGGCTGCGCCGAGGGAGCAGCTTGCTTCACCGGGTCACCGCTTCACCTGCCATAATCCGGCGTGAAGCGTTAAGCGACCAGCGCGCATCCCGGCGAAGTCGAATCGCTTCGCCGATAAGGATTCGCGCCATAATCAGTATGTTGGAGTAAATATAGATCACGATCACTTCAGACCGCTTCGGTCTGAAGTGATGAACGTGATCGAAATCCCAAGTTGGCGCGTGATCGGACGGAAAACCGGATCCACTTTTCCTGATCACGCGCCTCGCCAAAGTCTTCAACTTTTGCGGGATTTGCTCCAGGGGCTTGTCCCAAGGATATTATAATATAATTATAAGCCTACTCCCTAACTCGACCACGCAACATGGCTAGACATCCAAGGCTGGCGCTAGGGCGGGCGCAAAAACGCAATCTTTTCGCTCACGTCGTCGAAGAGCTCGGCACGCGGATCATGCGCGGCGATCTCAAGCCCGACGATCCGTTTCCGATCGAGGCCGATCTCGGGCGCGAATTCGGCGCGAGCCGCTCGGTGATCCGCGAGGCGGTCAAGTCGCTGGCGGCGCGCGGCCTCATCGAATCGAAGACGCGCATCGGGATCAGGGTGCTGCCGTCGACGCATTGGAATCTGCTCGATCCCGAGGTGCTGAGCTGGCGCTACAGCGTGATGCCACCGGCGCAGCTCTATAGCGAGCTCTTCGAGATTCGCCAGATGATCGAGCCCGCGGCGGCGGCGCTGGCGGCGAGCCGCGCTACGCCTGCGGATATCGCCGAAATGAGCGAAGCCTTCAACGAAATGACGAAGGTGCGCGAGACCGGCACCGCCGCATTCGAGGCTGATCTCAAATTCCATCGCGCCATCCTGGCGGCAGGCAAGAATGCCCTTTTGCATCAAATGGGACATCTGATCGCGGTCGGCCTCCATATCAGCCATCAGACCTCGAGCGATTCTTTCGCGGTCTTCCTGCCACAGCATGAGCAAGTGCTCGCGGCCATCCGCGCCCGCGATCCGCAGGCCGCACGGCGCGCTATGGAGAAGCTCCTCAGCGAGACGCGCGACTTCATCGCCAGCCATATGAAGCCGGCCAAGAAGCGCGCGCGGTAACGTGAATTATCTCCCTCCCCGCTTGCGGCTATCGAATTCACACATTCTATCCCCGAGCGCCCCTCTCATCCGTCATGCCGGCGAAAGCCGACACCCCCTGAATAAGAGCAAGCGGGCGACGTCGCGCATCTGTGCGCGACCGGAAGCACCGCCCGTCTTGACCTGTTCAATAGGCCCCGACTTTCGTCGGGGTGACGAGATTGGGGAGACAATTGGCGGCTCACGCCACGCGACCCTGCGGTTGACTTGGGCGGATCGCAATGTGTGAATGCGATAGCCGCTTGCGGCAGGGCTATCGCATGTGAGAATGCTTAGTGGGTACTGCTGCAAGCTTCCCTTCTCCCGCTTGCGGGAGAAGGAAATGATGACGTCCCACCATCCTATCCCCGTGTTCGGCGCCGGATGAACTCGGCGACCTTCTCGCCGATCATCACGGCCGGGGCATGGGTGTTGCCCGAGACGATGGTCGGCATGATCGAGGCATCGGCGATGCGCAGGCGCTCGATGCCGCGCAGGCGCAGTTCGGGGTCGACGACCGCCAGGCCGTCGCTGCCCATGCGGGCGGTGCCGACCGGATGGAAGATCGTGGTCGCGATGTCGCCTGCGGCACGAACGAGATCGCCAGGCGCTGTGATCTCAGGGCCGGGCTTGAGCTCGATCGGCCGATAGGCAGACAGGCGCTTCGTCGCCATCAGTCGCCGCGCGGCCCTGATCGATTCCGCCGCCAGTTGGCGGTCATTCTCCGTCGCGAGATAATTGGGCGCGATCTCGGGATGCCGGCGCGGATCGGGCGAGGTGATGCGCACGGTCCCGCGCGATTCGGGCCGCAAATTGCACACGGACACTGTGATCGCCGGGTAGTCGTGCAAAGGCGCGCCGAATCGGTCGAGCGAGAGGGGCTGCACATGGAATTCCAAATTGGGAGTCGCAAAACGCGGATCGGAGCGCATGAAGATGCCGAGCTGGCTCGGCGCCATCGACATCGGACCGCGGCGGTTGAACGCATATTGGAGCGCGATCCGGGCCTTGCCGTGCCATTTCGCCTGGAGCTCGTTGAGCGTTTGCACGCCCGAGATCTTGAAGATAGTGCGGATCTGCAAATGGTCCTGGAGGTTGTCGCCGATGCCCGGAATATCCATCAGCACTTCGATACCGTGGCGCCTGAGGAGGTCTGCCGGGCCGAGCCCCGAAAGCTGCAGAAGCTGCGGCGTGTTGATGGCCCCTGCCGACAGAATGAGCTCGCCTGAGACATCGACTTCAGCCGGCGCGCCGTCGAGTGTCAGCTCGAGCCCGGTGACGCGCCGGTCCTTGACGATGATCCGCTCGGCCACAGCCCGCGTGAGCACGCGCAAATTCCGCCGATGGCGCACCGGACGCAGGAAGGCGCGCACCGAATTGAAGCGGAAGCCGTTCTTCTGGTTGACCTCGAAATAGGACGAGCCCTCATTGTCGCCTGTGTTGAAATCATCGACCTTGGGCACCCCGAGTTCCAGTGCCGCGTCGCGCACGGCATCGAGGATCGGCCAGGAAATTCGCGGGCTTTCAACGCGCAACTCGCCACCCTGGCCGTGGAAAGGCCCATTGAGCCGGTGATGATCTTCGGACTTGCGGAAGAGCGGCAGGACATCGTCCCAGCCCCAGCCCGGATTGCCGAGCTGACGCCAGTGATCATAGTCCTGAGCCTGGCCTCGCATATAGATCATGCCGTTGATCGAGGAGCATCCGCCCATGATCTTGCCGCGCGGGTAATCGAGCGCGCGGCCGTTCAGCCCCGGCTCTTCCCGGTGCGATAGCCCCAGTCCGTGCGCGGATTGCCCATGCAATAGAGATAGCCGACCGGTATATGCACCCAGTGATAATTGTCGGAACCGCCGGCTTCGAGCAGCAGGACGCGGGCTTTCGGATCGGCGCTCAGCCGATTGGCGATGACGCAGCCTGATGAACCCGCACCGACGATCACATAGTCCCAGGAACCCAAATTCTTTCTATTGCTCACGGCGCGGCACGCATCTCCATCGACAGAAGATGCCAAGCTGCGCCGGCGCGCCCTCGCCGGTCAATATGACAGATGGACTGGATCAGGCAGCTGCGGCGAGTCCAACCTCCGGCAAGCGCGGACGCGTGGCGAGCGCCTGTTTCATCATCTGGGCAATCTCAGCCTGTTCGGCATTCGTCAAGGCAAGGCGCGGCGGGCGCGTCAGGGCGGAGCCGCGGCCGGCAATCTCCTCGCAGAGCTTGATGCATTGCACGAGATCGGGCCTTGCATCGAGATGGAGCAGCGGCATGAACCACTTGTAGATCGCCATGGCCTCAGCGTATCGGCCATCTCGCGCCAGCCGGAACAAAGTCTCGCCTTCGCGGGGGAAGACATTGGACAGGCCTGACACCCAGCCCACCGCGCCCACCGTCACGCTCTCGAGCATGACATCGTCGAGTCCGGCAAAGAGCGTGAAGCGGTCGCCGGTCATGTTCTTCAGATCGACGAAACGGCGCGTGTCGCCCGAGGATTCCTTGAAGCAGACGATGTTCTCGACATCGGCAAGATCGGCCAGCATCTTGGGCGTCACGTCGATCTTGTAGATGGGCGGATTGTTATAGACCATGAGTGGAAGGTTCACCGCCTTGGCGACGGCGCGATAATGCGCCACCGTCTCGAAGGGCTTCGCCGAATAGACGAGTGCCGGCATCACCATAATGCCGTCAAGGCCGATGCGTTCGGCCTGGCGCGCGGTCTCGATCGCGAAGGGCGTCGTAAACTCGGCTACTCCGCCAATGACCGGCACGCGCTTTGCCGCGACCGATTTTGCCATCTCATAGACGGCGATCTTTTCGTGAGCGCTGAGCGAGCAGCCCTCGCCCACCGTGCCGCAGACGATGAGGCCCGACACGCCGTCGCGAATCAGCCCTTCGATCACACGCGCGGTCGAGTCGAGATCGAGCGTGAATTTCCCATCATCCTTGAACTGGGTGGTGACGGCCGGAAAGACTCCGGTCCAGGAACAGGGGTTCGGCTTCATGTAAATCCTCTTGGCTAGCGATGGCCGATGACCACTCGATAGAGGAAAGATACATTCCTGTCATACGAAATACTTTATACAATATACTATATGAAACATGTCCCACAGCATAAATATCTGATCGTCCAGCGTAATTTTCGACCTGTAAGGACCAGTTCCGCGCCGCGCTCGCCCACCATTATTGAAGGCGCATTGGTATTGCCGGACGTGATGGTGGGAAAAATCGAGGCGTCGATCACCCGCAAGCCCTCGATTCCATGGACGCGCAGGCATGGATCGACCACCGAAGCCGAAGCATCGGGCCCCATCCGGCAGGAGCCGACCGGGTGGAAGACCGAGTAGGCCCGGCTCGCGAATGTCGCGGGCGAAGTCGTCATCCGTTTCGATCCCTTTGCCAGGCTTAAGCTCCGTCTCGATGACGGGGGCAAAGCTCGGCGCATCGCCCAGCCTGCGCAGGAAGCGCGCCGCTTCGACCATGGCCGTGAGATCTTCGGGCTCGGAAAATAGCGCGGATGAATGGCCGGATAGGTCCGCCAGTCGGGCGATTTGATTTCGAGATAGCCTTCGCTTTTCGGCTTGCAGGGCGAGATGCTGGTGCAAAAGCCGGCAAAGGGATCGGGATTCATCAAAGGCCTGCGTCTTGGGCGGCGCCTTCTCATAGGTCAGAGGCGAGAAATAGAGCTGGATATCGGGTGAGGCGGCGAGGGGTCAGAGCGGTAATAGCCGCCGCCCTGGTTGAGGCTCATGGAAAGCGGGCCCTGAGCGCATCACGACATATTGCAAGCCCGCCCGCAATTTCCCGTGCCAGGGTCTGAGCGCGTTGTTGAGACTGGGTGCCCGGCTCCGATAGGTGAAGTCATAGCAGAGATGATCCTTCAGATGGCGCCCGACAGCCTTGTTATCCTGCACGACCGCGATGCCGTGACGCTTGAGCAAAGCCGCCGGCCCGATGCCGGAAAGCTGCAGGAGATGGGGCGAGCCGACCGCACCCGCGCTCACGATCACTTCGCGCGCTGGCGCGCGCTTCGTGCATTTGACCGCCGCGCTCATAAGCAACGCCGACAGCCTTCCTGCCATCGAAGGGGATCCGCGTGGCCTGGGCCTCGGTCATGATTTCGAGATTGCGCGCGGCGCTTGCGCAAATAGGCGGAGGCCGCCGATTCGCGAAAACCCCGGCGCGTGGTGATCTGATAGAGCCCTACGCCTTCGATGGTGGCGCCATTGAGATCGGGATTGAAGGCGAGCCCTGCTTCTTGCCCCGCGGCGATGAAGAGGCGGCTCAAGGGGTGAGCGTCAGCGTTCGATGGTCGTGACATGGAGCGGGCCGCCGCCGCCATGCCATTCGCTGGCGCCCAGATCATGGTCCTCGAGCTTGCGGTAGGTCTTGAGCACATCGCGCCAGCCCCAGCCCTTATTGCCCAAGGCCTCCCACTCATCGAAGTCGGAGGCCTGGCCGCGCGAATAGACCATGGCATTGATCGAGCTCGATCCGCCCAGCACCTTGCCGCGCGGCCAATAGCTGAGGCGCCCGGCAAGACCCTCGACGGGCTCGGTCTCATACATCCAGTTGACGCGGGGCTCGTAGAAAGTGCGGCCATAGCCAATGGGCATCCTCGACCCAGAACTGGCGGTCATCGGGCCCCGCCTCGAGCAGCAAGGATGCGATGCCGGCCGCTTTCGCTCAGCCGCCCGGCGCACCGCACAACCCGCCGAGCCCGCGCCGACGACGATGTAATCCCATTCGGTTGTCATGCTATTGCAATATCGAGGAGAAAGACCGCACCGAAAATCCAGCGCTGGAAATCCAGCGCGGCGGGAGCCTATGTCAGAATGTGGCTGCGGGGAAGACCATGATCATCCAGAAACTCGAGACCTTCACAAATGAATATGTCGGCTTCGTCCGTGTCACGACCGATACCGGCGATCAGGGCTGGGGGCAGGTCTCCACCTACAATGCCGACATCACTTGTGAAATCTTCCATCGCCAGGTCGCCCGCCATGCGCTCGGCACCGATGCGATCGACTTCGCAGACACGCTCGAGCGCATCAATGAGAAGGAGCACAAATTCCCGGGCTCCTATCTGCGCCGCGCCACCACCGGGCTCGACAGGCCTTGTGGGACATGCGCGGCAAACTCGAAGGCAAGCCGGTCGTTTCGCTCCTCGGGGAACGCCCGGGAAGCTGCGCGCCTATGCGTCCTCGATGAAGCGCGACATTACGGCCGAAGACGAGACGCGCCGTTTCCTCAAGCTCAAGGACGAAAAGGGCTTCACCGCCTTCAAATGGCGTGTCGGAGCGGAATGCGGCCGCGACCAGGATGAGTGGCCGGGCCGCACCGAGACCATCGTGCCCATGATTTCGCGTGCGCTCGGCGAGGGCATCGACAAGCTCGTCGATGCCAATTCCTGCTACTCGCCCAGGCGCGCCATCGAAGTCGGGCGCTTGCTCGAAGCTGAAGGCATCGGGCACTACGAGGAGCCGTGTCCCGATTGGGAATTCGCCCAAACGAAGCAGGTTGCGGATGCGCTCACCCTCGATGTCACCGGCGGCGAGCAGGATTGCGAATTCACCGCCTGGAAACAAATGATCGACATGCGCGCGGTCGACATCATCCAGCCCGACATCATGTATCTGGGCGGCATGACGCGCTCGCTTCATGTCGCGCGCCTGGGGGCGGCAGCGGGCCTTCCCTGCACGCCGCACAGCGCCAATCTCTCGCTCGTCACGCTGTGCACGATGCATTTTCTGAAAGCGATCGACAATCCCGGGAAATATCTCGAGCTTTCGATCGAAGGTCTTGACTACTATCCTTGGCAGGACGCCCTCTTCGTCGAGGATCCGTACAAGGTCGTCGATGGGCATGTCGAGATCACCGACCGGCCGGGCTGGGGCATGGACATCAATCCCAAGTGGCTCGACAACGCGCAGTACAAGGTCAGCGAATATCGCTGAGCATTGGAAGCGATCGAACCGGAGGCGTGCATGAGCAATTGGCTGCAACAAAGCTACATGGCGCGCAAGGGTGTCGCCCGCGGCAAGGCCGGCAAGACGCATGAGCTCACCGTCGAGAAGCAGGGCAAATACAACTATGTCTATGGGCCCTATGCCAAACCGGTGCTGGAGATTGAGCCCGGAGATATCGTCGTCGCCGAAACACAGGACGCCTTCGAGGGCGCCATCAAGACGGAAAACGACCTGCCGACGAAAGTGCTGAACATGCCCTTCGTCAATCCGCAATGCGGTCCGATCGCGGTAAAGGGTGCGGAGAAAGGCGATGTGCTCTGCGTTCATATCCACTCGATCAAGCCCCGAGGACCCCAACCCGTCGGCACGACGGCGCTCATCCCCGAATTCGGGGGGCTCGTCGCCACCAGCAACACGGCCCTTCTCAACCCGCCTCTGCCGGAAAAGGTGAAGAAGATGGAAGTGACCGAGAAGGGCATCAAGTTCAATTCCAGGATCACCTTGCCCTATGAGCCCTTCATTGGGACACTGGGCGTCAGTCCCGAGATCGAGGCGGTGAGCTCGCTGCAGCCCGATTACTGGGGCGGCAATATGGATCTGCCTGATGTCTGTCCGGGAGCGGTCGTCTATTTCCCGGTGCACCACAAGGAGGCCTATCTCTATCTCGGCGACTGCCATGGCACGCAGGGCGATGGCGAGCTGTGCGGCGTCGCGGTCGAGATTCCGTCGACCACGACGGTCCAGGTCGACCTCATCAAGAACTGGCAGATCGCCTGGCCGCGGCTCGAGAATGAAAGATTCATCATGACGATCGGCAGCACCAGGCCCATGGAAGATGCGGCGCGCATCGCCTATCGCGAGCTCATCCACTGGCTGGTGAGCGATTTCGGCTTCGACCAGTATGAGGCCTATTTCCTGCTCACCCAGGCGGGGCGCGTCAGGCTCGGCAACATGGTCGATCCCAAATACACGCTCGGGGCGTCGATCCTGAAGAGCTATGTCGGGTAGCGCGGACTCATTAGGCCGTGAACCCACAAATCAGCCGGGCGGACGACTTGCCGGCGTCCGCTATGCACCGAAAGCGACCAACGTTTTGCAGCTCAGCTAAATGACGCAATGGGCCATAACCGGACAATCCCTCACTCCGGTAGGCCTGCCTTGCGCAACGCCTCGGTAAGCCTTGCAATGTCTTCCGGACGACGGAATTCAGGCATGAACAGTGTCGCGATATTGGCAATGCGGAGGTCGGGAGCAATCCGGCGCAGATGAAGCCCGAACCTTTGGGCGTCTTCTAATCGGCCAGCCTGCGAGGCGTTTGCGGCAGCGACACACACTGCAAGAACGAAATCGGGCTGCTCCCTGAGCGCTGATTTCGACCATGATAACCCCTCGGCATAACGGCCGAGGGTGAAATGGGCTGCAGCCATTGCATCATACAAAGCGAAATTCTGAGGATCGTTGGGACTCAGCCGCATACCGTGGGCAAAGCGCTCGATCGCGACTTCCGCTTCGCCGACCCACAGCTTGACCCAACCGCCGAACAGCCATGCTAAGGCTAGATTCGGATTGAGCACGAGCGCCCGGTCGGTCAGTGCCTCGGCATCATCGAGGTCGCCGACGACATAGGCAAGGGCGATGCCGGCTGTACATAGTGCAACCGCATCATTTCTGCCCAGTTCCGCCGCACGCCGCGCCAGCCTCTTCGTTTTGGAGATTTCATTGGCGGAATCCGTTGACCAGCCGCCCGACTTGCGCTGGGAGTAGCAGCGTGCGGCCCAGCCATAGGCCGCTGCGAAATCAGGATCGCGCTCGATAGCCCCCGAGAAGTAGATCAGGGCTTCGAAATTGGCTTCCTTCGTCCACTGATGAGCGCTGGCCAGTCCTCTTAAATAATAATCATAGGCGTCGAGACTGCCGGTCGGCTTTCGATGGGACCGCTCGATCTCAGCCTGTTCCACCTTGGGAGCGATCGCGCCGACGACGCTCGCAGTAACCTGATCCTGGAGATCGAAGACGTCCTCGATTCCGCCGTCAAAACGATCGGCCCACAGATGCGCTCCGGTTGCGGTATCGATAAGCTGACCGGTGATACGGACCCGGCTTCCAGCCTTGCGCACACTGCCTTCCAACACGTAGCGCACGCCCATCTCGCGGCCGACCTGCTTCACATCAACATTGCGGCCCTTGTAGGTGAAGCTCGAATTGCGGGCGATGACGAACAGGCCACCAAATCGCGACAGCGCGGTGATTATCTCCTCGACCATACCGTCGGCGAAGTACTCCTGCTCGGATTCACCGCTCATGTTCTGGAAGGGCAGAATCGCAATTGAGGGCTTGTCGGGGAGGCTTGGGGCCGGGCGCGCGAGCGGAGCTGTCTGAGTTACGCCGTCAAGGTGCAGGCGATAGGTCCGCACCGGTTCGGCGATATTCTTCAAGCTCTGGGCGCCGAGATCGTCGATGGCGACCTTGATCTTGCCCCGAACCTGATCATAGGTGGTCCCGGAAATGAGAATACCGCCCGGCTCGGCAACAGCTTCGAGTCGCGACGCGATGTTGACGCCGTCGCCATAGAGATCGCTGCTTTCGACGATGACGTCGCCGAGATTTACCCCAATTCGCCAGACGATCTGGCGGTCCTCGGATTGATCCTTATTGGCTGCTGCCATCCCTTGCTGCAAGTCGATGGCGCATTGCACGGCGTTAACCGCGCTGCCGAACTCGATCAGGACGCCGTCACCCATGACTTTGACGACCCGCCCTTTGTGGGCGCGCACTGTCGGATCCAGGACAGTGGCTCGGAGCTCCTTCAGCCGTGCCAGCGTGCTGGTCTCGTCCTCACCCATGAGCCGGCTGTAGCCAACTACATCGGCGGCGAGGATGGCGGCTAACCGACGTTCCAAGTCCGTGCTTCCCTCAGGCGGGCCGGTCCGACCCAGCGGAAGGCTACGTCAAAGAACAGACTGAACCAAGGGAAACTCACTAATCCTCATAGGGACGCGTGTTGGACTCTCGCGTCCCTTCTTTTTTTAGTAGCCTTGCACCGATTGGCTTCGTGTCTATAACGCGCTGGGGATGAACGATCCCCACTTGCGATGAGATTCTGCAAACGACTTTAGGACGGCCGATCTTGTTGGGGGCTATCTGGGTAGCCAAAATCGGCAAATCGCGGTCCTTGGCGACCCCTTACAGCGGGAAATGGCGTTCCGGCAATGGAGAGCTTGCGGCGGTTTGCCGGCCCCTGGCTCTTGTGGAACGAGGCGCTGATTACCGGTCGGGTGGAAAGGACTGGAAATTGGCTTCACCGGAAAGTGCTTGCCGTCGATGATCCAGCAGCGTTGGGGTTTGTGGCAATACATGTGGACGCCATACCTCCGCATCGGCTTCGTCAGTGGCTGTCTCTGCCGCGGTTGGGGCGCCGCGGGCCCAGCGAGGGGAGGGCGATAGTGAAAGCCGCTCCGCCGCCGGGTTGGTTCTCGGCCCCGAGACGTCCGCCCTGGGCCTCGACGATGGTCCGGCAAATTGTCAGCCCCATGCCCAAGCCGTTGGATTTGGTGGTGTAGAAGGGCTCGAACAGTCGTTCGACGACCGCCGGGTCGATGCCCGGCCCGTTGTCGCGAACAACGACCTCCACCTGAAGCAGCTGAAAAGAACGGCAAGGCCGACGATTTGCTGAGAGAGTTGGAAGCACTGTTCAACAGCCAAAATAAAAGCTCGAGCAAGGATACAGGTCTATTCCAGCGACTTACTTGCGCGTTATGATTGCGGGCCTCGGCCGGGGCTACAGCACCAGGCGAGGAACGCCATGGCCATCCAGATCCTTTGTGGACTTAACGGTCGGGAACCCTCAATCAGGGCTGCTCGCGCAGCGTTCGATCTTACGACCCAGCTGGGCGCTGAACTCACAATCTGCATGGTGAACCCGGTCATGCCCGGACGCGGAGCAGGCATATGTCTATGGCCGGAGGAACACATAAATCGCGTTCTCGACGAAGCCGTGCGTCAAGCGAAGTGGGCCGGCATATTCAAGGTGAAGAGGGAGGCTTGGCATGCCATCAGGGTAGCCGACAGCATTGTGGGCTACGCTGATGCACAGGATATGGATTACATCGTTGTCGGAGCGACTGACAGACCAGAAATTGTGAAGGCGATCAGCGGCTCTGTCTCAAGAGAGCTTATCGCGAAAGCGAATTGCCCGGTGCTCGTCGTTCGCCGAGTTCGCGAGCGTGTCGATCCAACTCGTCGGCGGCAACGCGAGGAGGATGCCCAGTCAGAACCTGCGCCGATATTTGGCTGCGCACATTGAAGACCGAGCGGCGTTTGAGAGACAGCGATCCAACGGATGGTACGTCATGGCCCTGGCTGACTTCCTCTCTCCCAACAGGATTATGTTGGATATTAGTGACTGCAAAGGACGAGACCTCATCAGCCGCTTGGCTGAGCAGTTCGCCAGTGATCTCGGCGGTGACGTCGCCGCCTATGTGGGACCTCTGCTTGCCCGGGAAAAGCTCGGCTCCACAGCAATCGGTAAGGGCGTTGCTCTTCCGCACGGCACGGCGGAGTTCCTACCGGGACCGGTGGCAGCGGCCGCAGTGCTTCGTGAATCGGTTAATTTCCCGACGCCCGACGGGGTCGAAGTGGACGTTGTGATTGCATTCCTCTCGCCGGATGGACCGCACAAGGACCTCGGCAGGATCTCAAGCATTGTAAAGGAGCTGCGCAACGACGAGGTGATACGGACCTTTCGATCCGCGCGCACCCCCGACGAAATCATGCTAACGTTGGCCAAGTATGAAGGCGAGGGCTAGGAACGAAAGTCCGGCCTCCTTATCGACATTCAGTCCCTTTGCGGTTCCTGGGCGGCGTGCCGCCTGTTCCGGTCGTTGCGATCACGCTGACAATAATCGAAAGCGAACTCGTGGAGTCTTTGCGAAAACTGTTGAGACCGCTGCCTCTTGGTCCCTTATCTGCGGATTCGTACCACCATTAGCCCAATGTGGGGCTTGGCCGTAAGCGGGGGCAGGCCTGCGAATGCTGATCACACCGCAGTACGATAGTTTGATGTGAGGGAGGTTTCGGAGCAGAGCCCCGGGGAATTGGAATCCGGCAGCGAGTATAGCTTCAAGGAAAAAATCTGTCATAGTTGTAGTCACCTTTGGTGGTCGGCCTGGAAGGTACTTGAGGAGATATGACGTACACGCCGCTCATTGCGATCCTCGTTGCGGGCCTTGGTCTTGCGTTCATACTGGGGACCTTGGCGCATCGGCTGCGTCTGCCGCCGTTGGTAGGATATCTCATGGCGGGCATCGTTATCGGGCCGTTCACGCCGGGCTTTGTGGCCGACCAGGGTCTGACACGTCAGCTGGCGGAGGTCGGCGTAATTCTGCTGATGTTCGGCATCGGGCTTCACTTCTCAGTCGAGGACCTCCTTTCAGTCAGGAAAATCGCTCTTCCTGGTGCGCTCGGTCAAATTGTCATCGTGACGGCACTGGGGTTCGCCCTCTCACAACTCGTCGGCTGGCCAATCGAAGCTGGATTGATCTTCGGCCTGGCGCTTTCGGTGGCTAGCACTGTCGTTGTCTTGAGGACCTTGCAGGACAAACACCACCTGCAATCGGACACGGGGCGCATTGCGGTCGGTTGGCTTGTCGTCCAGGACGTTGCGATGGTTCTTGCGCTCGTTCTGCTGCCCACCGTCGCAGGTCTGGTTGAGGGAAACTCAGATCAGCCCACCCCCAGTTCTGCTGGCCCGTTCGCCTTCCTCGAGCCGCAAACGCTTGCCGGTGCCCTCGGCCTTACGGCATTGAAGCTTGCAGCATTCATTGCCCTGATGATTCTTGTCGGCAGGCGCGTCATTCCATGGGTCCTGCACTATGTTGCTCATACAGGATCTCGAGAACTGTTCCGGCTTGCGGTTCTCGCCATCGCGCTTGGAGTTGCCTTTGGAGCCTCCGAACTCTTCGGCGTCTCATTCGCACTGGGCGCATTCTTTGCAGGCATGATCTTGTCCGAATCCCAGCTGAGTCAAAGGGCTGCTCAAGAGACCCTGCCGTTGCGGGATGCGTTTGCCGTTCTGTTTTTTGTTTCGGTCGGAATGCTATTCGATCCGACAATTCTGGTCAGTCAACCGATCTTTGTTGCCATCACCTTGATGATTATTGTCGTGGGCAACGCGGTAGCAGTGTTTGCGGTCGCGCAAATCTTTGGTCAAGTGCCGCAAAAGGCATTGTTGCTTGCAATAAGCTTGTCGCAGATCGGCGAGTTCTCCTTCATTGTCGCAGGGCTCGGGACAGATCTCCGACTGCTTCCTGATGTCGGGCGGGACCTCATTCTCGCAGGCGCCATGCTGTCCATTTTGTTAAATCCGATCCTGTTCGCTGCGGTGCATTGGCTTTCAGCCCGACTCGAAAGAGGGGATCAAATTGGTGGCGAGCAGGGATCGGGCGAGCAAGAAGCTCCGCAGTTGCCCTCGACTACTCTGACCAATCACGCTGTATTGGTCGGGCACGGCCGAGTGGGAACTTTGGTGGCGCAAACCCTCAGCCAAATGAATCTTCCTTATCTGGTGATTGAAGAGCGCCAGACAATCATCGATGAACTACGTGAGCGAGGCATCGAAGTGATCCAGGGAAACGCCGCACAGGCAGAAATGCTTGCGGCCGCTAATGTTTCGGCGGCGCGGATCCTCATTAGCGCTATTCCGAATCCATTCGAGAGCGGGAATCTGATCGAGCGTGCTCGCGCTGCCAATCCGAATTTGGACATCATCGCGCGCGCCCATAGCGATGCCGAAGTGGACTATCTCAGGAAGCTCGGAGCGAATCGCATCATCATGGGCGAGCGTGAGATTGCACGTGGCATTTCGGATCACATACTGGCAGGAGGGCCCGATAATCAAAAATCCGCGCCGGATCAAAGTAATAATGATCCAATCCGTTCGCCATTAGAGGTGCGATAGTGTTCGGCTTAGATGACCGACATCCGTGTGCGCTCCTCCTAAAGAATATGTGCGCTAAGTATGCGGTAAGACAGTGAAACCGAAGCGTTTTGATCGATGTCCGTTATGCCCCGATAGCGGTCAAATTCCGAAGCGCAGCGAAATGACGTGATGGGCCAAAACCAGAAGTCGCCGAGTACAAACGTTAGTCTGTGATGATCGCCAGGAGAGGGAGAGCCTCCAAAAGGTATGGCCGCTAAGCAACGTATTTCGGTGCTGAAGCCATCGGCGGAACAACCACAGATCCTAAATTTGAAAGCCAGCCTTGCGCAGACCTTCCTCGACGTGGCACGTCGAAGACATTGCCGGAATGCTTGGCCAACTCGGTCCTATGACTTGGTGAGATAGTTCGCCCGGGTCGCCTAAGACGCCTGGAAACGGTGGAAAACCCGAAAACCTGCTAGGCTCAAGTTCAATGGTCGGCCAGTAGAGCCCAGACCCGACGTTGTGTTGCGGTGCCGCGAGTTTTCATGGATGAAGCCGGAATCTTGGTCGTGGAATTTCAAATGCAACACCGTGGACCTCTGTTCGAACCGCTGCAACTGGCTTGCGGTTCAATCCTGATAAATCGGATTGCGAAATCAGCGATGTCGGATTCCTTAGGCGACGGAACCGGCCATCCGACAGCCGAACAGATCAGGCTGTATCAGCGCTGGGCCGCAGGTGGGTTGGCCGTATCCATAATCGGTGAGGTGCAGCTCACCGCCGGTTACGCCGAGAACCCCGGCAATCTAGTACTCAACGAGGCCTCCGACCTTGACCGGTTCCGGGAACTTGCCCGACATGGCGGCGAAAACGGCACCAAGCTCTGGCTGCAACTCGGTCACGCCGGAGCGCTTGCGTACGCACCGACCAGTAACCCCAAGGGCCCGAGTGCCCTCGATCTGCCGGGTCTGCGCTGCGCGGAAATAACATTGGACGAAATGCGTCAATTACCCTCGGAGTTTGCGAGGACAGCCTGGTTAGCGCAGCAGGCCGGTTTTGGCGGTGTGCAAATTCACGCGGCGCACGGATTTTTGCTTAGCCAGTTCCTTTCGCCACTGTTCAACAAGCGGAGCGACGAATACGGAGGGGCAATCGCCAATCGTATGCGTCCTCTGCTGGAAGCTATCGAAGCAACGCGCGCAGCTGTCGGACCGGATTTCCCCATCGCCGTAAAACTCAATTCCTCAGACCAGCTTGAGGGCGGGCTCGACAAGGAAGACGCGCTCAAGGTGATGGCGGCGCTGGATCGGTCTTCGGTCGACCTGATCGACATCAGCGGCGGGACTTACTTCCCCGGAGCAAAGTCCGCCTCCGACGGATCGGGACGCGGACCCTACTTCCTCGAGTTTGCAAAGCGCGCCCGCGCGGTAACGACCAAGCCTCTCATGCTGACAGGCGGTTTCAAGACGCGCGCGCAAGCCGAGGACGCTGTGGCAAGTGGTGCGGTTGATATTGTCGGTCTTGCGCGCGCTCTCGTCCTTGAGCCTTCACTTCCCGACCTCTGGAAAGCAGATCGGAAACCTGCATGGCGCTCCTCCTTTCCTTCCGGGTTTCGCCATGCGCGGTCCTTTGTCGAGGTTGGCCCGCTAGGCGGCAAGATCAAAACGGCGGATCGTCATTGGCCGCCGTTTTCTTTTGACTTGATCGTGACGGCGATCTCTCCGCCACGGGTCCCGTCTTTTTCCTTGCAGCTGAGACCGAAGATCAGAAGACCCGGCGGTTTGAAAGCCACTTCACTCGTTCTCCCACTGGCCATTGATCCGCTTCGGGCAACGTTCTGAGCAGGCCCTGAATGGTAAGGGGTGCAGCTTGGCGATTTTCAGCTCCGAGCCGATCGCCGCCGCCGGTTCCTTCCGCCGCCACTACCAGAGCCTTCGCCCTGGTCGCCCTCGTCACGGGCGCTGTCTCGTCGTCGAGCGGCGCGGCGCGGGCGGCGGCGATGAATCGTCTGGTGACGACTAAAGCGCCCGTCGCCGCGCGAAGTAACTGGCAGAAGCAGCGAGGCCATCGAAGGCTTGCCCAGGGCCCCCGCCGGTCGTTTCGGCGGCACGCCGAGCGATTTAATTTGCCGCTCAAGCGCAACGGCTGGCGGAAGCGCATAACCCTTATACCGATCGATGATCTCCCGGTATAAGGGACCATTGAGAAACGCTTCTCGTCCTTGAACGACGGCTGGATGTCGAGCGTCATCAATGATGATTAAGGCCTAGGGTGGCTGAGACCAACTTTGCCCCAATCGTAATCCCCAATAAGGCGCGAACATCTTGGCGAGTAGCACAACTTCGATCGCCAAAGGTACCGCCCACTGCGGACTGGTGCGAGGCTGCCCGAGCCGGTCGCCGCATCCCGATGACGTGATCATCGATACTGATCTCTGGGACAATGCCGATTGCAGGGCCAGATTGATCTAGGAGGCGGCAGGACCCCTGGGGGAGGGCCTGCCGCGTGCGCACATGGCCCGGACAAGATCGGCGTGGAGGCCCTAGGGCCTCCTACGTCCTGCCCCCTTCCATCAGGGGTAAGAGCGGCGGCGCGTCTCCTTCCAAAAGGGGGTGCGCCGCTGTGCATTTGGTTATAGCACACCGGGGAATCGAGTGTCCAATCGCCTATCTAGATTTTTCAGGCTGACGCTTAACAGGGATTATTCGCGAGAAGGCCCTGTCAAAACTCTCGCCAGTCTCATCGGCCTCTAGATCCCGAGCGGCTTGTTTGAACCGCTCGGCCTGTTCAGCTTTGGTCATCTTCTTCTTTTTTGCCGGCCTTTGCTTTTCGGCCATACGTGTAAGTTCCATCCGTCAGTTGCTTGTATAGGTGAGGCGCTTGCCAACTATGCCCCTCACCATGCGGGCGGCGCGCGCCTCATCATTGATACCAAGCGCTATGCGGTTGGAATAGCGGAAATCAAACTCAGCCAGATACCGGTGAAGGTTTATCATGACCGCATGTCCAGCGGCATTCGCATCCTCGTCGTCGACGACGAGCCTCAGATCCAGCGCTTCCTCAAGCTCGGACTCGAGGCGGGCGGCTTTGCCGTGAGCGCCGCCGCGACGGCAGGCGAGGCGATCAAAGAATTTTATTGATCCCGGCTTTTCGACGGGATGACGAAACAAGAGCGAGTAACGCCACAACCATCATTACCGCCCGGTAATTGCAGGGGCGCCCGGGCGCTCGCATCGTGCCGTTCGAGGAGAGTACTCGAATGGGCGACATGCTCTTTGCGCCATTGGTCCTGTTCGCCTTGGCCATGTGCCTCACACCAGGTCCCAATGTCGTCATGGTCACGGCCTCGGCGGCCAATTTCGGCTTTCGGCGCGCCATTCCGCATATGCTCGGCATTACCCTTGGCTTTGCTCTGCTGATCATGGCGTCGGGACTGGGCCTCGCCGGCCTCATCAAGACTGAGCCGCGCCTGCATGTGACGCTCAAATATCTGGGCGCCGCCTATCTGCTCTATCTCGCCTGGCGCATCGCTCAAGCCGGCGCGATCTCCCAGGGCTCCGTTCGCGCGAGCCCGATTACATTCATCGAGGCAACGCTCTTCCAATGGATCAATCCCAAGGGCTGGGTGACCGCGGTCGGCGCGCGTGCAGCCTATACCAGTGTCGAAGGCAGCGTGGTGCTGCAGACGGCGGCGATCGCCGGCGTGCTCGCGGCGACGTGCTTCCTGTCGGTCGTGCTATGGGCGGGTTTCGGCGCGGCAATCGGACGCTTCCTCAGCGCGCCCCTCGCACGTAAGGCCTTCAACTGGTCAATGGCCGGGCTCTTGATAGTCTCGTCATACCCGTCTTCCGGTGACGTCGTGCTATATAACGCGCATGACCGCCTTGATCCGCATTCTGATTGTCGATGACGAACCTCAGATCCAGCGCTTCCTCAAGCTCGGACTGGAGGCCGGCGGCTTTGCCGTAAACGCGGCCGCGACGGCGGCTGAGGCGATCAAGCTCATCGCCCAGTCGGCGCCCGATGTCGTGCTGCTCGATCTGGGCCTGCCCGATCTCGACGGCAAGGACGTCATCCGCCAGGCGCGCGCTTTTTCGCAAGTGCCGATCATCATCGTCTCGGCGCGCGACCGCGAGGCGGAGAAGATCGAGGCGCTCGACCTCGGCGCCGACGACTATGTCAACAAGCCCTTCGGCATCGGCGAGCTCCTGGCGCGCATCCGCACGGCATTGCGCCATCACAATCCGCGCAACAAATCCTCGCCCGTTCTCGATCACAAGGGGATTGTCGTCGATATACCGAACCATCGCGCGACCAAAAACGGCGCGATCCTGAAGCTGACCCCCAAGGAATTCGACCTCCTGGCGCTGCTCATGCGCAATGCCGGGCGTGTCCTCACCCACCGGCAGATCCTCACCGCCGTCTGGGGCCCGGCCCATGCCGAGGACATGCAGTATCTGCGCGTGCTGGTCGGTCAATTGCGCGGCAAGCTCGAAGACGATCATGCCAATCCACGCCTCATCCTGACCGAGCCCGGCATTGGCTACCGGATCGCGGTGGAGGAGTAGACACGGCCTCGGCCTGAAGTGCGAGCAACTCCCCCCATTCGTCATGGCCGGACTTCGACCCGGCCATCCAAACTCGACGCCACACAGCTGTTGCACGGAAGGGCTGGATGGCCGCCTCAAGGGCGGCCATGACGAAGTGGGGCAGGTCACCCTAACCGATAGACGCGCCGCGCCGTCTTGCAGAAGATCTCCTCCTGCGCCTCCGCAGGATAGTCGGCGAGAGCCGCGCGATAGGCCTGAATGAGCTCAGCGTAGCTCGACCACAGTTTCTCGATCGGGAAATTGGAGCCGAAGAGACAGCGCCCGGCGCCGAAAAGGCCGATCGTTTCGCGGGCGATATCGCCGATCTGCCCGGCATCGACCTTGTGAATGAATGTGCCAAGGCCCGAAAGCTTGCAGACGACATTCGGCCGGCGCGCGAGCTTCATCATCCCCTGACGCCACGCCGCACGGCCGATGGCGGAGAGATCTTCGAGCATGCCGGCATGCTGGAGGATGAATGTCGTCGCTGGAAAATCGCCGGCAAGCTCCGCCGCATCATGCATCTGGCCGGCAAAGACCTGCAAATCGAAGCTCAGTCCATATTGGGCGAGACAGGACATGTTGCGCCGGAAGTGAGGCTCGCGCATCAGATCGGGCTTTGCGGCAAAGCGGTATTGCGGATTGTCGTGCCAGTGGAGCTGCATCCTGATGCCGCGCAGCAAGGCATAGCGGCGCAAACGATCAAGCTGCGGACGCGCATCTTCCGCCATGAGATCGGCATAGCCGACGATCGCATGTGGCCAGCCGGTCTCATCGGCGGTCCGCTGCACCCAGGCGACTTCATCTTCGAAATGCTCCTTGGCCCAGTTGGCCTGGACATAGACGGATTGCGCGACACCCGATCCCGCAATATCGGACAGATATTCGCTGATCGGATAGTCGCGCCGGATCGGCTCATAGGGGCCGAAGATGCGAGGCAGCATCGGCCCTACGAGCCACGGCACGTCCTTCTGGCGCCAGATATGGTGATGAGCATCGACGATGGGGATCATGAGTTAGTGTCCACTATCGCAGAAGCGTCCATGAATGTGATCAAAGGGGTTTCGCACTCTTCCACAAATCGTCATCCCGGCGAAAGCCGGGATCCATTAAAATCTTTCCACGCGAGCAGCACCGCCCGCTTGATTCTATTCAGGGGGTCCCGGCTTTCGCCGGGATGACGAGTTGAGGGAGCGCACGAAATCTCCATTGTTGCGTTCGTCATTGGCCGACATTTCCACCAGAGCGGACTGTAGAGCCTATGAGCAAGGTGTGGTCGACAAGGCTTGCGAGCGAGACGCCATTGCCGAGCTGGTCGAGGAATTGAAGAATATCCTTCAGCGCCCGCGTCTCGGGCCGGAAGCGCGGATCGGCCGCCAGAGGCGTCAGCCAGGCGAGATGGAAGGCGCGACGGGCGATGCGCGCGACCGCCGCGCGCATGGGGGCCGGATCGCCGCGCTCGAGCCCGTCGGAAAGGACCAGCACGACGGCGCCGCGCAGCAAGGACGCATAGCGCGGATTGCCGATGAAAGCGGAAAGTGCGGGGCCAATGCGCGTGCCGCCGTCCCAGTCGTCGACAACGGCGGCTACATTTGCGAGCGCGCGGGTGCAATCGCGATGCGTCAGCGCTTTGGTGATGCGGGTGAGACGTGTGCCGAACGTGAACGTCTCGACCTCGTCCGCGATCTGAGTCAAAGCATGGGCGTAGCGCAGATAGTCGGCGGTATGCGCCTTCATCGACCCCGATACATCGATGAGAAGGACGATCGGCCGCTGCAGGACTTTTCGCCTTTCACGCATCAGCCGGACGACATCGCCGTCATGTTCGACCACGCGCCGCATCGAGCGGCGCAGATCAAGCGCATCGCCTTGCCTATGCGGGATCTTGCGGAAGCCACGGCGGCGCGGCAGGGCTTTCGCCCCTTCGCGGTTCAGCCGGTCGAGTGCGGGCTCTTCAGCTGGAGAATCGAAGCGGCGAATACCCAGCAACTCTTGCGCCGCAGCGACTTTGCCGGAGCGGTTGGCGCCTTCGATCTCAGGCGGCTCGCGGCGCTGGTCGCCCTTGTCCTTCACCGGCGCATCCTCTTCGGGCAGACTTTTCGCCGCCGACACGACGGCCGCCTGCTCGAAGAAGAAGGCGTGGAAGAGCGCATCAAACTCGGCGTGCCGATCGGCCGTTGGCGCCAGCGCCGCATGCGCGGCATGGCGGATGCTTTCGATGCTCTTCGGGCCCAAAAGGCGCACCGCGTCCAGGAACATCACCATTTGCTCGTGGCCGAGCGGAAAACCATGCGCGCGCAACAACCGGGTGAAATCCACGAGGACCGAGGCGGCGCGCGGAAGCCTCATGACGCGCAAGCCTTTTCCAGCAACTCGTCGAGATCGCCTGCGACAAGATTCAGATCCTCCTCATCCTTGATCGCGACACCGATCGCCCGCCGGAAGGCTTCGGGCCAGCGGCCGCTGCCCCCCTCAAGAAGGGTCGCGGCATCGGCCCATTCGATCGCTTCCGATATTCCAGGCGGCTTGGCGAGGGGCAAACGGCGCAGGCCGTTGACCGCCGCGACCACCGCCTGCGCCGTCTTCTCCGCGACATCGGGAGCGCGCATCATGATGATGCGCGCCTCCCGTTCGGGCTCGGGATAGGCGATCCAGTTGTAAACGCAGCGCCGGCGCAAGGCCTCGTGCAATTCGCGTGTGCGGTTCGAGGTCAAGATGACGGCGGGCGGCGTCTTCGCTTTCAGCGTGCCGCGCTCAGGGATCGAAATCTGGAAGTCGGACAGGAATTCGAGCAGAAAGGCTTCGAATTCATGATCGGCGCGATCGATTTCATCGATAAGGAGCAGGGTCTCGGCCGGCGCTTTCAGCGCCTTGAGCAAGGGCCGCTCGATGAGGAACTCATCCGCATAGAGATCGGTGTCATGGTCGCGGCGCAGGCTCAAGAGCTGGCGGGCATAATTCCATTCATAGAGCGCATGGCCGGCGTCGATGCCTTCATAGCATTGCAGCCGCACGAGATTGCGGCCGAGCGCTGCGGCGAGCGCCTTCGCGGCCTCCGTCTTGCCGACGCCCGGCATGCCTTCGAGCAACAAGGGCTTGCCCAGCTTCAGCGCGAGATAGACCGCGATGCTCAAGCTCTCGCCCGCGAGATAGCGCTCGCGCTCGAGCCGCGCGGCCAAGGCTTCGGGCGATGGGACTTGGTCGTCAGACAAAGACTTTCTCATCGACGAGGAAATGGAAGCGGCTGGCGCAATGCGACGCCGCGTCGCCGCCCGCCGCTTTGCCCGCATCGGTCGCCATGGCGGCAAGCCGCGCCTCGGCGCTGTCGAACCACATCTCGCTCACCGCATCATAGGGATTGTCCGGGTTCTCCTCCCTGGGGACATTCATGCGATAGCCGCGCAAACCGGGGAGCTTCTGCGCCAGGAGCGGATGCTCGTTCTGCGCCCAATGGCGGAACTGCGTCGAGGCTCAGATCCGGGCGGCGCTTCATCAGCGACATGACTTTCAGCATTCACTTCTCCTCTGTCTCGCTCTACTGAATCTCTTTGCTCACTACGCGAAAGGACACCCTCATCCGCACAGGCGCCAGTATTCGGAATCATTGAAGACTGTTACATGTGAAATCTCCGCCATACCCGGGCGGCGCTGCCCGCGGGTAGAGAATTTAATGGGTCCCGGCTTTCGCCGGGATGACGATTTGAGGGAGAGTGCGAAACCACTTTGATCACATTCATCGGTCAGGCCAATCGTTGAATACTTCCCGGTGGAGAAACCCCACCCGGCGCTTCGCGCCACCCTCCCCGCGCTACGCGCGGCGGAGGGAGATTTCGTGATCCTATCCATCGATTACCCTTCTCACGCATTCAACGCCTGAATCCCGCGCAGAACCTTTTCGGGCGTGATGGGAAGCGAATCGACGCGCACGCCGACAGCGTCAAAGATCGCATTGGCGATGGCCGGGATCGGCGAATTGGCGGTCATCTCGCCGACACCCTTGGCGCCAAAGGGACCATCGGGCGCCGGGCGCTCGATCACGACATTCTCGAAGCGCGGCAGGTCGCCCGGCCCCGGCATCAGATACTGGTTGAAATCGACCGGCCCATGCGCGCGGTCGGGATAATAGGGCTCGGTCGTCTCATAGAGCGCATGCGAAATGCCCATCCAGGCACCGCCGATGATCTGCTGTTCGACCATGCGCGGATTGAGCGCGCGGCCGACTTCATAAGCACTCTTGAGCGACAGCACGGCGACTTCGCCGGTCTCGGTGTCGACCTCGACCTCCGCCACCGTGCAGGCATGGGCATAGCAGGTGGCGGGCGTCATCTTGCCGGTCTCGGGCTCGGGATAGGAGCGCGGCTGCAGAAAGATGCCGCGGCCGGAGATCGTCTTGCCGTGCTTGAAATGCGCGGCAAGCGCCGTGTTGAGGATCGAGATCGATTTCTGCGGGCTGCCCTTGACCTGGATGTTGCCCTTGCCGTCGGTCTCGAGATCGGCCGCATCGACCTCGAGTTCCTCTGCCGCCACTTCCAGCATCACCGCCTTCGCCTCCTTGGCCGCCATGATGATGGCATTGCCGATGCGATGCGTGCCGCGCGAAGCGAAAGTGCCCATGCAATGCGGGCCGGTGTCGGTGTCGGCGGTGTCGATGATGACATTGTCGGTCGGAACCCCCAAGCGTCTCGGCGCAGATCTGCGCCATCACCGTCTTCAGGCCCTGGCCCAGATCGACGCTCGACAAGGTGACGATGAAGCTTCCGGTCGTCGTCGCATGGACCAGCGCCTGGGACGGATCGCCGCCCAAATTCATGCCGGTCGGATAATTGACGGAGGCCATGCCGCGGCCGCGCTTCTTTGCCATGTTCAGGCCTCCTCTTTGTCGACGACATCGCCTTGATACCGCTCGCCGATCGGCCAATGCGCCAGATCGGCCGCCGCCTGGACGCATTCGACGAGAGCCGCACCTTCGACTTCCTTCCGATGCGCCTTCATGTCGCCGTCGCGATAGGCATTGAGGATGCGGAACTCCATCGGATCCATGCCGATGAGGCGCGCGAGCTTGTCCATCTGCACTTCGAGCGCGAAATCGCCGATGGTCACGCCGAAGCCGCGCATCGCGCGACGACGGCGTGCGGTTGGTATAGACGCAATGGCAATCGACCCAGACATTGGGGATCGTATAGGGCCCCGGCATGTGGGCGGCGGCCTTGGTCGTGCCATAGGGCGAATGGCGCGAATAGGCGCCGGCATCGACATAGAGCCGCACCTTGCGCGCAAGAATGCGGCCATCCTTCGTGACGCCGTCCTTGATATAGATGCGCTCGGCGGCGCGCGGCGATGACACCTGCATCTCTTCTTCGCGGCTGTAGTCATATTTGACGGGCCGCTTGGTCAGCATCGCGGCCAGAAAGGCGATCGGCTCGGTGATGACATCGACCTTGCCGCCGAAGCCGCCGCCGACGGTGCCCCCGATCAGGCGCAATTTGTGGAAGGGCGATTTGAGGATCAGCGCCGAATTGTCGAGCGTGAAATAGAGCGCCTGCGTATTGGAGTAGCAGGTGTAGCGGTCGTTCTGGTCGGGCACCACGATGCAGCCGGTCGTCTCGGTCGGCGCATGCTCGATCGGCGAGGATTGGTACATTTCCTCGATGACATGATCGGCCTTGGCGAAGCCTTCATCGACATCGCCGAAGCGCACGCGCCGGCAGTGATGGCCCTCATAGGTGAAATAGTTGCGGCCGTGATATTCGTTGACGAGCGGCGCGCCGGGCTTCAGCGCCTCCTCGACATCGAAAACCGCCGGCAGTTCCTCGTAAGACGACCTTGACCTTGGCGGCGCCTTCGCAGAGCGGCGCGCTCGCTCTCGGCAAGCACCGCCACGATCTGCTCGCCCTTGTAGCGCACCTTGTCGAAGGCGAGCACCGGCTCGTCATTGGGCTCGACCTGGATGAGGCACAGGATCGTATAGATGTTCTGCGGCACGTCCTTGGCGGTGAGGACGCGCACGACGCCCGGCACTCTTCAGCGGCCTTCGACGACATCGATCGATTTGATGCGCGCGTGATGATGCGGGCTGCGCACCATCTTCAGATGGAGCAGGCCCGGGAAATTGCGATCGGCATAGATACTGCGTCTTGCCGGTCACATGGCCCAGCGCGTCGGAGCGCTGGCGCGTGACGCCGACCTCGGTGCAGATCGTCTCGGCGCGCTCTTCGGCGAAATATTCCTTGCGATATTCAAGCATGGTGCGACCTCACGCGCTTTGCTTCTTGCCGCGCATCTTCTTGCCGCGCATCTCGTCCGCCGCCGTCAGGATGGCGTCGATGATCGGCTCATAGCCGGTGCAGCGGCAGATATTGCCCGAGATCGCATCGATCACTTCGTCGCGCGACGGATCGGGATTGCGGTCGAGCAGCGCCTTGGCGGCGAGGATCATGCCCGGCGTGCAGAAGCCGCATTGCGCCGCAAAGCCTTCCATGAAGGCCTGCTGCAAGGGATGGAGCGCGCCGTCGTCGCGCCAGCCCTTCGAGCGTCGTCACCGACTTTCCCCGCGCAGCGCTCGGCAAGGTCAGGCAGGAAAGCTGCGGCTCGCCGTCGATGATCACCGTGCAGGCGCCGCAGGTGCCCTGATTGCAGCCGGCCTTGGTGCTGTAGAGGCCGAGCTTGTCGCGCAGCACCGACGAGCAAGGTCGAGCCGCTGTCGACGAATTCGCTCTGCTCCGCGCCATTGAGCATGAAACTGAATGGCGATTTTGCTCATGACGCTTTCTCCGCGTCACGACATGAGCAGTCGCTTGAAATGGACGGGCGCGATTTCGCGGCGATACCAGGCGGTGGCATAGGCATCATCGGCAGGGTGCTGTGCCCTCGGCGATGACTTTCGCTGCCCCTTCGATTGCCGCTCCGTCGAGAAGCGTTGCCTTCGAGCGCCAGCTTCGGCCTTGCGCGCCGCATAGGCATGTGGCGCCATGGCGCCAGAGCGCGATGCGCGGCGCCTGTGATCTTGCCGGCTTTGCGCGGAAGGAGAGCCGCGATGGTGACGACCGATGCGCTCACCGGCTTGCGGCGGACGATCTTGATGTAGCGGAAGGCCTTTGCCTCGGGCAGCGCGAATGAGACACGCCAGCACGAAGGCGGCTTTGAGCTTCTTGCGGTCTTTCAGGAAGTCTTCGAGCGCAAGTCTTGCGTGCGGCCTTGCCGTCGTGGAACGAGACTTCGGCATCGAGCGCCAGAAGCGCCACCGCCATGTCGCCATAGGGTGACGGCGCGAAGAGATTGCCGCCGACCGTCGCCATGGCTCTCACCGCCGGGCCGCCAATCGAATTGGCGACGGGATGAAGGAATCGAGGCGGCGGTCGCGGGCGATGGCCGCCATGGTCACCATCGCGCCCAGCGTGGCTTTCCTGCCCTTGATCTCGATCCGGTCGAGTCCCAGGCCGTCCACGATGATGAGAGGGTTGCCTATGGCCTCGCCATAGTTGAGGCCGGCGACGACGAGCGTGCCGCCGGCAATGACGGTGCCGCCTTTGGCCTTGAGTGCGGGAACGGCGCGCGGCTGCTTCACCGCCATCAGTAAAGCGGGCATTCGGATCCTCCCAATTGCTAAGGACCGCGACTGAATCGGATCTCCGCTTCGGTCACAGACCTCAAGCCAGTTGGCGCTTTGCAAGACGCGTCCGGCCGGTTATTGTGCGCAAAGCCTATTCTATCGATTATCAATAATCAATCCATATGATCGACGCCGCAAAAGAATCCGCCTGCTTCGCTCAGCGATCGCATCCGCAAGACCCTCATCGAGCGGATCGCCACCGGCCATTATCAAAGCGGCGAGCGCCTCATCGAGATGAAGCTTGCCGCGGAATTCGGCACCAGCCAGATGCCCGTTCGCGAGGCCTTGCGCGATCTCGAAATGGCGGGCCTCGTCACCAGCAAGCCGCGGCGCGGCTCCTTCGTGAAGCCTTTCGCCGCGAGCGCGCAGCGGGAAATCTATCTGGTGCGCGGCGCGCTCGAGGAAGCGGCCGCGCGTCTCGCGACAGCGCAACTCTGTCGCGCGATGTCAGCGCACTCGAGCGCGAAGTCGAGGGCATGCGCGAGGCGGCGCGGGCCAGAGAATATCGAGCGGATGATCGCGCACAGCGTCCAGTTCCACCGCATCATCGTGGCCGCGGCGGGCAACGAGCTCCTGCTCAAATTGTGGGATTCGCTCCATCTCGAAATCCACACGCGCGTCACCCTGCTCGGAGCCCGGCATCGACTTCATGAAGGCGGCGGAAAGCCATCAGCCGATCGTCGATGCCATCAAGGCGCGGCGATGTCGAGCGCGCCTGCCGCCTGTCGCGCGAGCATCAGGCTTATTTCGAGCACCGGCTCAATTTGTGAGCGATGCGATCGCGTCAATCGGCGCTCGAGGCCGCCCAAAGATTTATGTTGCTGTCGACGGCGTATTGGTCGATTTCCAGGAGCTCGTCGGACGTAAAATCGAGCCTCGACAGCGCGCCGACATTTTCGTCGATCTGCTCGGGACGACTGGCCCCGATCAAGGCCGAGGCGATGCGCGGATCCCGCAATACCCAGGCGATGGCCATCTGTGCCAATGACTGGCCACGACGTCTGGCGATTTCATTGAGCGCGCGCAACCGTTCGCGCGTCGCGTCATTGAGGAATTCCGGCAGGAGCGATTTACCCGCCATGGCCCGGCTGCCTTGCGGTACCTCATTCAGGTATTTGCCGGTCAACAGGCCCTGTGCCAAAGGCGTGAAGGCGATACTGCCAATGCCCTCCTTTTCCAGCGTATCAAGCAGACTATCGCGTTCGATCCAGCGATTGAGCATCGAATAGCTCGGCTGGTGGATAAGGAGCCTGATGTCGGCGTTGCGCAACAGCGCTGCTGCTTCCGCACTCCGGGCCGGACTGTAGGACGAGATGCCGGCATAGAGAGCCTTGCCCTGTTTCACCGCCGTCTCGAGGGCCCCCATCGTCTCATCGAGCGGCGTCTTGGGATCAAAGCGGTGCGAATAGAAGATGTCGACATAGTCGATGCCCATCCGCTTGAGGCTTTGGTCGAGGCTGGCCAGGACATATTTGCGGCTGCCGAATTCGCCGTATGGTCCAGGCCACATGCGATAACCGGCTTTGGTCGAGATGACGAGTTCATCACGACAGCCGGCGAAGTCCGTGCGCAGTATATTTCCGAAGGCCTCCTCGGCCGATCCCGGCGGCGGACCGTAGTTGTTGGCGAGGTCGAAGTGCGTGATGCCCAGGTCGAAGGCGCGCCGGCAGATGTCCCTGGCATTTTGGAGAATCGCGTCCTCGCCGAAGTTGTGCCAAAGGCCGAGCGACAGCAAGGGGAGATCGAGGCCGCTTCTGCCGCAGCGGCGATAGCGCATGCTTTCATAGCGGTCCGGTCGCGGCTGATAGCTCATGTGGCAGACCTCGGTTGCTGAAAATCCTATCCTAGCCGGCTGCGAGTGCGACTCAAATGATCAAGCGCAACGGCGAGCAGCAGGACGACACCACGCGCGGTATCCTGGAAGAATGGGGCAACATTCATGAGGCTCATGCCATTGTTCAGGCTGCCCATGAGAAGCGCGCCGATCAGAGCGCCGAGAACGCGGCCACGGCCACCCGAAAGAGCCGTGCCGCCGATGATCGCGGCGGCGATGGCATCAAGCTCGAGGAAGAGGCCGGCGCTTCCCGCCACCGCTCCGCCGACGCGAGCAGTCAGCGCGACGCCGGTGATGCCGTAGGCCAGCCCGGCAATGACAAAATTCCAGAAGATCGCTTTCTTGATGTTGATGCCGGCAAGCCGGGCAGCTTCGGGGTTACCGCCGATGGCATAGAGTTGCGCACCATAGCGGGTGCGCCGCATCACCAGTTCGGCGGCCAACGCACAGACCGCCACCAGCAGAACCAGATAAGGAATGCCTTGCCAGGACACGACGAACAATGCCGCAAACACCGCAACCAAGACGGGCAGTGCGGTCTTGATGAAAGCGGCCTGCGGGTTGGCGACCACGCCCAGCCCATGGGCGCGGCGGATTTCCAGCCAGCGGGCAGCAAGGAACATCAGCGCGGTGGCGATGACCAGCAGGATGGATGGAACGGCTGGAAAAAATGCCGTGGCAAACCGGGTCAGTGGCCGAGGCAGGGAGGCAATGGTCGCACCATTGGTGACGATCATGGAGAAGCCGCGGAAATAAAGCATGCCGGCCAGAGTCACGATGAAGGAAGAAACGCCGATCCTGGTGACCCAGAACCCTTGCCAGGCACCCATCAGAATTCCGACCAGGAGCCCGGCTGCGACCGCGAGCACTGGCGAGACGTCATATTGGCCGGCCAGCAGCGCCACAACGACGCCGACCAGAGCAACCGCGGATCCGATCGAGAGATCGAAGTTGCGTGTGACGATCAGCATCACGGCGCTGATCGCAGCGAGGCTCACGATGGATGTCTGCAGCGCGAGCAGAACGAGATTGCGCGGGGTAAGGAAGATGCCGCCGGTCGCCGCGTAGAAGAACAGCCAGATGGCGAGGAGAATGAGAAGCAGCATCGATTCCCGGAAGGTGGACAACCGCAGCGACATGAACCAGCCTGTCGACCCGGCGTGGTCGCCTGTTTCGCTCTTCGACACTGCGAGCCCTGGATCAGACACCGGCGGCCATCCCGAGAATTCTCTCTTCCTTCAGTTCGCTTCGATCGATCTCACCGACGATCATCCCGCCGCGCAGCACGATCACACGGTCACAGATATCGACGAGTTCTTCAGCATCGGTGGAGGCGAGGAGGATGGCGCGGCCCTCGGCGGCAAGCCGCGCCCATACTCGTTTGATCTCGCCGCGCGCTGCGATGTCGACCCCTCGAGTTGGATCGACCAGGATCAAGATGCGCGCATCGGCGGAAAGCCAGCGCGCCACTTGTACCTTTTGCTGATTGCCGCCGGAAAGCGTGCCGACCCGCGTCTCGATCGATCCGGTCTTGATGTCGAGTTGACCAACGAGCCTCGCGGTCACCTGCCGAGCCCATCCGTCATCGATGAAGCCATACGAAGAAAATTTCGGGAGGCTGGCGAGCACGGAATTGTCGTGCACGGAATGATCCGGCATCAGGCAATCACGGCGATCCTGCGCCATGAAGCCAAGACCGTGTCCCACCGCGACCGTCGGGTCACTCAAGGTTACCGGCGAACCTTCAATTGTGATCGTTCCCTCACATCTGCCCGGCCAGGCGCCATAGAGGGCGAGCGCCGCTTCCACGCAACCCGAGCCGACCAGGCCGAACAGACCGACAATCTCACCCCGGGCGACGCTGAAGGAGATGCCGGCGACACGGGCTCGGCCGGCTTCTTCGGCATCGAACGCTTTCAAATTCTCAACCGTAAGGACAGCAGGTCCGCCAGCGAGCCTCGTCCTATCGACGGGCGCCATTGCGCGGCCGACCATCTGACCAACCACCAGCGCACGCGTCACATCCGGCGTTGCATGGCTGCCGCTCATACGGCCGTCACGCATGATGAGGATGCGATCGGAGACGGCAAATACCTCGCCAAGACGATGCGTCACAAAGATGATGGCGACGCCCCGCCCGGCCAATGACCGCATGCGCTCGAAGAGTCTCTGCGCCTCGCCTTCGGTAAGCGCGGCAGTCGGCTCATCTAGAATGAGTAGATTGACCTTTTTCGACAGCGCACGAGCGATCAACGCCAATTGCTGGGTTGCAAGGTCGAGCGACTTCATTGGCTGCGCGGGGTCGATGTCGAGTCCGAAATTGCGCAGAGACGCCAATGCGTTCGCCTCGCGCAAAGGATGATCGAGAAGCCCCCATTTGAGCGGCTCGGCATTGAGGAAGAGGTTTTCGGCGACCGTCAGATCCGGGGCGATGTTGATTTCCTGGGCAACGAGCGCCACGCCTGAAGCCTCGGCATCGGCGACGCTTGCCGGCCGGTAGGGCTTCCCGGCAAGCCTGATATCGCCAGCATAACTGCCGGCCGGATGAAGTCCGGCAAAGATCTGGATGAGCGTCGATTTGCCGGCGCCGTTTTGTCCGAGCAGCGCCACTATCTCGCCGGGCTCGATCGAAAGGCTGACATCGTTTACGGCAACGACGCCGGGAAATCTCTTGGTCAGATGTTCAGCGCTGAGAGCGGCGGGGCGGGCAAGATCACGACTGGCGTGATCTTGCCCGGAAAGCTGCTCCGCGAGCATCGTCTCAATCCCCATCCGGTCAATTGCATTTCGGCATCTTGTCGGGGACGTTCTTGTAGACCTCCTTGACGTCCAGCCAATGCTGATGCTTGCAGACAAATTCCGGCATCTCCTTCTGGCTTACGAGATAGATGGGCGTCTTCACCCAGGGGATGTCTGCGGCCTTGTTGTTGATCTTGTCCGTGGCACCAATGTCTTCGCATTTTGCCATGGCGATCGCCGCCTTGGCTCCCGCCACAGCCATCTCGTCCGGTGCCGGCCATACGCTGCCGAACATCCGGCCCTCGACGATCGCCTGCGCCGCAGCGAGTTCCATGTCCTGGCCGGTGACCGGAATGGAGCCGGGTGCGAGGCCCGCGCCGTCGATCGCCTGGAGAACGCCGACCGACATGCCGTCATACGACACCAGAAAGACACTCACCGCGTTGTTGTTCTGGGTCAGCGCATTCTCGGCATGCGCCTGGGCGGCTTCGGTTTTCCAGCCTGAGGAAAACTGATCGAGGACAATCTTGATATCGCCCTTGGCGACCAGCGGATCGATCACCGTGTGATAGCCATCCTGCATCTGGGTCGAACCCGTCTGGCCGGGATCACCCCCGATCAGGGCATAGTTGCCTTTCGGCATTGCCGCGACCACTGCGCGCGCCGCGGCGGCTCCGCCTTCGCGAGGATCCCGACCGATAAAGGCGGTCTGGTTCGCTCCGAGTATCAGGTCGTCATAAGAGGCTATCGGGATGCCGGCCTCATTGGCCTTCTCGGCAATCGCAGCTGCGACATTGAAATCCACCGGCTGGATGACGATGGCATCAACTCCTTGTGTGATGACATTCTCGGCCTGGGCGACCTGCTTGGCCGCATCGTGATCAGCCGATTGCACGAGAACCTGATAGCCGCCGGCTTCAGCGGTCTTCACAAAAAATGGCACGTCGGCATTGAGATACCGGAAAGCTTTCTGATGCTTGAGCATGAAGGCGATCTTGCCGGTCTTGCCGGGCTTGCAATCTCCTGCCGCGAGAGAAGGCGTACTTGCGCTCATCGTTGCAACGAGCGCCAAAGGCAGTAGCCACGCCACGTTGGCGGTCTTGACCATGACAACCTCCCATAGTTAAGCAGCCGCTTACTTGCGAACTCGCTTTGTGATAACGCTAACTATCAGTAACATCCGAGTCAACGCCCTATCCAACGCCGTATCTTATTAAAAACTCCAGACTTCCATTCAATCGACTTGAATGTTAGACTAACATGTATCATTGTTACTCTAACATCGAGAGGCCCATGGCCGTAACACTTCGCGACGTCGCCCAGAAGGCCGGCGTATCGGCTATGACCGTATCGCGCGTGGTCAATGGGGCCGCTGGCGTCGATGCCGAAACACAACGGCGCGTCGAAGAAGCGATCCTCGCCCTCGACTACATCCCGAACCGTTTGGCCCGCAGCCTGATCTCGCAACAAACCAGGACCATCGGCCTCATTGTGCCGGACGTGGTCAACCCATTCTTTGCGCCCGTCATCCGCGGCGCCGAGATGACCGCGCGCAAGGCCGGCTATCGCGTGCTCCTTTGCAACAGCGAAGGCGATCTCAGACTCGAACGGGAATATATCGAGGACCTCGTTGCTCATCGAGTGGAAGGACTGATGCTGGCGCCAGCCAGCGATCGTTCACGTGTCGCCCTGCTGCCGCTGCTCAAGGGCGGCTTTCCCTTCGTCCTGCTCGATCGTACCCTGCCCGATACAGACTGCGATCATGTGATCAGCGATAATGTCGCCGGGGCGCGGCGCTTGGTCGAGCATCTCATTGCAATCGGCCATCGCCGCATTGCCCATTTTACCGAGTCCGATGACGTCTCCACCGGCCGCGATCGTCTTGAAGGATATCGCCAGGCACTCGAAGCCGCCCGTATTCCCGTGTCAGAGGATCTGATCTTCCGCACCACAACCGACCGCATCGGCGGTTATCGTGCCGCTCAGCTGATGCTGCATCTCAATTCCTTGCCGACGGCCATCTTCACTGTGAACAATATGACTGCGCTCGGCGCGATGCAGGCGTTGCGCGAGCGTGACCTCAGGGTGCCGGAGGATATCGGGCTCGTCTGCTTCGACGATGTCGAACATCTGGCCGTACTCTCGCCTTTCCTGACTGTCGTCGACCAGCCCGGCGAGACATTCGGCAGCCTGGGCGCTCAGCTTCTGTTTGAGCGCATTTCAGGAAAGGCCGGCAACCGCAGCCGTCGCATCGTTCTGCAGGCCGATCTGATCGTAAGGCGATCATGCTGCGTCAACAGCGGCATCCCGGCGCGGTGACGGGATGGGCGAGGCATTCCAGGTCGACCGCCTGCCCGTCGCCCAACCAATCGTGGATAGCGCACACGGCACGGTCAAACGCTGGGGTAATTCAGCTCATCAGCTTGAGCTGGCGGATCGGCCGGCCGGGCGACACCGCCTGCGCCGCGGCGACAATGCCATTCGCATCGATGCCATAGTGGCGATAGAGATCGGAAATCGTGCCGGTCTGGCCAAAATGCTCGACACCAAGCGAACGGGTGCGATGGCCCGATACGGCGCCGAGCCAGGCGAGCGTCGCCGGATGGCCGTCGATCACCGTCACCAGCGCGCAATGCGCCGGCACTTCCGCGAGCAGGCGCTCGACATGGCTCCTGGCATGGACGAGCCCGCGCTCGCGCGCTTTTTGCGCCGCCGTCCACCCGGCATTGAGCCGATCGGCCGAGGTGACGGCAAGCAGCCCAATATCGCGCCGGTCCTCCGCCATGAGCCCTACCGCTTCGATGGCTTCCGGCGCCAGACAACCGGTATAAGCAACAACCACTTGCGCATTGGGTCCCGGCTTTCTCATCCAGTAGCCGCCATTGACGATCGCCTCCTTGAGCTCGGGCGTCATTTCGCGTGTCGGCTGCTCAACCGGCCGCGTCGACAAACGCAAATAGACCGAACCGCCCACCGCATCGCGAAGCCAGGTCGTCTCATCGATCTTCGCGTCGCTCGAGCGCTGGATGTAATCGAAAGCGAACCGCAAGATGACGGCGAGCTCATCGACGAAAGCGGGCTCGAAGCTCGCAAGCCCGTCCTGCGCCATGCCGATGAGAGGGGTTGCGATCGACTGATGGGCGCCGCCTTCGGGTGCCAAGGTCACGCCTGACGGTGTCGCCGCCAGGATGAAGCGTGCATCCTGGTAGCAGGCATAGTTCAGGGCATCGAGGCCGCGCGCGATGAAGGGATCATAGAGCGTGCCGATGGGAACCAGCCTTTCGCCGAAGAGCGAGTGCGAGAGGCCCAGCGCCGACAGCATGATGAAAAGATTCATCTCGGCGATGCCGAGCTCGAAATGCTGGCCCTCGGGCGAGAACTCCCAGGTGAAGGTCGAGGCGATGCGCTCCTTCTTGAAGATGTCCGCCATCTCATGGCGCGCGAAGAGACCGCGCCGGTTGACCCAGGCGCCGAGATTGGTCGATACCGTGACATCTGGAGACGTGGTGACGATGCGGCGCGTGAGACCGCTGTCGCCCTTGCCGATCTCGTTCATCAGTAGTCCGAAGCCCGCTTGCGTCGATGTCACGGCGGGCTGAGCGGCCGTGATCTCTTCCGGCACATCGATCCGCACAGCTTCGAAGCGGCGCCGGCCCTTCTGGTTGAAGGGGGCGGATGCGATGAATTTCGCGAGCACCGGCTCAGGCGTGGCGAGTCCTTCGAAAGGCTCCCATTCATGGCCGGTCCTGATCTTCAAATCGCCGCGCAAGGCTTCCGTCTGCGCCGCCGTCATCAGACCGGCATGGTTATCCTTGTGTCCGGCAAGCGGCAGGCCAAAGCCCTTGATCGTATAGGCAATGAAGCAGACCGGCCGATCATGCTTCTGCGCCGCCTCGAACGCGTTGAGCAGCGCGGGCAGATCATGCCCGCCGAGATTGGTCATGAGCCGCGCGAGCTCCGCATCCGAGCGCCGCTCGATGAGCCTCGAGACGGCACCCTGATCGCCGATGTCGTCGTGCAGACGCTTGCGCCAGGCTGCTCCGCCCTGGAAGGTCAGGGCCGAATAGAGCTGGTTGGGGCAGTTGTCGATCCACTCGCGCAAGCGCTCGCCGCCCTCCTCGGCAAAAGCCTCTTCCAGGAGCGAGCCATATTTGAGGATGACGACATCCCAGCCGAAATTGCGGAAGATCGATTCGAAACGCTGCCACAGTCCTTCGCGAACCACCGCATCGAGGCTCTGACGGTTATAGTCGACGACCCACCAGCAATTGCGCAGGCCATGCTTCCAGCCTTCGAGCAGAGCTTCGAAGATATTTCCCTCATCCATCTCGGCATCGCCAATGAGTGCCACCATGCGGCCCTCGGGACGCTCGGTGCCCCAGCCCCTGGCCCGCACGTAATCCTGCACGAGGGAGGCGAAGAGCGTTTGCGCAACCCCCAGGCCCACGGAGCCTGTGGAGAAATCGACATCGTCGACATCCTTGGTGCGTGAGGGATAGGACTGCGCGCCGCCATATCCGCGAAAGGCCTTGAGCTTCTCGAGCGTTTGGCTGCCGAAGAGATATTGTATGGCATGGAAGATCGGGCTCGCATGCGGCTTGACCGCCACACGGTCCTCGGGCTTCAGCACCGCGAAATAGAGCGCCGTCATGATGGTCGCAAGCGACGCGGAGGATGCCTGGTGGCCGCCGACCTTCAGTCCGTCGCCCTTCGCTCGCAGGTGATTGGCGTTGTGGATCGTCCAGGTGGCGAGCCACAGGATCTTGCGCTCGAGATCGGCGAGAATGGGCAGGCGGGGATCGGTCATCATCGGCTCCTGAACAGGTCCGAACCTAACAAAGCCGGCGAGCCCAGTCTTGCCAATTTCGCCTTGCGAGATGCCCTCTTTCGACGATAAACACCAATTCTTTCGTGAAAAACGGCGAATCCAGCCAAATGGCTAATTGACCCGGCTCGATGGCGTCGCCTCGATCGAATCGAGCTTCGCGCTGGGCGGGGTGAAGCGATCGCATGCATTGCGGTGAAGTAGATTGCTGGAAAGGAAACATGGCCGAACACACATTGGACGATGATACGCGGCGGAAGCTCCTCACCGTCTCCACCGCGACCTTGACCACGATCATGTTCAAACGCGGCTTCCGCAACTGCTTCATCGGGGACATCCATCCGCTCAACCCCGAGCATTCACGGATGGCGGGTCCGGCCTACACGCTGCGCTGCATCCCTTCGCGCGAGGATCTCGATCACATCAAGGTCTTCGAGGACCGTTCCCATCCACAACGCAAAGGTGTGGAGGAGTGTCCGCCCGGCCATGTCATGGTGATCGACAGCCGCAAGGACCGCAAAGCGGCTTCGGCCGGAGACATATTGGTGGCGCGGCTGTGGAAGCGCGGTGCCGCCGGGATCGTGACCGATGGCGGCTTCCGCGAATTCGGCCGATATCGCCAGGCTACCTTTTCCCGCCTTTCATGCGGGCCCATCGGCGCCCACCAGTCTGGTCCGTCATCATGCCATCGACCTCAATGTGCCGATCGGTTGCGGCGATGTCGCGGTCTATCCAGGCGACATGGTGGTCTCCGACATGGATGGCGTGGTGGTGATCCCTGAGAACATTACAGATAACGTGGCCGATGAAGCGGTGGAGCAGACGCTGTTCGAGACCTTCGTGCAGGCGCGGGTCATGGAAGGCGAGACGATTTTCGGGCTCTATCCACCGTCGGCCGAAACGCGCGCCCGTTTCGAAGCGTGGCGCCGGCAGGGACGCTCCTCTGGGGGAGCGGTCTGATGGAAAAGCGCAAGACACTCAGCGAGCTGCGCAGCCGGCGCTGGTTCGGCGTCGATGATCTGAGAGCCTTCGGCCACCGCTCGCGCGCGCGGCAAATGGGCTATGACCAGACCGACTGGGACCGCCCGATCATCGGCATCATCAATACCTGGTCCGACATCAATCAGTGCCATGCGCATTTCCCCGACCGGGTGCAATGGGTCAAGCGCGGCATATTGCAGGCGGGCGGCATGCCGATCGAACTGCCGGCGCTTAGTCTCAGCGAGCCCTTCGTCAAGCCGACAACCATGCTCTATCGCAATCTTCTGGCGATCGAATGCGAGGAACTGATCCGCAGCCATCCGATCGACGGCGTCGTGCTGATGGGCGGCTGCGACAAGACTACGCCTGGCCTCATCATGGGCGCGACCTCGGCCGGACTGCCGGCGATCTTTGTGCCCGCCGGTCCCATGCTGCGCGGCAATTGGCAGGGCCGCGTCCTAGGCTCGGGATCGGATGTTTGGAAATATTGGGATGAAAGGCGCGCCGGCGCGATCAGCGACGATGACTGGCGAAGCATGGAAAGCGGCATCGCCCGCAGCTTCGGTCACTGCATGACCATGGGCACCGCCAGCACCATGACCGCATTCGCCGAAGCGCTCGGCATGACGCTCCCTGGTGCGAGCTCCATCCCCGCCGCCGATTCGTCGCATCAGCACATGGCTGCCTCCTCGGGCCGGCGTGCGGTCGAGATGGTGTGGGAGGACCTCACCCCCGGCAAGATCCTGACGCGCGAAGCCTTCGACCATGCGACCATGGTGCAGATGGCGATCGGCGGATCGACCAATGCCATCATCCATGCGATTGCCATGGCGGGGCGCGCCGGCATTCCCTACGGGCTCGACGAGTTCGACGCTATGTCGCGGCGCATTCCGGTCATTGCCAATATCAGGCCGTCGGGCTCGACCTACCTCATGGAGGACTTCTTCTATGCCGGCGGCTTGCGCGCCGTCCTGCGCCGGCTGCTTCCCCATTTCCATAGGCACACCATCACGGTCACCGGCCGCCCGATCATCGAGGGCGTCGAGACAGCCGGCATATATAACGACGACGTGATCCGCCCGCTCGACCGGCCGATCTATGCCGAAGGGGCGACCGCCGTCCTGCGCGGCAACCTGGCACCCAATGGCTGCGTGATGAAGCCGGCCGCCGCCGAAGCCCGCTTTCACAAGCACCGGGGTCCCGCCATCGCCTTCGAGAGCTATGGCGAAATGAAGGCCGCGATCGAGCGCGATGACCTCGATGTCACGCCGGACCACGTGCTGGTGCTCAAGAATGCCGGCCCATTGGGCGGCCCCGGCATGCCCGAATGGGGCATGCTGCCGATCCCGAAGAAGCTGGTCAAAGCAGGGGTACGCGACATGCTCCGCTTGTCCGATGCCCGGATGTCGGGCACGGCCTATGGCGCCTGCGTGCTCCACATCTCGCCCGAGGCCTTTGTCGGCGGGCCCCTGGCGCTGGTCGAGACGGGCGACATCATCGCCGTCGATGTCGCGCGCCGAAGCATCGAGATCGAAGTGCCGGACGAGACCCTCAAGGCCCGCCGGTCGCGATGGACAGTACCCAAGGCGCGCTATGAACGCGGCTTTGGCTGGCTTGCCGGACGCCATATGACGCAAGCCGATAGAGGCTGCGATTTCGACTTCCTCGAAACGGGGTTCGGCGCCCCCGTCAGCGAGCCCGCGATCTATTGAGGGGCGCGCTCCGGGCTGCTTGGCAAGGCCATCGGATCATGTAAACTGTCCCCCACGCCGGTGGATCGACTTCGAGGGGTGCCATAAGTCCATGTCTTTGACCCGTAGGGATTTTCTCGTGGGGGCGGCGGCAGCAGGCGCTGTCGGCTCGGCCTCCGAAGCGCATGCCTATTCCCGTACTTTCAGCAAATCGGCGATGGCCTATTTCGCCGGGATCCAGGACGACAACGGCCACACCTACCGGGCCACCAACTGGAAGAAGATCAAGCCGCAATGGCGCCGGCAGCTCGTCAAGTATCTGAGCACCGAGCCGATCGGCAGCGTGGTGGTCGATGCACAACACCACTTCCTCTATGTCGTGTTCGAGAACCAGACCGCCTTGCGCTATGGCGTCGGCGTCGGACGCGACGGCTTCCGCTGGTATGGCCGCGCCCGCATCGACCGCAAGGCGCTGTGGCCACGCTGGGTGCCGCCGCCCGAGATGCGCCTGCGCCAGCCCGACCTGCCCCAATATGTCGATGGCGGGATCGACAACCCCTTGGGCCCGCGCGCCTTGTATCTCTTTCGCAACGGCGCCGATCTCGGCTATCGCCTGCACGGCACGATGGAACCGTGGTCGATCGGCAACAACGTCTCTTCAGGCTGCATCCGCATGTTCTCCGAGGATGTGATCGACCTCTATCAGCGCTGCCCGATCGGCACCCGGGTGCTGGTGCTCAAGACCTTAGGGGCGCCGGTGATCGATGAACGCGCGCCGATCGACACCGAGCCGCCGGCGTGAGAGTGGGGAGAGAATCATGATAGGCAGGAGAGGCTGGCAACACGCGGCGGTTCTCACTCTCTTTGTGCTATTGGTAGGCTGCGCCAGTTCCAAAGGTGCGGTGGATACCGGCAGCAATCTCACTGCCGCCGACAATGTCACCAATGCACCGGTCGCAGGCGGCATCAATGTCACGCCCGGCAGCGAAGAGGATTTCATGGTCAGCGTCGGGCGGCGCACCTTCTTCAAGAAGAGCTCGGCCGAGCTCGACGACACAGCGCGTTCGACGCTCGACAAGCAGGCGCAATGGCTCAACCAGTATCCGCAATGGAAAGTGAAGCTGCAGGGATCGGCCGACGATCCGGGCACGCCGCAAAGCCAGACGGCGCTGTCGCAGAAGCGGGCTAATGCGGTGCGCGACTATCTCGCCTCGCGCGGCATCGCATCTCAGCGCCTGCTGGCCAAAGGCTATGGCCGCGAGAAGATCGGCGAGGACTGCCCGGAGATCGAATGCAAATCGCAGAACCGGCGTGTCGTCACCAATTTGCAGGAGAACCCTGAGTTCTGACGCTGTATTTGGGAGGTGCCGTGCCCGAGAATTCAATCGCCCGGCTGGCAATCCTTCTCTTCCTCGCACTGGCTTGGCACATCACCTCCTTCCTGCCCGCGCAGTCGCGCGCGCCATGTGGGGTACCGCAAGCGGACGGCGATTGGCCGGTCTCCTCCCAGGCCGAAAGCGACATCGACCCTGAGCGCCTGTGTGACCTCGTCGACCGCATCGCCGCCCTGGATGCCAATATTCACAGCGTGCTCATCGTGCGCGGCGGCAAGCTGGTGTTTGAGCACTATCGTCCGGGGGCCGACCAGAAATGGGGCGGGTCGCTGCCCGCGACCGAGCAAGGCCCCGACATCAAGCATGATGTGCGATCGGTCAGCAAGAGCGTCACCTCGCTGCTTGCAGGCATTGCGCTCGATCGCAAGCTCATTCCCGATCTCGACAGGCCGGTCTTCTCCTACTTTCCCGAATATGCCGCGGCGCGGACGCCCGAAAAGGATCGCATCCTGCTGCGTCACCTTATCACCATGTCATCCGGCATCGAATGGGACGAAAGCACTCCTTATACCAGCGCGCGAAACAGCGAAATCATGATGAGCATGATGCCGCAGCCCTACCGCTATGTGCTCGACCAACCGGTCGCGGCGGAGCCCGGCACGGTTTGGAACTACAGCGGCGGCGGTGTCGCGCTTCTCGGCGCCATCATCCAGAAGGTTAGCGGCCAGCGTCTCGAGAAATTTGCGCGCGAGACGCTGTTCACGCCGCTGGGCATCTCCGACATCGAATGGGCGGCCATGGCGAATGGCGATGCCTCCGCCGCGTCGGGTCTCAGGCTCAGGTCGCGCGACATGGCCAAGCTCGGGCTGCTCGTGCTCTCCGACGGCAAATGGAACGGAAAGACCATCGTCTCGACCGAATGGATCGAAGAATCGCTGAAGCCTCGATTTTCAACCGACTACGGACAGTATGGCTATTTGTGGTGGCTCGAATCCTTCACGGTCGCTGGCAAGACAATGGTCGCTGCTGAAGCTTATGGGCTCGGCGGCCAGCGCATCGCCATCTTGCCCAAACTCGACATGATCATCGTCATCACGACCGGACGCTATAACATCGTCGACGGCTGGAAAGTGACCATCCCTCTGGTCAACGATTACATTTTGCCGGCGGCTTTCCGCGAGTAGCGAGAAATCTCGGCGGAGCATTTCATTGCAGGCATCATTGAACTTCTTTATGGGCTTATCGCCCTGCTCGGCATCCTACTGTCAATAGGTGGTAATGCTTTTTCAGTGGCGCACGGCTCAATCCAGTCCTATGGCCACTCGCACCTTTGGCCGGAACAACTCGGGAGGCTATTGTGAATATCAACGTCGAGCCTGTCGAGGAGACCCTCGATCCTGGCGACTGGACCGATCTCACGGCTCTGTCGCACCAGATGGTCGATGATGCGATCGCCTATTTGCGCGATCTGCGCGAACGGCCGGTATGGCAAGAGATGCCGCAGGATGTAAGGTCCTTCTTCTCCGCATCCTTGCCGCGATCGCCAATGGCGCTCGCCCAGGTCTATGGCGAGGCCAGTGAGAAGCTGATGACCTATGCAATGGGCAATATCCATCCGCGCTTCTGGTCCTGGTATATGGGTGCCGGCAATTTCGCCGGCGCTATGGGCGAATTCCTCGCCGCCATCCAGGGCTCCAATCTGGGCGGCGGCAATCACGCCGCGGCCCTCATGGACCAGCAAGTCGTCAACTGGTGCAAGGAGCTGTTGGGCTTCCCTTCATCCGGCAGCGGCACGCTCACCTCGGGCGGTTCAATGGCCAATTTCATCGGCCTCAACGTGGCGCGCAACATCAAAGCCAATATCGACGTCCGGGAACTTGGCGTCGCGGCCATGGAAAGACCTCTGCGTTTCTATGGCTCGGACCAGATGCATAGTTGCCACCGCAAGGCGGTCGAAGCCTTGGGCCTCGGCAATCAGGCGCTGCGCCGCATCCCAACCGCAGCCGATTTCACAATCGATCTTTCGGCACTCCGCCTCGCCATTGCCGAGGATCGCGCTCGCGGCTTCGCACCGGCCTGCATCATTGCCACGGCCGGAACGGTGAACACAGGTGCCATCGACGACTTGGCTCGGCTTGCGAATATTGCGCAGGAAGAAGGACTATGGCTGCATGTCGATGGCTGCATCGGTGCCCTCATCGCCATGGCGCCTAAAAACGCCCACCGCGTCTTCGGACTAGAGCGTGCGGATTCGATCGCCTTCGATCCGCACAAATGGCTGCACACGCCCTTCGAGGCGGGTTGCGTTCTGGTGCGCGATGCGCAAGGGCATCGCCAGACCTTCGCCGTGACGCCGGAATATCTCGAAGGCAAGCCGCGCGGCCTGGCGTCGGGGCCTTGGCTGCATGACTATGGGTTGCAGACTTCGCGCGCCTTCCGCGCGCTCAAGATCTGGATGGCGTTCAAGGAGCATGGCGTCGATAAATTCGCCCGCCTCATCGACCAGAATATCGCGCAAGCAAAATATCTGAGCGACCGCATCCTCAGCGAGCCGAAGTTGGAGCTGGTGGCTCCGACCAGCATCAACATCGTCTGCTTCCGCTACCGGCCAACGGAAATCGATGAGGCGGCCCGCAAATCCGTGAACATGGAGATCATGCTAAGGCTGCAGGAGCAGGGCATCGCGGCGATTTCCGATACGACCATCCGCGGCGCCTATGCCTTGCGGGTCGCGATCAACAATCACCGCACCCAGCGGCGCGATCTCGATCTCCTCATCAAGGAGACATTGCGCCTCGGCGCCGAGATCAGTCTGCAGGATCAAATCCAGCGCCGGGTCGCGCGCCTGTAGGCCTCGTAGCGCTCGCCGAATTTGCGTTCGAGCGCTTTCTCCTCGAATGCGATGTACCAGCGGTCCGAGGTAACGGCGAAGGCGACCGGTCCCAGAAACGGAACGAGCGTTCCGAGCATGACGGCAAGGCCTAAGAGAAAGACGGTGAAACCGAGATAGATCGGATTGCGGCTCCATTTGAAGAGGCCGTCGGTCACCAAAAAAGTGGGTTCGTTGAAAGTCGGGATGTTCGTGCCGACCTTGTTGAAATGGCGCGCGCAGATCGCACACAGAATGAACCCGGCCAGGAAAAGGGCAATGCCGAGCCAGTTATAGGGTTCGGGCACGATGACAGGACCGGGCAGGACGAGCCTCGCCACGGACATCACGATGGCGATGATCAAGACCAGAACGGGTGGCACCAGTTTTTTCATGAGGGTCTCCCTTGATCGCTGAAGGTGATGCGGTGAAGAGCATGATTGAGAGCTCGCCGCGCGCGCTCGCGATCGGCGCCGGCCAGGATCTGATCGGCGGTCTCGTGAATCACCGCAGAGACGAGAGCGCCCGTGGGCTCGGGATCGAGCTTCGCATAGGCGCCTGCCGCCATGCCGGCCTTAAGGAGTTGGGCCAAACGCGCCGCCAGACGTTTGTGGGGGGGCTCCGGCCGGTTGCGCGTAAAGGCCGAATGGAACAGTGCCTCATGCAATCCCTCCGAGGCGACGATGAAATCGATCAGGATCACCGCCAAGGAGGGCAGGACCATGGGCCAGTCCGTGGCGGGTCCGAAAGCCAGTATGGGTGCGGCCGCGTTCTCGACCTCGGCGACCTTGCGGCTCCGGATGGTTTCGAGAAGGTCGTCCCATGTGGCGAAGTAGGCATAGAAGGTGCCCTTTGCTGCCTTCGCTTCGGCGACGACATCTTCCACGCGCACGGCCGTGCCGTGTTTCTTCAGGAGCTTCTCCGCCGCCTCGATGATCTCCAGGCGACGCGCATCGGGTTGCAGGCGTCGGCGCATCGATCGAAACTTTACTGACTCGCGGTCAATAACTACTGACTGACGGTCAATAAGTCAAGAGGAATCAAGCCGAGCGCAAGCAAAGGCTAGTTTGCTGGCGCTGGAACAGTCTTGAGATAAGCGATGATCGAGTTGCGCTGATCTTCATTGGGCACGCCGATCATCATGGTCGTGCCCGGAACCGCCTTGCGCGGATTGGCGAGGAAATTGCTGAGTGTCTGCTCGCCCCAGACGATTTGCGAGCCTTGCAAAGCGCGCGAGTAGCGCGCCCCTTCAACGCTACCCGCTTTCCCGCCCATGATGCCGTCGAGATGCGGCCCTGCCGTGTTCTGCCCGACTTGCAGCGCATACAGGCGCCGCAACGCTGGCGGAACAGGCGCTCGGCGTCGCTCGCCTCTTGCGCTATGGCCGCCAAAGGCTGGCTCACGCAGATGACGAAGGCGAATACCGCAGCTGATCTGACATTATTCCTGATCGCCCGACGCATTCTGGTCAACGACAAAACCTCACCATGCGGAAAGCTCCGCATGTGCAAGGCCGCCCGGGCGAACAGGTAGGATGTGCACGCGTCCGGCTTAGGGCGCGGCGCCGACGAAATTGTATCAAGCTGTATCAGCCGGCCCTTCGGCGACAAGCCGAGACAAATTCGCCCCCACAAGCCAAGATTTCGCGACAGGTCGCTCCTACCCTCGTGCCTCCTTGCAGCGCGCAGCGCTCAGTTCCGGCTTGGCACCCATTTTTCAGGAGACCCGAATGCCCCAACTGACGATCAACGGCACCACCCGCAACATCGATGTCGATCCCGAAACACCTCTCCTCTGGGTACTGCGCGAGCAGGCGGGATTGACCGGCACGAAATATGGCTGCGGCATCGCGCAATGCGGCTCCTGCACCGTGCATATTGACGGTGTCGCGACACGCTCCTGCGCCATGCCGGTCAGTGCTATTACGCCTGAGCAGAAGATCGTGACCATCGAAGGCCTCTCGCCCGATGGATCGCATCCGGTGCAGAAGGCGTGGCTTGCGCTCGACGTGCCGCAATGCGGCTATTGCCAGGCCGGCATGATCATGGCGGCCGCGTCGCTCATCGCCCAGAACCCCAATCCGAGCGACGCCGATATCGATGCCGAGATCACCAATATCTGCAGATGCGGCACCTATAACCGCGTGCGCGCCGCGATCAAGCTCACCGCATCCGGCAACAGCGCCACGACCAGCGGCTGAAGGAGGCACAGATGAACATGATCCCCACCGTTTCACGGCGCAACTTCTTCGCAGGCTCCATCGCCGCCGTGGGCGGGCTCGCCTTCGGCTTCCACGTGCCTTTGCCGAAAGGCGTGCTTGCTGCCGACGACAGCACCCCTGAGATCAATGCCTGGGTGGTCATCAAGCCCGATGACACAGTGGTCGTCCGTATCGCGCGCTCCGAGATGGGACAGGGAACGCTGACCGGCCTCGCCCAACTCGTGGCCGAGGAACTCGACTGCGACTGGTCGAAGGTCACGACCGAATATCCGACGCCTGGCGCCAACCTGGCGCGCAACCGCGTCTGGGGCAATTTCTCGACCAGCGGCAGCCGCGGCATCCGTAAATCGCAGGACTATGTGCGCAAGGCCGGCGCCACCGCCCGCGCCCTGCTGATCCAAGCCGCCACGGCCGAATGGAAAGTGCCCGCCGCAGAATGCTCGGTCAGCAAGGGCGTCATCACCCATCAGTCGAGCGGCCGCAGCACCACTTATGGCAAGGTCGCGGAAGCCGCAGCCAGGCTGACGCCGCCCGCCGACGTCCCGCTCAAGGATCCCAAAGACTGGGTCATCGCCGGCAAGCCGCTGCCCCGGCTTGACACCGCCGACAAGCTTACTGGCAAGCAGGTCTACGGCATCGACCTCGCACGGCCCAACATGATGAATGCCGCGATCAAGGCCTGTCCCGTCTTCGGCGGCAAGGTCAAGAGCTTCGATGCAGCTGCCGTCGCCAACATGCCTGGTGTGCGCAAGGTCGTGCAGGTCGATGAGACTGCTGTCGCCGTCGTCGCCGATACCTGGTGGCGCGCCAAGACCGCGCTCGATGCCTTACCGATCGTGTGGGAAGAAGGTCCGAACAAGGATCTCACCAGTGCCAAGATCGCCGAGATGCTGGCGGAAGGCCTGGAGGCCCGCGAGGCCTTTGTCGGCAACGAGAATGGCGACGCGCTGAACGCAGTCGCAGGACCTGGGAAAAAGGTGACCGCGGTCTATGCCTACCCGTATCAGAACCACGCTACCATGGAGCCGATGAATGCGACGGCGCTCTATACGCCGGAGCGCTGCGAAGTGTGGGTACCGACACAGAATGGCGAAGGCAGCCTGTCGGTGGCAGCGGAAGCGGCGGGCCTCTCGCTGCAGCAGTGCGACGTGCACAAAATCCACCTGGGCGGCGGCTTCGGCCGGCGCGGCGCTTACCAGGATTATGTGCGTCAGGCCGTGCTCATCGCCAAGCAGATGCCGGGCACACCGATCAAGCTCATCTGGTCGCGCGAAGAGGACATGCTGCATGGCGCCTATCATCCGACAACACAGTGCAAGCTCACCGCCGTCCTCGATGACGACGGCAATCTGACGGCGCTCCATATGCGCCTGTCGGGCCAATCGATCCTCCCATCCGTCAGGCCGGAAGGCCTGCAGGACGGCAAGGATCCCGCCGTCTTCCAGGGCCTCAATGCCTCAGGCCGTGAGAACGCCTTCGGCTATTCGATCGACAACCTTCTGATCGATCACGCGATGCGCAACCCGCCAGTGCGGCCTGGCTTCTGGCGGGGCGTCAATCTCAATCAGAACGCCCTCTATGTCGAATCCTTCATGGACGAAGTCGCGCATGCGGCGGGCCAAGATCCGCTCGCCTTCCGGCGCAAGCTCATGGCGAAGCATCCAAAGCACCTGGCGGTTCTGGAAGCCGTCGCCAAGCGCATCGGCTGGGACAACCCGCCGCCCAAGGGCGTGCACCGCGGCTTGGCGCAGATCATGGGCTATGCGAGCTATGTCGCCGCGGTGGCGGAAGTCTCCGTCACCAATGGCCAACTCAAGATCCATCGCATCGTGGCGGCGACCGATCCGGGCCATGTCGTCAACCCGGCGCAAGTGGAGAGGCAAGTCGAAGGCTCCTTCGTGTACGGCCTCTCCGCTTGCCTCTATGGCGAATGCACCGTCAGCCAAGGGCGCATGGAGCAGGAGAATTTCGACACTTACGAAGTGATGCGCATGGCCGACATGCCGCAAGTGGAGACGATCATTATGCCGTCCGGCGGCTTCTGGGGCGGGGTGGGTGAACCCACCATCGCCGTCGCGGCACCCGCCGTTCTCAATGCGATCTTCGCCGCCACTGGCCAGCGCATCCGCAAGCTGCCCTTGAAGAACCACAGCTTTGCGTGATGGGGATTCAGGCCGCGGCCGCCAGGCGCGAACGCGCATCGATTGCCGGCAGGGTGATGATGGCGCGCAAGCCCTCCCCGCTGTTGACGAGCCTGATGTCGCCACCATGGTTGCGCACGATGCTGCGCGCGATCGAAAGGCCAAGGCCGATCCCGCCGGTCTCGCGATTGCGCGAATCCTCCAGCCGATAGAAGGGCACGAAGACCTGCTCGGCAAGCTCGGGCGGAATGCCGGGCCCGTCATCCTCCACGACGATGTCGATATGATCGTCGCCGCTGGCAATCGAGACCCGCGCACGCTTGCCATAGCGCACCGCATTCTCGATGAGATTGCGGATGGCGCGCCTCAGGGCATCGGCGCGGCAGCGATAGCTGATCTTGACGCCGTTGTTGAAAGTCACGTCATGGCCCAGATCGGCGAGATCGTCGGACAGGCTCTGCACCAGCGCCGAGAGATCGACGGAGCGCGTCTCCTCGGCGGCCAACTCCTCGCGCGCGAAGGTCAGCGTCGCCTCGGTCATCTTCTGCATCTCATCGATCGTCGCCAGCATCTTCTCGCGGATCTCGCCATCGCCGACGAATTCGGCGCGCAACCTGAGTGAGGTGATCGGCGTTCGCAGGTCGTGGCCGATCGCCGCCAACATCCGGGTGCGATCGGCGACAAAGCGCTTGAGGCGTTCCTGCATCTTGTTAAAGGCCTCCGCCGTATGGCGGATATCCTGCGGGCCGGTCTCGGGGAGCGGCGCCATGGCTTCGCCGCGGCCCAAGGCCTCGGCAGCGATGGCGAGCCGGCGCATCGGCCGGGTTATGCCGCGCGCGGCCAAGACCATGATGATCGAGAGCGTCAATGCGGTGACCGCAAGCGAGAGGACCGATTGCGATGTCCAAAAGCCGGTCATCGCCGGCTTGGCGAAAGCGGTGTTGAGCCAGGTGCCGCGATTGAGCTGGACCGCCAGGCCGACGCCATAAGTGTCATCGAGACGAACGAATTTGGCGGGCCGCGGATAATGCCAGTCATTGGCCGGCACATCCGTCCAGCCCGAGGCGGCGACGGCTTTTGCACCGATCTTGTCGCGGTGCAGATCGGCCCTGAGGGTCTTGGCGACGAAGATAGCGGAGTCCGTTTGCGCAAAAGGCTCGGTCAGGCGCTGCCAGGCCATTTGGCGCCAAGCCGCGGGATCATCGGGCGGCTTCTCGGCCGTGACCCAATAGCGGGTGGTAAGCGTGTTGTTGGCGCGCGTGATCTCATCCTCGATCGCAGGCGGCGTCGTCTCGAGCAACCGTGCCACCGCTTCCGCGCGGCTCAGGAACTCGATCCGATAGGCTTCCTTGAGCGCGTTGCCGCGCTCATCCCAGGAGATGAGCGCGCTGATCGCCTGCGACAACAGCAACGCGAGCAGCATCAGGCAAATAAACTGTGTCGCAATGCTGCGTTCCCAGATGCGCATCAGACCTGCTCCACCCCGGCGGCGAAGCAATAGCCACCACCCCAATGGGTCTTGATCAGCGACGGCGCCTTGGGATCGAGTTCGATCTTCTTGCGCAGTCGCGAGACCTGATTGTCGATACTGCGATCGAAGAGCTCGGCGGAGCGCCCGACGGTGAGATCAAGAAGCTGATCGCGCGTCAGCACCAGTCCGGAATGGTCGAGGAAGGCGCACAGCAGGCGATATTCGGCGGTCGAGAGCGGCACGGCGACGCCATCGTCGCCCAAGAGCTCGCGGCGCCCGACATCGAGCAGCCAGCGATCGAATTTGAGTTGCTTCGCCTTGCTGCGCCCCTTTTGCGGCGGCAGGCTGGTGACTCGCCGGAGCACCGCCTTGATGCGCGCCAGGAGCTCGCGCGGGTTGAACGGCTTGCCGAGATAGTCATCGGCGCCGAGCTCGAGGCCGATGATGCGGTCGGTCTCATCGGTCATGGCGGTCAACAGGATCACCGGCACTTGCGTGGTCGCGCGCACATGACGGCAGAGTGACAGGCCATCCTCCCCCGGCATCATGATGTCGAGGACGATGAGGTCGAAGGCACTGCGATCGAGAAGCCGTCGCAACGTGGCGGCATTCTCAGCCGTGCTGACGCGATAGCCGTGCTTGGTGAGATACTTCCCCACCAGGTCGCGGATGTCGCGGTGATCGTCGACGACCGCAATATGTGGTGCCGAGTCCATGAGGTGATCCCTACACCCCAATGACGGCATGTAAAGGTATCAGCCGAAGAAAAGTGTATCAAATTGTGGCGAGGCCCGCGCCTGCGACAAATCACGGAAAATGCGGCCTCTTCCGACAAACTTCCGCGATCCGGACCGCCCATATTGGAGGCACTGAACAGGACCGGAAAGATCACTCATGTATCAGCATCATTTTAACAATAGCCTCAATCGAACCGAATGGCGGACGGGCATAGGGCTCGATGAAATGCGCGCTATGCCGCGCGTCACCTCTGCCGTGACCTTGTTCGCGGACATTGTGGGTTATACCAAGCATTGCGAAAGCCTGGGGCCTGAAGAAGCGTATTTACTGCTTGCCGATTTCTACCGGCGGACCAGCCATGCGACCTCATTGCACAATGCCACCATGGTCGATCACTTCGGCGATGAGATCCTCGCGGTGTGGAAGGGCAAGGCGCCGCTTGCGGTGCAGGCCTTCCGGGCGCTGCGCTGCGGCTTCGCAATTCTGGCGGAGCTCGAGCGGTGGAATGCCTGGCGCACGAAGAACCATCTGCCGCCGGTGAAAGCAGGAATCGGCATCCATGCCGGAACTCGTGCTCTCAGGCCAGCCTCATGCGGACGACCGCGGCCGGCCCAGCGTTTTCGGCGATACGGTGAATATCGCAAGCCGCCTCGAGCGCGAGACCCGCCGTCTCGGCACCGACATTGTCATATCGGAAGAATGCTTCCAGCTCATTGCCCAAGTGGCGGGCGATACTGCGATCCTCGATCATTTCCCCAAGACGGTCTCGGTCACGCTTTCGGGCCGCGCCAAGCCGCTCAGGGTGAGGCCCGCAGTCTTTCAGAAATGGACCGCCCCTTCGATGAAGGAGAGTGCGTGATATCGCTGAGCCGTGCATCGGCAGTCGATGAACACCAAGTCGTCGCCCATCAAGTTCTGGCGCGGCTCGCCGACAAGTGAGCGTCATCGTCATTCATATGATTGCCGGTGTACTCGCTTCACCGATCTTAAGGGCAAGGTCAGCGCGACACTTCCGATCTCGGCACGGGTGCTGGCGGACATTGAAGCAGCTCGAGCGCGACGGCTTCATTCAGCGCAAGGTCTTTCCCGTCGTCCCGCCACGGGTGGAATATCGCATCACGGGGCTTGGCCAGGGTTTCTCGAACTTGCCTACAGGATTGCCGAATGAACCATGGCGCAAATCTGCCGATGCCGGCATCGGCGCCACGGCCCAATCCTCATTCCCTGTCGCTCGTTACCTGATCAGGCGCACGAGATTTGGCTATGGTCTCAGGCTCGGCGTGCACAGCTCCACGATCACGCCGTTCACGTCCTTGAGATAACCCACGACCTGGCCCCAGGGCTTGGCTTCAGGTAGTTTCACGACAGCAGCACCCGCCGCGACCGCCCGTTGCCAATCGCGATCGAGATCATGCGACACCAGCGCGATCTGAGCACCGATCGGCGGTTTGCCCGGGCGGCTGCAGGTCACGTCGAATTCCGCCCAGCAGATTGGCGGCCCGCAGGAACTCTTCGCCGGTGAAGCATAAGAGCGTGTCACCGGTTGCAAGCTCCGCATAGCCTTGCGAAGCATGCAGATAGCGCAGTTCGAACCCGAAGGCCTGCCTATAGAAGTCGACCGTCGCCGGGACATCCTGAACGAAGAAGCCGGTACATCCGAGATTGAGGCCATCCGATCGCTCCTTTCCTGCTGTCGTGCAGGAAATTAGAGCTGGTCAACCCGGCTGTATTGACGAAATCGGACTCAACACCATTGCCTGAGGCGTGCGGGACTGGGCACGCCCAGGATAGAAAACTCCCGCGTCATATGGGCCTGGTCGGCATAGCCGGCGTCGATGGCGGCCGCCGCCAATGTCGTGGTGCTTGCGCCAAGGAGAGCAATCGCCCAACGGATGCGGGCGATACGCGCCGCGGTCTTCGGCCCAATTCCGAGACCGGATATCATCACGCGATGAAGATGGCGGGTTGAGCAGCCCATTTCCGAAGCGATTTCCTCGGCCGAAATCCGGCCCTGTCTCGCCGATATGAGAGCCGCCGCCCGATCGGCGATGTGCGCACGGTCGTCGCGGCCTCGCTGCCGGAACAGATCGATCAGCACGCTTGTCAGCTGCCGCAGCCCGGACACCCCGGAAGCCCGTGCCGATCGGCAATCGAATTCACTGAGAGCCAATCGCGGCCCGCAGGCTTCCCGCGCGGCGATCTTGAAGAGATGGGTGCCAATGCCCGGCCGCAAGCGCGCGCCTGCATAGCGAGCCCCTGGCTCGATGGCGATTGCTTCCAGATGAAGTCGCGGGCCGCGGAGGAAGGCATGGCGCTCGCCATCCACGCGGCAAATGATCTCCGTGCCGAAGTCGGGCAGGATGTAGTCGGTCAGCGCCTTGCCGGCGGGACTCGCTTCGAACGTCCAGAGCGACTCGACAAAGCTGCGCACTTCCGGCGGCGGCGCATATCGCCGGAAAGATATGCGCGCGGCGCCTTCGCCATCCATCGCACGGCAGATCGGGTGATCGACATCCATCAGCCTTGATCTTACAGGACGTGGATTGTGCCCGCACCCTCCTTGGCGATCTTGAGCGGGTTGCGCAAAGGCAGCCCGAAATCGGCGCAGTCGATCTCGAACACATCACCTTCTTCCGCCTTGATGCCGTCGGCGAAAGAGAGCGTCGCGGTGCCGAACATATGGACATGGACGTCGCCCGGCTGGCGGAACAGCTCATATTTGAAGTGATGATGCTCGAGATTGTCGAAGCTGTGCGACATGTTCGCTTCGCCCGACAGGAAGGGCTTCTCCCAGATCACCTTGCCTTGGCGCTTGATGCGCGAAATGCCCCGGATATCGGCAGGCGGCGGACCAACCCTGATCTCGGGCCCAAAGCTCGCGGGCCTGAGCTTCGAATGCGCGAGATAGAGATAGTTGATGCGCTCAGTCACGTGATCGGAGAACTCGTTCGAAAGGGCGAAGCCGACGCGGAAGGGCGTTCCGTCCTTCCCGATCACATAAATGCCGGCGACCTCGGGCTCCTCGCCGCCATCGAGCGCGAAGGCGGGCGAGAGCAGCGGCGCGCCTGGCGCGGTCGCGGTTGCGCCGTTGCCCTTGTAGAACCATTCGGGCTGGACGCCGACTTCGCCCGGCTTGGGCTTGCCGCCTTCGAGTCCCATGCGGAAGATCTTCATCGAGTCGGTCAGCGTCTGCTGGTCCTTCTCCGCGAGGTTCTTGTGCATGGCATCGCGTGTCGCCGCGGAGCCCAGGTGAGTGAGCCCGGTGCCGGTCAAATGCAGATTGGCGGTGTTGCGATGGTTGATCGGCGAAAGCATGTCACCCGCCGCATAGGCTTGCTCGAGATCAATCTGCTCGCCAAGCCCTTGCTTCTTCACTTTCTCGGCAAGAGTGGTGGCGGTCTCGGCCGCCGCCAGCGCCAAGTCATAGACGCTGGCAACGCCCTTCACGATGCGGCCGGCCGACCCCAATTCACGCGCGACCACCGCGACCGCGCCATGGTGCCTCACCTGTGACAAAAGCATGGGCAATACCTCGCTTCAGATATCGACTTATTGTCATACAATTTCGCGTGATGGCAAGCCATTTGCCTGTTTTGCCTATATTTGAGCCACTCGCCTTCCCTGCCGACGGCATTAGTCTTTCGTCGAATGGAGCTGTCTTGGCTTGCAGAGGCCGTGGCGCATTCGTATCGTCGAGGTTTCGCACAGAACGCGGACAAAATGGGCGAGGTGCGGGATGGGAGGATTGCCGAGGCATGGCTGAAGTCGAGATACGTGACGCACGCAAGGCCTATGGCAGCGCGCAAATTCTCCATGGTGTGAGCGTCGATATCGCGGATGGCGAGTTCGTCGTCCTGGTCGGGCCTTCGGGCTGCGGCAAGTCCACCCTCCTGCGCATGATCGCCGGCCTCGAAAGCATCACGGGTGGCGAGATTGCCATCGACAAGCGCGTCGTCAATGATGTTCCGCCCAAGGAGCGCGACATCGCGATGGTGTTCCAGAATTATGCGCTCTATCCGCATATGACCGTCGCCGATAATATGGGCTTTTCGCTCAAGCTCAAGAACGCGCCTCAGGCCGAAACGGCGCGGAAGGTGCGTCAGGCCGCCGACATACTCGGCCTCGTCCCCTATCTCGATCGCTATCCGCGCCAGCTCTCCGGCGGCCAGCGCCAGCGCGTCGCCATGGGTCGTGCCATCGTGCGTAATCCCAAGGTGTTCCTGTTCGACGAACCGCTGTCCAACCTCGACGCCAAGCTCAGGGTGGCGATGCGCGCCGAAGTCAAGCAGCTGCACCAGCGCCTCAAGACGACGATCGTCTATGTCACCCATGACCAGATCGAGGCGATGACGATGGCCGACAAGATCGTGGTGATGAATGACGGAAGGGTCGAGCAGATCGGCGAGCCGCTCGAGCTCTACGACCGCCCGCAGAACCGCTTCGTCGCCGGCTTCATCGGATCGCCGGCCATGAATTTTCTCTCGGGCCGCATGGCGGCAGATGTGGGAAAGGACCGCTTCGAGGCCGAAGGCGGCATCACTCTGCCGATCGATCCCGCCTCAGCCGTGCCACCGGGCCATCCTCTGGTGATCGGCATCAGGCCGGAACACCTGACGCTTGCCGCCCAGGGCATCAAGGCCGAGGTGATCGTCGTCGAGCCGACCGGCTCCGAGATCCAGGTCAATGCTCGTGCCGCCACTGGTGATGAGATCGTCGTGGTGTTTCGCGAGCGCCATAGCTTCACGCCGGGCGAAGCCATCACGCTCATGCCGCAGCCTGGCATGCTCCATCTCTTCGACGGGGAAACAGGACAACGGATTTCTTGATGTGAGGCAGTCCAAACAGGAGGACAAGATGGGATTCACTAGACGCGATCTGCTCAAGACGACCGCCGGCGCTTCGGCCGGCCTTATAGCACCCGCCATTCTCGGCCGCTCGGCGCGGGCCGCGGATCTCTCCTTCAAGCCCGAGGAGGGCGCGAGTTTGCGCCTTCTGCGCTGGTCGCCCTTCGTCAAGGGCGATGAAGATGCGTGGCTCGCCAACACCAAGAAGTTCACCGAGGTGACCGGCGTCCAGGTTCGCGTCGACAAGGAAAGCTGGGAGGATATCCGGCCCAAGGCGGCCGTCGCCGCCAATGTCGGATCGGGACCCGACCTGATGCTAGTCTGGTTCGACGACCCGCATCAATATCCCGACAAATTGCTCGACGTGAGCGACCTCGGCACCTATCTCGGCGACAAATATGGCGGCTGGTATGACGGGCCCAAGAACTATGCGACGCGCGAAGGCCAGTTCGTCGGCCTGCCCCTCGCCACCATCGGCAATGCCATCGTCTATCGCGAGAGCTGGGTAAAGGAAGCCGGCTTCGCCGAATTTCCCAAGACCACGGATGAGTTCCTGAAACTGTGCCAGGCCCTGCAGAAGACCGGCCATCCGGTCGGTTTCACACACGGCCATGGCGTGGGCGACGGCAACAACTATGCGCATTGGCTGCTGTGGAGCCATGGCGGCAAGATGGTCGACGAGAAGGGCACCGTGACCATCAACAGCCCGGAGACCCTGAAAGCGATCGAATATGCGATGGAGCTCTACAAGACCTTCATCCCGGGGACCGAAGGCTGGCTCGATGTCAACAACAACCGGGCTTTCCTCGCCGGCGAACTGTCGGTCATCGCCAATGGCATATCGGCTTACTACTCGGCCAAGCACGATCCCAAGAACGATCCGAAGCTGGCCGAAATCGCCAAGGACATCCGCACCACCAACCTGCCGATCGGACCGGTCGGCAAATCGGTCGAGCTGTTCCAGGTGACGAGCGCGGTCATCTTCAAATACACGAAATATCCCAATGCCGCGAAAGCCTATCTGCAATTCATGTTCGAGGAAGCGCAGATGAATGACTGGATCACAAGTTCGGCAGGCTATTGCTGCCAGACGCTCAAGGCCTTTGCCAGCAATCCGGTATGGACGGCCGACCCGCAGAACGCGCCCTATGCGAAGGCATCGGAAACCCTGCGTCCGAATGGCTATGCAGGTCCCCTCGGCTATGCCTCGGCTAGCGTCATGGCCGATTATGTGCTGGTCGACATGTTCGCCGAGGCGGTCACCGGGCAGCAGACGCCGCAAGCCGCCATGGAACGGGCGGAGAAACGGGCCAATCGCTATTATCGGGTGTGATGCATTCTCGGTGAACGGCTCGCCGTCAATTTTCCCCCTCTCCCCGTTGCGAAGCGATGGGAGAGGGTGCCCGATAGGGCGGGTGAGGGCTCTTTGGCTCAACATAGAATGCTGTTGAGAACAGTGCACATTGCACGAAAGAGCCCTCATCCGGCCTTCGGCCACCTTCTCCCACGCTGCGCGCGGGAGAAGGGGAATGATGGTGGGCGCTCACGCAGCATGGACTAAGGAAATAATGGCCGAAGCGACAGCCATAACAGCAAGACCAGCAACGCCGCTCCTGCAACGGCTCGAGAACAGCCGGATGGCGCTCGGACTCATCTTTCTGCTGCCGGCGGCGACGCTGCTTCTCCTGTTCCTTACCTATCCGCTCGGTCTTGGCGTGTGGCTCGGCTTCACCGATGAACGTATCGGACGGCCCGGCATCTTCATCGGTCTCGAAAATTATCAATATCTGTGGAATGACAGTGTCTTCTGGCTGTCGGTCTTCAACACCCTCCTCTATACGACCGTCGCTTCGCTGCTGAAATTCGGCCTTGGCCTGTGGCTGGCGCTGCTGCTCAATGAAAAGCTGCCGTTCAAGGCGTTCGTCCGCGCCATCGTGCTGCTGCCCTTTGTGGTGCCGACAGTGCTCTCGGCCATCGCCTTCTGGTGGATCTATGACGCGCAGTTCTCGATCCTGTCCTTTGTGCTGCAGCGCCTCGGCCTGATCAGCGGACCGATCAATTTCCTCGGCGATCCGACCAATGCCCGTGCCTCGGTGATCGCCGCCAATGTCTGGCGCGGCATTCCCTTCGTCGCCATCACCCTCTTGGCCGGACTGCAGACGATTTCACCGTCGCTCTATGAAGCCGCCACACTCGATGGCGCCACCTCCTGGCAGCGTTTCCGTTTTGTGACATTGCCGCTTCTGACCCCGATCATCGCCATCGTGATGACTTTCTCGGTCCTTTTCACCTTCACCGATTTCCAGCTCATCTATGTGCTGACCCGCGGCGGGCCGGTGAATGCCACCCATCTGATGGCAACCTTGAGCTTCCAGCGTGGCATAGCCGGCGGCAATCTCGGCGAAGGCTCGGCAATTGCCGTCGCCATGATCCCGTTCCTGCTCGCCGCGATCCTGTTCAGCTATTTCGGACTGCAGCGGCGGCGCTGGCAACAGGGCGGGCGCGACTGATGGCCGAGATGACCCCAGCAACGGCACGCACCGGCGATGAAGGCGGGATGAATTACCTGGAACGCCTGCCGCGCCGGCTGGTGACCGTCTATCTGCCGCTGGCGGTCTTCGTCTTCGTGCTCCTGTTTCCGTTCTACTGGATGGCGATCACCGCCTTCAAGCCGAATGAAGAACTGACCGACTACAACAATTTCAGCCCGTTCTGGGTGGTCCATCCGACGCTCGAGCATATCCGCTACCTATTGTTCGAGACATCCTATCCGGGCTGGCTCTTCAACACGGTGATCATCTCGGTCGCAGCCACTCTTCTGTCGCTTTTCGCGTCGGTTTTTGCCGCCTATGCGATCGAGCGACTGCGCTTCCAGGGTGCGCGCAGCGTCGGGCTCGGCATTTTCCTCGCCTATCTGGTGCCGCCCTCGATCCTGTTCATCCCGCTCGCCGTCATGGTGTTCAAACTCGGGCTCTATGACACGCGTTTCGCCCTCATCCTCACCTATCCGACCTTCCTCATTCCCTTCTGCACGTGGCTGCTGATGGGCTATTTCCGCTCCATCCCCTACGAGCTCGAGGAATGCGCGCTGATCGACGGCGCGACGCGCTGGCAGATCCTCACAAAGATCGTGCTGCCGCTCGCGGTGCCGGGACTGATCTCGGCCGGCATCTTTGCCTTCACATTGTCATGGAACGAGTTCATCTATGCGCTGACCTTCATCCAGTCGTCGGAAAACAAGACGGTTCCCGTCGGCGTGCTGACCGAGCTCGTGCGCAGCGACGTCTATGAATGGGGTGCGCTCATGGCCGGCGCCCTCATCGGCTCACTGCCGGTCGTCATCCTCTATTCCTTCTTCGTCGAGCACTATGTCTCGTCAATGACGGGCGCCGTGAAGGAATGACTCGAAGGCACCGGCCTTGACCGGCAGCGCCGCACGCTTCCTTCTATTCAGGGCGTCCGGGCTTTCGCGGGGATAGGGAACGGAGGATCTCATCCCGCAGTTCCGACACCGCATTGGCATGCCCGTCGAAGCCTTCATAGGTGGCCAGCACCTTCGCGTTCCGCGCCAGCTCGGGATAGGCCTTGCCGGTCACATAGGCGATCGAGGTACGCTTCATGAAGTCGAAAACCGAGACCGGCGAGGCCGTCCTCGCCCAGCCGGAGGTCGGCAGGACATGATTGGGCCCGAGCACGAAATTGCCGAGCGTGGTCGGCGTGTGCTCGCCCAACAGGATTTCGCCCGCATGGTCGAGCCGGCCCAGATACTGGAAAGGCTCCTTAGCCAGGACTTCGAGATGCTCGGGCGCATAGTCGTTGACGAAGGCAATCGCTTCTTCTTCATCGCGCGCCAGCACGATGCCGCCGATCGGGCCTGAAAGCACGGTCGATGAGAAGCCTGAGCGCTGCGCACTCATCTTCGCCCAGTAGTCCGGAATTGCGGCGCGCGCTTCCTCGGCGACACGCCGGCTCCAGGTCACGAGATAGGCCGAGCTGTCGGGTCCATGCTCGCTCTCGATCAGGAGATCGAGGGCTGCGAGCCTTCCGTCGATCGTGTCATCGGCAAGCACGATCAGTTCGCTCGGGCCGGCGGGCGTGCCGGTGTCGATCACATGGCTCACCATGCGCTTGGCTGCGGCGACCCAGGGACTGCCGGGACCGATGACCTTGGCGACCTTCGGCACCGTCTCCGTCCCATAGGCAACAGCGGCAATCCCCTGCGCGCCACCTGCCTTGAACACCTTATCCACGCCCGCCATGCGGGCCGCAACCAGCGTCGCGTCATCGATCCTCCCGTCAGGACCGGGCGGCGTCACGATGATCAGATCCTTGACGCCCGCGACCCTGGCCGGGATCGAGGTCATCAGCGCGACCGAGGGAAAGGCACCCTTGCCGCGCGGCACATAGCAGGCGGCGGAGGGAATGGCGCGCATGCGATCGCCCGCAAAAGCGCCCGGCCGCATCTCATGCAGCCACATCTCGTCGGGCTTCTGGTCCTCATGGAATTTGCGGATTTGGGCAGCGGCATAGTCCATGGCCGCCTTCACCTGCGGATCAAGCGCCTTCTCGGCACGGGCGAAGTCGTCATCCGTCGCGGCGATCTCGGAGGGTTTGACGGGCGCCTTGTCGAAATCGCGCGCAAATCGCGCAAGCGCCTCATCACCCTCCTTCCGCACCGCGTCGATGATCGCCCGCACCTTCTCTTCGTAGGAAGAGAGATTGGCCTCGGTGCGCTCGAGAAGCTTCTGGCGCTCGGCCGGCGACAGAAGGGCAAGCTCGCGGAAATTGACTGTGCGGGTCATGATCTATCCGAAGATTAAAGTGCAGCGAGCGTGCCGACGTCGACGGCGGGCACACGCCCGTCACATAGCGCGAAGCAACGGAGCAAAGGAAGATGTTGGCGAGGGGAGAGCAGAGTAAATCCCACCAAAGCGTGCCACGGACTCGATCCGGGCCATCTCGCTGATCAACAAAAAGATAAAGCGTGATGGCAACTTAACTTGAAGCCATCACGCTTTAGCGGGCGGTAGGGGAACGCCCCGTGCCGGTCGCTCTTGGGGAGGAAAAGTTTCCGGCGAAACTGCTGGTCAGCTCAAGGCACCCACTTCGGCTGGACCCGACGTTCGCGCCATCCACCCTGGCGTGGGTCCGTTCTTGTGTATTACCGACTCGCCGCCCTGAGCCGCTGCGCTTGTGAAAGGCGCGCGGGAAGCCACCGGAACCACGGTAAGCATGGACAATGCAAGTGCAAGGGCGCAGGCGTGAAGCTTCAGGGATCTGATCATCCTAGTATACCCGCTGATAGCCGGAGGGATCGACTGTCATGGCCAGCCCAACCATTATTGCGCCGGATATGAACGTCGCGGCGATGAGTCCGATGAGCACCGAACGAAAGAACTGCACGTTGGTCATCACGACCTCCCTCTAACCGAAACTGTTCTTGAATTGGGCGGTACGTATAGCGACTGGCGCCAGCCGCTCAATCATACGCAAGGAAGGCTGCGACATCGAAAGTGGGGGGCAAGCCTATGCTTAGGTATAGGTCCGAGGTGTACCCCGCCGGCAGACCGTCATTCGCAGCTTCCACCGCTGCGGCGCCCCAGAGCACTGTCGAGGCAACCGATCAGATGTTCCTCGTTGCAAGGCTTGCTCAGAAAACCCACCGCGCCGGCCTCCATCGCGGACGTCCGAATCCGGTCTTCCGGATAGGCGGTGACAAATATCATGGGCAGGCGGTGACCCTCGGCAATCAGCTGCTTCTGCATTTCAACTCCGCTCAACCCGGGCATCTGCACGTCGGCGATGATGCAGGACGTGTCATACCTGCGCTCGGAGTTGAGGAATTCCTCAGCGGAGCCGAATGTCGCGGCGGTATAGCCGAGTGACCTCACCAGGCCTTTCGTGGCCTCACGAACTGCTTCGTCATCATCGACAATCGAAATCACGACGGGTTGCGGCAAGATTGATTTTCCCTTTATGAAAGCGTGGCGCTGGCGAACCCCGCGACGCATCGACATTTGGGGAATTGGCGAAAAGAGTAAAACTATACATAGGTATAGTCGCTACTTTTTGGCACGGCGCACCCCGAGAATGCCCGCCATATTCACCAGATCGGCCAACGAGCGAGCGCCCATCTTACGCATGACGTTGCCGCGATGGAACTTGACGGTAATTTCGCTGACTCCAATTTCGGCCGCTATCTGCTTGTTCATAAGCCCTGAGGTTACGAACGCCATGACCTCTTGCTCGCGAGGAGTGAGCGCTTCGAAGCTGGTCCTGAGGTCGGATGCCGTCTTGTCGCTTTCGCGCCGCGCGCGATCCTTCGCGAATGCAAGCTGGACCGCATCCAGCATATCCTGGTCGCGAAACGGCTTGGTGAGAAACTCGACCGCCCCCGCCTTCATGGCCTTGACGGTCATCGGAATATCCCCGTGTCCCGTTATGAAAATGATCGGAATGTGCATATTGGCTTTCGCCAGTTCGGCCTGAAAATCCAGTCCGCTCACTCCCGGCAATCTGACATCGAGGACGAGGCAACTGGGCGCGATCGATCGATTCGTGTTCAGGAATTCCGTGGTCGACGTGAACAACTCGACCCTGAGGCCGACGGACCGAAACAGGCTGCTGAGCGCCTCGCGCACCGACGGGTCGTCGTCTATAACGAACACGATCGGTTGCGTTTCCGATGTCATCCGGTCACCCCTCGCCGGCCATCAAGCCAGGCATTGCAACGTGAAACGCTGTCCCGCAGGGATGTACGGGCGTCACCCACAGCCGCCCGCCATGCGACTCCACAATAGACCTGCAAATCGCCAACCCCATCCCCATGCCGTTCACCTTCGTCGTGTAGAAGGGTTCGAAAATGTGTTCGCTGTCCTTGCGGTCGATGCCCGTTCCGCAATCGGCCACCGTTAATATCGACTCCATCAGTATGGTGGACGTCGGACGAGACCCGCAATAGCCGCTCGCGATCGTCAACCGAAGCCATTGCCTCGGCTCCGTTGACAATCAGATTAAGCAGGACCTGCTGCAATTGCACGGGGTCGGCAAGCACCTCGGGCACATCATCGCGCAGTTCAGTGCGGAGCGTGACCTGATGAGTTTCCAGATTGTCGTTGGCAAGGAGCAGGACTTCGCGAGCCAGATCATTGATGTTCAGGCGGGTCCGTTCGGCAAGATCCTTCTTGAACATCGCCCGGACGCTTCCGACCACCTTGCTCGCACGATGGCCGTTCTCGATGATGCGCTTCAACGCGGACCGGGCTTCATCCAGATCGGGCTCGCGATTTGCCAGCCAGCGCAGTGCGGCGTTGCTGTTGGTTACGACCGCAGCCAGCGGCTGATTGACCTCATGGGCGATCGAGGCGGTCATCGCCCCAATGGTGATCATCTTGCTGGTGCGCGCAAGTTCTGCCTGCTCGGCCTTTTCCCGCTCACGCGCCAAAGAAAGCTCGGACAACATGTCATTAAACGCCGCCGCCAGATGGCCGATCTCGTCCTCGCCTTGATGGTCGATGCGCAGACGATAGTCTTTTGTCTCGCGCACCTTTGTTGCCACCGCCTCCAGCCGGCTGAGCGGATTCACAATGTGACGATATGTCAAATACGCAACCAAGATGCTGAGCGCCCCGAGCGCACCAGTCAAGCCGAGAACTCGGTAGAGGCTCGCAAGCAGCCCGTCGATACGCTGGCGCAGAAGCCGGTCAAGCTCCTTTTGAATTGCTGTCCAGGCGGTGGTTACGCTGCGTGCGGCACTGGCAAAGCTCTGGTCGAAATTGTCGGAGCCCGAATCAGCGGCCCGGCTGCCGCTCATCCTGGCCCTCAACGCATCGAGATAAGAACGTGAAGCAGCGATGGCGGTCCCAAGGGCTGCTTCGGCCGCCTCCTTTACGCTGGCGCCGTTGCTGCCTCGAAACGCTGCTTCAAGCTCCTTTTCTGTGTCGTCCAGGGTCGACTGCAGAACTCCTTCCAGCACTTGAAACCGGATCTTGTGCCCCTCGGTGGAAGTGCCTGCTGGCGCAGATCTGCCAAACAGCGTCCGCATCTGTGCCACTTGGCTAAGCCATACTGGCAGCTTTGTGGTGATGATCGTCTGAAGGTAGTAGGTGTCGATGTCCGGGTCGAGAGTCAGATTGGAGTCGTCGGCGGCGCGCACGATCAGGCTTCGCGTCCTGGCAAGCACATTTTGCACGGGATCGATACCATTGGTGCCTTCGGCCGCTGTTGGAGGGAGATCACGCAAGGCCTTTGCAAGCGCCTGCTCGAGTTCGGTAGTGTGCAATCCGGCGGCCCTCGTGGCCTGCTTTGAAGAAAGCACACGAACAAGTTCGTCAGTGCGAATGAGTGCAACCGTCCCCTGCTCTCCCCGCTGGGCAAGGGTAACATCGTAGACCGGGCGCAGAGCGGCAATGTACTCGCTGCCGATGAGCTCCTTTCTTGCAAATTGAATCGTTATCTGCTTCTCCGCAACGAGGCTGAAGGTCGTTACGGTGAGCGAAAGAGCAAAAAGGCCGCACAAAGCCAAAAGCTTCGTGCTGGTGCTAAGATTGCGGAACACTATCCGCTCCACATCTGGCTTGATGGTCTATTCGCAATTGCAGCCCGCCGGGATACAACATCTGGCATGGGTTTGCCCGACTTACAATATTGCATCGGCTGCAATGCGAAGCGCATTCGGCTGATCCATGGTCATAGGCTAGCGAGCGTGCCGCCGTCGACCGGCAGGCACACCCCCGTCACATAGCGCGACGCTTCGGAGCAAAGGAAGACGCTTGCGCCAATCAGGTCTTCGAGCTCGCCAAAGCGGCGCATGGGGATCTTTCCCAGCATGGCCTTTTGCCAATCCTCACTTTCGTAAAAGACCTCGGTCAGCTCGGTGCGAAAATAACCGGGCGCCAGGGCATTGACCCTGATGCCGACCGGCGCCCATTCGGCGGCGAGCGCCCTCGTGGCGCCCAGGAGGCCCGATTTGGACGAACCATAGGGCACGGCCGTCGGCACGCCGCGCTCGGACGTGAGCGAGCAGATATTGAGGATGACCCCGCCTTTCTTCATGACGCGGGCGGCCGATTGGGCGGTGAAGAAGGCGCCCTTGAGATTGGTGTCGACGACGCGGTCCCACAGCGCCTCTTCGACGTCGAGCGAGGGCGCCACTTGCTCGACACCGGCATTGTTGATGAGGATGTCGAGGCCGCCCAAAGTGACGGCGGCCTCCGCCACGCCGGCGCGGATGCTCGCGAGCTGGGTGACATCCATGGCAATGGGCATTGCCTTGCGGCCGAACTCGCGGATGGAAGCGAGCGTATTGTCGAGAGCATCAAGGCGCCGGGCCGCGACTGCGAGATCGGCGCCGGCGGCCGCAAGGCCAATGGCCAAGGCGCGGCCGATGCCGCGGCTCGCGCCCGTGACCAGCGCCCGCTTGCCCAGGAGCGAAAACAGCCCGTCGATCATCGCCCGATGTTGCAGGCATCCATAGAGGGGTGGCAAGAGGAAGGTTAAAATGATCCGGCCTCCCCGCTCTCCACAGGAGGTGGCGCAAGTCAGCGAGCCGGGCTGCGCAGACAGTGGCGGTCGACACGCTGGGAGGACTAGGAACATTGCGCGCGGCACGAGGCGCATGGGACGGGCGACACGGGTCGCTCCTACCCTAACCCCGCAGTCTGGGGAGAGGTCAGCATGCATCTACACAAGCTCGAGGCAGGGCAAAATCGACCCTCATGCCTGAATAGTTGCCGGAATGTTCCGTCAGAGGCCCAAAAATAGTATCGCGTCGGATACCTTCAGCTATAGTAGCGAAACTGACATGTTACCAAAACATGCAGGTAAAAGTGGGAGGAACTGAACATGTCTCTTCGCAATATGATTGCTCGCGTCCTCGCCGGAGCTACGGCTTTGTGCGGCTTGTCGGCGCTCTCCATTGCCGGCGAGTTCGATGGTGTAACCGTGAACATCCTGACACGGCCGGGTTACGTGATCGCAGGCCCGCTGAAGGAGCGCGGTGTCGAATTCGAAAAGATGACGGGCGCCAAGATCGTCGTCAACGAGGTGCCTTTTGCCGAGATCTTCCCGAAGATCCAGAATGACTGGACAACGGGCACCAACTCCATCGATGTCGGCGTGTTTGCGGCCGGCTGGGGCGTGGAGCTCGACGCAGCTGGCCTCCTGGAAGATCTTTCGCCCTATGTCGAAAAGGATGCCAAGCTCGAGATCAACGATATTGCGCCCTATTTCCGCGATTTCGGCCAGAAGATCGGCGGCAAGACCAAGCTCCTGATGGTCGATGGCGACTTCCAGATGGTCTATTACCGCAAGGACGTGCTCGAGAAGGCAGGTCTTCAGCCGCCCAAGACCTGGGAAGACTATCTGGATGTGGCCTCGAAGATCCACGGGCAGGACATGAACGGTGATGGCCAGGCCGACTACGGCTCCTGCATCTTCAAGAAGCGCAATGCGCAATCATACTTCGCCATCCAGACTTTCGCGGCTCCGATCGTTCAAACTCAGGGCACGGCGCAGGGCTTCCACTTCGACAACGCAACGATGAAGCCGATCGTTGCCAACGACGGCTGGAAGAAGGCCTTCGAGCTCTACAAGAAGACCGGGGAGTATGGTCCGGCGGAAGAGCTCAACATGGACATCGGCGACACCCGCGCCTTGTTCAAGGCCGGCCGCTGCGGTCTTCTGGTCGAATGGGGCGATCCGGGCACGTTGCAGCTCGATCCCGATGCCGCGAAGGTCAAAGGCCTGATTTTCGCAGCCGGGGCTCTCGGCTCCAAGGAAGTGCTTGATCGCGCCACGGGCAAGCTCGTGCCGGTCTCGAAGGAAACCGCTCCAAACGCCGTCGACGGCATCAACTATGCGCCATTCGCGGCATTTGGCGGCTGGGCCGGCGCGATCAACGCCAAGATTGACCAGAAGAAGAAGGATGCGGCTTACGCGTTCCTATCCTATATGAACCAGCCGGGGACATCGAATGTCGACGTCACCCTCGGGCCGACGGGCTATAATCCCTACCGTCTCTCGCAGCTCAAGAGCACGGATCTGTGGGTGAAAGCCGGCATGCCTGCCGACCTTGCGGAAAACTATATCGGAGCGATCAACGGGGCTTTGAGCAATTTGAACATGGCCTCGGACATGAAGATCCCCGGCGCCCAACAATATACCGGCGTCGTGCTTGACACGGAGCTCGCCCGCTATCTCGCCGGCGAAATCAGTGTCGATGAAGCGCTGAAGAACATCGAAGAGGGCTGGGAGAAGATCACGGAAGACTTCGGCCGCGACGAACAGGTCAAGGCCCAGGCTCTGGCGCTCGGCACCGGCCAATAAACCGGGCGGATGCTTCGTTCTGTCGACAGCAGCCAGCCGGGCTATGCCCCGGCTGGGCTTTCAGCGGGCGAAGGCTGGGGGGAATGGTTTGACCGCCATTCCCGCACCTTTTTTATTGCGCCAGCCGTTATCCTTATCCTTATCTTTGCGATCTTCCCGACCTTCTATTCCATAGTTTTCGCCTTGAGCCGGGTCAGGTTTTCGCCCACCGGATTGAGGTTTCGGTTCGTATGGTTCCAGAACTTCCTGGCCCAGTTCACCGGCAATCAACAGGACCATTTTCTCGGCCGCCTGTTGGGCATGAGCGCATTCGGATGGCTGTTCACACTTGCTGTCGTGGCGGCTGTCCTGTGGTGGCTATACAAATCCTACCGCGGCGGGGCATCGTGGGTCGGCATGACCGGCCGCGCGCTATCGGCCGCGATGGCAATCTTCGTTGCCTGGATCCTCGCCGGCACGCTGTTGTCGGGTAATCCCTGGGGCACCCTGCTGACCACGCTGTTCTTCGTGATCGTCGGATGCTCGCTCCAGTTCGTGATCGGCACGGCGCTCGCCTTCATGTGCTCTCAGCCTATTCACGGAAAGAATTTGTTTCGCGTTCTTTTCTTCATTCCCCTGATGATCACGCCGCTCGGCGTCGGCTATGCGTTCAAGATGGTGCTCGACATCACCAAGGGGCCGTTCCAGCCCTTCTGGGATTTCGTCGGCCTGCACAACTGGGCATGGTCGACCGACGCCTGGGCTGCCCGCTGGTTCGTGATCCTCGGCGATTCATGGCAATGGATCCCGTTCATCTTCATCTGCATGCTGGCGGCGCTCGAGAGCGTTCCCAGGGACCATGTCGAGGCGGCCCAGGTTGACGGCGCCTCGAGCACACAGATCTTTCGCGAGGTCATCTGGCCACAGATCATTCCCGTCGCTGTCACGGTAATCCTCATCCGCATGATCGAGGCGTTCAAGATCGTCGATCTTCCGAATATCATGACATCGGGCGGGCCCGGCATCGCAACCGAATCCATGACCCTTCACTCCTACTTCCTTTGGCGCGCCAATGACATAGGATCATCCGCGGCCGTCGCCTATCTGCTGCTCATACTTACCGTCGTGGTTTGCGCGTCGTTCTTCAACTACGTTGTGCTGGGCCAGTTGCGGAAGGCGAAATGAGCCGGAACTCATTCAAGTTCGAGACATCCAACCGCAGCCTGATGCAGCGGCTGTTCGAGGCGCCGGCGATCGGCAGGATGTCGCCGATGGCGAGCATCGTCAGCTACGGCCTGCTGATCTTGTGGTCCGCCTTCGTGATCTTCCCGATCTACTGGGTGGTCATCACCGCGTTCAAGGACGCGGCCGCCGTCAACCAGGGGCCGTACTACATTCCCTTCGTGGACTTCCAGCCCAACCTCGACGCCTGGCGGGTTCACATCTCGGCTGACCCCTATTGCGACGGTTATGCCATCGGACGCCAGCTTGTCCTGCTCCTGCACAATTCAGCAGCTTTCCTCCTGTCGCCGTTCGTGCGCATCGCGCCCATGGAGCCGCAGATTTGCAAGCTGTATCTTGCTTTCACCAATTCTCTCGTCATCAGTATCGCTTCCACCGCAATCTGCGTCACCGTTGGCAGCATGGCGGCCTATGCGCTTGCCCGCATAAGATACAGGCCGAAATTCGGCAATGTCGTCGTCTTTGTGTTGCTGACCCTGCTCGTCATCGTGACAACAAGCTATGCGGGCATTCCCTGGTATGTGACGTCGGCAACCGCGCTCGCTCTCTTTTTCCTTCTGGCGCGCGTACTCGGGAGGCGGTTCACGGCCACGCTGGGAAACGGCGACATTCTCTTCTGGATGATCTCGCAGCGCATCCTGCCGCCGATCGTCGTCGTCATTCCAATCTACATGATGTTTCAGGCAGTGGGCCTCCTCGATACTCACCTGGCGCTGATCACCGTCTATGCCGTGGCCAACCTGCCCATCGTCGTCTGGTTGATGCACGACTTCTTCGCCAGCCTGCCCATAGAGCTCGAGGAATCCGCGCAGCTCGACGGCGCCACGAGATACCGCATCTTCTGGGAAATCGTCCTGCCGCTGACGCGCGCCGGCCTCGCGGCGACGACGCTGTTGACCCTGATCCTGAACTGGAATGAGTATATCTTCGCCGTTTTCCTCTCCACCGCCAAGGCGCAGACGATGCCCATCATGGTGGCGGCGAAGAATGCCGGCGAAAAGGGAATCCTGTGGTGGGAAATGTGCGCCATCATCGTGGTCATGATCATTCCCGTCATTCTGATGGCGATCCTGCTGACGCGATACATAGCCAAAGGCGTGCTGCTGGGTGCGGTGAAAGGGTAGTGCATGGCAAGCGCCAATCCAAAAGTTTCGGTCCGCTTCGACAAGGTTCAGAAATATTTCGGCCCGGTGAAGGTGCTGGAGGAGTTCAATCTCGATATCACGCCGGGCGAGTTCCTGGTGCTGCTCGGGGCCTCGGGCTCCGGCAAGACGACGGCGCTGCGCATTCTCTCAGGAACTCGAAACCGCAACGGGGGGGCGCGTGCTGATCGGCGACCGGGATGTCACCAATATACTGCCGAAGTACCGTGACATCTCGATGGTTTTCCAGTCCTATGCGCTATATCCGCACAAGACCGTCGCTGAGAACATCGGCTTTCCTCTTAAGGTACGCAGGGTCAACAAGGCGGACATGGACGTCGCCATTCGCGAGGCGGCGGCGCAAGTGCAGCTCGACCAGCTTCTCGAGCGCTACCCGCGCGAATTGTCAGGTGGCCAAAGGCAACGCGTCGCACTGGCCCGTGCGATCATTCGCCGGCCATCCGTATTTCTCATGGACGAGCCCCTGTCCAATCTCGATGCGAAGTTGCGGGGTCATATGCGAGCTGAGCTTAAGCACATGCAGCAGACGCTCGGCATCACCACCATGTATGTCACACACGACCAGATCGAGGCCATGACGCTGGCCCACCGCGTGGCTATCCTCGAGCGAGGCATCCTTCAGCAGCTCGCAACCCCCGCAGAGATTTACAACAATCCAGCAAACTTGTTCGTGGCCCAATTCATCGGTTCACCTCCCATGAACGTCATCCATGGCAGCCTTGAGGGAAAACGCTTCCGCACCAACGCCGCATCGATCGAGTCACCGGCGTCGGGGCAGGTTGGCAAGGCCATCCTTGGCGTCAGGCCCGAGGATTGCAGCGTGGTCGCTCCCAACATGGGCGCTTTTCAGGGCAAAATTTACACAACTGAGCTCATTGGAGACCATACGCTCGTGACAGTCGAGATTGGTCCCGACAAGCACACTGTCAAGGCGGCAAAGGATTTCAATGGCAAGCAGGGTGACGACATTGGCTTCTCTCTGTCGAAAGACCATCTATTTATTTTTGATGCGGCCACCGGCCAGCGCGTGCGCTAGCGCGCATCCCGGCGAAGTGGAATTGCTTCGCCGATAAGGATTGCGCCAAATCAGCATGTTGGAGCAAATCCTTATTGCCAAAGTCTTCAACCCCGGATCAAGTCCGGGGCAGGCCTTTGGCGGGATTTGCTCTAATCTCTCGGGGTGGCTCATGTTCGACCCTTCCGCAAGGGAGAGGAGAACAGAATGGCCGTCTCCTACACAGTGGCAGACGATTTTGGCTTGATGCCGAGCCGCGTCACATACGCTTCGAAGACTTGCGCGTCCTGCGTCTCGGTGACGAGCCCCACATGGCCATCGGGCCTGACGAAATAGGCGGCATGGCGCACCAACCCCGCTTTGCCCATCGCATCCGTCCACTCGAATCGATGAAGCGGAAAGCCGACCTCGGCAACACGCGCGGCGAAACCTGCCCGCGTCTCGCCATAGACATGTATTTGCCAGTCGAGCGATGAGAGCGGCGAAAAATTATCGCCCTGCTCGTACTCAACCCAGGGCAAGCGCTCGCCGCCCTCGACCTCGCCCGCTTTGCCTTGGCTCAGGGCGCTGCCGCGGTAGGTGATGCGCGTTTGCGAGATCAGGCCGAAGAAGAAGCGCGAGCCGACTTTGGTCATGAGCACGCGCGCAAAGATGATGGGCATCACGAAGCGCCGCCAAATGTCGGAGAGCCATGAGCGGCCGCTCACCAGGCGAAAGGCCTGGTCGGTGCCCTTGATGAGCGAACGGGCGAAGGCAATGCGCTCCGGCTCATAGCTGTCGAGAAGTTCAGGCTTTGCCCTGCCCTGCAGCACGGCGGCAAGCTTCCAGGCGAGGTTCACGGCATCGCCCATGCCGGTATTCATACCCTGGCCGCCGGCCGGGCTGTGAATATGGCCGGCATCGCCGGCGATGAAGGCACGGCCTTTTCGAAAATGATCGGCGACGCGATGATGGACGCGGTAGTGCGAGAACCAGTTGACGGCCTCGACCTTGATCCCGCTCTCGCGCTCGACATCGTCACGGATCATCTCGAAAGTGAGATTGGGCTCGGCTTCGAAGCGCTTCGGCACGATGCCGATGAGCCGCAGCGACCCCGATTGCCTGACCGGAATGATGATCGCGAAGCCATAGGCGCCAAGAACGACATCAAGCCCCTCGGGGGTATAGGGGCCATTGCCCGTGACGTCGGCGACATAGAAGGACTGCTCATAAGTCCCGCCCGGAAAGCCAAGCTTCATGCCGTGGCGCACAGCGCTATGAGCCCCGTCGGCGCCGGCGAGATAGCCGGCCCGCACGCGGCTGGACACATCGCCCTTGCGCAAGGCGGCGGTGACGCCGGCGCCGTCGTCCTCGAAATCGACAAGTTCGGTCTCGCGTTCGACGGCAACGCCCGCTTCCCGCAAATGGCGGATCAGGACGCGCTCATGAACGTCCTGCGCCAGTGCGAAGGCGAATGAATAGCGCGTAATGCCTTTGCCGAATTTGCTCACGGGCAATTGGGCGGCGATGCCCTCAGGCCTCCGCATGGTGAACTGCTTGAGCCTGATGCCTTCCGCCAGCACGTCATCGATGATGCCGATCTGGCGATGAAATTCGAGGGTGCGCGCCTGCACGGCGATCGCCCGCGACGTCTCGCCGGGTCCGGAACTCTTGTCGATGATGCGGATATCGGCACCGAGCCGTTTCAGCCATAGAGCGAGAGTGAGACCGGTCGGGCCGGCGCCGACGATGAGGACTTGCGTGTCGGGTTTGGTCAAGCTGCGCCCCTACTGCAAATCCCGCCATTTGGCCGGCGGCAGGCCGAATTCGCGCTTGAAGGCACGGTTGAAGGCTTCCTCCGCTTCATAGCCGACCTTGGCCGCCACTTGCGCCACCGCCCGGCGCCGGTCGAGCAGCAATTGCTTGGCGAGTTCGAGTCTCGACAGCGTCAGATATTTCATCGGCGGCAGGCCGACCGCCGCCGAGAAGCGCTCGACAAAGGCGCTGCGCGACAGGCCGACGCGGCTGGCGATCTCATCGACCGTCCAGGGATGGGCGAGATCGCCATTGAGGGCGGCTATGGCACGCCCGACATAGTGATCGCCAAGTCCCTTGAGCCAGCTTCTCTCGTTTTCGGGCAGGCCCATGGCATAGGCGCGGATAGCCTCGGCGAAGAGTAATTCCGAGAGCCGGCCCACGACCGGCGAAGAGCCAATGTCGCCATGACGCATGCCTTCCGCGGCATAGCGCACAGAGGATTTGATCCAGTCGCGCGACACGCCATCGCGGATATTCACCTTGAGCAGAGGCGGAAGCGAGGAGAGAAGCGGATTGCGCTGCTCTTCGGTCGCAAGGAAGCCGCAAATGATATGGGTGAGTTCGCCCGAACCGCCATGGACGATGCGCGCGAGCCCGCCATCGGGCTCCCTTTCGATCAGGTGACGCGTATTCAGGGGCTGGCCATCGAGGCTGCTGCCCATCACATGCGCATCATTGCGCGGCACAAGGACGAGTTCGCCTTCCTTGACCATCATGCGTTCGCCCTCGCCGATGCCGACATAGGTCTGGCCCGACACGATATAGTGCAAGGTGATGATCTCGGCCGGCGACTTCACGAATGCGCTGATGTCCTCAGGCGTCACTTGCGAGACAATGCACCATGGCGCGGTGAAACGGGCATCCAGAAAGACGCCGCCCTTCAGCCGCAAGCTGCGCAAAATTTCGGAAAGCGTGTCTTCCAAGGCGCAAGCCCCATATCCGGCCGATTGATCAACTGATCCGGCGGCACAGTCATTAATCCGCGGCAGAACTTCGAGTAGAACACCCTCGCGAGACGAGCCGGTTGCGAAACGGCCCGAATGGGTGGGTTGTCCCCAAGGTTTAGTTAAGCCTTCAGATACAGTACAGAGAATGGAGATTGCAATGAGCAAAGCTTCCACCGGGAGCTCAGCCGCTCACCTGTCCGGTTTTGCCTTGAGCGCCAGTATGTTGCGCGCTCTGGGCCAACGCTTGCGCGCCCGCCGCAACGCCCGCCATTTGGCGCGTTTCAATGATTTCATGCTGCGTGATATCGGCCTCACCCGCGCCGACATCATCTTGGCCGCGCATGGTGAGGTGCTGCGCCGTGACTAAGAGAAACCGCTATATCCAGGCGCCGGTCGTCTTTCTGCATGGCACGGCGGCGAGCCCGCGCCAATGGCGCGAACTCATCGCCCGCCTGCCGCAGGCGATCGAGACCTTGGCTCTCGATCTGCCGGATTATGTCGCGCATGAAGTTCGTTCCGTGCAACGAAGTCTTTCGCAGGAAGCACAGGTCCTGATCCCGAAGCTGCGCGGCCTCGGGCAACCTTTCCATCTCGTCGGCCATTCTTATGGCGCAGCGCTGGCGCTCAGGATCGCCACGCAATGGCCAGGCCTCGTCCGCAGCCTGACGATGTTCGAACCGGCCATGTTCCATCTGCTGCGCGACGGCCATCCGATCGAACGGCAGATGCATGGAGACATTGCGAGCCTCGTGCGCGATCTAAAGGATGCCGAAGAGTTGGGCACGCCCGCATCGGGCGTGGCGCGCTTCGTCGACTACTGGAACGGCCCTGGCGCCTTCGCCGGTTATGCGCCGGCGGCGCAGGCGATAGTGACGGCGCGCATGAGCCTGATCCTGGCAAATTTTGCTGCCTTGCACCGCGAGAACTGGCCGCTGGCCGATTGCGCCCGCATCGCCGCGCCGACGCTCGGCGTGTTCGGCGAGAATTCGCCGCTTCTCGTTCAGCATCTGACGCGGCTCATCGCCGGCCAGATTACGGGCGCAAAAGTTCTGCCGGTCGCCGCCGCGGGCCACATGCTGCCGGTGACCCATGCCGCGACAGCGGCAAAGCTCCTGAGCACTCATGTTCTCGCCGCCGAAGCCCCGGCCCTCAAGCCCAAGCCGCACGCGGCCTGACCTCCCTCACGATCTTTTCTTCACAAGGAGACAACAATGACGTCATCTAAGCATGCCGCCACTCTTGCCCTTCATGCGGGCCCGCGCAGCGATTCCGCGACCGGTGCCGTGGCGGTGCCGATCTATCAGACGACATCCTTCCAGTTCCGCGACACGGAGCATGCCGCCAATCTCTTCGCGCTTAAGGAAGTCGGCGCATATCTATAGCCGCATCACCAACCCCACCAATGAAGCGCTCGAGCTCAAGCTCACGGCGCTCGAAGGCGGCGCCGCGGCGATGGTGGTGAGTTCGGGACAGGCGGCGACCGCGCTCGCCATCCAGAACATCTGCCATGCCGGCGACAATATCGTAAGCTCGACCGATCTCTATGGCGGCTCGTGGAATCTCTTCGCCCACACCTTCGCCACCATGGGCATCGAGGCGCGCTTCGTCGACCCGCAGGATCCGGAAGCCTTCCGCCGCGCCAGCGACAGCCGCACGCGCGCTTATTATGCCGAGACGTTGCCCAATCCGAAGCTCGCGGTGTTCCCGATCGCGGAAGTCGCGCGCATCGGCCGCGAGCCTCGGCATGCCGCTCATCATGGACAATACCGCGGCCCCGGTCATCTGCCGGCCCTTCGATCATGGTGCTGCGATCGTCGTCTATTCGACCACCAAATATATCGGCGGCCATGGCACGTCGATCGGCGGCGCCATCATCGATTCAGGGACCTTCGACTGGGAAGCCCATGCCGAGCGCTTCGCGATGTTGACCAAGCCCGACGCCAGCTATCATGGCCTGATGTGGACCGAGGCGGTGAAGCCGTTGGGGCCGATCGCCTATTTGATCAAGGCGCGGACCACGATGCTGCGCGACCTCGGTGCCGCGATGAGCCCTTACAGCGCCTTTCAGTTCATCCAGGGGCTCGAGACGCTCGCTTTGCGCATGCGCGAGCATTGCCGCAACGCTGAGGCTGTTGCGGACTATCTCTCGCGCCATGACGACGTGATCCGGGTCATCTATCCCGGCATGCACGGCAACAAGGAGATCGACCGGCGCGCCAAGCCTATCTCAATGGCGGCCGCGGCGGACTGGTCGGCTTCGAGCTGGCGGGCGGCATGCAGGCGGGACGCCGTTTCATCGATGCGTTGAAGCTCTTCTATCATGTCGCCAATATCGGCGATGTGCGCTCGCTCGCCATCCATCCGGCCTCGACGACGCATTCGCAGCTTACCGAGGACGAGCAGCGCGGACCGGCGTCACGCCCGGCTATGTGCGGCTCTCGGTCGGCATCGAGCATATCGATGACATCATCGCCGATCTCGACCAGGCGCTGGCCCGGGCGGAAAGCCGCCACGCCCGCGCGGCTTAGAGCTGGCGCTCTTGACGGCATCCCCCTCTCCCGCTTGCTTGCTATCGGATTCACACATCGCGATCCGCCGAAGTCAACCGCAGGTCGCGTGGCGTGAGCCGCCAATTGTCTCCCCAATTTCGTCACCCCGACGAAAGTCGGGGCCTATTGAACAGGTCAAGACGGGCGGTGCTTGCGCGACGCCGCCCGCTTGCTCTTATTCAGGGGGTGCCGGCTTTCGCCGGCATGACGGATGAGAGGGCGCTCGGGGATAGGATGTGTGAACCCGATAGCGCTTGCTTGCGGGAGGGGGACCGCAGGGCGAAGCTCGTCACCGGCGGGAGCGCAGGACGCAAGTGTCTTACTAATCACCGTTCACACGTTCTTCGGCTCTCGCGAGGAAAACCTACCCCTCACCCCACGCTTACCCATTCGCCGTGCTCGGCCGAGCGGGCGAAAGCGTGGATCACTTGCTCGATCGCAAGCCCTTGGGCGAAGTCGACCGCGGCCGAGGGCCGGCCCGTCATCGCATAGAGAAGCTCGGCAAGCTCGATCACCTTGAGCTCGTTGAAACCGAGGCCGTGGCCCGGCGCCGGGCACAGGCGGCCATAGACCGCATGATCCGGCGCCGACAGGATGCGGCGGAAGCCGCGCCGCTCGGGCGGCCCTTCTGCAATATAGAGATTGAGCTCGTTCATGCGCTCATTGTCGAGCCACAGCATGCCGCTCGAGCCATGCACCTCGACCTTGAGCCCGTTCTTGCGGCCATGCGCCACGCGGCTCGAGGTCATGACACCGCGCGCGCCGGACGCGAAGCGAATAAGCGCATGGGCGATGTCGTCATTCTCCACTGGCGCTCTGCCGGCGCCGCCCGGCTCCGGCCGCTCCTTGTGCACGACATCGACCATCGCGGTAAGACGTGCGATCGGACCCATCAGCTCCTGCGCCAGCGAGACGAGATGCACGGTGAGATCACCCAGCGTGCCGAGCCCCGCGTCCTTGGCACGGAGGCGCCACGACCAGGCGAGATCGGGATCGGCCATGTAGTCCTCATCGACGCTGCCGCGAAAATCGAAGACCTCGCCGAGCGCGCCCTCACCGATCAGCTGCTTGGCATATTGCAGCGCCGGGTTGCGCAAATAGCCGTAACCCAGGGCCGTCGCCTGGCCCTTGGCCTCGCCTGCGGCCTTCGTCATCGCCTCGGCATCGGCAAGAGTGAGCGCCATCGGCTTCTCGCACCAGACATGCTTGCCGGCTTCGAGTGCTGCGACCGCCATCTCGCGATGGAGACCGTTGGGCGAGGTCACCGAAATAAGCGCGATCTCAGGATCGCTGAGAAGATCGCGCCAATTCGTCGTCGCCTTGGCAAAGCCCCATTCCGCCGCGCGCTTTACGGTGTGGCCCTGATCGATGTCGCAAAGGACGACGCGGTCGATGGCCGGCACGTCGCCGAACACCGCCTTAACCGCGCCATAAGCCATGGCATGGCACTTGCCCATGAAACCCGTGCCGATCAGGCCGACGCCAATGCTCTGCATATCAAACCCTCACCCCGGCGAGGTGACCGCTTGCGCTGTGAACGTCGCTCCCCCCATTCCTCATGCTTTAAGCTCCGCCAGCCTTCCTGCCATTGAGCTTCGTGATCTCGGCCTCGAGATCGACCAGCTCCTTGCCGCCCGCCATGAGATTCAAAAGCTGGTCGCGGCTGATGTCGCTCTTGGCATAAGTGCCGGCACTCCTCCCGCGCTTCAGGATGGTGAAGCGGTCGCCCACCACATAGGCGTGATGCACATTGTGCGAGATGAAGATCACGCCGATGCCGCGCGTCTTCGACTGCATGATAAGTTTGAGCACGATCGACGCCTGATGCACGCCCAAGGCCGAAGTGGGCTCGTCGAGGATCAGCACTTTGGCGCCGAAATGAATGGCGCGCGCAATGGCGAGGCACTGGCGCTCGCCGCCCGACAGCGTGCCGACCGGCTGCTCGGCATCGCGAAGCTCAATCCCCATGTCGCGCAATTCGCGATAGGCGGTCCTGTTGGCGTAATCGACGTCGAGTTGCGCGAACGGACCGACGCGCCGCACCGGCTCGCGTCCCAAAAAGAAATTGCGCGCCACGCTCATCAAGGGCACCAGTGCCAGGTCCTGATAGACCGTGGCTATGCCCCTATCGAGCGTCTCGCGGGCCGACCCGAAATAAGTGGGCACACCCGCGACGCTGATCGTCCCCTGATCGGGCCGGTGCACGCCCGACAGGATCTTAATCAATGTCGACTTGCCGGCACCGTTGTCGCCCAAAAGACAATGCACTTCGCCGGCCAAGAGGTCGAAGGACACGTCCTTCAGCGCAATAACGGTGCCGAAATATTTGCTCACTTTTTCGAGCGCGATGAGGGGCGCGGTCATCAGCGGCTCCGCATCGCTCGGTTCCGCACATAGGAATTGAACAGCACTGCGGTCAACAGCATGGCCCCCAGGAACAGCTTGAACCAGTCGGTGTCGATGCCGGTATAGAAAATGCCCATTTGCACGACGCCGAACATGAGCGCCCCGAACATGGCGCCGATCGCCGAACCATAGCCGCCGGTCAGGAGCGTGCCGCCGATCACCACCGCGATGATCGCTTCGAACTCCTTGAGATTGCCGCGCTGCGTGTCGGCCGAGCCCGTGACGAGCACCTGGATCGAGGCGAAGAGAGCTGCCGCAAGGGCTGTAAGGACGAAGAGCGTGATCTTGGTGCGCGCGACTGGCACGCCCAGGTTGCGCGCCGCATTGGCGTCGCCGCCCGCGGCGAAAATCCAGTTGCCGAAGCGGGTGCGGGCAAGAAGCCAAGTGCAGAACACAGTGAGCGCGATCCACCAGATGATCGACATCGGGATGCCGCTGATCATCGGCAGTCCGTCGGCGCGCTTGCCAACGATGCCGAGATCGGCGAGCCAGCGGATCGGGGCCTGGAATACCTGGCCGGAAAAAAGCGGCGTGAGCCACGAATCCTTCGCATATTCATGGAGGCCCGAAGCCTGGGTGCGGCCGGTAGTGACACGCGTGATGCCAAGCGTCAGCCCACGCAGCATGAACAGGCTGCTCAGCGTCACGATGAAGGAGGGAAGCCCGGTGCGCACCACAACGAGGCCGTTCACATAACCGAAGACGCCGCACAGCACGAAACTGAAGAGGATCGCGAGCTCGATCGGCCAGCCCCAGGCGATCGTCGGTACGGCGATGACGATGCCGGCAAAGGCGATCATCGAGCCGACCGAGAGATCGAATTCGCCGGCGATCATAAGGAGCGCCACGGGTGCCGCAAGAATGCCGAGTTGAGCCGAGACGTCGAGGAAAGTGACGATGCCCTTGGCGCTATAGAGACCTGAGCCGCCCGCAGTCACCGCGAAGAAGACGAGCACGAGAATCGTCCCCGCCACCGCGCCGAGCTCCGGCCGGCTCAGGAGCCGGCTCAGTTGCGATACCGAGCGGACCCGTTCGTCGCTGATCTGGGTGGTCATCTAGGTTGATCCTCAGCCAGTCAAATCTTACGCAGCTCTTTTCATCATTCCCCTTCGCCCGCGCGAAGCGTGGGAGAAGGTGGCCGACAGGCCGGATGAGGGCTCTTTCGCGAATCCAGCACCGATCCCGACGCCTATTCCGCTTACAGAGAAGAGCCCTCACCCGCCCTTCGGGCACCCTCTCCCATTGCTTCGCAACGGGAGAGGGGGAGATCCTGAAGGCAGCGGTGAGAGCTACCTCTTGCCTTGCTTCGCCAAGTCGATCACCGAAGCGGCCGTCTCCTTGGTCACGAAGCCCGGGCCCGTCGGATAGTCCGCGATCGGCGCGATCTTGTATTTCTTCAAGAGATCGAACATCACCACCGGGACGTACCCCATGGCATATTGCTGGGCATCAATTCCCCATTCCATCTTGCCGTCAGCGGTTGCCTGGAGGATCGTCGGCGAAAGATCGAAAGTGCCGATCTTCACCTTGCCGGTGAGGCCCAGCTCGTCGATGGCAGTCAACCCAGGCTCGCCGCTGTTGATGCCGACACCCAACACGAACTCGGTGTCAGGATGGCTGGTGAGATAGGCGAGGATGCGGCCCTTCATCTCGGTCGGGTCCATAACGCCATTGAGCACCGGCACATCGGCGCCGAGGCCCTTGGCGAATCCGGCGCAGCGGTCATCGAGGCTGACATTGCCGACCTCGTGGTTGGCGCAGACCGCCTTCTTGACGCCGAGCTTGGCGACGCGTTCGCCCGCCATGACCCCCGCTTCATATTCGCTCTGTCCGAGATAGAGCAGGCCGCCCAGTTCCTTGGTCAGCTTGCCGCCGCCTGAATCAATGACGATCACGGGTATGCCGGACGCGACCGCATTCTTCACCGGCCCGCCCAGCGCGGCGGGATCGGCGATCGAGACGACGAGGCCGTCGGGCTTGGAGGCCGCAGCCGCGTCAATCATTTGTGCCATCTTCGCCATGTCGAAAGTCTCGGGCGCCAAATATTCGGCCTTGACGCCCAAGGTCTTGGCTGCGTCGTCCATGCCATTCTTCACCACCGACCAATAGGGATCGCCCGACTGGCCATGCGTGACGAAGACGACACGGGTTTCATCTGCCGCAGCCCATGAGGATGCGGCCGACACGATCGTCGCCGCGGCCACGAGGCCGAGCAACGGTTTCGACAAGTGCTTAAGCATGTTTCCTCCTAGTGTTATGTTTTCCACTCTGCACTTCCACGAACGTCACCCCGGCGAGAGGCCGGGGCCTCTGAATAGAATCACGCGGGCGGCTGTGCCCGCCTTGCACGATTTCAATGGACCCAGGCTTTCGCCGCGATAACGGATTGAGTCCCTCATTCCTGCACCATAAATCCTGCCTCCTTCGCGAGCCGTGACAGGTTCTTGAATCCCATGGTCGCATAGGTCAATGGATGCGCCTGCTTCGGATCCTGCTCGGCCTCGACCACCAGCCAGCCGGAATAACCGCTCTCGGCCAACACCTTCAATATGGCGCGATAGTCGATGAAGCCGTCGCCCGGCACGGTGAAGATGCCCTCCTTCACCGCGCCCATGAAGCTCATATCATCGCGCCTGGCTTTCTCGAGCACCGCCTTGCGCACATCCTTGCAATGGACATGGACGACACGCTTCACATGCTTGCGGATGAGCGCCAGCGGATCGCCGCCCGAAAAGACCGAGTGGCCGGTATCATAGAGAAGGCCGACCGCCTCTCCCGTATGGCGCATGAGCAGACTCACTTCCTCATCCGACTCGACGATCGTGCCCATATGATGATGGAAGGCCATGCGCACGCCGAAATCGGCGAAGCGCTCGGCGAGCTCGGTGAGCTTGTTTCCATAGGCGGGCCAGTCTTGCGCCTTCAGCGACGGGCGCTCGGAGATCGGGGCCCAGATCGCGCCATGGCGGCCGAACGATGTGTCGGCATAGACGACATGACGGCAACCCATCGCCTTCAAGAGAGCAAGATGGGGGCCGATAGCGTCCATCTCGGCCGCGACCTCCTTCTCGGCACAGCGGCCGTCATACCACCCCGAGATCACATCGAGCCCGTAGCGCGCCATGATGGGTTTCAGCACTTTTGGATCGCGCGGAAACTTTCCGCCGAGTTCAGTCCCGGCATAACCCGCCTGCTTGGTCTCGGCGAGACAGGTCTCGAGCGGCGTGTCGCCGCCGAGTTCCGGCACATCGTCATTGGTCCAGGTGATGGGATTGATGCCGATGCGGACTTTCACCTAGGGGGCTCCTTGCTCTTCTCCTTCCCCCTCGCGGGGAAGGTGGCGCGCGCAGCGCGCCGGATGGGGGTCGTGCGGGACTTCGCATATGACTATTGCTCCGATGCGACATTCGCGACTTCCAGACCCCCACCCACGCCCTTCGGGCGGACCCTCCCCGCAAGGGGGAGGGAAAGTGAATCAAGGCGATACCGCGCCAGCCCGCACAGCAGGTCCATGTCGCGCCCCGCTTCCTCGGCGTTGTTGCGCAACGCCCGGCCTTGCGCCACGCCATCGGCGAAGCCCTTCAGCTCCTCGATGAATGCCTCGGCATAGCCTGAGCGGATATCCTCCACATGCAGGCGATGCTTGCTGCCGCGCTTGACGGTGAGCCGTGTCGGCTGGTGATTGAGCCAGGGCGAGGGGAATTCGAGCTCGATCGCCGCATCGTCGAAATAGACTGTGATGCGCTCGCGATAGTCGGGCAGCCGCGGCACGGTCAGATGCGTCATGGTCCACAAGGCCTGGCCGCCCAAGAGCCTGACACTGCCATGGCCGCCATCGCCGCCAGCATAGAGATCAGCGCCCGTGATCTCGCCCTCCGCAATGCCGAGCTCGTCGAGCAGTCCATGCACCGCATTCACATCATGCACCAGCGCCGATGAATAGGCGTTGCAGAAGCCGCGCAAGGTGACGTCGTCGGTGTCGGCGCCAATAGCCTTCGCCACTTGCGCCTTCTGCTTTTCCATCACCTCATCGATCAGCGCCTTCGCCACGTCCTCGCCTTTTCGCCAGTCATGATGGCGGATGAAGGGCCAGGCATCGGGATCGTTCACCTCGACCGAGATGTGGCGGAGGCTCGCAGGCGTCTTGGGCAGGAGATCGAGTGCTGCCTCGTAGGAGGGATCGAAGCGCTTCATATAGCCGACCTGCAGTACGCGCTTCGCCCTGTCACGCGCGGCGATCAGCTCGCTGATGTCATGGCTCGAATAGCAGAGCGGCTTTTCGCAGAAGACATGGAGGCCGTGGGAAAGCGCCGCGAGCACCTGCTCCTTGTGCAAGGGGTCCGGCGAGGCGATGACCACGGCATCGAGTGCCTGATCGAGGAGCTGCTCCAGGCTCTCGAAGGTCGCGACGCCGTAGCGTTCGGTGATGAAGTTGCGGGCGGTGCGCGAAGGATCGCATACGCCCCGGACCTCGAAGCGGTCCTTGAGGCGAAGCAGATTGGGCACATGCTCGATCTGGGCGATGCCGCCCGCGCCGATCACGCCGATCCTGATGCGTCCCATCCCTGATATTCCCGGCACGCCCCCACGCACTTTTTGCCCTCCCCCTTGCGCGAAAGGTCGACGCGAAGCATCGGGGTGAGGGTCTGAGAGGTGGGAGCAACCCCCTCCGGCTCGCTTCGCTCGCCACCTTCCGGAGAAGGATGACGAGGGGGCAAACTACCGCTAAAGTGGTTCCCTGCCGAGAACCAGATATTCTCGAATTTGAGGGACCACCTGTGGCTGTTGGTTTTCGCCTCGAAAGCCTGAGCGTCGACCGCGCCTCGGGACTCAATCTCGACCGGCAGATCTACCTGGCCTTACGCGATCTCATCGAGCGGCGCATGCTCACCTCCGGCACCGCGCTGCCCTCGACCCGTATGCTGGCGCGCGATCTGGGGCTTGGCCGCAACACGGTGATTGCAGCTTACGAACAGTTGGCGCTCGAGGGCTTCGTCTCCATTACGCGCGGTACCGCACCCCTCGTGAAGGGACTGCCCGCCTCGCCGACAGCACTCCGGCCGGAAAGACCGAAAGGCGGGCGCGCGCTGTCGCAGCGCGGGCGCATCATGAGCGAGCAGCCCTTCCATCATGGCGAGCCCGGCGTCACCGCTTTCCATCCGGGCCTGCCCGATGCCGACAATTTCCCGTTCAACACCTGGTCGAAGCTGGTGGCGCGGCGCACCAAGCTCGCGCGCACCGATCTCTTCGGCTCCTATCACATCATGGGCTATCCGCCGCTGTGCGAGGCGATCGCGCGCTATCTCACCGCCTCGCGCGGCGTCGTCTGTAGCCCTGAGCAGGTCATCATCACCAATGGCGCGCAGGCGGCCTTCGACCTCCTGGCCCGACTTCTCACCGATCCCGGCGAAAGGGTATGGCTGGAAGAACCCGGCTATTATGGCGCCGGCGCCGCCTTCCTTTCGGCCGGCGCCAAGCTCGCGCCCCTGCGCGTCGGCGATGCGGGCTGGGATTTCACGCCGCCTGCTTCGCGTCCGCGTGTCATCTTCACAACACCCTCCTGCCATCATCCGCTCGGCCTCACCATGACGATGGCGCAGCGCCTCGACCTCATCCGCATGGCGGCGGAATGGGACGCCTGGATCGTCGAGGACGATTATGACAGCGAGTACCGCTTCCAGGGCCAGCCTATTCCGGCACTGCAGGGATCGGCGCCCGAGGCGCGCGTCATCTTTGTCGGGACGTTCGCGAAAATTCTGTTTCCGGCGATGCGGCTCGGCTACATGGTGGTGCCGATGGATGTGCGCGACCGGCTCAAGGCGGCGCTCAACGCGACCGGACAGTTTGCGCCTCTCATCACCCAGGCGGCACTCGCCGACTTCATCAGCGAGGGACATCTGACGCGCCATTTGCGCCGCATGCGCAGGCTCTATGCCGAGCGAAGGCTCGCTTTCATGGCAGCGTTCGACAAGTACCTCGCGCGATCGATGGAGCTTCGCCGCACCGACAGCGGCATCCAGCTGGTCGCCCTGTTCAGGGAGCAGGCGGCTGACGATGCGGCGATCGCGGGCGAGGCGAGGCGCCAGGGCGTCAATGTCTCGCCGCTCTCGCTGCAATACCGCTTCGAACCCAAGCGGAAGGGCCTGCTCATGGGTTTCGCCGCCGCCGATGAAAAGGCGACGCGGCGCGCAATGGAGAAGCTGGCGGAGGTGATAGGGACTTGCCCCTGACATTGCAGGTTGCATGAGTGGGGCGATAACCTGCAATTCACGTGAGGCAGTGCGGCTTCGCTGAGGTGTGGTCCAGCGAGCCACCGCAGTTGGAGTGGACATCACGGATCGACAAAGCCGCCGGGCTGTGCCTCATGCGGCAGCGACCAGCCGAAATAGACTTCGACCTCTTTGATCCTGCCCTCATGATGGGTCATGATTTCGGTGTTGCGAAAGCGCCCGCCATCCACGTTCGTCGCGATGTAGGTGACGAACACCGTCTCGCCGTCGAGGCTTGCGAGATGGACGAATTCGAAATCCTGGAGCCTTTCGCTGTTGGGCCAGCAGCGCGCGAAATAGGTTTTGCGGTCGAGCCGGTTGTCGAGCGGACTGGTGAAATGAAAATCATCCGCGAGAATCTTCTCCAAAGCGGCGCGGTCCTTGTCGACATAGGCAGCGTAGCTCGCCTTGACGAGGGCGAGCGTGTTTTCGAGATCAGGTCCGTTGACGGGGGTGACGCTTTGGGTCATGACATCCTCGTTTCCTGTTGTGGTCAGGAGCGATCGTCGGCGGGGCTGCGTTGGAACCTTTGACGATCCTCCGGGTTGGGTTCCCGTAACTGTCGCGGTTACATGCCAAAACCCTCAAGGGTTAGCCCCTCGGTTGGCCTTCAGCACGGTCCAGTACCACCGAGGGGCTCGTTCCTTTTCCGGTCCGCCGGCTGTCCGGGTAAATCGGCCAGATCCTCTCGCTGCAACGGTTCAGTTGCGCCCGCGTGCCAGGTAATCCAGGAGCGTGTCGACATCGCCATGGTTGCGGCGGATGATCTCCGTGAATTTGGAGCGCAGCTGAAGCGCGAGCCACACGCCGCTGACCTGAACGTCGCTGATCCGCCCGCGCGACACGCGCCACACTATGCGCGAGCGGCCCTCGAAAGAGGTCTCGACGAGATTGCCCCGGCAGTCGTTGATCACGAAGTCCCGCGAGGAGCGGAAGGGGCTCGAATATTCCAGAAGAAACCGCGCCATGAAGGATTGGGCGCTCGAGAGAAATTCCCGCTGTCGGACGCGCGGCAGGTCGCGGCGGTATTGACCGAGCGCGAAGAGTGCGGCGCCCCGCACATCCGCGTACCGGCCAAGGGCCGATGAGAAGGCGCCCGCGGAGCGGCTTTGCGCGGCGTCCATGAAGGCGTTTCCGGCGTTCATCACCGCACCCGCTGCAGAACAGGTGGCCGCCCGGGATTGCGGCCCGGACATCCCTATGAAGGACAGCAGCACCAGGGAAGCGGCGAGGACGCGAAGGATGCGAAAGGCGGAGAACGGTCTGCCCATGTGCGTGGTTCCTGTGCGCGTGGGCGAGGTTGCCGTCGCGCCGTGTGAGAATCTGCCTTTTTCGCCGCATTCGTCAACTTGCGCTATATTGGAAGGTTCCAGGCGCTGGAAACTGCATCGTGCAGAACTCATTTCTGACAACTCCTCTTGCGCCAAAGACTGTGCGTGACCGATCTTTCCACCATGCCTCCAGCCCTCACCTTCGCCATTGGCGATATCCACGGATGCCATCGCGCTTTGCTCGAGCTCCTCGAGCTCTGCCGCGACCATGCCAAGGGAGAGGACCACCGCTTCGTCTTCATCGGCGACTATGTCGACCGCGGACCGGACAGCCGGGCCGTCATTGCCAGTCTTCGCGATCTCGGGCGGCGCACGCCCGGGAATGTCGTCTGCCTCATGGGCAATCACGAGGATCTGATGCTCGAGGCGATCGACAGCGGCGATCCGACATGGTGGCTCAACAATGGCGGCGGCGACACGCTTGCGAGCTACGGTATCCGCGATCCGGCAAGCCTGCCGCAGGAGGACGTCGCCTGGATCCGCGCACTCGGCCTTTCCTTCGACGACGGCCAGAGATTCTTCGTCCATGCCGGCATTGATCCCGATCTACCGCTCGATGAGCAGCCGCGCGAGACGCTGCTGTGGATCCGCGAGAAATTCCTTCGTGCAGCACATGACTGCGGCCGGCTCGTCGTGCATGGCCACACGCCGACGCGCAATGCGCGGCCCGAAGTAAGACCCAACCGGATCAATATCGACACGGCCTGCGTCTATGGCGGCGTGCTGACGGCAGCGGTGTTCACGCCGCAAGCCACGGCACCGGTTGCGTTCCTCACGGCGCGGGGCGGATGAGCTTCCAACAATTCAGCCGCTCAAGCGAGGGCCGTCTTCAGGAATGCAATGGTGTCAGCCGACCGGTGGTCCTCCTCGTGCTGCAGAGATGAGAGAACCCGCGAACCGCCAATATTTTCACATGCGAGCGTGCAAAGACGCCAAGGGAATGATATGCCGTATGAGCACGGGTCAGAATCAGCACCATGATCACGCTCTTCTCCTATCCAAAGCTTTTCGGCGTCGCCGACAACAACGGCTACGGTCTCAAGGTCTATGCGTTTCTCAAACTGGCTGGCATGCCTTTCGTCCATCAGAATATTTTCGATGCCTCGAAGGCGCCTCGCGGGCAGTTGCCCTATATCATCGATGAGGGCGAAGCGATCGGCGACAGCGAAACGATTATTGCGTATCTCAAGCATACATACGATCCGCCTATCGACCGAAACCTCATCGCGGCCAACCATGATACGAACACCATGGTCGCGCGGCTGCTCGATGATCTCTACTGGGTGATGTCGTATTCCCGCTGGAAAGACGAGGACTTCTGGCCCTTGTTCCGCGACGCGCTCATCCGCGAGTATCCGGACTTGACCGAGGCGGATCTCAACAAAGCCCGCGAATTTAATTTCAAGCGTTATCACTTTCAGGGGATCGGTCGCTTCGACCCCGCCGGCGCCTATGCGCGCGGCGTTGCCGATCTCGAGGTGCTGGCCCATCTCGTCCCGGCAAGCGGATTTGTTCATGGCGAAAAGCCGGGCAGCGTCGATGCGGCCATCTATGGCTTCATCGCCAACATCCATTTCTACCCGATCGCTACGCCGCTGAAGCAGTTCGTCGCTGCGCAGACAAATCTCGTCCGCCATTGCACGGAAATTCACGACCTTCTGCGCGACGCGCAGACTTCTTGATCGATCGTGCGGCGCGCGACGCCAAGCTCCGGTTTCTGAGCGATCCCGGTTTCGCCGCGCCCTCCCGCCGTCAGATACTCATGCCAGAGCCTCATTTGCATTCTATATATGGAGCCAGGTTCTCAAAGAAAAGGAGATCGCGGTGGCGGCCGTCGCGGCAATGTCTCACGATCTCCTTCGACGTCGCCGCGGCGATTGAAGGACCGTCTCGATCTTTCCCACGGCAACCACATTCTCTGCTGCTTCACCAGCGGCATGAAATGGCTTCACGAACTTGATCGGCGTGCCGTTGATCGCGGTCAGCTCGCCCGCCCATGCAAGCCGATAGAGATTCTTGAGGTCAGCCTTGTCATATTTAGTCAGCGCACTGTTTTGGCCATAGTTCATGATGCTGAATTTCCGATGCTTTCCGAATATCTCAGATGGCCACTCCTTCTCGCTGACCTGAGCGAAAAAATGACGAAGCCCGAAGATATGGCCGATCTCGTGCACAAGCGTCTCGAGTTGCTCCTTCTTGCTCTCCTTGAACATGGTCGGATACACCGTCAATTTGTGCCGGCCGCCGTCAGGGAAAAATGCACTGGCCAAGACGCATCCGCTGGCGTCGCAGTCTTCCGCGTGGCGCATGACGATCTCAAAATCCCAAACATCATCACGCTTGGCAAATTTCACAGGCGCGGCGTCGCCCCAGGCCAAGAGGCCCTTCGCAAACAGATTTTCGACTGCCGCCTTGGCAGCTTCCGGATTCTCGACAGCCTTGAACGAGCTCTCGCGAAATCGCCAGCGCAGCGTCGTGTTCTTGGCCCACAAGGGTACAAAACCCTCAGAAGCATCGACGACGATTTCAAAGGGTGATCGACCTCGTGATGTCGGAAATCCGCGCTTTTCCGTGTCGCAGCGAACACCCTTCCTGAGGAGATGCACGGAAGATTCCAGTTCGCGCGCGGCCTCCCGCGATGACCGCAATCTGAACGGCGCGAGCGCAATCCTTTGGGTTTCGGACGACTTCGCGCGCGCGCGCCTTTTTGTGCCAGCTTTCGCCATTCGATCCCTCCAATTGAGCAGACCCAAACATGCAATCGCGGGTCATCGTCCTGCGTGAAAAGGCGCATGCGATGACCGGCGAGTGCGTACCGCCTGAATTAATTCACGTTCCGACGCAGTTGAGTTTGTTTTGACCGGTATTGCTGAGTTGCAACACTCTCGGCAGGGTTGAGGTACGATACCTTACCCGGCGCGAGAGTCAATAATACTCCACAGGCCAAGTCGCGTGGATGAAAGTCGCGCCTGGTTGCGCTTTGCGAAAAATGGTGGTGGAGGCAGTCATCTGCGAACCGGTCTCTGCTCCCAGCTCCCTGCTAACAGGGAGAAAACAGGGAGCGAAATGGCAAACTGCCCTTTCTCACTCTATTCAACCAAGGGATTGGCGTCACCCTTCAAAGGGATAGCTCAGACTCTCCTAGTTTCGGAACAGGGAGCGAGCAGCGAGCCAACAGGGAGCCGGAGCAAACTATCAGGGAGACCGCCTGAAACGCACGGCTGAGCAGGCATCGCCTGGGTGATGATGCAGAAGCGTCTCGCGAGGACCCAAGGTCTTTTAGTAGCAGCTCCCACACCGCGTGCTCGCCTCGTTGGTCCGACACAGACGGAAACGATCGGCGAGCGCCAGGATAGGCCATCAAGCAGACCGTTGAAATGGCTCACGTCGTATACCGCTCGACATTTTCAGGCTTGCTCGGCGATGCCGAGCGAACGATATTCTGCCCTTGAGAGCGCAGGGAATTCAGCCTGCGATCGACCCGAAGGACGAGCACTACTTTTCCTGTGGGTTTGGTCGCTCTCATAGAACTAGGACACAACTTGCAGAAGCGTTGCGACCTTGCCTTGCGCAACGACGGATCGTGGCTGCTTGTGCGCAAACATAGCCGGCACTCGCGAACTTTGAAGATCAAGCCACGTGCCGGTTCAGGAACTGTGCCGAGGCAGGACCGAAATGAGGGGAACACCAATGAAAGACTTTGACGACGAGCGGAACAACACCGTAGTTGATGAACAGAACGAACCATACCGGGTAGGCAACAAGCGCCCACCCCAGCACTCACGCTTCACGAAAGGGGTTTCGGGAAACCCCCGCGGCCAGCCAAAGCGACGCGCTAGGTTCGAAGAGACCTTGCTGGAGGAGTTCCGAAAGCGTGTAACTGCTATCCAGAACGGCAAGCCTGTGAAGACTACTTGCGATCGCGTGTTTGCAGCCTTGCTGGTTAAGTACGGCCTAAAGAACGGCCCACAGTGGGCTAGGCTATTGCAGCGCCTCATCATGGAGGCGGAGAACAGAGAAGTGGCAGCCGAAAAGGAAGCAGCGGAACGTCGACAGAAAGAAGAAAAAGTGGAGCCCGAGCCATTTTCTTGGACGGAAGAACAGGAAAGGCTTTTCCGGGAGCTTGAACAGCTGGAAATGAAACGGATTTGCAGATCCGCCTCTGGAAGTGAGCACGAACTGGCGGATGTTGGTTCTGAAAAAATCAAGGAGGCGCTGCCACCCGATTTGAATGGGCACTCGGGCACCCCTGCTTTGCCGCCATCGAGCAAACCAAGACGCAAGGGGAAACACGATGGCGCATGACAATCGTTTGCTCAGATCGCCCCCGGGTGGCGTGAAGGAAAAGCTCACGACTAAGGGCCGCCACCGCCGTGAAGGCCTCGCGCGCGTCGCTAGCGCCTCAGCCATGTTGCGCGCGCCGCGCAACGACATCAGGCCGGTGCTTGAAGTAACGGTGATCCCGATTGCGGAGCTAAGGTCTGCGGGCAACAAGACACGCAAGCTCGACCCCGCCCACGTACGGGAGATTTCCCGATCTATCAGCACATTTGGCTTCTGCGCACCCGTGCTCATCGGGAAAGGCAACATGGTCATTGACGGTGAGGCGCGGGTCGAAGCGGCACGCCAACTGGGCATGGACCGTGTGCCCTGCCTTCGTATCGATCATCTTACTGAAGTAGAGCGACGTACATTGCGGCTGGCTATCAATCGGCTTGCAGAGAGAGGTGAGTGGGACCTGGACGGGCTCAAGGTCGAGTTCGAGGAACTTCTCGTTCTTGACGCGCCGATTGAACTTGTAGGCTTTTCCGCCGACGAAATTGACCAGATCCTGCTCGGCGAAGAAGGAGAAACGGTCGAAGCGGGACCCCTTTCCCCCGCGACATGCGCAACGGCGGTAGCTCGCCCCGGCGACGTTTTCGAACTCGGACCGCATCGGCTCATCTGCGGCGATGCAACCGACCCCGAGGTCCTGGGCGTGCTCATGGGGCGGGAAGCGATCGGAACGGCACGGCTCATCTTGACCGACGAGCCCTACAACGTGCCGATCGCCGGTCATGTCTCGGGCGGGGACCATCGTGAGTTTGCCATGGCCTCCGGTGAGATGACCAACCCCGAATTCCTCGCCTTTAACGAGGCCTGGATGGCGGCCGTTCTGCCCTACCTCCGCGAAGGAGGAGTCTTCGGCACATTCATTGACTGGCGAGGCAACCCGATCGTTCATGCCGCCGCAACCAAACTTTCCCTCACGCCACTCAATCTAATCGTATGGGCGAAGACCAACGCCGGCATGGGCAGCCTTTACCGCTCGCAGCATGAACTCTTGCCGCTTTTCAAGAAGGGCTCGGAGCCGCACGTCAACAATATCGCGCTTGGAAAACGGGGGCGCTGGCGCTCCAATCTATGGACATATCCCGGCGCCTCATCACTGGGCTCTGACGCGCGCCGAGGGTTGAAGGACCATCCGACCGTGAAGCCAACGGCAATGCTGGAAGATGTCCTTCTGGACCTGACGAACCGGGGCGAGCTTGTCGTCGATCCCTTCCTTGGCTCCGGCTCGACCCTGATCGCGGCACACAACATGGGGCGGGTCTGCCGCGGCGTCGAGCTTGATCCGCTCTACACAGATGTCATCGTCCGCAGATTCGAGGCCGCGACAGGCGAAGCGGCTATCCTCGCTAACACTGGTGAGCGTTTCGCCGACCTGGACCAGCGAACTCAGGAAACCGTGAAGCCACGACCAGACAGTCATGACAGAACCTGAATCCTGACATAGAGAAACTCCATCCTAGGACGTCGGGTTGAACATGGTGAGGCAGGGAGACATTGCCGCCCGCCTATGGCTGCTGTTGATGGCTAACGAATTCAGATCAGCTCAGTTGCAAACAGGCCGGCTGCGATATCGGCGTAGTCCAATCGTGGAAACGCCACTGATGTCAAATTGAGCATTTTGTCACCAGACACCTAGCTTCACTCACCACCCGGCAGAAGCATTCATCTGGCCCGCGTAGCATGCCTCGCGAAATCGATCCTATTTTAGGCGCCTTGAGCCGAATTTTGGCCTAGGGCCGACGAGACCCTCAACAATACCTTCCCCCGTCGCCCGCCGCCGGCCACAACAGGGCGAAAACCTGAAGGACCTTGATCTGGTGCTCATTGCGGATGAGACTTGGCACTGGAGCCCGGATCACACTACGAGGATGAACCAAGTGGAAGAGACGACGATCGACCGTGCAGCCATGGGACGCTTGGCTAAAGCTTTGACCTTCATCTGCGGCGCCGAGCATTCTACTACTGTTGCCTTGAGGGTGGCAGCCGAGAGTGGCTCCGAGCGAGACATCAAGAAAGCACGCGCGCTATTTCTTCAATTGAAGCCCGGCGACCGGAAGGCCGCATTGACGATGATCGGCGATTGATCCCCAAATTTAACTCGAAAATCATCGACTGATGGTGGAATTGGCATTTTGCCATGGGAGTCATTTGCACGATTTGGTGACGCAACGGGAGAGCGCAGGAATGGCCAGAGACGGTGAAAAGCTAGGGCGTGGACTGATTAGCGCGCAACCAAATTCGGATTGATGCGAGTTTGACGAACGCCAGATAGTTGGCTGCGAGCTTGTCATATCGGGTCGCGACACACCGCCATTGCTTGATGTTGTTGAAGGATACGGGCTAAAGCAGATCGGCCTTTGCGATTTCGTTTCGGCGGAATGTTCGCCCATGCTCCTTGCTGGCGGCAAGTTCCCTGATCCAGTCCGCGTCGCATCCAGGATCCGCGAGCAGCATCGTTTGTGGAAGCAAGGCGCTGAGGAGATCTGAACACACTTCCGCTTTCGGCCGCATAGCGGACATGACCGGGACTTGCTACCGGCTCGACCCGGTCGCGAATGACCCCAACCAGACATTCGTCGTCAAAGACGGCGCGGGCTTTTGCCCCCGCCGCCTTGTCGACCATCAGCTTCGCGATGGCCATCAGACCACGGCCATGACGCGGGCTGGTCCCCCGGTGCCACCCTTGTGCTTGGGAGCGCCGACGAAGATCGTCGCGCCTTTGGGCGGAAGGCCATCGAGGTTGTTGAGGTTCTCGATGCCGTAGTGGCCGGAGGGAAGCCAGGAGGTATGGACGGCAAAATCTTTGGAGTTGCCAGGATCGAGCGACAGCGTGTCGACACCAATTGCCGCCACGCCTATCTCCGCCAGCATGTCGGTTGCCTCCTTGGCGAAGCCCGGGAAGGCAAAGCTGCCGTCCGGCGTGTTGCGGAAACTCGGGTCGCCAACCTTGGCGGCCCAGCCCGAATTCATGGCGACACAGGCGCCGGCCGGGATGTCGCCGTTGGCCGACATCCAGGCTTCGATATCGGACTTGGTCACCATGGCATTGGCGTCAGCGGTGGCCTTGCCCTTGATGTCGATTACGCAGAGCGGACAGACGAGCTTGGCGGGATCGAGCGCATCGACCGAGGTCTTGTCCGCAGTGAAGTGCAAAGGCGCATCGATGTGCGTGCCGGTATGCTCGAAGATGGTGAGCTTGTAGATGGTGTAGCCGTCCTTGGCGAAGTCGACGACCTTCTCGTACGCGATGCCGGGCTTGCCGTCGAAGGTCGGAAAGGCGCCGTCATAGGCGTGCGTCAGGTCGACGACGGTGCCCGCCGATTGGGCGAGCGCCAGCCTGGCACTGCCAATGCTTGCGGCGACGGCTGCGGCTCCTGCGGTGGCCGAGGCCCTGAACAGCGAACGCCTCGACAGCATGGTGGCTTTGACGTTTTCGATCACACAGGCATTGCACATGGTCCGTACTCCCGCCGATGGTTGTGACGGTGGGCGAGGCTATACTTACCCCGCGCGCGGGGCAACTGCCCTATGGCGCGAAGGCGTTTGCCACCTTGGCATCAGCAGATACTGTCGCCTGCGGTTCCGAAGATGCGCCCGCCATGTTCTGCGACCAAGTGATCTATGGTGGAGCGATATCTCGCGAGTGTTTGAAGGGTGCCTTCCTCGTCGCGCGCTACCATCCCGCTAAACCCGACGATGTCAGCTGCAAGAATAGCCGCGAGACGGCGTTTCATATCCGGGCTGTCGGCCATGACGCACGTTATCTACTTAGATGATAAGGCGCCAGTGGGCAGCTAATTGGACCGTCCCGGGCTATCTGGGTAGCCAAAATCTGCAAATCATCGTCGCAGCGCTGGTCGTAGCAGCCATGTGTTCGGCCTTTGAGCGCGGGTGTCTTGGTCGGCACGAACCGCATGCTTGGCCGCTGCACCGCCTCGCAAATGGCCTCGGCATCGGCCGCATCGTTCTTCTGGCGTTTCAGATACGGCTTCACATAGGCCGGCGGCATCAATTGAACCGTGTGCCCGAGTGCCTGCAACTCGCGTGACCAGTAGTGCGAGGAGGCACATGCCTCCATACCAACCACGCAAGGCGAAAGCTTCTTGAAGAAGCCGAGAACCCGTGACCGCCTAAGTCGCTGGCGAATAACGCCCTGGCCCTCTGCGTCAATGCCGTGAACCTGGAAAACAGACTTCGCAATGTCGAAACCGATTGTCGTCACCGCTTGCATATCGAGCTCCTCCAAATCGTGGTCACCTCACCAGCAACCAATCCTATGGCGCTTTTGCGCGCCAGGTGGAGGAGCCGTCCACAGCATCAGGAGCGGACCTCCGGATTGCTATTCTTGGGGGCAGTGGGGCCGGATCACGAGGAAAAGGCGTTTTGGTTATCTGCGAGAAATTCGGAGAGCGACCTGGGCTTTCGGCCGAGGAGCATTGGAAGATCGGGCGAGATAGCATTCTCGGGGCGCTGCTCCTACGACCAAACTTCGTTTGTCGAGAAGGCCGGCTGGGCAACGATGCCCGGAAGCACGTCGCCTGGCTCAGGGGTGGCAAAAGCTTGCGCAGGACTGATTGCCAACCTAAAATGATCACGACAAGGGGCTGATCGAAACCAGGCTGCCTCAAGTGCGGCTCGCAGAAGATCGGTCATGCCCGTAAAGTGAGACTATACGCGCGGCCGCCTCCAGATGGTTGGGCCGTGACTCAGGAAGGCACGCCGCAGCCGTAAAGCGAGCTGAGTTGCCGGGACGATCCGTCGTTCTGGGGCAAAAAGCGGCCGGCAGGGTGCAGCCGGCCCGATCCATTAGAAGACCCGACGATCTACGCGGAACCACGGGGCTTGGCGCCCGGTCAAATATGCTTAGAAAGGGTTATTAGTATGATATCGCCCATGGATAATGGTGACAGCGGCCCATGGGGCACCGGAGCCAAATCCAGTCCTGACTTGGAGGAGTTGCTTCGACAGGGGCAGGATCGGGTCAGGCAGACCATCCTGGGTGGTGGCCCGCGCGGCGCGTTTCTCATCGCTGCCCTTCTTCTTGCAGGTTGGGGGGTCTGGTCAGCGTTTTACACTGTGCCGAGCAACTCCGTCGCGGTTATTCAGCGTTTCGGAATGTATCTCAAGGACGTCCCTCCTGGATTGCACTTCAAGCTACCATTGGGAGTCGATATCGCCACGCTTGTCCCCGTCAAGCGGCAGTTGAAACAAGAATTCGGATTCACAACTCCGGGGGCCGGCGATCCCTACCAGAGCCCTCGCGACGGACAAAAAGAGACCGAGATGGTAACGGGCGACCTCAACGCTGCCCTGGTGGAGTGGGTGGTTCAGTACCGGGTCGCGGATCCGGTCAAGTTTCTATTTGAGGTTCGCGAGCCGAGTGAAACGCTTCGTCACGTTTCGGAATCAGTAATGCGCGAAGTGGTCGGCGACCGGACGGTGGATGAGGTAATTACGATCGGCCGTCAGGAGATCGAGACCGAAGCGCTCGCAAAAATGCAGGCACTTGCCACCAAATACGGGATGGGCATCAGCATCGATCAGGTTCAGCTGAAAAACATCAATCCACCCCAGCCAGTTCAAGAATCCTTCAACGAGGTAAACCAGGCTCAGCAGGAAAAGGAGAAGCTCATCAACGAGGCGCGGCGCGATTACAACAAAGTCATCCCGCTCGCCGAGGGCGAGAAGGACCAGCGTATCCGCGAGGCCGATGGGTATAAACTCAAGCGGATCAATGAAGCTGAGGGCGACGCCGCGCGGTTCAACGCTTTGCTGACAGAATATATCAAGGCTCCCGAGGTGACCAGAAGGCGCATCTATATCGAGACCCTACAGGAAGCCCTTCCCGGCATACGATCCAAGATAATCATTGACGACCAGACACGTAGCATCCTGCCGTTTCTGAACCTCGGCTCGCAAAAGGAACAACAACCATGAACAGGTCGACACTTATAGTCATCCTGGCGGGTGTCGCATTCGTGGCCTATGCGGCAGCGAACTCCTTTTATGTGGTAGGGGAGGTCGACCAGGTCATTGTCACCCAATTCGGCAAACCTGTAGGCGATCCGGTGATCACAGCCGGCCTCAAGGTCAAGCTGCCCTTCGTCCAAGCCGTCAATCCAATCGACAAGCGCATTCTCGAATGGGATGGTAGCCCGTCGGACATGCCGACAAAGGATAAGCTCTATGTCACCGTGGATCTCTTTGCACGCTGGCAGATTGTCCATCCCCTCCAATACTTTCTCAGGCTACGCGACGAACGCAGCGCCCAGTCCCGGTTGGACGACATACTGGGCAGCGAAACTCGCAATGCGGTTGCAAAACACGAGCTTATCGAAATTATTCGCACCACCAAAGACCGCGTGCCGCTGCGCGATACGCTGCTCACGGACGCCGAGAATGACTTTGGGGCGCTTGTGCCGATCCACAAGGGACGGCGGCTCGTTGAGCAGGAAATCTTCCAGGCGGCGGCCGAGAAGGTCAAAGTGTTTGGCATCGAACTGCTCGATATCCGGTTCAAGCGGATCAACTACAATGAGAGCGTACGCCCCAAGATCTATGATCGCATGATCAGCGAGCGGCGCCAGATCGCCGAACGTTTCCTGTCGGAAGGCAATGGCGAGGCTGCCCGTATCCGCGGCAATCGCATTCGTGATCTGAACAAGATCCAGTCTGAGGCCTATCGGCAGGTCGAGGAAATCCGCGGCGTGGCTGATGCCGGGGCGACGTCAATATACACGCGGGCATACAATCAAAGTACGCAAGCGGCAGAGTTCTACGAGTTCACCCGAACCATGCAAGCCTACAAGTCCATTATCACCGTGGACTCAACTCTGGTTCTTTCGACGAACAGCGACCTTTTCAAGTTTCTAAAGGGGATGTCTCCGAATGGCCAAGTTGTCGCCCCTAATGTCCCCGGTGACGTCCAAGAACCATTCACAAGATCCAAACGATGACGTTCAGGCCTTTGTTCGCCCCTTTGATTGCGGCTGGGTATCGCGGCGTGCCCTGCGAAAAATAAGCGAGGAATCAAAATCCGCCTTGCGCGGTATTGGTAGGGAGAGATGGTGAAAGTCCTATGCGTGCTCTACGACGACCCCGTTAGCGGGCATCCGAAATCTTATGCTCGGGATGGCATTCCGAAAGTGGAGCGCTATCCCGGTGGCCAGACGACGCCGACGCCGAAGCAGATCGATTACAAGCCCGGCATGTCGTGAAGTTGCTCTCCTGCCCATAGATGGCTTGACGAAACGTTTAGCTAAACGTTTAAATAGAATTTGGATTGGCTGGAAAATGCGAGGATCGCATGTATACCAAGCAAGCCTTGCGTGAACTCGGCATTACACCCTCGACCATCACCGAGGCCCAGAAGCAGCAATTCGATGAGCAAGGCTACATCATCATCGAAAATGTGCTGACATCAGAAGACTGCGAGCAGATGCGCAACACCTTCGAGCTCTTACACCAGAAGGAAAGGGAAGAGGGCGGACATGAAGTCCATGTGGAGCCCGGCGCCCGCCGCATCTCCAACATCTTCAACAAAACCGAGGCCTTCGACAAATGCCTGTGGATACCCGAGGTTCTCGCCGTCTCGGCTCATGCGCTGGGCGAAATCAAGGTGCATGGCGCCAATCTTCGCGACCCGGTGAAAGGCCATGGCCAGCAGGACCTGCATGTGGATGTCCCCAAGAAATTCAAGGATGATTGGTGGGTCGTGAACTCCATGATCATGTTCGACGACATGACGCTCGACAACGGACCCACCCGCATCGTGCCTGGGTCGCATTACTGGGCACCGATCAATGTGCCTTATGTCAACATCGGCGACTGGGAGCCTGCTCCGCCCACGCCCGAGGAAGAGGCACGCATCCCGAAGGACCTCTCGGCTCCCTATCCGGGACAGGTGCTCGTTGAAGCACCAGCAGGTTCGGCCATCATCTGCAATTCGTCGATGTGGCACGCCGGCACTCTCAAGAAAACCGACAAGCCGCGCCGCATGCTTCATCTTACCTATACTCGGCGCGACCTGCCGCAACAGCTCCTGCAACTCGATTACCTGACGCCCGAGCTCTACAACCGCATGAGCCTGGTCAAGCGCTATTTGCTCGAGATCGAGCCGCCAAAGCCCGGCGACGGAATTGCGCGCCAGCCGAAGAAGGAGCACAAGGGCTGGTGGAATTGACAAGCTGAGACCCCTCAATGGCGACCATGAAGGATGTGGCGAGGCTTGCGGGCGTTTCCATTTGCCACGGTCTCATCCACTCTTTCAGGTCGCAGCTTCGTGAGCGCCGAGCTTAAGCAGAGGGTGGAGACCGCCATCAGGGAGCTCGGCTATGGCGCCCAACGCCCGTAGCGAGCGGCCTGAAGCGCGGTACCTCCAGCCTCATCGGCCTCATCGTTCCCGACATCACCAATCCGTTCTTTACGGAGCTCGTGCATTGGCATCCAACGGCAAGCGGCGGAGGCGGGTTTCATCGTGCTCCTCGGTGTCAGCGACGACCAGCAGGCGCGTGAGGTGGAATGGATCCGCCTCATGCGCTCGCACCAAGTAGCCGGCACCGTCGTCATACCTTGCGGCAGCAAGGAGGATTGCCTGAATCTCAGCCGCCTCGCGGCTGGAAATGCCGATTGTGGCTGCGGACAACGCACCACCTGGCATGGCGGCCGACACGGTGGGCCTCGATAACCGCAAGGCCGCCGAGCTTGCGACTTCGCATCTCTTGTCGCTTGGTCACAAGGTGGTAGCCACTATATCAGGCCCGCCGCACCGCTTTGTCAGCCAAGAACGCTTTGTCGGTTTCAAGATGGCGGTTGAGGCCAACGGCCTCTCCGTAGATCCCGGTCATGCGAGGCGTGGCGACTTCCACGTAGCGGCAGCGCATGAGGCAGGTCTCGCTTTGCTGCGGAGCACCCCACGCCCCACGGCGGTTTTCGTTGCAAACAACCAGATGCTGATCGGTGTCATGCAGGCAGTTGGCGCTCTGCCTAGCTCATTCAGGCGATAGATTGAGCAACGCCTTTCCGCTGCCGTCCATCGCAAATGGTACTGAATTGTGCATATGAGCAATCCGCCACTGACCGTTCTCACGCCGAAAACAAGCCGTTGCGCGGAACCAAAGATCCGCTTCTTGGCCATCGATCTTTGTGCCTGTCATGTGCTGAAGGCAATAGGCGTAGGCCACGTCAGCACCGACGGCGAGCTTGAGGTCGCGCGAGTCAGAATTGATCGGGCCTTTCCATGTCCGGAACCATTCTTCCAAAAGCGCGGGGTTGTGAGTAGCGCTCGGTCCCTGCCTAAGCGGCGGAGCAAGGTCGAACGTAACTGCGTCCTCGGCAAGCAGAGCGATGGCCCCAGCCGCATCCTTGCTGCCGATCGCACCAGTGTATTCAGCCAACAGAGAACGGATTTGGGCTTCGTCTTTGTTCATTGGGCATCACCGAGAGATAATTCGATTAAAAATTAGGCGCGAGGGCGCTGACCTGTCGTCGCTTTGCCGCTGCTAGCCACGTTTATCGCGCTCGACTTGGTCGATCTGATCGAGGGTCCAGTCCAGTTCCCTCAGCAGTTTTTGCTCTGTCATCTTCCACGTGTTCAGTTTGACCGCCATCTTCTCCGTAAGGCGGCCTTGCTTTTTAGCCTGAGCAACTAACGATGTGCGGACTACGACTTCAAAATTTGCAGCGTCCGCGCGCGCCTGAACACTAGACAGCCGATGTAGTAACAAAGACTTGTCCATACAGAGTTAAAGTCATTTCTGGCGAGATTGTTTCGCACCAAAGGCGCGGCACATCGGCGCGGCAATGTCTGCCCAGGCTTCCAAATCGCCACGCGGAAACCCATCCTCGCGAAGGACGAATGCTTATCCGAGGCTTAGCGAGCGGGCTGACTATTGCTGGCGCTCCGAATGCGTAGTGATCTGCCTTCGGTCCTCCAGGGGTAGGCCGCCCCATCCAATGCGCCACCTTGGTCCACCGACGTCCCAGCCCTCGTCTATGGACCGCCGATACCTATCGCCCGGGCAATTCTTTCGCTTCTTGGTCGGTTCATTGCGCTGAACCTGCGCATGCTTTATTTCTTGATCGGAGTGAGATTTCATGAGGCCTCTCCGTAGATGATTTGCCTCAGCCCTCACCGTCCCTTTGAATGATTTCAACGCGAGTGGACCGCGCGAGTTCCACCAGCTTGCTGGTCGGTTCACATTCGGGAGCTTGAACACTGAACTCCCGCCGCAATCAATTGTGACGTGACCTTGAGGAGACAGGAGGGAGTGGAGCGCGTGCTGATCGACCGCGACCGGCAAGCCCGGCACCATCCGGCAGGTGACAAGCCTGGAGGCTGCAGCCGTCGAAATGCTCAAGTGGCCCAAAGGCCCGAAGCGAGATCGGGCGGCGCTACTGGTTTTTCCGCACTTGCCCAGTGCGGGCATTGCGACACTGTCAGGCAGAGTTCCGGCAAGGCCAGTAGCGTCAGCGAGCGCTTCTGAGGGTTTGTGTTTCCCCCGTGTTTCCCCGGCCCATAAAACGTGCCCGTGCCAAGGAGCGTTTCCATATATCACTATGATATTACGTTGAAAAGTGGTGCCGCTTGCGTGACTCGAACACGCGACCCTCGCATTACGAATTAGCGGCTGACGGTTTGCAGGGGGTTGGCGGTACCCGCAGCCGGTTGGCAATAGCCGCTTGATTTCAATTGGTTGCTTTGGCGGCGTTTGCAGGGGATTGGCGAGGGTTTTCCGCTTATCGCCTACTATTTGCCTACTAAATTTCGCCCAAGCCGCCAAAAACAGGGGTGGGGCCAGCATCCAATCTTCCGGCCCGTCGACCGACGTTGGCGCAGCATATCCACTAGGCCATGAACCATAAATCTGCCGGGCGGATAACCCGCCAGGTCCGCTATGCCCCGACAGCGGCCAAATTCCGCATCGCAGCGAAATGACGCGATGGGCCATGTGTGGACGGCTCCGAGCTGTCAAGGCACTTCTTCACGTCGCAGCGCTGGTCGTAGCAGCCATGTGTTCGGCCTTTGAGCGCGGCTCACAGGGCCGCTGGCCATAATGCCTTCCGCGGATCAGGTCCCGGTCAAAAGCTCGCATTCGACAATGCAATGGCCCAAGTGGGTTGTCCTGATCACCGGATCGACCGGTTCTGCATTACGTGCTGTCAGTCCTTTCCAACCTTCACATCACGCCGTTGCCGGCGCGATCTCGTCCGAAGTCGCCTTGCCCTAGCGAGCCAGTGCGACGGGTTCCCTGTAACGCTCGCCCTTGGCCATCATCGCCCAGGCCATGCGCGCAATCTTGTTGGCGAGCGCGATCGCGGCCACCTTTGTTGGCCGCCGTTCCAGCAGCTTGGCAAGCCATGGCCGATGCTTGGTGCCGTGGATTTTGGCGTATCGGATCACCGCCAACGCGCCAGCGCAGAACAGCGAGCGCAGGTATCGGTCGCCCTGTTTGGTGATGTTGCCGAGCCTCTCCCTGCCTCCACTGGAGTTTTGCTTCGGCACCAGTCCAACCCAGGCTGAGAAGTCGCGTCCCGATCGAAACACTCTCGGATCGGGGATACTGGCGACCAGCGCGGTTGCCAGCGCCGGGCCGACCCCGGGGAGTTCGTCGAGCCGACGGCTAGTCTCGCTTGAGCGATGCCAGGCGTTGATACGCTGGTCGAACGTCAGGATCTGCCGCTTCAGCCGCCGTAGTTGACTGCCCAGTGCCTCCAGGCACTCGCGCGCAATCTCGGGCACGCGTCCATCGTCGGGATCGGCGACCACATCGAGCAGCTCCTCGACGCCATTGCGGCCGACCGGTGCGACAATGCCAAACTCGGCAAGGTGGGCGCGGATCGCATTGATCAGCGCAGTCTGCTGGCGAATGAACAGATGCCGCGTACGGTGGAGCATCAGACAGGCTTGCTGGTCGGGTGTCTTGGTCGGCACGAACCGCATGCTTGGCCGCTGCACCGCCTCGCAAATGGCCTCGGCATCGGCCGCATCGTTCTTCTGGCGTTTCAGATACGGCTTCACATAGGCCGGCGGCATTAATCGAACCGTGTGCCCGAGTGCCTGCAACTCGCGTGACCAGTAGTGCGAGGAGGCGCATGCCTCCATACCAACCACGCAAGGCGAAAGCTTCTTGAAGAAGCCGAGAACCCGTGACCGCCTGAGTCGCTGGCGAACAACGCCCTGGCCCTCTGCGTCAATGCCGTGAACCTGGAAAACAGACTTCGCAATGTCGAAACCGATTGTCGTCACCGCTTGCATATCGAGCTCCTCCGAATCGTGGTCACCTCACCAGCAACCAATCCTATGGCGCTTTTGCGCGCCAGGTGGAGGAGCCGTCCACAGCATCAGGAGCGGACCTCCGGATTGCTATTCTTGGGGGCAGTGGGGCCGGATCAGGAGGAAAAGGCGTTTTTGTTATCTGCGAGAAATTCGGAGAGCGACCTGGGCTTTCGGCCGAGGAGCATCGGAAGATCGGGCGAGATAGCATTCTCGGCGGCGATGTACGCAGACGCAATGTGGGCCAGATCAAACGCGCGCCAGTTTGGAATCCCCACCGCGAGCAGACGGGATACGAAATCTTCAGGCGCGACAGGCTCATACGCGATCGCATGGCCGGCAACCGCGGCTAGCGCAGACGCAACCTGTTCGTAATTGTGCGTGGCCGGCCCGGTCAGCATGTACTCTTTAGCGGCGTGTGCGATGGGATTGTCGAGAATGACCGCTGCGGCAGCGCCTACATCGCTGGCGTCGACGAGGGGAAAACGGTCGCGCCCCATCGGGGCTGAAAGCCGTCCTTCGCGCCGAACCGCATCTGCGACGCGCAGCAGGTTCTGCATATAGAGGTGCGGCTTAAGGAGCGTCCAGTCTGCCGAACCTTCTCGGATTTCTTCGTCGATTTCGTGATGCTCGCGCATCAACGCTATTGGAGACTCGGGGGATGCGCCGATAGCGGATAGCTTAACTATGTGCCGCCCCCCGGCACGACGGGCGTGGGCGAGCACGCGCTGATGCTGTGAAACCGAGTCCGGGCTATCCCGGCCAGCCAGAAGCATGACGTAAACGCCCTCGAGCGCTCTGGCGAGCGACTTGTCATCGTCGAAACTGCCCTGCATAACCTGGACACCATCTGGCCCGGTGAATCCGGATGCCCTTCGCACAAGTGCGCGAACCTCGGCACCGGCTGTGACAAGGGCATTCAATGCTGCGCTTCCGACTTGGCCCGTTGCCCCGGTGATCAGAATCATCGATACAATTCACCTCTTGTTTGCGAAGTCCTTCAGGGTTCGGCCGATCTATGGAGGGTTACTGGCTGATTCTCGGCACCAGGATCACCGACCAAGCGGCACAACATGAGTATAATAGGCTCTGGGCACCGATCGCGGAGAAATATCAAGCGCGCCTAACGGGAACGGCGCGGCCACGACCTCCAGATTGTAGGGCGACAATGTCTGGATTGGGCCGATGCTGTCGAAAAAGGCCACGATGAACTGTCGGCGCGCAACAATCGAATCTGAACAAGCGCAGGGGCGAATCGATATTGCTGTTTCGACTTCAATCTTGAATCAATGTTGCTCGCCAAGACCTGAGAATTCTTTTTTCGACAGCATCGGTCAATTGCGTCGGTTCAGCGATGTCTGGGGATAGTCTGCACTCGCGCTGATTGCTGCCGAAACGTTCAGGGCGGCGAACCGTCGCGTCGTGCTCATGACTATGGACTTTTCCTTTGCAAAGGAGCAGTCTCAACGCACGGAAACGCAGTAGAAAGCGTCCGCCACTTCACGTGTTTTTATATGCACCGCCGAGGCTTGACCTCGCTCGGGACGTTCCGGGTGTGGTGAGTACGGCGTGCGCTGATCTGTGCTCAGGCTGCGGCCGAGCGCCCAGCAGCCCGTTCCGGAGCATCTGGGAGGAAAAATCATGCGTAATCTTCGACGCAGAGAATTTATCGTTCAAGGCAGCGCAAATCTCGCCGCAATTGCGGGCCTTTATGCTTCGCGTCTGGTCCACGCTTTTCCAGCGCGGCCAGGAGAGGAAGTTATCCCCTGGCTCGATCAGCCGGCGGCAGTTCCCGATCCGATAGCGGTCCAGACCCAGCTTGTCTGGGAGGATCTGGATAGCTGGATAACTCCAAACGACAAGTTCTTCAGCATCTCGCACTTCAATCGACCAACGATTGATGAGAAGACGTGGTCCCTCGAGATCGGGGGCTTGGTCAAGAAGCCCTTGAAGTTAGCGCTAACTGACATCAAGGCGCGCCCGCGCCAGGAGGTCGTTTTCACCGTGGAATGCTCGGGCAACCATGGGTTCCCCTTTGTCACCGGCCTTATCGGTAATGCCCGTTGGGCAGGCACGCCGCTCGCCCCAATCCTTGAGGAGGCCGGCGTCCTGGATAAAGGTATCGAGGTTGTCTTTTTCGGCACCGACAAGGGCGAAGTCACGATACGCGACATGAAAATGCAACAGGAGTTCGCTCGCAGCATGTCGCTCGCCGATGCGATGAACCCCAACAATCTCCTCTGCTATGAAATGAACGGAGCAACCCTGCCGGCACCCAACGGCTTCCCTCTGCGGCTGATTGCTCCAGGCTGGTACGGGATCGCCAACGTCAAGTGGCTGAAGCGGATCGAGGTTCGCGACACCCGCTTCATGAGCCTGCTGATGGCACGCGACTATGTCACCATCCGGGAGGAAGAGCACAACGGCGAGACCGTGTGGACTGAGACCTCGGTCGGCCGAGCCCGGCTGAAGTCCGCGCCCGCGAAGGTCACCCGGAAGACGTAGACTACCGGATCATCGGGGCGGCTTGGGGGCTGCCGATCGACAGGGTGGAAGTGCAAATCGATCAAGCTGCATGGGCACCAGCGGCCATCGATCACAGCGAGGAGGCCGAACACGCCTGGAAGATTTGGTCCTTCGATTGGGCAAATCCCTCCCCTGGAGAACACACTGTCACCTCGCGCGCGATCGGCACTACAGGGCAAATTCAACCGGCAATGGATGACCCCTTGATCGCTAAGAAGCACACCTACTGGGAGAGTAACGGCCAAGTGACGCGCCGAATCCGCATCGCTTGAGGAACTTGCTGCCGCGTATATCGGCTACTGAGGAAGCGACCAGCACAACAGGAACCTAAAGTGAGGTCAAAACTGAACCTTTTTGATCCATCCATGAAAGCACGTCTAATGTCTGCTGGGGGCCGATGCTGTCGAAAAAGGCCACGATGAACTGTCGGCGCGCAACAATCGAATCTGAACAAGCGCAGGGGCAAATCGATATTGCTGTTTCGACTTCAATCTTAAATCAATGTTGCTCGCCAAGACCTGAGAATTCTTTTTTCGACAGCATCGACCCAAAGCAATCATAGGGGCCCGATAGACTCCGCATCGGCGCGCAAATATACTTACAGTATTTGCTGAAAGGCTCTGCTTTTCATGGCCAATGAGCGTGTCGAACGCCGCCTTGCTGCGATATTGGCCGCTGATGTCGTCGGCTATAGCCGGCTGATGGAGATGGACGAAGCTGCCACACTGAGTGCCCTGAAGGCCCGGCGTCGAAACCATTGGAGCCACTCGTCGCCCACCATCGGGGCAGGATATTTAAAGCCACTGGAGATGGCGTACTGGTCGAATTCGGCAGTGCCGTTAATGCCGTTCAATGCGCCATCGAGTTGCAGCGGCGAATGGCGGATGCCAATAGTGGTCTTGCTGAGGATTGCCAGATCGTCCTGCGCATAGGGGTCGATCTCGGCGACGTCATTGTTGAAGGTAGTGACCTCTATGGCGACGGCATCAACACCGCCAGGGCCGTGCGCATCTACAAGACCTATGGCGTTGATGCGGTCCAGGTCATGACGGAAAATCCCTATCGCCTGGCCCGCGATATTCGCGGCATCGGGTTCAAGACTGCGGATGCGATTGCCATGAAGCTCGGCATCGAGAAGACGGCAATGATCCGGGTGCGCGCCGGGATATCCTATGCCCTGACCGAAGCCATGGACGAGGGGCACTGCGGCCTGCCGACCGCGGAGCTCGTACCACTTGCCGTCGAATTGCTGGAAGTTCCCAAGGGGCTGGTTCAAACGGCTCTTGATCTGGAATTGGCTGACCGAACGGTGATCGCGGACACGGTTGCGGACACGCCCTGCATATTTCTGGGTGGCCTTTATCGCGCGGAGCAGGTCATTGCTGAGCGATTCTTCGGCTGGCCAATGGCTCACTTCCCTGGCCCTATATCGATGCCAGAAGGCCTTACCCTGGATCGAGAAGAAGACTGGCTTGTCCTTGGCCGAAAGCCAGATAGCAGCCATCCGTCTGGCTCTCATGTCAAAGGTCTTGGTCATTACCGGCGGCCCCGGGGTCGGCAAGACCACGATCGTCAATTCGATCTTACGGATCCTGGCCGCGAAGGGCGTAAAGATCCTGCACTGTGCGCCAACAGGCCGAGCAGCGAAACGTATGACGGAGGCGACCGGGTTCGAAGCTAAGACGATCCACCGGCTGCTCGAGGTCGACCCAAAGAGAGGCGGTTTTAAGCGCGGCGGCAATAATCCGCTCGATTGCGACCTGCTGGTGATTGACGAGACGTCCATGGTCGACGTCATGCTCATGCAGGCACTGATGAAGGCAATACCGGATGGTTCCGCACTGCTGATCGTGGGCGATATCGATCAGCTTCCCTCAGTCGGGCCGGGCCAAGTGCTGGCAGACATTATCTCGTCCAGTACTCTCCCTTGCGTGCGCCTTACCGAAGTGTTCCGGCAGGCCGCCCAGAGCAAGATCATCACAAGCGCGCATAAGATCAACCAGGGCGTGATCCCTGATCTCAGCAGGCCGGAGGGCGACAGCGACTTCTACTTCGTTGAGGCCACGACCCCGAAACTGCCGTGCCACGGATCATCGAATTGGTAAAAACCCGCATTCCGAAGCGTTTCGGTCTCGATCCCATTCGCGATATCCAGGTGTCGTGCCCGATGAACCGTGGCGGTGTCGGCGCCCGCTCCCTCAATATAGAGCTGCAAGCTGCCCTAAACCCGGCCGGCGAACGCAAAGTCGAGCGTTCGGGTGGACCTTCGCACCTGGCGACAAAGTCATGCAGATCGAGAATGACTACGACAAGGAGGTCTACAACGGCGACATCGGCTATATCGACGATGTCGATCCCGAGACGGGAGAACTGACAGCGAAGTTCGACGGCCGCAGCGTCGACCTACGGCTTTGGCGAGCTCGATATGCTGGTGCCGGCCTATGCCGTGACGATCCACAAGAGCCAGGGGTCGGAATACCCGGCCGTCATCATACCGTTGATGACGCAGCATTACACGATGCTGCAGCGGAATCTGCTTTACACCGGCGTCACCCGGGGCAAGCGACTGGTCGTTCTTGTCGGTCAGAAGAAGGCGGTCGCAATTGCGGTGAAGAACGTTTCAGGTCGGCGCCGCTGGTCGAAGCTGAATGAGTGGTTGGGAGCAAAGCCCTCCGAGACCGCGAGCCAGATACTGTGAGGAAATCGTGCGCATGAACGGCGCCCAGGAAAAATCCCCTCTTAGGGAGTGGGGGGGGGGGGGGGGGGGGGGGGGGGGGGGGGGGGGGGGGGGGGGTTTTTTTTTTTTTTTTTTTTTTTTTTTTTTTTTTTTTTTTTTTAAAAGGCCGTGATCGGCATCGACATCGGCAAGACGTCTTTCCACATCGATGGCGACTGATCCATTGTGGTGCCCATCGTGCTGCGACACAAGTGGTCGCGCGGCGAGGCTGGAGGTCTGCTCTCGCTAAAATGCCGCAAAGCCTGATCGGCATGGAGGCCTGCGTCTCGGTGAAAATGATCTCAGTCGGCAAAGCTCAACAGCCTTGGCCATAAAACGCGGTCGACGCCGAAGAATCACGCTTTCGGCCTGATCGGAGGGGACAGAAGAACGAACTCCGCGGATGCGCAGGCGATCGACTAGGCGGGCGCGGAGCTGCGATCCACCAAGTTTGTAATGACGAAGACGCGGCTATCAGCTCGACCTGCAGGTGCTGTACTCGGCGCGGCAGCGGCACCCCGGTCAGTCAGCGAATCGGCACGGCCAATCAGATGCGTACTCCGGCCGGAGTGTTGCATCGCGGTGCGGCAAAGGCCGCGGGTCTCGCGAGCCGAAACGGTGTGATACTGGCCTGACGCCACTAGACGTCCTGTCGCTCCGCACCGCGCGGATGAACGAGGACCTAGCCGGCGACTCGGCGACGGCTCGATGAGCGGCATCCAAAGGGCTGTCAGCGGAGATCGTGAGTTCTAGCTGATAAGAATGACGAGCTGCAAGCGGCTCGATCAGCTTGTTTTGCATCGGGCTCTATCATCTCGAGCGCGCGACGGCGGCCGCGATCGGCGCCAGCGATACGTCCAGCAAAGGTCGCGACTTTGGCCTGCTGGCTGGGACTCGTCTGAAAACAGACGTCGACCGGCTTCGGTCACCATTCTGGGCAAGAGATCCAAGCGCGGTAAAATCCACGGATGCCGGTCCCGAATTCCGTGCAGGCGGCATAGGTCGTGCTTGAATCATAGACGAGCAGCTGGGCAGCGAAATAGGCTCAAGTGGTGGATCGAGGCGGGCTGAAAAGCGGGCTGGAACTGCAACGTGCAGGCGTATCGCGATGGCGAACAAGCCGCTCGCGTCGCCTGCAGTGGTACCGGCTCGATTTTTTTTTTAAAAAAAAAAAAAAATTTTTTTTTTTTTTTTTTTTTTTTTTTTTTTTTTTTTTTTTTTTTTTTTTTTTTTTTTTTTTTTTTTTAAAAAAAAAAAAAAAAAAAAAAAAAAAAAAAAAAAAAAAAAAAAAAAAAAAAAAAAAAAAAAAAAAAAAAAAAAAAAAAAAAAAAAAAAAAAAAAAAAAAAAAAAAAAAAAAAAAAAAAAAAAAAAAAAAAAAAAAAAAAAAAAAAAAAAAAAAAAAAAAAAAAAAAAAAAAAAAAAAAAAAAAAAAAAAAAAAAAAAAAAAAAAAAAAAAAAAAAAAAAAAAAAAAAAAAAAAAAAAAAAAAAAATTGGGTCACGTCATAGACAAAGCCGTCATTCTCATAGTCGACTCCGAGTGCGGCTATAGCCCGCCACCGTCTAAAAACGGTTCACTCCACTCCCACCCCACGCCTCCGAGCACATCCCAGGCCAGATCGGAGCTAACGCCTGGTACTTACCCTCTTCCTGAGGAAAGGCTTCATCAATGCTTTACGAAGCCATATGTAAACACAGGGCGGCGGTACGGTCTGATTGTTGACAAATCAGGCCCAAAACCCCATCTGGGCGGCGTTCGATCTATGGCCTTGCTTGGCGTTTGCCCTTTCGGGCTCTTCTCTCAAGACATTGCGGTTCGAATACGGGGACTTGCTCGGTCCACCGGTTTGTTTACAACTCGAAAGGTTATCTACATGTCGACAGGCAAAGTTAAGTGGTTCAATCCTCAGAAGGGCTTCGGCTTCATCCAACCGGATGACGGCTCGATGGATGTGTTCGTCCATATCAGCGCCGTCGAACGCGCAGGTTTGTCAACCCTCAATGAGGCGCAGAAGGTCAGCTACGAGCTGGTCACTGAGCGCGGCAAGACGAGCGCCGGTAACCTCAAGATGGTCTGAACTCGAACAGAGTTGATCATACCAAGGCCGAAGCGGAAGCTTCGGCCTTTTTGTTTTTTGACCGGAACCCATTCTATCTTCTTGTTCGCTTACCAGCTTCCTCGCTGCAGCCAGTGGGTTATCCACGGAGGCCGCGCTCATTTTCTCATCCTGAACTGCTCAATCTAAATCGCGGAATGAAGTCAGTAAGAATGGTGGTCTTTGGCCTGCGGAGGTGCGCGCGCTCTTAGATCTGCCAGTTTTCGCGCCCAGCTAGGGCAACCCGGCTTTAGCTAGACCGTCAGCGATGCGTCGAAAATCGCTTGCATCTTTGTAAGGCAGAACACGAGCGCGCTGCGTTAGTGAGAAGCCGGGATTGATCTTGACAAGCTCCGCCCACGCCCCGCGCGCGTCTTCCGAGCGTCCCAGATGACCGTAACAGGCCGCCAACAACATGCGGCTGGCGTCGGTGTCGGGATTGCGGGCGATGCGTTCGAGCAGGTGATTTTCGCGGTGGTCTCGTAGCGGCCGAGGCTGAACTGCGCCTGCGCGAGGAAATGCAGCAGCATGTTGGGATAGTGGGGGTCCAGGCGCATCGCAGTCGCGAAAGGCTCCAGCGCCTCCGCCGGCCGGCCGGAGTACATC
>CAWJDZ010000030.1:0-104376 GCA_963841765.1 uncultured Alphaproteobacteria bacterium
CTGGCCCGGCTTCAATTCGCTCTGCAGCGCCTGACCCAGAGCGCGGCTGACGATGCCGATATGCGACAGCCGGCGGGCGAGCGCCGGCGGCGCATCGACGAAGCGGGTCAGGGGCTCGGCGCTGTCGGGAAGGAGCTCGGTCGCCGCAAGGGGCGGCAGGCCCCGCCAATGAACCGGGGCCGCTTCATCGGCAGCGGCGTCGATATCTTCGCCCAATGCGGCGCCAAGTGCGGTCTCATAGCCGCGCTCGACCTTGATCGCATCGACGAGCGGCGGCCACAGGTCGCCGTCATTGGCGCGCAGGAGATTGCTGAGAGTGCGCATCTCGGTCGAGAGCTTCTCCCAGGCGCGTCGACCGTCCTCGAAAGCTTGCCGGCTTTCGGCCTCGGTCTGACGGGCCTGGCGCAGTTGCGCCTCTGCTTCGCCCGCCCCTAATTCCGCTTGCGCGACCACCGTCAGCGCCGTCTCGACTGCTTGCGCCAGGCGTTCGCCTTCCTCAGGCGGGGCCAATTGCGCCATCAGCGCCGGAAGCGCGCCGCCGTTTCCTGCGCGTCGCGTTCGAAGCGGGAGATGCGCTGGCGCTGCTCGTCGATGACGCGTTGCGCGGCATTGCGTCTGGCGGTCAGGTCGGAGAGCTGCACATTGGCCTGATCGAGCGCTTCTTGCGCGCGGGCAAGGGTATCGGCGGCTTCCTGGAGCTTGAGCGCCGCCTCAGTGCGATGCTGGGCATCCTGCTCCTCGGCCGCGCGCAATTCGCTCTCCTCGCCGGCGAGCCTATCGAGTACGCCATGCGTGTCGCGGATCGTCTCTTCCTCGCGGCCGAGATCGGCCACGGCCTGGACGAGGCGGGCCTCGAAATCCTTCCGCCGGGATTCGGCGCGCTTTTCTTCCTCATCGAGATCGGAGCGCTCGATGGTGAGGCGCTGCAGCACCGCCGCGCGCACGGTTTCCTGCTCGCGTAGTCCGGGCAGCTTGTCGCCGAGCTCGTCGCGATGGCGCAGCGCCTCGGAGGCAGCTTGCGTGTGATGGGCGAGAAGGCGGGTCGCTTCGTCGAGAGCCTTGGCGTCGCGCTCGGCGTGATCGGCGGCATCTTTCCAGGCGAGATAGAGGCCGGTCGCCTCGAGCCGTCTGATCTCGGCGGAAAGCGACTTGTACTTCGCCGCTTGGCGCGCCTGGCGCCTGAGGCTCGACAATTGCGCCTGCAACTGCCCGATCACGTCCTCTAGCCTGGCCACATTCTGCTCGGCCGCCTTGAGCTTGAGCTCGGCCTCATGCCGGCGCGTGTGGAGGCCCGTGATGCCGGCCGCCTCTTCGAGGATGAGCCTTCGTGCCTGCGGCTTGGCATTGATGATCTCGCCGATCTGGCCTTGCCGCACGAGCGCTGGCGAGCGGGCGCCGGTCGAGGCGTCGGCGAACAGCAATTGCACATCGCGCGCCCTGACGTCACGCCCGTTGATGCGATAGGCCGAGCCTGCTTCGCGTTCGATGCGGCGCGAGATCTCGAGCGTCTCGTTGTCGTTGAAATGGGCCGGGGCAGAGCGCTCGGCGTTGTCCATCGTCACCAGCACTTCGGCCATGTTGCGGGCGGGCCGCTGTGCCGTGCCGGAGAAGATGACGTCGTCCATGCCGGACGCGCGCATGCTCTTGTAGGAGCTCTCGCCCATCACCCAGCGCAGCGCTTCCAGCAGGTTGGATTTGCCGCAGCCATTGGGGCCGACGACTCCGGTCAGCCCTTTTTCGATGACCAGTTCCGTCGGTTCGACGAACGACTTGAAGCCCGAAAGCCTGAGTCGCGAGAACTTCATAACCCCACCCCTTGCAGTCCAAAAAGCGGTAGGCGATGCCCGCCCCTAGAGGAGCGGATCGATCGCCTTCCGGAAATCTTCGATCGATGTTTCGCCCTTGATCAGCTCGCCATTGATGAAGAAGGTCGGTATCGATTCCACCCCGAACTCTTTCTCCGCCGCGTTGCGCACCGCGATGATCCCTTTGGCCACCGCTTCGTTCTTGAGGCAGGCGTCGAAGCTTTCCTTGGTGAAGCCGGCAAGCTGCGCGATCTTCTGCAGCCCTTCGAGGGGCGTCTCGAGCCAGCTGTCCTGCTGAAGGAAGAACATATCGATCAGCGGGAAATATTTTTCCTTGGGCGCGCAGCGCGCCAGCATGAAGGCGGCGAGCGCCGGCTGGTTGTGCGGGAACTCCCGGAAGATGAAGCGGATCTTGCCGGTATCGATATATTCCTTTTTGAGGTCCGGGAAGGTCGTCTTGTAGAAAGTGGCGCAATGCGGGCAGGAGGCCGAGGCATATTCGACGATGGTGACCTTGGCGGTCTCCGGCCCCATGCTCATATCGCCCTCGGCGGGCGGCGCATGCAGGGCGGCCAGATCGACGGCGGCATGGCCGGTCGAAGCAAAACCTGCAAGGCCGGCGAACGCGGTGGCCCCGAGAATCAGTTGGCGGCGATCGAGATACATATTGGCTCCTGACTACTAGATATGGAGATTGAGACCAAGGGGGTCATTTTACCTGTGGAGAGCGGGGGCTTAGCACCCCTTGGCCGAGCCGTCTGAGGGCTTCCTTGAGCGAGGGGTCGGCCACCCCGTCGAGCTCGCTTTCCAGCGCCTGCGCTGCCCCGGCGCCGAGCGCCGGCAAGGTGCGGGGGGCGGCTGTTTTTCGGCCGAGCGGGGCCTGCCTGATCTTGATGGCGGCGATGGCGCCGTAGCCATAGAAGGCATTGATCCGCTCGATGATCCGGGGCGTCTCGTGCTGGAGATCGAGTTCCCGGCCGGGCGTCACCCGGATAACCAGGGTTCCGCCTTGCTTGCGCTCATTGGCTCCCGCGCGCGGCCATTTGATTCGCTCAGGCTCGCTCCATTGCGCCACGCTGTCGCCCACGATAGCCGGCCATTGCGTGATGAGCTCGCCATAGGCAAAACCATAGCGGGCAAAGGCGGCGCGGGTCAGGGCGCGGAAGTCCTTGTCGAGCGTTCGCATAGTGGGATCATGTCGTCACCAACCATGGCGGAACAAGGGCTTTCACCGAGGCGTGATACGAAAATACACAGGCTTCTGGCCTGGTATGACCGCCATCGGCGTGACCTGCCTTGGCGCGCCGGGCCCGGTGAGACACCCGATCCCTATCAAGTGTGGCTCTCCGAGATCATGCTGCAGCAGACGACGGTGGCAACCGTCGGCGCCTTTTACCGGAAGTTTCTGGCCCTTTGGCGGACGGTCGAGGCGCTTGCCGCAGCGCCGCGCAAAGACGTGCTGAAGGCCTGGGCCGGGCTCGGCTACTATGCCCGCGCCCGCAACCTCCATGCCTGCGCCAAAGTCGTCGCCGCTGACATGGGGGGCCGTTTTCCGGACACTGTAGCGGGCCTGAGCGCCCTTCCAGGCATTGGCCCCTATACCGCGGGCGCGATTGCGGCCATTGCGTTCGATCGCAGGACGGCCGCCGTCGACGGCAATGTCGAGCGGGTGATGGCCCGTTATCACGCCATCGAGACGCCCTTGCCCGACGCCAAGCCGCAGATCCGCGAGCTTGCGGCCCAAATGGTGCCCCAGCATCGCGCCGGCGATTTCGCCCAGGCGCTCATGGATCTCGGCGCCACCATATGCACACCGAAGCGAGCCAACTGCATGATCTGTCCGTGGACGGAAGATTGCGCGGGCAGACGCCTGGGCATTGCCGATCAATTGCCGCGCCGCAAGCCGAAACCCGAGCGCCCGCGCCGCAAAGGCATCGCCTTCTGGGTAGCGCGCGCGGACGGCGCGATCTTGCTGCGCGAGCGTCCCGACAAGGGCTTGCTCGGCGGCATGATGGAAATCCCCTCGACCGAATGGCAAGTGCGGATCGATCAACCCGAGGCCGAGGCGCCGCTCAAGGCGAAATGGACAAGGACAGGCAAGCGCGTTGAGCACACCTTCACCCACTTCCATCTCGAGCTCGAGATATGGTCAGCGCGTGTGCCGGCGAACACGGCACTTTCAGAGCGGGCGGCGCGCTGGGTGGCGAAGCAGGATATTCACGGCGAAGCGCTGCCGAGCGTCATGCGCAAGATCGTTGCGGCCATGAGCTGAATAGCGAAACTGTTCTCAGGTTTCCCCCTCTCCCGTTGCGAAGCAATGGGAGAGGGGGAACGCGAGGATGCAGTGAGCTTGTTGCCGTGATTCCTGCTACTCCGCCGCGCCCATTTCCTGCCGCACTTGCTGGCGCAGAAGGTCGATCGGGATCAGGGTCTTGCCTTTGCGCAGGTGCCAGAAGGTCCAGCCATTGCAGGCTTCCGCTCCTTGCACATGGGCGCCGATCTTGTGGATCGAGCCCGAGGCATCGCGGCAGGCGATCGAGCCGTCGGCCCTCACCTTGGCGGCGATGCGTTGGGTCGGATCGCAGAGCGTGTCCCCGGGCCTGACGAGGCCGCGCTCGATGAGCGAGCCGAAAGGGATACGCGGCTCTGCACGCTTGCCGGTCGAGACTTTCAGTATCTCGGGCGGCAGGGTTTCGGTCATGGCGATGCGCGCCTTTGCGGCCTTGGCATAGGTCTTGTCGCGCTCGATGCCGATGAAATGCCGGCCGAGCTGCTTGGCGACCACCCCGGTGGTGCCCGAGCCGAAGAACGGGTCGAGCACGAGATCGCCCGGATTGGAGGACGAGAGCAGCACGCGCCTTAAGATGGCTTCGGGCTTCTGGGTCGGATGCAGCTTGTCGCCCTTGCTGTCCTTCAGGCGCTCAGGGCCGGCGCAGATCGGCAAGAGCCAGTCGGAGCGCATCTGCAGTTCTTCATTGAGCGCCTTCATCGCGTCATAGTTGAAGGTGTAGCGCGAAGCCTGCTCGCGGCTTGCCCAGATCAGCGTCTCATGCGCATTGGTGAAGCGGCGGCCGCGGAAATTCGGCATCGGATTGGTCTTGCGCCAGATCACGTCATTGAGGATCCAGAAGCCGAGATCCTGGAGCAGCATGCCGACGCGAAAGATATTGTGATAGGAGCCGATCACCCAAAGTGCGCCGTCGGGCTTGAGCACGCGCCGGCATTGCTTGAGCCATTGCCGCGAGAAGTCGTCGTAGTCGGTGAAGGAGTCGAATTTGTCCCAGTCGTCATCGACCGCATCGACCTTGCTCTGGTCGGGCCTGTGCAGGTCGCCATTGAGCTGAAGATTATAGGGCGGGTCGGCAAAAACGAGATCGACCGACGCGGAAGGAATCCGGGCGAGCTCAACGAGGCAGTCGCCGACCAGCACCGTGTCGTAAAGCGGCTTCAGATCAGGCCGCGGCTTCGAACCCCATAGGCCACCCCAGAACAACGCAACACACTTGATGGAACCCTTATGAATCAAAGGGATTCGCAGGTGAATCGCGTTCTGGGGAAATGGTTAACGGCGCGGCTTCAAGGCAGTCCGGTGAGCGGCTCAGCCGAGATAGCGCGTGGCCGCTTCATAGAGGATGCGGACGGGCTCGAAGGAGCGCCGGTGATGCGCCGAAGGCCCGAGCCGGCTCAGCGCTTCCTGATGCTCCGGCGTTCCGTAGCCCTTGTGCTGAGCGAAGCCGTAGCCCGGACATTCGCGGTCGAGATCGATCATCATCCGGTCGCGCGTGACCTTGGCGACGATCGAGGCCGCGGCGATCGACAGGCACTGGCCGTCGCCTTCGATGATCGTTTCGGCGAGGCAGCAGAGCTTGGGCGCGCGGTTGCCATCGACGAAGGCCAGGTGCGGCACGCGCCTGAGGTTGGTGACTGCCTGGATCATCGCGGCATAGGTCGCCTGCAGGATATTGTCGCGATCGATGACGGCCACATCCGAGATGCCGACTCCTATTTCGGCAACCGAGACGATGACGCCGTAAAGCTCCTCGCGCTTCTCGGGCGTGAGCTTCTTCGAATCATTGACGCCGAGCGGCAGCACATCGGGATTGAGGATCACTGCCGCGGCGACTACGGGCCCCGCCCACGGCCCCCGTCCGGCTTCATCGATGCCGGCGACGCAAGCATGGCCGCGCGCAAATGCGGCACGCTCGAAATCGAAATGCGGCAAGACCGAATCGGCGGGACTCATGCCGCCAGTCTGGCGACTTTCTCAGTTTCTGGTCAACCTTGGGCAGAGGTTCCTCCCCAGCAAAGTCTCGGGGAGTGGAGAAATCTTAGTGAGTAGATCGCCCGTTTCAGCTCTTCGGCCAGTTGGCGAAGATCGCGTCGAGTTCCGCATGCGGGATCGCCTGTTCGGCGAAGCCGAAGGTGCCTTTCGTCTGCACCTCACGCGCTGCTGCGAGGAAGGCCGCGAGCGCCACGCGGGTGAAGGCGCCGCCGACGCTGATGCGCTTGACCCCGAGCTGTATGAGATCCTCAACGGTGAGCCTCGCCACCTTCAGGCCCATCACCACATTGACCGGCCTGTCGACTGCCCTGACCACGGTCTCGATATCCTCCGCCCGCGTGAGGCCTGGGGCGTAAAGAACATCGGCGCCTGCATCCTGGAATGCCTGCAGGCGCATGATCGTGTCGGCGAGGTTGGGCCGGTCATACAGGAAATTTTCACAGCGCGCCGTCAGCGTGAACTTGAACGGGAGGCTTCTTCGCCGCTTGCGCCGCCGCGGCGACGCGGGCGACCGCGGCATCGAATTCATAGATCAAATCATCCTTGCAGCGGTCCTCGATCGATCCGCCGACCACTCCGGCTTCAGCGGCAAGTTCGATCGTCCTGGCGCACTCTTCCGGCGCATCGCCGAAACCGCTTTCGAGATCGGCCGACACCGGAAGGCTCGTCGCTTGGGCGATCGCCCGCGCGTTTCCCAGATTCTCCTCGCGGCTGACCGCGCCAATGCCGTCGGGCTTGCCGATGGTGAAGGCGAAGCCGGCGCTGGTCGTCGCTATGGCCTGGAAGCCCAGATTCTGCAGGAGCCTGGCGCTCCCCGCATCCCAGGCATTGGGTATGACGAAGGCGCCGGGCTCCTCATGCAAGGCTTCGAATATCCGGCCTTTTTCCTGCTGCGAGATCATGACGTTCCCTCTCAGAAAAGCTGCAACTGTTCTCCTGGCACGGGCGGCCGCCTGAAAGCGTCAGTAGAGAGCTGGCGGCGCTCGCGATTATAGCCCAATCTTTGCGCCGCCATCTCGAAACGCCGGCCGATCGCCCAGGCATAGGGTCCGGTGCCGGTCATGCGGCGGCCGAAGGTGGAGTCATATTCTTTGCCTTCGCGCGTCTGCTCGATGAGCGACAACACCTTGGACGCGCGATCCGGCAATCCGCTCATCAGCCATTCCTTGAAGATATCCTTCACTTCGAGCGGCAGCCTCAGCAGCACATAGCCCGCCTCCTTGACGCCCGCGGCTGCGGCCGCATTGAGGATGGTCTCGATCTCCCTGTCATTGAGGCCAGGAATGATCGGCGCCACCATGACCGATAGCCGGGATGCCCGCCTGCCGAAAGCGCTTCGAGCGCGCCCAGCCGCTGCTGCGGCGTCGCGGCGCGCGGCTCCATCTTTCGCGCGAGCTTCGCATCGAGCGTCGTCACCGAGATCGCCACCTTCACCAGATTTTTCTCGGCCATGGCTGCAAAATATCGAGATCGCGCAGCACCAGCGCCGATTTGGTGACGATGCCGACGGGATGATTGAACTCGGACAGCACTTCGAGGATTGCCGCGTGATGCGGTAGTTCGCGCTCGATCGGCTGATAGGGATCGGTATTGGTGCCGATCGCGATGGTCTTCGGCACGTAGTTCGGGTTCGACAATTCCTGGCGGCAGCAGTTCGCGCCGCGTTGGTCTTGGCGAACAGCTTGCTTTCGAAATCGAGCCCCGGCGACAGACCCATATAGGCGTGGGTCGGCCGGGCATAGCAATAGCTGCAGCCATGCTCGCAGCCGCGATAGGGATTGATCGACTGGTCGAAGGAAATATCGGGCGAATCGTTGGTGGTGATGATCTTCTTCGGCGTTTCGTCGAACACCGTGCGTCTTGAGCGGCGGCAGATCCTCGAGCGTCTCCCAGCCGTCATCGAAGAGCGCCGCGAATGCGGCTCGTAGCGCCCCGACATGTTGAGCAGGGCTCCGCGGCCGCGCGCCTGCTTGGGGAGCGCGGTTAGCGGGCGGCACGAGCGGAATGCCTGAGCGCGGTCGAGCGCTTATCGATCAGGGTCGCCATGGGAGAAAATATACGTTCACCAGTGAACAAATCAAGAACGGATGGTCGAGCCAAACGCCCTTTCTTCCGCAAATGCTCATCGAGCCGCGGCATGATCTCGACGAAGTTGCACGGCATATGCCGATAATCGAGCTGCGCCTTCAGGATCTCGTCCCAGCCATCGCGGCAGGCGCCGGGCGACCCCGGCAGGCAGAAGATATATTTGCCCTTGGCGACGCCGGCGGTGGCGCGCGACTGCACGGTGGAGATGCCGATCTTCTTGAACGAGATCATGTGGAAGGCGACCGAAAAACCTTCGATCTCCTTCTCGAACAGGCCGCGCATCGCTTCGACGGTCACATCGCGGCCGGTAAGCCCGGTGCCGCCGGTCGAAATGATCACATCGACATCGTCACGGTCGAGCCAGTCCGCACGCAGGCGCGGATCGCCTTGATGTCGTCGCGCACGATCTGCGCGCCGAGAGCTGATGGCCGGCCGCGGCGACGCGTTCGCTGAGCACACTGCCTGACGTGTCCTCGAGCGTGCGGGTATCCGACACTGTCAGAACCGCAATGCGAACCGGAAAAAGGAGCGGCTGCCGGAAGCTTCACTCATCCGTGCGCTTCCGCTCATGAGAGGAGATCGCGCCAGGCAAGGCGCTTCTGGGCCGGCTGGCGCAGCAGATAGGCCGGATGAAGGGTCGCGAGCAGCGGCATGTTTCCGCTCGCCCGCAGCGAAATCGAACCATTGCCGCGCAGCTTCAGAATGCCGTCGATGCGGCCGGTCAGCCGTTGGGTCGGCGTGGCGCCGAGACAGAGGATGAAACGCGCGGCGCAAGATCTCGATCGCCCGGCGCAGGAAGGGCAGGCACATGAGCGTTTCCTGCTCAGTCGGCGTGCGATTGCCAGGCGGGCGCCAGAAGATCACATTGGTGATGAAGACCGGCTCGTGCGGCGTCTCGCCGTGGCGCGACAGGCCGATCGCCTGCGAGCATGCGGTCGAGGAGCTGGCCCGAGCGGCCGACGAAGGGCTTGCCCTGAATATCCTCATCGCGGCCCGGCGCTTCGCCGATGCAGCATGACATGGGCTTGCGGATTGCCGTCGGCAAAGCGCGAGATTGGTGGCGGTGTTCTTCAGCGGGCAGGCATCGAAGCGCGAGAGCGCCGCGACGATGTCGTCGAGCGTATGGCAGGCGGCCGCGATCTGGGTTCGCATCGCTTGAGCCGTTGCGCCTGAGTGGTCGGCGCGCCGCGGCATTCGCCGGCGAACGGCAGGACCGAGACAGGGCGCGGCCGGTTTTCGTGGCCTCGGCTGAGGCGGCGGGCTTCGGCGCGGCAACCGGTTCGACGGGCGTTGATCGCCCGACCACCTCGTCGGCGCCCATCTCGACCAGCCATCACAGGGCGGCGATCGCGTCTTGCCGCTCTCATGTCGTCAGGTCCGGGCATGCCCGATGCCGCTTGCGCCCATGCCTCCGGCCACTATAACAGGCGGGAAACGACCGCAACCATGAAGCTCAGGCGAAAAGCGAGCACCGGTTTTGCAAGCGATTCGGGTTGTATTTGGGAGAATCAAGCCTGTGGAACAGGTTCAGCGCGAAGCCATGGAATATGACGTCGTGATCGTCGGCGCCGGTCCCGCCGGCCTTGCCGCGGCGATCCGGCTGAAGCAACTCGCCGCCGAAACAGGTCACGACATTTCCGTCTGCGTGCTCGAAAAGGGCTCGGAAGTCGGCGCCCATATCCTGTCAGGCGCGGTCATGGATCCGATCGCCCTCAACGAACTCATCCCCGATTGGAAGGAGAAGGGCGCGCCCCTCGACGACGCCGGTGACCGAGGACCGGTTCTATGTGCTGGGACCGCAAGGTTCGGTGCGACTGCCCAACATCCTGATGCCGCGGCTCATGGACAATCACGGCAATTATGCGGTCTCGCTCGGCAATGTCTGCCGCTGGCTTGCAGGCCAGGCGGAAGCGCTGGGCGTCGAAATCTATCCCGGCTTTGCCTGTTCCGAGGTTCTCTATCGCGAGGACGGCTCGGTCAGGGGCGTCGTCGCCGGCGTCTTCGGCATCGCCAAGGACGGCTCGCATAAGCCCGACTACCAGCCCGGCATGGAGCTTATCGGCAAATATGTCTTCATTGCCGAAGGCGTGCGGGGCTCGCTCGCCAAGGAGATCATCGCCAAATTCGATCTCTCCGCCGGCCGGGAGCCGCAGAAATTCGGCCTCGGCATGAAGGAACTGTGGGAAGTGCGTCCCGAGGCCCACCGGCCGGGCCAGGTCACCCACACCATGGGCTGGCCGCTCGGCCTCAAGACCGGCGGCGGCTCGTTCATGTACCACTTCGAGAACAATCTCGTCTCGATCGGCTTCGTGGTGCATCTCAATTACGACAATCCCTATCTATATCCCTATATGGAGTTCCAGCGCTTCAAGCATCATCCGCTGATCGAGCCGGTGCTGCGCGGCGGCCGGCGCATCGCCTATGGCGCGCGCGCCATCACCGAAGGCGGCCTGCAGTCGGTGCCGAAGCTCTATTTTCCGGGTGGCGTGCTGATCGGCTGCTCGGCGGGCTTCGTCAACGTGCCGCGCATCAAGGGCTCGCACAACGCCATGAAGACCGGCATGCTGGCGGCCGAAGCCGCCTTCGCGGCGATCCGCGCCGGGCGCGCGGGCGACGAACTCAGCCGACTATGAGAAGGCTTACGGCACTCCTGGGTCCATAAGGATCTGAGCAGGGTCCGCAACGTGAAGCCGATGTGGTCGAAACTCGGCCTCGTCGGCGGCCTGGCGCTTGGCGGCCTCGACATGTGGATGCAACGAGCTCTTCGGCATCGGCCTCGGCACCTGGAGCCACGGCAAGCCCGACTACGCGACGCTGAAGCCGGCCTCGGAGTTGAAGCCGATCGACTATCCGAAGCCCGACGGCGTCATCTCCTTCGACCGGCTGACCAACCTCGCCTTCTCGGCCACCAATCACGAGGAGGACGAGCCCTCGCATCTGCAAGCTGAAGGATCCCGCCGTTCCGATCGCCGTCAACTTGCCGAACTGGGCCGAGCCCGCCCAGCGCTACTGCCCGGCTGGCGTCTATGAGGTGATCGGGGAGGAGGGCAAGGGGCCGCGCTTCCAGATCAACCACCAGAACTGCGTCCACTGCAAGACTTGCGACATCAAGGACCCCTCGCAGAACATCAACTGGGTGGTGCCGCAGGGCGGCGAGGGGCCGAATTACCCCAATATGTGAGGGTGGCCCGCAGGACGGAAAGAAGAGCCCTCACCCGGCCTTCGGCCACCCTCTCCCATCCTGCGGACGGGAGAGGGGGAAACAATGCCCCTTGCGGCAATCGTCAAAAAACCTCATTTTACCTCCTGAATCGCCAGCCTTAGTCCTGATGCGATCGGAAAGAGTTCTGCCTTAATGATCAAGCAATTCAACCGGATGCTGCCGGCCTTGGCCGTTGGCATCGTCCTTGCCGCCATACCCGCCAAGGCGGGCTATGAAGACCTCGACATAGAGGGGACCTCGCTGTCGGGCAGTTATCTCGCCGGCCGCTTCGCCGGCAAGCAGCGCGACATGGACGCCGCCGGGCAGTATTTCCAGCAGGCGCTGCGCGATGATCCCAACAATGCGGTGCTGATCGAGCGGGTCTTCGTCTTCGACCTGTCGGAGGGCAAGATCGCCAGCGCGGAGGATTATGCCGAGCGCGTCTTGAGCTCAACAGCCAGCACCGGCTGGCGCGTTTCGTGCTGGGCCTCCGCGATGTCAGGCTGAAGCGCTGGCGGCGGGCGCGCGAGCATTTCAAGAAGGCCGCCTATACGCCGATCGGCGAATTGACCGCTTCACTCCTCACCGCCTGGACCTATGCCGCCAGGGCAACCAGGCGGCGGCCTTCGGCGCGCTCGACAAGCTCGACCAGAACGAGTCGCTGGAAAACTTCAAATCCTACCACGGCGCCCTCATCGCCGATTATCTCGGCGCCTCCATCCGCGCCAACGTCTTCTACAAGAAAGCCTATGCCCAGGCCGGCAATTCGCTGCGCGTCGTCAGGCCTATGGCAACTATCTCGAGCGCAACGGGCGCAAGGACGAGGCGCGCAAGGCTATGAGCAGTTCCTCGGTGCCGCCGAGAAGAACCCGCTGGTCGGCCAGGCGCTCGCCGATGTGGACAAGGCCGCGAAGCCCGAAGCCTTCGTCCAGGTCTGTGCAGTTCGGCATGAGCGAAGCGCTGTTCTCGGTGGCGAGTGCGCTTTCCGACGACCAGGGCCTCGATGTGGCGCTCGCCTATGCGCAGCTCGCTCTCTCGATCGACGGCGACCGCGAGATCAACCTGACGCTGCTCGGCGACATCTATGAGAGCATGAACTCCTATCAGCGCTCGATCGAGGCCTATGACGCGATCGACAAGAGCTCGGTGCTAAACCCAATGCCGAGCTCGAGGTCGCGGTCAACCTGCAGCGGCTCGACAAGAAGGACGAGGCCAAGAACCGGCTGAAGGCGCTGACCGCGGCCGATCCCAAGGACTATGACGCGCTCGTTACGCTCGGCAATCTCTATCGCAACAACGAGGAATTCGCCCCCGCGGCCGATGCCTACGATAGGGCGATCGGCCTTCTCGGCGAGCCTCAGCGCGACAACTGGACGGTCTACTATTATCGCGGCATTGCGCTCGAGCGCACGCAGCGGTGGGACAAGGCCGAGGCCGATTTCCGGAAAGCCCTGCAGCTCGAGCCCGATCAGCCGATGGTGCTCAACTATCTCGGCTATTCGATGGTCGACAAGAAGCTCAACCTCAACGAGGCGATCGCCATGGTGAGGAAGGCGGTCGAGCTCAAGCCGAATGACGGCTATATCGTCGACAGCCTCGGCTGGGCGCATTTCCGCCTCGGCGAATATGAGGAGGCGGTCAGGCAGCTCGAGCGCGCCGTCGAGCTGAAGCCTGCCGATCCCGTGATCGCCGATCATCTGGGCGATGCCTATTGGCGTATCGGGCGTGAGCTCGAAGCGCGCTTCCAGTGGCAGCATGCCAAGGACAACAAGCCCGAGCCCGCGGACCTGGCGCGCATCGACAAGAAGCTGAAGGAAGGCCTCGCCGACGATGCGCCGGTGACGCCTGCCGCGAACAGCGCTGCCCCCAACAACGGCTGATATTTTTGCCGCATTGGGGAACGGGCGCCCGCCAAGATCAACCTGGCGCTGCATGTGCTCGGCCTGAGGGATGATGGCTTGCACGAGCTCGACAGCATCGTGGCCTTTGCCGAAATCGCCGACACTCTGACCTTCACCGAAGGCGGAGGACTGGCGGCTCGATGTCGCGGGGCCCTTCGCGCACGGGCTTTTCCCGGTCGACGACAATCTGATCGTCAAGGCGGTGCGGGCTTTCGAAGAGGCCTGGCCGGGCGAGGGACGCCCACAACACATCACGCTCGAGAAGCATTTGCCGGTGGCCTCAGGGGTAGGCGGCGGATCGGCCGATGCCGCCGCCACTTTGCGCGCGCTCGCCGAGCTCGCGGCCGTGGCGGATGAGGACAAGCTCGCGAAGATCGCAGCGACGGTGGGCGCCGATGTCCCCGTCTGTCTTGGGCGCGGACCTGCCGCATGCGCGGTATGGGCGAGCGGATCGACTTTCTGGATGACGTGCCCAGGATGCCCGCCGTGCTGGTCAATCCGCGGCTTGCGCTCTCGACGGCGGTCGTCTTCGCAAAGCTCGCACTTGCGCCCGGGCGCAAGGTTTTCTCCGGTCTCGATATCGCGGCGGATCTCGCCTCTCACCGCAACGACCTGACCGTGCCGGCGCTCACTCTGGCGCCGGTGATCGGCAAGGTGCTGGCGGCGCTCAGGGCAGCACCTTTTGTGCGTTTCGCCCGCATGTCGGGATCGGGTGCCACCTGCTTCGGCATTTTCGAAACAGCAGAAGCTGCGGATGAAGCGGCAAGGCAAATCGCCGAGGCGCATGAAGATTGGTGGGTTGTTAAAACCACCATTGGGTGAATGCTGCGCCACCTTTATCTTACGTGGCGGAAGAGAAACCTACCTTTCTTTCCTTTGTCATCCCGGCGAAAGCCGGGACCCACTGAATAAGTGCAAGCGGGCGGCACTGCTCGCGCTGAAAGAATTTAATGGCCCCGGCTTTCGCCGGGGTGACGAACTGGGGATAGGGTGACGTCGCTCTCCACATTTCCCCCTCTCCCATTGCTTCGCAACGGGAGAAGGGGAATGGCCGCGAAAAATTTTCTCACGTCACGATCCGGCGCTGCCGGCGCTCGACGGGCGGGCCTTCCAGGAAGACGCCGCCCCACAGGCGCGGCTTGGGCTTCGGCTGAGCCGGCTTCGGCGCGACGAGCGGGCAATTGACCGCATATTCGCCGAAGGCATCGGCGCCATGGCTGTTGACATCGTGCAACGGCCCGGCAAAGCCGCCGAGCGCGGCGTTGGCCTTGCGCGCATAGCGCCGCAAGCGCGACAGGCCCAGCATCACCCTGTTGGTGCGGTTGAAGCGCATGAGCGGCAGCAGTGAGCGCGCCGCATTGATGCGCTCGGCCGGACCTTGCAGGGCGCCGACATGGATGGGCTTCACGCCGAGCCCCATCAGCGTCAACGCGCGTGTACGCCCGGCCGCACCCCATTCGCGCAGGCGCACGTCATGGGGAAAATAGTGCTCGCGGTAGCGCCAGGGCCGCTCGCGCCCGATCGCCAAAAGGGCGGGTGCGATCAGCCTTTCCGCCGCCGGCTGCAATTCGGGCAGCGCCTCGCGCACGATCTCCTCCGCGCCCTGGCCGCTCGTCTCGTGATAGTCGATCGCCGTCACGGTGAGGCCGTCGTCCTGCAGGAACCAGATCGCCGTATAGTCGTCGATGCCGATGTCCCAGGAGGTCACGACGGGCCGTTTGGGATCATGCGGGAAATCGCCGATGCGGCCCTGGCGCTCGGCATCGGCGATGAGGCGCGCATAGTAGGAGGCTTCGCTGACGGTCTCGTAGTTGCCGCCCCAGATATGGCCCGCCATCTCGGGGTCCAGCGCATAGTCGGACGTCTTCTCTTGGTCGAGCACGTCGGGAAACCAGGGATTGTCGTGCCAGTTGACGGCGACGAGGACGGCATCCTGGCGCTCTCTTCCGCCGCGAAAGAAGCGGTCGACGGCGTCCGTCTCGTGGCGCGGATTCCAGCTGAACCACAGTTCCGAGCCCGCCTTGCGGATGGTGGGGCGGAGCAGGCGCAGCGAGGTTTCCGACAGGTTCTGCGCTTCCTCGACCCAGGCGATGTCGTAGCCTTCGAGCGACTTGATGTTCTCGGAGTTGTAGGACTGCATGCCCTTGAAGATGATGAGCGAGCCGTTCTTCCCGCGGATCTCCGTCTCGAACACGCTGAAGAATTGGCCGAGATCGAAGGTCACGATCTTGTCGATGAGGAGCTGGCGCACCGATTCGCGGATCGAGTTCTGCACTTCGCGGATGCAGACGCAGCGTACGCTCGAGCTGCTGCAGCGCCGGATGAGCTCGCCCGCGAAGAAATGCGACTTGGCGCTGCCTCTGCCGCCATAGGCGCCCTTGTAGCGTCTGGGCTGGAGCAGCGGCTTGAAGGCGCGGGCGACCTCAAGTCTCTTTCGGATCGACAAAGTGCACCTCGAAATCGGGGTTGGAGGAAGCGCTCTCGTCCTGCAGGCTCTCCTCGCCGTCGCGCGGCGCGGAGCTCGAGCCGAAATCGGGGAGGATCTTCTTGAGCAGGCCGAAGGCGGTCGTGACCTGGGAGGGGTTGAGCTCGTTCAAGCCGCGAACATGGTCGAGCAGGATGTCGAGGACGCAGGCTTCGGTGATCTTCTGGCGGTCGGCGGCGATGCGCTCGGCATTGCGCAGAGGCCGTGCGGGCGAGGAGGCCGGAGTAAGCGGCGGCATGGCGGGCGGCGATTGCCCTGCAGGGTCAGGCGATTGGGCGGTCGCTCGCTCTTCGCGTTTTCGCGATCTCGCATGCCGATGGCCGGTTTCATTGAGGAGCGTCGGAACGGAACGATTCCGGCCCCTGAATCGCTGGGCGATCATGGGTAGCACCGTGATTTGTGGTGAGGGGAGGGAAGCGGCCTGATACTCGCTATCGCAGAAATATGACTTGCTGACCAATGTAACCATGACGCTTTGCGCCGTCCCATAGTCCGTCATCCCGACGAAAGTCGGGATCCACTGAATCGGTGCATTCTGGCAAGCGCTGCCCGCGTGGAAGGAGTTTAGGGGGTCCCGGCTTTCGCCGGGATGACGAAATTGGGTTGGTTGGAGATTTCGCATGTTTCATTGAGGAGCGTCGGAACGGAACGATTCCGGCCCCTGAATCGCTGGGCGATCATGGATAGCACCGTGATTTGTGGTGAGGGGGAGGGAAAGCGGGCCTAATACTCGCTATCGCAGAAATATGACTTGCTGGCCAATGTAACCATGACGCTTTGCGCTGTCCCATAGTCCGTCATCCCGACGAAAGTCGGGACCCACTGAATCGGCGCATTCTGGCAAGCGCTGCCCGCGTGGAAAGAATTTAGGGGGTCCCGGCTTTCGCCGGGATGACGAAATTGGGTTGCGAACACTAGGCCGTGGCAAAGCCGGCGAGAAGTTGCGCTGCGCTTGCGCTTGCGGTTTGAGCGCAAGCAGGGTGTCAGAAATCGAAACGCCCGCGGGTTTGAGCCACGGGCGTAACTTCTTCGATCCTGATATTTCCCAAATCGCATGCTTGGGCCGCAAGGTCAAGTTAAAATTTTGACGGGAATGGTGACTTTCACGGATCATGTACTGCTGCGTGGTGCAACTGGCGGCGGCTATTGCGAATTTCGCTCAGGCTGCCCGCTTCAGCGGCCGCGCATGCTCGACCCGTTGGCGCTCCTTAGGCGTGTTCATCACCTTCCAAAGGTCGTTGCGCCGCTGGACATTGAGCCAGAAGTCCGGGCTGGTTGCCGAAGACGCGCGCAAGGATCAACGCCGTCGCGGCGCTCACGTTGCGCCGGTTGCCGCACAGCTCGTTGACGTGCTTGCGCTGAACGCCCATCGCCTCGGCGAGGGCACCCTGGGTCAGCCCCAGCGTCTCCATGAATTCCTCGGTCAGGATTTCGCCGACAGTCGCCAGCTTGCGCTTGGTGGTCAGCATGTTTACCTCTTTTTGGCGGGATTTGCTTTAGAAATCCACGCTTTGTTTGAGCACCGTGGTGTCGTTGAGACAATAGTAGCCCCCTGACCGGGTTACTACTTTGCGCCGCTTCCAGTCGCTGATGACCCGGCTCACATTTTCCCGCGCAACGCCTGCCATCGCCGCAAGGTCGTCCTGATGGATCTGGTGACGGATCACGACGTGCCCGGAGTCATCTTTTTCACCGAGCAGCTCCCAAGCTCGAGCAAGGTACGCGCCAGGCGCGCTTTGACGGTCATGAAGCTGGTGGCGGCCAGTGCCTCGTCGGCCTCGCGCAAGCGTGCCGCCAGCACGTTCACGAGGTAGCGGTAGATTTCGGGATGCTGCTGGGTGCATTCCTCAAACAGGGCGTGGCTGACGAAGCTCAGCTCGCAAGCCCTGACGGCGACGACCGATGCCGACCTGGGCCGCCCGTCAATGACGGCGAGCTCGCCGGCGATCGAGCCTGGGCTGAGAATAGCCAATATCCGTTCGTCGCCCTGTGGTGAGCCTATGACGACTTTGAGCAGGCCGCGCTCGAGCCGGTAACAGCCATCGCCGGTATCTCCCGCGGCAAAGAGTACCTCATTGGCCTCGAGGTGGCGTGGTTCCGCGCTCGCAAACAGCAGTCTCGACAGATGTTCGGGCAGACGCGGCAATATGGCCGATTTGCCACGCGGGGATCCTTTCACTTTTGGCGTCCTCTGCATCGATCCGACAGATACAAGGTTGCTGTCGCTGATTATCGCAAGCCTGCAAGATACTCCAAAATTGTGGTCCAGTATCGTAGCGATCGCTTTGGGATCCAGGATAGTACGTCGAAACAACGCAACAGCGGGGTTGAAAACTCGCGAATGTGCAAGACCCATCTATTGTAATTGGTGCAGGTGTCGAATCCTCCGCACCAATTGGAGCCTGTTTACAAGCTCGCCAGGGCGTCATGTATCCTGATGGAGTTCGCCGCCGCGCAGCAGCCGCTGCGCGATGTCGGCGGTCTGAAACGCCGAGCGCTCGGTGGGCGAATGGGCGGCAAGGTAACGCGCCACCGCGATCAGGATGTGCCGGCTTTGATCGGTGTTGCCCCACTCGCCGAACTGCCTGACACCTGCCTCCAGCATCTGATAGGCGTGGAAGCCCGCGTCCTCGCGAAGCAGCACGTGCGCCAGAGTGGCGATGAGCGCCGCGGGCGGATGGCCGAGCGTCAGATAGCGCGCGACCAGCGGGAGGGCGACGCCCCCGCCCCGAACGCAGCCAGGATCGATGAAGCGGTGCTCCCCACCTCATGCACGATCACGCGCCCAGACCACTTCAGGCGGATCCGAGCCGGAGTCATCCTGCATCCGGGCCGGGAATGGCCGGTGGCCGCCTGTGATGGCCGGGTCGAGCCCAGGGTCGAGCCCGGCCATGGAGGTCGGCCACGCAGTGAGGTCCGCCAGGACTGTGGAACCGAGGCTCCGGTTCGTAAATTGATGGAGAGGAAACGCATCGAAGTATCGCGCCGCCAAACGAAGCGAGGCGATCCAGCGGCAACTGGACAGTTTACAGTCTCGGCGGCACCGGTGATTTTCGCTATTGTCGCCTGAAGCTCAAGTCACAACAGCGCACAGAGAGGGAGCCGCACCATGTTCTGGTCCATCCGTCTGGGCTCCATCGCCGGCACGGCGGTGCGCGTCCATGTCACCTTCCTGCTGTTCCTGATCTATATCTGGGGGGCGAGCTATGTCTCCGGCGGAGCCGATGCGGCCTGGGGCGGGCTCCTCTTCATGCTGCTCCTGTTCCTCTGTGTGCTCGCGCATGAATTCGGCCATATCTTCACGGCGCGCGCCTTCGGTGTCGCAACGCCCGACGTGACCTTGCTGCCGATCGGCGGGGTCGCCCGCCTCGAGCGCATCCCGGAGCAGCCGTCCCAGGAACTCCTCATCGCCACCGCCGGTCCCCTGGTGAATGTCGCCATCGCCTTAGCACTCATGGTGTTTGCCGGCGCCGATATCAGCGGACAGAGCCTCGCGGCCGTGGACCGCGCGCAAGTCTCCATGGTCGACCGGCTCGCCTCGGTGAACCTGTTTCTGGCCGCGTTCAACGTGATCCCGGCCTTTCCGATGGATGGCGGACGCGTGCTGCGCGCACTGCTCTCGCTTCGGCTCGGCTTCACGCGGGCAACCGAGGTCGCCGCCATGATCGGGCAATGGTTCGCCTTCGTGCTCGGCTTCATCGGCCTGTTCGGCAACCCGCTCCTGATCTTCATCGCGATCTTCGTCTATTTGGCCGCCGCCTCGGAAGCGCAGCTCGCCGCCATTCGCGCGATGTCGCGCGGGGCGCCAGCCTCAGCCGGCATGATGACCCGATATGCGACGCTCGAACCCGAGGCGTCGCTGTCGGAGGCGATCGACATGCTGCTCAAGACCAGCCAGGCGGACTTCCCCGTGGTGGACGGCGAAGGCCGGCTCGCGGGGCTCCTCAGCCGCACCGGCATGATCCGCGCGCTCAAGGAGAGCGGGCCCAATGCGCGCATCGGCGAGGCGATGACGCGCGACATTCCGACGATCCCCACAAGCGGGCGGCTCGAAGAGGCCTTCCGCCTGCTGCAGGAGAAGTCCGCCCCCGCCGTCGGCGTGGTGGACGCATCCGGCAAGCTTGCCGGCTTCATCACGTCGGAGACGATCGGCGAGATGCTGATGGTGCAGGAGGCCTGGCCCGAGGCCAGCCGGTTCACACCATGGCGCCGCGTGACAAGAGCATAGAGCGGCACGCTGCCGGTGGCGCCGCGCCCCGGGCACTGGTTCGGTAGTCGGCGCAGTTCCGGCTCAATTTCAGAGCCCTTACGACACAGCCCTGCGCAAGCGGGAGAAGGAACGACGGAGAGTGGCCTCCAGGCCCAGTGGCCATGTGCGGCCCGAGACTGATCGCCGCAGCGGGACGGAACCCCGGGGGTGGCGCATCTCCAGAATTGAAGCGACCAGATTCGTGGTGTACAGTCCCACTGCGCTCGAGTTGGCTCTGAACGCCTAAGGGAAAACTGTGTCAGGCCATTCGGACGAGCTTGTACAGGAGGTCAGTCATGGCCTCTCTACATGGAAGACCGATCGGCGCTGCAGACGACAGCACCGCTTACGGTGAGATCCAAAGGATCAGCGCAGCTGACCTCGTGGACGCTTTGTCCAAAGGCTTCGATGACTTCATGGCGAAACCCAGCCACCTGGTGATCCTCGCCATTCTCTACCCGCTTGCCATGGTGGTTTCGGCCAATGTCGCAGCCGGATACATACCGCTGGCGCTCGTCTTCCCGCTCCTCTCCGGATTCGCCCTGATCGGTCCCTTGGCCGCGATCGGCCTCTACGAGATCAGCCGGCGGCGCGAACAGGGCCTCGATATCTCATGGGAGCACGCCTTCAACGTCATACGCTACCCATCCATGAGCCTTCTGATGCTGAGCCTCCTCGTCGGCGTGATCTACTTCGCCTGGCTCGGCGCGGCGTTCGCCATCTACCGGCAGATCTATGGCAGCACCGTGCCGACCTCGATCACCCTATTCCTGGGCGAGGTCCTCACCACGCCGGCCGGCTGGACGCTCATCATCGTGGGCTGCGGTGTCGGTTTCCTCTTCGCCGTCGTGGTGCTCGCCATCAGCGCCGTGTCCTTTCCGATGCTTCTCGACCTGCATGTCGGCGTGGTGAGGGCGGTACAAACATCCGTTCACGCATTTCTGGCCAATCCGGTGACGATGATGCTGTGGGGCTTTATCGTCGCCGGTCTGCTGTTGATCGGGGCCGTGCCGTTTTTTGCCGGCCTCGCTGTGGTGATGCCGGTGCTCGGGCATGCGACCTGGCATCTGTATCGCAAGGTTGTGAAGCACTACCCGGTGTGACTTTGGAGACGATATGAAGATCGCGTTCGCTTTGATTGTGCTGGCCGTCGGCTCGGTCGTATTTCACCTCCTGAGCCCGTGGTGGTGGACGCCGATCGCGTCGAACTGGGACTACATCGACCACACGATCACCCTCACATTCTGGATCACCGGCGTTGTATTCGTCGCCATCATCCTGTTCATGGCCTATTGCGTGTTCCGCTTCCGCCACCAGACGGGAACGCAGGCGGCATACGAGCCGGAAAACAAGAAGCTGGAGTGGTGGCTCACCATAGTGACTTCGGTGGGAGTTGCGGCACTGCTGACGCCCGGCCTGTTCGTCTGGCACCAGTTCGTCACCGTCCCGAAGGAGGCCGATGTAATCGAGATCATCGGCCAGCAGTGGCAGTGGAATTTCCGTCTCCCCGGAAAGGACGGCGTATTGGGCACTTCCGATACCCGCAATGTCACGTCCTGAAAACCCGCTTGGTCTCAATCCGAACGATCCCAATGGTCAGGACGATGTCCTGATCGGGGCGCGGGACCTGCACCTGCCGCTCAACCGGCCAGTCAAGGTGTTGCTCCGCTCGATCGATACCCTGCACGACTTCTACGTGCCGCAGTTCCGGGCCAAGATGGACATGGTGCCGGGCATGGTCACCTATTTCTGGTTCACCCCGACCCGGTCCGGGACATTCGAGGCCATCTGCGCCGAACTGTGCGGCACCGGGCATTACTACCATGCGCGGCGTGGTCGTGGTCGAGGAGGAGAGCGCCTATCAGGCATGGCTGCAGGAGCAGTCGACATTCAAGCAGTCGGCCGATGCGGAGAACGGCACGAAGGCGAGAAGACAATCTCGCCTTGAGCGAGAACGCGACAGATTCCGCGCACACGGGCACGACGGCATTCATCTATCGAGAGACTATGTGAATAGATCGAAGAGGTGACTTGATGACCGATGTAGTACCCGAAACCGTCAATTATGTCGCACCTGCCGAAGTCGAGGATGTGGAGCTTTACCATCCGAAAAGCTTCGTCACGAAATACATCTGGAGCCAGGACGCCAAAGTCATCGCCATCCAGTATGCGCTGACCGCGATCGCGATCGGCCTGGTGGCATTGGTGCTGTCGTGGCTGATGCGGCTGCAACTCGGGTTCCCGGAGACCTTCTCCTTCATCTCGCCCGAGGCCTACCTCCAGTTCATCACGATGCACGGCATGATCATGGTCATCTACCTGCTCACCGCGCTGTTCCTGGGTGGATTCGGCAACTACCTCATCCCGCTGATGGTCGGCGCCCGCGACATGGTGTTCCCCTATGTGAACATGCTGAGCTACTGGGTCTATCTCGCTGGCCGTGCTGGTGCTGGTGGCGAGTTTCTTCGCGCCGGGCGGGCCCACCGGGGCGGGCTGGACCCTCTACCCGCCGCAGGCCATCCTCGCCGGCACGCCGGGACAGAGCTACGGCATTATCCTGATGCTCGCCTCCTTGGCATTGTTCATCATCGGCTTCACCATGGGCGGTTTGAACTACGTGGTGACGGTGCTGCAGGCGCGCACGCGCGGGATGACGCTGATGCGCCTGCCCTTGACGGTATGGGGCATTTTCGTCGCCACCATTCTGGCGCTGCTGGCCTTCCCCGCCTTGTTCGTCGGCGCGGTGATGATGATGTTCGACCGGCTTCTGGGCACCAGCTTCTTCATGCCGGACATCGTCGAGTTCGGCGAAAGCCTGAAATACGGTGGCGGCAGTCCGATATTGTTCCAGCACCTGTTCTGGTTTTTCGGCCATCCCGAGGTTTATATCGTCGCCTTGCCGGGCTTCGGCATCGTCTCCGACCTGCTCAGCACCCATGCGAGAAGGAACATCTTCGGCTACCGGATGATGGTGTGGGCGATCGTCGCCATCGGCGCCCTCAGTTTCGTGGTGTGGGCGCACCACATGTATGTCAGCGGCATGAATCCCTATTTCGGCTTCTTCTTCGCCACCACCACGCTCATCATCGCCGTCCCGACCGCCATCAAGGTCTACAACTGGGTGCTGACGCTGTGGCGGGGCAACATCCACCTCACCCTGCCGATGCTGTTTGCCATCGCCTTCATCCTCACATTCGTGAACGGCGGAATAACCGGCCTGTTCCTCGGCAACGTCGTCGTGGACGTTCCGCTTTCCGACACCATGTTCGTGGTCGCCCACTTCCACATGGTGATGGGTGTGGCGCCCATCCTCGTCATCTTCGGGGCAATCTACCATTGGTATCCCCTGATGAACAGGGCGGATGCTCAACAAGGCAATGGGGCATTTCCACTTCTGGGTCACCTTCATCGGCGCCTATCTGATCTACTTCCCCATGCACTATCTGGGCTTCATCGGCGTGCCGCGCCGCTATTACGCGATGGGCGAGACTGAATTCATCCCGCAATCCGCCCAGACGCTGAACGAATTCATCACCGTGGCGGCATTGATCGTAGGCTTCGCTCAGGTGGTGTTCATCTTCAACCTGGTGTGGAGCCTGTTCAAAGGCAAGCATGCCGGAACGCAACCCCTGGCGGGCCACCACGCTCGAGTGGCAAACACCGCAGATGCCGCCCGGACACGGCAACTGGGGCAAGGAGTTGCCGGTGGTCTACCGCTGGGCTTACGATTACAGCGTGCCGGGAGCCGCTCAGGACTTCCTGCCGCAGAACCTTCCGCCAGATCAGGTCGCCACCGCCAAGGGCCACGAGGCATCGGGCGCCCGGGCAGCAAAGCACGTGAGCATCTTCCGTCAGCTGACGGCAAAACCCTGGGTGGCGGCACAGGCCAGGGTCGACGACTTTCACGCGGAGGCACATTCGCCTTGCCGACGGCGAAGCTGGCCTTGCGGGTGTTTCTTGCCGTGGTCACGGTTCTGTTCACGCTTCTGATTATCGCTTATGGAACGCGGATGGAGTTCGAGGACTGGCGCCCCACGCCGCAGCTGAGGCTCTTGTGGCTGAACACGGCCATGCTGGTCCTGAGCAGCCTCGCGATGCAATGGGCGCAGTTTGCGGCACGCCGCGGCGAGATTGACGGCGTGTGGATCGGCCTGCTTGCCGGAGGCGTTTTTCGCCGTTGCATTTCTGGGCGGGCAGATCCTGGCCTGGCGGCAACTGAATATGCTGGGTGCCTTCGACATCACGAACCCGGCGATCGGCTTCTTTTATCCTCATCACCGCGCTGCACGGGCTGCACCTGTTGGGCGGCCTCGTGGCCTGGGGCAGAACCACCGCCAAAGTGTGGCGCGGCTCCGATGTCGTCCCATGTGCGCTTGAGCGTGGAGCTGTGCACCGTCTACTGGCACTTCCTGCTGCTGGTTTGGCTGGTCCTTTTCGGCCTCTTGTTTTCGGGCAACGACAATCTGGGTATTTTGTTGTCGATCTGCGGGCTCAGGTGAACGGGAGCAAACCCCATGGCACAACCTGCGGTGACAGATACGGCTGAACCCCTGGCGCGACCTGAAGGTCTGCGCGGCATCATTGCCGACTGGTCCTCGGACCAGCGGGCGTTCAAGAACGTTCCCTGGGGCAAGGCGATGATGTGGATCTTCCTGCTCAGCGACACCTTCATCTTCAGCTGTTTCCTGCTGTCCTACATGACGGTGCGATGGTCGACGAAGGTGCCGTGGCCCAACCCCAGCGAGGTTTTCGCGCTGGACGATCGGGGGCAAAAGCATTCCCCTCATCCTGATCGCCATCATGACCTTCATCCTGATCAGCTCCAGCGGCACGATGGCCATGGCCGTCAAGTTCGGCTATGCCCGCGATCGCAAGAAAACCGCGATCCTGATGCTGGTGACCGCGGCGTTCGGCGCCACATTCGTCGGGATGCAGGCCTTCGAGTGGACCAAGCTGATCCTCGAAGGGGTTCGCCCCTGGGGCAACCCCTGGGGCGCGCCCCAGTTCGGCTCGACCTTTTTCATGATCACCGGCTTCCACGGCACGCATGTGTCGATCGGCGTGATTTTCCTGATCGCCATTGCCCGAAAAGTTTGGCGGGGAGATTTCGACGTCAATAGGCGGGGCTTTTTCACGAGCCGGAAAGGCAACTACGAGATCGTCGAAATCATGGGTCTGTACTGGCACTTTGTCGATCTGGTCTGGGTGTTCATCTTTGCTTTATTCTATCTTTGGTGAGGGAAGACATGGCACACGCAGACGACGACAAGCAACATCCGATCAGCGTATACCTGTGGATATGGGGACTGCTGTTCGTTCTCAGCGCCTTTTCCTATCTCGTCGATTACTTCAACTTCGAAGGCCAGCTCAGATGGTCGCTGATCCTGCTGTTCATGATGTTGAAGGCGGGGCTGATCGTCGCCGTCTTCATGCATATGGCCTGGGAGCGGCTGGCGCTGATCTATGCCATCCTGGTCCCGCCGGTGCTGGTGCTGGTGTTTGTGGGCCTCATGACGCTTGAATCGGACTACACCCTCATCACGCGCGAACTATTCTTCAAGGCAGGATATCCTGATCACCGCAACTGGGAGTGACGGATGAAAATCAGACTGGTTCTCGCCGCCTTGGGACTCATGGGCTTCAGCACCGCTGGTTCTGCGCAAGATGCGGCCAAGGGTGCTAAAGTCTTCAAGAAGTGCATGGTCTGCCATACGACTGAGGATACGGCCAACAAGGTCGGGCCTTCGCTCAAGGGCATTGTCGGCCGCAAGGCGGCGACAGTCGAAGGCTTCAAATATTCCCCCGCCATGCTGGCCAAAGCCGCTGAAGGGGTGATCTGGGACGAGGCAACACTTACAACTTATCTGCCCGATCCGAAGAAGTTCGTGCCCGGCACCAAGATGGTCTTTCCCGGCCTCAAGAACCCGCAAGATGTCGCCAACGTCATCGCCTATCTCAAGACCACGGGGATGTAGACTAGCGCGCATCCCGGCGAAGTGGAATCACTTCGCCGAAAAGGATTCGCGCCATATCTTGGAGCAAATCCTTATCGCCAAAGTCTTCAACTTTGGCGGGATTTGCTCTCAGTGTCCCTGTTTCGGTCATGCGGGAGCACATTGAATCGAAGGCACGATGAGATGGCGTACGGAGGTCGGAATGATAGTCACCCTTATTGGTACGCTCCTCTTTTTTGGCGGCGTATTGTTCATGGCCTACGTGGCCATCTGGCGAGGGAGGCTGAGTGGTGCAAGCCGGCGGGATTCAACGGTGGAAAGCACAACTCTGGAGCCCAAGGGCCGTAGCGCCGCCTTTGATCCCAGAGCGAACTGGCCCGGCCTCGCACTTATCGTGCTCGGCTCCATCCTCATTTATGTTGGGACCACTTATTTGTAGGGATCACCGAGCAGGTTTCTCGCGAGCGCGCATCCCGGCGAAGTGGACTCACTTCGCCGATGAGGATTCGCGCCAAATCAACATGTTGGAGCAAATATAGATCACGATCACTTCAGATCGTTTCGATCTGAAGTGATAAACGTGATCGAAATCCTAAGTTGGCGCGTGATCGGACGGAAAACCGGCCTCCACTTTTCCTGATCACGCGCCCCGCCAAAGTCTTCAACCCCGGATCAGGTCGGGGGCAGGCCTTTGGCGGGATTTGCTCCAGGTATCATGCATCCTGATGGAGTTCGCCGCCGCGGAGCAGCCGCTGCGCGATGTCGGCGGTCTGAAACGCCGAGCGCTCGGTGGGCGAATGGGCTGCAAGGTAGCGCGCCACCGCGATAAGGATGTGCCGGCCCTCATCGGTGTTGCCCCACTCGCCGAACTGCCTGACACCTGCCTCCAGCATCTGATAGGCGTGGAAGCCCGCGTCCTCGCGCAGCAGCACATGCGCCAGAGTGGCGATCAGCGCCTCGGGCGGATGGCCGAGCGTCAGATGGCGCGCAACCAGCCGGGCGGACGTGTCGACCTGCCGTTGGCGATCGAACGCGCTCAACAGCCCCTCGCGGATGTCTTCGACCGTGTCGGGAAGATCATCCAGCCGATCGCCGTCTTCGCCGGGCAGCCGCGCCGGCGGCACGTTGAGATAGCGGGCGAGATAGACCGCCATTGCCCCATGAAGCACGCCGCGGGCCGCGTCGATCCCGCCATTCTCATGCAGTGGGTCCGACGCTATGTCTTTTTGATTTTGCGCATCGGCTTGTCCGAAAACCGCACGCACTTTTCGGGCCGATGCGCCGGTCCGCTTCAGCGCCTGGTGAATGGCGTTGGCGTAGGTGAAGACGTGCAGCGCCGTCTCCCAGTCGGCATGTTCGTTCGCGGTGCCGAAACGTGCAACGCGCAAGCCCGCCGCATAGGCGAGCGCGCGGCCGAGATCGGCCGGCGACGCGCCAGCCTGGACCGCCGACTTGAGCGCCAACAGGATCTCCTTCGCATCATCGCCGAGGAGCTCCGCGGCGAGCCGCGCATGATCCGACCAGCCATCGGAACTTTTTTGCGCATCGGCTTGCCCGAAAACCGCGCGCACTTTTCGGGCCGATGCTCTGAAAAGCTCGGGCAACTCCGCCGCCGCTTCATCGCACAATGCGACAAGGTCCAGAGGGTGGCGCCACGCCGTCGTCTCCTCAGCACCCCGCGCTGCCACCATCTGCCCGACCACGCTCGGCAACACGGCATCGGCATGCTCCCAACCGATGAGGTCGAGGCACTCGCATGCCTTGTTGATGAAGTCGAGCGCGTGGCCGGCATCGGCAAAGGCGCGGTCCGTTGCCGTGGCGAAGAGCAGGCCCGCCAGCGCCTTGGGCGGGGCGCGGCTCGCGATGGCGGTGAGGAGCGTGCGTTCGGCGGCCTCGCGATGGCGGACAGCACTCCAGTGCCTGAGCCAGCGCCGGAGGGTTAAGAGATCGGGCCGGCTCTCAAGTGGGGCGCGCCTGCGCCGCGGCGCCTCGCCATCGCAGTCCTGAGCGACCCTCCGCGCGCCGTGGAAGAGCGCCAGATAAGTCTCCTCTTCCGGCAGCAGGGGGATGAGGTTGCCGAGGCATGAGAGGATGGTGGCGCCGATGCCCCAACCGTCGCGGTTGTGGACGGCGAACAATGCCGCCTGCGCCAGGATCTCGTTCGAGGGCACGCCGGCGCCAAGCTCGCCGCGCACAGATTTGGCGATCACGAGGCTCAGATTGTGGGCAAGGCCGTCGTCTAGCCTCAGGCGCCAGTGCTGCGCGGTACGCCCAAGGCCGAAAGATGGTTTGATCCAGATTTCTCCGTCACGCAATTCGACCGGACAGGTCGGGACATCGTCGGCCCAGAGATCGAAGGTGCAGCCGCTCGCCAGATCGAAGCGCGCGTGATGCCAGTGACAGGTGAGGATGCCGTCCTCGACGCTGCCGCGGTCGAGCGGAAATCCCATATGCGGGCAGCGGTTGTCGAGCGCGAAGACGCGTCCGCCGTCATGAACCAGGAGGATCGGGGAATGGCGGCCATGCAGCACGAGCCGGCCCTTGGCCTTCAGTTCGGCGAGAGTGCAGGCGCGCACAAAGTCCGGGGTCGGGAGGTTCATGGTGTAGTTCCTTAGTGCGCCGGCCGTCGCATCAGCCTGACTTTCGAGCATTGTCGGCGATCATTGGCGTGTCGATCATGCCGGAGCAGACCGCGTCGATGCGGATGCCGCGCGGGCATATTCTACACCCGCGCTCTTGGCCATGCCAAGGACGGCGTCGTCGTGATGGGCTGCGCTTTCCGGCGAGGACTAGTGCCTTTCCTTCCGGGCTAGCGCCTTTTCTTTCCCGAGTCGGCCCAGCGACGTCGGACAGGCTCACACCAGCAGCGGGTCGTCCGCCGGGGTCGGGGCTGACGAGTTGGCTATCGAGCGCAGGATCGTCGTCTTGCCGCAGCCCGAGGGTCAAGCTCACCAAGCCGGTGCTCCAGTGCGCTTTGAGTAATTCGCCGGGGGCGCCCTTCTACGCTGCCAGCAAGCCACTACCGAAGCCAATCTAAGCTTGCTGACGTTAGCAAGTGTCCCCCAAGTCAGCGCAGCAACTATGGCAAAAGTGACAAACGTCATTCATGTCCTGTCGCTGGCAGATATGACAACTTCCGTCTCTCCATCCGCCACAAGCGCTATCTGCGCGCGCCGAACGAGGCATAGCCGAAAGGATTGCCGCACCGGCGAGCGCTGTTGCAACTCCTCCGATAAAACGACGTCGATCCTTGTCTGCGAGTTTGTTGTTGCGCATTGCCGACGCAGAGATATGAGCAATCCACAGCAACGTCAGAGGTACTGAACATAGCGCAAACAGAATCACAAAGCGACTTTGTGCACTGAGCGCAATTGCCAAGCAAAACCACGAAAACAACGCGAACTTGAACGAGGTCCGGACACAGAACGAACATTGACCGAGGTGGCTCAAGTCAAAGATCGCAACAATACGCCGATAAATTGACATTCGATCCTCCTTGCATGTAAGCTCAAATGCTACGTGGACACACTTGCATCACAAGTGATTGTTGATCCCGGTCGAAATCCGATCATTGTCCTCAGGCCTCACCCAGAAGAGGCCATTCTGTGTTGGAATAGAAGCATCAACGCTATCCGCTAAGCTGACCGAACGGATCGCCATAAGAATTTGACGCGCGAGCTGATAGCGGATCTCCGGTTCAATTTCGCTCTTCCACGCTTCCCTCAGGCTGGAGATGAAACTCAATCGATCGGCGATCGGCAGGTCTGCGATAAATTCAGCCGCAGCTTTCACTATCAGATCCTGATTGTCAGAACTCGATCGTTCCTCAAACAAGAGGTCGCGCAGGCGCGGTGCACTGAGGTTTGCGAATTTGCTTTGCTTCCATAGAGAGGACATTGCCTTGGCCAACACTCTCAAGGAAGACAACTCTTTGTCGAAGATCGTTGCCAGTTTAAGGGCTTCGACCGCTTCCGGCGGCATCGGCTGAGCCTGCGCCGTTCGAGCCAGAGCGACGGCGTTGGCCCTAATCACGTGTATTTGGCGGGAGAGCAAGGTCTCATACTCTCCAGGGACGGCGCGTTCCGCGCTGGACTCTGCGTCTATAAAACGACGCCACACCTCCGCACTCTTCGGCAAAGGGGATGAGAGCCTTTCAATAGAAAAGGTCTCGCGTCCTGCCAGAGCAAGCCAGCCGGCAATTTCGGCAGCGGCCAGACTGTCATCCAAAGTTAGAGTGTCGTCGGTATACTGAGTTGCGATTGAAACAATTTTTTCAAGGTTGCTCGATTTGCGATGGCTGGCACTTCGAGCAAGTATAAGCAACAGTCTGCGTGCCTCAGTCGAATTTTTGGCCAATCTGGCGCTCTGATATTCGTTCAGGAGACGGTCTTCCAATTGGGATGGCAAAGCCTTCAATTCACTTACGGAGCTTAGCCATGAAAGATATGCCCGGAAATCATCGTTGCGGAGCGTGGTGGCAACTTCGTCTACTGTCGCATCGCTGAGAGCATCGCGACCTGCACCGGCAACGAGACCATCCAGTGCAATCCAGAGGCGAATTTTGGACCCGTTTGGCGCGGTTGCTTCCCGTTTGACCTCGTCAACAGTACGACGTATTAGACTTGCAAGTTCCGATCCCTGAAGAATTGAGAAAAGTCCACGATCTAACCAAATCCCACAGCCTTCCTTGCGCAGTTCTTCGATCTTGGCGATTTCCTGATCCTCGAGTATCGGCTTCTTCAGCAAGGTTCGAACAATCGCCAATCCCTCTATAATTTGCGAGGCGCCGGCGGCCTCGCCGACAATCGTGTCTGGGGCCACAGAAGGGGAGTTCAGGGCTCTAAATGAGCTTGCGCTGGCTGCAGCAAGCCAAGTGTCGAAAATTCCTGAGGCATTCCCCAGGCCACCATCTCTCAATGCCGTCATCGGAAGTCTGAAATCGACCCGAGGCGACATCTGTAATGGGATCGCCAATTCTTGTTCGAATAGGACTATTGCTTTCAATCGAGCATGGCCAGAAGCCTTTGTTCCTGTCCCTGGCTCCAAAAGGCCAAGCTGATCTGATAGTGAAATCTTCGTCGAGGAGTGACAAATTTCCTTGCGTCCAAAGCCCAAGGAGACCGGCCTCAAGAATCGAGCTCGGTGTGGGATGCGCATTGAGATTTGCAAGAAATTCCAAATCAATGGTCGGCGCTTTTCCGAGCCGAGCATACCATTCATCTTGTTGATCAGGTGCCAACAGATTACCAAGAAGCTTATACCACTGGCGTAAGTGAAGTTCCGGGTCCTTCGGATGCCAACGGCCAGTATATTCGCCGCGTTGCAGTGCACCGGCAACTTCCAGTGTTGCGGCGTCTGTGGTCTGATAGGGAAGTTCGGCTCGAATCCCCACTTTGAGTGGTAACAGAAATGAAAGTTGTCGAATCCCTACCGCTATACTCAAGCGATTGTTGTCAGTTGGCGAAACATGAAAGAACAATCCTTCGACAGCCGCAATTGCCCCTGCCAAAGCACATAGTGAAGCAATCAAGATTCGTCGCCGACGGCGCCAAATGAGTTCAAGTACTGTGCGCGGTGGTTCGGAAACAACGTCCGCAACCGGAAGAGTCAACGTATCCCTCGAGATTCCGGCAAGCACTGGCTCCTGAGGAGCGCCTTTCAGAGCTATTGCCCAGGTCGGCACCCGCTCACGTAGATAGGGAAACAATTCGCTTTCTACGTCCACCGTCCTCTGCAGGCGATTGGGATCCAGCTTCTCGCGAAGGGCGCGAACGAACAAGGTCTCGTCCACGCCATCCTGCTCCCATGCTTGTTGATCAGCGCTCGCCGATGCCAGAAGTAGGCGAGACCGTGTTCCCTGAAGTTCCGTGAAAAATTCGCAGGCTTTGGAAATGCCTCCGGAATAGCAGCAGTCAAACAATACAAGAGTCTGCCTACTTCGAATCTGTCGAAGTAGATCATTCAAAAGTTTACCGTCAAGCTTGGCGCGATCTACGTCATGATCTGCAGTACAAAACCAGGACTCTTCCGCCACTCGTCGACCGTGGCCAAAAAAGCCGACAAGTAAGAGATCATACTCTGTCTGCGCGAGTGCGTGAAATTCGGCCTAAATCGTAGAGAGTGTTGCGTCACCATCAAGCAAAGGTGGGCGATGAGAGCCGTTGGGCCAAGCACGTACGGCGTAGTCATGCAGACTTCTCGCGCTCTGCGCACAAGATCGCAGAGGTTTCTCACCTCGATCATAAAAAGATGGCGGATAGCTGTTTATGCCGACAAATAGCGAAGCTGCCGACATTTGAGCCACGAGCGCCTACCCCCGAATGAAATCGTGAACGGTTGGCGTTAGCCCGGCTGACATTCCGCCCTGTTTCTCGGGGACTACTTTGGACAGTTTCTGCAGGAGCATCGGAGCAGCGAGACCAAGCTGAAATGCCAAGTACGGCTCCGCTTTTTCCGCAATCTGTAGCCATGCGATTAGCCCGCCTAAAACCACCATGGCGATGGTGACGACCCAATACAAAGCGCTACGAGCATAGGTTGGAAGATTGGGATTTTCCCTCAACCCCCACCAATGGAGTATCTCATTTGCTATGCCGCCTGCGCACCCAATCCAAAAAACACCCCACCCTGCATCGAACATCGACTTTCCTTTCTTGAAAGGCTTCTTCGCACGCGACGTGTGCTGACTCAGACCTCGGAGCGCACAACTCTTTGGAACGCAGCAAATGTCTGCTGAGACAGCGCTACGAATTTGCATATTTGAAGTGGAGATGATCAAGCCGACACTTGAGGATCTCGGCACGCTAACGCCCGAATGCGGCCCCTAGCTGCCTCTAAGAACGCCGTTGAAACAGCGCCTCGTTGTAGAGGTCCATCTTTTTTTTGTAGGACCGCAACAGAGAGCTTACCTAACGAGAGGAAAGAGTCAAGAGCTGGAGAGTGAGGGCCGAGCAGTTGCTCGTTAGTTCGGGTTCTCGGTGTCGACCGCTTGACGGTATCACAGCACTCGGTCTGACGGGTCGCGACCTGCAAACGAAACTGTGTGCGATCGTCCAGTGTGGTGGACCAGGGCATCCAAATCGGTTGAGGAAACCCGAAAGTGCGCTCTCATTCTCTGCGCCCTCACCCACCACCAAGATCGGCATAGAGCGCCTCGCGCGTATCCCTGGTGACCTGGCCGTTGCAGCCTTCGAGCGCCGTGTTGGTCATGCTGACGACGCTGAGCCCATTCGCGATATCGACGAACCAGTCTGCGCCATAGACGCCGCCCCAGTTGAGCGTGCCGACCGATTGCGGCGTATTGGCGAGCTTCGGATCATCGACAATGGCGCTCACGAAGCCGAAGCGCTGGCCGTCATTGCCAGCACCACGGTCGAGCGCGCCGACCTGGTTGGAGATCGCGGCCCGCCTTGTTTCGGGCTTGAGCACAGCTTTGGCGCCGGCGTTGGTGCACAAGGCTTCGAGAAGAGTGAGCACGCCGTCGGCCGTGCCGACCATGCCGGCACCGCCCGACTGGAAGGCTTTGCGATTGAAGGCGCGCACCGGCGCGAAATTGAACCAGCCGTTCACGTCATCGCCGAGCAGCAGCCGGTCGGGCATGCGGCGCGCGGCGGGCGTCGCATCGGCGTAAGCCGTGGCGAAGCGGGCATGATCGGCGATATGAAAGCCCGTGTCTTCAATGCCGAGCGGACCCGTTACATGGCGCCTCACGACATCATCGAGGCTCGCGCCTTCGACCTCGGCCAGCACCGCGCCCAGCACATCGATCGCAACCGAATATTCCCAGCCTGTCCCCGGCGCGAATCTGAGCGGCCGCTTGGCGAGCCGGGTGAAATTCTCCTCGAAACCGAAATCCGTATCCGTCAGGCCGTCGGAGAAATCGGCGTCGAGCCCATAGTCGTAGCTCAGTCCCGCCGTGTGGGTGATGAGATGGCGAAGCGTGATCGAGGGTGCGGTGCCATCGGCGAGCTTCGGGGTGAAATAGGGCAGGGTGCGCTCCACCTCGTCGTCGAGGCGGATGAGGCCCTTGTCCATCATGGCAAGCGCGGCGGTCGCGACGAAAGGCTTGGTCACCGAGGCGAGGCGGAAGATCGTGTCGCGGCGGACGGGCCTCACTTGCTCGCGATCAGCGAAGCCACGCTCGGCGGCGAAGACGATCTCGCCGTCGCGGGCGATGAGATAGACGATGCCGACGATGCGGCCCCGCGACACGGCCTCGTCGATGACGCGCTCAAGCTTCGCGAACATTTTGGTTCCTGCCCGGGTGAGAAGCCGGTCGTCCCGCCGGCAGTCACAAGTTGAAACCGGCAGGGTAGCCGCCGCGCCAGCCAGTCTCAAGCGCATTGGCCGCAGCCGCGCGCCTTGAGATGATGCTTAAAGCGTGATGAGTCTAGGAAGGATCATCTCTCGCCGCGCCTCATGCTGCGGTGGCCGCTACCCACCTCGTCATGGCCGCCCCTGATGCGGCCATCCAGCGCTCCCGTGCAACCTCTGTCTGACGTGGAGGCTGGATGGCCGGGTCGAAGCCCGGCCATGACGAGCAGGAAGGAGCGAGGCATCGGGTAGACCTAAACTCATCGTGCGCCAGGCCCTTCCGCAGCGGCCGGAAATGACCGCCCGATTATGCGTGTCCGACCATGGCGCCGGCCTGATCCAAACGGATGTCTTCGGCGGTGTCGGAAGTCGCGGAGTCCAATACGATCTCGACTTCGATGATGGCGGCGGGCGGCGTAAATTCAATGGCGGGAAAGGTGCCGCGCATCTCCACCATCATGTCGATCATGTCCTCGAGCCTGACCGTGGACCGAGGCAACGATTCCAGAATTTTCTCGGCCAGCTGATAGGCGTTGAGGACCATGCTCTTCCCTTCCGCCGACCTTATGGCTTCCATCACAGCAAAACGAACATCGGCGTTTGGTTTTGACATCGCGTGTCCTCCGTGACGTGACCCTACACCCCGTTCATCGTGAATCAATCCCGCAAATCAATGACTTACTCACAAGGCGCGGGGTACGCAGGCGGCGCCTTTGCATCAGGGTCAGTCATCTCTCCACAATTATGCGCCTTGTCAAAATTATGCCCCTTGTCAAAATGAGTAAATTATACCCCTTGTCAAAATGAGTAGGCGACGCCTATATAGCTTCTTACATAATCTAGGTGCTTTGGCTTGTGGGAGGCACAAATGACAGAGCGCATCGAAAGACTGCAGATTATGCTGGACGCCGGCGAATTGAAGGCGCTCGACGACTGGCGCTTCGAGAGACGGATGCCCAGCCGGGCGGCGGCGGTCCGCGAGCTGATACGGCGCGGCTTGGCGGCAGAAGGATTCAACGAGGCGCTGGCGGGCCAGCGTTCTTCCTCTTTCGGCGTCGTCGATCGCACCGGAGCCGATGCCAGCGATGGAAGTGGCGACGGTGACGGCAGGGGCGACGGCCGAGAGTAGAGCTTCTTTGCGCATCGGCTTGCCCGAAAACCGGGATGGCCGGGTTTAGCCCGGCCACAAGCGTTCGGGCCGATGCTTTTGTTTTTGCGCATCGGCTTGCCCGAAAACCGGGATGGCCGGATTTAACCCGGCCACGAGCTTTTCGGGCCGATGCTCTGGCGCAGCGGACCCTATCTTCCGGGGTTTTTATTTCTTCGCGTCTATTGCTTCGCGGGGCGCCGCTTCCGTGGTGGAAGGCAGTCTGAACGCGCCTTGATTGCGGGCCGGCTTCTCGACACGCTTTGGCATGGGCAGCAATCCCTCGCGCTGCATCTTCTTGCGCGCGAGCTTCCTGATGCGCCGGATCGCCTCGGCCTTCTCGCGGCACTTGCGTTCCGATGGCTTCTCATAGGCCGAACGCCGCTTCATCTCGCGGAAAAGCCCCTCGCGCTGCATCTTCTTCTTCAGAATGCGAATAGCCTGATCGACATTGTTATCGCGGACGAAGACCTGCATGGGCACCTCTGATTTTCAATCGACGAAGATGAAATTCACGATGAAGCGGGCAGAGCAGCCGGCATTCCTGCCGTCGGCTCTGCCCAGCGGTCTCAAGCGGCTTTTTCCAGCCGGTCGGCCGAAGTCTTGCCGGTGCGGCGGTCGGTAGCCAGTTCGAAACGGACCACCTCGCCTTCGCGCAACGTTCCCATATTCGCGCGCTCGACGGCGCTGATATGAACGAAAACGTCCTTGCTGCCGTCTTCAGGCTGAATAAAGCCGAAGCCCTTCTGCGGGTTGAACCACTTTACTGTTCCAGTCTGCATGATAGTACCTTCAAAAGCAAATGCGCCGCGGAACACACCAATTGCGTCCGCTCAAGCGATCGATGTTCAGAGGAAAGCTTGTCAGTAAGCGCCGGCTTGGAGGCGATGCGCGAGACCGAAAATCTATACGGCTCAAACTCGAAGGCCCCTATATGGGCGTATTCCCTCTGATATGCAAGCTTTAAGACGAGCCCGGCATGGATCAAGGTTCGGCCGTCAGCCGCGTTTCCTCGTCATGGCACGCTTGGGGCGAGCTTCCGGCGCCTTCTCCGCAGGCGGCCCGGCGCCTGCCTCTTTCGCCAGCCTGAGCGCCCTCAGACGATCGGTCTTCGCCTTCTGACGATGGCTCTCCGCTTCGATAATCTTGCGCGCCGAAGCGTAAATGGCTTCGGCCTTAGCGTCCCGGTTGGGTCGGCTACTCATCAGTCCTCTCGGGGATTTCATCAATAAGCGGGCATTCTGCCACTATTCGCCCAACAAAGATATCTGAATTGAACGCTTTAGCGTCCGGGGCCATTGGACGAGAGCCGCCTGAACCAACATGCCTCAGAGGCATGCGGCGTGAGCCCGCCACTCACGCCCAGAGCGAGACCTCGCGCCGCAGCACGACCAGCCCGACGGCCAGCCGGGAATGGCTCACATCTCCCCTCTCTTCGAAAGCGCGTCCACTATGGCCTGCATGACCCGAGCCCGGTCATAGGGCTTGTCGATGAGGCGCCCCAGATCTTTCGGGAGCTCGCATGTGTCCCGAGGTGATGAGGACCGGAATTTGCGGATGGTGCTTGTGCACGTAGCGCGCGAGACCTACGCCATCGACCGTGCCCGGCATGCGTATGTCGGTAAAGACGGCCGCGACCTCGTGCGAGTCCCGGAGGACCTGCATCGCTTCGGCTGCGCTGTTCGCTTCGATGACGTTGAATCCGTGGGAGCGCAAATATTCGCTGATGTCGTGCCTGACGAGGACTTCGTCCTCGGCGACGAGAATAGTCCGTCCTGCGCCTGGAGGCGCGGGTTTGTCCGACATGGATGCCATGCTCGCCCCGTTTACGACCAAGCACAACCAGCCAAGCACAGGAAAGTTCCCGCGGGCGACCAAGAAAAACCCGCCCGGAGATACGCACCTGGGCGGGTCAGAGGGTGACGTCCCGCCTCAAGGGATCGGGGTGGAACGGCGAGACACGGCCTTGGGGATGTGCCGAACAGACAGGCCCGCCAGCCTGACAGCGGCCGAAGGACGAACGCAACCGGCGAGCCTGATGCCGTAGCGGCAACCCCCGCCATTTTTCGAATTGCGGCTTGCGGCTTCTCCTATGTGAAAGACATGGCCCACCCGCCCGGCACATACTCCTGCCCCGGGGATGACATTCGGGGAATGACTGCGATGAATGAACGAGTTCCCACGAATGATGTGCCCAAGATCCTCGCCCGCAGCGAAGTCCGGATTGCGCTGTCTCTCGCCCTCCTGAGGGAAAGCCGCGAGTGCGAGGTGTGGACCTATTGCCCAGGCCGCCTGCGGAAGGTTGCAAAAAAGGACCCGGGACGGGGACCTGCCGCGAGACAAAGCCGCCAGGATCGAAGCTAGAGCGCCGAAACCCGCGGGATGGCCGGGTTAAACCCGGCCACGAGCTTTTCTGGCCGACGCTCTATCTCTTTGTTTTGCGCATCGGCTTGCCCGAAAACCGCACGCACTTTCGGGCCGATGTGCTAAGCGCCATCGAGATCGTTCAGGATCCGCTGCATGTCGATAAGATGCCGGCTGTGCGTTTCTTCAAAGGCTTCCAGCAGACGTTCCGCGAAGCTCGTATCCGCATGGCTGGCGATGAGATCTGCGAGAATCCGTTTCTGGCGGGCAATCTGATCCTCGCCGCGCAAGACGTGCCGCCGCGCCGCTTCAAGATGCTTGAGGAGAGCCGTCCGCTCCATCACGCCACGCTATCGCCTCCATGCGCCTGCGCCTTAACATAGCTTAAGGCAGCAAAGGCCTTTGTACGGCAGGAATGGCCGGCACGCTCCTGCCGGCACAGTTCACCCTCTACGGTTTGGACCTGACGGCCGGCTCGCCTTGGCCCGACGGCTTGAATGCGGGCCTGAAAAAACTAAATGATATCCGCCCCACGCGCCTACCGACCCAGAGGACGACGATGCAGCAGCAACAGGTGATGAAGTCCGGCCGAGCGTCGATGTTCAGCGAGAAGTACGAGCTCGACTATCTGGTGAACCGATATGGAATCGCCCGCGCGACCGCGCGCAAGATCCTCGAGGAGAATTTCGGGGACCGGCAGACGATCGAAAGCCTGGCTGAACGCATCGGCCGGCATGACCGGCCGGGCACTCCGGCCGCGTTCTAGGCCGGGCTCCGCACCGGGCCATCGGCGCCGCCCAAAAATTCCATGAATCGATGCTTCACTCGAGCAAGGAACTTCTGATGCGCTTCACAAAGACAACCCTGTTCCGGTCATTTGCAGAAGGTAGCTCTGGTGAAAAGACCAACGAAAACAGCAACCTGAGTGACAGCGCCGCAGAAAAGCCCAAGCCGGCCCCTGGTCTGATGCTGCAACGGGCCCTGTTCCGATTGACCGATCGCCTCTATCGGGCAAATTCGCTCGCCGAAGCTTACGATGCTGCCCTTAACGGCATAACCGAGCTGCTCGGATCGGAGCGCGCTTCCATACTGCAGTTCGATGCAAATGGCGTCATGCGGTTCGTCGCCTGGCGGGGACTGTCGGACGGCTATCGACAAGCCCTCGATGGGCATTCCCCGTGGCAGCCGGGCGAGCTCGATCCCGCCCCCATCTTCGTCACCGACATCGACGATGCGCCCGAAGCCGAGGCCGTGAAAGCGATCGTCAGGCAAGAGGGCATAAGGGCGCTCGCTTTCGTTCCATTGACGCGCAAGCGCATGACCGCCGGCAAGTTCATGGTGTATCACGCCTACCGTCATGAATTCAGCGACGATGAGCGCGACACCGCACTCCTCATCGCGCGCCAGGTGAGTTTCTGCATCGAGCGCCAGATGGCGGATTTCGCCGCCGGCCGATTGAAGGCGCTCATCCAGTCTTCAAGCGACGCCATCATCGCCAAGGATCTGAACGGCATCATCCAGAGCTGGAACCGGGGTGCCGAGCTTCTCTTCGGGTATCCCGCCGAAGAAGCCATCGGCCAGTCCATCACCATGCTCATCCCGGAGGAGCGTCTCAGCGAGGAAGCCATGATCCTGGGCCGGATACGAAACGGCGAGCAGATCGATCACTATGAGACCGCGCGCCGCCGCAAGGACGGAAGCATCGTGCCTGTGTCGCTGACCGTCTCGCCGATCATCGACTCGACTGGAAGGATCCTCGGCGCCTCGAAGATCGCCCGCAACATCACGGACCTTCATCGCGAGCGCGAAAAGCAAGAGCTTCTGCTGCGCGAGATGAACCATCGGGTGAAGAACCTGTTTGCCGTGACCAGCAGCATCATCAACCTGAATGCCACGGCAGTGACTTCACCCGAGGCCCGGGCGCTCGCCGCTTCGATCGTGGGCAGGCTCGCGGCGCTCGCAAGAGCGCATGCCCTGACGCTCGATTCGCACGTCCAGCAGGACGATGGCATCGCGCTCAGCGAGCTGTGCCGCGCCATCGTCAAGCCTTATGACGGGGAAGGGGCTTCACGCATCACCTTCGCGGGCGAGGACTGCAAGATTGCCGGCAAATCGATAACCCCGATGGCGCTCCTGCTGCACGAATTTGCAACCAACGCGGCGAAATACGGCAGTCTCTCCAGCGATCGCGGCCGGATCGAGGTGAACTGCGCCGCAAGCGACACGGCAGTCGAGATCACGTGGCGCGAGGCAGATGGGCCGAAGGCCGAGCCGCCAGGCACAACCGGCTTCGGCAGCCGTCTCGTCGAAGCGAGCGTTGCGCAGCTCGACGGGCGCCTGGAGCATCACTGGGGAGAGAGCGGGCTGAGCATCAGGCTCGCGCTGGCACGGCGGCATTTCAACTAGAGCAAATCCCGCCAAAGGCCTGCCCCGGACTCTATCCGGGGTTGAAGACTTTGGCGGGGCGCGTGATCAGGAAAAGTGGACACCTGTTTTCCGTCCGATCACGCGCCAACTTAGGATTTCGATCACGTTTATCACTTTCAGACCGAAATCGGCCTGAAGTGATCGTGATCTATATTTGCTCCAGCATATTGATCTGGCGCGAATCCTTATCGGCGAAGCGATTCCACTTCGCCGGGATGCGCGCTGGAGCGCATGCCTGGCGCGATATTCGCCGCCGAAATTGGAACCAATCCAGAGGGAAATCATCCAATAGGTATCAGCAACCGCGTCGATCAGGAGGTAAGATCATGGCACGCATTGCTTCTGCTCCTATCACGAGGCGCAGTCTCGTCGCAGGTCTGGCGCTAAGTGCTGCGCCGGCGGCCATATTCGCGTCTTTGGCCAATGTCCGCGCCGCAACGGCGGCCGAGAAAAGTCTCTATGAAAGGCTGGGCGGCGTCTTCGCCATCGCAGCCGTCGTCGACCACTTCAGCGATGCTCTCGTGAAGAACCCGATCGCCGGCCAGAAGTCCAAGAACCCGCAACTGCGGAAATGGCACACCAAGAACCTCGAGCGGCTGCCCGGCCTGAAATTCATGCGCACACTCTGGGTGTGCGACGTTTCGGGGGGACCCTTCAAGTTCACCGCGACCGAACCCGGCAAGACGCCGCTCGGCCTCGAAGAGGCGCACCGCGAGTTCCGGATCTCTCCCGCGGAGTTCGACGAGGTCGCAGCGGAGCTTGGACGAACCCTCGACCACTTCAAGGTCCCGAAACGCGAGAAGAACGAAGTCCTTGAAGCCTTTGCCGCCCATAAGAAAGAGGTCACGGCCGGCTACAAGGCCGGCTGACATATCCGGGCCGCGCTCGAGCGCCGCGCGGTACGACAACTCTTGTGGGAAATGCCACAGACGGCTCGATGGGCCGGAGATAGGATGCTTGTGCTTCTCTAAAGCGTGATGGATTTAGGTAGAGTCGCCATCACGCTTCATCTTTTGTTTGAGCATGATCTTTTCGGAAAACCGGTGTCCACTTTTCCGGATCATGCTCCAGTGGAGGCCAAGCCATGAAAAGCCGTATTACAGCGCTGGCATTCATGCTCATGGGAATAGCCGGCAGCCTCGTCGCAAATCCCGCCTACGGCCAACGATATGTAATCGTGAACGGCTACTTTTTGAGCCCGGCACAAATTCAAGGACTGGAACAGCAGGCCTGCACTTCCATACCGAATGGAAATTACTGGCTGCGCAATGACGGGTGGTGGGGATATGCGCAGGATCCTATTCCACGCGGCAGGCTTGGCGACTATTGCCGCAAGCCGAGCCTGTCGGAGCGCCGTCAGCTGTACCGTCCCGGCGAAATCCTGAGCGAGTAAAGCCCGCGCCGCAGCACAACAAATGCTTCAGCGCATTGACAGGAAGTCCTTCGTAACGTTAATTTGCTTGCAAGCATTGCTGTGCCGGCGGGACGGCGCACATGCATGCAAGCCGCTCATCACCCTAACATCAGGAGGCCGAGATGGCTGCAAGGCAAACGCGTCCACAAGCTGACCCGCGAACCCATGTGCTGCTCGAGAAACTCGGCGCAGGTGCAAGAGCCGCTGGTGCCCAGATCTTCATATACAGCGTGAAGATCGTGTGCGGCAGGCAGAGCAATACGGACTGTTGTTGTGTCGCAGGCGCCCGGCCGGGCGTGTACGCGACCGAGGTCAACATTCAAAATATCAGTCTCAAGCCCGCGCCGGTCGTCAAGGCCATCCTGCCCTTGATCAACATGGGCGCCGTGGTTGCGCGTGAGCCCAGCATCGCCGACCCGCTCAACGCGAAGGCCGAGGCCATCATACTTCCGCCGCTCGGCGCGACGATGGACGATTGCTGCCGCATCGCGGAATTGCTGCTGGGCGCGCCTGCGAGCGGAGAAACCCCGCTCACCATCGGCATCCTGACGATCCTGAGCCTCGCCGAGCTGTCCGTCTCCGCGGTCTACACGGCGAACCCCTTGAGCGGGGATGGCATCAGCATCGACGTCGAGTATATTCCGCCGCGGCGGCTCAGTCTTGGCGGTCCGGATTAGAGCAAATCCCGCCAAAGTTGAAGACTTTGGCGAGAAGGATTTGCTCCAACATATTGATTTGGCGCGAATCCTTATCGGCGAAGCGATTCCACTTCGCCGGGATGCGCGCGAGCCTCACTCGAGGCGGCGGTCGTCCTCGCCGAGCAGCACGCAGTCCGACGGCGAAAAGCCGATATCGACGGTGTCGCCTTCGCGAAAGACTTGGGCATCGATGATCGTATTGGCCTGGAGCCGCAAGCCCTGGGCATCGATGGCATAGATGGCGCTGCCGCCGAGATAGGAGGTCGCGGCGATCTTGCCCCTGAGGCGGTTGGGCCCTGACGCCGCCTTGCCGATCTCGAGGCGCTGGGCGCGCACGATCACCGTCACCTTGCCCCCCGGCTTCGCCGAGGCGGGGGCCTCTGCCTCGATGGTCGCGCCATTGGCGAGCGCGATCTTCGCCTTGCCGTCCCCGGTCGCCGCGATGGTGCCGGTCATGAGGTTGGACTGGCCGAGGAAGCTCGCGACGAATTTGGAAGCGGGTGTCCGGTAGACTTCTTCCGGCGTGCCGTTCTGCTCGATGACGCCGTGATTCATGACGACGATGCGGTCCGACAGGCTGAGCGCCTCTTCCTGGTCATGGGTCACGAAGATGGTGGTGATGCCGACCTCGCGCTGGATGATCTTGAGCTCGATGCGCATTTCCTCGCGCAGATTGGCATCGAGCGCCGACAAGGGCTCATCGAGGAGCAGCACGTCGGGCTCGATCACGATGGCGCGGGCGAGCGCGATGCGCTGCTGCTGGCCGCCCGAGAGCTCAGAGGGCAGCTTCTTCTCGACACCGGGCAGGCGCACCATGTCGAGTGCCCGCTTCACCTTGCGCTCGATGTCGGCCCTGGGCACATCGCGGTATTTGAGCCCGAAGGCGATGTTGTCGGCGACGCGTCTTGTGCGGAAAGAGCGCGTAGTTCTGGAAGACGAGGCCGATATTGCGCTTATAGATCGGGACATCGTTGATGAGCCTGCCTTCGACGATGATCTCGCCCGAAGTCGGGCTGACGAGGCCCGCAATCGCGCGCAGGATCGTCGTCTTGCCGCAGCCCGACGGCCCGAGCAAGGTCACGAAGCTGCCCTTGTCGATCGCCAGATCGACGTCCTTGACGGCGATGAAGGGGCCATAGGCGAGAGTGACGCCTGTGAGCGCGACGGCGGTGTCGGTCATGGGAGGGGCGGGGATTGATGTTGGTCCTTGCAATTACCTCTTCCGAATCGGCAGCGGCTTTAGACCGATTTCCCCCCTCTCCCGTCCGAAAGATGGGAGAGGGTGCCCGACAGGGCGGGTGAGGGCTCTTTGTCTGCCGAGGAGAAGCGCGCTTGAAGTTCTTGCCTGCTCTGAGAAAGAGCCCTCATCCGGCCTTCGGCCACCTTCTCCCACGCGTGCCGCGCGGGAGAAGGGGAAACAACGGCAGGAAGGCTTCAGCTCACGCACCTTTCGAGATGCGGTCCCACTGCTTCTGCCAGTCGCTGTCGTGCTCAGCCCAGTAGATCGGATCGGCGAAGGTCAGCGCCTTCATCGTGCCGGTCGGATCGAAGGCCGGCAGCTTGGCGATCTTGTCGGTGAGCTTGACCTTGGTCGGATCAAGAGCAGGCGGATATTTCTGTCCTTCCGCCACCGCGATCGAGGTCTCGGTGTCGAGCATGAAGTTGAGGAGCTCCTCGCATTCGGCCATCGGCGAGCCTTTGAGGACGAGCATGTCCTCCATCCAGGCATAGCTGCCGGCGGGGTCGAGATAGCCGATCGGATGACCCTGCTCCTGCAAAGCGGCGATGCGGCCGGACCAGGCGTCGGTGACGACGATCTCCTCCTTCGACAGAAGGTCCATGAGCTCAGCACCGGAGCCCCAGTATTTCTTGGTCATGTCGCGGGCCTCGCGCACCTTGGCCCAGACCGCCTCGATGTCCTTGATGTCGTTGGGACTCTGTCCGGTCTGGAGCGCTGCATACCACACGCGCGTGTTCTTGTCGCCGAAGCCGCCGATCTTGCCGGCATATTTCTTGTCGACGATGAGATTGGCGCCTTTCTCCTTGGCTTCCTCGGGCGAGATCACCTTGGTGTTGTAGGCGATGCCCGTGGTGCCGTAGTCGTAAGGCACGGCCGAGAGCTTCGGCGTCATCTTGCGGAACGGCTCGATCATCGCCGCCATGACGTTGGCCATGTTGGGAATGTTGGCCTCGTTGAGCTCCGACACCCAGCCGCCATCGACATATTTCTTGTAATATTCGACGCCCGACGAATGGACGATCTGGAAGTCGCCCGGATTGGCGGTCTTGATCTTGGTGATGATCTCGTTCTCATCGCCGAATGTCCCTTGCACCACCTTGAGGCCGGTCTTCTTGGTGTAGGGTTGGAAGGCGTATTTATCGATCGCTTCCTGGACCACGCCACCCCAGCCGTCGAAGCGGACTTCGCTGACCGCGGCGAGAGCGGCACCGCTCCAGCGCGTCATGACGCCGGCCGAGGCGGCCGCCGCGGCGGTCAGCCCCAAGAAGCTGCGGCGGTCGAGGCCGCCATTCCGGTAGCGCTCGGAAAGGCACTCGAGCCTTCTGGTCTGCGTTAGTTTCATCTTGGATTCTCCCTGGTTGTTATTCTCGGTTGCCGAACAGAATGCGCCCTAAGAGGCCGCCTGCCAAGGGCAGGCCGACGGTGATGACGATCATCAGGGTTCCGAGCGCGTTGATCTCCGGGCTGATCGATATTTTCAGCATCGCCAGGATCTGCGTCGGCATGGTCTCGACGCCGGGTGGACGCCAGAACAGGCTCGCCGTGATGTTGTCGAAGGATATGGTGAAGACGAGGAGGACGCTCGCCACGATGGCGGGCATGAGCAGCGGCAAGGTCACTTCGCGGAAGGTGGCGAAGCGGTTGGCGCCAAGCGAGAGCGCGGCCTCCTCATAGACGCGCTTGACGCCGATGAGCCTGGCCTGGACGACGAGCACCACGAAGGGGAGCGCCAGCATGATATGGCCGAGCACCAGGAGAAGATAGCTGCGCGGCTGGTGCGCCCATTTCATCAGGAGCAGCAGGCCGACGCCGAGAATGGTTTCGGGCACGAGCGCGGGCAGGATCACCAAAGTGTTCATCCATTGCTTGCCGCGGAACTCGTAGCGGGTGAGCGCGATCGCCGCCGCGACACCCAACACCGTGCAGACGGCGGCGGTGAGGAGCGCGATCCAGATCGATGTCTGGAAGGCGCGCAGCACGGCCGCGTTCTGCAGCAGCTTGCCGTACCATTGCAGCGACAGGCCGGTCATCGGGAAGCCGCCGAACATCGAGGCGTTGAAGGACAGGATCACGGTGACAAGGATCGGCGCGAACATGAAGATATAGACGAGGACGGTGACGAGCTTCACCGCGCGCCAGCCCCAGGCGCCGCTCAAATCCTCCACCTGCCGGTTCGTCGCGATGGTCGGCGTTGTCATCGGCTCAGGCCCTTGAAGATGGTGGAAAGGCCCATATAGCGGCTGTAGATCGCCGACACGATGCCGAGCAGCACGAAGAGCACGATCGACAGCGTCGAGCCCATGGGCCAGTTGAGCTGCCCCATGATCGTATCATAGATCAGATTGCCGAACAGCGCGTCGCGGTTGCCGCCGAGAATCTGCGGCGTCACATAGCTCCCGGCGGCGAGCACGAAGCACAGGAGGAGCCCGGCGCAGAGGCCCGGCAGCGACAGAGGCAGCGTCACTTCGCGAAACGCCTGAGCGCTGGTGCAGCCCAAGGTGCGCGCCGCCGAGATCAGATCGCGGTCGATGCCTTCGAGGCTCACATAGACATTGAGGATCATGTAAGGCAGCAGGAAGTGGATCATCCCCATGATCACCGCGCCCTCGGTATAGAGCATCTGGATCGGCCCATGGATGATGCCGAGCCACATCAGCGTGACGTTGATGGCGCCCTGTTCGCCCAGAATGTGGATCCAGGAGAAGGTGCGGATGGTGAAGGAAATCCAGAAGGGCACGATGAGGAGGAGCAGCAGCAGCCATTTGTGCCGGAAGGACGTCATCCAGATGAAATAGGCCGGGATATAGCCCATGACGGCGCAGGCGAGTGCGGTGACGGCGGCGACCCGTGCCGTCTTCCACAGGAAGAAATGGTAGTAGCTGTCGGTGAAGAATTCCCGCCAGTTGGCGAGCGTGTAGGTCTCTTTCTCGACGCCCGCGGTGACGAACTCATAGAAGGTGTAGATCGCCATGATGATGATCGGCAGCACCAGGAGCACGCTGAGCAGGATGATCGCCGGCGCCAGCAGATACCAGGCATAGCGCGTCTGCTGCATCTTCACTGCCTACGATCGTGTAGGCGCCAGCCATTCCACAAACTGTCATCCCGGCGAAAGCCGGGACCCACTGAATAAGCGCTACGCGGGTAGCGCTGCCCGCGCTGAAAGAATTCATTGGTTCCCGGCTTTCGCCGGGATGACGGATGGTGGGTAGGACTGAGATTTCGCGTGCCGCAACGCTCCACAGCGTCGGCGATGGCCGCCAGCAGATACCAGGCATAGCGCGTCTGCTGCATCATCACTGCCTACGATCGTGTAGGCGCCAGCCATTCCACAAACTGTCATCCCGGCGAAAGCCGGGACCCACTGAATAAGCGCTACGCGGGTGGCGCTGCCCGCGCTGAAAAAATTTGTTGGGTCCCGGCTTTCGCCGGGATGACGAGTAGTGGGGCAGGCTGAGATGTTGCATGCCGCAGTTTTCGGTCGGTGCCGGCGAACCTAACCCCATCAATAAGCGCGCGCCACGCAGAAATCGACCGCTTCGGCGAGCGCCGATTTATGCGCGCTGTCGGGGAAGATGGCGAGCGCGTCACGCGCGATGGCGCCATAGTGGCGCGCACGCTCCACCGTGTCGGCGATGGCCGTGTGGCGCTCGACCAGTTTCTGCGCAAAGGTGAGGTCGTCCGCCGTCTGGTTGCCCTCCTCGAGCGTGCGCTTCCAGAAATTGCGCTCTTCCCGGGAGCCGCGGCGATAGGCGAGGACCACCGGCAAAGTGATCTTCCCCTCGCGGAAATCATCGCCGATGCTTTTGCCCATCAGCGCCTGCTTGCCGGAATAATCGAGCGCGTCATCGACGAGCTGGAAGGCGATGCCGAGATTGCGGCCGTAGGATTCGAGCGCCGCCTGTTCGTCCTTGGGTCTCCTCGCGACGACGGCGCCGACTTCGGCGGCGGCCGAGAACAGGGCCGCGGTCTTGGCGCCGATCACCTGCATATAGGCATCCTCGGTGGTCGAGGTGTCATGCGAGGCGGAAAGCTGCAGCACCTCGCCTTCGGCGATGACTGCGGCGGCGTTGGAGAGGATGCGCAGGGCCTCGAGCGAGCCCGTCTCGACCATCATCTTGAAGGCCTGGCCCAGGAGATAGTCGCCGACCAGCACGCTTGCCTGGTTGCCCCAGATGAGGCGGGCCGTCTTCTTGCCGCGCCGCAAGTCGCTCTCATCGACGACATCGTCATGGAGCAGTGTTGCGGTGTGCATGAATTCGACCGAGGTGGCGAGCTTGACATGGGCATCGCCCTTCGCCCCGCACATGCGGGCGGCGGCGACGGTCAGCATCGGGCGGATGCGCTTGCCGCCGGAAATGATCAGGTGGCCGGCGAGCTCCGGGATCAGTTCGACATGCGATGCGGCGCGCGCCAGAATGGCCTCGTTGACCTTGACCATGTCACCAGAGGTCAGGGAGATCAGGGGATCGAGGCTCGGCTGCTTCTCAGCGCTGCCTTCGAAGGGAATGACGACACCCAAGGGATTGAACCCGTCTTTGTTATGATACTGTCCCGACAATAGGGGGGCTTGCCGTCCCTCGGCAAGCGCGACCGGATGACGCTAAGGCCTGACGGCCTCGGGTTGAGTCGCGATCACGCTTAGCGCTTTGTTCAGGCATGATCCTTTCGGTGCGTCGTATGGCCGGGTGGGGTCTCTCCGTCGGGCTTTGCCGAGTGGTTTGCCTGTACTGCTTGCAAAGTCGCCTACTTGCGAGACTTCCCTTGCGTGGACACCCCACCCGTCGCGCGTTCCGCGCGCCACCCTCCCCGCCTTCGCCATGGACTTTTCCAGGTCATGCTCTAGGGGTAATTCAATGAAAGAAGTGCTGCGGACCAACGACCTGGTCCTCCTGTCCTACGCGACCCATGTGCTGGCCGAGGCCGGGATCGAAGCGGTCGTGTTCGATGCCCATATGAGCGCCGTCGAGGGCTCGATCGGCGCCTTTCCCCGCCGCCTGATGGTCCATGATGACGATATTACGAAAGCTTTATGGGAATTGGGTAACGCTACGATAACCGGGCAGCAGTAGGGTGCCCCCGCCATGCATGAGGCTTCACCCATGACCGACCCGGCACCGCCCGGGGCCGCTTCCGGTTCGATCCCGGCGAGCCTGACCGAGGACGGCTTTCTCAATGGCGCCTTACGCATCTTGCAGCCGGAAAAAGGCTACCGGGCCGGGATCGATGCGGTTTTCCTCGCCGCCAGCATCCCTTGCGGTAAGGGCGAACCTGTCTTCGAGGCGGGCATGGGCACGGGCGTCGCGGCACTCTGCCTCGCCCACCGGGTGCCGGGGGTGCAGATTACAGGGATAGAGGTCACCGCCCGCTATGCCCTGCTGGCTGAGGAAAATGCGAACCGCAACGAATGCGGCGCAGGCATCAAGGTCATCCATGCCGACATCAAGGAAGCCTTGCGCCGCGGCTCGGCGCTTCTTCCGGCGGCAAGCTCGATGGCGCATGCTTTCGCCAACCCGCCCTATTTCGAGGAGGGCAAGTCGACGCCGTCGCCCGTGGCGCTGAAGGCGGGCGCCCATAGTTTCGGGCCGGAAGATCTCGATCTCTGGGTCAAGGTGATGCATGGGCTCATCGCAAGCCGCGGCACCTTGACCTTGATCTATCGCGCCGAGGCGCTGGCCCGCGTGCTCGCCACCTTCGAAGGCCGCTTTGGCGATATCACGGTGGCGCCGCTTTTCCCGCGCGCCGAACTAGCCGCGACCCGCGTCATCGTCCAGGGCGTCAAAGGCTCGCGCGCGGCCTTGCAACTCCTGCCGGGCCTGATCCTTCATGGTGATGACGGAAAATTCACGCCCGCGGCCGAAGCCATCCTGCGCGAGGGCGCCGCCTGGCCGATGCGGTAATCCGGGAAGCGAAGACCGATCGGCTCTGAGCTCTGCCCTTCGAACTCAGACAATTCTACCTGTCACATGCTTGTGTGTTGCCGCGAAAACCGGTTAACGAAGTTCACGCAATCGACGACGCTCAGTAAAGATGTTAGGAAGTCATGAGCGCGGGTTGGACGACGCCACATCGTCCAGCAAGGACAGAAGGGGTGTGTGTGCATGGCCCAAGCCTGGCGGGAATTTCTTGTCTTGGAGCCTGTGGCGCATGCCGAGCATGAGCCGACACATCGCGCCGCCAGGCATCCGGGACTGACCTGGCATGATCATCTGGTCATGCTGCTCCATATCGCCGCCGAGATCGAACATGGGCTCATGGTGCAGTATCTCTATGCCGCCTATTCGCTGGGCGGGCCCGACGCCGCAACGCCCAAGCGCCAGGCCCTGATCAAGCACTGGCAGTCGAGCCTGCTCAAGGTGGCCAAGGAGGAGATGGGCCATCTCCTCACCGTCCAGAATATTCTCTGTCTCCTCGGCGCTCCGGTTCATTTCGGACGCGAAGACTATCCGTGGAGCGTTCCCTATTATCCCTACCCTTTCCGCCTAGAGAAGCTCACCCGCTCATCGCTTGCCTGCTATGTCCATGCCGAGATGCCGCCGCACATCATCGGCCTGTTAAAGAAACATCCGGACCTTGCGCGCCGCTTCGCGCATTTCCTCGACAAGGACAAGGCCGAGATCGCCCGGCTGATCGCGGAGCGCCGCCAGGGCCGCGTGCATACCGTTGCCGCCGTCTATGACGAAATCATCGACATCATCGGCAACGAGCACCTGATCCCCGATTCCGCCTTCAATGAGGAGAGCTATGTCTACCAGGCCTCCTGGGACGACTGGGGCAGGGGCTATGGTCCGGAGCCTCGGCTTCTCGATCCGAGCGGCACGCCCATCGATGATCCGCATCGCCAGCGCGAGGCGAATGTCATCATCATGCGCGCCGCCTCGCGCACCGAGGCGCTGGCGGCGCTGAAGGCGATCGGCAGCCAGGGCGAGGCCATCCATCTCAAGTCCAAGCGCACCGATGAGCTTTCGCATTTCGAGCGCTTCCTCAAGATCTTCCAGAAGTTTCCGGAAGACTGGATACCGACGCGCGACATTCCCGACAATCCGACGACAAGGATCGTCGAGAAGCGGAAAGCGACGCATACCGACAAAGGCAGCTATGTCGACAAGACGACCTATATCGATAACCCCTATGCACGCGACTGGGCGACGCTCTTCAACTATCGTTACCGGCTGCTTCTCACCTGCCTGAGCCGCTCCTTCCGCCTGGCGCGGACGGTCAGAGCGGGCGAGCCCAATCTGCGCGGCATGGTCATGCATCGCGCCTTCGGCGAGATGTACAATATCAAGACGATCGCCGGCATCATCGTCCGCCTCCCTTTGCATAAGGCGGGCGCGCAAGGCGAAAGCGCCGGCTTCGCCGGGCCGCCTTTCGAGATGCCCTATACGCTGACATTGCCTGAATCCGAGGCCGAGGCCTGGCGCGAGCATCGGGAGCTTCTTCAGGGCTCGATCGCGGTCGTGGAATTGCTGCTGGAGAAGGCGGCGGGGGCGGAACGCGACTATCTCCTGGCCTTACGGGATCTCGACCGCCGGGCCATCGCGTCGATCGGCGCATTGCTCGGGGAAGGGAGTAAACACAAGTGACCGGCACGAAAGCAATCAAGGAACTGCGCATCCTGCCGCCCTTCGCCATCGGCAGGCTTGGCTCGGCGCCCGATCCTCTCGACAACTACACGATCGCGACGGATAGGGAAGGCCCGCTGGACTTCCGCACGATTGTGCCCGCCGAGACGCTCAACGTCGATACGGCGACGGGCGAGATCACCGGCAGCCATGTGCCGAAGGAGGTGCAATTCAAACAGGACGGAAGGATACGTCCGGTGGCGCCCTTCCTCGACGTCTTCGCGCTGATGGAAGACGGCGAACTCGTGCCGCTGACGCTGCAGATGCTGGCCGGCGCCAAGCTTACCTGGCGGGTCAGGGTCGGCAACCGTAAGGTTGTCCGGCGCACAAGGAAGGAAGCGGATCTCGTTGCCGCCAATACCGGATGGTTCAGCGATCACGGGGCGCAGCCGCTCAAGGGCCATTGCAAGAACTTCATGTCGCGCGATGCCTTCGTCGATTTCGGCAGCGCGCGCTTCATAAAGCCCAACCAGCACTACCCGCAGATCCGCTTGCGCTTCACGCCGGCGAAAGGGCTGATCTATGGACCGCATGGGGTGAATGACCCGATCGTCCCGCCCGAGCGCGCGATCTACGACCGAGCCAAGGGCAAGTGGTATCACTTCGAGTCGCATGGCGAGGACGAGACCGTTCCGCCCTCGCTCTTCGCCATCGAGCCGCCGGCCCCCTCATGGCTGCATGACAACAAGGCGGTGAGCCGCGGCTATTTCGACGATGCCTGCGACGGTTTCGTCGAGGCGAGGCTCACATCGAACGACGGCAAGGTGCTGACCGCAATGGCGCGCATCTGCTCATCGCCGCCCGCGGTGGTGCCGGATTCGCTGTTCGTGCGCAGCCTCGCCGATGATCTGGAGCAGGTCATCCACGGCCCGACCGTTGCCGATGACGAGCCGACCGAGGTCACCCAGGCGCGCGCCGAGGATATCGTGCGCCGCGCTTTCGAGACGGTGCGCTTCCTCAATGTCGCGGTGCTGAACGGCAATGACTATAAGGGCCGCTCGGCTTTGTCGCTCGATTCGATGCCCGAGGAAGAGGCGGCCGACACCGAGCGCGCGATCCGTCCGGTGGTGGCGCCCGACGGCGCCGACACGCTGGCGATCCTCGCTTTGCACCAGCAAGTCTATGCCGCCTTGCGCGGCGGTGCGGCACCCTGGTTCCTGCGCCTGTTGCGCAACCCGGACGAGGTCTCGGACTTCACCGACCGCGGCCGCCGCAAGATGCCGGCGCTGATGTGCGGCGCCGACAACAGCTATCTCGCCCTCACCCATCGCCAGATCGACACCGTCCGGACAGTGGCGGAAGGCGTTCAGGGCCGGCCTAAGAAGACGCCCAAGGCGGCCTCCCTCACGCCGCGCAATCTCACCGCCCAGCTTCATTACGAAGCGGCGGGGAATCCGGTGAGCTCGCGGCCGGTGACATCGGTCGCCAATTGCTGCCCGGGACTCGAGGTCGACTTCCGCGCCATCTGGCGGCGCATGTTGATTGGTCTCGAACTGCGCGAATATGACAATCTCATCGTCCATGCCGATCCGCCCTATGCCGAATTGAAGAACCATCGCCTGTTGCGCATCAGATTGCCTGGCCAGGAGGCGATCGAGCCCATGAACCTCATCAAGGGTCCCGCGGCATCCGATCCCGACAACTTTGTCATCCTCACTACCAGCGACAATCCGTATGGGCTTGCCCCGCTCGAATGGTCGAACGCTTTGGCGCGGCTCTTGAGCGGTTTCCAGGGCGAGGAGGTCCATTGCGACATCTCGCGCGATGAGGCGACGGAGGCGATGGTGCCGTGGACGAAACACAACCATAAGACCTGGCGCTTCAAGGTCCGGCATTTCTTCGCGGCCGGTACGGCGGTCATTTCAGAAGCGCTGGCGCAAGCCGGCGAGCTCACGCAGGGCCTGTGCTCGCCCTGGCAGAATGACTACCGCGAATGCTCCTGCTACTACTGGGCCTCCGCCCGGCCTGACTATGTGAATGTCGAGCCCGGCCCCGAGGGCCTGAGCATCGGCGACAACTGGCTGCAAAAGAAGCGCACCGGGCAATATGTACCCGACGACTATGCCGATTCCCGTCTCGTCTTCTATGACGACCTGTTCACCCATTGGGAGAAATGGCTGCGCTTCCAGGTGAAGGGCCGCGATGCGCCGGGCGAGAAACAATCGTGAATGCTCGCGCTCATCATTACATGACGGCCTCGGGCCCGCGCCTGCCGGCCGCACATCTTCTCGCGACCGACAGGGGCCGGCATCTCTTCATCACCAATGGCAGCCGGCTTTTCGACATCGAAGCCGATCTCTTCGCCGAATTCGATCAGGCCCTGACGGGGCGCGATGAAGGCAGGGTCGCAAGCCTGCTTGCGGAAGCGGGGCTCGATGGCGCAGCTCTGATCGACGACATCCCGCTCTCACCGCCGCCGATCCATGCGCTCTCGCTGGCAATCGCGCAGAAATGCAATCTCGGCTGCACCTATTGTTATGCCGAGCAGGGCAGTTTCGGCGGGGCGCCCAAAAACATGCCGGAGACGACGGCGCTCCAGGCGGTGGAGCAGCTCATCTTCAATTCAGGCCCCGGCGCCAAGCTCAATCTTTCGTTCCTCGGCGGCGAGCCGCTGGTCAACCGGGCGGTGCTGCAGAGCGCCACGCGTCATGCCGTCGATCTCGCGCGGCAACGAGGCGTGCCGATCACCTTTTCGATCACCACAAACGGCACGCTCGTTAGCGAAGAAGATGCGGATTTCTTCGAGGAGCACGGTTTCGCGGTGACCGTCAGCCTCGATGGCATCGGGGTGAAGCATGACGCGCAGCGGCCGTTCCGCAATGGCCAGGGGAGTTTCGATCGGATCATGCGGCGGATCGCACCACTTCTTGCCCGCCAGCGCCGCATGCAGGTGTCGGCACGGGTCACCGTCACGCCGCGCAATCTCGATCTGCGCGAGACGCTCGATCAATTCATCGACGCCGGATTTCACAGTGTCGGCTTCTCGCCCATGCTGGCCTCACCCTCAGGGCAAGGCGAGATGCAGGCTGAGGATTTGGCGCTCATGCTCGATCAGATGATCGACTGCGGCCGCGAATTCGAACGCCGCACGCTCGCTGGCCGGCGCTATGCCTTCGCCAATATGCTGAATGCGATGCGCGAGATCGGGCGCGGCACGCACCGGCCTTATCCTTGCGGGGCGGGTGCGGGCTATCTCGGCGTCTCGGCGTCGGGCGATCTCGCCGCCTGCCATCGCTTCGTCGATGACGCGGAGGGCGCCATGGGCTCGCTCGCCGAGGGCGTCGATGTCGGACGCCAGGCGGCGTGGCTCGCGCAGCGGCATGTGCATCGCCAGGAGCCCTGCAGCAGCTGCTGGGCGCGCTATCTCTGCGGCGGCGGCTGCCATCATGAGGTGGTGAAACGCGGCAGGCCGGCCTGCGACTATATCAGGGGCTGGCTGCACTATTCCCTCGAAGCCTATTTGCGCCTCGCCCAGTCCGCACAATCGCCGATGAAGGCGTAATTGATGGTTAGCATCTGCGTAGTGGGCGGCGGTCCGGCGGGCAGCATCTTCGCCATCCGCATGGCACAGCTCGGCCATCAAGTGGCGCTGATCGAAAGCGCCCGCTTTCCGCGTCCGCATCTGGGCGAATCCTTGAGTCCCGGCGTGCTGCCGCTGCTCAAGAGCCTTCGCGCCGAGGGCGCCCTCGGCGATGCGCGCGTGGTGCGCGAGGTCGAGATCGCCTGGGAGGGACCGATGCTCACCCGCGAGGATAGCCGTGCGGAAGGAAGGCTGGTCGATCGCGGCACGTTCGATCAATGGCTCATCGAGCATGCGCGATCATGTGGCGTGCGCATCCATCAGCCGGCTCGGATCATCGAAATGTGCCGCGAAAAGCGAGATCACGATGAGTTTGGATTGAGCCAATCCAAACTCATAAACGCGATCGATTCTAATATTTTAGAGCGCAATTCTTGCGAAAAACCGGTGCCCACTTTTTCGCATCGTGCTCCAGGGTGGCGTCTCATCATCGAAACGGAAGTGGGCAGAGAAGAGCTTAACGCCGATTTCCTCGCCGATGCGCGCGGCCGCCATGGCGCCGGCGGCCGGCAGAGGGAGACGACCGGTCCCGCGACCTTGGCGCTTCATGCCTATTGGGAGGGAGCGGGACTCCCGATGCATCCCATGATCAAAGCGGGCGATGAGGCCTGGTATTGGGCGGTGCCGCTTCCCGATGACACCTGCAACATTCAGGCCTTCGTCGATGCACGGCGGTTCGGCGCTTTGCCGAAGGAGACGCTGGCAGCGCGCTACTTCGATTTTCTTGATCATTCGGGCTTTCCTCGCGGCCGGCTCAAGAGCGACGTCATGGCAAAGGACGCGACGCCCTTCATTGCGCACAATGCCGCGACACTGTCGAGCATCGCGTTGGGCGAGGCGGCCTTGGCGCTCGACCCTTTGTCGTCATCGGGTGTGCAGAAAGCCATACAGACGTCGCTCAGCGGCGCTATTGTCGCCAACACGCTCATCAGGAAACCGGCCTCGGCAGCGACCGCTATGGAATTCTATCAGACGAGCCTCGAGGAAGCATCGACGCGCCACCTTGCATGGGCCGCGGGCTACTACGCGCAGGCCGCCCGAACGAGGCCCTCACCCTTCTGGCAAGCGCGCGCCGCGGCGGGAACGGTCGAAGCGCCGCACCGGCGCGCAGCCCCCGCCGATCCCCATCGCCTCGCCGCACAACCAGTCGAGCTATCGCGCGATCTCGTCATCGCGGAAATACCCTGCATCGAGGGTGAATTCGTCACGCTCAAGCCGGCCTTGCGCCATCCGCGGCTTGCCGGGCCCGTCGCCTTTCTCGGCGATCAGCCTTTGGCGCCTCTCATCGGCAATCTGCGCTCCGGCGCGACCCTCATCGAGATCGCGCAGGCCTGGTCCCAGCGCATGCCGTTCAAATCCGCTCTGTCGATCGCTCTCTGGCTGCGCCATAATGGCATTCTGATCGACCACGCCGAGGCTAGGCAATGAGCGCGCTCACCGACTGGCTCGACGCGCATGGCTTTTCCGAACATGCGCCGCTCCTCATCGAGAACGATGTCGATTTCGCCACGCTGCTGCTGCTCTCCGACGGAGATCTGAAGGAGCTCGGACTTTCCTTCGGCGCCCGCAAGCGCCTGCTCGGCGCGCTCGCCAAGACGAGGGCGCAGAAGCCGGAGCCCGCCGAGCGGGCCGAAGAGCGGCGCCAGCTGACCGTGATGTTCTGCGACATGGTCGGCTTCACCACGCTCGCGCAGGGCGTCGATCCGGAGGTGCTCAAGGACATCGTGCGCGCCTATGAGGATGCCTGCGCCGCCTGCATCGCCCGCTATGACGGATATCTGTTCCAGCGCCTGGGCGACGGCATCATCGCCTTCTTCGGTTTCCCCCTGGCCCATGAGCGCGAGGCCGAGCGCGCCATCCGCGCCGGGATCGGCATCATCGACGCCATGGCGCGCTTCCGCGCGCCCGATGGAACGCGGCTCGAGGTCCGCATCGGCATCGCCACCGGCATCGTCGTCGTCTCCGCCGACGGGCGCACCGCCGTCAGCGAAACGATGAATCTCGCCGCGCGCCTGCAGAGCGTGACTGAGCCCGGATCCATCGCGGTCAGCTCCAAGGTGCGCAAGCTCGCGGGCGATGTCTTCGAATATGAGGATATGGGCGCCCGGAGCCTGAAAGGAATCACGCTTCCCGTTAACGTCTATCGCGTGGCCGGGGAGGCGACCGCCGAGGACCGGCGGGGCAAAGTCAAGCCGCTCATCGGGCGCAGTGCTGAGATGGCGGAGCTGCTCGACAAATGGCGGCGCGTCCATGATGTGGGCGAGGGCTTCACCATCAATCTCTGCGGCGAGCCCGGCATCGGCAAGAGCCGCATCGCCGATGCGCTTTGCGCCAGCCTCGAACACGAGCATGCCCATGTCTGGCGCTTCCAATGTTCGCCCTTTCACAGCAACAGCGCCTTTTACCCGATCCGCACGCATCTGGATGAAGTGCTGCAGCTGGGCAATGGCAGCTCGACGGACACGAGGCTCGACAAATTGGAGGCGCTGATCGTCGGGCGTTATGGCCTGCCGCGTTCCGACGTGCGCTTCATCGCGGGCATGATGTCCATCCCTTGCGAGGAGCGCTATGGCGCGCTCGAGATATCGCCGCGGCTTGCCAAGCAGGAAACGGTCCGCGTGATGGAGGACATGGTGGCTGCCGCCGCCAATCTGCGTCCCACGCTGCTGCTGTTCGAGGACATGCATTGGGCCGATCCGACGACGCTCGAGACATTGGAGCGGCTGATCGGCAAGCTGGCCGGCATTCCCTTGCTGATCGTCGCCACCTACCGGCCGGAATTCGAACCGCACTGGTCGCGCAATGTCAATGTCGCGGTGCTCAATCTCGCCAAGCTCACACGTCAGCAATGCAGCGAGATGGTCTCACGCCTCGCCGAGGGCAAGTCGCTGCCAGGCGAGATCGTCGAACAGATCATCGCCAAGACCGACGGCGTGCCGCTCTTCGTCGAGGAGCTGACGCGCACCATTCTCGAATCGGGCGGACTCGTCGAGGCGGGCGGGCGCTTCGTCTATACCGGCCCGACCTTGGGCTTCGCAATCCCCGAGACGTTACGCGATTCGCTGACCGCACGTCTCGACCGCCTCGCCAAGGCCAAGGCCGTCGCGCAGATCGGCTCGGTGATCGGGCGGACATTCAGTCATGAGCTCGTCACGGCGCTGGATCAGATCGATGAGGCCGCCCTGGCCGAGGGCCTCTCCGAGCTGACCGCCTCGGGTCTCGCGGTAAGCTCCGGCGTGGCGCCCGGCCCCGTGTCCTATACGTTCAAGCACGCTCTCGTCCAGGACGTGGCCTATGACTCGCTGCTGCGCAGCCAGCGCAAGCCGCTCCATGCCCGCATTGCCGAAGTGCTCGAGGAGCGCTATCCCCAGACGCGCGAGCGCGAGCCGGAGCTCCTGGCGCATCACTATACAGCGGCCGATGCCTGGGCGGCGGCGGCACCCCTGTGGCTCAAGGCGGGCGAGGTGGCGATGCAGCGTTTTGCTGTTCCTGAGGCCGACAGCCACTTGCGCAAAGGCATGGGCCTGCTGGCCGCGACGTCGCCCGGCGTCGAGCGCGACCTCTTGGAATTGCGCTTCCGCGCCGCACTTGGGCCAGCCCTTGTTGCCGGGCGCGGCTGGGGCCATCCGGAACTGAGCGGGGTTCTCGAACCCGCCTGGTCGCTGGCCCAAAGGCTCGAGCATCGCCAGGGCTATCTGCCGATCCTCAATGCGCTCTGGGTGCATTATTTGTGCATCGACCGGCTCGATGTATCTCTGCGCTGGGCGGAGAAACTGCTCGAGGTCGGCAACGCGACCAATGACGACAGTCTGGTCATCGTCGGCCACCGTGCCGTGTCAGGCTCGGCCTTCTGGCTGGGCCGCTTCGATGTAGCCAAGGCGCATGGCGACAGACTTCACGCCATGTATGATGCCAAAAAGCACTGGCACATCGCGCAGCTCACCAACACCGATCCCCTGACGGGCGAGAGCATCTATCGGGCGCAGTATCTTTGGATCATCGGCTATCCCGACCAGGCCGTGGCGGCGAGCGATGACAGAGACGAGCACGCCCGCCGCCGCAACCATCCCTTCGATCTCGCTTTCTCGCTGACGCTCGGCGCTCAGGTCTTCGATTTCCTATGCGAGCCCGACGAATTGATGCGCCGTGCCGAGGAGGCCGAGAGCGTCGGCCGGCGCTACGGCGTCTCGCTCTTCTTCGAGGTGATGGCGGAAATCAGCCGCGGCATCGCCTGGCTGCGCGCGGGCCGCCACGCCGATGCCGCCATGCGTCTCGACCGCGCCATCATCCGCCTGGCAGCGACCGGCCATCGCATCTGGATCGGCTATCTACGAGCCTTGCAGGCCGAGGCTCTGGCGCAAAGCGGCGCCATCGAAGCCGCCGACAAGCTTCTCGATGACAGCATTGCGCGGATCAAAGCGGGCGAGGAGCGCTGCCATCTGGCCGAAGTGCTGCGGCTCAAGGGCTGGCTGCTGGCGCGGCGAGGCTTATCAGACGAGGCCGAGCAGCGGCTTCACGAGGCTGCGGCACTTGCGCGCGAGCAGGGTGCCAAATCATGGGAATTGCGCGCCATGACGACGCTCGCCCGGCTTCTCGCCGAGCGCGGCGAACGCGCCCAGGCCTTCGAAATGCTCGAAGCGATCTATGGCTGGTTCACGGAAGGCTTCGCTACTAAGGATCTGACGGATGCCAAGGCTCTCCTCGACGAGCTTGGATTTCAATCGCGCAAGAAGGGAGTGAAACATGCCAGCTAAAAGTCACAAAGCCGACGAAGCGGCCATTCGCCGGCTGGACGAGGAATGGGGCAATGCCGCAACAGAAAAGAATCTCGCCGCCGTGGTCGGCTTCTACGCCGGCGACGGCTCACTCGTCTGGCCGGAACAACGGCCGGTGCATGGCACGGCTCGAATTCGCGCCAACTGGAAGAAGATGATGCATGCCTATGACGGGCTCAGGCTCAGGTTCATTCCGGAGCGTATCGTGGTCTCCGGTGACGCGACGCTCGCCTCGGATTTCGGCAAGGTCGATTTCAGTTACGTGGACGGCGGCAAGCGGGTCAGGCAGATCGCGAAATATGTCGTGGTCTGGCGCAAGGAGAGAGGCCGCTGGCGAGTTCTCTATGACAGCTGGAATACGAACAAGCCTGCGAAGCAATGAAGCAGGGCCGCCCGGAGAGGGCGCTACGAGCAGCCCTGCAGCGCGTATCCCGGCGAAGTGGAATCACTTCGCCGAAAGGATTCGCGCCAATCAATATGTTGGAGCAAATCCTTATCGCCAAAGTCTGCAACCCCGGATCGGGTCCGGGGCAGGCCTTTGGCGGGATTTGCTCTGGTGACGAATTCAGAACTCGTCACGTTTTGTCGGTCGTGGCGCAAATATCGCGGCCGCGACGATCCCATAGGGGTTGAGAACAGGAACGAAATTGTTCGGCTTTTCGGCATTCACAATCCTGACGCCGATATCGTCCAGAACCTCGGGCCCCAGCGCTTCCAGAGCCTCGATCTCGGCGCGCTCGACCCGCTGCTCACGCCACGCCTTGAATTTTGCCCGTATCACGGCGGAGAGGTTGGCGAAGGGGGAGCCGGCCGAACAAATCGCACCTTGCTCGAAATGCGTGGTCATGGTTCCTCCAATGGCCGCTTTTTGCTTTCGAGCGGCCGTTTCTTCAATTTGTGAAGAGAGCGTAAGGGGCGGGTCATGAGCTGTCTGTGAGGAAACTCACCAGATGCCTCGGTTGAGCTTGCCGGTGATCGCCGGGATGCCTATTTGTGGCGAATGCCAAACCCTTTTCAGCGCCTGATCCCGCGCCGCTGGCGCACGAACACTCCGCTGGTCCATGTCGTGCGCCTGCACGGCACCATCGGCATCGGCACGCCCTTGAAGCCGCCCTTGACCATGGAGAGTCTGGCCGAGACGCTGGAGCGTGCCTTCGCCCGCAAAGGCATTTCGGCGGTGGCGCTCCTCATCAATTCGCCGGGCGGGTCGGCGGTCCAGTCGGCCCTGATCCATGCCCGCATTCGGGCTCTGGCCGATGAGAAGAACATCCCCGTCCTCGCCTTCTGCGAGGATGTCGCGGCTTCGGGCGGCTATTGGCTCGCTTGTGCGGCCGATGAGGTCCATGCGGATGCGAGCTCGATCATAGGCTCGATCGGCGTCATCGCCGCGGGCTTCGGCTTTGTCGAGGCGATAAAGAAACTCGGCATCGAGCGGCGCGTGCATACCGCTGGCGAAAGCAAGTCGGTCCTCGATCCATTCCAGCCCGAGAAGCCGGAAGATGTCGAGCGCCTGAAGAGGCTGCAGCTCGACGTGCATGAGGATTTCAAAGCGCTGGTTCGGGCGCGCCGGGGCGGCAAATTGCGCGGCGAGGAAGCGGAACTCTTCTCGGGCGCCTTCTGGTCGGGCCGCCAGGCGCTGGCGCTCGGGCTCATCGACGGGATCGGCCATTTGCGCGACGTCATGCGCGCCCGTTTCGGCGACAAGACCGAGTTCAAGGTGATCGCCAAGCCGCCGGGTTGGGGATTGCGGCGGCTCGGCTTCGGAATGGTGGTCGATCCGGCCGCCGGCCTCATTGATGCCATGGAAACACGTGCATTATGGGGACGTTTTGGTTTATGATGCCGGCCGAAGACGACTGAGAGGGACTAGCCCATGCTGAAAGCACTGACGATTGCCGTAGCCGGCATACTGACGGCGGCCGCCATCAAGCAGGTCATGGACAGTCTGAATGCCGCCAGGGCCCGGGTTGCGGCGCGGCGCCCCGCCAATCCCCGAGCCGTCACCCGTCTCAGGCAGGATCCCGAGACCGGCATCTACTATCCGGAAGGGTAAGTCCCCTAGTGTGCTGAACGCGAAGTTCCTGATATCTAACCGCTATACCGACAGGAACTTCGCGTTCAAAAGCACACTAGAATTATTATATTCTAGTGTGCTTTCGAATCCGAAGTTCGCTCGGAAGACGCTGCGAGGTGATGCGAACTTCGGATTCGGGACACTAGCGCGGCTGGTGTCCTTGACCGCTGAGGGCCAGACCCATAGTTTGCGCCCGCAAATCAGCTAGTGGTCCGATTCTGGCATTCGCATGCCCGTTTGGACGACTTTTTGCGAATGTCAGAATCAAAGGACCACTGGCAAATGTATGTTTCTAGTGGAGCTCTGGATTTGACATTCGCGTCATGAGTTCCGGCAGGCGAAGTCGCGAATGTCAAATCCGCTCCACTAGCGCGTGATCAGGAAAAGTGGATACCGGTTTTCCGTCCGGTCACGCGCCAACCGGAGCAAATCCCGCCAAAGTTGTTCGACCCCGGATCGGGTCCGGGGCAAGCTTTGGCGATAAGGATTTGCTCCAACATATCGATCAGGCGCAAATCCTTATCGGCGAAGCAATTCCACTTCGCCGGGATGCGCGCTAAGGAGACGGTCACATTCATGACTTTGGATTGGACAAATCCAAAGTCATCGTGATCTATGGCGCAAATGTCTTTGAATCCCAAGCGATCCTTCCAGGACCTGATCCTCACGCTGCATCAATATTGGGGCGAGAAGGGCTGCGTCATCCTGCAGCCCTATGACATGGAAGTGGGCGCCGGCACTTTTCACCCGGCGACGACGTTGCGCTCGATCGGCGCCAAACCGTGGGCGGCCGCCTATGTGCAGCCCTCGCGCCGGCCGAAGGATGGCCGCTATGGCGAAAATCCCAATCGGTTGCAGCACTATTATCAGTATCAGGTGATCATCAAGCCTTCGCCGCCCGATCTGCAGGAGCTTTACCTGAGCTCGCTCTATGCCATCGGCATCGACGCCCGATCTGCATGACATCCGTTTCGTCGAGGACGATTGGGAAAGCCCGACGCTCGGCGCCTGGGGCCTCGGCTGGGAAGTGTGGTGCGACGGCATGGAAGTCTCGCAATATACCTACTTCCAGCAGGTCGGCGGCATCGACTGCGCGCCGGTCTCGGGCGAACTCACTTACGGCCTCGAGCGCCTCGCCATGTATGTGCAGGGCGTCGACAATGTTTATGACCTCAATTTCAACGGCGAGGACGGCGCCAAGCGCATCACCTATGGCGATGTGTTCCTGCAGGCAGAGCAGGAATTCTCGCGCTACAATTTCGAATATGCCGATACCGACATGCTGCTCCAGCATTTCAAGGATGCGGAGAAGGAGTGCCTGGCTCTCCTGAGCGCGGGCGACAAGGGCAACCGGCATGAATTGGCGCTGCCCGCCTATGATCAATGCATCAAGGCGAGCCATGTCTTCAATCTGCTCGATGCGCGCGGCGTGATCTCGGTCACCGAACGCCAAGCCTATATCCTGCGCGTGCGCGAACTGGCGAAGGGCTGCTGCGAGGCCTGGGCCAAGACGGCGGGCGGAGGTGCTGCATGAGAATGATCGCAACTGCAAACAGGGAGGACAGTCAGTGTCTCAACCCAATATCGCCCAGAAGGCGCCGATCCCCATCACGGTCGAGGCCGGCAAGGATTACTGGTGGTGCGCCTGCGGGCGTTCCAAGAACCAGCCTTTCTGCGACGGCAGCCACAAGGGCAGCGAATTCTCGCCCGTCAAATGGACAGCCGATATCTCGGCCCGCAAGTTCTTCTGCGCCTGCAAGCATACCAGCGGCCAGCCTTTCTGCGACGGCACGCACAAGACGCTGTGATCGCCCTCTCCACCTCCAAATTCCCCCCTCTCCCGTTGCGCAGCAATGGGCAGGCGCGCGATCAGGGAAAGTGAATACCGGTTTTCCGTCCGATCGCGCGCCATATTTAAGCTTCCGATCACGTTATCAGGCCCGATCGGTCCGATCTGGCCTGACCGTGATCTATGTGCCCGGAGGGCGGGTGAGGGCTCTTTGTCTCAGCGAGAAATACTCGTCGAGATCCGCGCACACTGCGCGAAAGAGCCCTCATCCGGCCTTCGGCCACCTTCTCCCACGCTGTGCGCGGGAGAAGGGGAATGTTGGAGAAGCAGGGCGGGGGGTTGGGCAACAGCCTTTCAATTTGAGCGTCTCCCATGCCTGAACTTCTTCTCGAGCTTTTTTCAGAGGAAATCCCGGCTCGCATGCAGGCGAAGGCGGCCGAGGATCTGAAGGCGCTCGTCACCAATGCGCTCATCGATCTGGGCCTCGTCTATGAGGGGGCACAGGCGCATGCGACGCCGCGCCGGCTCGTGCTCGCCATCGAAGGTCTGGCGGCCCGCACCAAGGATGTTTTGGAAGAGCGCAAAGGCCCGCGCGTCGATGCGCCGGAAACTGCGATCGAGGGCTTTCTTAGATCGACCGGTCTTCAGCTCTCCGATCTCACTGTCCAGGATGATAGGAAGGGCAAGTTCTACATCGCCCAGATCGGCAAGGCGGGGCGGGCGACGCCCGATGTGGTCGCCGAAATCGTGCCCGATGTGATCCGCAAATTCCCTTGGCCCAAATCCATGCGCTGGGGATCTGGCGATCTGCGCTGGGTCAGGCCCTTGCAATCGATCCTCTGCTGCTTCGACGGCGAAGTCGTTGCTTTCGAGATTGGCGGGCTCAACAGCGGTTCGCTCACCCGCGGTCATCGCTTCCTGGCGCCCCAAGAGATCACCGCCCGACGTTTCGAGGACTATGCCCAGAAGCTCCACGACGCAAAAGTGGTGGTCGACGCGGTCCGCCGCGCCGAGCTGATCCGGGTCGAAGCGAAGAACCTTGCTTTCGCGCAAGGCCTCGAAGTGATCGAGGACGAAGCGCTGCTCAAGGAGACGGCGGGGCTCGTCGAATGGCCCGTGGTGCTGATGGGCTCCTTCGATGAAAGCTTCCTCGATGTGCCGCCGGAAGTAATCGTCACCTCGATCAAGCAGCATCAGAAATGCTTCGCGCTCAGGGACGGCAAGACGCAAAAGCTCGCCAACCGCTATCTGCTTGTCGCCAATATCGTGGCAAGCGATGGCGGCCAGCAGATCATCAAGGGCAACAACAAGGTCATCGCGGCGCGCCTCGCGGATGCGAAATTCTTCTGGGAGCAGGACAAGAAGACGCCGCTCGAGAAGCTGTTGCCGAAGCTCGACCAGATCACCTTCCATGCCAAGCTCGGCATGCAGGGCGAAAGGGTGAAACGGCTGGAAGGCTGGGCGCAAAATCTTGCCGCTTACTGCCGCGCCGACAAGGCCGCTGCCCAGACCGCTCTGCGCCTGAGCAAATCCGATCTTCTCACCGGCGTAGTGGGAGAGTTCCCGGAACTGCAGGGTTTGATGGGCCGCTATTATGCGCAGCATGAAGGCAGGAGTGATGAGGTCGCGGCAGCCATTCAGGAGCACTACAAGCCGCAGGGGCCGAATGACACCGTGCCTTCCGCCCCGGTCTCGATCGTCGCCGCGCTCGCCGACAAACTCGATACGCTTGTCGGCTTCTGGGCGATCAACGAAAAGCCGACAGGTTCGAAAGACCCTTACGCACTACGTCGTGCCGCGCTCGGAATCATTCGCATCGTCGAGGAAAGAAATGTCCGACTGCCACTTCTGTCTCTCTTCGACGGTGGTCTTCAGCTCTACCGCAGTCAGCGAGGGCAAAGCTTCGGCGGCGATTTTGACCGGTTCGATCTCCTCTCCTTCTTCGCCGATCGCCTGAAGGTCTATTTGCGCGACCAGGGTCTGCGTCATGATCTCATCGATGCGGTCTTTGCGCTGGGCGGGCAGGACGACATCCTGATGATCGTCAAGCGTGTCGCGGCCCTGTCGAAATTCCTCGACAGCGATGACGGCAAGAACCTTCTCGCCGGCGTAAGGCGCGCCACCAACATCCTCAGGATCGAGGAGAAGAGGGACGGGCGCAGTTTTGACGGCAATGTCAACACCAACATTCTGATCCAGGGCGAGGAGCGCGAGCTCAACACGGCCATCAATGGTGCCAGCGCTCGCGCCCGGCAGGCGGTCGCGGCGGAAGATTTCGAAGCGGCGATGCGCGCCATCGCCAAGCTCAGGGCACCGGTCGATGCCTTCTTCGACAAGGTTACCGTCAATGCGGACGATCCCTCCTTCCGTGAGAACCGGCTCAAGCTCTTGAACCGCATCCGTGCGGCCACGCGCGAAGTGGCGGATTTTTCGCGGATAGAGGGTTAAACGGAACTACCTTCTGTCTTCCGGGGTTTTGCTCCGTGCGATCGCACAGTTGATTTCGCATTGGCGATATGGATAGTCGGAGAATGAGCAGCGCTCGCTACTGAACCAGCCATCGTGACCGGAGCAAATCCCGCCAAAGTTGTTCGACCCCGGATCGGGTCCGGGGCAAGCTTTGGCGATGAGGATTTGCTCAAATATATTTGGCGCAAATCCTTATCGGCGAAGTCCACTTCGCCGGGATGCGCGCAGGGAGCATAGAGGGTGAATCAGCAAGCGAAACTCGTTTACCGCTTCGGCGAAGGCAAGGCCGACGGCGATGCGGGAATGCGAAACCTGCTCGGCGGCAAGGGTGCCAATCTTGCCGAAATGGCCAATCTTGGCCTTCCGGTCCCGCCCGGCTTCACCATCACCACCGAAGTCTGCACGGGCTATTACAAGGACGCAAACAGCTATCCGAAGGCGCTGGCGTCCGATGTCGATGCGGCACTGGCCGAGGTGGGACGCATCGTCGGGGCGGCGTTCGGCGATCCCAAGAATCCGCTTCTCGTCTCGGTGCGCTCGGGTGCCCGCGCCTCCATGCCCGGCATGATGGACACCGTTCTCAATCTCGGACTTAATGATGCGACCGTCGAGGGGCTGGCGTCGCGCGCCGGCGACCGCCGTTTCGCCTATGACAGCTATCGCCGCTTCATCCACATGTATTCGGACGTCGTGCTGGGGGTCGAGCATCATCAGTTCGAGGACGTTCTCGGCGAATACAAGGACGCAAAGGCCTTGGGCCTCGATACCGAACTCACAGCCGATGACTGGACGAAGGTCATCGCCAAATACAAGGCCTGTGTCGAGAGGGCGACCGGCAAGCCCTTCCCGCAGGATGTGAGGGAGCAGCTGTGGGGCGCCATTGGCGCCGTCTTCCAGTCCTGGATGTCGGCGCGCGCCAAGACCTACCGCAAGCTCCACAATATTCCGGAAGACTGGGGCACCGCCGTCAGTGTCCAGGCCATGGTGTTCGGCAATCTCGGCGACACATCGGCGACGGGTGTCGCCTTCACGCGCAATCCCTCGACCGGCGCGCGTGAGCTCTATGGCGAATTCCTCGTCAATGCGCAGGGCGAGGACGTCGTGGCCGGCATCCGCACGCCGCAGAACATCACCGAAGCCGCGCGCATCGAAGCGGGCGCCAGGGCGCCCTCGCTCGAAAGGCTGATGCCTGAGACCTTTGCACAGCTCGCCGATACCTTCGCCCGGCTCGAGAAGCATTACCGCGACATGCAGGACCTGGAATTCACCATCCAGGACGGCAGGCTGTGGATGCTGCAGACGCGCGCCGGCAAGCGCACCGCCAAGGCGGCGCTCAAGATTGCCGTCGATCTTGCCGATGAGGGTCTCATCAGCCGCGAAGAAGCCGTCGCGCGCATCGATCCGGCCTCTCTCGACCAGCTCCTGCATCCCACCCTCGATCCCGCCGCCAAGCGCGAGATCATCGGCCAGGGCCTGCCGGCGTCGCCGGGTGCGGCCTCGGGCGAGATCGTCTTCGATTCGGACGAGGCCGAGAGGATGAAAGGCGAGGGGCGCAGGGTCATCCTGGTGCGCGTCGAGACATCGCCCGAGGACATCCACGGCATGCATGCAGCGGAAGGCATCCTCACGACGCGCGGCGGCATGACCTCGCATGCGGCCGTCGTTGCGCGCGGTATGGGCAAGCCCTGCGTGTCGGGTGCGGGCAACATCCGCGTCGATTATCGCCAGGCGACGCTGTCCGCGATGGGCGTCGTCCTGAAGAAGGGCGATATCATCACCATCGACGGCTCGACCGGACAGGTGATGAAGGGCGCGGTGCCCACCATCAAGCCCGAGCTCTCGGGCGACTTCGCCACCGTCATGAAGTGGGCCGACAAGGTCCGCCGCATGAAGGTGCGCGCCAATGCCGAGACCCCGCTCGATGCGAGGGTCGCGCGTGAATTCGGCGCCGAGGGCATCGGACTCTGCCGCACCGAGCATATGTTCTTCGAGGCCGATCGCATCGTGGCGATGCGCGAGATGATCATCGCTTCGAGCGAGAAGGGGCGGCGTGCGGCACTCGCCAAGATCCTGCCGATGCAGCGCAAGGATTTCATCGAATTGTTCGAGATCATGGCGGGGCTGCCGGTGACAATCCGGCTGCTCGATCCCCCTTGCACGAATTCCTGCCGCAGAGCGAAGCCGAGATCGCCGAGGTCGCGTCCGCCATCGGTATCGACGCCAATTCGCTACGCAGCCGCGTGGCCGAGCTCCACGAGTTCAATCCGATGCTCGGCCACCGGGGCGTGCGGCTCGCGGTCTCATACCCTGAGATTGCCGAGATGCAGGCGCGGGCCATTTTCGAAGCGGCGGCCGAGGTGGCGCGCCGGACCGGCTCGCCGCCTATCCCCGAGGTCATGGTGCCACTGGTCGCGACCAAGGCCGAGCTCGACATCGTGCGCGACCGCATCGTCGCCGTGGCGCAAGAGGTCGAGAAGGAGACGGGCACCAGGCTCGACTATCTCGTCGGCACCATGATCGAACTGCCGCGCGCCGCCTTGCGCGCCGGCGATATCGCCGAGACCGCCGAGTTCTTTTCCTTTGGAACAAATGACCTGACCCAAACTACTTTCGGCATCAGCCGCGATGATTCGGCCCGGTTTCTCGGCGAATACACCGCCAAAGGCGTCATCAAAATCGATCCATTCGTGTCACTCGACACCGAGGGCGTTGGTGAACTGGTGCAGATCGCAGCCGAGCGGGGACGCAAGACACGCTCCGAGATCAAGCTCGGCATTTGCGGCGAGCATGGTGGTGATCCCGCATCCATCAGATTTTGCGAGAAGGTTGGCCTGGACTATGTGTCGTGCTCGCCTTTCAGAGTGCCCATTGCGCGCTTGGCGGCGGCTCAGGCAGCTCTCGCAAATCGTGGCTGAATTAAGGCGATACAATCCTCTAAGGCCTTGTTAACCCTGGAGCATTTAGCGGCTGATTATGGGCGGCTTTGTGTTGCCGCCATGGTTAACCTATGCTAAACGCCTAAGGATCATACTACCGCCTGTTCGGGAAGCGTTAATAGTTTGGACGGTAGCGCGAGGGGAAGTGAAGCCGGCGAGGCGAGGGCATAGGGCTTTCGAGCCTGATTTTAGTGAGCCGCTGGAGCCTGAGCGTATCAGCATTTTGAGCTATGTGCCTTATGCTTTCGGCGGCGCCATGCTGATCGCGAGCTTCGCTTTTGCCGGCCACTATATGGGCCGCGATGCCGACGCCCACGGCCTTCCCGCAGATGAACCGCAGACGTCGGCCACATCGCCTGTGTCGACATTGGTCCAAAAGGCATCGTTGATGCCGAGCGACGCGGTCCTCGATGCGGTCAATCTGCCGATCATTCGCGAACAGGAAGTCGTTTCGACGGCCAAGGGTGATTACATAAGCGCCGAGCCCGACGCTGACGATGCGCGACAGGTCGCGGCAAAGCCTGACAAGGTCGAGAAACGTCTCGCCATGACGCCGCCGGTCTGGAAGATGGAGTCGACCTTCAAGCTCAGGCGCAACGAGAAACAGAAGATCGTCGCCGAGCGCCGCATCCGTCTCGCCGAGGAGAACTGCCTCGCCAAGGCCGTCTATTTCGAAGCGCGCTCCGAATCGGAATTGGGTCAGCTCGCGGTGGCCAAGGTCGTGCTCAATCGGGTCAAGGATCCCAATTTTCCGAAGACCATTTGCGGCGTCGTCTATCAAGGCTCGGATCGCCGCAATTCCTGCCAGTTCTCCTTCGCCTGTGACGGCATCGCCGACGAAGTGAAGAGCAAGGCGGCCTGGGAAAACTCGAAGCTGATCGCCCAGAAGGCGATCGCCGGTGACCAGACCATTCGTGTCATTGGCGCCGCCACCAACTACCATGCCGACTATGTGCGTCCCCGCTGGGCCAAAGAGATGCGCAAGCTGATCAAGATCGGCCGCCACATCTTCTATTCCGACAGCTAGGCTGCCCGCCGAATTCTGGCCCGTCCCGCGACGGATCGGCTCCTCGCCGGCGCTTTCTGCCTTGAAATCATTGCCACTTTTGCATTTGGTTGCTATTCGGCCACTTGCTCTCGCGTGCAAGCCATGAAATCATGCCGAGCAGGTGCCGCTGGGATGTCTGGTTTTACGGGTTAGACTGAAGCGAATGGTTAGGGCTTGGGGAAGCTGCAGGCGGGCAGGGAGCGGCCTCCTGTTGGCCATGGGTGGGCCTGCTGGCGTCGCTGTCCTTTGCCCTGCCGGTCCAAGGGCGGAAGCAGGGGTGACGCAAATGCCGTCACTTTTCTCGTCGGGCGCGGAACGGACACCGATTTCACCCAGATCGTCTCGCAGCCCTGGACAACGCATTTCGTTGATCTGACCATGATTGGCCTCGCCCTGTCACACCGGCTGGGCACCCTGGACGAATTGACCGGTTCGGACCTCGGCCATATCGGCGAATATGTATCGGTGGAAATTGAAGGCGGCGCCGCCTATCGCTTCGGCATGGAAGAACAGGGCGAATTCTGGACATCGCTCTATTTCCGCTATGACGGATTTCCGTGGAATGACAGCCTCTATACGACGGCGGCGATCAATACGGGATTGAGCATTCTGACCGAACCCTCGGAGTTTGAGCGCGACCGCAGCGACGATCAGTCGTCGCAGGTTCTGCACAATTTCTCCCCGGAAATCACCCTTGCGGATCCAGACAACAAGGACATCGAGTTCGTGCTCAGGCTACATCACCGTTCCGGCATCTTTGGCACGATCGATGGGGTAAGTAGCGGCTCGTCCTTCGTCGCGACCGGCCTCCGCCTGCGGTTCTGACGCGTTAGAGCAAATCCCGCCAAAGTTGAAGACTTTGGCGGGGCGCGTGATCAGGAAAAGTGGAGGCCGGTTTTCCGTCCGATCACGCGCCAACTTAAGATTTCGATCACGTTTATCACTTCAGATCGAAGCGATCTGAAGTGATCGTGATCTATATTTGCTCAAACATATTGATTTGGCGCAAATCCTTATCGGCGAAGTGGATTCCACTTCGCCGGGATGCGCGCTAGTCATTGGCGGCGGCAATCGGCTGACCGCCTATCTTGGCCTTGCGCGCATAGGCGATGAAGCCAAGCCCTTGCAGCTTGCCGGTCGCCAGCACCGGCACGAAAAGCGCCTCACCGGAGATGTTGGATTTGACCGGCGCGAACCAGATGTCGAATTTGGACGGCACGCCGCCACTCTTGCGGAACTTGACCGCCGGCCGGCCACCCACCGGTGTGTAGGTCATGCTGCATTTGAAGGCGCGGCCGCGATAAGCGCCCGGACTGTCGCCATCGAGCTTCACTTCGCCCGCGAGGGCAAAGCGGAGATCGTAGACTTCCCGTCCGTCGACAACTCTCTCGACACTCTGGCAGGGCTTGCCCGATTGCAGCGCCGTCATGCGCAGCAGCATGGACAGGGGATCGACGAGGCCGGCAGTGAGCGCCGGGGCGACAAGGTCCTCGTCCTCCTTGTCCCTGGGAATGCTGTTGACGGCAGGCGAATCGGTGCTCGGCCATTTCACTTCGAGGATCTTCTCGTCGTTCTTTCTGTCCTGCTTCGAGCGATACTGCCGCGGCTTGAGGCTGTCGCCATCGACGCTTCCCGATGAGGCCATATCCATCTGGTAGTCGGAGAACAGGCTCGCCAAGCCCTTGATCTTGATGGACGCTGTCGATCGATAGGTTTTGCCGGAAAGTGCCGCATTATAGGAAATGCGCATTGCCGACATGTTGCCGACTTTGACCTCGTAGGATATGGCGATGTCGTTTGTGGACGCCGCTTCCATGTTCGCGGGCAATACCAATGCCGTCACTGCGAACGCGAACCCGAATGCAATTCTCATCCGCTTCAGCGCAATAGCCGATTCATCCGACATGGGTACCTTCCCGGGACTGATGCCCTCAAGGCCCTATCGACCAATTGTGTGACGAGATTTGGTCCGCCGGCCGCGAAATTGCGGGTTTCGGAGCTTTGTCTTTTGCCCGCCATCCGCCTAAGCTTGCCGCAACAGGAGAAGAAACATGGCGGATTCGCAACTTGATGACCGGAAGTGCTGGACGTATCTCGACGGCAAATGGCACGAGGGCAATCCCTCGCTCATGGGGCCCTTGAGCGATGCGTCGTGGCTCGCTTCCGGCATATTCGACGGGTCGCGCGCCTTCGAGGGTGTCACCCCCGACCTCGATCTCCATTGCCGGCGTTGCGAGCGCTCGGCGCTCGCCTTTGGCCTCGAGCCGCTCAAAGCGGGAGCCATCGAAGAGCTGCTGCGCGAGGGCATCGGCAAGTTCACCAAGAACACGGCGCTCTATCTGCGCCCCATGTTCTGGGCGGAGTCGAATTTCCTCGATCCGGGTCCGATCGAGACACGCTATTGCATCACGGTCTATGAAAGCGCCATGCCCGCGCCCAAGGGCTTCTCCGCCGCCCTCTCGCCGTTCCGCCGGCCGTCCTACGAATATGCGCCGACCGATGCCAAGGCTGCCTGTCATTATGCAAATTCCGGCCGCGCGTTGCGCGAAGCGGCACAGCGCGGTTTCGACAATGCGGTGCTGCTCGATCCTGCTGGGAATGTGTCCGAGTTCACCATATCCAACCTGTTCTATGCCAAGGACGGGGAAGTGCACACGCCGATTCCGAACGGCACAATGCTGAACGGCATCACCCGCCAGCGCGTCATCAAGCTCCTGCGCAAGGCCGGCGTCACGGTGCATGAGCGCGCCATCCCGTGGTCAGACGTGCTCGGCGCGGATGAGATCTTTTCGACCGGCAATTACGGCAAGGTCCTGCCGGCCACCCGCATGGAGGCACGCGATCTGCAGCCCGGTCCGATGTTCAAGAAAGCGCGCGAGCTTTATTGGGAATTCGCGCATGGCGGCTGACGGCGCGGGAGCGCCGGACCTTCTTTTAGGATCGGTCCGACGCACTATCTCTTTGTTTTTGCGCATCGGCTTGCCCGAAAGCCGCGGGATGACCGGGTTTAACCCGGCCACGAGCTTTCGGGCCGAGCTCTGGCGGCAGCTCCCGCCGGGCTTCTTACATCTTCCATTGGAAGATGATGCCTTCATAGGCGTCTTCGCCGCGTCCGATGGCATCGATCGCATCGACCATGCGTCCTTGCCGGCCCAGTATGTCGTCAGCGAAGGCGACGATGCGGCGGTTGGGGGTTGCCACATGCGAGAGCGAGCGCAGCTGCTGTGCCAGCCACCGTTCATCGGCCTGCGGATTATAGAGGCACATTGCAGTGAATGCGGAAGCCGTCGAACGGCTGATCCCGGCCCAGCAATGGATCAGCAACGGGTCTTCGCCCTGGCGTGCCTTCAGGAAATCGATGAGCGTCGCGACATGCGCAGGTGCGGGCGCGGTGAGGCCTTCGGCCGGCTCGATGATGTCGTGGAAGGTGAGTTTCAAATGGTTGCCGCGATTGATGCCGATGAAATCGCGATGCGGTGTCTCGGGTCCGAGGAGGCTCACGACATGGCTTACTCCATGTCTGCTGACCAGGAGCTGTACGGCGGCGAGCGGGCTGACGATGATTTCCACCTCTCAACGCCCCTCATGCTGAGGTGGCAGCGAAGCGGCCCTCGAAGCATCCATCAGAATAAAGCGAGACAGCTGAAGCACACCCTTCGAGGCTCGCTTCGCTCGCACCTCAAGGTGAGGGATAAAATGCGTGACTATGCTCATGATGACCTAGAGGAGCTGCTTGAATTTGCGCACATATGCCGCCTCCGCGTCATTGGGCGCAAGGGAGCGCAGCTCGTGGAAGCTCCTGGCGCCGTCGAGGCCCGACGGCCGGCCGAAGAATCTGGCCGCTTCCGCCAGGCTGAAGCCCGCGAGCTGGGTCGCTTCGAGATAGGCGGCGGCGCGGTCGGCTTTCTTGATCTTCCTGATCAGAACTTCCGGTGTCCGGGGCGGGAGGCCAAAACGCGCGTGAATGGCGCCGAGCAGCCTGTTCTCGAAGCCCTTGTAGTCGAGGCCCAAGGCCGCTTTGAAGGGCGATATCATGTCGCCGATCACATATTCCGGTGCATCGTGAAGGAGCGCCGCGAGACGCGCCTGGCGATCGAGATTGTCCTCTGCATGCGAAAGCAACGCCTCGACCAGGAGACAATGCTGCGCCACCGAGAAGGCATGCGGCCCCTTGGTCTGGCCGTTCCAGCGCGCCACGCGCGCCAGCCCATGGGCGATGTCCTCGATCTCGATGTCGAGCGGCGAGGGATTGAGCAGGTCGAGCCTGCGGCCAGACAGCATGCGCTGCCAGGCACGCGGTTCTTCTGCCCCACGCTTAGCCCGCATTTCTCACACTCCATGGGGCCTGCGTTGTTCTTTCGGCGAGGTGAATGCGACGGCGGGCGGCGAAAAGCGTATGGCGCCATACGGTTGAGCCGCCCGATGGCGCAGGCGCCCGCCGAAAGGCAACCCGGAGGGCCGGTTGAAGAAGCCGACAGGGTGCGTCGCCGCGCTTGACCGATGGCACCGCATCGCTCTGCGCGCGGCTCCTGCCCTGATCGGCTTCTTGAACCGGCGCAGGCCGCATCGAGTGTGAGAAATGCGGGCTGACCATTATTTCGATTTCGGCCGCCGGCTGTCATGGTGCGCGCCATGACGATGGCAAGCCAACATATGGTCATTGACCAGCCCACAGGCCTGCATGACCGCATAGACGATGGTGGGGCCGCAGAAGCGGAAGCCGCGCTTCTTGAGGTCCTTCGAGATCGTTTCGGCCAAGGGCGTCGCCGCCGGCACGTCCTTGCGGCTGCGACAGCGGTTTTGTAGGGGCTTGTCGTCGACGAAATCCCACAGATAGCTCGAGAAGTCCTGGCTTTCCGAGAGCTTGAGATAGGCCTGCGCATTGGTGACGCTGGCCTCGATCTTCAGCCGGTTGCGCACGATGCCCTCGTTCTTCATGAGGCTCTGCAGCTTGCGGGAGTTGTAGCGCGCCATGATCTCAGGCTCGAAGCCATCGAAAGCCTCGCGGAAGGCCTTGCGCTTGCGCAAGATGGTGATCCACGAGAGCCCGGCCTGGAAGCCGTCGAGCAGGAGCTTTTCGAACAGGGCTCGTGAGTCATATTCCGGCACGCCCCATTCATCGTCGTGATAGGCCATATAAACCGGATCCGTCCCGCACCAGAAACAGCGGGCGATGCCGTCTTCGTGCTTGATCACTAAATCATTGGCTTTGGTCATGCGATGCCCTTCGGGAGAGCGACCTCGAATCGCGCCCAGTCCGGCTTTCTAACATGGACGGGTCCCGCTTCTGTCAGCAGTCCCGTGCCGGCTTCGACTGCATCCTTTAGCCGGTCGAGCCGTATCAAGGCGAGAGCATCCTTGCCGGAGGCAGAGAACACGGTGCCGATGGTCTTGCCGTCAGCAGCAACGGCACTGCCTTTCGTGGGCGTTCCTTCTGGACTGTAGAGGGGCACGATGCGCTTGCGCGCCGTGCCGCGGTGCTCCATGCGCGAGACGACCTCCTGGCCGATGAAGCAGCCCTTCTTGAAGCTCACCGCGCCGAATTGGTCGAGATTGGCTTCATGCGGGAAGAGCTCGCCCGAGCCGATATCCTCGTCGCTGTCGGCGATGCCGAGCCTGATGCGCTCGCCGCGATAGGCGGACTCGGCGGCCTCGGGCAAGCTGCCTTTGCCGGCGATGAGGCGGAAGCCGAGCTCAGGCGTGCGCGGATCGGCGTAAGAGAGACTGGCGGCAGGCTTCACCTCGGCAACGCCGATCTCTTCGTCACCTTCGCTCAAGCTCACCTTGGCCCGCAATTTGTAGAAGGTGAGCCGCTTCAGGAGGCCGCTCTTTTGCGCGTCCGAGCAATCGATCGCATAGCGCCCCGTGTCCGCCAGAATGAAGAAGTCGAACAGGATCTTGCCCTGGGGCTGGAGCAGGGCGGCGTAGGTTGCTTCCCCGGGCTTCAGTCCCTCTATGTCGGCGGTCACCAGGTTCTGCAGGAAGTCTTTGGCGCCTTCGCCCGACACCGATATCACGGCGCGGGAGGCGAGCTTCTGGGTGGCAAAGGGCAGGCGTTGCATGGATGGTTGCACCTACAGAGCCTCCCCATTCGGATCCTTGAATCCGAATGGGACAAGAGGCTCGATAACATATATTAGAGCGCTTCCTGATCGCCAAAGTCGGGAGACTTTGGCGGGAAGCGCTCGGAGCGACACATCTACGAATGCTCCGTGAGCTATTCAAGGAGCCATGATGCCCCCAAGCTACGACCTTGTTTTGAAAGGCGGAACTGTCGCGAACCACGACGGCACAGGAATCCGGGACGTGGCCGTCAAGGCGGGGCGAGTTGCGGGCCTTGGGAGGTTTTCTTCGGCTGAGGCGGGCGAGACCATGGATTGCAGCGGGCTTCACATTCTGCCCGGTGTCATCGACAGCCAGGTGCATTTCCGCGAACCCGGGATGGAGCACAAGGAAGATCTCGAAACCGGCAGCCGGGCTGCCGTCGCGGGCGGGGTCACCGGCGTATTCGAGATGCCGAACACCAAGCCGCTCACCATCACGGCCGAGGCTCTCGCCGACAAGATCGCGCGCGCCAGCCATCGCATGTTCTGTGATTTCGCCTTCTATATGGGCGGCACGCGCGAGAATGCGAAAGCTCTGCCTGAGCTCGAGTGCCTGCCGGGCTGCGCCGGAACGAAGGTCTTCATGGGGTCATCGACCGGCGATCTCCTGGTCGATGACGATGCCGGCATCGATCTCATTCTTTCGCAGACACGGCGCCGCGCCGCCTTTCACAGCGAGGATGAACTGCGCCTGCGCGCGCGCAAGATCGAGCAGCGCGCCGGGGATGCTGCGAGCCATCCGGTCTGGCGTGACGCGGAAGCGGCAAGGCTGTGCACCGAGCGTCTCCTCAGAATCGCGCGAAAGCATGGCAAGCGCGTCCATGTGCTTCACGTCTCGACGGCCGATGAGATGCCTTTGCTTGCCGCCAACAAGGATTTGGCGACGGTCGAGGTCACCCCGCATCATCTCACCCTTCAAGCGCCCGACGCTTATGAGCATCTGGGCACCAGAGCGCAGATGAATCCGCCGGTCCGCGACCAGCATCATCAGGCGGCTCTGTGGCAGGCGCTTCGCGACGGCGTCGTCGATGTGCTGGGCTCCGATCACGCGCCGCACACGCTGGCGGAGAAGGCGAAGCCCTATCCTGAAATCGCCATCCGGCATGACCGGCGTCCAGACTCTGGTGCCGATCATGCTCGATCATGTGAACAGGGGACGCCTCACGCTCGAGCGTTTCGTCGATCTCACCAGTCACGGTCCGGGCCGCATTTTCGGCATTGCCGGCAAGGGCCGGATCGCGACGGGCTATGACGCCGACTTCACCATTGTCGATTTGAAACAGCGCCAAAGGATCACCAATCAATGGATGGAGAGCCGCGCCGGCTGGACGCCCTATGATGGGCTCGAGGTTACGGGCTGGCCCAAGGGGACGATCATCCGTGGGCGGCGTGTCATGTGGGAAGGGGAAATATTGGGTCCGGCCCGGGGCCAACCCATCGCTTTCATGGAAGCGCTCGCCTCTGTATAATTTTGCGTGCAAGGAAAATTCATGACTCGTCAGTTTCGCGCCATCCTGATCGACAAGACGGACAAGGGCCAGTCACTCGATTTCGTCAACTTCAGCGAAGATGACCTGATGCCCGGCGATGTCACCGTCGCCGTCGAGCATTCGACCGTCAACTACAAGGATGGCCTCGCGGTCACCGGGCGAGCCCCGATCATCCGGCAGTTTCCGCTGATCCCGGGCGTCGATTTTGCCGGCACCGTCGTCTCGTCCAGCCATCGCCTGATCAAATCGGGCGACAAAGTAGTCCTCAACGGCTGGGGTGTCGGCGAGAGCCATCATGGCGGCTTTGCGGGCCTCGCCCGGGTCAACGGCGATTGGCTCGTGCCGGTCCCTGAAAACATGACGACGAGCGATGCGATGGCGATCGGCACGGCGGGCTACACCGCCATGCTGTGCATTGTCGCGCTGGAGCGCCAGGGAGTGAGGCCCGAGGACGGCGAGATCCTGGTCACCGGCGCCGCGGGGGGCGTCGGGTCCATTGCCATCGCGATCCTCGCCAAGCTCGGCTATCGCGTGGCGGCCTCGACCGGCAGGCCTGAGGAGGAGACCTTCCTCAGAAGTCTCGGCGCCACCCAGATCATCGACAGAAAAGAATTTTCAGGGCCGGCGAAGCCGCTCGCCAAGGCCCGTTTTGCCGGCGCCGTCGATGCGGTCGGATCGACCACGCTCGCCAATGTGCTTTCGCAGATCAATCCCGAAGGCGCCGTCGCCGCCTGTGGTTTGGCCCAGGGCATGGACCTTCCCGCTTCCGTGGCGCCCTTCATCCTGCGCGGCGTCAAGCTCATCGGCATCAATTCGGTGACCGCCTCGGCGGCGAGGCGCGCCGAGGCCTGGTCGCGCCTGGCGCACGACCTCGATCTTGCCAAGCTCAAGTACCTCACCCGCCATGCCCGCCTCGACGACGTGCCGGCGATCGCCGGCGACATCATCGCCGGCAAGATCCGCGGACGTGTTGTGATCGATCTCTGATGGATCCCGAACTCATCGCCATTGGGGTGGCCATTGGCATCGCCGTCACCGCACCCTTGGGTCCGGTCAATCTGACCGTGATCCGCTCGGCTCTGCGCGCCGGCATGGGCGGCGGCATGGCCGCAGCCTCGGGCTCGATGGCGGGCGATGCGATCTTTGCGACGCTTGCTGCCTATGGCGTGCGCTGGGTCGAAGATTGGGTGCATGCCCATTCGAGCACGATCCAGATTCTCGGTGGGCTGCTGCTCATATTCATCGGCATCCGCACCGCCATGCATCATGTCAAGGATGCCGAACTGTCGCTGTCGGATCTCGGCCGCGGCGCCTATGTGCGCAAGTCCCTGGTCTGCCTGTTTCTCACCATGACCAATCCGGGAGCGCTTCTCGGCTTCTTTGCGATCTTCGGCGGCCTCGGCGGCGTTCTCGATCTCGGCAGCGTGCCCTACCGGCCGCTGAATGCGATCGTTGGTGTCATTCTCGGCACCCTCATCTGGTGGAGCTTCGTCACCTATCTCGTCACGCACATCAAGGGCCGCGTCACCAGCTATACGCTGGTGCGCCTCAATATCTGGGCCGGGGTTGCGATTGCCGTCTTCGGCGTCGTCATCCTTGGCAATCTGGTGCTGCGCTATTTCGGATGAGGTCGCCTATTTGTTCGCCGCGATCGCCATCTGCATATCGCGTTCGCGCTTCTTCTCCGCCCGGTACATGAGCCACCCGGCAACGGCGACGCCGCTGCCGACCAGGAGGACGATGATGGTGGCGAGCGCGTTCATGTCGGGCGTAACGCCGAGCCGCACCTTGCGAAGATATAGATCGGCAGCGTCGTCGATGCCCGGCCCGTTGGTGAAGGCTGGTGATGACCACATCATCGAGCGACAGCGTGAAGGCGAGCAGCCAGCCGGAGATGATGGCGGGCGCGATGATCGGCAAGGTCACGTCGAAGAGCACCTGCGCACGGGTTTCGACCCCAGATCCATCGCCGCTTCTTCGACCGAGCGGTCCATCGACGCGAGCCGCGACTGCACGACCACGGTCACATAGGAGAGCGAGAAGGTGATGTGAGCGATGGTGATCGTGGTGAAGCCGCGGCCGTTCGGCCAGCCGATGAGATATTCGAGGCCGATGAAGAACAGGACCAGCGAGATGCCGGTGATGACTTCCGGCATGACGAGCGGCGCCGAAACCAGGCCGGAGAACAGGGTGCGTCCGCGGAAGCGCGCGAAGCGGGCGAGCGCCATGCCGGCCATGGTGCCGAGGATGGTGGCGACGGTGGCGCTGAGAAAGGCGATGCGCAGACTGAGCCAGGCGGCATCGAGCACTTGCTGGTTCTGCACCAGCTTGCCGTACCATTCCGTCGAGAAGCCGCCCCACACCGTCGCCAGCCGCGACTTGTTGAAGGAGATAGAAGATCATCGAGGCGATCGGCACATAGAAGAAGGCATAGCCGAGGATCAGGACGACGATGAGGAACAGGCGACGGCGCTTCATTGCGCACCCGCCTGCGGCGCTGCGCGCCTGGAAGAAGTTGTAGATCATGATCGGGACGACGAGCATGGCGAGCAGGGCCACCGCGACCGCGGAGGCGACCGGCCAGTCGCGGTTCTGGAAGAACTCGTCGGCGATCACGCGGCCGATCATCGGACTGTCGCCGCGGCCCATGAGCGAGGGAATCACATATTCGCCGGTCGCCGGGATGAACACCAGCATGGCGCCGGCGACGATGCCGGGCATCGACAGGGGCAAGGTCACGTCCTTGAACACCTGCCAGGGCTTCGAGCCCAGATCCATGGCCGCTTCGTCGAGCGTGCGGTCGAGCTTTTCGAGCGTCGCGTAGAGCGGCAGGATCATGAAGGGCAGATAGGAATAGACGATGCCGAGCATGACCGCGAAATTCGTGTTCATCATCTGTATGTGGTCGCCGCTCGCCCAGAACGGAAAGAAGTGTTGCCAGAATCGAGGTCAGGCCGCGATTGAACCAGCTGTTGTTGCCGAGCAGGCCGATCCAGGCATAGACGCGCAGCAGGAACGACGTCCAGAACGGCAGGATGACGAGCAGCAGCAGGACATTGCGCCAGGCGCCGCGCAGCGCGCGCGATGCCGAGCGCCATCGGATAGCCGATGAGAAGCGAGAAGAAGGTCGCGATCGCCGCGATCTTGAGCGAATTGAGATAGCCTTGCCAGTAGATGTCGTCCTCGGGAACAGGAAGACGATAGTTGTCGAATGTCCACGAACGGGCCAGCTTTCGCGTCCACACCGACCGGCGGGATGCCGACCTGGGCCGTGCCGAAGCTGATGGCGAGCACGATGAGGAAGGGCGCGATGAAGAAGAAGAGGAGCCAGACAGTAGGGACTGGCGATGATCACCTCGCGCCAGGCTTCGCGGTCGAGCCATTGGCGCCAGGTCGTGGCCTTGGGCAGGTCGGCTTTCGTCGCCGGCGGCGGCTGCGGCAGGCGGGAGCGAGCGCGGCCATGGGCTACTCCGTCAGCAGGATGGCGGACGAGGGCTCGAAGGAGAGCCAGACGTCGTCTTCCCACACCGCGACGCGCTCGGCCTCGCCGGCGCGCCTGCTCATTGACGCGATTGACGCGCACCAGGGCGCCGCGAGGCGAGCTTCACCCGGTAGAGCGAATCCTTGCCGAAATAGCCGAGATCGACGACCTTGCCGGCAACGGCATTGAGGCCGCCTTGGCCGGGCTGCTTGCGTTCGATCGCGATTTTTTCCGGCCGGACGGCAACCGAGACCCTGGCGCCATTGGCCAGGTCATCCCGCATGGTCGACGGTCACATTGGCGCCGCCAGACTGGCGGAGGCGACGGTCGCCTTGTCCCTGGCTGAGGACTTGACCTCGCCGTCGAACATGGTTGATCGAGCCGATGAAGTCGGCGACGAAACGCGGTCTTCGGGAATTCATAGATCTCGGTCGGCGTGCCGGTCTGGCGGATGAGGCCCTTGTCCATGACGGCGATGCGGGTGGCGAGCGTCATCGCCTCTTCCTGGTCATGGGTGACGACGATGAAGGTGATGCCGAGTCTTCTCCTGGATGTTCATGATCTCGAACTGCGTCTGCTCGCGCAGCTTCTTGTCGAGCGCGCCCAGCGGCTCGTCGAGCAGCAGCACCTTCGGCTGCTTGGCAAGCGCGCGGGCGAGCGCCACGCGCTGGCGCTGGCCGCCCGAGAGCTGATGCGGCTTGCGCCCGGCAAGCGGCGTGAGCTGCACGAGATCGAGCATCGCCTTCACGCGGTCCTTGCGCTGGGCGTCGGTCATCGTCTCGTGCTTGAGGCCATAGCCGACATTCTTCTCGACCGTCATATGCGGGAACAGCGCATAGGACTGGAACATCATGTTGACCGGCCGCTCATAGGGCGGAATGTCGGTCATGTCCTGGCCGTCGATGAAGACGCGGCCCGTCGGTCGGCGTTTCGAATCCGGCGAGCATGCGCAGCAGCGTGGTCTTGCCGCAGCCCGAGCCGCCGAGCAGCGCGAAGAGCTCGCCTTTGTAGATGTCGAGGCTGACATTGTCGACGGCGATGAAATCGCCGAACTTCTTGGTCACGCTTGTCGATGCGGATGAAGGGCTTGGCCTCGGGATCGAGCCACGGCTTGTCACTGGTGCCTTGCGGTTTTCGTCTCGACGTCCATAAGTTCTCCATGCCGTCGCCTCAAGAAGTGAAAACCCGGCGATCTTGCGATGCCGGGCTTGCTGATGCGGCGAATTATCGAGCCTGTCTTGATCTTGTTCCAGGCTCGCGTGCGCGCCGCTCGACTTCTGCGATCAGCGATCTTCTGCGTCCACAGAGCGTCTTCTTGATATCATCGCTCGGATAGACCGCCGGATCTTCGAGCACGCCGGGATCGACGAACTTGTTCGGCCGCCTAGATTGGCATTGGCATAGTTGGTGAAGTTGGTGCATTTGGCGATGACTTCCGGGTCCATCATGTAGTTGAGGAAGTTGTGGGCATTCTCCTTGTTGGGCGCATCGGCCGGAATGACCAGACGTCGAACCAGGCCGGCGAGCCCGACTTGCGGCACATGATAGGCGAGATTGATCTCGACGCCGGCTTCCTTGGCGCGGGCCTTGGCGGTGGCATAGTCGCCCGACCAGGTTGTCGATCACGCACAGTTCCTTGTTGGGAATGGCGTTCAGATAGTTCGCAGTCGTCGAAGGTCTTGATATACTGGCGGACGGTTTGAAGGCCTCGACGACCGCCTCATAGTCTTCCGGCTTCGTCGGAATTGGGATCGCTTGCCCGAGATAGGCCAGCACCATGGGGATGACATCGCCGGGGCTGTTCCAGGATGTAGATGCCGCAATCGGCGAGCTTCGCGGCATTCTCCGGCTTGAACAGGAGATCGAGGCGATCTGAGGTCGGCATTCGGGCAGCCGTTCCTTCACCATGTCGACATTGTAGGTGATGCCGGTCGGTGCCCCACATGTAGGGCACGCGCATATTCGTTGCCGGGATCGCGGTCGGCGAGGACCTTCATGATCTCGGGATCGAGATTGGACCAATTCGGCAGTTTGGCCTTGTCGAGCTTCTGGAAGGCTCCGCTCGGAATGAAGCGCTGGCAGGTTGACCGAGGCGATGTCGACGACATCATAGCCGGTCGAGCCCGCCAGCATCTTGGCTTCCACGGTTTCGGCTAGAATCATAGGTGTCGTAGACGACCTCGATGCCGGTGGCCTTCTTGAAATCTTCGAGCGTCGTCTCGCCGATATAGTCGGTCCAGTTATAGACATTGACGACTTTGCCTTCCTCGGCGTGGGCCCGGCGGACGAAGGGCATGGCGAGCGCGAGTGGCGCCGATAAGCTGAAGGCTGATCGTCTTGTAAGCTTCATTATGTTTACTCCCTAAGTTTCGGCTCTTGCCGGCCGGTTCATTGAATGATCGTTCAATACTAGTTCGGCCCAATTGTCCCCTCAAGCCCTCGTTTCAGCAGTGAACGTGCGATGATCAGCCGCTGGATTTCGCTGGTGCCTTCCCAGATCCGGTCGACCCTGACCTCGCGCAGGAACCGTTCGGCGACATTTTCGCGCATATAGCCGCGGCCGCCGAAGATCTGCACCGCCCGGTCGGCCACCCGGAAGGCCGCTTCCGAGGCGAAGAGCTTGGCGATCGAGCAGCGGGCATGCAGCGATTTCAGGTCCTCGCCGCGGTCATGGGCGGCGGCCGCTTCATAGGTCAGAAGCCGGGCGGCATGGAGATCGACGAGCGCTGTCGGCGAGCATCGCCTGGATCATCTGATAGTTGGCGATGGGTTCGCCGGAGACAACGCGTGTCTTGGCGAAATCGGTCGCCTCCTCGATGAGCCGCGCCATGGCGCCGCAGCAGCGCGCCGCGATCATCAGCCGCTCGCGCCGGAACCAGGCATGGGTGAAGCCCATGCCGTCGCCCTCCTCGCCGATGCGGTCGCGCAGCCGGAACCGCGACATTGTCGAAGCGGAGGATCGGATGATGGTGGTCGTAGGTGTGGGCGTAGGCGGGCGAGCGCACGATGGCGACGCCTGGCGCATCGGCGGGACAGAAGAACAGGCAATGCTCGCCCATGGTGCCGGCCATCTGCGAGCTTCGCCTGCACCACCATGTGGCTGGCGAGATTGTAGCTGGTGACATGCCATTTCTCGCCGGTGATGAAATAGCTGTCGCCTTCACGCTCGCGCGGTTGTGGCGATGGCGGAGGGATCGGAGCCCGCATTCTCCTCGGTGATGGCGTAGCAAAGATGGATTTCGCCGCGCGTGATCGGCATGACGATAGCGCGCGACCTGGTCCTCGTTGCAGGCCTCGAACATCCAGCCTTGCGCCTCGCCGTAGCACCAGCCGAGCGCATTGGTCACGCGGCCGAACTGCTCGACGATGGCGGCCTGGGTGAGGATCGGCAGCGCCAGTCCGCCGCGCTCCTTGGGCACATCCATGAGGGTGAGTCCCATGTCGATGCAGGCTTCTCATGGCGCTTGCGTGCCGCCTCGGGAATGCGGCCCTCGTTCATTTCCGCTTCGACTTCAAGCGGCCTGAGTTCGCCGTCGACGAAGGCTCTGCGCCTTGTCGCGCCATGCGACCGCCTCGGGCGGCAGGCTGAAGGTCATGATGTCCCGGCGGCTGGATAGTGCTTGGGAAAGAACGCGTGCAGGCAGGCGGCGATCGTCTGCTTGCGCATCGTCGAGCGAATAGGGCTTGGCCATGGTCATGAGGTCGAGCCACAGTCCTTCGAGCAGAGCATCGAGAGCGCGGGCGATGAGCTCGGCGATCATGGGGATAGCGCCCTCGCTGATGATCGCCTTGCACAGATCGAGGACGATCGCGGAATATTCCTCGTCATTCGATCCGCAATGCTCGAGATAGGTCGGCCGGCTCTGCGCCTCGGCCCAGAAGGCGCACCAGGCGGCGAGCTTGCGTCGGCTGCAGATCTCGGGATTGAAGTCGGAGAAGAGCAGCGAGCTGAGCTGACCGGCGGCGATCATCGGCCCGCCTGCAGCCAGCGCCTTGTGCCAATTGGCGCGATACTCGTCGGCAAGATACTTCAGCGTTTCGACCAGGAGCTTTTCCTTGGTCTCGAAGTGGAAATTGACGATGCCGCTCGACAGGCCCGCCGCCTTGGCGACATCGAGCCATGGTGGTGCCGGCATAGCCCTTGCGCGCCATGACATCGATCGTGGCTTCGATCAGTTGCTGGCGGCGGACATCTTTCGATGCCTTGCGGCTAATGACAGGTGGTCTGCTCGATGATCGCCATGCTATACGGGTTTGCTGCCCGCTGCAGATGGGTCGGACAATGCTCGCCCGTATCGAGGACGACAAGCATCTTCGTCCAGATATCAATATTGTGGTCGACGAAATCCTTGCCCAGACGTTCAGCCGCATCGCGATAGAGCGGCCCCTTCAGCTGGGCAAGCTCCTTCCGCGCCGTCCGGCGATACCACTCATTGCGGCTGGTGATGGCGATATCGGTGGAACCCGGCTTCGCTCGAGTGCCGCTTGATAGCGCGTGAGGCGAGGCCATGCCGAAGTCGAGCCCTTCGGCGCGCGATATAGGCCTTCATCTCGGGCGAAGGCTCGCCGTCATGGCCGATGAGCCAGTCGGAGGCGGCGAACCAGCCGCCGGGCTTCAGCATGCGAAAGACATCCGCATCAAGCGTGTGCTTGTCGGGAATATGGACGATCGGCATCCTTGCTGAACACGATGTCGAAGCTTGCCGGCGGAAAGGGCAGCGGCCCCGGCCACACCTTGATGAAGCCGGTGCATTTTTCCGCGAGTTTCCTTGGCCTCGGCGCGCCGGCGTGCGGTAGCAAGAACGGTGTCTTCGACATCGATGCCGGTCACATAGACGGGCGTCATGGGTCTCGATGAGGAGGAAATCGATCCCGCCGACACCGCAGCCGATATCGAGGACCGTCTTGCCGCGGAAATCGATGCCTTCGATCGACGCGTGGCGACTTCCTCCGGACCGCCGGGCGACAGCCAGCCTTCGCCCCAGACAAGCTCCAGCATGCCAATGAGTTGCCCGGAATAGAGCTCTCCGCCTGCGCTGTGACCCGCCATGTGGATTCTTGCCGGTTACCCTCTGGCTTTGGGCACAGCTAGAGGCATCCCGGCTGGATAGTCAATCCATGGCTTTGGTAGACAGAAGGCGAAAAGCCCTGGAGCAGAATCCCGGCAAAGGTGAAGACTTTGGCGATAAGGATTTGCTCCAGCATATTGATTTGTCGCGAATCCGATCTCGGCGAAGTGATTCCACTTCGCCGAGATGCGCGCTAGGCGCTTTTGCGCGTCAGCGTATGGGCGGCGGATTCGAAGAACAGCGCCTGGCTGATCACCGCCTTCACTGTTTCCGGCTGGAAAGGCTTGGTGATGAGGAAGGTCGGTTCAGGGCGCTCGCCGGTCAGAAGCCTTTCCGGATAGGCGGTGATGAAGATCACCGGCAGCTCGATATTCTGCAGGATCTCATTGACCGCGTTGATGCCCGAACTGCCATCGGCCAGCTGGATGTCGGCCAGGACCAGACCAATGCCGCCTTTGCGGGCGATCGCCACCGCCTCATTGTGGGTGCGGGCGATGCCAGCCACCTCATGGCCCAGCGAACGCACAATATGCTCCACATCCATGGCGATGATGGGTTCGTCCTCGATGATGAGGACTCGAGTCGCAATCTGTTCGGCGATCTCGCGGCCGGCCTGCGACATCAGTTCATCGAGCTCCCTCTCGCTCACATCGAGAATGGCGGCGGCCTGCTCGTTGTTGAAATCCTCGATGGAGAGAAGAAGGAAGGCCTGGCGGGCCGGCGGCGTGATGATGTCGAGTTTGCTGTCGATGTCGTGGTCGAAAGCTTGCCCTTCCGATTTCTGGCGATTGACCCTGAGGGAACGCCAGATTTTGGTAAAAACCTTATAGAGCGCAACCTTGGGATTAAGTTCCTGTTCAAACGCGGACGGATCAGTCAACAGTGATTCGATGACCGCCGCCACGTAAGCGTCACCCGACTTCTGGTTGCCGGTCAGGGCGCGGGCATAGCGCCTAAGGTACGGAATATGCGTAGCAATTTTCTGTGAAATAGTCATCCCTATCCCTTTTTTCCTGTCGAATCCCTCGACTTGAGAACTGCGAGGCAACGTTTGGCGCCCCGACCAGTTCCCTTTGGCGCAAATAAGTTCCGCCGTTAGGAAACCCTAGCGCGAAATGAGAGTTAGCGACATGTGGTGACGACTACAAATCGGAAGGGGTGCTGCTGAGGCAGGCCGAGTCATAGATGTCGAAAGATGAAGCCGAGGCGACCGGTGTGGGCCGGTCCAATAAGACAGGAACAAAACCCGTGCTCGACCGTCAGATCCAAGCTCATATCGGCCGCAAGTTGAAGGCCGTTTACGACGAGGTCGCGGCCGAACCGCTGCCCAAAGAAATCATGGATCTGCTCGAGAAGCTGGAAAGTCGTTCCAAGGAATGAAACTCAATCCGCAAATAACCGAAGAGATGCTGAAGTCGATCAGATCGCTGCGGGCCTTTGCCGTGTCGCTCTGCGGCCGCACCGACCTTGCCGACGATCTGGTGCAGGAAACCATCGTCAAGGCCTGGTCCAATCTCGACAAGTTCGAGGAGGGCACCAACCTCCAGGCATGGCTCTTCACCATTCTGCGGAATCATTATTATTCCGAGATCCGCAAACGCCGGCGTGAGATAGAAGACGTCGAGGGCCGCTATTCGGCAAGTCTCGCCACCCACCCCGCCCAGTATGGGCATCTCGACATGGCTGACTTCAAAGCGGCAATGCAGAAGCTTCCTGATGATCAACGGGAAGCTCTCATTCTCGTCGGGGCTTCCGGCTTTTCTTATGAGGACGCAGCCAAGATCTGCGGTGTGGCGATCGGCACCATCAAGAGCCGCGTCAATCGCGCCCGCACCCATCTGGCGAAGCGCCTCAACATCGAAAGCACCGCAGACATCGGGCCGGATCCCACATCGGAGGCGACCTTCTCGGCCTTGCGTCAGAGCGGCGCCTCCGGAAAGTCGGAGTAAGAAGTAGCGAGAAGTAAAAAAATGCCCGCAAGACTGCGGGCTTTTTGCCTTTTTCGCAAATCCGTTCTACCGCCTATCCGACGCCGGCGCGTCGGCCAGCGCCCTCAGCGCCTTGTGAATCTCGGGAAGCTGGTTACGCTCGCGGCCGCGCTCGTCCGTCATATTCTCGTCAGCTGACTCAAGCAGCCTCTTGGCGTCGAGCTCCCAATTCTGGAGCACCTTGATCTTCTCCTCACGCGAGAGGTTCGTCGCCTGGACAACCGCCATAGGATTGGGAAACATTCGTGACGGATCGGCGATCGCTTGATTGACGACCGATTTTGTCATTGCTGTACCCTTTCAACGATGTTGCTTAGTATAAACTCAGGGAACGAGGCAGGGTTCCCATGGCCTGAACGCCACAGGAGAACATCGCCGGTTTCGGGATGTTTTGCGGCTGAGCGGTTGCCCTCAATTCAGTCCAAATTCATGAAGTCCCGCGTTGCGGCTTGCAGTCCGGCGAACCGACAGGATTTAGAGCAAATCCCGCCAAAGGCCTGCCCCGGACCTGATCCGGGGTTGAAGACTTTGGCGGGGCGCGTGATCAGGAAAAGTGGAGGCCGGTTTTCCGTCCGATCACGCGCCAACTTAACATTTCGATAACGTTTATCACTTCAGATCGAAGCGATCTGAAGTAATCGTGATCTATATTTGCTCCAACATACTGATTTGGCGCGAATGCTTTTCGGCGAAGTGATTCCACTTCGCCGGGATGCGCGCTAGATCAGTTCGCTTTGCGGCATGATCAGACAGTAACTGATGCCCGCAGGGGTAAATTCGAGCCGGGCGTTGCCCTGTACTGACAGGGGGACAACTTCCTCAAGAAGGACGCGGCCGAAGTGACGCGTATTGGGTGGCGAGACCTTGGGGCCGGCGGTCTCGGTCCAAAGAATCTGGAACGATGGATTGCCCTGGTCGGGCTCGGCGACAAGCGACCAGTTGATGTCGACCCGGCCGGTCTCAGTGGAGAGGGCGCCGAATTTGAGGGCATTGGCGGTAAGCTCGTAAAGGGCGAGCGCCACGTGCTGCGCGGCCGAGGGCCGGAGTGACACGTGATCGCCTTTGTAGTGCACGCGCTCGGCAGCCTTCCCCGCGAACAGGAGCACTTGTGTGCGGATGAGCTCGCTCATGGCGGCACCCCGCCAGTTCTCGTCGGTAAGGATATCGTGGGCGCGCGACAGCGACATCAGCCGCCCGGAAAACCGCTGATTGAATTCATCGATGGTGGAGGATGTCTGGCCGGTGCGGTTGGCGATGCCTTGGATGACGGCAAGCAGGTTCTTCGACCGGTGCGCCAGCTCAAGGAGGAGCACGCGCATGTGATATTCGGTCTGCTTTCGCTCGCCGATGTCGATGGCGGCGCAGAACAGACCCTTCTGCTCCTTTTTTCCGCTGGCCGGCGCAATGCGCAGCTCGAACCAGCGCGGCTTGCCATCGATCAACATCTGGAATTCGACCGTCTGCGGTTCGCCGCTTTCAAGCGCCTTGCGCTTAGCAGGCACGATGATATTCACGGTCTCCGCTGAAAAGATATCCTCATCGGCGCGGCCGACGAACTGCTCCGCCTGGTAGCCGGAAGGAGGGTTGTTGACCCAGACATATTTGAGATCTTTGTCCTGGTGATACAGCATGGCGCCGGACAGGCCCACTGCAGTCGACATATCGGTGAGCAGCGTGGCACTTGCTGTGTCCCGCCGCTTTCCTTTCTTGCCGTTAACCGCCTGTCGCACGTTATACGCTTGCAATCTGTTACCGGAAAGCACGGCAGAGTACTCGAATCTGGTTAACTGTCTCCGTCCCTCTGAACATAAGCCCGGGCAGGACAGGCTGAACATAAGCCCGGGCAGGACAGGCCTGCCCGGGCTGTAAACTACAGCCTCATATGCCGGCTACTGCTGAGGCGTCGTGGACGAACCGCCGCTCGGCGCCGGAGCTGTCGTATCCGGAGCCGGGGCCTTGACCATGAACAAGGTCTTGTCGAAGGCCGGAGCCTTGTCCAGCTCGTCACGCGTGGCCTCGACCGTCAGCTTCACGGCATTGTTCTCGTCCTTGGTGATGTTGATCTTTTCCAAGGGAAGGGCAACGTCCTTCTCGCCCATGCCAAGGAAGCCGCCGACGCCAACGATTACCGCCTTGATCATGCCCTTGTCGTCAAAGACCATATCGTTGATGTCGCCGATATTTTCGTTTGCCGAGGTATACACGGTGGCTCCGATGAAGGTCGTTGCCAACACGGCGTTTCCGGCATCGAGCGCGGGAGGGGCGGTCGTGGCGCTGGTCGTGCTCGTGGTGGAATCGGCGGGCGCCGTCTTCTCTACGGTCGTGTCAGTCTTCGGCTGTTCCGAAGACTGCGTGTCTGAGGACTTCGATGGATCCGGAGCGGTTGTCGGCGCCTGAGTGGCCGGCTCCTTTTTCTGCTGCATCTCCTGAGAGGGCTGGGTGGCGGGCTGCTGGTCGGGGGTCGTCTGGGCAAAGGCAACACCGCTCGCCATCAAAGCCGCGAGCGAGATTGCAGGGATGGCGAATCTTTTCATGGTGGAACTCCTTGAATCTTTGGCCGTCTCTTTCCTAACGCACTCTTCCTGCGTCAGGTTCCTTAACGGCCAGACATGGCTTGCGTTTTTCGCGCCTTTCTCCTTGTTTTGCCGCCATGGGGCGGAGTTTGCAGAAGCGTTTGCTCTGCCTCCATGCTGGCAATCACCGCAGCCATGTCGAAGCCCTTGGCGCGCGCATGTTCAGCGAGCCTGCTGTAGTGGTCGCGGAACTCATCGAGGCTGTCCTGCGGCAGGTTCTCGAGGTCGAGGAGGGCGTTCTCGGCCCCACGATTGGCGCGGATGAGCTCATCGATTTTGATCTGCAGCGCCTCGGTGTCCCGATTCTGGGAATTCTGAATGATGAACACCATCAGGAAGGTGACGATGGTCGTCGCCGTGTTGACGGTGAGCTGCCACATATCGGAAAAGCCGAGAAATGGTCCGGTCAGGGCCCAGGCAACGATCAGCGTGAAAGCCAAGCCGAACGCCAGCGGACTTCCCGCCTGCCGCGCCACCCAGGATGTCAACTTCGCAAAGCGCTTGTCGAGATCCCAGCTGCTGCTCTCGTCGGGGCGCTTGCTCATCGCCTACCAATAGTAAGGTACACCATAATGGTCGTGGATACGGGTCTCCCAGTTGCGGTCCTGCCACGCGTCGTCGGTGAACTCCGGCGCGTCGCGTAGTTGTTGCTCATTGACCGCGGTGCGATAGCCTGCGAGGTCCGTATCATAGGAAAGCGCCGACCACGGCAGCGGATAGTGATTGTGGCCGAGACCCATGAAGCCGCCGAAGCTCATCACGGCGTAGGTCACATGCCCGGTCCTCTTGTCGATCATGAGATGGTCGATCCTGCCGACCCTTTCACCGTTGCGGTCGAAGACACTGGTGCCTTCCACTTGCTCGGAGGAAATCAGACCGTGATCGGGATGCGCGCGTTCCATTTTCAGCCCTCCGGAAATAGGGCGCCCGAAAGCGCCCTAAATCCTGGAATGATGTTTTACCGACTCTGGTCCGGCATTTGGCGAACCGGGTCGGGATTTCCCTGCTGGCTGTCGCGATTTGGATCGAAGCCGCCCTGCTGCTGGTTGCGGTCGGGATTTTCCGCTTGCTGCTGCTTCTGGCGCTGATCTTCTTCTTTCTGTTTCTGGCCTTGGACGTGCTTCTGATCTTGCGGCTTACGATTGGTCATGATCATCTCCATTTTGGCTAATGGGAGAGTCCCGCGCCCACGTCGCAGGCGCGCCAACTCATAAATCAACGCTGTACTTGCGCGTAAGTTCCCTGAAATGCTCACAAAATGGGGAACGAGGTCCCGAAGGGAAAGCTCTCAGCGGCGGCCTTTCAAGAGAACAAACCCTGCCGCGATGATGAGGCCGGCGCCAACGACCGTGATGATACTGGGAATCTCCCCGAAGAAATAATAGCCGATGGCGGCAGCGCCGATGAGCTCGAGATAGACCAGCGGCGCCAGTACCGATGCTTCGGCAAAGCGGAAGGCGGCGATCGACAGGAGATGGCTCACGGCCGAGACCATGCCGAGGGCGAGAAAGAAGCCAAAATCGCTCCATTGCGGGAGAGCCCAGCTGGCGATGGCCTGCGGGGTCAGCAGCAGCGTGCCGGCGGCGCATTGAAAAGCCAGCGTGCTCACGGGATCACTCTTTTGCGCCGCGAGCCTTGTCGTTACCACATAGATGCCGAAGCTGAGGCCGGCGGCGAAAGCGAGCAGAATGCCTGGGTTCATTTCGCTGCCGGGTCTCAGCATGACGAGCGCGCCCAGGAAGCCCAATGCGAGACTTGCGAACTTGGGCCATGTCACGCGCTCCTTCAGCACGAAAATCGAAAGCACGACCGCCGAGATCGGACCGATGAAGAAGGCACTGATCGCGGTCGCCAGCGGAATGCGCGCCAAGGCGAGGAAGTAGAGCGTCATCGATATCACTAGGAAAAGCGTGCGCAGTATGTGCGAAGGGCGTCCTTCCGCCGGAAAGATCGGTGTCCCCTTCCGCAAGGCGGCCAAGGGCAGCACGACGAGAGCCGCGACCGCATAGCGTGCCCAGCCAATGAAAAGAGGCGAATAGTCGGCGCTCAGATGCTTCGCCAGGCCGTCCACAGCCGGGATGGAGAGCATCGCCAGCGTCATGAGCACGATGCCGGCGGTCGGCCGCGAGGAGGGGTCAGGCGTCATACTCGCCGGGGCAATCTCTGCTTCAGCGTGAAGAAACCCGCCCAGGGATCGCGCTTGCGGTGGCTGAGCCGCTGGCGGAGATTGTCGATGGTGAAGTGATTGGCCCGGATCCCGGTCTGGAGCTCGCTCCAGGTGAGCGGCACCGAAATAGCGGCGCCGTTGCGGGCGCGGGTCGAATAGGCGGCGACCGCCGTGGCGCCGCGCCCATTGCGCAGATAGTCGACGAAAATCTTGCCCTTGCGCCGCGACTTGGTCATGACGGACACGTATTTCGTTGAGTCCGCTGCCATCGCTTCGGCGAAGGTCTTGGTGAAGTCCTTGACTCTCTCCCACTCGGCCTGCGGCACGATCGGGCTCACTACATGGAGGCCCTTGCCGCCCGTTGTCTTGACGAAGCTTTCGAGACCGAGAGCCCCGAGCCGTTCCTTGATTTCGAGCGCGCCGGCAATGACCTCCTCCCAGGCGACGGCGTCCCCCGGATCGAGATCGAAGATGATGCGATCGGGCCGCTCGAGCTTCTCCACGCGCGATCCCCAGGGGTGGATTTCCAGCACGTTGGCCTGCACCAGTGCGAGCAGCCCTTGGAGATTGCGAATGGCGAACATCGGTTCGGCTTCGCCGACATCGATGGGCTCGAAGGACTTGCCGGCGCCCTCCCACAGATGTTTGGCATAGAAGCAGGGCTTGCCGACGCCTGCCGGGCAGCGCACCAGGCTCAACACCCGGCCCGTCACATGCGGCAGGATCCAATCGGCGATGTCGGTATAGAACTCCGCCAGTCCCTGCTTGGTGATGCCGTCCTCGGGCCAGAGAATGCGGTCCGCATGCGTGAGCTTGACATTCTGCGGCACGCTCGTTGCACGCGTCGTCTGATGCTTCCACGGCTCCTCGAGCACGACATCCTCTGCTGCCTTGTCCTCGCGGATGCCCTTGAAGGCGGCCTGTCGCAACAGCCGGTCGGAACTCCAGCCCCTGAACTCGATCTCAGCGACGATGCGGGGCTCGACCCAACGCACATTCTGCTGGGAAGCCTTGTCGAGCGGCCGCTTGAATTTCGGCCGCTCGCCTTCGATCGCTTCCAGTCCGCTGCGCAGAGCGAGCGCCACCTCATCGGTGAAGCCGGTGCCGGCGCGCCCGGCATGGACGAGCTCCTTGTCTTCGTAGTATCCCAAAACAAGCGCGCCCACTGCCTGGCGCGAAGTGGACGACGGCACATAGCCGATGATGATGAGTTCTTCGCTGAGCGAGCATTTGGACTTGATCCAGCTGTTGACGCGGCCGCTGCGATAGGGCGCATCGGCGCGCTTTGAGATCAGGCCCTCGAGCCCCATCTGGCAGGCATGCTCGAAGATCGTGCGGGCATCGCCCTCATCGATGTGCTGACTATAGCGGATGGGTGAAGCATCGGGCAGCGATTGGCATAGCTCCGCCAGCGCCGCCTTGCGCTCGCTGAGAGCGACGCCGGTGAGATTGACGCCCTCGCAATAGAGCAGATCGAACAGGAAATAGCCGAGGCGGTCGCGTCGACCCTCTCGAAGATCGCTCTGCAGTGCGTTGAAGGTCGATATGCCGCTCTCTTCCTGCGCGACGATCTCGCCGTCGATCAAGGCCGAGCTCACGGGCAACTGCGCCAGCGCCTTCGCGATCGTCGGAAAGCGTTTCGTCCAGTCGAGTCCGGTTCGCGTCGAAAGCTTGATCTTGCCGCCATCGATCCTTGCCTGCATCCGATAGCCGTCCTGCTTGATCTCATGCACCCAGCCTTTGCCGGTTGGCGGCCGATCAGCCGATTCCGCCAAGGCCGGCTCGACGAACGGCGGCAAGATGCTCTTCTTGGCCCCTTTCAGCTTGCTGTAGCGGGCCGCCGATACGCCGCTTTCCTGCCTGACCTTCTCGCGCGCCTTGTGATCGGGCCGGATCTGCTTGCGCTTTGCGAGATCCTCATTGGTGAGGCCCGAGATAACGGAAGTGAGCTCGATTGCCGAGGGCTCGGGGTCGCTGGCGCCGATCGAATATTCATCATCGCCTTTGAACAGAAGCCAATTGTCCTTGGTCTCGCCGGGCTTCCTCTTCATGCGCACAAAATGCCAGTGGCCTTTGAGCCGTTCGCCATTCAGCGCGAAAATGAACTTGCCCTGCTTGATGCCTTCGCGCGGATCGCCGTCGGCCATCCAGGTGCCGCGGTCCCACACGATCATCGTGCCGCCGCCATATTCGCCCTTGGGGATGACGCCCTCCCAGGTGAGATAGTCGAGCGGATGGTCCTCGGTCTGGACCGCCAGTCGTTTGACGCCAGGAACCATGCTGATGCCCTTGGTGACGGCCCAGCTCTTGAGGACGCCGTCGAGCTCGAGCCGCAGATCGAAATGGAGCCTGCGCGCGTCATGGCGCTGCACGGCGAAGCGCCATGCCTTGTCGCGCCCGATTTTGGGTTTCGGCTCCGCCGTCTTGGTGAAATCGCGCTTTTCGCGATAGGCCTCGAGCCGGCCGGGCGCGCGCTTCACCGTTTTCTTGGGAGCACTACGCGTCGCCATGCCAGAAGAGACTCAAGGTCGTCATGTGACGAACATAGGGTCTTCAACTTGCTGAAACCAGCCTCCCGCGCACAAGGGCTGTTCATGTCCGTCACTTTCGCCGGGATGACGGTGGTAGAGAGTGCGAAACCTTCATTGGTCTTCTTCGGTGACTCACTTTTTTGCGAAAGCGGGTACTAGCGCTGCCCGCTGCCGGCCTTCTTCTTAGGCGAAGACTTGTCGCCGCCCTTGGCGGCGCCTTTCGGCTTCACCGGCTCTTTGGCTGCCTTGTCGCCTTTGACGCTGCGCCGCAAGGCATCCATGAGATCGACGACATTCGTGCCGGTCGGACGCTCTTCCTTGGCGGCGACGATCTTGTTGCCCTTGGCCTTCTCCTTCAACAGCTCATGCAAGGCGCTTGCATAGTGGTTCTTGTATTTCTCAGGCGTGAAGGCTGCCGCCTTTCGGCCGATAAGCTCGTTCGCAAGCGACACCATTTCGGGTTCGAGCTTTTGGTCGGGCAGGTCGGCGAAATAGCCGGCGGCTGCTCTGATTTCATCGGCATAGCGCATGATGTGCATGCCGAGCCCCCTGTCGACCGGCCCGACGGCGACAAGATATTCGCGCCCCGACATGGTCACTTGCCCGACGCCCAGCTTGCCGCTCTGCTTGAGCGCATCGCGGATGACGAGATAGCCTTCGACGGCATGCTCGTCGGACGGCACGACGTAGTAGGGACGTTCGAAGTAACGCGGGTCGATCTCCTCAGCCTCGACGAATTGCTTGAGGTCGAGCGTCTTGGTGCTTTCGAGCTTGATCGCTGCAAGCTCCTCGGGCTCGAGCGTCACATAGGTGTTCTCGTCGACCTCATAGGCCTTGACGATATCGGCGGTATCGACAGGGCCGATGCCCTTCACCGTCTTGGTGTAGTTGATCCGCTTGCCTGTCGGCTTGTGGATTTGGTTGAATTTGATCTCGGCGGCCGTATCGACGGCGTTGTAGACCGCGACCCCGACGGACACGAGGGAAAGCCTGAGGAATCCCTTCCAATAAGCGCGGCCTGGAGCTGCCATGATACTCACCACTACCCACTAACTTCTATCGAAGTGTATCCGCCGGGGGCTGGTTCCTCTACGGAAACAAACCGAAAACATGTTATGCGGTTACTGAAATCTTCCCACAATATATGGGCAGACTGCGGCCGAGATTGAAATCCGCCGCTCAAGATGCGATTCTCAGCCAGTGTCATTGGCTTTTGAAAGGCTCTACCCATGACCCTCAAACGCCTTGCCCTTTGCTTCACGCTTCTCGTGGCCTTTTCGGCAGTGGAAGCCCAGACAGCGAATGCCGATCTCTTCAATGACTTCAAGAGAGGCGCCCTTAAGGTAGGTAGCGCGATCGAGCGCGGCGCGCGCAAGGTAGGCCGCGACATGGAGCGGGGCTATTGCCGGCTGAGCGAAAACAGGGACTGCCGCGTCAACAGCAGCGTGGCGCGCGACAAAAAGGGCACCTATGCCTATGATCCCAAGGAGCCGAAGAAGAAGTATCGCGGCGATGCGACCGATCCGAAGGTAACCGACCGCGACAAGCAGATGAGCAAATTCGCGGCTTATGTGAAGACGAAGGAGCTGAGGCCTTCCGAGATCGAGGATCGCGATGTTCACAAATTCCGGCGCTTCCTCCTGCCGAACGCCAAGCTCGGCATGGGCTTTCCGGAGAAGGATAAACTGGCAGCGCCGACCAAGTCGGGCGAGATACTGCCCTGTTGCGAGAAAGGCGGCGGCGGCGGCTTTCTCACCGACCGTCTCGACAAGACGCAGCTGCGCTTTTCTGGCGGCACCGACTATCTCACCAAGCCCGGCGATCCGATCTATGCGACGATCGACGGGTGGGTCGAGATGCGCAAAGACCCGCGCAAGGAATTGCAGGGCCTGGTCATTCGCAACAAGGATGGCTATCGCGTCAGCATCTATTTCGTCGAGGTTTCGCCCGAGATCGACAAGGCGCTGAAGGACAAGAGCCGCTATGAGGTGAAAGCGGGCGAAACCATGCTCGGCAAGGCGGAGGATCTCCACCCCGCCTATCCGCCGGAAATGCCCAACCATGTCTATGTCATCATGTCGGATCCGAAAGGCAATCCCATCGATCCGGCGGGCAAGATCCTGCTCGAGCGCGCGCCGAAATCGGTGCCTGGGAAAATGCCTGAAAAGAAAACATCCGAGAAAACGACGCCCGCGACGACGGCCAAGCCCTGAGGCTTGCTAGTCCGGCAGGCCGGCTTCCCTGAGCGCCTTGATCACTTTCTCGAGTTTCGCACGTTCGCGATAGCGCTGCGACATTCGCATTTCCGTCATGCCGAAATCAGGAAAGCGTTCACGCAGCTTGGCGATCATTCGAGCTGCTTCTTTCTTCCGATCGTGAAAGGCGAGGATGATTGCCATCAGCGAAAAAGCGAAAGGTTCGTCGGGCTCCTGACGCATATAAAGATCGCCGCATTCAAGCGCCCGATCAAAATCGTCAGTCCAGAGATGATTGAACGCCATGTAATATGTGTACCAGGAGGGATATTGCGGGCAGAGGCGCATGGCGAAAGTCAGTGTTGCGATAGATTTCTCGTATTCGCCGGCATACATGTACAGCATGGCGAGAAAGGCGACCGAATGCGCATCGCTCGGCGCAAGATCGACGGCCTGCCTCACGCAGGCGATTGCCTCTTCATGCTCGTCGCGCAGCCAGGCTATGCCGCCTTTCAGCATATAGACGATCCCAAGTTCGGGATTGAGCGCGAGAACCTTGCGATAGTCCTCTTCCGCCAGACGAAGGGAGTATTCGCGATCGATGTCCTTGTTGAAGCGTGCGTCCCACCAGAAGGTCATCCCATGCAGCACCATGGCGCCTGTGTAGTTGGGATCGATGCGGAGGGCTTCTTCAAGCAGGCGGCGGGCATTCACATTGTCTACCCGATTGAAGCGGAGCCAGGCATCGCGGGCGGCGACCATCTTCTCCCATGCTCTCAGATTGCGGGTCTGACCGTCCCAGAACCGGGCCATGTCCCCCGCTGTGAGCTTGACCTGCATCGTCAAGGCGATGGCTTGGGTGATCTGGTCCTGGACCGTGAAAATGTCGTCTAGCTCGCCTTCATAGCGCTCGGCCCAGACATGGGCTCCAGATAGGCCATCGACAAGGTGGGCGGTGACGCGAATACGGTTGCCGGCGGCACGCACGCCGCCCTCGAGCACGAAGCGCGCACCCAGCTCCTTCGCGATGTCCGCACCTTTTTCATATATTTGCCTTCCGCCGGTTGCGACGACGACGAGCTCCTTTATCTGTGAAAGTGCGGCGATGACGTCTTGCGTCAGGCCGTCAGCAAAAAACCCGTGCTCGCGATCGCTCGAGAGGTTGGCAAAGGGCAGAACGGTCACTGACGGCCTTTCAGGCAAGGGGAGGGCCAACTTGGCCTTGGGCAGGATCTCACGGCGCTGAGCTCGTATGGACCGGGCGAGCGCCTCGGTCTCAGCCTCCGGCCTGACGCCAAGCTCCTTCGAGAGCTCACGCTCGCAGCGCTCATACTGGACAAGTGCCGCATCCGGCCGGCCTTGCGCCGCATAGAGCCGCATGAGCGTCCGGTGGACGGGCTCCTGCAGAGCATCAAGGCTCAGGAGCTTGAGACCATGATTGATCGCCTCTTCGAGCCTTCCGCCCTGTTCGGCCGAGGTCAGGAGCCGCGTATGGATCTTCGTGAGGAGCAGGCGGAGCCTTTCGCGCTCTCCTGTGAGCCACTGATCGAACCCGGACTCGTCGATGGAGAGACCTTCGAGGAAATCACCGCCGGCGAGCGCAGCGGCTTCGCCGAGCGCTGCCGTGTTCTGGGTTTGGGCAGCGGCTTCCAGCAGCTTTGTATCGATCCACACACTATCTGAGCGCCAGGTGATGGATTCCTTGTTCGCAACGAGAGCATCCGATGCAGGGCCAAGGGCCGCGCGCAGCTCCGACAAGGACTGGCGCAAGCTTGCGCGCGCCTGCGCCTCCTCGCGCTCTCCCCACAGGAGCTCAGTCAGGGTTGTGCGCGCGATGGCAACATTCTCGCGCTGGACCAGATAGGCGAGCAGCGCCCGGACCTTCTTGGAAGCCAATGGGACGGCGTGGCCGGACATATGGATGGAGCGTCATCGGGCCCAGCAAGCGGATTTCCAGGCCAGCCCCGGGCGACCGCTGATGCCGATTTTGCGTTGCCTTGACGATGCCCATGACGCTCGAATGACGGCCCCGTTCCATTCTCCTCTCATAGAAGAGGAGACAATTCCATGCATGACGTCAATCCACTTGGCCCCATGATGCACCTGAAGCAGATCGAGCGCGAAGACTCTCGCTCGTCGCGCCGCAACCGCGAAAGGCCGCTCCAGGACTCTTAGTACCTGGGCGTGGATCATGGGAGCTTTGAAACGGCTGTTTACTTCGCCGGGACCCGAAGTGAGCGTGGGCGACCGCTTCAATGCAGGCAGGCAGTAGCGTTCAGGCTTCTCTTGAAATGTGATTGGCTTGCTGCCGGCTTCCCGAAGCGGTATCGTGATACACGAGCTTTCCTACAAACAAGATATGGGGTGCTGGGTTCAGCATCTGAGGTAGGTTCGTGCTCAACCAGGGAGGAGTTCGATGCCAGTTGCCATCCATCCATCTGTCGACAACGGCTTCAAGCCGGCGGCCGACGACTTCAAGGGCGGCACGCTCACATGCAAATGCGCGAGCGATCCGGTCACGGTCAAGATCACGAGCCAGAGCGCTCACAATCACGCCTGCGGCTGCACCAAATGCTGGAAGCCCAACGGCGCCGTGTTCTCGGTCGTCGCCGTCGTGCCGCGCGACAGCCTCTCGGTCACTGCCAATGGCCACAAGCTCAAGGTGGTCGATCCCAATGCGACCATTCAGCGCCACGCCTGCACAGGCTGCAGCGTGCATCTCTACGGCCGCATCGAGAACACCAAGCATCCCTTCTATGGCCTCGACTTCATCCATACGGAATTGTCCAAGGAGCAGGGCTGGTCACCGCCCCAGTTCGCGGCTTTCGTATCCTCCATCATAGAAACCGGCTATCAGCCGTCCCAGATGGGTGCGGTCAGGGGAAGGCTCAAGGAGCTCGGCCTCGAGCCCTATGACTGCCTGTCACCGCCGCTGATGGACTACATCGCCACTCACGTCGCCAAAGCCTCGGGTGCGCTCAAGGCCTGAGGCCGCATTTCATCGAGGAGCGGACGACCCGGCTCCTGTCGGGCTAGTGTCCGAATTCGAAGTTCGCATCAGCTCGCAGCATCTTCCGAGCGAACTTCGGATTCGAAAAGGACACTAGAAAATCTTATAATTCTAGTGTGCTTTTGAACGCGAAGTTCCTGTCGGTGCAGCGGTTAGATATCAGGAACTTCGCGTTCAGCACACTAGATCGGCGCAACATGTGAGGAGCAGCCAGACAATGAAGACCCGCGCCGCCGTTGCCTCTGAGAAAGCCAAGCCCCTAGAGTTCGTCGAGGTCGATCTCGAAGGCCCGCGTGAAGGCGAGGTGCTGGTCGAGATCAAGGCGACCGGTATCTGCCACACGGATGAGTTCACAATCTCGGGCGCCGATCCGGAAGGGCTGTTCCCGGCGATCATGGGTCACGAAGGGGCGGGCGTCGTCGTCGATGTGGGGCCTGGCGTCAAGTCTCTGAGGAAAGGCGATCACGTCATCCCGCTTTACACGCCCGAATGCCGTGAATGTGACTACTGCCTCACCCACACCATGCCGCTGAGAAGATCAACGACGCCTTCGATCTCATGCATCAGGGCAAGTCGATAAGGAGCGTCGTCATCTACCAGGCCGTGAACCCATAAATCCGCCGGGCGGAGGCTCGCCAGAGTCCGCTGATGCCCCGATAGCGGCCAAATTCCGCAGCGCAGCGAAATGACGCGATGGGCCATGTGTGGACGGCTCCGAGCTGTCAAGGCACTTCTTCACGTCGCAGCGCTGGTCGTAGCAGCCATGTGTTCGGCCTTTGAGCGCGGCTCACAGGGCCGCTGGCCATAATGCCTTCCGCGGATCAGGTCCCGGTCAAAAGCTCGCATTCGACAATGCAATGGCCATGTGTGGACGGCTCCGAGCTGTCAAGGAACTTCTTCAGTCGCAGCGCTGGTCGTAGCAGCCATGTGTTCGGCCTTTGAGCGCGGCTCACAGGGCCGCTGGCCATAATGCCTTCCGCGGATCAGGTCCCGGTCAAAAGCTCGCATTCGACAATGCAATGGCCCAAGTGGGTTGTCCTGATCACCGGATCGACCGGTTCTGCATTACGTGCTGTCAGTCCTTTCCAACCTTCACATCACGCCGTTGCCGGCGCGATCTCGTCCGAAGTCGCCTTGCCCTAGCGAGCCAGCGCGACGGGTTCCCTGTAACGCTCGCCCTTGGCCATCATCGCCCAGGCCATGCGCGCAATCTTGTTGGCGAGCGCGATCGCGGCCACCTTCGTCGGCCGCCGTTCCAGCAGCCTGGCAAGCCATGGCCGATGCTTGGTGCCGTGGATTTTGGCGTATCGGATCACCGCCAACGCGCCAGCGCAGAACAGCGAGCGCAGGTATCGATCGCCCTGTTTGGTGATATTGCCGAGCCTCTCCCTGCCTCCACTCGAGTTCTGCTTCGGCACCAGCCCAACCCAGGCTGAGAAGTCGCGTCCCGATCGAAACACTTTCGGATCGGGGACACTGGCGACCAGCGCGGTTGCCAGCGCCGGGCCGACCCCGGGGAGTTCGTCGAGCCGACGGCTAGTCTCGTTTGAGCGATGCCAGGCGTTGATACGCCGGTCGAACGTCAAGGATCTGCCGCTTCAGCCGCTGTAGTTGATTGCCCAGTGCCTCCAGGCACTCGCGCGCAATCTCGGGCACGCGTCCATCATCGGGATCGGCGACCACATCGAGCAGCTCCTCGACGCCATTGCGGCCGACCGGTGCGACAATGCCAAACTCGGCAAGGTGGGCGCGGATCGCGTTGATCAGCGCAGTCTGCTGGCGAATGAACAGATGCCGCGTACGGTGGAGCATCAGACAGGCTTGCTGGTCGGGTGTCTTGGTCGGCACGAACCGCATGCTTGGCCGCTGCACCGCCTCGCAAATGGCCTCGGCATCGGCCGCATCGTTCTTCTGGCGTTTCAGATACGGCTTCACATAGGCCGGCGGCATCAATCGAACCGTGTGACCGAGAGCCTGCAACTCGCGCGACCAGTAGTGCGAGGAGGCGCATGCCTCCATACCAACCACGCAAGGCGAAAGCTTCTTGAAGAAGCCGAGAACCCGTGACCGCCTGAGCTGCTGGCGAATGACGCCCTGGCCCTCTGCGTCAATGCCGTGAACCTGGAAAACAGACTTCGCAATGTCGAAACCGATTGTCGTCACCGCTTGCATATCTAGCTCCTCCAAATCGTGGTCACCTCATCAGCAACCAATCCTATGGCGCTTTTGCGCGCCAGGTGGAGGAGCCGTCCACAGCATCAGAAGCCGACACTCGCCAACATGTCCTCCGAGCCATCTTTGAGGAACTCGTAATGATATTGCCGAGCTCGCCGCATCAAGGCACAATTGATATCGACTGCGGCCGATTGGAAACGGCCGACCTCGGATAAAGCAAATGAATTTGGAGTTCTGTACGGCTCGCCGGCTCGCCGCAATCCTCGCTGCGGACGCGGAAGGATATTCGCGCCTCATGGGTGTTGACGAAGAGGGGACGCTTGCCGCGCTCAAGACCCATCGCAGAGAACTCATCGATCCGCTGATAACCCAGCATCAGGGCCGAATTGTCAAGACCACGGGCGACGGCCTTCTGATCGAATTCGCGTCGATCGTTGATGCGGTGCGCTGCGCCGTCGTGATGCAACAGGGAATGGAGAGCCGTAATGCCAACATCGATGAAGGCCATCGCATTCGGTTTCGCATCGGGATCAACGTCGGCGACGTGATCGTGGAGGGCGATGACATCTTTGGCGATGGTGTCAACGTCGCGGCGCGGCTCGAAACCATTGCCGAGCCCGGCCAGATCTGTGTCAGCGCCACGGTTCGCGAGCACGTCGCCGAGAAGCTTCCAGTCGGCTTCGCTGATCTGGGCGAACATAGTGTGAAGAACATCGCCCGGCCGGTACATGTCTTTCGCATCGAGACGCGTATTGAGCCAAGGAACACCACGCCATCCCCCTTGGAACAAGGATTGTTGGCGTTACCCGACCGCCCCTCGATCGCCGTCCTACCCTTCACCAATCTAAGCGGCGACCTGGAGCAAGACTACTTAGCAGACGGAATGGTTGAGGACATCATTACCGGACTTTCGCGTATCAAATGGCTGTTCGTCATCGCGCGAAATTCAAGTTTCACCTACAAAGGGAAAGGCCGTGAACGTGAAGCAGGCCGGGCGTGAACTGGGTGTGCGCTACATTCTTGAGGGGAGCGTACGCAAAGCCTCAAACCGAGTGCGCGTGACCGGTCAGCTGATCGAGGCCGAAACCGGTCGGCACGTCTGGGCGGATCGCTACGATCGCACTCTCGATGACGTCTTCGCAATTCAGGATGAATTGACGATGAGTGTCGTCGCCGCCATTGAACCAAGCCTTCGCCAGGCGGAGATTGAACGAGTTAAAGAGAAAGCGGCCCGACAGTCTCGATGCTTATGACCTCGTGCTTCGCGCTCTCCCGCACGTTTAGATGGCTACGCCGGATGGAGCTGCAGAGGCTCTGCTGCTTCTCAGTTACCGAGAAAAAAACGGCAAACCCAACACGCCCTTGCACATGGGTTCGCCGCCTGGGCACATGAAATCATCTTCTCGCTCGTGCAGGTGCGCATGAAGAGAACCGCCTCGGGGCGACGCGCCATGCCCAAGCGGCAATCGCTTATGGTCGTGATGACGCTATCGCGTTATCGCTTGGAGGCTTTGCCCTCGGGCTAGTCGCGCATGACCGCGAAGCGGCGCACCAAGCCTTCGAAGCGGCACTGACGCTGAGCCCTTCGTGCGCTCTGACTTATGTCCTGGGCAGTGTCGTGATGGTCTATGCCGGAAATGCGAACCGGGGCATCAAGTGGGGTGAGCGAGCGCTCCGTTTGAGCCCGTTCGATCCGATGAGCATGGCCCCGTTGCTTGCGATTACTCT